>NZ_CAXBBR010000003.1:0-525829 GCF_963974175.1 uncultured Flavobacterium sp.
CTGGATCAAATGGTATTGACGGTGCAAAAGGAGACGCTGGAATTAATGGTGTTGACGGAATAAACGGTGCTACCGGAGCAAAAGGAGACGCTGGATCAAATGGTATTGACGGAATAAACGGTACTACTGGAGCAAAAGGAGATACTGGAATAAATGGTGTTAACGGAAATGATGGTGCTACTGGAGTAAAAGGAGATACCGGAATAAACGGTAGTGACGGTGCAACTGGTACTACTGGAGCGAAAGGAGACACTGGATCAAATGGTATTGACGGAATAAATGGTACTACTGGAGCAAATGGTATTGATGGTGCAATTGGAGCAAAAGGTAATACTGGAACTGACGGTGCTGATGGTCTAAAAGGAAGTACAGGCTCAATTGGTGCGACAGGAGCCAATGGTAAGACAGCATATGAAATATGGCTTTCTGAAGGAAATACAGGAACTCAAACTGAATTTATTACTTCATTAAAAGGAGAAACAGGAGCCGTTGGACCTCAAGGGCCATCCCCTAGCTACAGTTCTACAGATGATTCAGTAACTATTTCAACTTCGTCAACTTCTGATGTTTTAATGTCCGGAATGAGCAAATCACCAGAACCTGGTACTTATTTGGTCTTTTTTAATAGTGAATACAGTATAGCTCCTGCTTATGAAACAGCTATTGTTACTACAGACGATGCAATTGCCGATTTAGAAAAAATCTATACAGATATAGATAATATGGGGCAAGGTACTTATCAAGCCGCTGCCGGTGACATAGGAGGAAAAACAATTAAGCCAGGAATATACTCTTATGGAGGAGCTCTAAGTATTGGGACAGATGTTACTTTAGATGCACAAAATGATCCCAATGCAGTTTTTATCTTCAAAACAGCAGGTGCGTTTAATACCACTGCGGGGATTACTGTTAAATTGGTAAACGGGGCATCAGCAAAAAATATCTTTTGGGTAGCTACAGGAGCTATTGGATTAGGAGCAAATTCCATATTTTTCGGATCTCTTTTATCTAGGCTTGCAGTCGCTGTCGGTGCTGATTGTACCATTGAAGGAAGAATGTTGACTACAGCAGGAGCACTAGCTTTTGGACCAGGGACAATTTCCGTTCCATTAGGGACTTCGCAAGTTAGCTTAGGAGCAGTACAATCTTTTGTTATGCTTACAAAGTCTGGAGCAATTGCAAATACAGGTATATCTACTTATACTGGACAAATCGCGACTAATTTAGGTGCTATAACTGCCTTTGAAACCGCTATTCATTATGGAGAAATTGTTCCTCCTGGTGGTAATGTTGAGGTAATTAAGGAGATTCCTGGCAATGCTACTTTTAGCCTTTATAATCATGGGGTGCTAATCCCTAATTCTACCAGAACCAGAACGACAAAAGTTAATACGGTGGATGTTACTTTACAAGCAATGGCTACTATTGCTCAAGATGAAAAAATTGAGGCAAGATGGAGTATTGATGCGGGAACCTTGTCTGTTAAAAATAGAATTTTAACTATAATTAAGGTCAATTAAAAATAAAAAATTACATTGAATTAAAAAATGGCGTTTGGTACTAAACCAACCGCCATTTTTCAATATTAAGGAACTGAGCTAAAAAATAATTAATACTCACCCAACCTACCCATCTTATTTCTAAGCTATAAGTTATATTGTTTCCAGAACTTTCTTCATAAGATTCGAAACCGAAAAAGAAGAACACTTGTTGCAACTCCCAAAATCTTCTATCCCTTTATTTGCCATACTACTTCATTTTTTTGCTAATTTTGCCAAATGGTTAAAGTTATTATTATAGGCTCAGGAAATGTAGCGCAACATTTAATTGCTGCTTTTCAAAACTCCAAGAATACAGGAGATGAAATTGAATTGACACAGGTGTTTTCTAGAAAAGCGAACACACTGACAAACGTATTAGATGCTAGTCTCATCACAACCGATATAGCTAATTTATTAGAGGCCGATTTATACATCATTGCGGTCTCAGATGATGCCATTGGAGCTGTTGCTGCACAATTAGCTTTTAAAAACCGATTGGTAGTACACACCTCAGGCAGTGTAGCACTAGATGTTTTAGACGACAACAACCGAAGAGGTGTTTTTTACCCGCTTCAAACCTTTACTAAAAACAAAGCAGTAGATTTCAAGACGATTCCCATTTGCTTAGAAAGCGAAAACTCGACTGATTTCAGATTATTGGAGAAAGTGGCTAAAGTGATTTCTGATAAAGTATTTGCTATCAACTCTGAACAACGCAAGGCATTGCACGTAGCGGCAGTTTTCGTAAATAACTTTACCAATCACTTATACACCATTGGAAATGAAATTTGTCAGGAAAATCAAGTTCCTTTCGATATTTTAAAACCCTTGATTTTGGAAACAGCTCAAAAAATAATGACTATTTTGCCCAAAGACGCTCAAACAGGTCCAGCAAAGCGAAATGATTTAAAGACAATTGAAGCACATCAATTATTTTTATCGGACAAAAACCAATCAACTATTTATAAAATAATAACACAATCTATACAAGATAATGGCAAAAAGTTATAAAACAATAATGAACGACATCACCACTTTTATTTTCGACGTTGATGGCGTACTTACAGACAGCGCGGTATTTGTAACCACTGAGGGAGAAATCCTTAGAACGATGAATATCCGTGACGGTTATGCTATGAAAGCAGCTGTGGAAAGCGGCTATAATGTTTGCGTTATTTCAGGAGGAAGTAATGAAGGAGTTCGCGTAAGATTGCGAAATCTGGGAGTAACAGATATCCACTTGGGGACTCCTGACAAAGTAGAAACGTTTAAAGAATACATTGAATTGTACAATATCAATCCAGAGCAGGTTTTATATATGGGAGACGACATCCCTGATTATCATGTGATGAAATTAGTAGGCTTACCAACGTGTCCTCAGGACGCTACTCCAGAAATAAAATCAATCTCTACTTACATTTCGCATATCAATGGTGGAAAAGGAGCGGCTCGCGACGTTATCGAACAGGTAATGAAAGTACAAGGAAAATGGATGTCTTATTTCGATGGTAAACTTGATTAATAATTAACAGTGATCACTATTCAGTTATGGAGTAACAATCTAATCCAACACTGAATATTGAATATTGAATACTGAATAAATGAAATACCTGAAACTCATTCGATACCAAAACCTACTGATGCTTGCCTTTATGCAATTGGTCTTTAGATACGGTTTTTTGAAATTGCAAAATATTCCTTTGGCGTTAAGCGATTGGCAATACGGATTATTAATACTCAGCACCGTTTTAATCGCGGCGGCGGGTTATGTAATCAACGACATTTTTGATCAAGATACAGATTTAGACAATAAACCAGATCGAGTTATCATTGGTAAAAACATTTCTGAATCTGCGGCTTATAATATTTACGCCACTTTAAATATAAGTGGAGTTCTAATAGGTTTTTATTTGTCTAATGTTATTTTAAAGCCCTCTTTTGCCTCTATTTTTATTCTGATTGCCGCAACTCTTTATATCTACGCGACCAGTTTAAAGCAAATGATGGTATTAGGTAATGTTGTTGTCGCACTGTTACTTGCATTTAGTGTTGTGATTATTGGTGTTTTCGATTTGTATCCTGTAATTGACGCAGGGAACCAACTCCTAATGGCCAATTTGTTTTCTATTCTTTTAGATTATGCCTTATTTGCTTTTTTAATTAATTTTATTCGGGAAATAGTTAAGGATTTAGAGGACATCAACGGTGACAAAAACCAAGGCATGAAAACCCTGGCTATCACTTTAGACATTGCAAAAACAACAAAATTAGTTTTTATATTGAGCCTAGTGCCGATAATCGGGCTATTCGTTTATACTAAAACCTATTTTGTGACCAATGATTTATTTATTGCCACACTGTACTCCTTTCTTTTTGTTTTGGCCCCACTTATTTTTTTTACTATTAAGATTTGGACAGCCAAATCCAAAGAGGAATTTCATACCTTAAGTACCCTACTGAAATGGATTTTATTTTTCGGAATTCTATCCATCGTAATCATCACCTTAAATATAAAATACAATGCTTCAAGATAAATTAAAACAATACAAACTGATTTTGGCCTCCGGTTCTCCCAGAAGACAACAATTCTTTAAAGATTTGGAACTGGATTTTGAAATTCGATTAAAAGAAGTTGAAGAGATTTATCCACCACACCTAAAAAGAGAAGAGATAACAAACTTTCTAGCCGAATTGAAAGCTGGTGCTTTTGAAGGAGGATTACAAGAAAATGAAATTCTAGTAACGAGCGATACGATTGTTTGGCATAATAATAAAGCTTTAGGAAAACCGACTGACAAGGAGGATGCCTTTGCTATTTTAAAATCGCTTTCGAATGCTACTCATGAAGTAATTACATCCGTTTGCTTTAAAACCAATTCGAAAACAGAGCTGCTACACGAAATAACAAAAGTTACTTTCAACGAAATCAGCGATGAGGCAATTAATTATTATATTGATAATTACAAACCTTTCGATAAGGCTGGAGCTTATGGCATACAGGAATGGATAGGATTTATAGCTGTTTCAAAAATCGAAGGTTCTTATGCTAATGTAATGGGGATGCCTGTGGACAAGGTTTATGAATATTTGAGTAACTTAGCTTAAAACAAAAAACATGTCTTTTTTTAACGATTTTACAAAAGAAGTAATAGGAACTGGGATTCTATTACTAGTTGTTTTTGCTTTGCGAATAATCACTTCAAGACTGGTTAGACGTTTTGCAAGGGTAACTCATATTATAGAACATCGGACAAATTTAGTTGTCAAATACTTACATCTACTGACTAATATTTTGGCAATAATTGCTTTAATATTGATCTGGGGTGTCCAACCGAAAGACATCATCATCGCCATTTCCTCTATCACAACCGTTGTAGGTGTGGCTATGTTTGCTCAATGGTCTATTTTAAGTAATATTACATCAGGTATTATTCTGTTTTTCTCTTTTCCATTTAAAATTGGAGATGTAATACAAATTCATGATAAAGATTTTCCTATAGTAGCCGAAATTGAAGATATTAAAGCGTTCCATGTCTCTTTAAAAACGAAAGAAGGTGAAATGATTATCTATCCAAATAACTTGCTTTTTCAAAAAGGTATTTCGATAATGAAACATCATTTTGATGACAATGAGTTTGTTGACTAGTTTTATTTTGCAAAAAATTAAATGGTACTATTTATTTGTTCTAAATTTATGGTTTGCAAGTAGTAATTATATAACAAATAATAAAAAACATATAACGGACTACAATCAATAAAATATCAAATTTGCCTGCAAAGCATTAAACGATTACTATAGCATTTAGTTTCTATAAATATAAAATTGTATGAATACCTTAATCAAAATTCCTTTTTATGTTAGACTTACTTTTTCACTAGTAAGTTTGATTGCTATCACCTATATTTTCTATATGGGGAAAAGTGTTTTAATTCCAATATTACTTGCCTTTTTATTTGCGGTATTATTGTTACCAATGGTTCACTTTTTAAATTCTAAATTCCGTTTCCCGCATGCGCTAGCCGTTTCAGTAACCGTAATACTTTTTGTTTCACTAATCATTGCGATACTTGCTTTCATCTCTTATCAAATTAGTGACATTGCAAGTGATTTTGCTGAGATTAGAAAAAATATTAATCTTTTTACAACAGATATTCAAAGATACATAAGAACCAATTTCCATGTAAGTATTTGGGAACAAAGAAAATATCTTGAAGATGTAACACAAGATTCTGTAAAAAAAGGAAAAGAAACTATCGGTACTACTCTAATATCTGTTACGAACACCCTTTTAGATATTACATTAATTCCTATTTATACGTTCTTGATTCTTTTATATAGAACACATTTCATCTTGTTTTTAACTAAGCTATTTAGAAAAGAACACCATCCTAAATTACAGGAAATCTTAACTCAAATAAAAGGTTCCGTTCAAAGCTATATTTCAGGTCTGATAATAGAGATGATCTTTGTTTCTATTTTAACAAGCATCGGTCTTTATATTATTGGTGTCCCTTACTTTATTTTATTAGGTATAATTACAGGTATCCTAAATCTAATTCCATATATCGGGATTCTGGTTGCCGGAATTTTAACAATTCTATCTTCACTAACAGGAACTCCGGACTTGTCTATAATTCTGGGAGTTATTGGCGTAAATATAGTAGTTCAAATAATAGATAATAATATCCTTGTCCCGCTTATTATAAATACAAAAGTTCAAATAAATGCGTTCGTCTCCATAATAGGAATCATATTAGGAGGTGGAATTGCAGGGATTGCAGGAATGTTTTTAGCCATTCCTATATTAGCTATACTTAAAATTATTTTTGACAGAATTGAATCTTTAGAAGCCTGGGGCTATTTAATGGGAGATAACTTGCCTAAAAATTTTATTTGGAAAAATAAAAGCCCACTTGTACCAGAAAAGCAATCGGAAATGGGTCAAGTGAAAATTACTATTTCTGATGATGACTTTACAGATTCTATATCGGAATCGAATACAAACTAAAACAGCAATTTTTACCCACGATATCGACAATACAACACCGTAAAAGTGTGTTACAGTAAACTAAAAAACGTTGCGCTTTAATTCTTATTTTAAATATTTTTAAATGCCTTCACAACCAAAAATAGTACTGTTTATTTTGATGCTTTTTTGCTATCAGTTTTCTTTTTCGCAAATTAAAAAAACGGAGAAAGACAGCTTGGAGGTGTATGAAAACATTCAAACTTATTCTAAAAAAAATAAATTCACTCGATTTTTACATACCATAATTTTTGAACCGATAAATTCAAAAAAGAAAAAGCAAGTTGTAAAGCCACAAAAAAAACTAGTCGTTGAAGGTAAAATAATTAGGACTATCAATATCATAACTTTAGACCCTTTTGGTTATTCCGATGTTGATACTACCAAACACCCTAGGAATTGGGGAGAACGAACAGGAAACAGATTACATCTGAAAAGTAAAAAAATAGCCATAAAAAACCTCTTGCTTTTCAAAAAAAACACACCCTACAATGCATTCTTAATAAAAGAATCTGAACGTATTATCAGGATGCAAAAATTTGTAAACCGAGTTACTATCTCTGTTGAAACACCAACTTCTCAATCTGATTCTGTAGATGTTTCTATTCGAGTATTAGATTCTTGGAGTACCATCCCCAAAATTGCGATTTCAGGCACCAAAATGTCGTTAGGGGTTAATGAAAGAAATTTTTTTGGTATTGGTCATCAATTGGATTATATATACACCCACCGTTCCAGCGATGGAAAAAGTGCTAATAATTTAGCCTATACTGTTCCTAATATCAGAAATACTTTTGTTAGAACCGTATTTAAATATCAAAATGATCTAGAAGATTATTATTCGAAAAGCATAGCAGTTGAACGCCCTTTCTATTCCCCTTTAGCAAAATGGGCCGGTGGTATTTATTTAGATCAGCAATTTAGAAAAGATACTTTACAGGCTGCAGATTTAAACTATGTAGAGCAAAACTTTAAATTTAGTTCCCATGATTTTTGGGTTGGAAAAGCATTTCAAATTTTTAAGGAGAATACAATAAATGATCGAACTACGAATTTAATTTTAACTGGACGATTTTTGAATATTCATTATATCGAAAGCCCTAGTATTGAATATGATCCTATCAATTTCTTTTCGGGCGAACAATTAATTTTATCCGGAATTGGTATTAATACCCGTCAGTTTATTAAAGATCAATATATTTTTAGAAACGGAATAGTGGAAGACGTACCTATTGGAAGAAGCTACGGCGTAACATTTGGCTATCAAAATAAAAATTATAGTTGGAGACCGTATTTAGGAGCACAAGTTTCTTTTGGAAAATACCATAAATGGGGATTCTTAAGTACTAATTTTGAAGTGGGTACCTTCTTTAATAATTCGAAAACGGAACAAACTGCTTTTTCTTTTCAAGCTAACTATTTTACTAAATTAATGGAACTGGGAAATTGGAAATTAAGACAATTTATCAAACCCCAAGTCATTATTGGTATAAATCGGCAGCATTCAATAGGTGATAGATTAACTATTAATGAAGATTATGGAATTCAAGGTTTTAATAGCGCTATCTATGGAACTAGTAAAATGATACTGACTTTACAAACACAAGCATATGCTCCAAAAGATATTGGAGGATTTAGACTGAATCCTTATTTCAACTACTCCATCGCCTTATTAGGAAATAATGTGGATGGGAACACAACAAATAAAGGGTATTCTAAAATCGGTATTGGTGTGATCATAAACAATGATTACTTAGTCTTCCGTTCTTTCCAATTATCGCTTTCCTATTATCCAACAATTCCTTTTCAAGGCGATAACATCTTTACAACTAATGCTTTTCAAACATCAGATTTCGGACTGCAAAGTTTTGAACTCGCTAAGCCCCGAACAGTCCTATATAAATAATGAAATAAGTATACTCATTTTTTAAAGCACAAATATTCATCATCTTACAAATACTAATCCTTTAAGAAAAGTGTGAATTTTATAAAAATACTGATTAATTATACAACTCTGATTGCCAAATTGTTATTACCTTTATAAAAATAATCATGTTAAATTAAAACCAAAAAAAGATGAAAAAACTAAGTTTCTATTTAATGATAATGGTATTATCATTATGTGCTGTTCCAACTACAATGTTAGGAGCTGAAAAAAGTCCAGCTGCAAAAGAAGTTCCTGCTGAAGTGCAAACAATGCTTAATCGTTTAGAAGAAATTAAAGAAATGGATAAATCTTCTTTAAATTCTTCAGAGAAAAAAGAACTACGTAAAGAAGTTCGTGAAATTAAATCAGAATTAAAAGCATCTGGAAATGGTGTTTATTTCTCTGTAGGAGCAATAATAATCATTATCCTTTTATTGATTTTATTATTATAATAAATCCCCCCTAAGTTTAAAAGAAAAAGAAGCGTGAATACGTTTCTTTTTTTTTTGAAAAAACTTAAATGAATGTTAAAACAATTAGTCTGGCACAATAGTTGGCTATAGCTATTCTGTATTGAAAATATAAATACCACAAATCGAATATTAATTAAATATAACAAAAATGAAAAAATTTAAATTACTTGCTCTGGGAATAGTTCTCTTTATAGCAGGATCAGTAAGTGCACAGGTTTCTGTAAACGTCAATATTGGTAGTCCTCCAGCATGGGGTCCTTCAGGATATGCAGAAACAGAATATTATTATTTACCAGATGTTCAAGCCTATTACGACATTAGAGCATCGCAATTTATTTATTTTGGAAACGGTAATTGGGTACGATCAAGATACTTACCTAGACAATACAGAAACTATGATTTATATAATGGATATAAAGTAGTACTAAACGATTATCATGGTAGAACTCCTTACACTTATTATAAAAGTCATAAAGTAAAATATTACAAAGGATATAAAGGTAAACCGCAAAAATCAATAGGAAATAGAAATAGTAGCCATTCTAATAGCAGTAGTAAAGCAAAAGGTAATGGAAAAGGTAATGGAAAAGAAAACAACGGTCATGGAAAGGGAAAACATTAATTTCTACTTTCTACGAAAAAAAGAGAAACGCCAACTGCGTTTCTCTTTTTTTTTGGCCTACTTTAACATCCAACTATATGTTAATAAAATCATCTTGGCACAGTTGTTGGATTTAAGATAAAAGTATCATTCTAGACAATACGATATTAAATATAAATACAAAAAAACAGAAAAGATGAAAACATTAAAACTATTAGCCGTTGGAATAATTCTACTCGTATCCAGTTCAATTCAAGCACAAGTTTCAGTAAATTTAAATATAGGAACAGCTCCAGCCTGGGGTCCTTCAGGATATGCAGCAGCAGAATATTACTATTTACCGGACGTACAAGCCTATTATGACGTTAGAGCATCCCTATTTGTATATTTTGGAAATGGAAGATGGGTTAGATCAAGATACTTACCAAGACAATATAGAAACTATGATTTATACAATGGATATAAAGTAGTGCTAAACGGGTATCATGGTCACAGACCTTATGCTCACTATAATAACCACAACCAAAGATATAGTGCAAATTATAGAAATCAACGTCAAAGAACAATTGGACATCGATATGACGATCATAGATATGCAAAAAGCAATCATAGAACCTATGATAATCGCAAATATGCAAAAAATCACAGGTATTCAAATGACAGAAGATATGCAGATAGCCGTAGATCATCAAATGATGGTAGGTATGTAAGGGACCATAAAAAATCTGATAATCATAAAAAGTATGATAATCGAAAAAGCAATAATAAAAAACGTGGGAACCATGAAAAAAATAACCATGGGAGACGTTAATCTCAACTATTAAATAGATTAAAAAAGGAGAGCGCTATAACAGTGCTCTCCTTTTTTTTATAAGCATATCAGTTTCTTTTCAAACAAAGAAAATAAGAAACCTTTTGAAAAAAACATTTAATTACTACATTTGAGCTAATTGCAATTAAACTTTAAAAAAATGCTCAAAAATAAAATTCAATATATTTTAATTTTTCTTTTTTGTTTCCAAATACTACTCGCTCAACAGCCTCAAAAACCAAATTCAGTTGAAATTTACAACCAAATTCAGAAGTTAAATTTCTTAGGATCTGTACTCTATATCGCAGCACATCCAGATGATGAAAATACACGTCTAATTTCTTATTTATCCAATGAAAAAAAAGCAAGAACGGGATATTTGTCATTGACACGTGGTGATGGAGGCCAAAACCTAATAGGTCCTCAATTACGCGAATTATTAGGAGTGATTAGAACACAGGAACTACTTGAGGCCAGAAAAATTGATGGTGGCGAGCAGTTTTTCTCCCGTGCCAATGATTTTGGATTTTCGAAAAACCCTGATGAAACACTTGAAATTTGGGATAAAGAAAAAGTACTTTCTGATGTAGTTTGGGCAATACGAAAATTTCAACCTGATGTAATCATAAACAGATTTGACCACCGTAGTGCAGGCACAACGCATGGACATCATACAGCCTCAGCACTACTTAGCACCGAAAGTTTTAATTTAACTAATGATGCCACCGTTTTTCCTGAGCAATTAAAATTAGTTAATATCTGGAAAACTAAACGCCAGTTTTTCAATACTTCTTGGTGGTTTTATGGTAGCAAAGAGAAATTTGATGCCGCTGACAAAACAAATTTAAGCACCATTGAAACTGGAGTCTACTACCCTAACCTGGGAAAGTCAAACCAAGAAATTGCAGCCTTAAGCAGAAGTAGCCATCAGTCGCAAGGTTTTGGAAGTACAGGAAATCGCGGAGAAGAATCAGAATACTTGGAACTTATCAATGGTGAAAGATTAAAAAATACCTCTGATATTTTTGAAGGAATTGATACCAGTTGGAATCGTGTTCCTGGTGGAAAACCCGTTGGAGAATTACTATCTCAAATTGCTTCAAAATATGATTTCTCTAACCCTTCAGAAAGTATTTCTGAGCTGACTAAAGCCTATTTAATGATTCAATCATTGAATGACAATCACTGGAAAGCATTAAAACTGGGCGAAATTGAAAAAATAATTGCAGCTTGTTCAGGCTTATATCTTGAAGCGGTATCCACAAATCAGGAAGCAACTCCTGGTAGTATAGTACAACTAAAACTCGAAGCCATAAATAGAAGTAGCATCGATATGCAATTAGTAAGCGTAACTACTTTGCCTACATTAAAAAATACTGTATTTAACAAACCCTTAAATAATAATAGTTCTGAAAACATAACACTTGATTTACAGTTACCAGTAACAATAGAATACACGCAACCATACTGGCTTAAAGAAAAAGGAACCCTCGGGATGTACACTGTTGCTGACCAGAAAAACATAGGAATTCCAGATATTCTCAGAGAAGTAAAGGTGATTTTTAATGTTCAAATTAATGGTATAAAAATCCCGTTTGAGCGCGCCGTAGTCTATAAATATAATGATAAAGTAAAGGGCGAAATGTATAATTATCTAGATATTGTGCCCGAAGTTACTACAAGTATTCCAGATCATGTCTCCTTTTTTAATAATGAAAGTAAAAAACCCATTGCTGTAAGCGTTAAAGCAGGAAAAGATAACATAAAAGGGAATTTACAACTAGAATTACCTGGAAATTGGTCTGTTTCTCCTCAGTCTATTCCCTTCACTTTACATAAAAAAGGAATGGAGCAATTGTTTTACTTTGAAGTAACTCCGCCAGCAAAGCCTGATGAAGTTATTGCTAAAAGTATTGTTACTGTGGGAAGCCAAAGATTTAATAAAGATCAAGTAATAATAGATTACCCTCATATCACTAAGCAGCAGATATTGAAACCTGCTGAAGCAAAATTCATAAAATTAGATCTTAAAATAAACAATCAAAAAATTGGTTACATCATGGGTGCAGGTGATGAAGTTCCCGAAGGTCTTACTCAGATGGGCTATAAAGTAACACTATTAAATCCTGACGAAATCACGCCTGAAAAATTAGAAGCTTTTGATGTTGTCATCACGGGAATTAGAGCCTATAATGTACTTCCTTCATTGGAAAACAAACAAAAAATACTTCTTGACTTTGTTAAAGGCGGAAAAACGATGATAGTTCAATACAATACACCAGACGGCTCTATTCCTGCTGATATTTCTCCTTATCCGTTAAAAATATCTCGTGACAGAGTAACCGAAGAAAATGCAGAAGTCCGATTTTTAGCTCCAAACCATCCTGTTTTGAATTACCCAAATAAAATCACCGCTAAAGATTTTGAAGGTTGGACCCAAGAACAAGGTCTATATTATCCAAACGAATTTGACAAGGCCTTTACTCCTATTTTATCTTCAAATGACAAAGGAGAAAGTCCAACAAATGGTGCCTTACTGGTTGCGCCTTATGGAAAAGGATACTATATTTATACCGGTTTAAGCTTATTCAGAGAATTACCGGACGGGGTGCCAGGCGCTT
Source organism: uncultured Flavobacterium sp. (assembly GCF_963974175.1). Taxonomy (GTDB): domain Bacteria; phylum Bacteroidota; class Bacteroidia; order Flavobacteriales; family Flavobacteriaceae; genus Flavobacterium. The sequence continues at coordinate 13,002 of NZ_CAXBBR010000003.1, forward strand.
ATAGACTTTTGTCGAATATGATTTCGTTAAAAGCGCCAGTTGAAGTTCCTTCGCAAAACTTAAAAAACTAAAGACTTAAACATGGAACCAAAAAAAACAAAACCTTGGAAAAAGAATTATACAATGGTACTGGTAGCTAATGCTATTTATATCTTAGCTTTTTATCTAATAATGAAATTATACTCTTAAACTATGCAGTTATTCGATTGGATTGTACTTATAGGTACCTTACTTTTTATTGTGGTCTACGGCGCTTGGAAAACCAAAGGAAGTAAAAACGTAGAAGACTTTATTCTTGGTGGTAATGAAACTCCTTGGTATACCGTTGGACTTTCCGTAATGGCTACGCAAGCCAGCGCCATCACCTTTTTATCAACTCCTGGACAAGCATATCACGATGGAATGGGCTTTTTACAGTTCTACTTTGGTCTGCCTATTGCCATGATTGTGATCTGTTTGACTTTTATTCCTATATATCATAAATACAAGGTTTATACCGCTTATGAATATCTGGAGCAACGATTTGATCTAAAAACCCGTTCGCTCGCTGCAATTTTATTCTTATTTCAACGAGGGTTAGGTACGGGATTGACTATTTATGCCCCTGCAATTATCTTATCAGCGATACTGGGATGGAATCTTACCTATATGAACATTGTCATTGGTCTTCTAGTGATTATCTATACGTTTTCAGGTGGTACAAAAGCCGTAAACGTCACCCAAAAACAGCAAATGTTTGTGATTATGTCTGGAATGCTAATCACTTTTTTCCTTATTCTGCATTTTTTACCAAATGAAATGACTTTCAGTAATGCGTTGCATATTGCTGGTGCAAATGATAAAATGAACATCGTGAGTTTTTCAACAGATCCAGAAGAAAAATATACTTTCTGGAGCGGAATCACAGGTGGTTTCTTCTTGGCTTTAGCCTATTTTGGAACAGATCAATCACAGGTAGGTCGTTATTTATCTGGGAAATCAGTTCGCGAAAGCCAAATGGGATTAATTATGAATGGGCTTTTAAAAGTGCCTATGCAATTTTTTATCTTATTGACTGGAGTTATGGTTTTTGTTTTTTTTCAATTCAATCCAGTACCGTTAAATTTCAATCCAAATAATAAAGTTACCGTTGATAAATCACAATACAAAGCAGAATATCATGTTTTAGAACAGAAACTGGATGCACTCTCAGAAGATAAAAAAGTAATTAATCTGCTGTATATTGATCAACTTAATCAAGACTATGATAATCCAATTCTACGAAAGGAATTAGTTGCCTTATCTACCAAAGAAAAAGATTTAAGGGATAGAGCCAAAGAAATTATTTTAAAAGCCGATAGCGGTAGTGAAACGAACGATAAAGATTATGTCTTTTTCCACTTTATATTAAACTACCTACCTAAAGGACTTATAGGACTATTATTAGCCGTAATAATCTCTGCTGCCATGTCTTCGACTGCTTCTGGTCTTAACGCCTTGGCTTCTACAACGGCGATAGATATCTATAAGCGAAATGTAAAAGGCGTCAAATCAGATAAACACTATCTTAATGCCACGAAATTTTTTACTTTGTTTTGGGGAGTTGTTGCCATACTATTTGCCTGTATCGGTACGTTGTTTGAAAATTTAATCCAATTAGTGAATATTATTGGTTCGATATTCTACGGAACGGTACTAGGAATTTTCTTGGTTGGGTTTTACATCAAATTTGTTAAAGCCCAGGCTATCTTTTACAGTGCATTGGTAAGTCAAATTACGATTTTTATAATATACTATTATGCAATCTATATCTATCCTAGCGGAGAAGAAAAACTGGGTTATTTATGGCTGAATTTCATTGGTGCAATGCTTGCCATTGTCCTTTCGGCAATACTACAATCGACTGTATTTAGAAAAGAAAAAGCATAACGCTTTAGGACTATCGGTTATATGTACTAATAATTCTTTAGTCACGAATTTTTACTAATTATGCCAAAGTTAAGATATAATTTTACTAATTTATTTTAAATTAATTGTGTAATTCGTGGCTGAAAAAAGTTGCAAAACTAGAAGCGATAAGCACTACAAGCACATATTTTTTAACTGTAAGTTGAGCCTAATAAAAAATCCCGTTTCACAATCAAATGTGAAACGGGATTTCTTTATATAAGAATTGAAATTTATTTACTCCATTCTGAAATACTTTCTTTGTTCATTTTAACATAATCCTTATTTCCAGCTGCTTCAGCAGCCTTAAGAGATAATTTTGCAGTTTCGATAGCTCCTTTTTTATCCCCTTGTTTCGCTTGAATCAATGAACGCTGACGTAAAAAATAAAACGGTTTCTCCGCACTTAACTCTAATGCTTTATCAATGTAGGTTCTTGCTGTATTGATATCTCCGTTAGATTGATAGTAAAACTGAGCTGCTGAAAAATAATCTGTAGCAGCAGGACCAGCTAATACCTTTTCTATACTTGCAATCGCATTTTTTTGACTAGGTACTTCAAATTTTAAAGCAACACGAGAATTTTCCCAATAGATTTCTAAGAAAGCAAAATTGGTATCCAAACCATTTATTCCAATTGTAAAAGTCTCCACTGCTTTTGGCGTAGATTCTTCCTTTACAACTGTACGTAGTGCAACATTTGCTTCATTAAATTCCTTTGGCGTACCCCAATTGTCTGTCGCAGTATAAAAAATAACTTCCCAACTTTGAATATTTGGAATCGTATATAGTGCATATTTTCCTTTCTTCAATGTTTTACCATCGATGATGACGTCATCACTAAACGATATGGTGGTGTTTTCATTAGCTCCTGTTCTCCAAAGTTCACCAAAGGGAACCAAGTTACCAAAAACCGCTCTACCTCTTGCAGATGGTCTAGAATAAACAATTTCTACATCCGTTAGACCTACAACTTGATCAATAGTTGACTTCGGACTTGCTTGTGGTGTTTTAATTTGTGCCTCAATTGTAAATTGAGTAATGATAATGGCTAAAGCAATTAATATTTTTTTCATAGTATTGTGATTATTTGTGAATTTCAAAATTACAAATTCAGATAGTTTAATATGTTAATTATTCCCTAATTTGGATTTAATAATTTTAACTTTTTCAAAATCTAATTCCGAAAAATGATTAATTATTACATCCGCCTCTGATAAATCTTGCATTTTAGAATGAATGCTATTGTAGCCTACGCAATAAATCCCAGCAGCTTTAGCCGCTTTAACACCGCTTGTACTATCTTCTATAATTATACAATTGTCTTTAGGAGCAATTGATAAAGAAGCGGCATGTACAAAAATTGCAGGATCTGGTTTGGATTTTGGGAAATCCTCACCACTCACAATATGTGTAAAGTAATTATGCAACTTAAAGCGCCCAAAAACCCTTTCAATAGTTACTTTGGAAGCGGATGAAGCTAAAATTAACTGCATACCTTTAGCATGAAAATCGATGATTAATTTTTCTACTCCTTCCAGTAATTCTAAATCTTCTTTGTTGTCGAAAGCATCATTGAAAATAGCTCTTTTTCTTTGGATCATCTCTTCAACATCATGTTCCAAATTGAAAATAGCTTTTATTTTCTGAAAAACATTCCGAGTAGAATTTCCAGTAAATGAAGTAAACTGTTCTTCAGTGACATTAATATTTAATTCGCTAAACTGTTGAAAATAAGCATAACGGTGTACCGGTTCGGTATCCACAATTACGCCATCCATATCGAAAATTACTGTTTGTATCATTTATCTAAGTTAGAAGTTTGATTTTTATTTCTTGGAAACTGAGAATGAATACTGATTACTCTTTTTTCAATAAATAACGAATCACGGTTTCCGCAGCATATAGACCAAATAATCCTGGCATATAACTGTTTGTTCCGTAAAAAGATCTTTTATAATTTGAGCCATCGGTCATTTTTAAACTAGCATCATCTTGAATCTCCGATGAAAAAACCACTTTTAATTTATCGATTTTGACTTCTTTCAAGCGTCTTCGGATTGTTTTTGCTAGAAAACAATTTACAGTAGTACTGATATCAGATACTTTCACTTTTGAAGCTTCCATTTTTCCTCCAGCCCCCATACTGCTTATTATCTTTACTCTTTTTCTTTTGGCAGCAATGATCAAATTCAATTTAGGCGTTATGCTGTCGATACAATCTAAAACATAATCAAATTCTTCACCCACGATTTCAAATGCACGTTCTGGGGAAAGAAATTCCTGTACGCGTGTCAATTTTAATTCCGGATTAATATCCATCAATCGATCGCCTACGATGGTGATTTTAGGGTGTCCTACTGTCGAATGTAAAGCTGGTAATTGCCTGTTTATATTGGTAATATCGACCACATCTCCATCTACGATAGTCATGGTCCCTACTCCTGCTCTAGCCAAAAACTCAGCTGCAAAAGATCCTACGCCACCAAGGCCTACGACCAATACATTCGCTTTTTGTAGTTTATCTAATCCTTCTTTTTTAAATAAAAGCTCTGCTCTTTCAGTCCATTCTGCCATTGCTGTTTTTTGTTTAAAAGTTTAAGGTTTAAAGTTCTAAGAAACTTCTCCTTTTGAATATTTGTTATTTTAAATCAAGTCCGCTTTAAAAACGGCTTGAAAATTACTGCTTATTTGTTTTTGGATTTCCTCCAAATTTACGCCCTTATATTTAGCCGCCAAAGTATATACGACATCTAAATTTTCTTCAACAGTATCCGTTTCTAAAAAAAATCGATTATTTGGAATACCCGTAAAAACTGATTCCAATTCTGGATTACGTAATAAATATATTCCAAACGAAATATAAAATCCGTTGTCCAATAGTTGTTTGGCCAATTGCAAACCTTTAGAGTACCCATGAATAATCATAGGAACTGAAATATTTAATTTCTTCTTAGTATCCATTACTTCCTGGAAAGCCGCTACACAATGGATTAACACTGGTTTATTGTATTTCTGTGCCAAAAGTAATTGCTTCTCAAAAACTACTTGTTGCGCCTCTAATGGTATTTCTATTCTTTTGTCTAATCCGCATTCTCCTACAGCAAGGCAATTTTTTTCATGCAGTTTGCTTTCGATAATTCCTAAATCTGCTTCTACTCGATCCTCCACAATGTACCAAGGGTGAATTCCTATAGAATAAAATGGAATCGCCGCGTCGAACTCCTGCGGATATTGATTGACTAATTCAAGTACATCAGCATCATTAGTGAATTTATGAGTATGGAAATTGAAGAATTTCATTAGTTATGAAAGTTTTTAACGCCCGCTTTAATTTCGACATTCAAATCATTTTCAAGTGGAACCTTAGGACAAGAATACTTATGGTTATAGGCACAATATGGATTGTAAGATGTGTTAAAATCTATAGCGATAGTACTTCCTTTAGGTATTTCCAAATCGATATATTTTCCGCCAATATAACTTTCATTTCCGCATGTAAGGTCTGAAAATGGCAAAAACAAATAGTCTTTGTATTTTTTCTGTTTTGAAAGTTCAATATTCTTATACACATTCAATTTTAATGCTTTTCCATCAATGGTGAAATCCACTTCTCCATATTTCACATAGATTGGTTTTCTGTCCGTTGATGTTTTCATCTCAAACGGTTTCTCCTTTTCTGTTCTTGTAAATTGGGCTACAACAAAATATTTTTCATTTATTGGATAAAAATCTAAAGTCTTAAAACTTGCCAAATCTCCCTTAGTCAAAGGACTTGTTTTAGCATCGGCATATTCCGCATTAATTTCTTTTTGAAATTTTTCTGTAGAACTGATTTTAAATTTTTCTTGTGCAAAACCAAAACTTAACTGCAGTAAAAAAATAAGGAGTAGGTTGTTTTTCATCTTTTTCATTTTAGCAAAAATAGTTTAAAAGTTACAAAGCCGCAAAGACTTAAACTTACAAAGTTTTTTACCTTTACAGTTCCTAACCAATTATAATGTTAAAAACCGCTTTTAATCGCTACATAAACAACTTCAAAGGATTTTCAAGAGAGATTTGGATACTTACCATTATTACGTTTATAAACAGAGCGGGAACGATGGTACTTCCTTTCTTATCTAAATATTTAAAGGAAGATTTACATTTTTCCTATGGAGAAGTAGGTTGGATTATGGTTGCTTTTGGTATGGGGTCCATGTTAGGCTCGTGGCTGGGAGGCAAACTTTCGGATAAAATAGGCTTCTATAAAGTAATGGTTTTTAGTTTGTTCAGTAGCGGTGTTTTCTTTTTCATTCTGCAATACATTACCTCCTTTTGGGGCCTTTGCTTAGGAATGTTCAGTATTATGACCTTAGCTGATATGTTTAGACCGGCGATGTTCGTATCACTTGGCGCTTACGCAAAACCCGAAAATAGAACCCGTTCATTAACTTTAGTCCGTTTAGCAGTGAATCTTGGTTTTGCCGCTGGACCAGCGCTAGGTGGTTTAATAATTATGGGAATGGGCTACAAAGGACTCTTTTGGGTCGATGGAACCTCTTGTATAGTAGCTATTTTAATTTTTGCTATACTGGTAAAGGAAAAGAAAAAAGTTTCATCTCAAGACCCCCATGCTACTATATTAGCAGTTGCTTCAGTATTTAAAGATAAAATATTTTGGCTATTCCTATACGTTAGTTTTGTAACTGCAATGATTTTCTTTCAGCTCTTTACCACTTTACCACTCTATCACAGTGAGATGTTTGGTTTAAGTGAGTTTCAATCCGGTCTATTATTAACCTTAAATGGGCTGTTAATTTTTGCACTAGAAATGCCACTTGTTAGTTATTTTGAAAGAAAAAAAGTTCAAAAACTAAAAGTCATTCTTTGGGGTTCACTTTTAATGTCCCTCAGCTTCTACACCTTATTAATCAATGTTTGGGCAGGGATTTTAATCATCAGTATGATCTTTATCTCGATTGGTGAAATACTAGCTTTTCCATTTTCGAATACATTTGCTTTGAGTAGAGCTCCAAAAGGTCATGAAGGACGATATATGGCTTTATACACTATGAGTTTTAGTTTAGCTCATATTGTTAGTTCAAAAGCTGGACTTGAAATCATTGCTGCATTTGGTTACCAAATCAATTGGTTGGTTATGGGAACCCTAGGTGTCACAGCTGGCTTTTGTTGTATCTGGTTGCAAAAATTACTTAAAACCGAAAACAGCCTCGTCTAAGCTGACCACCACCTCTACTCCACTTTTATTTTTTCCTTTTTATTTCTTTAAAGGAGTAGTTTTTGCGCGCAAATGTGCTTAAAACTTAAAAAATAGTTAATTAACTGCTTTTATAGTTTGTTAACTAAAAATATAGTTGTAAGTTTGAATTGCGTTAAGGATAGAAGGCGACATCCTCGTGGTCCCGACCTTTAGGGACAACGAGATACAGCCGGATAGCCTGACCCATAGGGAAACGCCCAAATAAATATTATGCTATGCAAAAATTAACGAACAAAGAAGAAGAGATCATGCAGATTTTATGGAAGCTAAAAAAGGCATTTGTAAAGGAAGTTTTGGCCGAAATAACCGAAGATCAACCGCATTACAATACGCTTTCGACCATTGTGCGGAATCTGGAAGAGAAAGGATATGTTGCGCATAACGCATACGGAAATACTCATCAGTACTACCCAATAGTACCTATTGAAGATTATAGAAAGCGTTTTATGAGTACGGCAATTGATACTTATTTTAATAGTTCCTATAAAAATATGGTGTCCTTTTTTGCAAAAGAGGAAAAAATTTCAGCTGCTGAATTAAGAGAAATTCTGACGATGATTGAAAGTCAAAAACAAGAAAAATAATTTTATACTTTTAACGAAGCTACACTAAAACTATCTTTTATGGAATCACTTGTGCTTTACTTATTTAAATCATGCGGTTTACTGCTGTTATTTTTTATTGCCTATCATTTTTTGTTGCGAAAAGAAACGTTTTTTAGTAGTAATCGATGGTTCCTTTTGACTGGATTAGTTACTTCAGCCCTACTACCATTATTGTTTTTTACAAAAATAATTTGGGTAGAACCAACTCCATTAAACTATGATTGGTCATCATTGCCAATCAATACAGTCATAGAAGAAGATCACACTGAAAAATATATCTACCTAGGTCTTGTATTTACGTACTGCATTGCGGTGTTGAGTTTGTTGGCTAAATTTGGATTTGATTTTTACAGTCTTCAAAAAGTACTTAAAGGAAAGACGATTCAACGCCAAGCTGATTTTAAGTTTATAGATGTAAAAGAAAACCTGGCTCCTTTCTCCTTCTTTAATACCATTGTGTACAATTCGACTTTATACAGTACCGTTGAGCTTGAAAGTATAATAGAACATGAAAAAGTCCACAGTGAACAGCATCACACCTTAGACGTATTGATTTCGCGGCTATTTTGCATTTTGTTTTGGTTCAATCCCATCGTTTGGTTTTACAAAAAAGCAATCCTACAAAATCTAGAATTCATTGCAGACAGCGAAGCTTCTAAAAAAATATCAGATAAAAAAACCTACCAAATCACGCTTTTAAAAATAACAACACAAGAAAACTGTGTTGCCATTACCAATCATTTTTATCAATCATTAATCAAAAAACGAATCGTTATGTTAAACAAAAACCAATCAAACAAAAGGAATTCCTGGAAGTATGCAATGATTTTGCCTGCTCTTATAGGATTTATGGTCTTATTTCAAGTTGAAGTAGTCGCACAAGAAAAGGTGCAAAAGGTAACTACTAAAATTCAAACCACAAGTCCTGCAACTACTAGTGACGTAATACAGCAAGATAGTATTAAAAAGATGAAAACTATTTTAGTATCAAACGACAAGAATAAAGGCATCAATGCCGATACTGAAATCTACATAGATGGAAAAAAGGTTACTAAACAAGAATTAGACAGCACCAATCCGGATGATATCGCAACTATGAATGTCTCTAAAAATGATGCTAAATCCACAATCTATATTGTCTTGAAGGAAAAAGAAATTAGCTCACCAAGTATTTTTGATAGTAACAAACCTACAAACGAATTAGATTTAGACAAAACGGATCCTACTAATCTCAATGGGTTAAAAGGACCACGAGGCACATATACGGTAACAAAAGTATACACAACAACAGATAAAAATGCCGCTCCTCAAAATGCTGAATACTATGTTAATGGAAAAAAAGTAAGCCCGCTGGAAGCTGAAAGTTTGAGTCCAAATACGATAAGCTCAGTTGATGTACAAAAAAATGGTGTTAGTAATAAAAATTCAATTCATATTGTTACTAAAAGCTATGTGGATAACAGAGTAAGTTTACCAGATCCTCCCACTCCTCCTACTCCACCAACTTTTAACTTTGCGACGCCTAAAGCTCCTAATTTCCCAAAGGCTCCTGTAGCTCCAAAAGGTTCTCCTTCAAATGGTGATAAAAAAGCATGGGCCACTTTTGAAAAAAAAATGGAAGAGTTCGAAAAGAAAATGAAAGCCATAGCACCAGAAATCGCAGAATTTGATAAGAAAATGGCAGAATTTGACAAACAAATGGAGCCGTTTAATGCTAAGATGGAAATTTTCGACAAGAAAATGAAAGTATACGAAAAGCAAATGGAAGACTATCTGGCTAAACAGAAAGCAGCCAACTAGTACTGCAAAAATATGCCGCTCTAACCAAGGAGCGGCTTTTTTTATATCTTTACCAAAAATAAATTTATGTTTAAAATTCTAGCACATCTCAACCGCTTACTTTTACCCAGTTTCACAAAACAAGGTTTAGACCTAGCCAAAGCCAAAAAGTGGCAAATGGCAATCATTGGCTACCGCTATTATGTTACGACCCGCGCTTTAGGTTAATATATAATCGCCGAAAAAAGCTCATGTTCCTTGATTTTTTCTCTTCCGTTTAGAAAAGAGAGTTCCATTAAGAAATTCAATTCAACGATTTCACCTCCCAGTCGTTCTACTAGTTCGCACACTGCTTGTGCCGTTCCTCCAGTAGCAAGTACATCATCATGAATCAGTATCCTATCTCCTTTTTGGATCGCATCAGTATGAATTTCTAAAGTATCGGACCCGTATTCTAAATCATAGCTTGCAGAGATAGTATCGAATGGTAATTTCTTAGGCTTTCGAACTGGTATAAAACTAACATTCAAATCTTGCGCAATCAGCATTCCGAAGAAAAACCCTCTACTCTCCACTCCTATCACTTTGTCTATTTGCTTTCCTTTTAAGGAATCGACCAATATTTTTAAGCATTCGGTTCTCCCTTTAGGGTCAATTAGCAAAGGAGTAATGTCTTTAAACAAAATTCCTTCCTTTGGAAATCCCTGAATATCACGTATATACTTTTTTAAAGACATTTTTTTTAATTTTATATTAAATTAGACTTGCAAATTACACATTTATTCCTAACTTTGCACCCGCAATACGGCCTTGTGGCGCAACTGAATAGCGCACTTGATTACGGCTCAAGAGGTTACTGGTTTGAATCCAGTCAAGGTCACAAAATACGAAAGTAGTCAACTTTCGAAGATAGTAAAACTCCTATTTTATAGGGGTTTTTTCTTTTTATACCCATAATCTTTTATCATCTTTTATCACTTTTGTTACCCCCATTCTTACCCCCTATTCTAAATTGCTGTTTTTTTTTATTTTACAACCTAACTCCTTTTTATCCCCAGTCTTTTGACTTCATAAATTTTAACCTAAAATCTTATTCTTCCTCAAAAGAGGTTTGTTTAACCTAAACCTACTCCTTTATTTCCCATAAAAAGGGAATGTTTTACTGTAAATCATTTTTTTGTAATTCTTTGGAAGATAAAATAATATGTTAAAGTTTTTACACCAACTAACTAAATAACAGGTATTTAAATTTTAATATTTAATTATTTGTAATATTTTTCTTATTATCTTTATTCTGAAAATATGGCTACTGTCTATTATATAAGAAAAGAGAAATCATGATAAAACAAAATTTTACTGTAAAAGCTATCCTGAGAACGGATAAAAGAAAAAAGGACGGAACATGTCCAGTTAACTATCGAGTAACTATTAATTCTGTAGTTTTAAAATTAACATCAGGAGAATATTCAGAAGAGCCTAAATGGAATTCTTTGGACGGTTGTTTTAAAGAGGCAAAATCAAGTATCAAGAATAGTTTGTTGGATAACGAAATGGGCAGAATTAAAGATTATTTAAGAGTGCAAAGGTCTATCGGAACTTATTTAGATATTGATCTTGTAAAATCGTTCTACTCCACAAAAGATAGTGACGACTTTTACGAGTACTACGACAAATTCTGCGAAAAAAAATTCACGGAACTGAGCGAAGGAACCCAATACCATTATGTAATATTAAGAAAACGGCTAAAACAATTCAAGAAGGAAATTAAGCTAAGTCAAATTAATTTAAATTTTATTGAAAAATTTGATAGTTTTTTAAACACGAAATGCAACACTGGAAACTCTGGTAGATGGAGCAGACATAAAAACCTAAAAGCGGTTCTCGGAAGTGCCCTAAAAAACAATCGTATTAAAAAAAATCCTTACGACGAATTCAAATTAATCCAGGAGGAAACTAAAATTGAATATTTAAATCGTATAGAATTAAAACTGATAGAAAAGATACGATTTAGCAATTTCCCCAAAGGCGAAGGTTTAAATATTACCCGTGATATATTCCTTTTCTCTTGTTATACAGGATTAAGATATTCGGATGTAATTGGTCTTTCTAAAAAAGATATTTTAGATAGCGAAAGTATTTCTCTGAGAATGCAAAAGACCAAAAATATGGTAAAAGTACCGATTACGAATAAAGCAAGAATAATATTAAAAAAGTACCTTTCAACTGATAATGATACTGTTTTTCCTAATCGATGTAATGTAACCGTTAACAGGGATTTAAAAACGATTGCTTCCCTATGTAAAATAAAGAAAAAAGTTCATTTTCATATGGCTCGACATACCTTTGCCTCCACTATGGCAAATAATGATGTAAACTCTTTTAAAATCATGAAGTTGTTAGGTCATAGAGACATCAAAATGACTCAAAGGTACGTGGATAATAGTGTTGAAGACTTATCTAAAATGCTAAAAAGTATTGAGGCATTTAACTAGTATCTCTATACAGCTTCTCAGCAAGCGTGAAATTCTCCGTTTTGTCTATTATAATTTACCGCATTAAATAACATTTTATATATTCGTGTAAATATATACCTATTAATATTGAGAGTGTTAGCGCTATTAAAACCCAAACCATGGAAATAAAATCATTTTATTTTGGCCCAGTGAGTAAAGTAATTATCGTCGGAATACTAATAGTTTCGGCTATTCAGTATCGATACATCGGGGAGAAAATTCGTCAAGCTATAACGTTTATAAAAGAAAAAACAATTACAGTAAATGACCCTGATGGATTTAATGAAACCTCTTTCGGCAGTAGAGAAGAAGAAGTGGCTTACATTCGAGAATATTTAAATTATAAAATAGGTCTAAAAATAAAGGATGAATTTTTAAAATCTTATCATAAAAAAAATCCTCAACCATCCAAAAACGAGGCGGAAGCAGCCGACGCAGGTGCAATATACAATGTAACTATCATGTCCCCTGGAATTATTGAGCCAATAATGCTGGAAGTCATAAGACAAAATTTGAGTATCAGTCAAGTCAAGAAGACTTTAAATGAGAGTTTAAAAGAGACCGCTAAAAGTGAAGAAATAGATAAGGCTAGAGAAAAACCCCAAGAGCAGCACCGAGAAAGTTCTGAAGAGGAATACCCAGTGGGGTGTTAGAGATATTAAAAATCAATAAAATAAAAACAAGTGTTACTACTCTAAAAACTAAATAAAAACTTCACCTAATTTTCCCCAAGCCTCCCATCGGAGGTTTTTTTATGTTCAAAAAACAGGTACGTTTTACTTAAGATCAAATTCACTTGAAATCATAAATGACTAAAGATCTGATTGTTAAAAAATAATTCTCAAGGAATTGTCTTTCCGAGCTATAACTATAATAAAAGAGTAATATGGAAAGTTTAAAAAAGGACGAGTTGTTAACTGAAAAATTGATAAATTCGATAAGTAAATTGCTATCAAAAGTATTAATCCGATTAGACGGATTTATTTCAGGTAATGAATTAATCGACCGAATTGCAGATAAGGTATTTGAAATGCAAAACGAGGTACGTATTAAAGAATCTGAATTTCACACCTCCAAGCAGATTTGTAATATTTATATGATTAGCCCAGCAACTCTAGAAAGATGGATTAGAAGAGGCTTAAAATACGAAAGTACTGGTGCTAAATCGAAACGATTGTTTACAAGAAAAAATATGGAACTTTTTAAAACTAAAAAACGATGATTGATAATATTCGATTCAACTTTAAATTTAAACACGATGAAAATTGGCTTGCTAAGCAAAAGATAAATTTATCATTAAGAGAAGAATGGTCTAGCGGGAAAGCGAAAGGTTTTACAGGAAAATTATTTTTGAATAATGATACTAAAACTCTAAAAAATGGAAAGTCTAAACCATATCTACTAATTCAGATTTTAATGATTAGTGATAAAGAGACAAAAGTTGTTGTACTAAATAGTCTCAGAAAATGGTTTTTTGATAAAGAAGTTATCGGCGATTTTAATAAAACCGAATTTAAAGCGTGTCTAAATCTAATTTCAGAAAAATTAGATGTACCAGAAGAAATTTTGTTAGGTGCTAAAGTAACACGGGTTGAATATGGAGCCAATTTAAGCTTTAGAGAAGAATACAGATGTTTCTATGCTTGCATATACTCGCATTTTGACATAAAAAAGAAATGCATTTACGGTGATGAAACAATTGAATTTAAAGGAGAAAACAGGAGTGTTATATTCTATGATAAAATAACTGAACAAAAAGGTAAAACGTTTAGTGCTAAAAACGAAAAAAAATTAAATAATGTAGCTCTACTTCTACGCTATGAAATAAAAGTAAAAAAAATAAGTGGCTCACCAGAAAAACAGCTAATGAGTTATTTAAATGATATTACAAGAAATTGGGATTTAATAGCAGATTTATGGTATGGGGAATTAAACAAAATTACATTTGTAAATAATATGAATCCTAAAGTTTATAGTTATTTAAAAGATGCTAAAATCAAACCAATTAAAAATTATTTAATTTATTTAGGAATGCGAAAACTTGGATCTGAAAACTTGCGGTTAATTTTATCTGACAGGATTTATACTAGAACACGAAAAAAAACAAGCGATTCGCTGAATGAAATTTATGAAGAATTTAATTCAATGGTTCAAGAGGAAGATTTTGAAAAACTTTTTAGGGTAAAGGTTCAAGAAAAAGCGGAAAAATTGAAGGCATAAGTAACTATTTATATAATAGTAGTATTCTATACCCTAAATATGGGATACTACTAATAACTATATTACCTATCATAAAGACTAATAGCTTTAGGCATAAAAAACATATAGACTGTAAAGTTAAAGCCATATAAGCCACATATAAAATATGCATATAATCAAGTACCACATTATATGAGTTAAAAAAGTATTAAGGATTTGACGAATTATATTGGTTTCAGTTGGTTTAAGACTTGTTTATTAAATTTGACTATAAGATTATGTTCATATAGATTTTGATTGCTTAGAACCGTAATACCAAATGAATAAATAGATTTTGTTAAATTTACTGAAACTTATAATTTATGAACCACCCGAAACTCGAAGAATTCGAAGACAACTTTTTATATAAAATTATTGATAAAGAAAATTGCGGCGATAATAACATAGTCTTTTTTAAAAATTTTGATGTGAAGAATCAAAGTGACTATTTTGAAAATTTTTATAATTTTATTACTGATATTAGACCTGGAAAAATACAAAATAATCTACTGGAAATTCTTGATAGTTCCTCCTCCATCTCTAAATATATCTACACTGATTTTGAAACTTTTAAAAATAAAATATTCCAAGATTTGATTGTTACGGGTAATGGAGAAGATATTGAAGAAATAAACCAAGAAACGTTAGATATTGCAACATTTGAGTTTGAAGAGGACTTCAAAAGAGATATTAGAACGCTTTACTTTTTAATTGCAATGTTAAAAGGTTAATATAAAACAAACGAAGACTAACCCTTTTTTAACCAAATAAACTGAATAATGGTTTTTAAATAATGAGGTACAATAAATTTATTATTTGAAGTGATGACACATAGAGTATTTTCCCAAATTCACATTAAATAGTTGAATTTAGTTATTTTATTAAGGATTTAATTACATTTGAGAAATAATTTTTTTCTAAAATATTAAATGTGAGCAGAGATTTCGATTATTTATTAAAAAAACATGGGAAAATAGGTTCAAGATCTGTTTTTGAAGATGCATGTGAAAAAGCATTTACTTCAGAGTATAAAGATGCGTTTACGATAAAATGTAACCCAGGTGATGATGGTATAGATATCTTCGTTGGAGATTTTACTGATCCAATCGAAGTCTATCAATGTAAATGTTTCTTTTTTGAAATCGGGGAAATACAAAAAAAACAGATTCGAGACTCTTTCAAAAAGGCTAGAACATCAACCAATTTTAAAATGAAAAAATGGTGTCTATGTGTTCCAAAAAGCCTTACAATAGAAGAAATGAAATGGTGGAGCTCATGGAAAAAAACAAACGAGAAAAAATTTAATATTGATATAGAATTATTTGACAGTGTGAGACTCTTAAATCTAATTCGAAAAAACAAAATAGACTTAGAAATTTTTGATGAAGAAGAAAGACTATTATTAACTGAAATTCTGGCAATATTAGAAAAAAAAGAAGAACGACTTAAAGAAATTTTATCTGTCCCAGAAGACGAAGATTATACTGAACGAATTTTCGCTTTAAAATTAAAATCTGCTAAAATTGAGGATAATATGGAAATCTACAATAAGCAATTTTTTAACGCTGAGATTTTAACTAAAGAAGTACAAAGTAAAAATATTGAATCAGATATCAAAGAATTAAAGAACTTAAAAGATTCGATTCAAGAAATGTGGTTAACACAGTACTTAATGTATGATGATGAAAATGATGGCAATAAATTATTAGGGATTATAAATTCAAGGATTGAAGATTTTAGCTATTATCATTTAAAAACTGTTTTATCAGTTAGTGTATCTGAAAAAAAAGGAATTTTACATCAATTAGCAGACGAATGCACGGTCGGATGGGTAAAAAAATACAAAGAAAGATTAAAATTATATCTTGAAAAACAATAATAAACATGCTGAAATTAAAGGGTAAATATGAGTTTTTAATAGGCTCAATGAGAGTTTTAACTCTACTTTCTGCTTTTGAAAACAATAGAAGTTATCAAATGACTTTTGATAAATTAATATTGTTAGATTTTTATATGCGATTCCCTCAAACAATGTTAAATCTAGATGTGAAAAATTTCGATTTTGAAGAATTATATTCTTTTTACCATTCATATCCTGATAGAGAATACTATCAAAAAATACTTCGAATTTTAATCTCAAAGAGAATTATTGAAAAAGAAATTTTTAGCTCATCATTTGTATATAGAATTAATCCTATTGGTCTTGAAATAGTAAAAGGAATAAAAAACGAGTACTCAACTCAAATGTATTTAAATGCGCTTCTTATTAAAAAAACAATTTCCAAACTTAGCGAAGCAAAAATCAGAGAAGAAATTTCTAATAAAAGCTTAAATAATATTCACCTTATATCATGAGAATAAAATTCAATAAGTTAATACTTTCAGGGGAAGAGAAAGATTATATCGTGACTTTTAAAGATGGGCTTAATTTTATTACTGGACCAATCTCTACTGGCAAGTCAACAATTTTAGAATTACTAGACTATTGTCTAGGTAAAAAAAATCACAAAGATTATACTGAAGTTAAATTAACTTGTAAATATGTTTCTCTAGATATTACCATAAATGGTGAACGCATTTTAATTGAGCGTCCTCTTTTTTCATTCGATTTACCAGTAAAATATTATCAGTGGGATGAAAATATAAATTCTTTTTCAAAAATTTTTGGATACCTTATTGTATCGAGCCCTAATGAAGATAATTCCTTATCTCGTTTTTTAAATGAAAAACTTGGTATACCTGAATTTAAATTATCTGGACAATCTTTTAGTTTCAGAGATATTTACAAATATTGCTACATAGGACAGACTAAAATCGACAGCGAGAATATTTTAGAAGAAAAAAATTACACTTATAGTTTTAAAAGAAAACCAACTTTAGATATAATATTTAATTCTTTAAATCTTTTGCTTCAAGAATTAAAAAATGATGAAAAGTCTCAAAGAGAAGCTGTCAACTCTATGCTTGACAGAAAAATTGCTATAATCAGTTTTTTAAGAGAAGTAGAATTGTTTTCAACAAATGATGAAAACGAAAAAACAAAAGCTAGTTTAATAATTAAGAAAAATGAGCTGCAACAATCATTATACGAATTAAAAACAAATGGTAAAATTGAAAATAATAATACAAAATCCATAGAAGACGAATTATTCTCAAATCGTCGCAAACTAACCAGAATCGATATCGATTTAGATGAAACACAAAATTATCTAATCAAGCTAGATCGATTAAGGAATCAATATTTTAACGAAATAATTAAAATTGATTATTTAATCATATCTAATGGTAGACTTCAAAATATTGAATTTCATTCCTGTCCCTCCTGCAGCACAGAAGTTGAAGTAAAAGATTATGATGTTTGTAATCTTTGTGGGCAAGAGTTAACTGAATTTAATGATGAAGAAGAAAAAGCTATTAAAACCGAAAGAAAACGCTTGAATTCAAAATTAACTTCTTTAATCGAATTTATAAATAATCAAAATCAAATATTAGTTGATTTAACAAAGAAAAAAGTCAAGCTGACAAGCATAATAAGCGAATTAGAAGTTACTATTAATAATATTCAAAAAGAATTTATAAGCCCTTTCATTGAAAAAATAGAAAAGCTCAATAGAGATATTGGAGAAGTGAGTAAACAGATTGAAAATCTAAATTTAAGTTTAAATGTCCAAAGCGAACTATTATCTTTGGCTGATAATATCCAATCTGAAGAAAACAAATTAGACAGTTTAAGAAAACAAATAAAAGATATTTTAGAAGATAATACAGATATGCCTGATCTAATGGCCAAATTAAGTGTTATTTTCGAAAAAACGCTTAAAGCTTTTAACTTTCCAAAACTTACTACTGCATATATCGATACCAAAACGTATCTTCCATTTGTTAGAAATATTAAATATGACAGTATAGGTAGTCTAGGAGCTGTAACATTAATTAATATTGCATACTTTTTGTCTATTCTAGAATTAAGTCTAAAATTAAAAAAATCATATCACCCAAAAGTACTAATTTTCGACACAATTGGTAAGAATCTAGGTACCAGAGAGTCTGCAGGTAGTAATGATGAATTTAAGGATAGTAAGATTTTTAAATCTTTGTTAGTATATTTAAAAGGTTTTGCGGAAAAGTATAAGGATAAAATGCAATTGATTATAGTTAATAATGATTATACCGATGATATTGTAGACACTGATATTATTGTTAAATTTGATGGAGATGGAACTAAAGGAATTGACTATGGTTTAATCACTGATATTACCAGTTAGTTACCCCTATAATTACCCCCTTTAAAAATATATTGCTTTTACAGCCTACTATCTGTGGGCATCTAGAGGTTTCGTTATAATCCAGTCAAGGTCACAAAATTAAAGGCTCTGATGAAAATCAGAGCTTTTTTTGTATAAAAAAATGATGTTGAGTTTGCTCATAAAATCAATTTTTTACACAAAAAAAGATTTTCAATCAATGATTGAAAAGAACTTTTCATTTCCGGTACGGAGCTCATACTGGATCAACGAAGTTAATCCAGTCTCTTTTAGACAACGTAGTTTACTCCTAAAAAACTTAGCGTCAGATATCATTATTCTTCAATTCCTCGATGATATAGTTCAACCGGATGCTACAACTTAGGGAATTTATAACTGTAACAGAAGGTAAAACCGATTATCAGTTACTTCTTCTGCAAATAATTATTAATTTTCATAGCAGTACATCTATTCCTTTGGTTTGACTACTAATTTTTAATAAAATCTCCTTCAATCTAATTCCAACTTTCAGTTACTACACTTCCCTTTTCTTCATCTTTAATCACATTGATAGAACGAGGAATACGTTCTTGTAGTTCTGCGACATGCGAAATGATTCCAACAATTCTATTTTCTTTGTAAAGTGATTGCAAGGTTTCAAAAACCACAGCGACACTTTCGGGATCTTGCGTTCCAAAACCTTCATCAATAAAAAAGAAATTCTTATCATTTTTATTTAAAGATTGCACACTTTCTGCTAATGCCAAAGCCAAACATAAAGAAGCTTGAAAACCTTGACCTCCTGAAAGCGTTTTTACACTTCTAGAAGCACCATCATTCAGGTAATCAATCACTTCGAACTCATTGGAATTATTAATCGTTAAACTCAGTTGGTTTTTAGTCATACGATGAAAACGGACATTAGCTACATCTGCTAAATTTTGCAAATAAATACTAGAAACATAGTTTACAAAACCACTAGCGTTAAACATATTGGCTAATGTTCCTAAGTTTGTAGAACGGGTATTTAATACTTCAAACTGAGCTAATAAGGTTGCTTTTTCTAGCAACGATGCATTACTACGTTTTAAGTTGTCTTGCAAGGTCGATAGCTTTCCTAATTGGGTTTCAACCTTTAATTTAACCTCTGCAACCAGAATTCGTTTATCTTCAAAAACTTTACTATCAAAGCTCTGGTTCACTACTAACTTCTCTGATTCGGCAACAGCATTCTCTGCTACTTTTAAATCTACGGTAAACTGCTTTGTTCGTGCTTTCTCTACTTCTATATCCCAAGCCTTAGAAAGAATTAGTTGAACGGTATCTATCGAATCCAAGTGATGCGTTTGGAGTAATTCAGTTATTTTCTTTTGGGTTTCGAGTACTAATTGTTCGTTTGAAACCACTTGTTCACTAATCAGTTTAAAATTAGCTTCTATTCCTGCTAATTCTTTATCTTGAAGTACAATCGCATCCGATTTTAATTTATATTCTGATGCTACTCTGCTGTTTTCTAAATGTAATTTTGTTTTTTCATCACGAATTATAGCAGTGTCCGTTTGCGCATAATCCGCAAAGGCAAGTACTTTTAATTGGGATAATTCATTCGCTATCGCTCCTGATTTGGATGCTTTTTCATTGGCAATAGTTCCTTTATTTGCCGATTGAACTTTCAGTTGTTCTGCCAATTGTTCCTGCAGTGTACGAGTATCTTTTTCCCTTTTTTCGGTCTCAGATATGGATTTTTCGATAACTTGCTGCTCTTGTTTTTTAGCCAAGAAACCAGCATCATCTGTAGCACTAAATGCTGTCCAAATGAATTTTGAAAGATGAATTTTAGAATCGGATTCCAAAGCTTCTTTATCGATAACAGTCAATCGCAATTGTTCGACTGCATGTGTAATATCATTTTCGATTTTGAAAGCTTTCTTCTCGATTAATGTAATTTCATTTTCGCTATTTTCTAATTTTAAAATCGTGGCTTCCACAATCGCCAATTGTTCCGAAACATCTTCGGCTTGCATCACATTTGGATGTTCTAGCGATCCACACAAAGGACAGTTTTCGCCATCGTGCAAATTATGGGCAAAATGTGCTAATTCTTTGGAAACCAAAAGCTTTGTTTTGGTTGCAAAAACAGCTTTCTTTTCTTTCAAAAGCAGTTCTCGTTTTTCCTCTACGACTGTTTTCCAAGTATCCACAGACAATTCCAGTACTGTAAACAATATTTTTTGTGTCTCTAAATAATCTTGAATAACTTTTATTCTTGTCGCTTTTGCCGTTAATTGCTCTACTAAATATTCTTGTTTAGTAAACCAATTACCCACTTCTAGCAATACGTTTCCATCAAGCTTTTTAGATTTTAAAGCACCCAATTCTGTTTGAATAGCAGATAAATTTTGCTTTAGCTCGCTTTCTTTCTTTTCGCTTTCCAAAAATAGTAGTTCGATATCTTTACTCTTTTTTTCGACTACCGCAACTTCCAACTGTAAACCAACTATTTTTTCGATCGATTCTAAATCGGAGACTTTATTTTTGGAGTTATCTAATTGGTCGAAAAGTGGTTGCAATTCTTCCATTACAATTCTATTCGCTTTCTTGCTCTCCTCAACTGCTTTTTTACTGCTTTCGAGTAAAAATAATTGTTCTTTTGCTTTGGATAAGCTTGTTGTTGCATAACCCAACTCATTTAATACACCCTTAAAAGCTTTGTCTGTGATTTCAAACGCATCAATCTCGGTTTGTAGCGCATCCATTTTTGGTTTTTGTTCGATAAAAGTAGAAAGGAGGGTTTTCTTTTTTTCTAAGTCTTCAAAATTAGTTTTTAAAGTAGTCATTTTTTGGAGCTCGGTTTCCACCAATTCCAATTCGGTTTTATTCGTTTGTAATTCCGTATTCGCTGCTACTACTTCCTCTTCTAAAGCTGTAATGGTTTCTTTCGAAATCGCTTCAAATCCTGATAATGCCCCTTTAAGTTGATCCAACTGTGTTCTGGCGGCACTTTGTGCGCTTGCCACTTTCGACGCTAAATCAAATCGCTGCAGATGAAAAATTTCTTTCATCATATCCGAACGATCTTTTCCTTTCAAGTCCAAAAACTCCTTGAACTTTCCTTGCGGAATGATAATCGTACGACGAAAATTTTCATAAGTTAGTCCTATTAACAATGTTGCATCGGCAGAAGTCATGGGAACCCATTCCTCCTCTATCCATTCGTACGCCAAGCGTTCTATGGTTGTGGTTTCTTCAAAACGTTTTTTATTTCTTTTCCAATCGGCTACAAACTTGAATTTCCGTTCTTCAAAATTTAAAAAATCAAATTCAATATTAGCTCTATCTGATTTTAAATTTAGCATGTTATACGAACGTTTGTCTCTACTGTTCAAACGCTCCGTTTCTCCATACAAGACAAAACCAATAGCTTCTAAAACAGAGGATTTCCCAGAACCCACCGCTCCAAAAATACCGAATAAACCCGCATTTGTCAATTCTTCAAAATCAATAGTTTGTTTTTTTTGATACGAATACAAACCGGTAATACTTAATTTTAATGGTAACATAAAGGGTGTTTTTTATTCGTTTTTAGCTTGGCTTCCAATAATTTCATTGAACAACTCCAACAATTCGTCGTTGGGTTCCTGTTTGTGTTTCGAAACAAAGTAATCCTTGAACAATCCTTGAATGTCTTGATCTAAATTTACTTTTGGAGTTTGTTGCTCCGCATTGCCATCCTTAGTTACAATTGGAATGATAAAGATGATTCCGTCGTGACTTTCATGGATTCGTTTGAGATCTTGTGTTGCAAAAAAAGTATCACTAACCAAAGTCAATTCAACTAAACAATAGGGATTCTCTAACAACCATGCTAGAGCATCATCTATATTTTCAAACCGTTTTCGATGTAAAACCCGCCCCGATTGCAGCGGAATACCTGTAAATTTCACAGCCTCATTTGGCTGGACTTCAATTAGAACTACTTTTTTTTCTTGTCCCGCTTCCGAAAAACTATAAGACAGTGGACTACTAGAGTACACTACAGGACTAGGATGCCCACCCACATTCTGAAAACGATGCAGATGCCCTAAAGCGGTATATTGCATTTGATGTGGAATACAATCGGTATATACGATATCGGCATTCCCAATACGCAATGGTTTTTCGCCATCGGGCTCTTCTAGGATTTCTCCTCCACGCTTCAACATATACAAATGCGTGGTTAGGATATTCACTCCCTTGGTATTGCAATATTTATCGGCAAGTGCAGCCCAAGAATCTTGCAATAGCTGATTCAATTGTTGTTCTTTATTTTCGGCTCCCAAATAGGTTTTCAAACGCATTTCGTTCGCATAAGGCGTGGTGATGATGCGGATAGGAAAATCATATTGTGGCAGTTGAATTTCTATAAAACCGTTTTCTGATTGGGTTATTTCAAATCCGTACTCAATAGTTATGGTTGGAATCGTAACATCAGGATTACCTACAAATAATATCCCACATTCACGTGCTAAAGGATTTGGGGAATCTATTCGATCTGGACTGTCGTGGTTCCCTGCAATGGCTATTACTGGACGTTTACCATTATTCGTGAGTCTTTTCAGCGTTTTATAAAGTAAATCTATAGCTTCTACTGGAGGATTGAATGTGTCAAATAAATCCCCTGCTACTATAACCACATCTGCATTCTGGCTGTCCGCTATATCACAAATTTCATTCATTACTTTCTTTTGCTCTTCCAAGCGAGAAAAATGATCCAGTTTCTTTCCTAAATGCCAATCGGCAGTGTGTAATACTTTCATGCTTTAAACTTATAATGAGTAACTTATCTTAATCTTGGTTCAATCCTACTCTTTTCAATAGCAATATCGCAATAAAAAACGATATAAAAGTACCATTTGGCACAAATGAATCATTGTAAAAATACTAAATTAAAAAATGTCAATTTTATGGAAAACCGTAATCTTATACTCATAATTAACTGTACTATTGTTTTGATATTATAAAGACAAAAAACTTTAAATGTCACGGTTTGGCGTTATAGCCAATTACTTTTACAAAATAAAAATACAGCACTATGACTATCGAAGAAGTTAAACAAAAATTCTAGAAACACATCCGTCTTGGAATGCGACTGATGCTTCCATAGATGACAACACATATGCTGAAGTTCAAAAAGGTTATATTAGAGAGCTAATAGCTGATTATTGCGAAGCGCAAGGCTATGTGGTAAATGGGTTTCCAACAGAAAAAAGAGAATTAGGTAAAACGAATGTGTTTCTGGTGGAACGGGTTGGGCAATTCAAATGACTATTGAGCATCACAAAAAAGTATATGTGTTTAACCAACTTCAAAATACTTGGTTTGAATGGTCTTATGCTGCCTCTATATTCTGTATTATAAAAATTTGCCCTACTATCCCCTCCGTGAACTTTGCAGCCATTGGTATTCGAAAAATTAATCCAGATAGAATTAATGCCATTGAAAACATATATAAAAAATCATTTAAAATACACTAAACATGAAACAAATACGTATAACTTTGAGTGACGAACAACATGAAAAACTCAAAGCTAAATTACAGGACGAAGGACAAAAAAATCTAGAGCACAGCACAATGTCTGGATTCTCAATTACGTTAAATGAAGCTTTTCCGGGTATGTCATGGTTAACGGTTGATATGAACGGTGAACTAGATTTGGGTGACGTAAATTGGGATATACTTTAATCTTCCCATTTTATGTTTAGCTATTTCCCTTTAGAATAAATCAAAACGATGCCCAAACTAAAAATTAACATATTCGGAGAAGGAATAGAAGTCAGACAACTACGATTAGATGCGGATACCTATGAGCATTGGACGGAAATTGCCTCTAGAAAAAAGAGACCTCTCACCGATTTACTGTTAGATCCATTTTTTTATTATCAATTGAAGGATAATAGATTTACTTCAATTTTAGACTTAGACGCAACCGTACTATCGGGAGTTTTAGATAAACCAAAAAGTCAAATCGAAATTTGGTTCAACCGCCACAAAGTATTAAAACTAAAACCAAACGAACTATTCAATGAATTAGTTTTATTTCCATTGTACAAAGTCGATAAAAACAATATTTTTAATTCAAATCAATTAGAAACAGGACTTTACATTATAAAAAAAGAAATTGGATTAATTAGTTGTTTAGAATTAGAAATTGATACCAACCTACTTCAAATAGATGATTTTAAGTTCATAATAACAGAGTTTAAAAGAGAGCAATTTCTAAGTGATATTAAATATCAAAATCAAAACTTGAATCTTGTAAAAAATGATACGGTTATTACTTATCAAACTGGTTATGAGGTTGAATAAATAGCATGTTATAGTTTACAAAATCAAATAAAAAAATCTATCCTTCACAATCCCGATGCGAGACAAAGATAGAATGCTGTATTGTAAAAACACTTCCTTCATTATCTTAATCTACTTTTCTGTACGAGGGCTCAATTTACCTGATAATCAATCATTAAAAAAACATCCCGGCTTCTACAAATCTTGTAAAAAAACGATTTGAAATTTGTACATTTGACCGCATAAAAAACGCAATTATCTAACTAAACGATAATTGCTTTTTTGCTTCTTATCAAATTCATCTCCAAAAAAATGTCTAAATACAATATTGACTTACAATACAATGAAATCACCTATAGTGAAAACGAAGTCAATTTCAAGGAATTTGAATCTTGCACTTTTACCAATTGTGATTTCTCCCAATGTAATTTTATTGCAGTAACTTTTATCGACTGCAATTTCAATTCTTGTAGTTTTTCTACTGCCAAAATAAATCATGTTGCCTTTAGAACAGTCTTTTTTAACACCTGTAAAATGATCGATGTGAACTTTGCTATGTGCGACAAATTCATTTTTGAAGTTCATTTTAAGGATTGTATTTTGGATTTCTCCAAATTTTATGCCTTAAAGATGAAAGGCACTACATTCACAAATACTAGTCTGGTTGCCGTTGACTTCATGAGTACTAATTTAACCGAAGTCTTATTTAACAACTGTGATTTATACCGTTCTGAATTTGAAAAAGCAATTGCCGACAAAGCCGACTTTAGAACGAGCTATAACTATTCAATCGATCCTGCCAAAACGAAACTTAAAAAAGCACAATTTTCTATTGAAGGTCTAAAAGGGTTGCTAACCAAGTACGATATTATTGTCGAATAAGATATTTTAATAAAAAAAAGCCGGAATAAATTCCGACTCTCATTTCAAATTAAATTAGTGGCTATCTCCAACCGCCTCCAAGATCTTTATAAACATTAACAACGGCATTCAATTGGTCTTTTTTAGTTTCTATTAATTCCAATTTTGTTTCTAGTGCATCCCGTTGTGTAAGTAACACTTCTAAATAATCAACTCTCGCTGACTTAAACAAATCATTTGAAACATCTATAGATCTGTCTAAAGCAGCTACTTGTTTTGATTTTAAATCATAGCTTTTTTCTAAGTTATCAATTTTAGAAAGTTGGTTTGACACTTCTAAATACGCATTTAAAATTACGCGCTCATAGTTATACATCGCCTGAATTTGTCTTGCATTTGCATTACTGAACTCCGCTTTTATAGCATTCCTATTAATTAATGGTGCCGCTAAATCTCCTGCCAATGAGTACAATAATGAAGCAGGTGACTTAAACAAGAAAGAGGTTTTGAATGCATTATACCCAACTCCTGCTGAAATCCCGAAAGAAGGAAAAAACTCTGCTCTCGCTACTTTCACATCTAATTTGGCTGCAGCCAATTCTAATTCGGCTTGTTTGATGTCTGGACGGTTCGTTAGCAATTGCGAAGGAATCCCTACTTGCATAGCTTCAGGAACAATACTTAAAACAGCGGTTCTGTCTCTTTGAATTTCCTGAGGAAAACGACCTAAGAGAAAATTGATTCTATTCTCTGTCTCCTTGATATTTTGATTAATATCATACTCCATGCTTTGTGACTTCAGCACCTCAGCTTGGAATTTCTGTACTGCTAATTCCGTTCCTCTTGCCGCTTCTTTTTGCAATTTTACAATTTCTAAGGCATTCTTTTGAAGCGCAATATTTTGTTTTACAATTAGGAGTTGGTTGTCCAAAGCCTGCAGTTCATAGTACGAAGTAGCAACCTCGGCAACAAGATTAGTCAGTACAAAGTTTTTACCTTCGACCGTGGCTAAATAGCGAGTAACCGCTGCTTTTTTTGCAGTATGCAGTTTATTCCAGATATCTACTTCCCAATTGGCGTAAGCCCCAATACTAAAATCTGTCAGTGGATCAGGCATTTCTCTTCCTGGATAAATCTCAGTAGAAGCATCGCCCGCGCCCGTACTAGTATATCGTCCTACTTTTTCGACACCAGTACCCGCTCTAAGACCTACTGTTGGTAATAAAAATCCTTTTCTAATTCGTGCTTCATTTTTTGCTATTTCAATTTCCTGTAACGTAATTTGCAACTCTTGGTTGTTTTGAAGTGCGGTATCAATCAACTTTTGCAGGTTCTTATTAGTAAAGAAACTTCTCCACTTCATACTTGCAACAGTAGTGGTATCTGTACTAGTAACAAATGCGTTTGGAATAGCTACTTTAGCAGTGCTTTCTACAGCTGATGGTGCCTTACAACCTACTACCATGATACAGATAGCTATGGCAATACTATTTTTCTTTATGAACTTCATTGTTATCAATTTCTTCAGTTAATGGATTTTCTTCTTCATTTTTTACCAACTTGTATTTCTCTGCTATTCGACCAAAGATGTAATACAATCCCGGAATTACAAACACACCGCAAATTGTACCAATAAGCATCCCTCCAGCTGCTGCTGTTCCAATAGTTCTATTACCAATTTTACCTGGTCCAGTAGCAAAAACCAATGGTAGCAAACCTGCGATAAAAGCAAATGATGTCATCAAAATAGGACGGAACCTAGCTTTTGCTCCTTCCATTGCAGCATCTAGCACTGATTTCCCTGCTGCATGTCGCTGAATGGCAAATTCCACAATCAAAACGGCATTTTTACCCAGCAACCCTATCAACATTACCATAGCTACTTGAGCATAGATATTGTTTTCGAGTCCTGTTAATTTCAATAAAAGAAAAGCTCCAAATATACCCGCTGGTAAGGATAGAATTACAGATAAAGGCAGAATAAAACTTTCGTATTGGGCCGCTAAGACTAAGTACACAAATCCTAAACAGATAAGGAATACCCAGATGGCCTGATTTCCTTGTGATACCTCATCAGCAGAAATACCTGCCCAGTCAATATCGTATCCTCTTGGTAATTTTTCAGCGGCAACTTCTTGAATGACTTTAATAGCTGTACCACTACTATATCCAGCGGCGGCAGAACCGCTAATCTCTGTAGAAGTATACATATTGTGTCTCGTAATCTCCGATAATCCATATACTTTTTCTAACTTCATAAAAGCAGAATAAGGAACCATTTCATCTCGGTTATTTTTAACGTAGAGTTTCAAAATATCCTCTGGCAATGCACGATATTCTGGAGATGCTTGCACGATTACTTTATAATTAATTCCATATTTAATAAAACTAATTTCGTAATTACTTCCCACTAAAGTAGACAAGGTATTCATTGCATTCTCAATGGAAACTCCTTTTTGCTGTGCTAGGTCATTATCCACTTTCATCATGTACTGAGGAAAACTGGCGCTATAGAAACTGAATACATTAGATAATTCAGGACGTTTGTTTAATTCTTTTACAAAATCATTATTAATCGCCTCCATTTTTTTGTAATCACCTGAACCCGTTTTATCCAATAAACGAAGCTCAAATCCTCCCGCAGCGCCATATCCTGGTACCGCTGGTGGTTGGAAAAATTCAATATTTGCACCAGGAATATCTTTAGATTTTTCTTCTAATTCTGCCATAATCTCTACAACAGAGTGCTTTCTATCATTCCAGTCCTTAAGATTAATCAAACAAGTTCCTGCATTAGATCCAGTACCTTCAGTCAAAATTTCATAACCTGCTAAAGAAGAAACCGATTTTACTCCTTCAACACCTTCGGCAATTTTTTGCAATTTTACTGAAATATCATTTGTTCGTTCTAGTGAAGATCCCGGAGGTGTTTGAATAATGGCATAAAACATCCCTTGATCCTCATTCGGGATAAATCCAGAAGGAACCGTGCTACTGATTAACCATGTTCCTGCACAAAATCCTACCAGTGCAATAAAAGTAATCGCTCTTCTATTTATAATTTTGGCTAGTAAATTTTGATATTTACCTTGAGTAAGGTTAAATAGGTTATTAAAACCATCTACAAATCTATTTATAGGCGTTTTCTTTTTCGGTTTACCATGATTGTTTTTTAACATCATCGCACAAAGTGCAGGTGTCAATGTCAATGCAACGATTCCCGAAAGAATAATTGCTGTTGCCATCGTAATAGAGAACTGTCTATAAAACACCCCAACTGGGCCAGACATAAACGCAACTGGAATAAATACTGCAGCCATCAAGAACGTAATAGCCACAATAGCTCCCGAAATTTCATGCATCGCTTTTTTAGTCGCTTTTAATGGGCCGATATGTTCTTCCTCCATCTTAGCGTGCACGGCTTCGATTACCACAATGGCGTCATCGACGACCACTCCAATAGCCAAAACCAACGCAAACAACGTAATTAAGTTAAGTGAAATATCGAAGAATTGCATGAACATAAAAGTTCCAACTAATGATACTGGCACCGCAATTGCTGGGATTATTGTAGAGCGCCAATCTCCTAAGAAAAGAAATACCACTAAGCCTACCAAAATAAAAGCTTCAATTAAAGTATGTATTACTTTTTCAATAGAAGCATCCAAGAATTTAGAAACATCATATGAAATTTCATAATCCATTCCTTTTGGGAATTTTTTCTTGATGGTTTCTAATTTGGCTTTTACATCTTCAATAACTTGATTTGCATTACTACCAAATGATTGTTTCAATACAATCGCTGCAGACGGTTTACCATTTAAATTCGAATAGATATCATACATCGAACTTCCAAACTCAATATTAGCAACATCTTTTAATCTTAATATTTCGCCGTTTGCATTGGAACGTAATATTATATTTCCATATTGTTTTTCGGTTGTAAATCGGCCTGAATATTTCAATACATATTCAAATGCTTGTGAACGTTTACCGGAGGCTTCTCCTGTTTTTCCCGGTGAAGCTTCTAAACTTTGACTTGATAAAGCTTCCATTACCTCATCGGTAGAAATTTTATAGGCCAACATACGATCGGGTTTCAACCAAATACGCATAGCATATTCGCGAGTTCCTAAAATATCTCCAGAACCAACGCCATTTACCCTTTTCAATTCAGATAAAACATTGATATCGGCATAATTGTACAAAAACTTTTGGTCGGTATTTTTATCCGTACTAAAAAGGTTTACATACATCAGCATACTTGGAACTTCACGAGTAATTTTCACACCTTCTCTTACCACTAATGGCGGTAGTTTATTAACCACAGAAGCCACACGATTTTGAACATTAATAGCGGCTTGATTAGGATCAGTACCTAAGTTGAATACGACTTGAATACTAGCTTCACCATCATTTCCTGCATCGGAAGTCATGTATTTCATTCCCGGTACTCCATTTAAGGCTCGTTCTAAAGGAATAACAACTGATTTGATCATCAATTCTCCATTAGAACCTGGGTAATCTGCTGTAACATTCACCATTGGTGGTGAAATGGATGGGAATTGGGTAATAGGTAAATTCATCACCGACAATACCCCTAAAAAGACAATTATTAGCGATATTACTATCGACAAGACGGGCCTTTGGATAAATTTATTAAACATTTATATATTTTTTTATAGGATTAATTTATTCCGCTTTTAACCTTAAATGCTCAATTACAATTTTAGGATCCATTGTTTTACATTTAATTTTATCGCCCTCTTTTACCTTTTGAACACCTTCCAATAAAATCATATCGCTAGCTGAAACACCGCTTTTTAGCACATACAAGTCAGGCATTTCACCCTTAATTTCAATTTCTTGAGAATGTACAATGCAGTTTTTATCTACTAAAAACACATATTTTTTGTCTTGGATTTCATATGTTGCCTTTTGTGGAATTACTAAAGCAATTTTCAGCGGAACAGTCATTAGTACTTTACCTGTCTCACCATTTTTAAGTAATTTATCAGGATTAGGGAATCTTGATCTAAAAGCTATATTTCCAGTTTCGCTATCAAATTCACTCTCTATCACCTCTACTTTTCCTTTGTATTTCAATGGCGTACCATTAGCTAAAAGTAAACCTACTTGGTTTTGAGCACGGTTCTTAATATCAGTTTCATAATCTAAATATTCTGGCTCAGAAACATTGAAATAAGCATACATCTCACTATTGTCAGAAAGGCTAGTCAATAATTCACCTTCATCAATAAGACTGCCTAATTTTTTAGGTAGTCTATCAATAGTTCCTGAGAATGGCGCTCTAATATCAGTCGCAGATAAATGAAATTTAGCCATTGCCATTTCGGCTCTTGCCTGATCTAATTTAGCTTTGGCTACAGCCAATTCATTTTTAGAAACTACATTCTTATCGGCTAAATCTTTAGTGTTTTGTAATTCTATTTCTGAAGCCTTTACTTCGGCTAGCGCCTTTTGATATTCAGCTTCGTACATCGTAGGTAATATTTTAAATAATATTTGACCTGCCTTCACATATTGACCTTCATCAACATAAATTTTTTGTAAGAACCCTTTTTCTAAAGCTCTAATTTCTATGTTTTTAACAGACCGTATTTGTGAAACATATTCCTTTGTAAATGAGGTGTCAACTACAACCGGATTTGTAACTGAAAACGTTTCTGTTACTTCTTTCTCTTCTTTTTTTGAGTTACAACTCGTTAAGCTTATTAGGGCGATTAGCCCTGATAAAATGGCGATTCTCTTCATGATAGTTTATGAATTGAGTACTTGATTGATTGGATTTAAAAATATTATGGGCAAAACAAGTCATCAGTAGCCATGGCGTGTCCGAAAACCGTCATTTGGAAAAATAAAGTTATTTTTCTCCGTTAGAGATTAAAAGTCATTAATTTATCAACTGATGAAGTCAATAATCAAATTCTTAAAACTCTTATTATAATGTAGATTGGTTGGGAATATCCAAAAAAAGACGGAAAGTTTTTTATGCCTTTTAAATTATCTTTTAAATAAAAGAAATTGGAATTTGTAATATACCATTTGTGAGTAGCCTCAAAATTTAATGGTACAAATTTATTTGAGGTATTATCTGAATTAAGATTATCCTCTCCAGTATCTGTATCTTCAATAATTTTATTATACTGATCTGAATTGTCACGTAAACCTTGATTTTCTAAAAAATGTTTTTGAGCCAAAGAGTTCTGCGCACTACAAGGATGTGTACGGTTAACAGTTAAATTTTCACCTTTGCAAAAAAAGAATGTGCAAAGGAATATAAAAAAAATTGTTGCTCTCATTTCGAGGTCAAATGTAGTTAAACAATGAAAGTGAAAATTAATTTTATGATTTTGTTAAGTAAAAATCAACGCAATCGTTTTTCCTGTAAATGGCAGTAGTAACGAAATAGTTATAAGCAGTTAGAATAGAATTAATTAGCAATTTTACAAAAAACATGTTTATTCTAAATTGTAAGAACTACTTATTATTTTTTATCTGCCTACTTCTTAATATATGCTGAATAATTGTGATTATTATATTTAAATTAGAGTAAAAAGCACTCCGTTTCCCTAAGAAATAATTCGGCCGTCCTCCATTGTAATTATTCGATCTGTTTTATCGGCAAAATCAGGATCGTGAGTCACAATCAATATTGTTTGATTAAAATCTACAGTTAACCTTTTGAAAATATCAAATACGATATCTCCGCTTTTCCTGTCTAAGTTTCCCGTAGGCTCATCCCCCATAATAATCAAAGGATCATTAATTAAAGCACGAGCAATAGCAACACGCTGCTTTTCTCCTCCGCTCAATTGATTAGGCATTTTTAAAGCATGCTGATCTATCTCTAATGTTTTTAAATGTCCCATCGCACGATGCTCTAATTCCTCTTTAGAATATTTACCTAATTTAAAACCAGGAAGCATCACGTTATTTAGAACATTATATTCTGGTAACAGATAATGAAATTGAAATACAAAACCGATTTTTTCATTTCTAATTTTAGCCAAATTCTCATCAGATTGCCCCGTAATAAGCTCATTATGTATTAGTAACTGTCCTTCATAATCAGTATCCATGGTAGATAGCAAATACAACAAAGTAGATTTTCCACAACCAGACTTACCTACTATGGATGCAAACTCACCATAATTAATCTTCAAATTAATATCTTTGATTACTTGAAATTTCTTCGGATTGTAAAAATATTTGATTAACCCTTTGGTCTCTAAAGCTGTTTCTTTCATATCATTTTCCTCTAATAATTTCAACGGGATCTACCCTGCTTGCTTTCATGGCTGGAAATAAACCAGAGATAATTGTTGTAAAAAGCGCAAATACTATTCCGATGCCGTAGTAAGCAATATTATAATCAATAGGATAAGTCGTAACAGATGGTACAGAAGTCGTTGTGAATGGGATAATGTCAATTATACTAGAAAAGATATAACCGAAAATTAATCCAAAAATACCTCCCGCAACTCCTATTATTATCGATAAGGATATAAAAATCCATTTGACATCGTTCCCAGAGAATCCTGTAGCTTTAAGAATAGCTATACTATCCATTTTTTCATAAATCATCATATTCAATATGTTGTAAATTCCAAAACCGGCAACTATCAATAATACGATTCCTACTGTGTAAGAAATAATGCTACGAACGGTACTTCCTGTTTCAAATTGCACATTAGCAGCCAAGTAATCTATCGTATCCAAATTAAACACAGTATGAAACTCTTTGGCCATAGCCACAGCCAATTCTTTATTATAAAGATTAACTTGAATATCAGTAATATAATTTTTAGGTTGACCTAATAATTTTTGAGCGGTAGTTAATGACGTATAACTAGACATATTATCAATATCAGCGATCCCTGTTTCAGAAATCCCTACTATTTTTAAGGAGGCTAAATTTCCATTAGAAGTGGATACTTTAATAATATCTCCTTTCGAAAGTAACATCTTATCCGACAAACCTTTTCCTATAATGATGCTGTTGTTCTGATTCAAATCAGACAATTTACCTTCTTTAATATAATCGCTTGTCATAAAAAGAGTGTTCTCTGCAACAACATCTATTCCGTTCACAAAGCCAGAAATTTCAATAGTTCCTGAATTAAATAAAACAGAAGCAGTCACTTTTGGTGCGACATCAATTACTCGTTTATCTTGTTTTAAAGTCCTAATAATCGACATGCTATTGTATATCGATTTCCCTCGATCTTTTGGTTTTATCGAATGAATAAAACCAGTATTCCCTTTATATTCATAAGACAATGATAGAGGTTGATTATCCGATGGTTTTACTTCATTATACATCCGAATGTGCGGTGTTCTATTCAGCATTAATCCATCCAGTAATTCATTCAATCCGCTCATAAAACTGACCAAAGAGATAAACATAGCAATACTAAAAGTGACACCCACAGCGGCAACAATAGTTTGTTTAAGTCTAGCTCTAAGCAAATGAAAAGCAATATCTAAAATCAGTTTATAATTCACTGTTTCGGAGTATAAATAGTTTCTTCCTTTTTCAATCCTTCTAAAATCTCCACCTTTTGGTAATCATTCAAACCAATTTTCACTTTTCTTCTCTCATCATTATTAACAATCACATATTCATTGTCTACTAAATAACTTCTAGGAATAGTAATCGTATTTTCTTTTGTCTGAATAATTATATTTGCTTCGGCCGTTAGATTAGGATATAGTTTTCTTGGGGCTTTAACAAATTGGGCTTCAATTTTAAATGTACGGGAACGGGCATCCATAATAGGATATATTTTATCAACTATTGCTTCAAAAACTTCTCCTTTATAACTGTCCATAGTAACTAATACTTTCTGACCCAAAACGACACGCACCATATCATTCTCGTCCACTTCGAGTTCCAATACAAACGAATTTGCCTTCCCTATTATCGCTAGTGGCGTCTGAGTGGTAACTAAGGAACCTTTATCAACCAAAACATCAAACAATTGTCCAGCGATAGCGCTTTTAATACTAAAATCACTTTGGGTGTTTTGGCTGTATTTAAGATTGATGTTGTTGCGATCTTGGTCGTTCTTCAACTGTGCTTTGAGTTGTGCCAATTGCTTTTTAGCCGACTCATAATTTATCTTAGAGCTTTTATAAGCTAATTCAAATCTTTCAAAGTCCACCTCTGAAATCCCTTCAAGCGATCTGATTTTATTGTTTCTATTATAAATGGATTCGTCAAGAGTTAGCTTATCCTTTGCCGATTGTACTTTTAGCTCCATCTCTGCAATCTTATCCCTAATGTAAAGACTATTTCCTTGACTAAGTTGATACGCTAATCTGGCATTTTCAGTGTTTAATTCTGCTTTTTCGCTTTCAAGTTCAAAAAGCAACTGACCTTGCCCTACAGCTTGTCCTGCAGCAACTTTTATTTTTTGCAAAATACCATTTACAGTGGAGTAAACGGTATATTGATCCTTTGCTTTAATAATTCCTGATGCATAGACACTTTCGGTTACAGTGCCAAGGGTGGGTTTTATTCCTTCGTTTTTTTTCGAACAAGACAGTGCTAAAAACAGCACCGCTAATAAAGTGTAATTTCCAAATTTCATCCCAATCGATTTAATAAAAATAAGTGATAAACAAACACTTAAATTTACCGCTTTTTTCTCACAATATATCTATTAAAATAGTTTTTAAAACAATAACCCGACTGTTTTGTTCAAATTACACTGAGGAAGCTAAAATTACAATTGTTTTTCTAACATGTAATCTTCCATTAAATAGCCGTGATCCAATTCTATATCTTCTTTTCCAACGATTTCAAAACCTAGTTTTTGATAGAAGGTTAATGCTTTGTTGAATCGATTTACGTTCAAGGAAAGAATCTTTGAGTGATTCTTTTTCGCATAATCTATAACGGTATCAATCAACAACTTGCCTGCCCCTTTTCCTTGCGCTTCAGGAAGCAAGTATATCTTATGCAAACGAGTTACTTTATCATTTAAATAATCATGCTGAAAGGAAGCAAAACCAAGACAAACATCTCCCTCAGAAGCTAAAATAAAATGATGCCCATTATTAGTGGCATTATCTCTTAATACATCTACAGAATAAAAGGCTTTTAACATATACTCCAATTGTGCTGCAGATAGAATTTCGCCATATACATCCGGCCAAGTTTTATAGGCAATTTCTCGAATTGTTTTAAAATCTTTAGAAGTAGCTTCTGAAATAGTTATCATGTAAATGGATTGTGAAATTTATAATTATGCAAACGTAAAAAAATAGTATTTATAAAACGTTTTTTTACCTGTACTTATTCTCCTAAACCTACTTTTAATACTAAGTGTCTCTAGGTAGATAAATAGAAAACGTGGTGCCAACATGTGGCTCTGATTGAACTTTAATGTATCCGTGGTGATTGTCAACTATTTTTTTACAAATAGCTAAACCTAAACCTGTCCCCGAATATTTAGGACCTGTTTCTAAACGTTGAAATAACATAAATATCTTTTCAGCATATTCTTGCTTAAATCCTATTCCGTTATCTTTAATTATAATTTTATGATAGTCACTATCCAAAATCAATTTATCGTGATAAAATTCCTCGACACCAACATCTTCTGAATAAATATTAATTTGAGGAGTAACAGTGTCTTTACTATACTTTAATGCATTAGATATTAAATTCACAAAAAGTTGATCTATTTGAAAAGACATTCCTTTTATCGTAGGCAAAGTTCCTACTTCTACAACTGCTTTTTTATCTTCTATATCAGACGACAAATCATCAATCACCAATTTTACAATATCATTTAAATTAACTTCTTCAAAAACCTTATCTCCTTTTACAGTTCTAGAATAATTAACTAAATCAATTAGTAGCGTTTGCATTTTATTAGCCGAAATACCAATTTTTGACAAATAGACTCTTCCTTGTTCTGAAATAGTTTCCTTATCACTAGCCCCTATTCTGGAAATAAACATTTGAATTTTATGGAGTGGCTCTTGCAAATCATGACTTACAATATTATTGAAAGACTCTAATTCTTCATTAATACTTTTTAGTTCTATATTACTTTCTTCTAATTCTAGTGTTTTTTCATACTGATCGGTCATGTCATAATTCACTCCCGTTTTTATCATTTCTCCTTTGCTATTTTGGGTAAAGCTTCCTACTGACTTAATATATTTAATTTCGCCATTAGCCAATACAAAACGAAACGTTACCGATGTAGGTTCATAGCTTATCAATGAATCCTTATGACTTTGCATGACATACGCTAAATCATCGGGATGAATGTATTTTGTGAGGTTTTCTAATTTGGGTTCAAAAGCATAAGGCTCTTCTCCTAAAAGACGATAAAAATTATCAGAGAAAGTATATAATCCTGTTTCTACATTAATTTTCCAGTGACCAAATCCAGCTATTTTTTCAGCTTTGTTAAACGATAGATTTAAAAACTTTAATTCGTCATTGGCTTTTTTCAACTCAACAACATCAACATTTGTTTTATTAAAAGACAATAGCAAAATCAATAATGTAAGTATCACTAATAAAAAAGCACTTATAATAGAGTCTTCTAATTCAAATTGATGATTAACATTATGAACTTTTATTTTATCACCTTCAGCATTTATCGTTTTATAGACAAATGATTTCATCGTCTCCGTAAAATCATTACTCTCCTGCAGCTTGGCATTGAATCCCTCACTATCAAAGGTTTTACTTTTTGATAACAATAAAGTTTCTCTAAACAAATTAAACCTATGATCTATTAACTTATTGAGTAAATCAATATCTTTAATTCTTCGGGGATTATTAGCTACTAATTTTTTTATTTTCTCAATATTTTGATCAATCTCCCCTCTTTTTAAAAATCTGTTTTTAAGATAAGATTCGTCTTTCGTGATTATATATCCTCTAAGATTACTCTCATACATACTAATTGTCGATAGTATCTTTTCGAGCTCTAATTGAGTTTCGGTTGAATTTGTAATTAAGCCAACTGATGAGTCAAGACTTCTCATCTGGGTATAAAAAATGGACGCTATATAGCCTACCACCAAAATTGCTACAACTAAAGCAATCTTAAATATTTGAGTGTTTTTATATAATTTTACTAACTTCACAAGCAGTTTTTTTAGATGCTAAAGAAAAAGGTTTCCTTATTTAACCCTGAAGAATGAAACTGCCAGTTGATATTTAAAACATCTTTGATCACTTTTTTTAATTTAGCAAAATCATTGGGCTTTTTAATGTAAATATTAGCACCTTCAACAAATGTTTCTTCAATATCTTTTTCAGACGAAGAAGTTGAATATATGGCAATTGAAACATCTTTAAATCTAACATCGGCTCTTATGACTTTAAGACATTCAAATCCTGACATGTAAGGCATATTTAAATCCAAGAACAATATATGCGGCATTATTATATCAGGGTTTGATAAATAATCCATTAAGTCTTTACCGTCGTTAAACAATGTCAACTTATTATTCATTTTAAGTTCCATCATTGCCTCACTAAAAAAAGTACGGTCATCTTCATCATCATCTGCTATCAAAATGTGCATAGAATCTTTATGTGAAATCATATATATACGGTGTTATTTTTTGTTTTTAATTTTTACAATAGTTGACGTTAATTCGATAAATTTCTTCTCTTATCTACAATTCTTTTAAAGGCTGAAGGGGTTAAGCCTGTCACTTTTTTAAACTGACTTGATAAATAAGCCACGCTACTATAATTCAATTTATACGATACCTCTGTTAAAGTCAATTGGTCTTCTAATATCAATTTCTTTGCTCTTTCAATTTTTTGAATAATAATAAAATTCTCAATAGAAGAATAAGTGTTCTCCGTAAAAACATTAGTTATATATCCATAACTTAAATTAAGTTTATCAGATAAATATTGGGAAATAGTGATTGCTGGCAATTTATCATTCTCATAAATCATTTCTACGATAGTATCTTTTATTCTTTGTATCAATTGGCTCTTTTCATTGTTTACAATATAAATTGCATACTTATTTAAAGAAGCTTGAAGTTCAGCAAAATCAGCATCAGAAACAGTATTGCTTATTTCAATCTCTCCTAATTCTAAAAGCTTATGTTTGATATTTAATCTTTCTAATTGTTCCTGTAAAATCACTCTACAAGCAACAATTCCATCATATTTTATATAGAGCCTCATTTAATAAAAATTATAATTGTTTAACATTATAGGTTATAAATATATATTAATTTTATTAATCGAAGCAAAAAATAAAGCTTCTGTTCCTTTATTACTTCGTTTCAAAAGCCTAATAATAGTTTAAATTTCTGATTTCTATCCTTTTATATCACATGCTAAATATTACAATCCCAATCCCATTTATCCGTGAATCGTTTCATTTTTACCGTAATTTTCAATTATGGAAGCTTCAAAATCGATCCATTCTCTCCAGCGTTTTTCTACATCAATTCCAGTTCCATATTTTCTAGCATAGGTAATGAATGTGGTATAATGTCCCGCTTCGCTTTCCATTAAATCACGATAGAATACAGCTAATTCTTCATCCTGAATATTTTCTGACAGCACTTTAAAACGCTCACAACTTCTAGCTTCAATCATCGCCGAAAAAAGCAATCGTTCTACTAAACTGGAAACTCTACTTCCATTTCCATTTTTTTTCATGTATGAATACAACTCATTCACATAATCGTCTTTGCGCTCGCGACCTAATTTTAACCCACGCTTAATAATGATATTGTGAACTTGCTCAAAATGATCAATTTCTTCTTTGGCCAAGGCCAAAAGATCCTTTACTAAATCCTGATGCTCTGAATTATTAGTAATTATAGTTATTGCGTTAGTGGCCGCTTTTTGTTCACACCAAGCATGATCCGTTAAGATTTCCTCGATATTTTTCTCAACAATATTTACCCATCTTGGATCCGTTGGTAATTGCAATCTTAATACACCCATCTTTTTTTGTTTAAAATTTATAATAGTTTAAAGTTTGAATTCAAAAAAAAAAGTTTAAAGTTTAAAACATGCGATACATTTCCGTAAACACAAACCTTTAAACTTTAAACCTGAAACTTTAAACAAAAGTTTTTTAGAAAACGAAAATAGCTCTTTCGCTCATCATTTCGTTAACTTCATTAGCCACTTGTTCGATGATATCTTCATTTGTATGATTCATCAACACTCTGTCAATTAATTCAACTATCGTTTCCATATCTTCTTCAACTAATCCACGAGTGGTGATAGCTGGAGTTCCAACACGGATACCAGAAGTTACAAATGGTGACTTGTCATCAAATGGAACCATATTTTTATTAACAGTGATTTCTGCTTTTACTAAAGCATTTTCAGCTTCTTTTCCAGAAATCCCTTTGTTTCTCAAATCAATCAACATCATGTGGTTGTCTGTACCTCCAGAAATGATATTGTACCCTCTTTTCACGAAAGCATCTGCCATTGCGTTCGCATTTTTTTGCAATTGTAAAGCATAAGTAAAGAACTCATCTTTCAAAGCTTCACCAAAAGCAACTGCTTTTGCAGCAATGATGTGCATTAAAGGTCCTCCTTGGTTTCCAGGAAAAACAGCTAAGTCCAATAATGATGACATCATTCTGATATCTCCTTTTGGAGTTGTTAAACCAAATGGATTAGGAAAATCTTTACCCATCATAATCAAACCTCCACGAGGTCCACGTAATGTTTTATGTGTCGTAGTCGAAACGATATGACAATGAGGAATTGGGTCATTCATTAATCCTTTAGCAATCAATCCTGCAGGATGTGAAATATCAGCAAATAAAATAGCGCCAACACTATCAGCAATTACTCTAAAACGCTCAAAATCCATATCACGTGAATAAGCCGAAGCTCCTGCGATGATCAATTTTGGCTGCTCTTTTGTTGCTATTTCTTGAATTTTATCATAATCTAAACGTCCTGTTTCTGCATCAACACCATAGAAAACTGGGCTATACAAACGTCCCGAAAAATTTACCGGAGAACCGTGTGTTAAATGTCCACCATGAGACAAGTCAAAACCAAGAATCTTGTCACCAGGTTTAAGGCAAGCAAAGAAAACTGCTGTATTAGCTTGTGAACCAGAATGTGGCTGCACATTAGCATATTCAGCACCAAACAATTCCTTAGCTCTATCAATAGCAATTTGCTCCACAACATCCACTACTTCGCAACCTCCGTAGTATCTTTTTCCTGGATATCCTTCTGCATATTTATTAGTCAAAACAGAACCTGCTGCCTCCATTACTTCGTCACTTACAAAGTTCTCTGAAGCAATTAGTTCTAATCCGTGTATTTGTCTTTCTTGTTCTTCTAGAATAAGGTCAAAAATTTGTTTGTCGCGTTGCATTTCTTCGTTTTTAGTTAATTTGAAGCAAAAATACAAAAAAACGTTTGTGAAACTGTTAGATTATAATATATTTGAAGTATAATTTTCAACAAAACAATTAACATATTATGTCAATAACAGCCAACGATACCAAAAGAAAATCATGGTTAGAGATACCAGAAAACAGTGATTTTCCAATTCAAAACATTCCCTTCGGAGTTTTTCTTACTAAAGAAAATGTGGTGACTGTAGGTACCAGAATTGGCGATTCAGCTATAGACTTGGGCGCTTTACAGCAATTAAATTACTTTGAAGG
The DNA here is from genome assembly GCF_963974175.1 of uncultured Flavobacterium sp. Classification (GTDB taxonomy): domain Bacteria; phylum Bacteroidota; class Bacteroidia; order Flavobacteriales; family Flavobacteriaceae; genus Flavobacterium. The sequence continues at coordinate 54,440 of NZ_CAXBBR010000003.1, forward strand.
TATTGAATTGACTGATGATATGTTCATGCAAGACACATTAAATGATTTTATCTCTGATGGTAAAAAAACATGGCGATTAGTACGTAATCGTATTGCTGATATATTCGATGAAAACAATCCTAAATTAAGAGACAACGCGAAGCATAAAGACATCGTTATTTTCAAAATGGACGAAGTAGAAATGCAATTGCCCGTTCTTATAGGGGACTATACTGACTTTTATTCCAGTAAAGAACATGCTACTAATGTAGGAAAAATGTTTCGCGATCCAGAAAATGCTTTATTACCTAACTGGCTTCACATCCCAGTAGGATATCATGGAAGAAGCTCTACCATCATACCTTCAGGGATTCCAGTACACAGACCTATAGGTCAAACATTACCAGCTGGTGAAACTACGCCCGTTTTTGGACCTTCTCGTTTAATCGATTTTGAACTAGAAACTGCATTTATTACTACTGACGCAAACGTAATGGGAGAAATGATTCCTATCAACGAGGCTGAAGACTATATTTTTGGTATGGTACTATTAAATGATTGGAGCGCTAGAGACATTCAAAAATGGGAATACGTACCACTTGGACCCTTCTTAGCTAAAAACTTTGCTTCTTCTATCTCTCCTTGGATTGTAACTATGGATGCCTTAGAGCCTTTTAGAGTTCTTAGCCCAAAACAAGATCCGAGTCCACTACCCTATTTACAACAAAAAGGGAAGCACTCATTTGACATCCATTTAGAAGTAGCAATACAACCAGAAAACGTTGAACCTACTGTTATTAGTAACTCCAATTTCAAACATATGTATTGGACCATGAGTCAGCAATTAACACACCATACCTCAAACGGTTGTCGTGTAAATTCTGGAGACATGATGGGATCAGGAACAATTTCCGGACCTACGCCAAATAGTTATGGTTCTATGCTTGAATTGACTTGGGGAGGAAAAAACCCAATCAAATTGAATGACGGTACAGAGCGTAAATTCATAAATGATAACGATACTGTAATCATGAAAGGTTATTGCGAAAATAGCCAAGTTAGAATAGGTTTTGGAGAAGTTTCTTCTAAATTATTACCTCCTTTTGTAAGAAAGTAGTTTGATAATAATCATAAAAAAAGCCCCATTTGCATCTGCAAATGGGGCTTTTTATTTCTAAGCAACATACTGTGAGTTATCACTGAATACTGCTATCTTCTTTTACTTATTTCCTTTTTCGAAATCAGCTACAAACTGAGCCAAACCGATATCAGTTAAGGGGTGTTTCAACAATCCGTAAATTGCAGAAAGTGGTCCTGTCATTACATCAGCACCTATTTTAGCACAGTTTACAATATGCATTGTATGACGTACTGAAGCAGCAAGAATTTCTGTTTCATAACCGTAGTTATCGTAAATCAATCTGATTTCTTCAATCAATGCCAATCCATCAGTTGAGATATCATCTAAACGACCGATGAATGGAGATACATAAGTAGCACCCGCTTTAGCCGCTAATAAAGCTTGACCTGCAGAGAATACTAATGTTACATTTGTTTTAACACCTTTATCAGAAAAGTATTTAGCAGCCATTACACCTTCTTTAGTCATTGGCAATTTTACAACGATTTGCTCATGTAAATCAGCTAATTCTTCACCTTCTTTAATCATTCCGTCATAATCAAGCGCATTTACCTCAGCACTTACATCACCGTCAACAAGATTACAAATGTCAACATAATGCTTCAAAATACTGTTTTTTCCAGTAATTCCTTCCTTAGCCATCAATGATGGATTCGTAGTAACTCCGTCCAAAACTCCTAATGCTTGCGCTTCCTTAATTTGAGCTAAATTAGCTGTGTCAATAAAAAATTTCATAATATCTGTTTATTTAATTGTGTGTTTGTATTTTGGGCGTGACCACAAGGGTCGGGCTATTCGCTACAAGTCCTCGCATCGTTTCGCTTTCGCTACACGCTGCTGCGGGCTTTTCACTGCTATCCCTCACGCAAATCTGATGTAAAATTACAACTTAAATTTACTTAACTAAATTGTTTTTATTCAATTCTTTCAATTCATCCCTTATTTCTTCGAGAACATTAAGCATATCCTCTTTATAAAGCTCGTTATTATTCATTTTAGCACTAATAGATTTCAAAATACCACGAATGATAAACCAAAAAATGATAACAAGTAACCCCATCAATATTTGAGAAAGTAATTCTTTTATATTTTCCATAACTATAGTTTGTAATGGTTCATTAGCATTTTTTCGTAAACTTTATCAGGAAGAATTCGTTTCAATACAATGGAAAACTTCTGCATAAAAGCCCCTACTTTATAATGAACATTCGGCTCTTTAGTCTGCATAATTTTATACACCGCTTCTGCCATTTCATTTGGATTACTACCGCCATCGACATGCTCATCCATCGTTCGCAATGATTCTCCATAAGAAGCCTCATAAGCAGAACCCTTTATGACTGGTGCATGATAACGTCCCGAAGCAATATTAGTAGCAAAATCGCCCGGAGCAACATTTGTAATATGAATTCCAAAGGACTTCACTTCCATACGCAACGCTTCTGTAATCAATTCTAAAGCCCCTTTTGAAGCAGAATACATAGAGCGATACGGCAATCCCATATAACCAGCTATCGAAGTAATATTAATTATGAATCCTGATTTTTGCTCTCGCATTTGTGGTAATACCGCTTTCATTACTTCAATTGGACCAAAGAAATTAGTGTCAAAGTGATTTTTCATTTCAACAGTTGGAATTTCTTCCAATGGTCCCGTAATTCCGACACCCGCATTATTAATCACAATGTCTAATCTACCTGAAGTGGCGATAATTTTTGCGACAGCAGCCTCAATTGATTCTGAATTACGAACATCTAAAGCCACTAATGGAAAAATAGAATTTAGTACCCGTTCTGGGTTTCTACTTGTTCCATAAACAACAAACCCTTTCTGATGTAAAAACTCACCAATTGACTTCCCTATTCCGGAGGAACCTCCTGTAATCAAAACTACTTTACTCATTGTTGCTTTTATTGGTTGCTTCAAAAATAAAAAAATCCTCCCGAAGGAAGACTACTTTTGAAATTATTTTGAAAACATTTTTAAAATTTGGCAAAAAAAAATCTGAACAAAGTCCAGATTAAAAAAAAATGGCAAGCGACCTACATCGCACCGCTCAACCACGTACCCTTGCTATGTTCCCATCCTGGGGGAGTCTGCAGGAGCTGGTCGTGTAGGACTTGCCGCTGCAAATATACAATCTTTTTATATTTTTGCAAGCGCTTTGCTCGCTAAAAATAACATTGTATATTGGTGTATTCAAAATTCATACTATGAAAAATTATAACTTACTATCAGTCATTTTATTAGCAATGACACTTTCTAATTGTGGGGATACAAAAAAAGGAGAAAATACTATATTTAATTTCGATACATCAAAATTTGCGGCAAAATACATGCCTGAAGAAGCACTAACTTTAGAAATTCTGAACCCACAATCGAAAGCTGTGGATAGTACTATATATTATGTAAACGATACTAAGATTGGAGCTACAAAAGGACTAGAGAAATTAACCTTAGAATTAAAAGACCAAAAATTGGGTTACCAAAACCTAAAAGCGTTAGTATATTATGAAGGTGAAAATTCAGAAGCGACCGCCAGAGTAGAACTGGTATCCAGCGTACAACCTAAATTATTGAACTATAAAATTGTAAATACCCATCCACACGATACGCTTTCTTTTACAGAAGGTCTAGAGTTTTACAAAGACACCTTATATGAAAGCACTGGGCAAAAAGGCGCTTCTTACTTTAGAAAATACGATTACAAAACCGGTAAAGTATACAAGCAAGTAGATCTTGACGCTAAATACTTTGGCGAAGGAATTACATTCCTAAACGACAAGTTATACCAATTAACATGGCAAGAAAAAACAGGTTTTATCTATAATGCCAATACCTTAAAATTAGAAAAAACATTTGCTTTTACTAAAGATATTGAAGGATGGGGAATGACTAATGATGGGAAAAATATTTACCAATCAGATGGAACCGAGAAAATTTGGACAACAAATCCAAAAGACCTAAAAATGTTAGATTACATTAACGTCTATTCTGGCAAAACTAAAATCAAATCAATCAATGAATTAGAGTATATTAATGGTAAGTTCTATGTGAATGTTTGGCAAAAAGATGCCATTGCTGTGGTAAACCCTGCAACAGGAGCTGTTGAAGGAATCATTGACCTATCAGGTTTAAGAAAAATGGTGAAAAATACCACAGCCGAAGTTTTAAACGGAATTGCATACAACCCAAAAACCAAAACTATTTTTGTAACTGGAAAAAACTGGGATAAAATGTTTGAAATCACCGTTTCTGAATAACAAAATAAACAAAAATGACCACATTAATTATAAATATAAAGGAATTACTTCAGGTTCGCGAAATCTCAGTTGCCAAAGTATCTGGTGCTGCAATGGCTATTCTTCCTACAATCAAAAATGCGTACTTACTTATAGAAGACAATTTGATTGCTGATTTTGGTTCTATGGATAATTTACTAAAAACAAAAGCAGATAAAACTATTGATGCCACAGGAAAAATGATATTGCCCTCCTGGTGCGACAGTCATACCCATATTGTTTACGCAGGCAATCGCGAGCAGGAATTCGTGGATCGCATCAACGGCCTCAGCTATGAAGAAATAGCTAATCGTGGCGGCGGAATCTTAAATTCAGCTAAAAAGCTCAACGAAGCTACTGAAGAAGACATCTACAATCAGTCCAAAGAGCGTCTGGAAGAAGTTATGCGTCTAGGAACCGGAGCGGTCGAAATTAAATCTGGCTATGGGCTAACCATCGATGGAGAGTTAAAAATGCTTCGCGTAATCAAACAACTGGCACAAAACTATCCCATCTCTATAAAAGCTACGTTTCTCGGTGCTCATGCTATTCCATTAGCTTACAAAGAAGATCGAAAAGGCTACATCGATATTTTAATCAACCATATGCTTCCAGAAATTTCCAAAAACAATTTGGCCCAGTTTATAGACGTATTTTGTGAGACTGGTTATTTTACCGTTGAGGAAACAGAAGAAATTATGAATGCCGGAATACACTTTGGCCTAAAGCCAAAAATTCACGTAAACCAGTTCAATTCGATTGGTGGGATTCAAGCGGGAATAAAATACAATGCATTATCTGTAGATCATCTTGAAGTAATGACAATAGAAGATATCGAAGTATTAAAAAATACAGAAACGATGCCTGTAGCCTTACCGTCGTGTTCTTATTTTTTGAGTATTCCTTACACACCAGCACGCGCAATGATTGCGGCCGGTCTTCCATTAGCACTTGCTACGGACTACAACCCTGGTTCCACTCCATCTGGCAACATGAATTTTGTTGTGGCTACTGCCTGCATTAAAATGAAAATGACGCCAGAGGAAGCGATAAATGCCGCTACCATTAATGGAGCTTATGCAATGGGAATTTCAGACACCCACGGAAGTATAACTATTGGTAAAAAAGCAAACTTTATTATCACGAAACCAATCCCTTCCTACTATCAATTGCCATATGCTTTTGGCAGTAATTTAATAGACAGCGTATTTCTTGAAGGAAAAATTATTATATAAAAAAAGAGGAGCTATTAAGCTCCTCTTTTTTTACATACAAGTTTATACTTAGTTCAAAGTAAAACTAGTTTTTGAAACGATTTCATTTTTATCAAAAACGTTTACATAATAAGTCCCTTTTGCAAAATCTTTACCAGGCAAATTTTCTGTAACCTGAACTGTTTTATTTTCGTATTTTACAGTAGTCATGAAGCTATACGTTAAAGTATCATCACCAAAACTTACCGTTTTTTTGTCTCCTAAAACATTATTCTTACCATCAATAACTTGAACATAATATGTTTTATCTCCAGATTTTGCCACTTGATTTGCAGCAATTGTAAAACTAACTTTAAGCATATCTGCTCTGCTAGCTTTGTCTGTTTCAATTTGTTTTCCTGAACTTCTTACTTTAAACGCCGAACCTGTCATGTTCAAAACAGTTAATTTTGAAGCTTTTTCTACCGTTTTTGCTAATTCTTCATTTTGACCAACTAAAGCCTCATTGTATTTTTTAGACTCTCCAAGAACTATTACTGTACTATCACGTTGTGAAGTCACAATTTTGTTTTCCTTTTTCAAACCTTCATTTTCGGCCATTAAAGCTTTCATGTTGTTTTGAAGTGCAAAAAATTGCTTTTTGTATTTAGCCATTGAAGCTACATCCCCTTTCGATTTATTCAAATCAGCCATAAGACTTACAACTTTGTCTCTTTCTTGAATCAACTCATCAGACATTGAAGTGTTTTCAGAAATTGCAGCGTCATAAGTAGCTTTTAATTCTTGTAAATCTTTCATGACTACTTCTTTATCAGTCATTGTACTTTTCAATTCTGTTTGAACTGTTTTTACATCAGAGGTAACTTTAAAGATATAGATTAAGCTTCCTACTAATAAAACTGCTAATACAGCGATAACCGCCTTCAGACTTGAACTACTTTTTTGATTTTCCATTTTTAAAATATTTTTTTTTTCAAATTTAACAATATATATTCAAGTTATAACGTAAGTTAACACAATTATATTATTTTTGAAAAAAAACATTATTCTTTTTATGGAAAAACTGTTGCCTTTTACAATGAACGACCTTGCCAAAATAACTAATCACAGAAGTGGTGAAATAAAATTTGGAGAAAAAATGCTTACCGTACCCAAAGGAGTAGATGTTATAACCTTTTTACAAAACTCTGAAGCAAAGTATGTCTTAGTAGGAATCCCAGAAGACATAGGTGTAAGAGCAAATTTCGGAAGACCTGGTGCCGCTTCAGCATGGGACACAGCAATTAAAAGTATTGCCAATATTCAGCACAATCGTTTTTGTAAAGGGAACCAAATCATAGTTCTTGGGCAAGTTAATGTCTGCGAAGAAATGAAAGAAGTCGAACATTTAGATTTCCATGATATTGATGACCGTTCTAAATTGAGTCAGTTAGTTGAAAAAATTGACAAAGATGTTTCTCATATTATTTTTAATATTATTAAATCAGGTAAAACTCCGATAATAATTGGCGGAGGTCACAATAATTCCTACGGTAATATAAAAGGGACTGCTCTTGCAAAAGGAAAATCAGTAAATGCAATTAACTTTGATGCTCACTCTGACTTTAGAATCCTAGAAGGGCGCCATAGTGGAAATGGCTTTTCATACGCTTACGAAGAGGGTTTTCTTAAAAAATATTTTATTTTCGGATTACATGAAAACTATACCTCCAAAAGTGTTTTAGATCTTATCAAAAAAACAGAGGATCGTGTACGCTACAATACTTATGACAGCCTCGCAATTCGAAAAGAAAAGGATTTTAATCAAGAAATGCTTAGTGCGCTTGAATTTATAAAAACTGATTTTTTCGGAATTGAAATTGATTTAGATGCTCTCCCAAATATTGCGAGCAGCGCCATGACTTTGAGTGGTTTCTCAATAGAGGAGCTCAGACAGTTTATTTCTTTTTTCGGTAAAAATAAAAATGCAGCTTACATACATATATGTGAAGGTGCGCCCGACTTAGGAGAAGAAAAAAACAACCATTTGATAGGTAAGTTAATAGGGTACTTGGTGACTGATTTTATAAAAGCTAATAATAACTCGAACTAATTCACACCTTAAAGCCCGTCAAAACAAGGATGAATCCAGACGAATTCAGCTATTAAATAAGCATCAAAAATAATAATACTATCTTTGCACAACTATCCTTGTACTTAATACAGGATATTTAATTTCAAAAATATGTTATTCGAAGATTTATCACTTTCAAAAAGTATACAAAGAGCCGTATATGAACAAGGCTATACAAACCCCACTCCTATTCAAGAACAATCTATTCCACTAGTATTAGCTGGAAAAGATTTAATAGGTTGTGCACAAACCGGAACTGGAAAAACTGCGGCATTTGCCATACCAATTATACACCAATTACATCGTATTGTAGGTTCTTCAAAGAAAGCCAAGCAAATTCGTGCATTAGTAGTTACTCCTACAAGAGAACTGGCTGTCCAAATTGGACAAAGTTTTGACACTTATGCAAAATACACCAACTTAACACAATTGACCATTTTTGGAGGTGTTTCACAAAATCCGCAGGTTGACGCCTTAAAAAGCGGTGTTGATATTTTAATCGCAACTCCCGGAAGGTTACTTGATTTACACAAACAAGGTTTTATTGACTTAGATCATTTGCATGCGTTAGTACTTGATGAAGCAGATCAAATGCTTGATATGGGGTTTGTAAACGATGTAAAAAAAATCGTAAAGCTTACGCCAAAAAACAGACAGACATTATTTTTCTCTGCAACAATGCCAATCGCAATTCGCGAACTGGCTGAGATGTTTTTAACAAACCCAGAAACAGTAACTGTTTCTCCGGTTTCATCTACTGCTGAAAATGTAGAACAACATGTCTATTTTGTTGAAAAAACAGAAAAAAGAAACTTACTATATCATTTGATTAAGAATCAAGACTTATCTGATGTGTTAGTTTTCTCAAGAACGAAACACGGTGCAGATAATGTTGTGAAAGCATTACGCAAAAACGGAATTGCAGCTGAAGCCATACATGGTGACAAATCTCAGAATGCAAGACAACGTGTATTAGAAGCTTTTAAAAATAAAGAAGTTGGAGTGCTTGTAGCAACTGATATTGCTGCTCGTGGAATTGACATTGATCAATTGCCGTATGTTATAAACTTTGATTTGCCAAACATACCTGAAACATACGTTCATCGAATAGGAAGAACAGGACGCGCCGGAAACGGTGGAGTCGCTATTTCATTTTGTAGTAAAGACGAACACGGGTATTGGAAAGATATTCAAAAATTAATTAAAGTTGACGTTAAAACCGTTAGCGATCATCCTTATCCTTGGCACTCAGGAAATCCTGAAACAGCTCCGGGAGGATCTACAAAACCAAAAAATTCAAATAGAAGTGGTGGTGCCCATAAATCTAGAAAATCAGATGCTTCAAAGCAAAATAAAAAACGCTGGTACTAATTTAAATTACACATCTAGCTATCAAAGTGTAAGAAATGCCTTTTACCATTATGGTAAAAGGCATTTCTTTTATTAGGTAAATCCCTAATACAGAGTTAATTAAGTGTTATTTTTTTGAGAAACATATTTTACTTTTGTAATTTTAATTAAATGATTAACAAACCTTTAAACTTTTAAATTATGAAAACTTTAGTGAAAAGAAATGGCTTCTCGCCTGTAGTTACAAGTCCGTTCTTACCATCAGTAGATGCTTTTTTTGATGATTTCGCACCATTAGATCTGATGGATTGGACTGATCGAAATCTCGCTTCAATGGGTAGCAATTTGCCGTCAGTAAATTTAAAAGAAACGGATAAAAAAATTGAAATTGAATTAGCTGCTCCCGGCTTGAAAAAACAAGACTTTAAAGTTGAAGTTGAGAATAATATGCTTTCGATTTCTTCAGAAAAAGAAGAAGAAAAAGAAGAAACCAGAAAGAAAGACAATTATTATAGAAAAGAATTTAATTACCAGTCATTCCGCAGATCATTCAGTCTCCCAGACTATGCGGATGAAAATAAAATAACTGCCAATTATAAAGACGGCATCCTTCATGTTGAAATTGATAAAAAAGAAGGGCAAAAACAAAATATAGCTAAGACTATTGCTATCAAATAAGAAAAAGTTTTTATTTATAAAGAAATTGCGAAGTCATATGAACTATAGATTGTTTAATATGATTTCGCAATTCTCTTTTATCCTATTTAAATAAAAAACTTCTACACCACCTCAGTCTTGTTTTCTTCATACAAGAGCTGATTGATCGTTTTAAATAATAGGATTGGCTCAAAAGGCTTGATAATTATGTCATTAATTCCAGCTGAAAGCGCCTCTTCAATAATTTCATCTTTATCAAATGCTGTTAATGCTATCACAGGAGTAACTATACCTTTTTGACGCAGTCTTATAGTCGTTTCAAATCCATTCATCAATGGCATATTTATATCCATCAATATAATATCAAAGGTTTCATTTTCAAGTATCTCAAGAGCGTCTATTCCTGAATCTACTACGATACATTTGTAATTATTTTTTTCAATAATTTTTTTGGTGATAAGCTGATTAATCTTGTTATCATCCACCACAAGTATTTTAAATATTTCGCTTGACGTTAAATCAACCTGAATCTTATTTATGAGATCAATACTTTTAGCAGGGTCATGATCAAACGCAATGGTAAAAGTGAAGGTTGTCCCTTCTCCAATTTTACTTTTTAGCGAAATGGTACTATTGAACAATTCTAATAATCGTTTAACAATAGATAAACCCAAACCTGTACCTTGATAATCAATTTCTTTTCTTCCTATCTGTACAAATTTATCAAATATTTTTTCTTGATCTTCTTCAGCGATTCCTACTCCATTATCCTGTATGTTAAATTCGATAAAATGAGCTTTATTTTCGATTTTAACTAAATCTGCTTTAATCGTCACTTCCCCGTTATTCGTAAACTTTAGTGCATTACTCACCATATTTATTATAATTTGAGAAAATCTTAATTTATCTCCAATTAAATATTCCGGAATTGACGGGTCAATCACAACATTAATATGATTGTCATGACTTTTAGCAATGAATGATAATGAATTCTTAATCAGATTAATTTCATCCGACATATTGAACGTTAAACTTTCGAGTACTATTCTATTTTCTTCTATTTTATTAATTTGAAGAACATCATTTACAAGTGAAAGTAAATAACGTGCAGAGAATTTAAGGGAGCTTAAATGAGGGCTATCTGCTAATTCTTTATGCTCGTCTAACAACATATTTGTAATCCCTACAACACCGTATAAAGGCGTACGCAGTTCATGACTGATGGTCGACACGAACTGTGATTTCAAATAAGAAGCTTCTTCCGCTTTCTCTTTTGCAATGAATAATTTTTCATTCGCTATAATGAGCTCCGCATTGATTTTCTTCTTGAAACTGTAATTTTTATAAACACTATAAAGTAAAAGCAGCACAACAGTCAAGGCAATAATAAATAGTACCACAATAACTCTTGACTTTTGCAAGCTTATATATTGTAAGCTTATTTCATTTTCTATTGTATCAACCTTTCTCTTATATTCATCTAACTCTAGATTTACACCTACAATATTTGCTCTCTTGACTTTATCAGAATCTTCAAGTAACTTCCGTATCGAATTATAAACGACCAAATTTTCATAAGCCTTTTTATAGTCTCCTTTTTTCATCAAAAGATTAGCATACTCTTGATGTGCATAAGATAAATCCGATTTCTCATTTCCATCATTTCCTAATCTGATTGCATTTTTAAAAAAGGAATCAGCTTTATCTAATTCTAATTTATTGGTATAATACATACCATTTAGCATATTTAATGCAACAATTGTCTCTTTACCACCATAATCACTTTGATGTTTATTTATAAAATCTAAATAAGGTTTCCCTTTTTCAAAATTACCTCTATAAAAGTAAGCCCATGCAATATTCATTTTTGTGATATAGATCCCCCTAGTATCATCAATTTTAGTACTATATTTTAATGCTTTTTTATAATAATTTACTCCTTCGTCAAGTTTATTTAACTCAAAACAATATATATTACCAATGTTATTATTTAGCGAACTCTTGATCGTATCATTACTACTCTTATCTGCATAAGCCAGTCCTTTTTTATAATAAAAAATAGCTTTATCAACTTCAGACAGTGCTTCAAAAGTTGCAGCAATAGTATTGTATGATTTAGCAACAAGGTAGTCATCATTTCTATTTATGGCGTAACGCAATGCCACTCTTGCGGTCGCAAGTGATTGTTCGAATTTAAATGCAGATAAATTATCCGTAGCTTCTGCAGTTAATTTTAAAATTGCTTTTCTAGAGAGTGTGTCGGTTTTAGCAATAGGACCATTGCTAAACATATTTAACGTAAAAAAAAGGAATAAAAGTATTCGACTGTGGAGCATAAATTACTTTTTGGTTTCCAAATATACATTTATATAATTGAGTATCAAGATTTAAATTAAATAGATATTAACAAATCATCAAATTATTAAAAAGAAATATCTTATAAGTCAATTTGGTACTTAAAATTAAAAACATAGATGAACACATGCAAATAAATTTTTAAAAAAAATAAAAAGCCGTTCGACATATTTATTAAAGATAGATTCTCTTTATATAAATACGCACAACGGCTTTTCCTATAAGACTAATGGTAAAAATCAATAAGGCAATTTCAACCTAAAAATCTTTAGGATGGTGTAATTTCCCTACTGATTTTGCCACTATAGTAGCGACAGTAGAGTCACTAGTCACGTTTACAACTGTTCGACACATATCTAAAGGTCTGTCAATCGCAAAAATAAGTGCTAATCCCGCCTCTGGAATACCAGCCTGACCTAAAACAATAACAAGCATTACCATTCCAGCACTAGGAACTGCCGCAGATCCTATCGAAGCAAGTGTTGCCGTAACAACAATCATTAATTGCGTATTTAAGTCTAAGGGATTAGGAAGCATTGCCTGAGCAATAAAAATGGCTGCTACCGCCTGATAGAGACTCGTACCATCCATATTTACAGTAGCGCCTAGCGGCAATACAAAACTGGACACTTCTTCATCAACCCCAACATGTTCTGTTACGCATTCCATGGTTACCGGTAATGTAGCAGCACTTGAACTTGTAGAAAAAGCTAACAATTGGGCAGGTGCGATCGCTTTGAAAAATTTTATTGGATTTACTTTTGCAAAAATCAATAACAAGGTAGGATAAAAAATAAAAGCCATAATAAATAACCCTAATACAACAGTCAATCCGTAAATTCCTAATGCTCTTAGCGTACTAAAATCAGGGATTTCTACCATTAAAGACGCCATTAAAGCAAAAACACCATAAGGTGAGAAAAGCATTATAATGTCAATTATCTTCATAATAACTTCATTCAATCCTTTAAAAAAATCAACAACAGGTTTTGCTTTTTTTTCATCGACTAAAATAAGTCCAATACCAAGAAGGATCACAAAAAGTATAACTTGCAACATACTCCCATTATCACTCAACGCCTTGAAAAAATTATCCGGAACAATATCAATCAAAGGTTGAAGCGGACCACTCTTTTTAGCAGTTTCGGCCATCTGTATTTTTTGAGAGGCATCTACTGAAAAATTTTGAATCAAACTTTCTCTCGACTCTTTATTAATATACCTTCCTGGTTTTATTAGATTGGCTAATCCTAATCCAATACTAACGGCTATTACGGTCGAACATAAATAAAACAATACCGTTCTACCACCTAGTTTTGAAAATTTTGAAATATCCTTTAAATCCGCTAATCCAACTATTAATGAAACCACTATTAATGGAACAGCTATCATTTTAAGAAGATTTATAAAAATGGTACCAAAAGGTTTAATCCAATCTACTACGATTCCTTTTTGTTCTAGATTCTTCATTAATAATCCAAACAGTAATCCTAATATCATTCCTATTAAGATTTTCCAATGCATCGCAAGTTTTTTCATAATTCAAATTTTAATTTTAGCGGTCAAGCCAAATATACAAAAATAAAAAACTCCTCAAATTTGAGGAGTTTTTAGTATCAATTAGTCTAAGGGTGCTATATCTATATCAATTTCATTATTTTCTTCCCATTTTCCAACTACCGAAGTAGCTAATGCATTTCCTAAAACATTTGTTGCACTTCTAAACATATCGCAAAAATGATCTATCGGTAATATCAAAGCGATTCCCTCAATTGGAATATCAAACATACCACAGGTAGCGGCCACAACAACTAAACTCGCTCTTGGTACCCCAGCAATTCCTTTACTAGTAAGCATCAATACTAGCAACATGGTCATTTGGGTTGCCAAATCTAAATGAATTCCATAGGCTTGCGCAATAAAAATACTGGCAAAAGTCATGTACATCATACTTCCATCAAGATTGAAAGAATAGCCTAAAGGCAACATAAATGAAACGATTTTGTCTTTTACTCCAAAACGCTCTAGTTCTTCCGTTAATTTTGGAAAAACTGCTTCGCTACTTGTCGTTCCAAAAGCAATAATTAATGGGCTAACTATTCTTTTTAACAGTACTGTCATTCTACTTTTTAGAAAAATATAACCCACAAGGATTAATACTATCCAAAGTGATGAAATACCAATTAAAAACGAACCGAAAAATTTAAAATAAGTGATTGCTAATTCTTGAAAATCCCTAACTGCAAAAACTCCAGCAATGGCTCCAAAAACTCCGATTGGAGCAAAATTCATCACATAATTTACCATTTTTAAAATGATATGCGACATTTTATCCAATGCAGTAACAACGGGTTTAACGTAGTCACCAATTGATGCAGCAGCTAAACCAAAGAAAATAGAAAACACAACAATTTGTAAAATTTCATTCGTAGCTAATGCTTCAAAAATACTTTTAGGAACAATATGCTCAATGAAATTTTCAAACGAAATACTTTGAGTTTTAGCCGCAACTTCTGATGCTGAAGATAAATCAACATTAGATAAGTTCAATCCAACTCCAGGTTCAAGGACATTTACGAAAAACATTCCTAACAATAGAGACATTAAAGAAGCTGTAAAAAACCACCCTAAGGCTTTTCCTCCAATTCTACCTACTGCACTAACATTTCCTAATTTTGCAATACCCACAACTAAAGTGGTAAATACTAAGGGCGCAATAATCATTTGCACCAATCTAATAAAAACCGTAGCTAGAATTTTTATTTTATTACTAAAAGATAAGGCTGATTCTGCCGAAATAGAATTGTGTATTACAACTCCTAAAATGGCTCCTAGAACCATTGCAATTAGTATTTGAGTAGTCAAGTTCGATGATATTGACTTCTTTTGTGTTTCTGTAGAACTCATTTGGTTTTGTGGGTTGGTTTTATGGGTTGGTTTATCATTAAAAGTACCTCCTTAAACGGGAGTTACCATTCAATTAGTTTTTAATATATTTTGTTAATCAAATAAAAGTCAGCTAATACAATTGCTGCCATCGCTTCCACAATAGGGACTGCACGAGGAACAACACATGGATCGTGGCGTCCTTTTCCTGTCATTTCTGTAATATTCCCTTGATTATCTAAGGACTCTTGTTTTTGCATGATAGTAGCTACTGGTTTAAAAGCCACTCGGAAATAAATGTCCATTCCGTTGCTAATTCCACCTTGAATACCACCGGAAAGATTTGTTTTTGTAGTTCCGTCTGAATTGTATAAATCGTTGTGTTCACTCCCTTTCATTTTAGCTCCACAAAATCCACTTCCATATTCAAATCCTTTAACGGCATTGATAGAAAGCATTGCTTTACCAAGCTCAGCATGTAGCTTGTCAAAAACTGGCTCTCCTAAACCAACTGGTACATTCTGAATCACACAGGTAACAGTTCCTCCTACGGTATCGCCTTGCTTGCGAATTTCTCGTATGTACTCTTCCATTATCACTGCCGATTCTTCATCAGGACAACGAACAGGATTATTTTCAGTTTTCGAAAAGTCTAAATCTTGGTAGGGTTTTTCCAGAAAAATAGGTCCTACTGAAGATACGTAGGCATTAATTTTAATATCTGGCAACATTTGCTTAGCAATAGCACCTCCCACTACTCTACTGGCTGTTTCACGTGCCGAACTTCTTCCACCTCCACGATAGTCTCTAACACCATATTTCTTTTCATAAACATAGTCTGCGTGACTGGGTCTATAATTATCTTTTATATGAGAGTAATCGTCTGATTTCTGATTTGTATTAGGTATAATGAAACCTATAGGTGTACCCGTTGTTTTCCCCTCAAAAATACCAGATAAAAACTGGACATCATCTGGTTCTTTCCGTTGCGTAACTATGGCAGATTGACCTGGTTTTCTTCTGGACATTTCAAGTTGAATTGCCTCTAAATCTAGTGTTATACCTGACGGACATCCATCAATTATTCCACCTAATGCTTCTCCGTGGGATTCTCCAAAAGTTGTTATTCTAAATAGGGTCCCGTAGCTATTTCCTGCCATTATAATAAGTTTGGAACAAATATATGTTTTATGACTTAAAGTAAAAAATTTAAAATTAGGATTACATAACAAAGTTCCCAACATAAAAAGATAAAGTTTAGTTAATAGTTAATACTAATTCATAACAATGTGATAAAATGGAATCCATCACCCAATGCCTAAATTTGTGAAACTTCAAATTAGAATCAATTGAAAAAAAGAAAAGTGGAAATCGTTGTAATTTCTGATGTACATCTTGGAACTTTTGGTAGTCATGCCGTAGAGCTCAATAAGTACCTATCATCAATAAAACCCAAAATATTAGTTCTAAATGGTGACATCATAGATATATGGCAATTCAGAAAATCATATTTTCCTCAAACTCATTTGAAAATCATTCAAAAAATAATGAGCCTTGCTTCCAAGGGGACTAAAATCTACTACATAACAGGAAATCACGATGAAATGCTTCGAAAATTTAGCGATCTAAATCTAGGCAATATTGAATTGGTGGACAAATTACTATTGGAAATCGATGATAAAAAAGCATGGATTTTCCATGGTGATGTTTTTGATGCTTCTGTAAATCATGCAAAATGGATTGCTAAATTAGGTGGATTGGGATACGACTATCTCATTCTTTCTAACCGATTCGTTAATTGGAGCTTAAAAAAAATTGGTAAAGAACCTTATTCTTTTTCGAAAAAAATAAAAGCAGGTGTAAAAAAAGCTGTCAAACACATTTCAGATTTTGAAGAAACGGCTACCGAACTTGCAATTGAAAAAAACTACGACTATGTAATCTGCGGGCATATCCATGAACCAAAAATTATAAAAAAAGAAAATAAAAACGGCTCAGTCTTATACTTGAATTCCGGGGACTGGGTCGAAAATTTAACTGCTTTAGAATACAACAAGAAAAGATGGAAATTATACCATTATCAGGAATCCAATTTTTCAGATGAAGAAAATCTTTTTGAAATGGAAGATAATTTGAGCTCTCAATTAATTTCAACTGTGCTCTTTTCAAAATAAATTAACCCATTTTAATATTTAATTAAAAATTCACTCCATTTTAATGAACCAGAGAAAGAATTCAAACCACTGAAAATCAATACTTATGTTATATATTAACAAAACATAAGGTGTGAATTTTGAAACAATTAACAATTATAATATAAATTATTCGTTCACATTTCGTTGTAACTTTGCAACAACAAATATTTATTTATGAAAAAAATTATTTTATCAGCTTTTATGTTAATTGGATTAGCATTTAGCACACAGGCACAAGACATCTCTAAAAATGCATTAGGTTTACGTTTAGGAGACAGTGGTGGTTTCGGAACTGAAATTACTTACCAAAGAGCTTTGGGAAGCAACAACAGACTTGAACTTGATTTAGGTTGGAGAAATAGAAAAGACTACAATAATAATGGTTATGATGACAACGCAATCAAACTAGCTGCTTTGTACCAATGGGTATGGAACATCGACGGTGGTTTCAACTGGTATGCTGGTGTAGGTGGTGGTTTAGGTAGCTATGGTTATGATAAAGACAACACTCATTACAATGATACATTTGCATTTGCTGCAGGGGACATAGGAATTGAGTATAATTTTGACATTCCATTGTTGATCTCTTTAGATTTCAGACCAGAGTTTGGTGGAAATGGTTACTACAAAAACAATTACGGTTCTGATATCGCTTTGGGTCTTAAATACCAATTCTAGTATTACACTGTTTATATAAAAAATGCCACTAGAAATAGTGGCATTTTTTTATTTAATAATAATTTCTTTTTTAGAATTAATCTTGAGAACACAAAACGGATAAGTAACACCTTGAGTTACCATCGCATCTAGCTCCGGACTACTCTCTTTTACATTGATGATTATATTTTTTTCCGTTTCCTGAACACTTTCAACCGCTATTGAATAACCTCCAGTACTTTTTTCACCCATATTCAAAATAACAAAATTTGATCTTTGAACATCGATAGCAGTAATCTTATTTTTCAACTGCTTATCGTTCTGCAACATTTTTATTTCATTTGGTTCAGTCAAAATCTCGTAGAAATGAATGTTACCCCCTCCATCAGATTGTTGCGTCAACACTTCAAACAAAGGTCTTTTTACAGTGACTTTTGTAGCTTTTGCTCCACAGGATACTAACAAAAATACAATAAACAAAAAACTGATTTTTTTCATTGGGATATTTTAATTTTATTCAAAGAGTTATTCCTTTTTTGACTGATTCAAAAACTTATTTTTTTTCGAATACTTCTTAATTGCCTTTTGATATAAATCAACATACAAAGGCAAAATGTTTTTAATGTCAAACTTTTTTGCAACAGACAACGCATTTTCTTTAAATTTTAAAAGAACAGTATTGTCTTTTAAAATTCTCAAAGCATTATCAGCCATTTCATCTGTATTTCCTACATCGCTCAAGTAACCAGAAATTCCTTCGAAATTTACTTCAGACAAGCCTCCAGAATTACTAGAGATCACAGGAACTCCCCAAGCCATCGCTTCTAATGCTGCGAGACCGAAACTTTCTGTTTCAGATGGCAATAAAAATAAATCAGTGTAACTTAAAATTTTATCAATTTCATTACTGTTTCCAAAAAAGATTACTTTGTCAGTAATACCTAATTCTTGACATAAGTATTCTGCTTTTTCTTTTTCAGGACCGTCACCTACCATCATTAATTTAGCAGGGATTTCCTGTTGAATTTTATGAAATATTTTGATAACATCTGGGATTCGTTTTACTTTTCTAAAATTACTTATATGCGTAATTATCCGTTCGTCACCTTTAGCCATTACTGAACGGTGACATGGAATATTGGGATCTTGAATATTCTTGTCTAACTCTATAAAATTAGGAATGACATGAATATCTTTTTTTATGTTGAACAGCTTATAGGTATCGTCTTTCAAACTCTGTGAAACTGATGTCACCACGTCTGATTTATTGATACTAAAGCTTACTGCAGGTTTATAAAAAGGATGATTCCCAACCAAAGTAATATCTGTTCCGTGAAGAGTAGTCACCATAGGAATTTCAATTCCTTCATCTTTTAGCATTTGCTTAGCCATATAACCCGCGTATGCGTGAGGAATAGCATAATGCACATGTAGCACTTCTATTTTGTAAAGTTTAACCATATCAACCAGTTTGCTCGATAGCGCTAATTCATAAGGTTGGTAGTGAAACAATGGATATTCAGGAACATTAACCTCGTGATAGTGAACATTGGGATTTAACAATGCTAAACGAACGGGTTGACTGTATGTAATGAAATGAACCTCATGGCCAAGGCGAGCTAATTCTAGCCCTAACTCTGTAGCCACAACTCCACTTCCTCCAAAGGTAGGGTAACAAACTATTGCAATTTTCATGTATTTATTTTAATGTAACGAAATTAAGGAAAATAGGAACGCTATTTTTTAAAATGGTAAAAGAAATCTTTAATCAGGTATATGCTTTAAACTAATGTATTACCGTTCAATTGCATCATATATTATTTCTTGAATATCTTCTCGAATATTTTCTCTTGATAATTTATTTGTTGAATCTCCAGGAAATGTCCTATTGGATAAGAAGATATATACGATTTCGGTTTCCGGATCTGCCCAAGCCATTGTTCCTGTAAATCCAGTATGCCCAAAACTAGTCATAGAAGCACACCCACAGGTGGGGCCTTTGTCTCCCAACTGCGGCTTATCAAAACCTACTCCTCTTCTGTTGCCTTCTGAACAAAAATAACAGGTATTAAAGTCATCGAATGTTTTTTCAGAGAAATATTGCTTGTTCCCGTAATTTCCTTTTTGTAAATACAATTGCATTATTTTAGCAACATCCATACTATTTGAAAAAATTCCCGCATGTCCACCAATTCCGCCTTCCATTGCAGCTCCCATATCATGAACATACCCCTGTATAATCTGATGACGGAAATAGCTGTCAATTTCTGTTGGAGCAATTCTATTTTTAGCAATTCTTTGTAACGGATTGTACATCGTATTATTCGCACCAAGCGGTTTATAAAAGTTCTCAGTGCTTAAAACATCTAATTTCTTCCCAGTAAGTTTTTCTAAATACTCTTTTAGAATAATGAAAGTGAAGTCGCTGTACCTGTATTTTTTTTGCGGAAGCAAATTACTGTCTGCAATCAACTTCATAATCGTATCATGGTAATCATTTCTTAAATAAAGACTATCAGCTACTTTTGTTGAATACTGTGCCTCTGATATCTTTTTATAATATTTATCTAAAGGGTTACCCTTTTTATCTACGGTAGCTTTATAAAAAGGAATCCAAGGTTGCAGTCTTGCATAGTGCGACAATAGCTCCTTAAAGTGTATGTCTTTCTTATTTGAATTTCTAAATACAGGAAGCATGGAGTCTAATCTCGTTTCCATGTTTATTTTCTGCTGATCATATTGTAACATTACATTGGGTAACGTAGATAAGATTTTAGTTAAAGAAGCAACGTCATACACATCAGTATTAGCTACTTTAGATTTCTTGTCATAAGTCTGGTATCCAAACGACTTCTGATAAATGATTTTTCCTTTTCTTGCCACTAAAATTTGCATTCCAGGAGCCATCTTTCCATTGATTGCTTTTTGCGCTATCGCTTCAATTTTATTTAAAATTAAAGGATTCATACCCACATTTTCAGGTGATGTAAATCCTAAAACATTCAATTTTTCTGTCGAAAGTCCAAAATTAGCAGTAAAATCTGCCGTGACACTTACTGGCATTTTCCCTTTAGCAGCAATAGCACCAAAAATCAACTCAGCAGAAACCTCTTGTGCAATCGGGCTGTTTTGATACGAAAGAACTACACCTTTGATATCATTAAAACTTTCTACTGGAATCAAAGAATAAGGAGATGCAAAAACATCTAATATCACCTTATTATTTCTAGATATAAAAGCTAGTTTTTGTAATTCTGATTTGCTGAAATCAAAGTTCTTCCAAGGAGAATCAGAAGTATGGTAGCCAATAATTACCTTTGTGAATTTATTTAATTTAAGCTGTAAACTATCTAAATTAGCATCTGAAATTTCAGTGACTTCTGTATACTTTTTTAAGGTGGCAAGAAAACGACTATTTGTAGCATCACCAATTTTTACATAGGCAATTTTTTCATTTTGCAAGTCCTTTATTGGTAATATAGTCTCTTCATTCTTTAATACCGTCAATGCATCTTCATATAATTCATACTGCAATGCATCGTTTTTAGAACTATTAAGATCTGTAACTAAATTATCAGTAACAATGGGTTTAAAGCTATTAAGCCCAGCAATGTATTTGTATTTTAAAATTTTCTTTACAGAATATTCTAATCTTTTTTCAGTAAATAAAGAATCTTGAAAAGCTTTGCTTAAGGTTTCAATAGCCAAAGGAACATTCTCTGGAAACAATAAAATATCATTTCCAGCTAAAAATGCGTCTAAGTCTATTTCTCCTGGTTTTTTATAATTACTGGCTGCTTTCATATTCAAAGCATCTGTAAAAATCAACCCCTTAAAGCCTAACTCCTTTTTTAAAATAGTAGTCACTACATTATAGGAAATAGAAGAAGGATAATTAGGTCTAGATTCTAAGCTAGGAACATTTAAATGAGCGACCATTACAGAAGAAAGGCCCTCTTTAAACATTTGCTTGTAAGGGTAAAACTCCATTACTTCTAATCTTTCCTTAGAAAAATTGACTGTAGGCAGAGCTTTATGCGAATCCGTTTCGGTATCTCCATGCCCAGGAAAATGTTTTCCCGTAGCAAAAATTCCTTGATGCTGAAGTCCTTTCATCAAGGCTACAGCTCTTGCAGCCACATTATATTTATCTTCTCCAAAAGAACGAAAACCAATTATAGGGTTTTTCGGGTTGGTGTTTATATCCAATACGGGACCAAAATTAAACTGTATCCCAAGACGTTTACTTTGTTCTCCTATTTGGAGTCCCATTTTTTCAATTAAATTCATATCCTGAACCGCTCCAAGAGTCATGTTCCAAGGATAGGTATAAGTTGAATCTAAACGCATACTCAATCCCCATTCAGCATCATTCCCTATAAATAGAGGGATTTTTGATTGTGCTTGAAACCTGTTGATTAGTTTCGCTTGTCTAACGGGACCTCCTTGAAAGAAAATCAACCCGCCAACTTTTGAATCTGAAATTAATTTTTCAATAGAGTTAACATGTGCATTATCTTTATTTGAATAAGCAGCAACCATAAAAAGCTGCCCTAAACGTTCACTAAAAGTCATACTTGTATAGACGCTATCTACCCATTTCTTGCGCTCTGTAAATAGAGCAATAGGTTCTTGAATCGTATCCGTATCCAAAGAATTGTCTACTATATATTCATCTACAGCTGTAGGAATATGTGCAAATTTAACTTTTGACTTATTCTTTTTTGTAGTACTACAGCTTGCTACAAAAAAAAATAAGACATAAAGAAATAAGTTTCTAATGTCTTTATTTTTCATTAAAGTATAATTTAATATTTAGAAAAAACGGCTATGCCAGCTATCAATAGCCGGAACTTCCCATGATTCATTATATTCCTGAATATTGTTAATTAGATTATTAAAAACGATAGTGTTTTCAGTAACCGCTTTATCTTTTACCATTTTTTTAAAATCTATTAATGGCTTATGGGCAATATGCTCTCCTAGCTTAAAAGTAACATTCATTTTGTCCAATAGATCAACATTGTATTTCTTTTCCAGAGATTGAATAAATTCAACAGATGAATCTATAGAACAACCGGTCGCTGTCTGAACATCTTGATCAACAGCCAGTATAATAAATCTATTGTATTTTAGCTGATAAGAAGAGACTAAACTTGTTCCATGTGCAGCCCAATTTTCTAGAAATGCCTGTAAATCAGTTTCAATTTCAGAAAATTCGGCATCAGAAAATTTTCTATTCGATTGATAGATCCAAATTTTGGATTCTTCCGGTAAATCTTCAAATGGTACGTACATTTTTTTGTTTTATTTTTAAATTTCGAATTTTAGATTTTATATCTAAAGCTCTATAAATCTTGAGCATTTGCAATTAATTCTGCAATGTCCATCACTTTTACATCACCTTCTTTTTCTTTGTTTTTAATACCATCAGTCAACATTGTATTACAAAATGGACATCCAGCAGCGATTATTTCTGGCTCGGT
The DNA here is from genome assembly GCF_963974175.1 of uncultured Flavobacterium sp. GTDB lineage: Bacteria > Bacteroidota > Bacteroidia > Flavobacteriales > Flavobacteriaceae > Flavobacterium. Next base: position 77,754 of record NZ_CAXBBR010000003.1, read on the forward strand.
ATCTAAAGCGTCTTCCGTTCTTTCAACATTAATTTCTTTGTTTCCTGGTTCTGCATCTTTAAACATTTGAGCACCTCCAGCTCCACAACACAATCCATTGGCACGAGAACGTTTCATTTCTACTAACTCGGCGTCCAGCTTTTGAATCAGCTCTCTAGGCGCTTCATAAACATTATTAGCTCTTCCTAAATAACATGGATCGTGAAAAGTAATTCGTTTTCCTTTAAATTGTCCTCCTTCGATTGTCAATCTTCCGTCATCTAACAATGATTTCAAGAATTCAGTGTGATGTACTACTTCGTACTTCCCTCCTAATTCTGGATATTCATTTTTCAAAGTATTAAAACAATGTGGACAGGCGGTAACTATTTTCTTAGCTTCATACGCATTCAGAACTTCAATATTCATCATTGCTTGCATTTGAAACAAGAACTCATTTCCAGCTCTTTTTGCCGGATCACCAGTACAACTCTCTTCAGTACCAAGTACTGCAAAAGGAACATTTGCACGATTTAAAATTCGCACAAATGCCTTTGTTATTTTTTTTGCTCTATCATCAAAACTTCCTGCACAACCCACCCAAAACAATACTTCAGGTTGTTTTCCTTGGGCTAGCATTTCCGCCATTGTTGGCACTATTAAATTCTCTGACATTTCTTATTTTTTTATTCAGTTAGTTGGCTAACCGGTTATTTGACAAGTGGCTAAGCAAATACCCACTAAATTTTACAAAATTAATTTTCGTTTTTCCAATTCAATCTGTCCTGCTGATTGTATTGCCATGGTGCTCCATTATTTTCAATATTGGTCATCATCGCATTTAACGGCATTGGTGCAGCACTTTGTTCCATAACTAGGTAACGTCGCATATCCATAATGATAGATAACGGACTAATATTTACCGGGCATTCTTCAACACATGCATTACATGAAGTACAAGCCCAAAGTTCCTCTGGAGTAATATAGTCATTAAGTAATGTTTTGTTATCTGGAATAAAAATACCTTTATTGGCATCAATATTTTTCCCTACCTCTTCCATTCTATCTCTGGTATCCATCATAATCTTGCGAGGAGACAGCTTTTTACCTGTTATATTTGCAGGACAAGAAGAAGTACATCGACCACACTCAGTACAGGTGTATGCATTTAACAACTGAACCCAATTTAAATCCTGAATATCACTAGCACCAAACTTAGCAGGAATCTCACCCTCTGCAGGAGGCGGCGCAGCAGCAAACGGATCAGCATTAGGATCCATCATCATTTTAACTTCTTTAGTTACTGCTTCTAAATTATCAAACTGTCCTTGTGGATTTAAATCTGCAAAATACGTGTTTGGAAACGCCAATAAGATGTGTAGGTGTTTTGAAAAATATAAATAGTTCATGAAAATTAAAATCCCTATAATATGCAACCACCAAGATGCCTCAAAAATTAGCATCACTAACTCATTTGACATCCCGTTAAATAACGGTTCGATAAATTGGCTAATAGGAAAAGAACCTGCAACTATAAAATGAGAAAAGCCTCCAGGTACATTTTGCAAATGTAAATCAGTTGCGTTCATTAATAGGAACAAGGTCATCAACACTACTTCAAAATAAAGAATATAATTAGCATCGTTTTTCGGGAAGCCTGTTAGATCTTTATTGATGAATCGTTTTAATTTTATAACATTTCTTCTAATCCAGAAAACACTAACCGCAATCAATACTAAAACTGCCAATATTTCAAATGATGCGATTAACACATCGTATGTAAGACCTAAAAAAGCAAAAACTCGGTGTGTACCAAATAAACCGTCAATAATAATTTCCAATAATTCAATATTGATAATTACAAAACCTAAATACACCACAATATGAAGTGCTCCAGCTACGGGTCTTTTTACCATTTTTGACTGCCCTAATGCAATCATAGCCATGTTTTTCCAGCGGGCACTAGGATTATCTTTTCTATCGATATCTATACCAAGATTGATGTTTCTTCGTATTTTTTTTATGTTAGCAAAAAAATAACCAAACCCGATAATTAATAATAGGGCAAATAAAATATTGTCTAAATAGCTCATAATTGCTAGTTTTTTTCTTTTGAAATAGTGTCAGTTTCAGGTGCTTTATACGGTTTGTTTTTCTTACCAAAAAGAGAAACATTTACATATCGTGTTGGATAAAGTCTCACATCTTGCAGCAAGAGCTCTAATTCTTTTGAAGTTTTGGATAAGTTGTTATACAATGCATCATCATTCAACAATTTACCCATTGTCCCATTTCCAGATTCTAATCCTTTCATAATACCATCTACTTTCGCCAATGTTTTATTTAGATTTCTCACTGTTTTTCCTAAATCAGCTTTATTTAAAGAATCTGAAATTTTAGAAAAGTCACCTGATATCTTATTGAAATTAGTTACAACTCCTTTTATCTGTGTTTTATTTTCATCAAGTATAGTATTCATACTCAAGGACGCTTTATGAAACTGCTCCATTGTCTTGCTTAATTCAGCTAAACTCCTTCTCAAGTCTTCTTGCGCTTTCTTATCTAATACATTATTGACTCCTGTGATTAGTACATCAGCATTAGCCATAATCTTATCCAGTTTTTCTTGAAGTGGAACTAGTTTATCCCCTACTTTATCAGTAAGACCCAATCTAATTTCCCCTTTTAGGTTTTCACCACTTAATGCAATCGACTTGTCTTTAAAGTTAGGCTCTATAGCAATTTGCTTTCCGCCAATAAAACCAGGCTCATAAATTGCAGCGATACTTGACCTTGAAATAGGAAAATCAGATTTAATTTGCAGCTCTACTAACAAATTACCTGTATTTTCATTGATCGTAATTTTAGCTACTCTACCTATTTCCAATCCATTTAGTGTAACGGCTGCCGAGGAAGTCAATCCCTCCACTGTTTCGTATTCGACATATAATATTTTGTAGCTATTTAATAAGTCTCTCCCTTTTAAGAAGCTGTACCCCCAAATAAATAATAATATCGATGCAATTACTAAAACTGCAGTTTTAATTTCTCTTGTTAATTTCAAAATGTAAGTATTTTGTACAAATTTAATATAAAATAACTGAACTTCTTATTATTTAATCGCTTCTTGGATGCTTATCTTCTTTCCGTTTTTAAAAGCAATCACAAAAGCAGAGTTATATCCTCTTGCCTTAGCTTCCTCTAAAAGATTCTTAGATTCATCATAATCAGCAGTTTCACCGTACATATACTTATAGACATTGTTCTCATAGTCCATCGATATATTTTTCAAACCTTTGAAATTTCTAGGTTGTAAATCCATCTTTCTTCCACTTGCAGAAATTTGAACTTTGAAGAGTACTTGAGAACTATCTTGTTTAGCAGTTACTTTCCGATTGTCTACTGATTCTGTAATCGTTTTTGTTCTAACTGGAGTTGCACTAACAGTAGCACTGTCAGTATTCCTTTGTGAAGGTCTAGCTTCAGAAGTTTCTGCACCACCAGTTCCGTAATATTCGTTTTTATAACTAATTATTGCATTCGCAATAGCGCCGGCAATTTCATTTTGTCCGTCCTCTGAGTCTAATCTATTTCCTTCAGCATAGTTAGATATAAAACCCATCTCAACTAAAACTCTTGGCATGTATGCCTTATGTAGAACCATAAAAGGGGCTTGTTTAACACCTCCACCACGGATCCTCTTTCCTAAACGTTCAAATTCATTTTCGATTTTACTGGCTAATGAAATGCTATTATCCAGATATTCTTCCTGCATCAAAGTCATTCCGATCATTGTTTCTGGAGAATTAGGATCAAAACCTTCGTATTTTCTTTTGTAATCTTTCTCTAATGTAATTACCGAGTTCTCTTTTTTAGCCGCCTCAAGATTTGAAGCAATTTTATTCATACCCATTACGTAGGTTTCTGTACCATCTGCAGCAGTATTTCTATTGGCATTACAGTGAATAGAAACAAATATATTTGCATCTGCTCTATTCGCAATATTGGCTCTTTCAACTAAGTCAACAAAAATATCCGTCTTTTTTGTATAGATAACATCCACTTTAGAATTTGCCTCAAGCAATTTACCTACTTTAAGTACAACTGCTAAAGCAATATTTTTTTCGACATGTCCATTATACACAGCGCCAAAATCATGTCCACCGTGACCTGCATCAAGGGTAACTTTAAAGTTAGCATTTTGACCAAAAGAAATGCTACTAATCAAAAAGGAAAGAAATAATAATACCTTTAAAGCATTACCATTATTACTATTTATCAATTTCAAAATTTATTTATTTTTTTTACAAATTTAATTATTCTTTTTACCAACATCAAAACTATTATGATAAGACTTTAATCTTAATTACTGCTAACCACAAATGCGTCTGGGTACCCAACCATTTGAGCTTCAACTTGCATTTTATTGGCCTGCTCAAGACTAGATGTTTCTCCATACATGTATCGATACAGTTCATTATCAAATGTACTTGTTATATTACTTAATCCTTTGAAATTACTAGCTAATAAAGGTATGTTTTTAGAGCTTGCCAAAAGCTGCACTTTATAAGTAATAGTATTACTTGTGGACCTATTAGTACTTAAAGTAGAATTATTACCATTTTCAACTGCTCTATCTACAATCGGTCCCGTTCCAAAATATTTCTTTTTATATTCTACTATTGCATTTGCTATTTGAAATGCCATTTGGTCTTGTCCATCATCTGAATTTAAAAACTCACCTTCTTCTATATTTGATAAAAAACCTAGTTCAATTAATACACTAGGCATATAAACAGCATCTAATACCCACAGCGGCTGTTGCTTAATCCCTCTAGAGTTTCTTTTCAAATTATTTGTGAAATTATCCTGAATCTCAGTAGCTAATATGATACTGTTGTTTAAATTTTCTTCTTGTAGCATGGTCAATCCAATTAAGGATTCTGGCTTATTAGGATCAAATCCCTGATAGGTGTCTTTAAAATTATCCTCTAATAAAATCACAGAATTTTCTTTTTTGGCAACCTCTAAATTTAAATCACTTCGAGACAAACCCATTACAAAAGTTTCTGTCCCATAGGGCTGAAAACTTTTTACTGAATTACAATGAATAGAAATAAACAAATTAGCATTCGCTTTATTCGCAATTTTAGGCCTATTAGCTAACTCGATAAAAACATCAGTAGTTCTAGTATAAATAACTTTAAAATCAGCTATTCTTTCCAAAAAACGACCGACTTTAAGAGTAGTTTTAAGCGCAATGTCTTTTTCAGTATAACCATGATACGAATTTCCCGGATCTTTACCGCCATGACCAGCATCAAGTATTATTGTGAAATTTTGATCATTCTGAGAAAACACATCCGTATTGTTAAACATTATAAAAATAGCTATCAACAAACTATAATAATTGAATTTCATATGTTAAAGTTAATTTTATTAGAACTCTAGTACTTAATTTTTTTATTTGATTATTTTTGCCAAATAATAATCTGTAAGTTTGACACTTCAAAAAACAGGCCATAATTTTACAAAATTAGCATTTAAACCTTTGCAGACAAACTTATTTAATATCGTTTTAGTATCATTTTTCCTAACAATGGGATGTGCCAATTTATATTCTCAGGATATATCAAAAAAAACGACCGCTATAACTCCTAAAAAGCAGGTAGACACTTCTTCGTTAGCCATTAATAAGGACAAATCATCTATTTCGGCCCTAAAAAAAGAAACGGATACTCTTCCTAAAAAAGATACTATTAAACCTAAAAAAGCCTTTCTTGATGGCAAGGTAAAATATAAGGCTGACCAATATGCCAAGATAGATCAAAAGAAAAAACTAATCACTTTATACGACAAAGCGGAACTTTATTATCAAGATGTTGAATTAAAGGCCGGAATCATCGTTATGGATTACGAAAAAAATGAAGTTTACGCCGGAAGAATAAAAGACTCGACAGGAAAATATACTCAATATCCCAATTTTAAGCAAGGAACAAATGAGGTACAACCGGACTCTATTCGCTTTAATTTTAAAACAAAGAAAGCATTAATCTGGAATTCAAGATCGGAACAGGGAGAATTTAGAATCAAAGCTGCTATAACTAAAAAAGAAAATGATTCTGTTTACTTTTTAAAAGGCGCACGATTCACTACATCAACCAACGTTGATAATCCTGAATATTATTTCCAAACTAATAAAGTAAAATTTATCCCTGGAAAAAAGGTAATTACAGGTTTAACAAATTTAGTTATTGCCGATGTTCCCACACCGATAGCACTACCCTTTGCTTATTTTCCTCTTAGTAAAGAGACTAATATATCCGGTATCATATTACCTAGTTACAACGACTCAAATACTAGAGGTTTTTCATTGCAAAATGGAGGATACTATTTTGCTTTAAGCGATAATTACGACTTAACCATATTAGGAGATTACTATACAAATGGTAGTTATGGATTGCGTTTTGAATCCTCTTATGCAAAACGATATGCTTTTAGAGGTAATCTGAATTTTAGATATGAGAACTTAATCACCAGCGAACGAGGCTATCCTGATTATGCCAAACAAAAAATTTATAATATTCAATGGTCGCATGCTAGAGATTCAAAAGCGAACCCAAATTCCAGTTTTTCGGCATCCGTAAATCTTGGAAGCAGTAAGTATTTTCAGCAATCGATAAATCAAGCTAATATTGGATCTAATCTTAACAACACCTTAAGCTCCTCGATTTCCTATTCAAAAACATTCGAAACAGTACCACAGGTAAGAATGTCTTTATCTGCAACCCATTCACAAAATACGCAAACTGAAGTAATTAACATGACCTTGCCTACACTTCAACTTAGTGTGGATCGAATCTATCCTTTCGTGGGAAAAGATGGTCTTAAAAAAGGTTTTTTCAAAAACATCAACCTTCAATATAATTTAAATGGTCGAAATACGATCACAACTACCGATTCACTTTTTTTTAAACCACAAATGTTTAAAGATGCACAGTTAGGAGTACAACACAGCATTCCTCTAAGCACTAATTTCAAATTGTTTAAATATTTTAGTGCTTCTACCTCTCTAAATTATGAAGAAGTGTGGTATGCAAAAACAATTGAAAGAAGCTATGATGCCGACCAAAGTGCAGTTGTCGATAAAACTGTAAGCGGTTTTGACGCCTTTAGAACGTATTCCTTTTCATCAAGCGTTGGTACCACTATTTATGGTACTTTTAATTTTGGCGAAGACAAAAAAATAAAATCAATCCGACATGTCATGAGACCTTCTGTTTCTTACGGTTATGCACCAAGTTTTGAAAAATACTATGACACATATGCTTCTGACGCTACTGGAACAATCACAAAGCAATATTCACGTTTTGAGGGCGGAATCTTCGGTGCTCCGGGACTAACCAATTCTAATACTCTTGGGTTTGATTTAAGCAACACATTTGAAGCGAAAATAACTGACAAAGACAGCACTAAAGTAGAAGCAAAAAAAGTAATGCTGTTAAACAATTTAAATTTATCGACAAGTTACAATCTTGATGCGGACGGAGTAACAGCACTCGCTTGGTCGCCGGTTAGGGTCAGTGGAGGAACGCAATTATTTGCTAATAAAATGAACGTCAACTTTGGCGCTACCTTAGATCCTTATGCCATCGATAATTCAGGGACCAGAATCGCTACTTTTAATATTAATAATGGAGGAAGTTTATTTAGAATGACAAGTGCTAATATGACTTTAAATTATTCTATTTCCAGTGGTAAAAATGATAAAAAAGATAAAAATTCTCAAAGCGAAAGAAACGGCGGTCGAGAAGATGACCTTTTTGGAAAAAACACTATTGTAAATAACGGTTCTAAAAGTCAATTTGACGGTAGCGAAGAACAAGGGACAGACAAAATTTCGGGATTTTTCAAGTCAAAATTACCTTGGGACATGACCTTTGCTTATTCATTGACGTATGGTAATACCAATCGAGAAAACGAAATCATTGGCAACTCAATTATGATTTCAGCCAATGCTGATTTGACACCTAAATGGAAACTAGGAGTTTCAACTGGATATGATTTTGTACAAAATGGAGTTACTTATACTCAACTTAGATTTGAAAGAGATTTACTTAGCTGGAGAATGGACTTCAACTGGACACCTTTTGGAACAAATGCTAACTGGGGATTCTTTATTGGAATAAAATCAGGGGTACTGAGTGACATCAAGTGGGACAAACGAAGTACAAATACATCGCGTTAATACAATTAAGTCTAATCAATTGATTTCAGCCGTATTTACTCATTAAAAAACTAAAAAACATTTATATGAAAAAGATAATTTTTACTGATAAAGCTCCAGCACCTATAGGACCTTATAATCAAGCAGTACTTAAAGGAGATACACTTTATGCTTCTGGTCAAATCGCTATAAACCCCGCAACAGGAGAGTTAGTATTAGACACGATCGAAGCAGAAACTAAGCAAGTAATGCAAAATATGAAAGCAGTACTAGATGAGGCTGGAATGACATTTGAAAACATCGTTAAAACGACTATATTCATAATGGACATGAACGACTTCGCAAAAATAAACAGCGTTTACGCTACTTATTTCAATGAAAAAACCGCTCCAGCTCGTGAAACGGTTCAAGTGGCTTGTTTGCCAAAAAATGTAAATGTTGAGATTTCTATGATTGCAATTCTATAGCTTTCAATAATAATTGAGCAGTTGCTTCGTTTGTAGCTATTGGCACATTGTGTACATCGCATACGCGAAGCAACATATTTATATCTACCTCATGAGCATGGCTGGCCAATGGATCTTTGAAAAACAAAACCATTTTGGTTTTGCCCTCTGCCACTCTAGCTGCAATTTGCGCGTCACCTCCCATAGGCCCCGAAAGCATCTTTTTTACTTTAAATCCAGCTTTTTCAGCCTTACCTCCAGTAGTTCCAGTCGCAATAAGTTTTATTTTAATATGTTGTAATATAGCTGTATTTTTATTCAAAAACTGAACCATATCCGCTTTTTTTCCATCATGAGCGATAATAGCAATTTCCATAAAATCTATTTATTTGCGATATGATATGCAATTAAACCATCAATAGGCCTTCTAAGAACATTTCCTAATTGCAAATCATATTTATCAAAGGTTTGTTGTAATTCCTCTTTCAAATAGAATGCAATAGACCCCACAAAATGTACGGGTACCTCTTTGCAATTATCATATTGTTTTATGTAGTTTTTTACGAAAGACTTCATCCCCTTAAAGATAATTTTCTTGCAGAATTCTGTTTCTTTATGTTGAATTAAAAATTTTGCAAAAGTGGCTAAATAAGCATTCGGGTTGTCTTCTTTATACAATTTGCTTTTAATATAATCAGGATCTACATTGTATTCTTTTTCAAATATAGTAGCCAATTCTTTTGGCATTTTATTGAAATAATACTTACGTATTAACTCTTTTCCAAAAACATTACCGCTACAATCATCCATGACAATATAACCTAATGATTGTACTTTTTGATGCAATTCTTTTCCGTCAAAATAACTACAGTTAGAACCTGTTCCTAAAATAGAAACAATTGCTTTTTCACCTCTAGGTGTAGTCGCATAAACTGCAGCGTAAGTATCTTCTTCAACCGATACAATTGCATTAGTAAAATAACTTTGAAAAGCTTGTGATAGATTTAATTTCATTCTATCCGTACCGCAACCTGCCCCATAAAAGAACAAATGTGTAGCTGATTTTTTACTTTGAACAATATCAAAACGGTCATTTAAACGTTCAATAATTTGTTCGTTTTCAAGAATTTCAGGGTTTAATCCCAATGTTTGTGTGGTAAACAACACTTTTCCATCATCGTCTATTGCAATCCAATCTGCTTTTGTAGAACCACTATCAACTAATAATCTCATTTCTTTTGGTTTTTGGTTATCTTCTCTTTCTTCTAAATGTAATAAAGATTTGGTTTAGTCCAATTTATCTTTCAAAATAAAAAAAAATCCCGTTTTAAAAATTAAAAACGGGATTTTATTATAGTAAGATTATTTTAATCCTGTAATATGTACAGATAAATCAATTAGTTTACTAGAGTATCCATATTCATTATCATACCAAGAGATGATTTTGAAGAAAGTAGAGTTCAATCCAATTCCTGCATTAGCATCAACGATTGAAGTTCTAGAATCACCAACAAAATCTTGAGAAACAACTAAATCTTCAGTAAATCCTAACACACCTTTCATTGTAGTTTCAGAAGCTTTTTTCAATACCGCCATGATTTCTTCGTAAGAAGTTTCTTTTGCTACTTTTACCGTTAAATCTACTGCAGAAACATCTGTTGTAGGAACACGGAAAGCCATACCAGTCAATTTTCCATTTAATTCAGGAATTACTTTTCCAACAGCTTTTGCAGCACCTGTCGAAGATGGGATAATGTTACAAGATGCAGCACGTCCACCTCTCCAGTCTTTTCTAGAAGGACCATCAGTTGTCATTTGAGTAGAAGTTGTAGCGTGAACAGTTGTCATTAACGCCTCAACGATTCCAAAATTATCATTGATAACTTTAGCCAATGGAGCTAAACAGTTTGTAGTACAAGAAGCGTTAGAAACGATCAAGTCAGACGCTTTAGCTTCAGTATGATTTACTCCCATTACAAACATTGGAGCATCAGAAGAAGGTGCAGAAATAATAACTTTTTTAGCACCACCTTTGATGTGCTCATTTGCAGTTTCAACTGTGGTAAAGAAACCAGTACACTCAGCAACTACATCTACATCAACTTCATTCCATTTCAAGTCTGCAGGATTTCTTTCTGCAGTAATACGGATGTTTTTTCCGTTTACAAAAAGTTGCCCTTCTTTAACCTCAACAGTTCCATTAAAACGACCGTGAACTGAATCATATTTTAACAAGTAAGCTAAGTGATCTACATCTAATAAATCGTTGATTGCTACTACCTCTACATTATCTCTATTAAAAGATTCTCTAAAAACAATTCTTCCAATTCTTCCAAACCCGTTTATTCCTAATTTTACTTTTGACATCTTAATTAATTTTTTGTTTATTTTACTGTAACTTTCATTTAAAGTCTAATTTCCTCACAATAAACTTCATTTTTTTATTTATGTTGACATAATATCAGAGACTCTAAGTAATTCTCTGTCTATTTCAGTCTTTCCTTTTATGGCTTGTTCCAATGGTGTTAGTACAACAGTATCATTTTGTAATCCAACCATATAATTTGATTTTCCTTCTAATAATGATTCAACTGCTTTCACACCTAATCTACTTGCTAGAACTCGGTCAAAACAAGATGGTGAACCACCACGTTGCATATGACCTAAAACAGAAACCCTAACATCATATTCAGGTAAATTTGCTTCAACGTAATCTTTTAATTCGAATACATTTTTACCAATTTTATCTCCTTCTGCAATTACAACGATACTTGATGATTTTCCTGAAGCTTTACTTTTTTGTAAAGATTCTAATAATCTATCCAATCCTAAATTTTCTTCTGGAATAAGTATTTCTTCTGCTCCAGCTCCGATACCTGCATTCAAAGCGATATGTCCTGCATCTCTTCCCATAACTTCGACAAAAAACAGTCTGTTATGTGAACTTGCAGTATCTCTAATTTTGTCAATTACTTCAACCACAGTATTTAAAGCTGTATCATATCCTAATGTATGACTTGTTCCAAATATGTCGTTATCGATAGTTCCCGGAATACCCATCACTGGAAAGTCAAACTCGGCATTAAAGATCATACCTCCTGTAAAGGTTCCATCTCCTCCGATTACTACTAAAGCATCTATTCCGGCTTTTACAAGATGGTCATGTGCTTTTTTTCTTCCTTCTGGAGTTCTAAATTCAAGAGAACGAGCAGATTTTAAAACTGTTCCTCCTTTATTTACGATGTTATTCACACTTCGAGGTCCCATTTCTTTGAAGTCTCCTTCAATCATTCCCTGATACCCTCTGTAAATTCCTATACATTCTATATTATGGTAAGCACAAGTTCGAACAACTGATCTAATAGCAGCATTCATTCCAGGTGAATCTCCACCCGAAGTAAGAACACCTACTTTTTTTATTGTTTTTGGCATTATTTAAGTATTAAAGCGTAAATTTAGAAAACATAATGCACTTTTTACGTTATGTTTTTATTAAATTAATCAACTACACTAAATTCAAACGTTTTCGTTAATAAGTTTTCGAAAAATCATAAAAAACACTGTTTTTTTTAATAAAAGTTAATTTATTTAAATATTATTTGCTAATTAACTACTATTTAGCAAAAACAGGAGCTAAAGGAGCTTAAAGCAAAAGAACTCTAATGCAATCCTAAACCATTCTTTTTCGTAATAAAAGTACGTATCGGAAATGAAGTAATAATTAGTATCTATTTCCAAAAAAATAAGAATGTGATATAACCACGCATCCTTACGTCAAGCCACATGCTATCTATCCATGCCAATATATTTCCATAATAACTTCAGGGAGAGTATTAATTAAACACGCAACAAACTAAAAAAACAATGTTGCTTAAAGATTCACACAGAATAGAATAACCTTAATCCTCCTCCGGGATTATTGCTTCATTGTTTTTCTTGGGAGTTTCAGTTTTAGGACTCTTAGGCTTAGAGAAATTTATATATTCTGGCGCTAAGTTCGAATCCTGATATTGCTGAGTAAAAGTACTTTCTACTCCTAATTTTTGATTTTTAAATATTTTATTAACCAATTCTTTAAATGTATCAAAATCTACTTCGTAAGTCACCCCTACTCCTTGAGTATATCCAATTCCTTGTCCAATGTAATTAATATCATTTTCGCGGTTAAACAAACGTAAATTAAGAGTTCCATCTTCATTTACCCTGTATTGGATTTCTAAATCCCCGACAATTGCCGACTCATTAATCCCACCGAATGGTACACCTACTTTTCCGTTAATTGTGATTCTCTCATTCACTTTTGATGAAATCGTAGCGACAAATCGTCCGTCAGTTTCTTTACCTATTCTTCGATCTGCTGAAATATAATTAAGACCAACTTTGAATTTTTCATTATCTGATTTTATAATCCCACCCAATAAACTGGAGGCGGTTTCAAACAAACTTCCTGAGAAATCAGACTGACTTACTCCTTCAGGACTTAAAAACCCACCTGTTGATAATAAATAAAGTGCTTGCGTTTGTCTGATGTCTTTGTCATTCAATTTGTATTGAATCTCTGATTTTAAGACACTGCTCACTGTTGGGAATTCAATATTAAAATCAGGTTCAGGACTGGCTAAATCCCCACGAATTCCAATAACTACCTCTACCGGTACTTTTCTATTAAATGATGAATTTTCTAATAATACTGCAGGGTTGGCAATCGTTTTATACACGGCTTCCAAATTCAGTTGTGCTTTCATTGGGTTTCCTTCCCAAGAAATTGAACCACCTTTCTTAACATCAAATTTCTTATCAATTAATCCACCATATTTAAAATTATAAGATCCCTCATATGCCTGGAAATCACCCCACATATTAAATTTCCCTAAAGTATTAATCTTAAACAATAAGGATCCAAAACCTCTCCCTTTAATTCCATGTCCTGAATTACGATCTAAAATTACTTCCACTTCGGCATCATCTGTGATATCAAGATCAAACTCTAATTCTAATCCTTTATACTTCCTACTATCTTCAACAATTCCCATCTGGATATTATACTTCTCCTTGGCAGTCAAAAAATGAACAAAAGAATTATCACTAACACTTTCAGCATAATTTATCGGAATTTTGACTTCAGTACCCTTCTCTGATTTTGCCTCTACTTTAATGAATAAACCATTCGTTGGCCCTTTTATGGTAGCATTACCATCTATAAATGCTGTTCCATAATATGCTGCATCTTCCTTATCCACAGTATTTAACACCAGTAGCCTTTTAGTACTTACCGCCAAATCCAGTTTCCAATCTCCAAAATTATTATGCTCGATACTCCCGTTTAAAACTCCCTTTGTTCCAAATTTTGAATCAGTTAAGGTATTGTTTCTGAACAAGAACTTTTGACCAACAAGATCGATTACCGATCTGTCATTTAATTCATAATCTACATTCAAATAAGGAATTGTCAGACCAGTCTTTTCAACATATAAACGTCCATTAATTGCGGGCTTTTTTAAATTACCCTGAATCGTAGCGTTTCCACTAACTAGTCCTCTTATATTTGAAATTACATCTCCTCCTAATGAGCTTAAAATTCCTAAATCAAATTTAGCAAATTTCAATTTCATATCAAGAACCGTTTCTTTATCAATAATTTGGAAATTCCCAAAAGCATTAAACAATTCAAAATTTTCATTTTCTAAAAAGGAATTTATTGTGAATTTTTCCAAATTCTGGTCCCCTTCAATATCAAATTTCAAATCACCAAGATCCGTTTTATTTATATTCAAATGGTCTATAACAAGTGAAGCTGTAGGTTTGTAAATTGCTTTATTCTGTTTAAAACTTATATCTCCGTTTATATTTCCTTGAAAAACAAATTTATCGTCTTCCGGTGTTATCTTATAGAGATCAACATCTTTAAAACTTAGTTTTAAATCCTTGTTTGTATTGTCTTTTATAGTTCCTTTTAAAGATATAGCTTGATCTTCATGAGATAAAACGATATCATCTATCTTGAAATTTTTAAATGACTTGTCAAAAACAATTTGATTATTAGGTGTTTCCTCTTCATTTAAAAACCACAGATAATCCTTAAATTTCATTTCGGATTTACTTAATCCTACAACATTATCGTTGTCCTTATTAATAGTATGGTATAAATTCAGATTAAAATAATCTTCTCCTTTTGGCCCACCTTTAAATTCTGACCTAAAGAATAAAGTATCCTTCATCGTTATATTTATAAGACTAAAATCACGGATTTTATAATATTTGGTTTTAATACTGTCTAGTTCAACATAAGCATTGTAAAGTGGGTTTTTATTATCGATCGAGACTCTGATATTATCGAACGTATTTTTAGCTGCTACAATTTGCGGTGAATTAAATTTTAGTTTAAATTCTTGCGTATCTGATTTTATGTTCCCTTTTACAACGGTATTTGACCCAATAGCAATTTCAGGATACAATAATTCGATAATTTTACTGTAAATCGTAAAATCAAACTTTAAGAACTGTCCTTTACTAACTTTGTTGGGCTTGAAATTAGTATATAAACTCCCCAAAGAATTCTTAACTAAATTCCCGAGTTCGCTAAATTGAAATTTCCCTACAATTTCACCTTCAATAATATCAGGAGAGTTTACGGTGATTGTTCGAACTCTGTCCGTATCAAAACTGGAGTTAACATTAAAATCATCAAAATTATAAGTGTCTTTTCCATTTTGATAAGAAGTCTCTTTTATATAGACGTTTCCTTGTAAGTTTTCAATTGAATTCCCAGTAACCTGAACAATTACATCTCCCTTAAAAACTGACGTGGAATCTTTAACAAACTTCAACTTGTTTAAGTCGGCATTTTCTACATTGATATGAAAATCATATTTGTTTTCTTTATTACTTAAATCCAATAAACCGTCAAAGTTCATAATAAGATTAGGGTCGTTTATCGAAATCTGCCCCATGTAATTAGGCGCTTTAAAATTACCGTTCACGACTACATTAGTGTAGGTATAATCATTAAAATCAATTTTAGAAACATCTCCTCTAAGTGCTGTATTAAGATATTTCTCTGTAAATCCTTTACCATCTACATCAATGTTCATTGTAATTTTTCCCAGATCTTTGCGGTCTAACAAAGTTCCCAAATCAAAATCTTCCAAAACAACATTACCCATATAAGAAGCTTTGTCAATAAAATCAATACTTTTCATACTAAAGAACGATTTTACGCTCCCTAAGTCGGAATCTAATGTAAAATCAGCATCAATGGCAGTAACACTTAACTGCGAATTACCTACTAAAGTAAATCTGCCCAATTTTTTTAGTTCCACTGGTAATTTCTTTCCTAAAATATTAGGAAGTATGGTTACCAAATTATCATAACTACTTGATATTCTGGCGAACTCGCCATCCATATAGAACTTCTGATTAGCGTCACCAAATAAGTTTTTGAAAACTATTGAACCATCAATACGAGTATTGTTTGAATCAGCTAGATTTAGATTTTTGATGTTCAGCTTATTTAATGGCCCTTTAACATCAGCATTTATTTTGAAAAATTGGTTTTTACCTAATTCATTATAAAAATGTCTAATGTCATTGGTAGCAATTTGCGAGGGCTTAATTTTAACATCAAAGTTCACCTTGTCCGTGAAATTTGAAAAATCACCTGCTTTATAATTTAGAATTACGTTAGCCTTGAATTTTGATTCTTTAGTAGTCAAATCAAGATTGCCAAATTGAATTTTCTTTTTAGTATAAGTAAAGTTAGAACTCATATTTACAACATACAAACCACGATGATCAAGAAAAGACATTTTAACTATGTTTGTCTTTAAATCTGGGCCATAGAGTAAAAAATTACTAAGAGTAGTATTTAATTTTGTGAAATTAATGTCAACTGGATTTGCTTTATTTTCATCTGTGACACTAAAATGAGCGTCAGTAACGTAGGCATTATCAACTTTTAACAAAAATTTCCTTGTTGAGGGCGTGTCACTATCGAAGGCATTTATAAACTGATCTAAATTAGTTTGTTTTTCATTCTTATATAAATTAATTTTAAACAACAGACCATCAAGTCTGACATCTCCAAAAATCAAATCCCCATCTAGAATTTTTTTCCCTTCTAGTATGTTAGTATTTACAATTTTAGAAAAAATTAAAGTATCTTTATGATGATCTAATATTAAAACATTTTTAAATTTTACGCCTCCAAAGGCAGACACACGAACTGCTTCAATAGAAATATTTGTTCCAAAGTCTTTATTAATACTATTTGTAAAATGCTGTGCTATTTTTGTCTGAACAAAAGGTATCGAAAGTGCGATACCGAGTAATAGTATGAGCACAATTATCCCCAGAATGAAACGGAAAAATATTTTAATGAATTTTTTGATACCTATTGTTGTTTTATTTTTATCTTAAAATATTATTTTGCCCAAGGAAAGAGCGGCACCTTTAATAAAAATTCTTTAATTTTGGCTGCGCCGTAAAATTATAAAAAATAAAATCGGTTTGTAAATATAATTCAAAATTTGTGCCTTTTTATGCAAAATTCCGAGGTTTTTATTCTTGCTATCGAAAGTTCCTGTGATGACACGGCAGCTGCCGTTTTACACAACGACAAAGTACTGTCCAATGTTGTGGCAAATCAGCTCATTCATGCCCAATATGGCGGCGTTGTACCAGAATTAGCTTCACGCGCGCATCAGCAAAATATTGTTCCTGTTATTGATGCGGCACTTCGTAAAGCAAACATCAGCAAGGAACAACTGTCAGCAATTGCTTTTACCCAAGGTCCCGGATTAATGGGTTCGCTTCTTGTAGGTAGTTCTTTTGCTAAATCAATGGCTTTAGCCCTAGAAATTCCTCTTGTTTCAGTAAATCACATGCATGCTCATATATTAGCTCATTTTATAAATGAAGAAGGATTTGAAAAACCTAGTTTTCCATTTCTAGCTTTAACGATTAGTGGCGGACATACTCAGATTGTGCAAGTCAATGACTTTTTTGACATGACTATCATCGGAGAAACAACAGACGATGCTGTAGGCGAAGCATTCGATAAAAGTGCAAAAATACTAGGTCTTCCCTATCCTGGTGGTCCTTTAGTTGACAAACACGCTCAACTAGGAAACCCAAAAGCATTTGCATTTACTAAACCCAAAGTTCCTGGATTGAACTTTAGTTTTTCAGGTTTAAAAACGGCTATATTATATTTTGTACAAAAGAAAAAATTAGAAAATCCAGATTTTATCGCTGAAAACATAAATGACATTTGTGCTTCTATTCAATATAAAATTGTCGAAATCTTAATGGATAAATTAAAATTAGCTGTAAAAGAAACCGGAATTAATCAAATTGCCATCGGCGGTGGTGTATCTGCTAATTCTGGAATCAGAAAAGCCATAAAAGACGCAGAACAAAAATACGGTTGGAAAACATTTGTTCCAAAATTTGAATATACTACCGATAATGCTGCAATGATTGGAATTGTGGGTTATCAAAAATTTTTATCACAACAATTTGAAACTGCTGCTGTAGTTTCTAAAGCACGAATACAATTCTAAATTATGCAATTATTTTATAACCCCAATATAGACGCAACGACCGAAACCTTTTCTTTTGACAAAGAAGAAAGCAAACACATTATAAAGGTATTGCGTAAAAAAGATACCGATATATTATTTGTAACTAATGGTGAAGGCGATTTATTCGAAACTGAAATTACCCTAGCTTCTGACAGTAAGTGTACCGTAAAAATTATTTCTTTCGAAAAAAAGCCAAAATCAAAATACCATTTGCACCTGGCCGTCGCTCCAACAAAAATGAACGATCGATACGAATGGTTTCTTGAGAAAGCTACTGAAATAGGAATTCATGAAATTACACCTATTATATGTGACCGCTCTGAAAGAAAAGTGATTAATAAAGAGAGATTTGACAAAATCATTTTGACTGCCATGAAACAGTCTAATGAATTGTATCTTCCTAAATTAAATGAGGCTGTTTCTTTGAAAGATTTTTTAAAGCAAAAAAATGATGGTCTGCAATTAATAGCTCATTGTGAGGAAACAGATAAAAAAACGTTGAAATCAATTTTGAAACCAAATGAAAATATCACTTTACTTATAGGTCCTGAAGGTGACTTCTCCGAAAAAGAAATAACGATGGCAATTGACAATCATTATGTTCCTGTATCTTTAGGAAACACCAGATTAAGAACGGAGACTGCGGCAGTAGTCGCTTGTCATAGTGTTGCTTTTTTCAATGAAGAATAGCATTTTACAAAAATTATGCTTGTATAAAGAGGGAAAATTTATTCGAATATTATGGGGCAATGCGAACTGAAAATTACATATCACCTATAAGAATAATACGTATTATCATATGAAAAGAATATATTTTGTTTTACTACTACTCTCCATCTCATCCTTTTCTCAAGAAATTGCTTTAGTAAAATATAGTGGTGGTGGTGATTGGTACGCTAATCCCACTTCATTACCCAATCTGATTAAATACTGTAATTCAAATATTAATACTACCCTAAATATAAAACCCGCAACAGTAGAACCAGGGAGTCCTGATTTATTTTCTTACCCTTTTATTCATATGACTGGACATGGAAATGTTGCTTTTAGTGATGCTGAAGTCAGTAATCTAAATAAATATATGGTAGCAGGAGGATTTCTCCATATTGATGATAATTATGGAATGGATCAATATATTAGAAAAGAAATAAAAAAAATATTTCCAAATAATTCACTTATTGAAATACCCGCCAATCATATTATATTCCAGAAACCCTATCTCTTTTCCAGTGGATTACCCAAAATCCATGAACACGAAGGAAAACGTCCGCAAGCCTACGGTATTTTCATAGAAAACAGACTTGTATTACTTTATACTTTTGAATGTGATTTAGGCGATGGTTGGGAAGATGCAGAAGTCCATAATGATCCGGTATCGGTCCGTGAAAAAGCATTAAAAATGGGAGCAAACATAATAAGTTACATTTTTAACAATTAATATTTTTGTTAAATTCTACCATAAAAATTCCATAACTCCATTTTAAAAGAAACCATTTCTTCTCCTAATTTTATTTTTTTTTAGCCAAAAGACAGCTTTTTCTTTTTACAAAATAAAAAAAGCATCCCGCTTGATCCATTTAGTGACAAACTAAGATGGTCCTTTTGTCATTCATCATGACTAAAAAACACTTCGATTTACCTATTTTATTTAAATTACCGCCAGTATTTTCCACAAATAGAAGTTGACAAAACGTAAGATATATCGTTCTTTTTAGTTTGATTTTTTATGACTGAATTTTAAAAAAGCCCGCCAAATAAGCAATCCTAAATTTTTGTTAATTTATTTTTTGAATTTATTTTTTTTATTTGTGTTTTTGTTATAAAATTGCGGAATGGTTTCCAAAAACCATATTTAATTAACATAACCTACAGTTTTTATGAAAAAGATTATTTTATCTGCAGCAGCATTTTTAATGCTATTCTCTTGTCAAAATGACCAGACAGAATCAACTACAACAACAAACGCGATTGCGCAACGTGGTTGTGCATCACAAGAAGTACTTGCTGCGCAACTAGCCGCTGACCCCACTCTAGCAATCCGAATGAATCAAATTGAAGCCTTTACACAAAATGCTAAATTAACTGGCCGTTTAGTAAACGGGAAAGTTGAAATCCCTGTCGTAGTAAACGTACTATACAGAACTGCAGCTGAAAACATTTCTGATGAACAAATTCAATCTCAAATTGACGTTTTAAACGAAGATTTTAATGGAGCTAACGCCGACTACAATGATGTCCCAGCATTATTCTCTGGAGTAAAAGCAAATGTGGGAATAACATTTGTACTACAAAACATAGTAAGAAAATCTACAAGAACAACTTCCTTTTCTACTAATGATGCTATGAAAACTTCAAATAAAGGAATCGCACCTACATCACCTACAACAGTACTAAACATGTGGTCATGTAATTTAGGCGGTGGTATTCTTGGTTATGCACAATTTCCTGGAGGATCATCTTCAACTGACGGTGTTGTAATTGATAATAATGCATTTGGACGAGTTGGTACCGTTTCTGGAGTATACAACCTAGGAAGAACAGCTACACACGAAGTAGGACACTGGATGAATTTACGTCACATTTGGGGTGATGCTACTTGTGGAAGCGATTTAGTAGATGACACACCTTCGCACAATACTGCAAACTATGGTGTTCCAGCTTACCCACATTATAGCACATGTACTGGTACTCCGGTAGAAATGACAATGAACTATATGGATTATACAGATGACAGAGGTATGTACATGTTCTCTACTGGGCAAAAAAGCAGAATGGCTGCAATATTTGTCTCTGGTGGAGCAAGATCCGCTTTCGGTATCTAATTAGAACCAAATAAATAAAAACTAAAACTCGCTACTTGTTAGCGAGTTTTTTAGTTTAATACACCTTAAATATAAAATTGACTAAACGGATTAAGTTTAGTATTTCGTTCTATTTTTAATTACTCCTACGGTACAATGTATTACTACTGATTCCTTCCTTGCTAAAAGAAAAGCTCCACAACTATTTTATAGCTGTTCGATTGCTATCCAAAAACAGCTTTTATCCACATCATTTTCAATATCTACGAATACTAAAAAAAGCCAATAAATCTTAAATTACCTGAAATATCAGAACAAATCGGAAACACTTTGGTAAAATCAATGATTTTTTTAAAAAAAATATTAAACTAATATAAAGTCAATCTAGCATACTATAAAAGAATGAAATTGTAAGTCTAAAAGATACCGTAAAAAGACAACTATTAAAAAGACCTCAACTTCTCAAACAAATAAACCTTAAACAATTTAATAACAAACTATTACATAACAAAATAAACCAACTTAAATGTTTATAAACAGGATGAAATAGTTAAAATTAAAAATAGATTGACCTTAAAAAAAGAAGAATAAATATTACAAACATTCTGTTAAAACAGTGCTTGATAAAACCATTATTTTTAACAAAAAATTATAATTTCCTTGTCAATAATTTTTATATTTAAATAAATTGTTATAAAATTGTTATATTATTAACCAAAACCAATTATTTATAACAACTTTATTATGAAGAAAATTATTTTATCCGCCGCCGCATTCATGATGCTTTTTTCGTGTCAAAATGACCAAACAGAATCAGCAACTTCAACAGCAAATGCTATCACCCAGCGTGGTTGTGCATCTCATGAAGTACTAGCTGCCCAACTAGCCGCTGACCCAACATTAGCAATTCGAATGAACAAAATCGAAGCTTTCACTCAAAATGCAAAGC
This sequence comes from uncultured Flavobacterium sp., assembly GCF_963974175.1. Taxonomy (GTDB): domain Bacteria; phylum Bacteroidota; class Bacteroidia; order Flavobacteriales; family Flavobacteriaceae; genus Flavobacterium. The sequence continues at coordinate 99,737 of NZ_CAXBBR010000003.1, forward strand.
TAACAGGTCGTTTAGTAAACGGAAAAGTTGAAATTCCTGTAGTAGTGAACGTATTATACAATACTGCTGCCGAAAACATTTCTGATGCACAGATACAGTCTCAAATCGATGTTTTAAACGAAGATTTCAATGCTGGAAATTCTGATTACAATTCAGTACCTACCTTATTTTCTGGAGATAAAGCAAATGTTGGAATCACCTTCGTTTTAGAAGCTATCAACAGAAAATCTACTAAAAAGAAATCATGGGGAACCAGAGATACAATGAAAAATGGAAAAAGAGGCGGTATTGACGCAACTTCTCCAGATACTAAATTAAACATGTGGGTTTGTACAATTGGAGGAGGAATCCTAGGATACGCACAATTTCCTGGTGGAAATGATTCAACAGATGGTGTTGCGATCGATTCTAAATACTTTGGTTTATCTGGTTCTGCAAATGCACCTTATAACTTAGGTAGAACAGCTACTCATGAAGTTGGTCACTGGATGAATTTACGTCATATTTGGGGTGATACAACTTGTGGTGATGATTCAGTTTCTGATACACCTACACACAACACCGCAAACTACGGTGTTCCTGCTTATCCTCATTACAGTACTTGTGCTGGAACTCCAGTAGAAATGACAATGAACTACATGGACTATACTGATGATCCAGGTATGTATATGTTTACAAATGGACAAAAATCAAGAATGGGTGCTTTATTTCTTTCTGGTGGAGCTAGAGCTGGTTTCGGAATCTAAATTTAATTAAAAATATCAATACTAAAACTCGCTACTTGTTAGCGAGTTTTTTTTATCTTTATATCCTAAAAAAATTAAATGGTTACGTCAAAAACTATAGCAAACGGAATTTTAAGAGCAATTACCGTTATTGTATTGAGTGCACTTCTTCTTTATTTTCTATACCAAATCCAATCCGTATTAATATACCTAATAGTGGCGTTAATACTTACTCTAATTGGGAATCCGGTTTTAGATTTCTTTAGAAAAAGATTAAAATTTAATCACGTTTTTGCAACCATTGGTACCTTATTTATTTTCATGGTCATTATCGCTGGCTTTATAATGATGTTTATTCCGTTAATTTTATCGCAAGGTCAAAATTTGTCACTACTAAATACTAGTGCCATTGAGCAACAAACAATTCAATTAGTAAACCAAATAAGTGTGTTTTTAGAGAACCACCATATTGATTCATCAAAAGCATTAAGCGCATCAGAAATCAGCTCTAAAATAAATTTCAACATTATTCCCAATTTTTTAAATGCAATTCTGGCCACTATCAGTAGTTTCGGAATGGGATTAGCATCTGTCTTGTTTATAACATTTTTCTTTCTTAAAGAACGAAAATCATTTTTTACAGGAGTAAAAAAACTAATTCCTGACGACCATGAAGACCAAGTTCTGAATTCCTTAGAAAAAATAAACTCCTTGTTGTCACGTTATTTCATTGGTTTGTTACTGCAACTATTCATTGTTTTTGTTTTATACCTTACCGTCTTACTAATCTTTCGTGTTCCCAATGCATTTATCATAGGTTTCTTATGTGCTGTTTTAAATATCATCCCATACATAGGACCACTAATTGCGTCGGTTTTAGCAGCAATTTTAACGATGCTTAGCAACCTAGGAAGTGATTTTCAATCGGAAATTTTACCTACAACAATATATGTTTTACTTGGTTTCTGGATTGTTCAAGTTATTGATAATAATTTATCCCAACCTATTATTTTTTCAAAAAGTGTTAGTTCACATCCATTAGAAATCTTTCTTGTGATACTCATCGCAGGTTTCCTTTTCGGTATTTTAGGAATGATTGCTGCAGTTCCTCTTTACACCATATTAAAAGTGATAGGCAAAGAATTTTTTCCGGAGAATAAAATAATCCATCTTTTAACTAAAAACATTTAATTTTGGATTTAAACATACTAAATTCTGAAATTCAAGAATTTATAGATCGTAATATTGGCGTCAGCATTTCAAAATTGGCATTGCTAAAAAACCCATTTCCAGAAGTAGAATGGATTTCTATTTTGAATCAAATTGAAGCAAAAACAAAAACAAAAGATAAGCTACCTAATTGGTTCAACACCAAGAATATTATTTACCCCAGTAAAATTTCTATAGAACAAACTTCCTCAGAGAAAACAGCACTATACAAATCTTCTATTGTTTCTGGTGGTTCGCTAATAGATCTAACAGGAGGTTTTGGTGTAGATGATTATTATTTTTCGAAAAGTGTTACTACTGTTGACCATTGCGAAATTAATCCGGAATTATCTGAAATTGTAGCGCACAATTATATACAGCTAGGTATTGAGAATATCACTTGCCATGCTGGAGACAGCTTAAATACTTTAGAGTCATTAAACCAAAAGTGGGATTGGATCTATATTGATCCTTCCAGACGTAATGATGCCAAAGGCAAAGTTTTTATGCTAAAAGACTGCTTGCCAAACGTTCCTGATAATCTCGATAATTATTTTAAAAAATCGGAAGCTATTTTAATAAAAACAGCCCCTTTACTTGATATTTCGGCAGGCGTATTAGAGCTGCAAAATGTAAAGACCATTCATATTGTGGCTTTAGAAAATGATGTAAAAGAACTACTGTGGGAACTGCATAAAGACTACCTGGGAAAAATACAGATTAAAACAATCAACATACAAAAAGACAAAACAGAAACTTTTGATTTTATTTGGAATGATCAATCGCAGGCATCAAACTACAGTGTACCTCTCAACCACCTATACGAACCGAATAGCGCTATAATGAAATCAGGCGGGTTTGATGAAGTAAGCCATTATTATGCTTTAAACAAGCTTCAAAAACATTCTCATTTATATACTTCGGCAAATTTAATTTCATTCCCCGGAAGAATTTTTGAAATTAAAAACTGCATTCCATACAACAAGATAGAAATGAAAACTTTTCTACAAGATAAAAAAGCAAATATCACCACTAGAAATTTTCCCGAAACCGTTGAAAACATTCGTAAAAAATGGAAAATAAAAGACGGAGGAAACTCGTATTGTTTTTTCACTACTGACGAGAATAATAATAAAATTGTCTTAATTTGCAACAAAATACAATAACAATGAAACAGCTAGTTATAATAGTATTCTTATTCATAACAGGAAATCTATTTGCCCAAACACCATGTGACTATAGTACAAACGTAAATGATTCTATAGGAACTTATAAATCAACCAGAGAATACATGATCTCTGAAAAAAACTTTGCAGGAAATTCGAGCTATATTTTTTATTCGTTAGCCCTAGCTGACGGAACACCAATATTAAGTGTCCAAATTATTCAAAAAAGTAAAGGGTTTTTAAAAGCAAATTGTTTTGATAAAAATTCGAAACTGTTTTTACAACTACATAATGGAAAAATAGTGACTCTATTACATATCGATCAAGAAAATTGCGGCACCATGCTGCGGGATGACAAAGATTTCGACAATAGGGTTATGGTAGGGTCATTTATGTTTATGAAAGGTAGTCTTGAAGATTTAAAAAGTTCTCCTATTTCCTTGATGAGAATCAAGTATTTAACAGAAACTGAAGATTATGTAATCAAAAAAGAATTTCAATCGGAATTAAATAACGAAGTATATCAGCCCGAAAACTATTTCATTACTAATTTGAGATGTATCGAATAACTTATTCGCAATCCCATTTCACATTAGAAACTTTATCTTTTAAGCCCGATTTTAAATTATAATGCCACCATTCTGAATCGAAGGAATTGAAATTAACAGCAGTCATTATACTTTTTAATAGTATGCGGTTGTTTTTCACTTCTTCTGATAGCTTATCATAACCATGACTAGCTTCTTCTCCAAAAAAATCAAAGGGTGTCCCCATATCCAGTTCCTTGCCGTAAGCGTCAACTAAAGTGATGTCTACTGCTCCTCCTCTATTATGAATGGAACCCTTATCTGGGTCAGCTACATATTGTGGGTTAGAAACAATTTTCCACATTCTTTTTTGAATATCTAATGGACGATAACAATCAAAAAGTTTAATTCTATATCCCTTTTTAATAAATTCTTTATTAGCCTCAACTAAAGCAACGACTGTTTTCAGACGCAGAAAACATTCTGCGCAATCATAGACTTTTGCTTTCAAGAAATTATCCTCGGTAGCGTATTTCATATCGTAAACAAAATCATCACTATAATCCTTTAGATTGACAAAGGTAGTGTCATTTACAACAACAGAATTCTGTTGCTTCTTTATAGAATCTCGCTCCTGCGATTTACAAGAAATTATGGCAAAAAATAAAACGAATAGTAATAGTAATTTATTTTTAAAGGTCATGATGCTTTTTTTTTATAAAAATAAAACATTTGAAACTATTATAAACAAAAAAACCGATACTAATTAAAGTATCGGTTTTTGTGAAGGCAGAAGTTTCTGAACTTCTTATAACTTATTAATACGTTGACAACTCTAATTCAATAATAAAGCGTTGTAAATAAAGTATTTCTTATATTTGTTATCATTATGTTTTTATAACGAATACTAACATAAATGGCAACGTAAATGGCAACGATATGAAATACACCTTTAAACTCAAAGAACCAAATTCGGAAAAAGACACTCTGATTCTATTTTCGTGTTTCTTCAAAGATGAAAACAAAAAATTTATCTATTCCACCGGTGAGAAGATCAATCCTAAAAACTTTGATTTCAAAAATAAGTTTCCTTTTACTAATGGAACTAACAAGTCAAAGTTTGCAGAAGGTATCAAAATGCAATTAAACAGATATTCCGATTTGATGTTGGAAACCGAAAGCCAGTATAAAAAAATAAAAGAAGCGTTTACAACGAAAACTTTGAAAAAAGTATTTGATGACGAATTTAAAAAAACACCTTCTGGAAAGAATATCTTTTTTGATGCTTATGATGAATTTACAGCAAATAAAAAAGATACAATGCAATGGTCAAAAGGAACCGAAAAAAGATATCAAAACATTAAGAACATCCTTAAAAAGTTTGAAGAAGCAAAAAATTACCCTTTGACATTCACTAAAATTGATACAAATTTTTATAGTAAGTTTTCTTCTTATTGCATGGATGATCTGAAACATATAAACAATACTTATTTGAAAAATTTAGGTTTTTTTAAAACTTTCATGTTCTGGGCACTAAAAAGCAAATATACCTACAACAATGCATTTGAGATCTTCAATAATGATGACAATGGAAAATCAATAATAAAACCAACACTTACAAAACAAATTGCTTTAACTATTGACGATCTAAATAAATTAATGCAGCACGAATTTAAAAGCAAAAGACTTGAAAAAGCCAGAGATATTTTTGTTTTCGCTTGTGTTACTGGATTTAGATATGGTGAAATGACTTCAATAAATAGAAGTAATATAACCGATGATTATATCATTCTTAAGGAAGAAAAAGATGAAACAAAAGAAGCCAGAGAAATTCCACTAACAAGCCTTTCCAGGTATATTTTATTGAAGTATGATTATGACCTTCCGTTAATTACAAACCAAAAGCAAAACAAATATATTAAGGATTGTTTTGAAGAAATGGAATATACCCACAAAGTTGAAAAAGTTACTACCAAAGGCAAGGAAAACATCAAAGAAGAAATGATTTTTAAAGATCGTATTTCTAGTCACACAGCAAGAAGAACCTTTATAACGATGATGAAAAGACAAGGAAAAAGTGATAAACTGATTGCTTCCATAACTGGCCATACTGACATGAAAACCTTAAACGCTTACTATCAAATTAGTGAGCCGGAGAAGAAAGAAGCAATGGATGAAGTTTTTAAAATTGATATTCCTTTAAAGATTGTAGGAGAAAATTAAGCTTCTAAAAAACTACTTACAGATACCGAAAAGAAAAGCAACAATAATTTAGCAATGGAAATAGCCAACTATTTTTAAAATAAATTTTTATTATATAGGAACTAAATACTGGTAAAATGGAAGAAATTATATGTTACACATTTAATGAGTTCAAAAATAAATACTATACTTTGTTAGAAACATTTCTAAATGAGTGGGAAGATAATTCAGAAAAGGATTTTTTAACTAATCAGAAACAACTGTATAAAGAATGCATTAATAATACTTCAATCAAACATCGCGAAGATTTAAGTATAGAACAGTTAGAGTTTTTTAACGTAGAACCGTTAAGTAACTCATTTAAATGCATCCAAAGTAAAATTAGCGAGTCTGTTTTTTACTATTGGCACCCATATATGGATGAGATGCCATTATATCATGATACATTTCGTCTAAGAGTTAAAGATATTGATTTGTGTGATAAATACAATCGTAGTTTTAATATGATACTTGAATTTATTCAAAATAAAACACAAGAAATTGAAAACAATTTAATACCTCTACAAGCCGAAGGAGGTACCGAAACGGTACAACCTAAAATGTCTTTAGAAATAATAGCACTAAAATATGTTTATGAGAATAAATGTATTAATATTTCTAATCACAATGAAATTGCTAATAAATACAGGCACAATTCAGGTAAAAAATTATTACAGTATTATACTTTTTATTACGATAGAAACAACCGAAAAGCCAAACCTCATCCATCATATACACGTTTAACTCTAAATAATAAAATTAAAAAATTTGAAAAAGTTATAGCTTTACTTTCCAATGAATCAAAAAGTAAAGCTATCGATGAACTTAAAATACTTCAAGGCTTTTTAATAGATTTTGAATAAAAATAAAATTAGTAACTGGTTTTAACCAGTTCATACCTTTAAGTCGGTCTAACCTTTGTTAAAACTTAAAACAACAAAGGTTATGAGCAATCCATTTGAAGTACTAGAACAACGCTTATCAAATATCGAAAATTTACTACTCGATATTAAACACCCACCCAAACAAACCGAAAATAAACTTTATTCTGTAAAAGAATTGGCAGCTTATGCTGGAGTTTCTGAATTATCTATTCGAAACTACATTATAGAAGGTAAAATAAAAGCAAAAAAAATAGGTCGAAGAATCTTTATAGAGCAATCCCAATTTGAGAAAGGCCTTGAAGAAGTAAAATCCTTAAAGTATAAACGATAAATCAAAGCTATGAGTACTACAGATACCCAAAGCCTTGATTTTGATGATTTAGAACAAGGCAAAATTACGAAAATAAGTTATAGTGAAGCCGATAGTATTAAAGTTCTGGAGAAGCTTGCTCTTCAAAAACTCAAAGAATACAATCCGGACAATCATTACTCTCCAGAACTTAGATACTCAGATAAAACTTCAAACGAAGCTGCAAAATGCATAATTGATTATATACTTTTCAACGATAGCCAAGCTGAAAGGGTAAACTACAGATCATTTATTAAGAATAATAGAAAAACACCGACTTATACACTGGGTGCTATAGCTATTTGTAGCAATGAATGGATCTATAGAATCCGTAAAAGAGAAGCTGTTTATATCCACAGTGTTATAAATAGAAAATTTGTTAGGATTGAGGTTAAAATTGAAGCTACAGGAGACAATAACCATCCAAAAGGACAAACTACCTATCAAAGTAAAATTAAAGTAGCTGAAAGCTATTATTTGACTGTAAGCAATTTTACTGATTTCTATAATTGGCTAAATGATTTTTATCTAGAACAATCTAAAAACTCTTAAAGTTATAGCCATGGGTAAAAGACTGCCATATTTTCAATTCGAAGTAGCGGAATGGCTCGCCGGTGATATAATGTTTTGCTCATTTGAAGCGCAAGGACTCTTCGTTAACCTGATGGCTTTGTATTGGCAAAAAGACTGTGAATTGAACCTAGATCAAGCCATTAAAAGATTAAAAAGTGATGAAATGTTTAAAGAGTTGATAGATGAAAAAATAATCAAAATCGACTCAGGAAAAATTAGCATCAATTTTCTTGACGAACAGTTTTATAAAGCTTCAGAGAAATCTAGAGTTAATTCAATGAATGGATCTCTAGGAGGAAGACCTAAAAAAGAAATAGAAAGCGAAAATAAACCGAACGGTTTTAATTTGGTTTCTGAAAGCAAAAGCGAAAAAAAGCCAATAAGAGAAGATAAGATAAAAGAAGAGGAAATAAAAGAAAATAAGATAAAAGAAAGTATTCCTAACGGAGTTGTTGATTTAAAAAATCAAAGTATAGATACTAAGATAGATTTTGATAAAATTATTTCTTTTTTTAATTCTAATAATGGCAATCTACCAAAAGTTAAAAACCTATCAGATCCCAGGAAAAAAAGACTTTTAGTTTTAGAAAAAAAACACGGCAAAAAATCAATTCAGACAGTTATTGAAAAAGTACGTGATTCGAATTTTCTACAAGGTGAAAATAAGGACAATTGGATTGCAAGTTTTGATTGGATTTGTAAACCTGAAAATTTCATAAAAATTTTAGAAGACAATTTTATAAACAGAGTAAAACCAAATAACGGATTTACAAACACAACCAAAACAGCATATAAGTTTGATGCAGATCGAATTATCGAAACCCATGCTAAACAATATAAAATGGCCAGTGTCGATTCAGAAAAGATTGTTCCGGATTATACCGATTATTTTGAAAATGGAAATATCCCTGGAAAGTATTAAAAACAGTAATTAAATAAAAACAAAGAAACCATGAGCAACAAAAAAGAAAAAAGAAAGCTTTTAAAAGAAGATCTTGCTTTTTGTGATAAAATCACAAATGATTTAGTAAAGTTTACTCCAGTACTTCAGGAGATAAAGCGAAGTTATGAAGCCTTAGAATTAGGCCTTTTTGATAACACCATATTTCAAAAATTGAAATTAATAGGGCCATCAGAATATATTAAGCTCTACGAGGATAATTTGAATGCACAACTAGATTCGCTGAAAATTACTTCAAAAATTATTAGACATAATATGATGGCCAGCCATACCGATATTATTGATGCTTTGAAGGTATCAGTAGAAAAGGCAAAGGGTTTTAGTCCTAATATTTATGGTTCATGGACAGGTTTGTTATCTGTGAAATTCATTTCGTTTAATGGATCGTTTATTATTTCTCCAGAAAATAGAGAAGCTATTTTAGAGACTTATTGTCGAGTTTACATTGATGAATCTGATTTTACAGCATTAGATATGGCCAAAGAACTTGAATCAGCGTATAACAAATATTTAAAGTATCTCGAAGATCAAAATGTTCTTAATATTAATAAGTTCGATTGTTTGGATTTACTTTTTGACTGTGAGCACGAAAAAATTAGTGTTGATTATGACAAATTAAAATATTTAACTACCTGTAATCAAGCGCATAATAAATATAATTAGTAACTCAAATAGGGTTTGCTTAACGTGAACCCTATTTTTTGTTCGTAAAACTAACTTTATAATCATTCTAAATAATAAATAGTTTAAAAAAGATGAAAGACAATTTGACCATAGAAGAATTACTAGAATTCGAAACATTACTTGTAGAAAAATGGGAAAATCATGTTTTCTCTCCTATTAGAATTGATGAAAAATTCAATGTGATCTTAACTAATGATTTAGAAATAAAAGAATTATTAGAGTATTCTTTTAAAGAACATTTCCACATAATTTATCAGACAATCGCAATAGATTATAATGCTTTTAAAATCATTCAATTGCGATATTTTAGAAACAATGACACAGTTCAAATAATCACTTAAAAATAAATAAAACACATGGGAAAAGATGGATTAATTACACGAAAAGATATTATTGAAGACCAGGCACTAACCATTGGTACTGAATATGCTAAAAATATGCAACCTGCTATTGAAGCCAATAAGCAATTGGTGGCTTCATTGAAAGAAATGGCACCGTTGATTAATGTTTTTAGAAAAGCGGATAGTCAGCAAGCTTATTTGGAAGCAAAACAAAAGGAGAATATTATAACCCTTCAAGCAATAAATGCCAATAAGTTGCTTGAAGCGTCGGAATTGTCATTAGAGAAAATAAAACAAGCTAAGTTAAAAACGGATAGGGATTCTTTGACGGTTCAAAGCAAAATTGAATCAGCAAAAAAGACAAATACCAAGCTTACTGTTGATGAGCGTTTGCAAAACGAAATAAATAATCGTGCTTTAAAACAGGAAGCTAGGGAACGATTAGGATTGGTTGGAGCTTATGAAAAATTGAACCGTGCCCGAACAGAAGCTAAAAATAAACTTCGCGAATTATTAAGCGCTGAAAGTTCTTCAACTGCTGAAATAAAAAAGGCTCAAAAAGAATATGATATTCTTGATTTAAAAGTTAGAAAAGCTGATAGAGCAGTTGGAGATTTCACTAAAAATGTAGGGAATTATGGTGGTAAATTTGGATCTTTTACCTCGGGAGTGTCGAACCTTATAGGAGCTTTTGGAATTGTTGGGGGAGTATCTCTATTGGCTACCGTTGTAAAGGATGTATTTGATACTACAAAAGAGCTTCAGTCGCTTGATTTAGCATTAAAGGCAGTTACCGGAACTCAAGAAGAATTTGCTAATCAACAATTATTTTTACAATCTATTTCTCAAAAATATGGGTTAGAACTTAAGAATCTTACTAAGCAATTCATATCGTTTTATGTTGCCGCAAAAGACAAAATATCAGGAAATGAAATTCAAGAAATTTTTGAGAACATATCAAAGTCAGGGAGTGCATTAGGATTGAGTAATGAAACTCTAGAGCGCTCATTTCAGGCAGTAAATCAAATGTTATCAAAAGGAACAGTCGCAAGCGAGGAGTTACGAGGACAATTAGCTGAAGCAATGCCTGGGGCAGTTCAGGCTATGACAAAAGCAGTTCAAAAACTACATCCAGAATTAAAAAACCTTACTGAAAAAGGACTTTTTGAGATGATTAAACAAGGTAAAATTTTAGCTAGCGAAGTATTGCCAGAAACATCCCGTCAATTATTACTACTTACTGGAGCCGATAAAGCCGAAGGGATAGAAACATTGACAAAATTAACCAATCGGTTTTCTAATTCATGGACAAATATGATCCGTTCAATTAATGATACTAATACAAGCGGTTTTGGGGTTTTTGTTAAGAAAATAACATCAGGACTTACTAATATCATTGATTTTACAGCTTTGCTATTTAAAGATGAAAATCAATTGACAGCTTACTTTCAAAATATAGGAAAGCAGAAAGGTTTTGAAGAATATCAGGCAATTATGAAAAATATTGCAAATACATCTAAGGAAAACATAGAATTAACTAAGCGTGAAATATTAACAAGAGAGCGTGAAAACATTAGGGTAAATAAAGCAATTATTAAAGCCGAAAAAGAGAAAAGAGAATCTATTTTAGGAGGGGATAGGGCTTTAGGTCATCTTCAAACCAAACTAGAAGAAGATGCTTTAGTTCAAATAGGGAAATCAGCTGAGAAAATAAAACAAATAAAAGAAGGTGCTGCAGGAGTAACTACTAAAAACAAAAATGCGGGTCCAGAAGGAGATAACGAAAAAGAAAAAGCAGCAAGAGACAAAGCTATTCGGGATAAATTATCAGCTGAAAAGAAACTGAATGATGATCTATATAACCTAGAAAAACAACGTTTAGAACGAATGGTTATCATTAACGATGAGATAACTAAAGACGACACACAAACGGACGAGATACGCATTGCTTCAGCTGTTCAAAGCAATAGAAAACAAATTGAATTGACAGAGTTAACTAAAAAGCATTCTTTAGATGCTGATAAGTTTGTTGTAGACGATAAAGACAAATTATCTTCTAATGAAAAAATAAGGATCAAAGAAGATACTGCTAATAAAATTGTCGACATTGAGAAAAAAACATCAGATGAAATTAACAAGATAAACGAGTTTGATACTAAGTCTTATGAGGCAGGATTATTAAAAAAAACGACTGATATTGAAATAGCATCCAATAAAGCTGTTGCTATTGAAAATGAGGAATATAAAAAAATATTAGACAATAAATTATTGAATGATAAGGAACTTGAAGATGCCGCCAAAAAACATGAAGAAAAGTTATTCAACATAAAATTAGATGCTTCAAAAGAATTGGCAAAAATGCTTATTGATAATACAAAGTTAGAATTAGAGGCATATAAACAACAAAGCGATGGCTCTGAAAAATCAAATGCTTTTATCCTTTCATTGGAGAAGAAACTGTATGAAGCAAAGGCTAGGCTTTCCGAGTTAGGACTTGAAAAATTCAAAGACGGGGAAGATAAAAAAGTAATGACAGCTAAAGAAAAAGCGGAACTTACTTTGGAAATAGCGATGGAAGTGACAGGCGAACTATCTAATCTTGCCAGTGCTTTTTCAGAAGCTAAAATTCAAAAAATCGATGATGAAATCTCCAAAAATAATGAGTATTACGATAAGCAAATAGAACTAGCCGGTAATGATGAGCGACAAAAGGATGCTTTACAAAAAGAACGTGATAAGAAAAATGAAGCGTTAGAAAAAAAGAAAAGAGCAGCACAGCATAAACAAGCTGTATTTGATAAAGCTATAAATATTGCAATGATTTCTATGGCTACAGCTCTTGCTGTAATCAAAGCATACACAGAAGGGGATCCATATACCAAAGTAGCAAGATCAATTATAGCTGGTGTTGTAGGAGCAATTCAATTAGCGGCTGCAATAGCCACTCCGATTCCTAAATATAAAATGGGTCGTAAAGGTGGTCCTGCTGAGGTTGCTATTGTAGGTGATGGTGGAATTCCCGAGGTAGTTTCTCGTCCCGATGGTTCAGGTGCCAGAATTACGCCAAACCAACCAACGCTTACCTTCTTACAACAAGATGATGTGGTCCACAAATCGATGGCTGATTTTCATCAATACAAACGAAATGTAATTCTAAAAGGATTTTATAAAGAAAAAGAATTGGCTAGTAATTTTCATTTGATTGATAATAATCAAAATAGTAATCCTGAATTATTAGATGAACTAAGAAGAACTACAGAAGCTATCAAAAAACTAAAAACAAATGTACAAGTAATCAACAAGATTGATTTTGATTACGAAAATTACCGAAGGTCTAACATAAACTGGAGAAGGTAACAGGAACAATTATAACCTTCCATTACGGAAGGTTATAATTTTTAAACTATTCTAAATTTTTTTCAACTCTCCAATAGGAATATAGGATCCTTCACGAAATGAAAAAATAGTTTCGGTTTCAGTTTCTTTAGTAGGGACAAACAGTTCTCTAACATCAACGTCTAAAACTTCCGCAATTTTAATTAATAAGTCAGATTTTGGAAAACTATTTCCCTGGACAATGTTTGAGATACTAGCCGGTGTTACTTCAACCTTTGCAGCTAAATCTTTTCCGGATATACCTTTTTCAATCAATATTTCTTTTAGTCTTAAAATGCTCATGATTTTATCATTTAATATTTATACAAAGATAGATAATTATAGTAATACTAAATTATATTAAAAATAATTATAGTGATATTTGTATTTAATTATAGTATTACATACATTTGGAAAATAATAATTATAGTATTACTAAATATTAGACAAAAAATTAAAAACAATCAAAATTACAATTATGGTACTTACAAACAAACAAGTAGAAGTCACTCCAAAAGGATTTATGGCAAACAGAGGATTAGATTCATTTATGGTATTAAATACGGAAAGTATTTTACATGAAGATCAAATACAACTTTTTGGTTTTAGCATTGAGATATTAAATTTACTTAGAGTAATCAATAAAGCTAACGAATTGTCAAAAGGTTTTAAATCCGAATTTAGAATTCCAACTGAAATTTTTTACAAAGTAATAGATAACGTTATGTCTAATAAGCCTTTTACAGATACAGAACTTGAAAGTTATATCAAAGCTGAACAAATAAAAGAGGAGTTTCTAACATTTTCTAGAAGTTTAGCAGATTTTGACAATGATTTTTACTTACCGTTTGAGATTGATTATATACTCTTAGGAGTGGATATGAAGCTTTATGATAAGTTAGATGAAGCTGAAAAAGATGTTTTAGGCGAAAGTTATGGTGATCTTCACTGTGAAGTGATTTTTAAGAATATTGAGATTAGCGATTTTATAATGAAAGCAAAAAAACTAATTGCAGATATAGCACACTAAAATTTATTAAATTTGAAAATAGTTATGAAAACAAACAACTTAACAATAAAACAAGAAGCCTTTTGCCAAGCCTATATTAAGCTTGGAGATAAGTCAGCGGCTTATCGTGAGGTTTATTCATGTAATAATATGAAGCCAGAAACGATACATCAACGTTCTTCCAGGCTATCAAATGAGTACAAGGTTAGTACAAGGTTAGAAGTTTTACAAAGCGAATTGCAAGAGAGAAATATAGTTACAATTGATGATATTGTTAATGCACTGGGGGATATTTTACTCTTTGATATAGCTGATCTGTTTGATAAAAACGGAGCTCTTAAAGATATCAATCAAATACCGAAAAAGGCACGAATGATGATATCAGATATAATTGTAGAAGAATTAAAAGGATATGATGGAAAAAAGCAAGTCGTAATTGGTCATACTAAAAAGATAAAAGTATTTGATAAGTTACAAGCTGTTGAAAAACTAATGAAGCATTTGGGCGGTTATGAAAAAGATAATAGGCAAATGGGATCAATGATTAATGTAACTTTGTCTAGAGATGAAATCAAACAGATATCAGATGAGTTAGAAAATGAGGTTTAATATTTTTAGTAGTAAAACAATTATTTTGACTAATTAGATCTTTATTGCTATTTGATTTTTAACCTGGTGATTAAATTTAAATTAGTAGCAATGAATAAAAAGCAACAATTAGCATATATAAAAAAAGAGCTCGCTGCACTAGAAGATGAAAAGCAACTCTTTGAACAATGTTTAAGTTCAATTACTAGTCGTAAGAGATACTTAGAATTGGAACTAGTAGAATTGGGAGTCTCTAGTTCCGCCCCTCGGGGTAGGAAATATGACAATGCACTTTCTGAAGATATGAAATTTAAACTACGAGCTAGTTTAACAAAATAACGAACCAATGTTCGTTGCAAAAGATGTTGCTGATATCTTAGGGTATCAGAATACCAATGATGCGGTTATAAGGCATTGTAAGTCAGATGGGGTCGTGAAACACGATGTCATAGATGGTTTAGGAAGACAACAGAGTTCAGCAATTATCAACGAAGGTAACTTATACCGTTTGATCTTAAAATCAAAGAAACCAGAAGCCATTGCAAATATGAAGGGGTTACCAAAATGGTAATACCTTCAAAAGGTGATAGACAATACTATTAAACTATTGATTAATAATGATTTTTGTAGGCTTTAAGGCATTAGATATGTCAGTTTAAAACATTATTACATCCCTCTTATTGGAGGGATTTTTTGTGTCCTTTTTATTTTTTTAAAACATTCTGATCTTGCTGTCATTATAAATTTCAAATTTAATATTATGACAAAAACAGATGTAATTAGCAAAATTGATTCAATTTCATTTTATCAAAACAGGTATATCCATACCGGTGCCTTTAATCTTTGTGAAGCTATTTTAAGAGAGAAGCATTTTTCAAAAAATATCAAATTAAAAGTGCAGAAAATTAAAACGGAACTGGAAGGGTTAAGTGAACCATGGGGCTATTGGGAAAACAATAGCTACCCAAATCAAAATACCCTTAATTCGGTTCAAGATTGTTTAAATGCGTTGTATCGATTAATGGAGTAATGAAAAAAATAGTTGTTAACAACTAAAAAAGGCAACGAAAATGGCAACTAAATTAAAAAACCCTTATAAATCAGACGTTTATAAGGGTTTTTGTGAAGGCAGAAGGATTCGAACCTTCGACCGCCTGCTTAGAAGGCAGGTGCTCTATCCAGCTGAGCTATGCCTCCATTTTTCTTTTAAAACTTAAATGGAAAAAGTTTTTATTGTCGGGGTGGCAGGATTCGAACCTGCGGCCTCCTGCTCCCAAAGCAGGCGCGATAACCGAGCTACGCTACACCCCGAAAATTCAATATTCATTTTAAAATTTTTATAATCTCCCCATTTTCATGAGAACTCAAAATACTAATTTTGAATCATAAAAAAATTAAGCGGAGGGACAGGGACTCGAACCCTGGCACCGATTGCTCGGTGACAGTTTAGCAAACTGCTCCATTACCACTCTGGCACCCCTCCAAGCTCAAAGAAAACATGTCCTTTTTGCGGTTGCAAATGTAACACTTCATTGCATTACTCACAACTATTTCGGGGCTTTTTTTTAATGTTTTTTTACATTTTTATAAAACGAGTTCACTATCAAACATATAGCTTTAAATAAAAACAATATTTCTTTTGCAAAAATATAATAATCAAATCAAAATCAGATTTTGTTTTAAAATGATTAAATTTGCTACATAAACCAACATTATAAAAATCATGAACAAAAGAGTTGTTATCGTTTCTGCCGTTAGGACACCTATCGGAAGTTTTATGGGTGGATTATCTACAGTACCCGCTCCAAGATTAGGTGCAATAGCCATTAAAGGAGCATTAGATAAAATAAAATTAGATCCAAATCTAGTTGATGAAGTTTATATGGGTAATGTTGTTCAGGCTGGCGTAGGACAAGCTCCCGCACGTCAAGCAGCAATTTTTGCAGGTTTACCTAATACTGTTGCTTGTACAACAATAAATAAAGTATGTGCATCTGGTATGAAATCTGTTATGCTTGCAGCCCAAGCTATCCAATGTGGTGATGCCGAAATCGTAGTTGCAGGTGGTATGGAAAACATGAGTTTAATTCCTCACTACATGAATTTGAGAAATGGGACAAAATTTGGTCCTTCTACTATGGTTGACGGAATGCAAAAGGACGGTCTTGTTGACGCCTACGACAATAACGCTATGGGCGTTTGTGCGGACTTATGTGCTTCTGAATACAAATTCACCAGAGAAGACCAAGACAACTACGCAATTCAATCGTATGAGCGTTCAGCAAAAGCTTGGCAAGATGGTAAATTTGATAACGAAGTTGTTCCTGTTTCAGTTCCACAACGAAAAGGAGATCCGATTATAGTATCCAAAGACGAAGAATTTACAAATGTTAAAATAGATAGAATTCCAACTTTAAATGCTGTTTTTTCAAAAGACGGAACTGTAACCGCTGCAAATGCATCAACTATAAATGATGGAGCAGCAGCTATGATCTTAATGAGCGAAGAAAAAGCAATCTCTTTAGGTTTAAAACCTCTAGCCTTTATCAAAAGCTATGCTGATGCGGCACAAGAACCAAAGTGGTTCACAACAAGTCCGTCGAAAGCAATTCCTAAAGCTTTAGACAAAGCAGGTATAAGCATCAGCGATGTTGATTATTTTGAATTTAACGAGGCATTTGCAGTTGTAGGACTAGCAAACGCTAAAATTTTAGGTCTAGACAACGATAAAGTAAATGTAAATGGAGGAGCAGTTTCACTAGGACACCCACTAGGTTGTTCAGGAGCCCGAATTATCATTACATTATTGAATGTTTTAGAACAAAATAATGCTAAAATTGGAGCCGCAGCCATATGTAATGGCGGAGGTGGTGCTTCAGCAGTTGTTATAGAAAGAATTTAAATAATTATGAGTTATGAGTTTTCATACTCATAACTCATAACTATTAACTCATAATTTTACATAAATGTTCGGAATTTGTAATCTGGCTATAATCCCGCTTCGGTTTGAACCTAGTGACAGAAGCGAAATCGTTTCTCAAGTTTTATTTGGCGAGCATTTTGAAGTTTTAGAACAACAAAAACAATGGTCTCGTATCAAAATGCATTTCGACGGATATGAAGGCTGGGTCGACTCTAAACAATACCAAGTTATTGATGAATCAAACTTCAATCAACTATCAGAGGATCCTATCATTTTAAATTCTGATTTAATCGAATACGTTACAGGGCCTTCTAACTTGCTAATGCCAATACCTCTAGGAGCTTCTATTACGTTTATCAGCAATGACAACATAAACACAAGTCATTTTGATTTTGAAGGAACTAAAGTCAATGGCGTCAAAGACAAAAAACACCTTATTAGTACAGCCTTTTTATATTTGAACGCGCCTTACCTCTGGGGAGGAAAAACGCCTTTTGGTATTGATTGTTCTGGTTTTACCCAAATGGTCTACAAACTTAATGGGTACAAATTATTAAGAGACGCATCGCAACAAGCTATGCAAGGAGAAGCTTTAAGCTTTATTGAGGAAAGCGAACCAGGTGATTTGGCTTTTTTTGACAACGACGAAGGAAACATCATACATGTAGGGATTATCATGGAAAACAATTATATTATTCACGCTAGCGGAAAAGTACGAATTGACAGATTAGATCATTTAGGAATCTACAATGCCGAAATAAATAAGCATACCCATAAACTCAGAGTTATAAAAAAGATTATATAAAAAAAGCCTATCTGAATCAGATAGGCTTTTTTTTAGTCTTAAAGAATATATTACTTCATTTTTGCTTCTAAAGCTTTTTTCTCAGCAGTCATTTCCAATGCACTATACACATTCAAAAGTGTTTTAGCAACATCATCGTTTTTTGAATCTACTTCTAATGCTTTTTCAAGATAAGGAATAACACTCTTAAATATATTTTGCCTTTGAGTTTTCAAAACTGAGTAACGCTTCATATCTTTATCTGAAGTCCCTAATTTATTCATCTCCTCAATAATAGTACTCTCAGCATCTAACTTTAATGCCGCCATATTGATATAAGCATTAACATATTTAGGGTTGATCGCAATGGCTCTAGCATAATATTTTTCAGCATTAACAATATCTTTAGCATTAGCACTTAACACTCCTAAGTTAAAAACTAAATCAGCATCGTTAGGGCTTTTTTCTAATACTTCATTAATTAATTTTTTGTAAGTCTCAAAATCCTTAGTTTGCAAATATAAATTTGCCTGAGTCAAAATCAATGAAGTATCTTCAGGGTTTGCAGCTCTAGCTTCTGAAATCGCTTTTTTAGCTTCTTCTGTTTTACCAGCATCAACTAAGATCAAAGCCATGTTTTTGTATATCTCTCCTCTTTTTGAAGGAATAACTTCATTTCTTGGCTTTTCATGAGTACCTAATTTAACCACTTTATCTCTTTCTGCAGCAGTAGTAAAAAGATCTTCTTCGTCTGATATTTTATTTATTGCTAAATAATTAGTTGCTTTTCCAGAATAATTATTTGCTTTCAACTCTTCATATAATTTCATTGCTTTTTCATACTCCTTTGCATTCACATAAGTAGAAGCAGCATAATATAAATTCAAAGTATCTTTTTTATCTAACAAATAGGCATCATAAAGTTTCTTTGCACTTTCTCCATGTTTGTCAACTTTAGAGTCAGCAATAGCGCTATTTATCAATTTGTACTTTATCTCAATAATTGATTTAGTAGCCTGAGACGAATATTTTGATTTCCCAGATGCTTTCTCCACATCTACTAAACTTAAATAAGCATCTGCGGCCAAAGATAAATTTTTATCTGTATCTACTTTTTTATTTGCTAAATCTAAGTATGTATTTCCCTTTAAAAAGAAAAACTGCGCTTTCTCATCATCACTTGCGTTAGAAATTAACGATTCAGCTCCTTGTAATATAGTCGCTGCTTCTTGTGAGTTTCCTTTTTTAAACGCTTTTTCGGCAGCTTTCATTTCGTCTTTTTGAGCAAAAGATGCTACCGATATCAATAAAGCTGATGCTAGTACTACATATTTACTTTTCATAAAATTCTATTTTATATTTAATTAATTTTTCTTGTTTTTGTGTATTATTCTTAGTTATGCTTCATCATCATCGTCCGACTCATCTTCAACCTCTTCTTCATCGTCTGAATCTTCGTCTTCGTCATCATCTTCTTCAACAACCCCATCATCTTCTAAAACTTCTAAGACAGGTTTAACTCTTTCGATTGCTTCGACTTCAACAACATTACCGTCTTCATCAACAACAACTTCTTCAGGATCATCTTTCATTACCTTAGTAACAGCAGCAATCGAATCTTTACCTTTTAAGTTAATCAGTTTCACACCTTGAGTAGCACGTCCCATAACTCTTAAGTCTTCAACAGCCATTCTAATGGTCAATCCTGATTTGTTTATAATCATTAAATCATCTGCATCAGTAACTGCATTTATCGATATAAGATTACCTGTTTTTTCAGTAATATTTAAAGTTTTAACTCCCTTACCACCACGATTGGTAATACGATAAACATCTTCTCCGTCGTCATCAACTAATTTAGTACGCTTTCCGTATCCATTTTCAGTTACTACTAAAACTTGTGAATCGTTTACAGCATCCTTATCTACAGTAACCATGCCAATTACCTCATCAGAATCATCTTTAAGCGAAATTCCACGAACTCCAGAGGCTGTTCTTCCCATTGGACGAGTCTTAGATTCTTCAAAACGAACTAACTTCCCAGACTTCACAGCAAGGATAATTTGGCTTTCACCATTCGTTAATTTTGCTTCTAATAATTCATCTCCTTCTTTAATTGTAATTGCAGCAACACCATTAACTCTAGGTTTAGAATATTTCTCTAAAGATGTTTTCTTAACCTGACCTTTTTTAGTTACCATAATCAAATTATGACTCTTAATATAGGCTTGATCTTTTAGATCCTGAGTACAGATAAATGCTTTTACTTTATCATCGCTCTCTATATTCACAAGATTTTGAATCGCTCTACCTTTAGCTGTTTTACTTCCTTCTGGTATTTCATAAACACGCATCCAGAAACATTTCCCTTTTTGAGTAAAGAACATCATATACTGATGATTCGTTGCTACAAACATGTGCTCTAAGAAATCTTGATCTCTCGTTCCTGCACTTTTTTGACCAACTCCTCCTCTATTCTGTGTTTTGTATTCCGTTAGATTTGTACGTTTAATATATCCTGCATGAGAAATTGTAATAACCACATTCTCATCAGCAATTAAATCTTCAATACTTACATCACCACCTGAATATTCAATTAAAGAACGACGTTCATCTCCGTATTTCTCACGAATTTCAACAAGCTCTTCTTTAATCAAAGCAATTCTTAAATTCACATCTGCTAATAAACCTTTTAAGTAATCAATTAACTTCATGATTTCATCATACTCAGCTCTTAACTTATCTTGTTCAAGACCTGTTAATTGACGCAAACGCATTTCAACAATTGCTCTCGCCTGAATATCGGATAATTTAAATCTTTCAATCAATTTTCCTCTTGCTTCTTCCGTATTTTTCGAAGCCTTGATAAGTGCAATAACTTCGTCAATATTATCTGACGCAATAATTAATCCTTCTAAAATATGTGCTCTTTCCTCTGCTTTACGCAATTCAAATTGCGTTCTACGAGTCACCACATCATGACGGTGCTCCACAAAATAGTGAATCATATCTTTCAGATTCAACATCTGTGGACGACCTTTTACCAATGCAATATTATTAACACTGAAAGAAGACTGTAATTGAGTATATTTATATAGCGTGTTTAAAACTACGTTAGGAGTAGCATCACGCTTCAAAATATAAACAATACGCATACCGTTTCTATCTGATTCATCACGAATATTTGCAATTCCTTCAATTTTCTTATCATTTACCAGATCAGCAGTACGCTTAATCATATCAGCCTTATTGACTTGGTATGGAATTTCGGTAACGATAATAGACTCTCTTCCGTCTACTTCTTCAAAACCAACTTTAGCTCGCATCACCACTCTACCTCTTCCGGTTTTGAATGCTTCCCGAACACCTTCATAACCGTAAATAATACCACCAGTTGGAAAATCTGGTGCTTTAATATAGTTAATCAGTTCATCGATCTCGATATCGTTATTATCCATGTACGCCAAAGTACCATTGATTACTTCGGTAAGATTGTGAGGCGGCATATTAGTTGCCATACCTACCGCAATACCAGTTGCTCCATTGATCAATAACGTAGGAACACGTGTTGGCATTACTTTTGGCTCATATAGAGTATCATCAAAGTTCAATTGAAAATCAACTGTCTCTTTTTCGATATCTGCCATAATTTCTTCCGAAATTTTACGCATTCTAGCCTCAGTGTAACGCATTGCTGCAGGGCTATCACCATCAACAGAACCAAAGTTACCTTGACCGTCAACTAGCAAATAACGCATGCTCCATTCCTGAGCCATACGAACCATAGCATCATAAACAGATGTATCTCCATGAGGGTGATACTTACCTAAAACTTCTCCGACAATTCTGGCGGATTTTTTATGGGCTTTATTTGAAAAAACTCCTAAATCATACATTCCATAAAGAACTCTTCGATGAACTGGTTTCAAACCATCTCTAACATCTGGAAGTGCTCTTGATACAATTACTGACATCGAATAATCGATGTAAGCTGATTTCATTTCATCTTCTATGTTAATAGGAATTATGTTTTCTCCTTCAGACATAAGTTGTTATATTAAAATATTATATTAGTTTCAAAACGTGCCAATATACAGCTTTTTGAAATTTTTTAAAGCATTTTAACATTCTTATTTGAAAGATTTATTAACAAATTATCTTCCCCTTTTGTTTAATAAATTAAATGCCATTTTACGATATTTCCCCATTTTTTTTGTCAATTAGCTGACACGACATCTTCAGGTATGATTCTTGTTTTTAAAATACTAATTCACTAAATTTACATATACAAAATATACATTATGGATGATAATTTTTCACCAAGAGTAAAAGATGTTATTACCTACAGCAAGGAAGAAGCATTGCGACTAGGTCATGATTTCATAGGAACTGAACACTTGATGCTAGGTATCCTTCGAGATGGAAATGGTAAAGCAATTCAAATTTTAAATAACCTTTCTATCGACCTGGACCATCTGCGTAGGAAAGTAGAAATACTAAGCCCCGCAACCCCTGGCGTAGAGACTAATTTAGAAAAGAAAAATCTTCATTTAACTCGGCAAGCAGAACGCGCTTTAAAAACCACTTTTTTAGAAGCAAAAGTGTTTCAAAGTTCCTCTGTAAGTACAGCGCATTTATTGCTTTGTATTTTAAGAAACGAAAACGATCCCACAACCAAGCTACTGAATAAACTTAAAATTGATTACGATGTAGCTAAAGAACAATATATCAATATGACACCAAACGAAGAAGAATTCTTGGAAAATTTACCAAGAGCTACAGACTCTTATAATGACGACGCAGGACAAGATGACAGTCTTAAAGAAGGTAATTTTAATAATCCAGCCAATAAATCCAATAAGAAATCTAAAACACCTGTATTAGACAATTTTGGAAGGGATTTAACAGAAATGGCCGAAGAAGGCAAATTAGATCCCGTTGTAGGACGTGAGAAAGAAATTGAACGTGTTTGTCAAATTTTAAGTCGACGTAAAAAGAACAACCCGCTCCTTATTGGTGAGCCTGGAGTTGGAAAATCAGCTATTGCTGAAGGTTTAGCTTTACGTATTATACAAAAGAAAGTATCTCGTATCCTTTTCAACAAACGTGTTGTTACCTTAGATTTAGCTAGTCTTGTTGCAGGAACTAAATACAGAGGGCAGTTTGAAGAGCGTATGAAAGCCGTAATGAATGAATTAGAGAAAAATGACGATATTATTCTTTTTATTGATGAAATTCACACTATTGTAGGTGCTGGTGGAGCTACTGGTTCTTTGGATGCATCCAATATGTTTAAACCCGCTCTAGCAAGAGGAGAAATCCAATGTATCGGAGCAACAACACTAGATGAATACAGACAGTATATTGAAAAAGACGGCGCATTAGAGAGACGTTTTCAAAAGATAATCGTAGAACCAACTTCTGTTGAAGAAACAATTACAATTCTAAACAACATCAAGAACAAATACGAAGACCATCATAATGTTATTTACTCACAAGAAGCAATTGAAGCCTGTGTCAAACTAACAGATAGATACATGTCAGAACGCTTTTTACCGGACAAGGCTATTGACGCTTTAGACGAAGCTGGTTCTCGCGTGCACATTACCAACATTGAAGTTCCGAAAAAAATTCTTGATTTAGAACGTCAACTGGAAGAGATTCGCGAACTAAAAACCGCTGTTGTCAAAAAACAAAAATATGAAGAGGCTGCAAAACTTCGAGATGACGAGAAACGCATCGAAAAAGAATTAGCAATAGCTCAAGAACAATGGGAAGAGGACGCAAAAAACAATCGAATTGAGGTTACAGAGGACAACGTTGCCGATGTGGTTTCAATGATGACTGGAATTCCCGTGAACCGTATTGCACAAACAGAAAGCAACAAACTAGCTATACTACCACAACTTATCGAAAGTAAAGTTATTGGACAAAAAGAAGCTGTTTTAAAAATTGCAAGATCTATTCAAAGAAATCGTGCTGGACTGAAAGATCCAAACCGACCAATTGGCTCCTTTATTTTTCTAGGACAAACAGGAGTTGGAAAAACACAATTAGCCAAAGTTCTTGCTAAAGAATTATTTGATTCTGAAGATGCATTGGTTCGTATTGACATGAGTGAATACATGGAGAAATTTGCAATCTCTCGTTTAGTTGGTGCTCCTCCGGGATACGTAGGTTATGAAGAAGGTGGTCAATTAACAGAGAAAGTACGTAGAAAACCATATTGTGTTGTATTATTGGATGAGATTGAAAAAGCACATCCAGATGTTTTCAATATGTTACTACAAGTCTTAGACGATGGTTATTTAACTGATAGTTTAGGCCGAAAAATTGATTTTAAAAATACCATAATTATCATGACTTCAAATGTTGGAGCAAGACAATTAAAAGATTTTGGTCAAGGTGTAGGTTTTGGAACAGCTGCAAGAGCCGCAAGTGTAGATGACAATTCTAAGAGTATCATCGAAAATGCGTTGAAAAAAACCTTTGCTCCTGAATTCTTAAACAGAATTGATGATGTAATTGTATTCAACACATTGGAGAAACATGATATCGATTTAATTATCGAAATCGAATTGAAAAAATTATATGCTCGTCTTACTGAACTAGGATATAAACTGACTCTTTCTGACAAAGCAAAAGCTTTTATTGCAGACAAAGGTTTCGACAAGCAATTTGGCGCAAGACCTTTAAAAAGAGCCATTCAAAAATATGTTGAAGACTCACTTGCCGAAGAGATTATTACTTCTAAAATTTCTTCAGGAGATGAGATATTCATGGATATTGAAGAGGGAGCTCAGGAATTAAGCGTAAAAGTTAATAAAGCCGAAGAGCCTACAAAACAATAGAAAATCGTATTTTAGATACCAAAATAAACCCGTTACGTTTGTATAACATAGCGGGTTTATTCTTTATGTAAATTTATCCTGTTATTAAAAACAAATATTTACATTTGACTTTTATAATTAGACATTAAAAAAAACAAATATTATGCCTCAAGAAAAAGTTATTCTAGGTAGTGAAGAATGGTGCTCCTTTCCTGAACTGGGAATTCCTACAATAAAAGCCCGTGTAGACTCTGGTGCAAAAACATCTGCTTTACATGCTATTAACATAGCTCCTTTTATTAAAAATGAAACAAACTGGGTACGATTTGACATCAACCCTATTCAGAATAATTTAAAAACGGTCATCCATTGTGAGGCTCCACTAATTGACAAGCGTATCGTAAAAAGCTCCAGCGGTTTTAGAGAGCAACGCTATGTGATTCAAACTAATTTGAAAATTGGAGACTCTATTTGGCCTATTGAAATGACTTTGACTAATAGGGATTCCATGGGATTCAGAATGCTTCTAGGAAGAGAAGCCATGAGCGGAAGAGTTCTTGTTGATCCAGAACAACAATACCTATTGGGTCAACCTACCACTGACAATCTAAAAGAATTATATAAAAATTCAGAAAAAGCAACTACCGGTTTGCGCATCGGAGTTTTAGCCAGTAATCCAGAATTATACAGTAACAAACGTATTATGGAAGCTGGGGAAATGCGTGGTCACGAAATGCACTTTTTAAACATTAAAGAATGCTATATGAAGCTGGATGCACAAACTCCGGAAATTCATTATAGAGGAGGAATAATCTTGAATCAATTTGATGCTATTATTCCTAGAATAAGACCAAGTATTACTTTTTACGGTTGTGCCTTAACTCGTCAATTTGAAGCTTTAAAAGTTTATAGTTTAAACTCAGCGAACGCCATCACACAATCAAGAGATAAATTATTCTCTTTACAATTGTTATTAAATAGCGGAATTGGTATTCCTACTACTGGTTTTGCCAATTCTCCATTGGACACTAATGACTTGATTAAAATGGTTGGTGGTTCACCATTAATTGTAAAATTATTAGAAGGAACTCAAGGAAAGGGTGTTGTTCTTGCTGAAACTAAAAAAGCGGCAGAAAGTGTCATTAATGCTTTCAAAAGTGTAAATGCTAATATACTAGTTCAAGAATTCATCAAAGAAGCAGATGGTAAAGATTTACGATTATTTGTAATTGACGGAAAAGTAGTCGCAACGATTCAGCGTGAAGCGATGCCAGGCGAATTTAGAGCTAATATTCACCTTGGCGGAACTGCTTCTATCATAAAGCCAACTGCAGAAGAGAAAAGAATCGCCATAAAAGCAGCTAAAGCCATGGACTTAAAAGTAGCTGGAGTAGATATCATTCGTTCTTCTAAAGGCCCTTTATTATTAGAAGTAAACTCTTCTCCAGGATTAGAGGGAATTGAAGGTGCTACTAATAAAGATATCGCTGGTGAAATGATCAAAGCTATCGAGAAAAACTTTAAACATAGAATGTAAATAAACGATAATGAATCTCTACCTCGATATCATTTTTAGAACCACAGCCGTTTATTTTTTTATGATTATCGCTTTGCGAGTTTTTGGTAAAAAAGAATTATCTCAACTCAATACTAGTGATATCATTTTAATTTTATTAATAAGTAATTCGGTTCAAAATGCAATGGTTGGTAGCAACAATAGTTTAACCGGAGGTTTAGTAGCAGCGACAGTGCTTTTTTTGATTAATTATATTTTGAAAAAAGCAATGTTCAAATTTAAATTTTTAAAGGATTTAATTCAAGAAAAACCAGAAATACTGATCCATGATCGCAAAATTGATTTTAAAATTTTAAGCAAATTGAATATCACTTCTGATGAATTAAGAGAAGCTATGAGAGAGCATGGAATTGATCATTTCTCTGACGTAAAACTATCAATGCTTGAAGTAGATGGAAATATAAGTATGATTTCAGGAAATGGTAATCTAAAACAAACACATTATAAAAGATTGAAAAAAATAAAAAAAGCAATAGTATAAATTCAAAACAGCCATTTCAGGAATAGACATTCATTAAACTACAAAAACCATCCTAACTTTATAATTAGGATGGTTTTTTATTTATTTCGAAAACTATAATACTCTTATAAAAACAAGCTAAGGAAATAGTAAACTAATCCTGCCAATAAAGCCGAAATAGGAATCGTTAACACCCAAGCCCATAAAAGGCTCACTGTAACTCCCCATCGCACTGCAGATACACGTTTAGTCAGACCAACTCCAATGATAGAACCAGTTATAGTATGTGTGGTACTCACCGGTATTTTTAAATGTTCAGTGAAATATAAGGTTAAAGCTCCAGCTGTTTCAGCAGCAACACCTTCAAACGAAGTTACTTTTGTAATTTTAGAACCCATTGTTTTTACAATTTTCCAACCACCACTTAATGTCCCTAATGCAATTGCTGTATAACAAGCCAATGGAATCCAGGCTGGCATCACACCTGCTACATCATCTTTTGGCAAAACAACATTTAACCAATCAGGCATACTATCTTGAGCTGATCCTGTAGTATGAATATACACCGCAACTGCCGCTGCAATAATACCCATTACTTTTTGCGAATCGTTTCCACCATGACCTAAACTAAACGCAGCAGAAGACAATAGCTGCATTTTTTTCAACCATGCAGTAGCTTGATTCAAGTTTAAACTACTAAAAATCAAACAAAATGAGCTAATGGCTAAAATGATAAACGCTACCAAAAACCATTTAAGATTATGCGACTCAAAAGCCACACTCCAAAAATGAGAATCAAATCTTGGTTTTTCTATTGCATCATAATATTTCATTTGACTCTCCACAAACCAGATCGTAATTCCCATTATAGCAAGGGTAACCAGTTTTGGGGTAATCGTTTTTTTAGACGCATTTAAAAGCCAAATTGAAATTAAATATGACATCAGAGCCCCCACTAAAGGTGCTAATACTATAAAAAGAATAATAATAGAAACGCCTGAAGGCACTCCGCCGTCTTTCCCTGCTTTATACCAACTAACGATGTCGTACCAGTAAGCAGTAGTCCCATCCTCCAGTAAATAACCTGAAAAACCATGAACAGCAATCGCATGAGCAACTGCAGCTCCCGCGAAACCTCCAATTAAGGTATGCGATGAACTTGAAGGTATTCCCAACCACCAGGTTAACAAATTCCAACAAATCGCAGCAATAACACCGGCGAGTATAACCACCAGATTAATCTCCATCGTATGCGCTGTTTTAGCAACAGTATCAGCCACTCCAAATCCAAAAACCCAATAGGCCAGGAAATTAAAGAAAGCAGCCCAAAGAACCGCCTGAAAAGGAGACAAAACTTTTGTCGCAACAACGGTAGCAATAGCATTGGCAGCATCATGAAAACCATTGATGTAGTCAAAGATTAAAGCCAATACAATTATAACTATAAGTAAAGTAAATTCCATAAATGTAATTTCAAAAAGTAACCGATTAAATTAAGAATGCTTTACAGCAATTGATTCTAAAACTCCGGCTACACTTTTACACTTGTCCGTTGCAGTTTCTAATACAGATAAAACTTCTTTGTATTTTATTATAGTGATTGCATCCGTTTCATTTTCGAATATTTCAAAAATCGCTTTGTTATAAACGGTATCTGACTTATTCTCTAATTTATTAATTCTCGCACAAGCCTCAGTAATATTCTTGATGTTCTTAAAGTTTTTCAATTCTTTAACTGCGACATCAATACTCTGACAAGCTTCAAGATTAATTTCAGTCAATTTTCTAATTGACTTTGTAATTTTATCAACTTGATACAACCTCATTCTACTTGCTGCACCCTGAAGATTATCAGCAACATTGTCAATAGATGTTATTAAGGAATGTATATCTTCTCTATCAAATGGAGTAATAAAATTTCTACTCAATTCAAGATTTGTTTGACGGGTAATATGTTCTCCTTTTTGCTCTAATTTATCAATTTTTTGAAAAAGTGCTTCTCTTTCTTTTAAAGGAAGATTTACTGCTTCATGCAAGTTTGAAGCTAATTCAATTAAGTTGCTTGATGCTTCTTCGAATAAGGGGAAAAACTTTTTATCCTTTGGTACTAAAAACTGGAAAATACTATTTATTGACATCTTATTATTTTTTAGGGCGCAAATTTACTATAATTATATATTGGATTGACTAATTAGTCTAACAATTCATCTTCAATTTGAAAACTATTCAAAAAAGAAACGGTTTTCTCTATGTCATAATGTAAAATACGATCTTCTTTTACAAACGGAACTTCTTCTCTATACGAGCTCAAAAACATTTCGATAAACTCACTTGACTGAAGCGGTCTTCTAAATTCAATTGCCTGAGAAGCATTCATCAATTCGATTGCCAAGATACGTTCTAGATTATCCATAACACGCAACGCTTTTGTAGCACCATTAGCCCCCATACTCACATGATCTTCTTGCCCATTACTGGAAACAATACTATCCACGCTAGAAGGTGTCGCTAATTGCTTATTCTGGCTAGCAATACTCGCAGCTGTATATTGCGGAATCATAAAACCAGAATTCAAACCTGGATTATCCACTAAAAAAGCAGGAAGGTTACGCAATCCCGAAATCAATTGATAAGTTCTTCTTTCAGAAATACTACCTAGTTCCGCTAAAGCGATGGCTATAAAGTCTAATGCCAATGCCAATGGTTGTCCGTGAAAATTACCTCCTGAGATGATTTGGTCACTTTCGATAAATATATTTGGATTATCTGTAACCGAATTAATTTCCGTTTTAAAGACTTTCTTAACGTAGTCAATAGCATCTTTTGAAGCTCCATGAACTTGCGGGATGCAACGGAATGAATATGGATCTTGTACATGTACTTTCTCCTGTTCGATAATTTGACTTCCTTCTAGAAACTCTTTTACTCGGCTAGCAGTTGTAATTTGTCCTTTGTGCGGACGTATAAAATGGATCAACTCATTAAATGGCTCGATTCTTCCATCAAATCCTTCTAAAGATATTGTACCAATCAAATCTGCTAAATAGGAAAATTTATTGGCTTTCATTAAAATATGAGCACCATAAGCACTCATAAATTGCGTTCCATTTAGTAAAGCCAATCCTTCTTTGGACTGCAATACGATAGGTTCCCAATTAAAGTGCTCCATTATAACACTTGAATGGACTTTTTTACCTTCAAAATACACTTCTCCTTCGCCCAATAATGGTAAAGACAAATGTGCTAAAGGAGCTAAATCACCAGATGCACCAAGAGAACCTTGTGTATAAATAATAGGTAAGATATCATTGTTGTAAAAAGCAATCAAGCGATCCACTGTTTGTAATTGTATTCCTGAATGTCCGTAGCTCAAAGACTGAATTTTCAGCAACAACATTAGTTTTACTATTTCATTTGGAACTTCTTCTCCAGTTCCACAAGCATGTGATTTTACAAGGTTTTCCTGAAGCTTTGACAAATTTTCATTGGAAATCTTTACATTACAAAGCGATCCAAAACCTGTATTTATTCCGTAGATAGGTTCAGAATGAGTGGCCATTTTTTTATCTAAAAAATCCCTGCATTTCTGAATGTTGATTTTAGCCTCATCAGACAGTTCTAATAACATCTGATTTGCAATAATTTCGTTTACGGTCTCTAAGGAAAGTAGTGCGGTACTTATATAATGTGTATTGTCCATTTAATCTTAAATTTTAAAAGCCAAAATTGGAGAAATCAATATTAAAAAGCAACATATATTAGCAATAATTTAAAACTTAGATAAAAAAGTATCACTTTACTAAACTTGACGCAATTTACCACAGAATAATCCTGCTTTACAAAGAGACTGTTTCTATTACTGCGGCGTAGTTAATAATAAGATTACTACCACTGTTTTTAAAAGCCGACTCACCTCCTGAAAAATCCAAAGTAGTACTCACACCCCATAAAAGACAAGAAATTAGCTATTGAAATTAAAAAAAGGAGCTCAAATACACCTAATTATATCATCTCGCGTCCAAATTAAATAACAATAGCCTCCACAATCCGCTCATAAAATAAGAAATATTCAACAGAAGCTGATTTCTCTCCTTTTTATTAAAATATTCGCAAAAAACTATATAAAGGAGGTTGCTTTTTATAAAAAGCTGTATTTTTGGAAAATAATAATGACAAATAACAGAACAACATATCAATCTTCGATAACAACTCAAATTTGGGTTGCAACTTCTGTTACTTCTACATTTACAGCTACAACAACTACTACCCCTTAGGGGTATACATTTTACATATAATCCTATTTTATATTTTTCTTTTTTTTAAGAAGGAAAGATTTTAGGTGGGTAAATAGCATTGCCATTTTTCTAAAATAAAACAAACACAATGAAAGTATTAAAATTTGGCGGAACTTCGGTAGCCAATGCACAAAATATAAAACTAGTCCTTGAGATAGTTCAAAACCAAGCAAAACAAGACCAATTAATCGTAGTCGTATCTGCCCTTAGTAAAGTAACTGATCTACTTCAGTTAGCTTCATTAAGAGCCGCTTCTAATGATGAAAGCTACAAGGAAATTGTAGCTGATATTGAGAAAAAACATTTAGATGCAGTAAAAGAATTGATTCCTGTAAGCGAGCAAAGTAGCTTACTAAGTCATATCAAACGCATCATCAATCATCTGGAAACTTTATTAGACGGTTGTTTCCTTCTAGGAGAATTATCGAATAGAACTGCTGACACTGTTTTAAGTTTTGGAGAATTACTTTCTTCGTACATCATTGCTGAAGCACTTAAACAAGGTCTTAAAAGCAGTAGTTATAAAGATAGCCGTGAGTTAATTAAAACCAACAATAATTTCGGAAAAGCTGCCGTAAATTTCAAAGTAACAAATGAATTAATTACTGATTTTTTTGCCTCGAATGAAAGTCAGGTGGTTGTAATCCCCGGTTTTATCTCGTCATCCATTGATGGAATCAACACTACTTTAGGACGCGGTGGGTCAGACTATACTGCTGCAATAATGGCTGGAGCATTAGACGCCTCAGATTTAGAAATCTGGACTGACGTAAACGGAATGTATACTGCTAACCCAAGAATCGTAAAACAAGCCCAACCTATTGCTTCTATATCATATCAGGAAGCAATGGAATTGTCTCATTTTGGAGCTAAAGTTTTGTTTCCACCCACTATTCAACCTGTTCTAAGAAAAAACATTCCTATTCATATCAAGAATACTTTCGAACCAAAAGCGGAAGGAACTTATATCTCAAACCAATCTATTTCTAATGGTCAGCCTGTAAAAGGAATCAGCCATATCGAAAATATCACATTGATTACGCTTGAAGGTCCAGGAATGATTGGAGTATCTGGTTCTTCAAAAAGTCTTTTTGAAGTATTGTCACTAGAAGAAATCAATGTTATCTTTATTACTCAAGCTTCTTCCGAACACTCCATCTGTATCGGAATCCTCAATGAAGATGCTGAAGCTGCTGAACTTGCAATCAACAAGGCCTTTGAAATTGAAATTTTACAGCACAAAGTAGATCCTTGCATTGTAGAAAAAAATCTATGCATCATTGCATTAGTTGGTGAAAATATGAAAAACCATCAAGGATTAAGTGGTAAAATGTTTAGTACTTTAGGAAAAAATAATGTCAATATTCGTGCGATTGCACAAGGTGCTTCTGAAAGAAACATATCAGCGGTAATCAATCAAAGAGATGTAAAAAAAGCATTGAATACACTTCATGAGCGTTTCTTTGAAGACAATACAAAACAGTTAAACTTATTTGTTATGGGTGTTGGTAATGTAGGTGAGAAATTCATCGATCAGATTAACCAACAAAAGAAGTTCCTAAAAGAAAACTTAAAAATAAATCTTCGCGTTATCGCTTTGTCTAATTCCCGAAAAATGATTTTTGACGAAGATGGAATTGACTTAAAAGCATGGCAGCCTCTTATCGAAAAAGGAGATGCTGCGGACCAACAATTGTTTATTAATAAAGTAAAAGAACTGAATTTACGTAATAGTATTTTTGTGGATATCACGGCAAACGAAGGTGTTTCTAAAACATACGAACACTTCCTAAGACAAAGTGTGGCCGTTGTAACTTGTAATAAAATTGCCTGTTCTTCTGCTTTTGAAAACTATAAAAATCTTAAAAGTTTATCACGAAGGTACAATGCGCCTTTCTTGTTTGAAACAAATGTTGGAGCAGGATTACCTATCATTGACACCGTTAAAAATCTAGTCGCATCAGGAGACAAGGTCAACAAAATTCAAGCTGTTTTATCTGGTAGTTTAAACTTTATCTTTAATAATTTTGATAAAAAAAACGCTTTCAATGAAGTGGTAAAAGAAGCTGGTGTTCAAGGATTTACAGAGCCTGACCCAAAGATAGATTTGAGCGGAATTGATGTCGCCAGAAAGATCCTAATTTTGATTCGCGAGAGTGGTTACGAAATGGAAATTGAAGAAATTGAAAATGAATCTTTCCTGCCTGCTGCTTGTATGGAAACTACAAATAATGAAGATTTCTTTAAATCCCTTGTAGAACATGCTAGTCATTTTGAAGGGATTTTGGCGGAAGCCAATGAAAAAGAAAGCCGCTTAAAATTTGTCGCTCAATTTGAAAATGGTAAGGCAAGCGTAGGTTTACAATTCATTCCAAAAGACCATCCTTTTTACAACTTAGAAGGAAAAGACAACATTGTATTATTCTATACAGATCGTTATGTTGACCAACCTTTATTGATAAAAGGAGCCGGTGCCGGAGCTGCAGTTACTGCTTCAGGAATTTTTGCCGATGTGATTAGAATAGGGAATGTGTAAAAAAAGTAGTTTAAAGTTTTTTTAGTTTAAAGTTTCAAGTTGCTCGCAAACCTGAAACTTTAAACTTTAAACCTCAAACAAAAAATATATGAATGAAATAAAAATATTTTGCCCAGCGACAATTGCTAATCTATCCTGTGGATTTGATGTGCTCGGTCTTTGCTTGGACAATGTAGGGGACGAAATGATTATTAGAAAATCAGATCAAAAAGGAATTCGCATCACTAAAATTGTGGGTGCCGATTTACCTTTGGAAACGGAAAAAAACGTAGCTGGAGTTGCGGCTTTGGCGATGTTAGAAGCGTTAAATTCAGATGCTGGTTTTGATATCGAAATCTATAAAAACATCAAAGCCGGAAGCGGAATCGGGAGTAGTGCCGCCAGTGCCGCCGGAGCCGTTTATGGAATCAATGTTTTGTTAGGAAATCCATTTGCCATAAAAGATTTAGTGCAGTTTGCGATGCAAGGTGAAAAGTTAGCTTGCGGAAACGCTCATGCCGATAATGTCGCTCCTGCCCTTTTGGGTGGATTTACGTTGGTGAGAAGCTACAGCCCTTTAGATATTATAAAAATAGAAAGTCCTTCAGAATTATATGCGACGGTGGTTCATCCTCAGATTGAACTAAAAACATCCGATGCTCGTTCCGTATTAAAGCAAACGGTTTCCCTAAAAAGCGCGATCATGCAATGGGGAAATGTGGGCGGACTAATTGCAGGTTTATATACAAAGGATTATGACTTAATAGGTCGCTCGCTACATGACGAAATCGTGGAGCCGTTGCGTTCTGTACTAATTCCTGGTTTTGACTTAATCAAACAAACCGCATTAGAAAACGGTGCTTTAGGTTCTGGAATATCGGGTTCTGGACCTTCTATTTTTGCTTTAAGCAAAGGAAGAGAAACCGCCGATAAAATTGCCAAAGCTATGAGCGCAGTCTATGACGAAATGAAGTTGCCATATGAGATTCACGTTTCAAAAGTGAATCCTGATGGCGTTCGAATATTATAATAGCCCCCTAACCCCCGAAGGGGGAATAAAAGAATAAAGTTAGAGATTTCAAAAATCTACAAAAAAACACAAGCTACATCCACATTGTCTCCCTTCCTTTCGGGGAGGGCTGGGGTGGGGATACAAAAATAAAAGTTACAATGAAATACTACAGTTTAAACCATAACGCCCCAAAAGTCTCTTTTCAGGAAGCAGTAATACAAGGATTAGCCTCTGATAAAGGATTGTATTTTCCAGAAAATATAACGCCACTGCCTCAGGCCTTTTTCGATACTATCGAAAATTTGAGCAACGAAGAAATCGCTTTTCAAGCCATCAATCAATTCGTAGGAGATGAAATTCCCGCTGATGTACTGAAAGAAATCATCGCTGACACTCTGTGCTTTAACTTTCCCGTTGTCGAAGTGCAAAAAGGGATTTACTCCCTTGAATTATTCCATGGCCCTACAATGGCGTTTAAGGACGTAGGAGCGCGTTTTATGTCGCGTTGTTTGGCCTACTTCAATAAAGACAAAAAAGACAGTAAGAACACCGTGCTTGTGGCAACCTCCGGAGATACCGGCGGTGCAGTTGCGAGCGGATTCCTAGGCGTTGCCGGCGTCGAAGTGATCATTCTCTATCCTTCTGGAAAAGTGAGCGACATTCAGGAAAAACAATTGACAACTTTAGGTCAAAATATTAAAGCGCTCGAAGTAGATGGTGTTTTTGATGATTGTCAGGACATGGTCAAAAAAGCTTTCTTAGATGATAGTTTAAAGCATCACAATCTGACTTCGGCAAATTCGATTAATATTGCACGTTGGTTGCCACAAATGTTTTACTTTTTCTTTGCGTACAAAGAATTGAAGAAGCAAAACAAGGAACTGGTATTTTCTTGCCCGAGTGGGAATTTTGGGAATATCTGCGCCGGAATCATGGCTAAAAAACTGGGGCTACCCCTACTTCATTTTGTGGCTTCCACGAATGTAAATGATACAGTTCCAAGATTTTTAGCAAGTGGATTTTACGATCCAAAACCATCCAAAGCAACGATTTCGAATGCTATGGATGTGGGGAATCCAAGTAATTTCATTCGAATTCAGGAAATGTACCACAACGATTTAGCGCAATTCAAGAAAGACTTCTCTTCTTATACTTTTACAGATGAAGAAACAACTGAAGCGATGAAAACTATTTATAACACTAACGGCTATATCGCTGAACCGCATGGTGCCGTGGGCTATTTAGGATTGAAAAAAGAATTGCATAACTATCCAAATGCTATTGGTATTTTCCTAGAAACTGCACATCCTATTAAATTTCTGGACGTTGTGGAACCAGCTTTAAACGTAAAATTACCGATTCCTGCACAAATAGAAAGTGTGATGGGTAAAGAAAAAGTAAGCACTAAAATTAAAACATACGAAGAGTTGAAAACGTTTTTAGGATAAACTTTCAAAATCAAATATAACAACCGACTGAGAAGTGATTTTCAGTCGGTTTTTTCTATGGAACTAATTCTCCATTCCTTATTAATTAGTTTTCTGTAAGTAAAATCACTAGTTTTGATTTAACCATCAGAAAAATAGGGATAAGATAAATAGCCCTTTAATTTTGCATCTCTATTCGATTTTGTAGTGCTAGCATGAACTAATTGCTTCTACTTTTAAAAAAGATATTATTACTAGTAAGGCTGTTATTTGGAATGCTATCTTGTTCGTCAAAACGAGAAGAACAGAGGGCTTTTAGTGTTATAAAAGTTTTGGGAGCAGAATTATACGAACATCATTCTTTAGATTCCAAACGCATCAAAAAACTAAAGTGAAAGAATTTTATAACTTATCTAATTTTTAAAAACAGAACAATCAAAAGAAGAAGGCAACACAAGGTTAACATAATCGATATTTATTACTAAATCAAAGGTCATTGCCACTATTCTTTTACTAACCTTTATCTATACAACAAAACAACACCTATGAAAAACATTCAATGAATCATTTTAATTATCACATTATTTTGTGCAAATACGATTCAGAGTCAGGAAGAAGCTATCGGCGTAAACTGGTCAAAGACTTTTGTGGAAAAGGATTTTAATAATACCAAGCTCTATAATAAAAAAACAGGAATCGAAATCTCAAAGGAAGAGTTTGGAATGCTCGTTCAAGAAAATCCGAATTTGTCTTTGGAGAAGGAGGTCGATGAAGCCGGAAATGTTATTAAGTACTTGTATGATCCTAATAATCTAAATAGTTATGAAAAACCAGCACTCAACGCTCCAACATCTGCTAAAGGTAACTTTCCAAATTTCAAGCTAACAACAATTGACGGAACGCAAATAGAACTTTCTAAACTAAATGGAAAAATTGTTATCCTGAGATTTGAACTTTTTGCTACCGATTTCCATTTTAAAAAACAAGAAATTCAGGAACTTGACGAAAAAATCAATGCACTTGAAAATAAAAATGTCATTAAAGCTATTGTCATCTTTCAATGCCCTGAAAGTGATGTGAGAAAAGGTTTTGACCTCGAGAATTCGAATTTTGAATTAGTCGCCAATGGACTAAATTATATTGAAAAATATGGCATATCACGTTTCCCATCAACAGTACTAATTGACCAAGATGGAAAACTCATTGAGAAATATTTTTATTCAGAAGATATTACTTTAAAAGAACATATTAAAAAATAGTCCTTCAGTCTCGTGTCTTGAAATAAATTTTCTGATTTACACTTAATCTAGTAAGTGCTCATATTGTTCATACAACATTTATTTGTCTAAAAATAGATTTAACAAGTAAGCCCTATTATTGTAAACCAACTATAACGTTTTTATAGTCTCCAAAATTCTTGGTTTTAACAGGTTTTAACATTCTATTTTGTAAGATTTAACATTAAATAACTTGTACTCTTTCCACTATAAGGGATGTCGTCTATCTTATTATGCCTAATTTTACAACAAACTTTAAAAAAAGGATAATACAATGAAAAACTTAAAACTGATTGCTCTGGCAATGATTCTGATTACTGCCGTTAGCTGTAAAGACTCTAAAAAAAGTACTCAAGAAAGCACTACAGAAACTCAGACTACAGAAGCAACGTACAGTGTAGTAAATGATTCTACCAAAGTGAGTTTTACGGCTTATAAAACAACAGACAAAGCAGCTGTTAGTGGTGCATTTAAAGAAATAACATTAACGAATTCAGGACAAGGAGAAACAGCATTAGAAGCTTTGAACGGTACTAAATTTAGTATTCCAGTAAGTAGTTTATTTACTAACGACGCTACGGGAACTAGAGATCCTAAGATTTTAAAATTCTTTTTTGGAGTAATGAAAAATACGGAACTTATTTCTGGTGAGTTTAAAGTTGCTGCAGATAATACGTGCTCTATAGACGTGCTCTTAAACGGAAAAACAGCAAACATTCCTTTAGAAGTTACTAAAGATAGCGATACTAGCCTTTCTTTTGACGGAGTCATGAATTTAGAGAACTGGGATGGACTAGCCGCAGTAGCATCTATCAACAAAGCTTGTGAAGCATTGCATACAGGAGCTGATGGAGTAAGTAAAACATGGAGCGAAGTCGCAGTTCATGCTGATGTTTTATTGAACAAAAACTAAAAAACATATTGGTTCAGCTAAACTGAATCCTTTCGTACTGATAGCAAATATCTTTTTTTTCTAAAACTATCATGCGTAGATAAAAGCTACTGACTTTATGAGTCAGTAGCTTTTTTTTTTATGAAAGTAATTATCGATTTCCTTCTTGTTTACATTAGTATTCCGCACGTTAAATCGCTATTTATCATCAATCGAATAACAGGACAAACATAGTCTTATAAACTTCTTCTAGAAAAAAACAGACAATAGAATAACTACACTTAGTCCTTGAAGTATTTAAAAATTAAAAGTTTCAATTCTTCCACTTTTAGCGGCTTTGAAATATAATCATTGCAATTTGCATCAATTG
The DNA here is from genome assembly GCF_963974175.1 of uncultured Flavobacterium sp. Lineage (GTDB taxonomy): Bacteria > Bacteroidota > Bacteroidia > Flavobacteriales > Flavobacteriaceae > Flavobacterium. Next base: position 138,730 of record NZ_CAXBBR010000003.1, read on the forward strand.
CTTTTTCCATATCTCCAACTAGGGCGTATGCGGTTTGTGCAATTATAAATACCGTTCATAGGTGTCCGTATTTCGTGACTCATATTAGCAAGAAAAGCTGATTTTAAACGATCTGACTCTTCTGCCTTTTCTTTGGCAATATTAAGGTCTATCTCTAATTGTTTCCTTTCGCTAATATCAAATTCTATTCCATCCCAGCAAACCAATCCACCAATGATTCTAGGCTTTGCTATAGAATAAGCCCATCTAATACTTCCGTCTGGATTTATTACTCGGACTTCTACGACATAATTAGACATATTGTGTATTGCCTTTAATTCTGCGACTCTCATGATTTCTATGTCATCAGGATGAATCCTTCTGTATATTAAGCTAGCATCCTCAATTACTTCAGCTGCCGTGCATCCATAAAGTTTAACAACGCCATCACTCACATAATTAAATTTTCTTCTGTTATCATCGAGTGTAACTATCTGGTAAATCATACCGTTTACTAGATTATCCGCAATTAATTTTAATTGGTTTTCGCTTTCTCCGGCTTTTTCTTTTGCTTTAAAGAGCTCTTCAGTTCTTACTTTTACCCTTTGTCTTAGTAATAATACAAAAACTAATGAAAGAATTAAAACTATAAAAACGACAAGAACAAACCACTTTATAGAACTAGGGATTAACAATTTAGCATCCTTGTCTAACCAGCGAAATAATGATTTATAATATTTAGAACTAGCATCATTTTTTAATTCTGATATATTTCTATCGAATAATTCAACCATTGCAGCATTTTTATTTTTTGCAAATGCAAAATGCAATCCCGATGGTCTAATTACGATTCCTGTTGGTTTTATTTTACTATCGAATAAGTCTGAAAAAGTGAAAAACCGATCCGCTATAATTACATCAATTTCATTACTTTTAAGTGCTGTGACAGAGCTTGTATAACTATCGTAAGTATACAGTTTATATGTAAGATCAAACTCTTTAGATACAAAGTCTGTCATGTATTTCTCTTGAATGGATCCATTTAACACACCTACTCTCAAGTTTTGTAAATCCAATATTGAATGCAAATTCAATTCTTTCCTTGAAAACAGTTCTAACCAAGAAGTGAGCACTGGCAATTTACTTAAGGTAAAAATAGAATCTCGCTCTGCTGAAAACACTACATCTGGTAATACGTCAATTTTACCTGTTTGCAACTTTTTATAAAGATTGTCCCAAGTGTTAAACTCGTATTCAAATTTCAAGTTTTCCCTTTCCCCAATTTCTTTAATAATATCAATAAAAAAACCATCGGGTTGTCCGTTTTTATTCAGAAATATTTTTGGAGGATTATCATACACTCCTACTTTGATAACTTTACCGCTATTATCTTGTGAAAAAATAGTTCCAGAAACTCCAGAACAAATTAGAATCAAGAGAAAAGTATAATAACTATAGGTGTAATTTTTCATCTCTATCTATTCAATAATTTGACAAACACGAATATATAAATTTTATCTGAATAAATACATTCGCAAATTTCCAGTTACAGAAAAGAATTAAGTCATCTCATGCTATGGATTTCAACCTAATTAACACTGTATAAGAACTCCTATAAAATCTCATTTTATTCCCTTTTTATTTATATTTGCAACCACAATTTACCATATCTCGCCATGATTACAATAGCAACACTAGAAGACGTTTCGGAATTAAATAAATTAATCAACTCTGGGTATCGCGGGGAATTTTCTAAAAAAGGATGGACTACAGAAGCCAACATACTAGAAGGCAGCCGAACGAACGAAGCCGAACTGAAAGAAATCATTGGTACCAATGAAAATAAGTTGCTAAAATTCACAGAAGACAACCAGATTATTGGTTGTGTTTTGTTAGTCGAAAAAGAACAACAATTGTATTTAGGCATGTTAACGGTATCACCTATGTTGCAAAATAGTGGCATTGGAAAAAAATTATTACAACAGGCCGAAGTTCATGCTCAGGCATTAGGTTTACCTAAAATTGTAATGACAGTTATCTCGATGAGAACGGAGCTAATTGACTGGTATAAACGCCACGGTTATATTGATACCGGTAATCGCGAACCTTTTCCAGTAAGCGACATTCATATTTCAATCGTAGAGCAGCCTCTGGAGTTTATTGTGCTAGAAAAAAAGATAGGGTAATCATTACATGAAGAAGTAGTGAATCTAAACGAAGTAGCATCAAATTCTCTTTCACTATAGAATTAAGCGAAGTTGGGTTTTTAGTAACTACTCCCTTTCTATGCTTATATTATAAGTCTATCAATATAATTTACAATACCATATCTTCAAACAACCTTTGAATTGTTTTTTCTAAATCATCACAAAGTCCCGGATGGGGTCGCGATGTTTGAATTGCCGAGCTACGCAAAGCCGTTAACCAACGAAAACGCGATGGAATATCAAATTGCGCAATGGGTCCGCCCTGCATGGTTCCGTGCGCTATTTTCTGGAAGGACTCTAGGTTTAACTCCAGTTGTTCCAAATCTAAATCACCAGAAAACAGTTCCATCTTTGCCACATTAACAGTATAAAGCATCTTTATGAACTTCGCTTTTTTGCAAAAAACAATAATCCCCACATTGAGGAACTCTTCACGCTCTACCCTAGGTACAACGCGGATTACCGAGTACTCATATAAGTGTTTCTCTTGCATTTTGGGCTTCTTTAATGAAAATTTGAGAATGGTTCAGGCGCATTGATAAAAACTGAAAATAAACGTCACGTACTGCTTCGGGGCTTTCGTCCGTATCTTGCCAGTCCAGCCATTCCAAAGGAATAAGATCTACTATCGATTGCAAGGTTTCTGGTGTTAAAATGGTTTTAAATAAAGCATCCGCTTCTTGTAACATTGAAGCTTGCGGCAACAATACATGGTCTTTAATAAGCGTAAAAGGGCTTTGCGCATGTTTCTCCCAATTAGTCCAAGAGTGATGAAAGTAAAAACTTGCGCCATGATCAATAAGCCATAACTCTTTGTGCCAGATCAGCATATTGGTATTCCTGAAGGTTCGATCGACATTAGTGATAAAAGCATCTAGCCAAACAATTTGCGACGCCAGTTTAGCATCTACTACTGTGACCACAGGATCAAAATTGATAGCTCCCGAAAGAAAATGTAAGGCTAAATTGAGTCCTTGACTACCTTGCAATAAATCCTGGATTTCCTCATCGGCTTCCGTACGACCAAAGGCTTCGTCGAGATTTGCATATACTAACTCCGGAATCTGTAACTTTAAAACACGCGCAATCTCCCCTCCTATCAATTCGGCGATTAAGGCTTTCACCCCATGACCAGCTCCCTTGAATTTTAAAACATATTTAAAATCATCGTCGGCTTCCGCCAAAGCAGGCAAGGAACCACCTTCTCGCAAAGGCGTAATGTATCGGGTAACATTTACAGTTCTAAGATTAAAGTCTCTTTTCATATTCGGAATTTACTGAGATACAAACTTACAAATTAGTTCCCTCGATTGTACTGGAATAGCTAATTTAATGATAAACATAAAAAGAAGCTTATTAGTAATGACAACCAAATTAAACTAATTTTATTATAAGAAATAAGCTATATTTGAATGACCTTAAAAACACAACTAATGAAAAAAAGTATCTTCCTCTTACTAATTTTAGCTTTTGCATCCTTTACAACATCGAATGAGTTAATAACCATTTCAGGAAAAGTTATAAATACAGAGAACGGAATAATCAGTATAAAAGGAGAATCTTTCGACAAAGAAATCAAGTTAAATACTGACGGGACTTTTTCAGAAAACATAACAATTGCCTACGACGGGATTTATAATCTTGAAACTGGTAAAAACACTATACCACTTTATTTATCAAAAGGAACGAAATTAAATCTTACCGCTAACGATAAGGCTTTTAATACAACCCTAAAATATACCGGAACAGGAAGTGTAGAGAATCAATATGTTGTCCAAAAATCAATTATAACTTCTCAAGTTTCAGATGAAGAATTGTATAAACTAGATGAACCAGAGTTCTTGAAAAAAGTCAATGAAATTAAAAAATCAATTAGTATTTTATACAAAAAGACAAAGTTTTCTGATAGCTATTTCCAAGAAATGGAAGCTAAAAATATTCATTATCTAGAGCAGAAACACTTATGGGTTTATAAAAATTTATATTTTTTATACGGTCGAGCAGCTGGATTTAAAGTTTCTGAAAAGTTCCCAAATATCGATAATACAATTGATTTAGACGATAATTCTACTTTCTTGTTTTCCAATGAGTATAAGGAATTGGTGATACAACAATTTCATGATAACATAAAATATGATGATACAAATTCTTTTTTTGTAGCTCAAATTCAGAAAATCAAATCTCTTAAAAGTCAAAGTATAAAAAATCGAATAATTAAAATTAATGCTCCTAATATTAACACTGAATATTCAAACTACAACCAAATCTACAATGGATACATTTCCAATACAAATGATCCTAAATTAAAAGAAAGTCTTTCTACTATTTATAATAATATAAAAGCGGTAGAACCGGGTAAACCGTCTCCTAAGTTCGATTATGAAAATCAAAAAGGCGGAAAAACGTCTTTAGAAAGTCTTAAGGGAAAATATGTTTATATTGATGTTTGGGCGACATGGTGTGGCCCTTGCCTTCAGGAAGTACCAGCCCTGCAAAAAGTGGAAGAACAATACCATGGTAAAAATATTGAGTTTGTCAGCATTTCAGTTGACAATATTAAAGACCGTGAAAAATGGAGTAACCTTGTAGACACAAAACACCTAGGAGGAATTCAATTATTGGCAGATAAGGACTTACGTTCTGATTTTATTTTAAAATGTGGTATTTTAGCTATTCCACGATTTATTCTTATTGATCGAAATGGCAATATCGTAAATTTCGATGCGCCAAAACCATCTGAAAATAAACTGATTGAATTGTTTAACGAATTGAAAATATAAGATTTACTAAAGCCCTTTTATAAGGGCTTTTATTTTGTAATACTCAAAAATGATTTCCCTAAATATTTAATTATATCCGAAGCGATGAAGGTCTGCGTACCGGTTTCAGACAAAGCGATATCAGCCGTAAGTCCATGAAGATAAACACCCAGCATTGCAGCATCCAACGGTGTATAAGATTGAGCCAATAAACCTGTAATAATTCCAGTTAAAACATCACCACTTCCTGCAGTAGCCAAAGCAGCATTTCCAGTTGTGTTTTGGTAAACCGTATCCCCGTCTATAATAGATGTTGGAGCGCCTTTCATTACAATAACAACATTGTAATGTTTTGAAAAAGCAATCGTTTTACTAAATTTCTCTTCCTCTGAATTCCATTTTCCTATTAAACGTTCCAGTTCTTTGGGATGTGGTGTTAATATTGTTTTAGGTTGCAACAGTGCCAACCATTCTTTATTTATCGACAAAATATTCAACGCATCAGCATCTATAACTAACGGAACTGAATTGCTTTTTAGAAAATCGAGAACTGCTTTCTGAGTTTCAGTTTCTTGCCCTAAACCCGGACCAATAGCAATTGATTGTGGTTTGATATCGAATGTAATAATCGAAATAAACTTTTCCTGTACATCAGTAAGCGTCATGACTTCTGGATTTGAGATTTGAAGGATTTCGTAACCACATTTTGGCACAAATGCAGTTACGAGTCCACAACCTGATTTCAAGCAAGCCTTAGAAGCTAATACTGCGGCTCCCATTTTTCCATAGCTTCCAGCTATAATTAAAGCATGACCTTGTGTTCCTTTGTGCGCTTTGGAATCAATAGGCTTATAGCGTTTTAAAATTTCACTTTTAGTGATAAAAATAGTATTCATCGTAAAATATATTTCTTTAAAATTACAAATTATAAACGGAAATTTAGATTTAAAACAAAGGTAAATCTAGTTGTTTTGTAAATGTAGTATTACGAAAATAACCATGTTCCTTTTGTCATTTCTCTTAAAAAGAATACTTTAGTAACTTGTAATCATAATTAAAAATAAACCCATGAAAAAAACATTATTTTTATTACTACTAACTGTCTTTATCCCGCAGCTCCAAGCACAGGAATCAGGTTCAAAAGCAAAAGAAGCTACTAAGGAAAGTATATCAGCTTCCAATCTCGTTTTTAATCCTGATCAAAATACAGTTACTACTCATATTACAACCATCAAAGGACAAAAAGTTCCTTATAAAGCCACTACGGGAACAATGCCTGTTTGGGACGAGGATGGAAAAGCAATTGCCGGATTATTTTATACTTATTACGAACGCACCGATGTAAAAGATCGTGCTTCTCGTCCACTTGTGATTTCGTTTAATGGTGGTCCAGGCTCCGCCTCCGTATGGATGCATATTGCCTATACTGGACCTAAATTATTAAATATTGATGATGAAGGCTATCCTGTACAACCGTACGGAATTAAAGAAAACCCTTATTCTATTCTAGATGTGGCCGATATTGTCTTTGTAAATCCAGTAAACACAGCTTATTCTCGAGCTACAAGCAAAGACATTCCTAAAGAAAAATTCTTTGGTGTCAATGCGGACATCAAATACCTAGCAAATTGGATTGGCGGATTTGTCACTCGATCTGATCGTTGGGCTTCGCCAAAATACCTTATTGGAGAAAGTTATGGAACGACACGTGTTTCTGGACTTGCACTAGAATTACAAAACAGTCAGTGGATGTATTTAAACGGTGTAATATTAGTATCACCAACTACTCTAGGTATTGATCGTGGCGTAGTTGCAGACGCGGCTTTGAAACTACCTTATTTTGCAGCTACGGCTTGGTTTCATAAAAAACTTCCTGCCGATTTACAGGCCAAAGATCTGACTGCAATGTTACCCGAAGTCGAGGATTTCACCCTAAACGAACTACTACCAGCCATAAGCAAAGGAAGTTCACTAGACGAGCAAAAAAAGAAAGAAATAGCGAGTAAAATAGCACGCTACTCAGGTATATCAGAAAAAGTGGTTTTACAAAATAACCTTGACGTACCTTTTAATTATTTCTGGAAAGAATTATTGCGTGATGAAGGATTTACCATAGGAAGACTCGATTCTCGCTACAAAGGAATTGACCGCAAAGATGCTGGAGATGGTCCTAACTTTAATGCGGAGTTGACTTCATGGTTGCACTCCTTTACACCGTCGATCAATATGTACATTCGCAATGAATTAAATTATAAAACCGATTTTAAATACAATATGTTTGGTCCCGTACGTCCTTGGGATAACTCTAATGATGCAACAGCCGAAAATTTACGCCAAGCCATGGCACAGAACCCGTATTTAAACTTGATGGTACAATCAGGTTATTATGATGGGGCTTGCGATTATTTTAATGCCAAATATAATTTATGGCAAATGGATCCTAGCGGAAAACTAAAAGACCGCATGTCTTGGAAAGGATACCGTAGTGGACATATGATGTACTTGAGAAAACAAGATTTAGAAACTGCAAATGAAGACATTAGAACTTTTATAAAAAACTCTTTGCCTAAAGCTGGCGAACCAGCCAAATATTAAAACAAGTTTAGTTTACTTTAAGTTAACCAACTTTAAAAAGACAAATCGGAATCGTATTTTGGTTTGTCTTTTTTTTTGGATAAATCTAACTTGTTTTACGCCGTTGTGAGTAACTCCAATTTTGTTGTTGTTTTCACCACATAGAAACATAGATTTTAAAAGTCGTTTCACTTTATTATAGAAAACAATAGCTTTGTGAACCCATGAATTGGGCTATCCAACTATGTTTCGATATAGCTAAATTTTGTGTTTAATAAATTATTTGATTTTATAGTAATCACAACCAATTTTAAGTGCTAATTTAATATGGGGCAACTTAACAATACAAATGCCCTAGCCCAGATTGAAATGGAAATCCTTTTTATTTTTTCTTTAAAAATAAAAAGATTACAATGGAAAGCTGGAAAATAGCTCCTAAATACTATTGAATTTACATATTTGATGCCTTAAATATGATAATTTTTCAATAAATTAGCCACTTCAAATTTTATATACATACACAATGAAAAATACTGCGCTTACGCACATACACGAAAGTTTGGGAGCTAAAATGCTTCCGTTTGCTGGATACAATATGCCTATTTTATATGAAGGGGTGAATGCTGAACATGAAACGGTACGTAATGACGTAGGAGTTTTTGATGTTTCTCACATGGGGGAATTCTTGCTTTCGGGACCAAATGCTTTGGCTTTGATTCAAAAAGTAACTTCAAATGATGCATCAGTATTGACTGTTGGAAGAGCGCAATATTCTTGTTTACCGAACAATGACGGTGGAGTTGTAGATGATTTGATTATCTATAAAATGAAAGAGGAACAATATTTATTGGTTGTAAACGCTTCGAATATTGAAAAAGACTGGAACTGGATTTCATCTCATAACGATTTAGGAGTAGATATGAAAAACATATCTGAAGACTATTCATTATTAGCGATTCAAGGACCAAAAGCAGTTGAAGCGATGCAGGCCTTGTCATCTATTGATTTGGCAGCCATTAAATATTACCATTTTGAAGTGGCTGATTTTGCTGGCGTTGATAATGTGATTATCTCTGCAACGGGTTACACCGGTTCTGGAGGTTTTGAAATTTATTGTAAAAACACCGAAGTAGAACAAATTTGGAATAAGGTTTTTGAAGCTGGATCAGCTTTCGGAATCAAACCAATTGGTTTAGCGGCACGTGATACTTTGCGTCTTGAAATGGGTTTCTGTTTGTACGGAAATGATATTAGCGACACCACTTCTCCACTTGAGGCTGGATTGGGTTGGATCACAAAATTCACAAAAGAGTTCACCAACTCAGAGAATTTAAAAAAACAAAAAGAAGAAGGTGTTACTAGAAAACTGGTTGCTTTTGAAATGCAAGAACGTGCAGTACCAAGACATGACTACGAAATTGTAGACGGAACTGGAGCTGTTATTGGAATTGTAACTTCTGGAACAATGTCACCTTCTATGAACAAAGGTATTGGACTGGGTTATGTAACTGTAGCGAACAGCGCCGTGGATAACGATATCTATATCAGAATTCGTAAAAACGATGTTCCTGCTAAAGTGGTAAAATTGCCATTTTATAAAAAATAAGTTAGAATTTATTCTATAACCGCCGCTTATTCGCTAATTTTTCATAACATCACTTAGTATGTTTTAAGAATCAGCGAATTAGCGGCTTTTTTTTAAGTAATCTCCAATTTTAGTAGTGAAATATTAGATTTAAATAGTCGTAAAAAATTAGCTGAAATCCAGCGCTTTACGTAACTTTATATTTCCGCAAAATCGCTTACTGTTTAGCTTTTTTCGAAATTAATAAAGTGGAGATGAAAATAATTTCAGTGGTCTTCTTGCTTACTTCCTTTTCGCTTTTCGCCCAGAGTGATACTAAAACATGCATTTTACTTTCTAAAATAAATAAGCTTATTCAAAGCGAGCATTTTCAACCAAAACCGATTGACGATAGTTTATCTGTTTTTGTATTTGATAACTTTATTGATGGACTCGATCCCTCTAGAAATATTCTGCTAAAGTCAGAATACGAAGCACTTTCCTTTAAATTCCGTTTGAACCTCGATGATTTAATCCTTGCAAACGATTGCTCATTCCTACCTGAAATTGTTGCGGTTTATAAAAATGGTCTATCGAGAAATAAAGCAATTTTAGAAAAAATGAAGACTGATACCATCGGTTATAAAGTAAAAGATACGATTCGGTTTTATAAAAAGATATTTCCATTCTATCTGGAACAAAATCAACTAGAAACAGCTTGGAGAAAAAACATAAAATATAAAATCCTTGATGATATTGCTTCTCAAAACAATAATCTAGACTCCATAGCAACTACGTTCACAGCCATAGAACCAATATCTAAAAGATTAATTATAGCAAATGAAATCTGTAAAACAAATGCGATTTTGGAAAAAGAATCGGGTTTTAAAGAAAAATTATTCGATAATTTTTGCAGTTACTTCGACCCACACTCTGCCTACTTCAACGTCGAAACAAAATCCTGTTTTGTGGCTTCCTTATCAAAAGAGCATCTGTCAATGGGGATGAACGTAAGTTTGAATGATCGCAATGAAATTATAGTCATAAAAATGGATCCCAACGGCCCCGCCTTTCAAACCGGAGGAATAAAAAAAAGAGATCAAATAATTGCAGTTTCCAACCTAAAAGAAACATTACAGGTTTCCTGTGCCACTCTAGAATCAATTTCAAACATGATTCTTTCCGATGCAAATAAAAAAATAATGTTGACATTGAGGAGAAGCTCTGGTAAAAACTTTGATGTACTAGTGGAAAAAAAGCTGATAAAAGACGAAGGTAATGCTGTCTATAGTTTTATTATTGCAAATAAAAAACGCAGATATGGCTATGTGAAAATCCCAAGTTTTTACACTGACTTTGAAGGCAATAGCGGCAAAGGATGTGCCGAAGACGCAGCGCTAGAAGTACTAAAACTGCAGAAAGACAGTATTCAGGGTGTTATTATTGATTTGATAGACAACGGAGGAGGCTCCATGGACGAAGCTATAAAACTCGCGGGAATGTTTATCGATACTGGACCTATCTCTATTATACTAGATAATAAAAAAGTGCAAACCATTATAAGCGACCCTTATCCTGGGATGATATACAAAGACCCTATAGTGATATTAGTTAACGGGAATTCAGCTTCGGCAAGTGAGTTTTTTGCTTCCGCATTACAAGATTACAATAGGGCGCTGTTGATGGGAAGCGCAACTGTGGGCAAAGCAACCATGCAGTCGATAATACCATTAGAACCTAATGACACCGAAAACTTTGTAAAACTCAGTATTAACAAATTTTATAGGGTCGACGGGAAAAGCAATCAGGCTACAGGAATTATTCCCAATGTGTTAGTTCCTGAAATCTATGAAGTCCTATACACTAAGGAGTGCAACAATCCTACTGCTTTTAAAAACGACAGTATTGCAATTTCTCTTGTTTATAACCAATTTATTAAAAATACCGCAATGGTAAAAATCGCAAAGAAAAGTACGGCTAGAATCGCTACGAATTCCTATTTCAATGAAACAAAAAAACTGAATAAAAAAATTGAATATTTAGTAAACACGCCAAAATTACCACGGCCGGTAACCATTGATACAGTTATTAAAGACCAATCTGAAATCAATGCGATGTGGGAGGAAATTAATGCTTTCGATACAAAAAGTAACAATTTGATTATTCATAATTCAAATCTCAATAATTATCTCCTAACCATTAACCCTTCGGAAAAAGCAAATAATGAATTCCAAATGGAAACATTGAAAAGAAACCACTATTTAAGTGAGGCTATTGCGATAATTAATGATTTGAATTCCGTGAAAAAATAACGAAAACACAATAATACCCAAATTTCATAAAAAGAACGGAAGAGGGTTTTGGTATAAATAAGGAATAACTGTATTTTTGTAGCTCAATATAATAAATAAGAAATGGGAAGAGCGTTTGAATTCAGAAAAGGGAGAAAAATGAAACGTTGGTCAGCAATGGCTAAAGCATTTACTAGAATTGGAAAAGACATTGTAATGGCCGTTAAGGAAGGCGGACCAAATCCTGAAGCTAATTCAAGATTAAGGGCTGTCATTCAGAACTCTAAGGCAGCAAATATGCCTAAAGAAAATGTAGAACGTGCCATTAAAAAAGCAACTGATAAAGATACTGCAAATTATAAAGAAGTTTTGTTTGAAGGTTATGCTCCTCATGGGATTGCGCTTTTAATTGAAACGGCTACTGACAATAATAATAGAACTGTTGCTAATGTGAGAAGTTATTTCAACAAATGCAATGGTACCATGGGAACACAGGGTTCTGTTGAATTTATGTTTGACCATACTTGTAACTTTAGAATTCCAGCAGACGGACTTGATCCTGAAGAATTAGAATTGGAATTAATTGATTTCGGTGCTGAAGAAGTTTTTGAAGATGAGGACGGAATATTAATTTATGCGCCTTTCAACAGTTTTGGAACTATCCAAAAAGAGCTTGAAAATCGCAATCTAGAAATCCTTTCTTCTGGTTTTGAAAGAATTCCGCAAGTCACTAAAAAACTAACAGAAGCTGAAATGGCTGATGTAGAAAAATTGATCGAAAAAATGGAAGAAGATGATGACGTAATGAACGTTTATCATACCATGGAAGAAGCTTAATTAGTTTCTTCTTATACCTATCAAACTCCAGTACTGCTGGAGTTTTTTTAGTTCTATAATGAATTTATAAAAATAAAAAAAACGCTGATAGCAAGCCACTATCTATTTTTCATACCTTAATTGCTATTCTATGTTATTTCTTATATTAAGTATTTTATGCAGTGTGACTGTAGGTGTGATTTTTAAAGTATCGCGCAACTATAACATCAGTGTTATCCAAATTGTAAGCTGGAATTACCTTTTTGCTTTAGTATTGTGTTTCTTTACTTTTAGCCCAGATTTGAATGCCATAGATCACACAGCACCATGGTCCATCTATATCACACTAGGAATTTTGATGCCTTCGATATTTATCTTTTTGGCAGCCTCCATAAAACATATGGGAATCGTCAAAACAGATGCAGCCCAAAGGCTTTCGCTTTTCATACCGCTACTTGCAGCCTGGCTTATTTTTAAAGAAGATTTCAATCTATTAAAGATAACGGCCTTTTTGATAGGTCTGCCTGCCCTATTGCTAATCCTTTCTAAACCGGCAGCCAATACCAACAATAAATGGATGTATCCTGCTGCAGTGCTAATTGGTTTTGGAGTTATAGACATCCTTTTTAAACAAATAGCCTTATACACTAGCCTTCCATTTACGAGTTCGTTATTTGTGATTTTCGCAATAGCCCTAACGCTAATGATCGTAACTATTCTATATGATGTTACGGTACGAAAAACAAGATTGACCACCATCAATATTCTTTTTGGTGCATTGGTAGGTGCTTTTAACTTTGGTAATATCCTTTTCTATCTAAAAGCCCATCAAGCTTTTGCTGAAAATCCCTCAACTGTTTTCGCGGCAATGAATATGGGGGTAATTATTCTAGGGAGCCTTTTAGGTATTCTCGTTTTTAAAGAAAAAATGAGTAAACGAAACTATGTGGGTCTTGCGTTGGCATTAGTTTCTATTGTATTGATTGCGCTGTCGCAAATCTACGTTTAGACTGCTTTTTTTTGGAGTTCTTTTTAAATAATATTTTCTCTTTTTGTCAAGTAAGGTAATCCAACCTAATAAACTGAATAGTACAAATCCAATTGTCCACAATACTTTATCTGAACTTTTTATTTGGGTAGAATTATTTACTTCGAAAATTCCAATAATTATATAGATTACGGTTAAAATTACTCCAACGCCTAGAATGATTGAGTAATTTTCAAAACAAACATAAAAAAACCGTCTAGAACTTAATCAAGACGGCTTTACTATAATTACTCTATTTCTTAGGCTTCTTTCAAGTTCAGTTTACTATTTTTTCGGCTGAAGCCAAAGTAAATCATCAAGCCAATCAGCAACCAAGCCGTGAAATAAATCCAGTTCCAAACACTTAGCTCTGCCATCATGTACAAACAGCTCACTAAACCTAATAGTGGAATTAAAGATAAGTTTTCAGCGAAAGACCAGAACGTAAGCCCAACTAAAACAATGAGAAAAATCCACATTGGAATTTTATGTTTGAACAAGCTAAGACCACTTTCATATTTTAGTGCATTGTCTATTGGTAATCCTGCCACGACAGCTGCATACTTAGCATCCTCTTTTTGATACTGACTTAAAAGATTTTCTAAATCCAAAGACTCATCAGTCGTTTTTTGCGCTCCAACACTTACTAGATAATCATATACTTTTATAGATTCTTCTTTGTTTAGAGAAGTGATAATAGTAGTTGCATCGTTTACTTGGGTTTCATTAGTCAGGAAATCCATTGTCGCTTTATTATTATAATTGAAAGCATAATATAGTCCTGCAGCCAACATAAAAGGAATAACGTATTTTGAATTTACATATGGTGTTTTAAATTTCCCTCTTGGAATATCAGTTCTATTCTGTAATACCAAAACTCCGGCACAAACCAATACAAAGGCAAATAATGTTCCAATACTACACAAATCAGTTACCATAGTAAGGTTTAAAAACAAGGCAGGCACAGACACTACAAAACCAGTTACTATAGTTGCATAAGATGGTGTTTTATATATAGGATGCACTCGTGAGAAACGTTTTGGCAATAAGCCATCACGACTCATACTCATCCAAATACGAGGTTGTCCCATTTGGAAAACTAATAAAACACTCGCCATCGCTATAACGGCACTTACCGCAACAATACCAGACATCCATTTTAAATCTAATTTATGAAATACAAATGCTAAAGGATCACCCACATTTAACTCGCTGTAATTTACCATTCCAGTTAAAACTAAAGCAACAACAATATACAAAATAGTACATATTATAATCGCCCACATCATTCCACGTGGTAAATCACGCTGTGGATCCTTACATTCCTCTGCAGTGGTTGAGATAGCATCAAAACCAATGTAGGCGAAGAAAACCGCTGATACCCCTTTTAAAACTCCGCTCACACCGTTAGGAGCAAAAGGAGTCCAGTTATCAGTATCAACATAAAATACCCCAACTGAGATTACCAGAAGGATAATGCACAATTTTACCACAACCATCATGTTACTCGCATTTCGCGATTCTTTCATTCCACGATATACTAAGGCCGTAATCAATATGATAATAAACAAGGCAGGCAAATCGGCCACAAAATGAAACGAACCTATTGTTGGAGAAGTCGTCCAAGCAGTATAAGATGCTTTTAAACCTTCTCCTAAATTTTCATATAACTTTCCGCCCTGCATTAAAGCAGTGGCATCTCTATATCCGTTTGAGGCAGTCAGGTAATCCATTTGAACCCATTGGGGTAAATGAATTCCACCACTCTCTAGTAGTCCTGTAAAATAATCACTCCAGGAAATGGCGACCGTAATATTACCAATCGCATATTCCATAATTAATGCCCAACCAATAATCCACGCAATCAGTTCCCCAAAGGCAACATAAGAATACGTATAAGCACTTCCAGAAACGGGAACCATAGACGCAAACTCTGCATAAGCAAAGGCAGCAAAACTACAGGCAAGAGCCGTAAATAAAAAAAGGAAAATTACAGCAGGACCTCCATCGGAGCTGGCCTTACCAATTGTACTAAAAATACCGGCACCGACGATGGCAGCGATACCAAAAGCCGTTAAATCTCTTGCCGTTAAATGTCGACCCAGCGCTTCGTGGCCGTCGGCTTCATTTTTTTCAATCTGTTTTAAGATATCCTGAACGGTCTTCTTACGAAATAAACTAGAAAATGCCATGCGCTAAATTTTTACATTAAAAATTATTATCCTGTAAATAACATCCCATTATTTTAGCAATAACGTAAGTTTTATTTAAAAACCAAATGTATAAAACAATTTGAAATTCCAATGATATGACCCTTATTATTTATTAAAATACAATAAAAAGTCAAATATTCAATTATAACCTATTTTAAAAGTCAATCCATTAATTAAGAATGCCGTTAAAAATTAAAAAGATTGCAATGGCAATTCCGCTGTAAAAATGAGCTTTGAAAAACGAGCAATTCCTCCCTTCTAAAAGTCAAAAAGCACTAATTATTTCAGAAAAGCATTCAAAATACTTACCGGATGTTGTGCTTTTCTGTTTGTTCCATCAAAAATTTGATGGCGGCAACTTGTACCTGCTGCGGCAATAGAAGTTGTTGTAGCGGTAGACCTTATTTTTGGAAATAAAGTGTCCTCTCCCATCTGCATACTAATCTCATAATGCTCTTCTTCATAACCAAAAGAACCTGCCATCCCACAGCAACCTGAATTATAAATCGTAACTGTGCTATTTTTCGGGACATTCAACATAGCAAAAGTCGCCTCTATTGAACTTAAGGATTTTTGATGGCAATGACCGTGAATTTTTATCTCTCGCACCTCATCAGAAAATTGCTCTGAATTAATTTTACCTACTGCGATTTCCTTTTTGAAAAACTCTTCAACTGTCAAGCAGTTTTTCGCTAATTTTTCCGCGGAAGCGGTATCGTCGGCCAGACGAATGTATTCATCTCTAAAAGTCAATATTGCAGATGGTTCTATACCAATCAACGGAATTTCAGCCGATACAATTCCTTTAAAAATATTCACGTTTTTATTAGCAATCGCTTTGGCTTCTTCCAGAAAACCTTTGGAGATATAGGCTCTTCCACTTTCTTCATGATCTACAACAATAACTTCATATCCCAATTTAGATAGTAATTCAAAAGCATCTATCCCTACTGAAACATCATAATAATTGGTGAATTCATCACAAAAAAGATAGAGTTTCCCATTGGCATAGGAAGCAGTTTTTGATTTATTACTTTCGATCCATTTCCTGAATGTTTTAGGAGCTAATAATGGCACTTCTCTTTTTGAAGCCACCCCCATTCCTTTTTTCACCAAGGGTTGATTGACCATAAAATTAGTCAACGATGGAAAAATACTTCCGAGTTTATTCAGTTTGGCGTTATTAGCGAAAATCTTATTTCGAAGAGAAAAACCATTTGCCTTTTGGTATTGGTATAAAAATTCTGCTTTAAGCGCACCCACATCTACGTTAGACGGACATTCGCTAGCGCAAGCTTTACAACTAATGCATAATTCAAAAACCTCATATAATTCTTTATGATTGAATTTATTATCTTTTTCTGAATGTGTCAAATATTCCCTCAAAGCATTGGCTCGAGCACGAGTAGTATCTTTCTCGTTTCGCGTGGCTCGATAACTTGGGCACATAGTTCCTCCTGCCGAGGGTAGTTTACGGCAATCCCCAGAGCCATTACATTTTTCGGCAGCACGTAAAACGCCCATACTATCTGAAAAATCTTGAATGGTTTTGATATTAGGCTCCTCTCTCCCAGTTTCGAAACGGAGATTCTCATCCATTTTTAACGCATTGACAATTTTTCCCATATTCAAAACGGAATTCGGGTCGAAAGCCAATTTAATACGTTTTAATAATTCGTAGTTTTTCTCGCCAATCATAAAAGGTAAAAATTCGCCACGTACGATTCCGTCACCATGTTCCCCACTTAATGAACCGCGGTATTTTTTTACTAAATGCGCCACTTCGGTAGCAATATTTCTAAACTGATAAACGCCTTCTTTTGTTTTCAAATTCAAAACAGGACGCAAATGCAGTTCACCAGCACCGGCATGAGCATAATAAATCGCCTCTTGGCCGTGGCGTTTCATCATTGCCGAAAAGTCAGCGATATAATTAGGTAAATCACTCAATTCAACAGCGGTATCTTCAATAGAATCAGCCGCTTTTTCATCACCTACAATGCTCCCTAAAAGTCCGAGACCTGCTTTCCTAAGCTCGTTTACTTTTTCAATATCAGCACCGTATAATTTTGGCGAAGCATAACCAAAATTATTTTCTTCTAAGTCTTTAATCAAAGCATCTGCCTGCATTTCGGCATCTTCCATACTCGTATGTGAAGCTACTTCAAACATCATTATTGCTTTGGGTTCACCCTGAATAAAAAACCTGTTTTTACTCTGTTCTTTGTTTGTTTTAGTACAATTAAGAATCGTATCATCTATCATTTCACAGGTGTACAAATGATGTTTCATAGCCACCAAAACCGCCTCTAAACTCTCTTGAACACTGGTAAAATGCGTTACTACCATCACATTATTTGTGGGAGGCAATAGATCTACTTTTAAAGTGACTTCTGTAGTAAAAGCAAGTGTTCCCTCAGAACCACAAAGCAATTTACCAACATTTATCGTGGGTTGGCTTCCGCCAAAAAGATCAGAATGCAATAAAATATCTACTGCATATCCTGTATTTCGCCTATGGATTTCTGGTTTCGGGAATTCTTTTACAATTTCTTTTTGAGTCGCCTCATTCGATAATTCGGCATAAAGGCTTTTGTAGATGTTAGTTTCTAGAGAATCACCTTTTGTTTTTTCAATAAATTCAGCAGAAGTTAATTCGCCAAAAACAACTTGCGAGCCATCACTTAAAATAGCTTTTATCTCGACAATTTTATCTCTGGTAACTCCGTAACGGATTGATGTCGTTCCTGATGAATTATTACCTACCATTCCTCCTATCATACACCGATTAGAAGTAGAAGTATTAGGTCCAAAAAATAATCCGTGGGGTTTTAAATATAAATTCAGTTCATCCCTGATCACACCAGGCTGTACTGTAATCGTTTTATTTACTGCATCGAAAGAGACAATCTTAGTGAAAAATTTAGAAACATCTACAATAATTCCGCTACCAACTGTTTGTCCAGCTAAGGAAGTTCCCGCAGTCCTAGGCGTTAGCGAAATCTTATTTTCCGTAGCAAAACGAACCAGTTTTATGATATCTGCCTCATTTTTAGGTAAGGCTGCCGCCAAAGGCATTATTCTATACGCAGAAGCATCCGTTGCATAGAGTGTTTTATGAAGTTCATCGTATAAAAGTGTTCCTTCTAAGGATGCGGCTAATTCTTTTAATTGAGGCAAGTTGGGCATTGATAAAATGTATTGCTTTTGTTTTCACAAATATAAAGATATCCCAATCTATATTGTAATAAATGAAATAAGAAAAAGTAAAATTAAATCCTCTTCTTTTTTTCAAATTAATTCCACAGTAGACCGATTACCTAGGATTAATTGGCAAAGTAATTGAAGTAGTCAAAAAAGTCAAATTTTAATACTTATATTTCTCAGAAACTTCACTAAAAAAACTATTTTTGAACTCTATAAAAACATCTCAATAATGAACCCTAACAAGTACCTATATTTATTTATTTCCTTTATTTTGTTGTCTTTTTCTGATGGAAATGCACAAGAAAAAGTGAACTACCCTAAAAACGAATTTAGGGCAGTTTGGATTGCCACAGTGGTAAATATCGACTGGCCAAAAAGCGGTTCGGATCCTATTGAGAAACAAAAAGCTGATTATCTTGAAATTTTAGATACCTATAAAAAATTAAATTACAATGCTGTTATTGTCCAAATCAGAAGCGTAGGTGATGCTTTTTACCCTTCTAAACTAGCTCCGTGGTCTAAATATTTGACAGGAAAAGAAGGCCTAGCACCTAACCCTTACTATGACCCATTAGAATGGATGATTACTGAAGCTCATAACCGTGGTTTTGAATTTCACGCTTGGTTAAACCCTTATCGTGCCACGATGGATTTAAGAACTGATATTCTAAGTCCTACCCACGACTATTTCAAACATCCTGAATGGATGATTAAATATGGCGGAAAGTATTATTACAATCCTGCCTTACCTGAAGTCCAAACTCATTTAATTGCGGTAGTGGACGAAGTGGTTAGAAACTACGACATTGATGCAATCCACTTTGACGATTATTTCTATCCTTATAAAATAGCGGGAGAAAACTTTAATGATACTGCTTCATTCAAAAAGTATGGTGGGGGAATGAGTTTAGCCGACTGGAGACGTTTGAACGTGAATAATTTTGTAAAATACTGTTCCTTTTCTATCAAAACAATAAAGCCTTGGGTTCAATTTGGGATTAGCCCATTTGGTGTTTGGCGCAATAAATCTGTTGATCCAAGAGGTTCCGACACGAATTCTGGACAAACAAATTATGATGACTTGTTTGCAGATCCAGTTGCGTGGATGGAAAACTGTTGGATTGACTACCTACTTCCGCAATTGTATTGGAGTATCGACCATAAAACAGCTTCTTATGCAAAACTAATCAAATGGTGGGCTGAGAACTCAACAAATACCGCAATTTACATGGGGAACGGAAGCTATAAAATCAACACCGATTCAGATAAAAAATGGAATATTCCAAGTGAAATTCCTGATCAGATTGATTTGACTAGAACCTATAAAAATATTGGAGGAAATGCTTTTTTTAGTGCTAAATCATTTGTGAATAGAAACAAAGCGGTAACCGATCTGCTTTTGCAAAATCAATACAAATATCCAGCACTCCCATATGTTGTTCCTAATTCAAGAAGAACAGACATTGAGATGCCAGCAGTTACTAATATTACAACTAACAATTTGACTTCGACTGTCACACTAAATTACCCCTTGCTGAGCAAAATACGCTATGTGCTGGTTTATGGCGCCAAAGACAGTTCTAAACTAGATGTTAATAATCCAAGTCAAATTATTGACAAAATAGCTTTTAAGGAAAAAAAGGATAGTATAAGCATCAAAATCCAGAAAAGTCTTTTAGAAAAAAACAATATTCGCGCCATCTCTTTCATTGATTATTACGGGAATGAAAGTCAGGCAGTTCTTTTAAATAAAACAACAGAAACCAAAACGATTCAAAGTTCTTTAAATGATGAAAACAGATAATAGACCCTGGTATTGGATACCTTTTTTGAACTTTGCCTCGGGCTTGCCTTACGCTATCATTATCTCGGTTTCGGTTATTATGTACAAAAACCTGGGAATTGACAATGAAGACATAGGAATATACACGAGTCTATTGTACCTCCCTTGGGTAATAAAACCTTTATGGAGTCCATTTATTGATATGTACGCGACCAAAAGAAAGTGGTTTTTAGCCATGCAATTTATTATTTCTATTGCCTTTTTACTTGTGGGGTTAACCATCCCTATGAATAATTTCTTTGTAATCAGTCTCGCCATTTTTTGGGTAGCTGCATTCGCATCAGCTTCAAATGATGTTGCAAGTGACGGTTTCTATATGTTGGCTTTAGAAAAAGAACAACAATCTTTCTTCCTTGGAATTCGCAGTACATTCTATCGTCTTTCCATGCTTACCGGAAATGGATTGATTGTAATAATCGGTGGTTATCTGGAACAAGAATATGGCGACAAACAAAAAGCGTGGTCTTACACTATGGTTATTGTTGGTTTGATTATGGCTGCATTAACTATTTACAATTATTTTTCTACGCCAAGAACTGAAGTAGCGACAACTAAGGACGAGAAGTCACTGGAGCCAAAAGTAAGTTTTGGAGCCGTCTTCGCTAGTTTTTTTCAAAAAAAACAAATTGGATTTGTGCTGGCATTTATATTATTATTCCGCTTGGGCGAATCCCAATTACTTAAAATGCTAACTCCTTTTCTAATTGATGACAAAGGTGTTGGCGGAATGGGACTGACTACGCAAGACGTAGGGATTATCTATGGAACTTTCGGAGTGATTGCGCTGACTGTCGGTGGAATCATTGGCGGAATTGTAATCTCAAAAGATGGTCTTGGGAAATGGATGCTACCTATGATTCTGGCGATGCACTTGCCTATAATTGGATTTATTTTATTAGCTCATTTTCACCCCTCCTCGGTTTATTATATTTATGCTACTGTTATTGCAGAGCAATTTGGTTACGGTTTTGGATTTGCAGCCTTTATGATGTATTTGATTTATGTAGCTGATGGCGAATCGAAAACCTCGCATTACTCTATTGCTACTGGATTTATGGCTTTAGGAATGATGCTTCCCGGTATGGCAAGCGGATTTATCCAAGAATATTTGGGCTACGGAAACTTCTTTATTTGGGTATTTCTAGCCACTATTCCCGGATTAATACTTTCTCGTTTTTTAATTTTTCCAAAAGACTTCGGTAAGAAAGCGGCATAAGTTAATGGAACGCTGATGACGCGGATTTACTTCGTAAAGACGCGAAAAAAAACGGGTTTTTTAAATCTGTAAATCCGAAATCCTTTTCATCTACGTTCTATCTTTCTTACAATCAGCACGCAGACTTAAATTATAATGACTAAATAAAAATGTTTCGACAGAAAAATAGAAAACCGTATTTTTCAGCGTTTTCGCGATAGCGAATCTGTTTCATCCGCGTTCCATTCTTTTTAAAAATGAATCAAATGACATTAGAACAAAAAATAGGGCAATTCTTTTTTCCAGCGGTTTTTATAAACGATACCCAAGAAAACATTCAAGCAACTGAAGAATTAATTAAGAAACACAACATCGGTGGACTTACTTTTTTTCACAGCAGAGCTAGTGCTGCCACTAATTATGAAACTAAGAAAAAAATTGAATTTAATGACGACAGTTACCAGCGACTTACAGCTTTAATTATACGGTATCAAAAATGTGCTACTACTCCCTTATTGATGAGCATCGATGCTGAATGGGGATTGGCAATGCGGGTCGAAAAAACACCACAATATCCTTACGCCATCACATTAGGCGCTTTACCACTGAGTCAATCTCATTTGGTTTATGAAGTTGGAAAACAAATAGGATTAGATTTAAAATCAGCTGGACTTCATTATAATTTGGCACCCTTAGCTGATATAAATAACAACCCGAATAATCCGGTGATCGGATACCGTTCCTTTGGCGAAGACAAAGAAAAGGTAGCCCATTTTGCTTTAGAATACTTGCGAGGAATGAATGACGCAGGCATTTTAGGCTGTCTAAAGCATTTTCCTGGACATGGCAATACCAACGTTGATTCCCATTTAGGTTTACCTGTTTTAAAGGAAACATTAGATGAGTTACTTGAAAACGAACTATATCCTTTCATAAAGGGAATAGAAAGTGATGTCGACTCAATTATGATAGGACATTTAGCTGTTCCTGCTTTGAATGAAGGAGCAAACACTTCAGCAACATTATCAAAATCAGTGATTGAAACGCTTTTGCGAAAGCAATTAAATTACGATGGACTAGTGATTTCGGATGCATTGAATATGCATAGTGTTTCCAAGCTTTACGAAATAAAAGGCCAACTGGAATGGGAAGCCTTTAATGCCGGAAATGACGTGTTGTGCTTTGCCGAAAATGTACCTGAAGGCATTCAAGAAATACTTAAAAACGCAACAGCGCAGCGCATAGAAGCAAGTTACAATCGCTTAATAAAATGCAAGCAAAAAGCAGGTTTATTCAATCAAAAAGAAGAATCAACTACAGAATTAGATTTTGCAACAGCTTCTATTTTGAATCGTAAAATAGCCCAACACTGTATTACTAAGATTAAAGACAATAAAAACACAGCAATTGCCGCCGATGCAGCAAAAAGAGGCACATTAGCAAAGTTGAGTATTTATAAAAACACCGAAAATACTTTTTTCAAAACACTTGCGCCTTACCTATCTGCAAAAGAATTTTCTGTAGAAATGGGCACTACCTATAGCGTATCAGAAATTGAAAACAGTCTGACAGATTACGATACTTTAATTATTGCTCTTTTTGTTCCAAAAGCAAAACCAATGAATAATTTTGACATCGAAGACGCTGTTTTGATAATTCTCGAAAAATTATTTTTAGCAAAAAAATGTGTTTTATATGTATTTGGTAACCCTTATGCTTTACAAAGTTTGCCGGACATACAATCCATTAGTGGTCTTGTTCAAGTATATCAAGATTTCGAGGAATTTCAGGAAGCTGCCGCGAATCAACTGCTTGAGGACCTACCCTCTCAAGGAACTCTACCCGTGCACATTGACAACTTGTAAATAGACTGAAAAGTATAAAGCCTCGTTTTTAAAACGAGAACTGTATTTAAGTCATTTTCCCTACAATCGAAATCAAATTCTAATAAAAAAATAGAATTATATCCGTTTTTCGCCAACATATTTCATTTAAACAAATAGCTGAACGGAAGTTTTCACAAAATCTGTTTAGGCTGATAGGAACTTTTTTATCTATATTGCAAACTCAAACGATATAGAATGGATACAAAAATTCACAGAAACAAAGAATTATCAATTGGAGAAGCCTTAATTCCAGTTGCGGCACTTGTCGCAATGCTCGGTTTTAACGTATATGTCTATGGAGATGAAGCTTTGAGCGGCAGTAATCAATTTGTTTTATTGTTAGGCGCTGCTGTTGCTGCGATTGTAGGCTTTTTTAACAAAGTCACTTATCAGAAAATGATGGAGGAGGTAGCTGAAAACATAAAATCTACCGTTGGTGCCATTCTAATATTGCTAATGGTTGGTGCTCTAGCTGGTACCTGGTTAATTAGCGGAATCATTCCTTCAATGATCTATTACGGCTTACAAATTCTGAGCCCTGCCATATTTTTACCCGCTACGGTAATTATATGTTCAATAATTTCGATTGCGACAGGAAGTTCCTGGACTACGAGTGCTACCGTTGGTATTGCTTTAATTGGTGTTGGTGGTGCTTTGGGTTTTGATTTAGGTATGGTTGCTGGGGCAGTAATTTCTGGCGCTTATTTTGGAGATAAATTATCTCCTATGTCAGACACAACTAACCTTGCTCCCGCAATGGCTGGAACGGATTTGTTTACCCACATTAGATACATGACATTAACTACCATTCCAACGTATGTTATTACACTAATCTTATTTATTGTCTTGGGATTATCTGTTGACATAAAAGGGGATGTAAATATTGCCGCCCTGCTAACAGATATTGAAGCTTCTTTTACTATTTCACCTTGGTTGTTTGTGGTACCCGTGATCGTAATTGGCTTAATCATCAAAAAAACAGAGCCTTTAATTGCATTATTAATCGGAACATTATTAGCGGGAATCTTCGCTATAGTATTTCAACCCCATATTATAAACCAAATTGCAGGTGTTGAGCATATGACTTTGCAATCTGCTTACAAAGGAGTTATGGACGCCATAACTGGAAAAATACAGATACCTACCGAGAATAAAACGCTGGCTGATCTTTTTACTTCGGGAGGGATGCAAAAAATGTTAGGAACAATTTGGTTGATTCTCTGTGCTATGGTTTTTGGAGGAATTATGGATGCTATAGGTGCTTTGGCAAGAATAAGTCATACATTATTAAAATTAGCACATACAACTTTCGGACTATTCGCTTCTACTGTTGGAAGCTGTTTAGCATTAAACATTACTGCTTCTGATCAGTATTTAGCAATTGTAGTTCCTGGTAAAATGTTTGCAAGAGCATATAAAGAAAAAGGTCTTGCTCCAGAAAATTTAAGTAGAACACTTGAAGATGCCGGAACAGTGACTTCAGTTTTAATCCCTTGGAATACCTGCGGAGCATATCAATCCGGTACCTTAGGTGTTTCCACTTTAGATTACTTGCCGTATGCCTTCTTTAACATATTGAGTCCGTTTATGACTTTAATCTTCGCGGCATTCAATATCAAAATCAGACAATTAGTAACTGATGCAAAAAATTAATTAAGAAGACTACTAATCCCGTACACATTCATAATGCCATGACTATCTAACAGTTGTGGCATTGCTTTTTAATATAATAATCTAAAGCTATAGCTCTATCAAAATATATAATTATAACTGATTGTTTGAACATAACCTTATTACCTACTTTTGCCGAAATAAAAATTAATAATAAAACATATAATTATGTCATTAGTAGGTAAAAAATTCCCAAGTATTGCAGTTGACGCTATCTCAGAAATGGGAGACAACTTGAAAATCAACATTTTTGAAGAAGCTACAAAAAACAACAAAAAAGTAATTTTATTTTGGTACCCAAAAGATTTTACATTTGTATGCCCAACTGAACTTCACGCTTTTCAATCAGCTTTACCGGAATTTGAAAAAAGAAATACAATAGTAATTGGTGCTTCTTGCGATACAAATGAAGTTCATTTTGCTTGGTTAAACACTGCAAAAAACAACGGTGGAATTGAAGGTGTTACTTACCCAATTCTTGCAGATACTAACAGAAACTTATCTAACATATTAGGTATTCTTGATATCGACTCAACTGAATACAGTGAAGAAACTGACTCAGTAATGATTGAAGGATCAAACGTAACTTTTAGAGCGACTTACTTAATTGATGAAACAGGGAAAATCTTCCACGAAAGTGTAAACGATATGCCTCTTGGTCGTAACGTAAACGAATATTTACGTATGGTCGATGCTTATACTCATATCCAAGAAAAAGGAGAAGTTTGTCCTGCAAACTGGGAAGCTGGAAAAGAAGCTATGAGCGCTGACAGAAAAAGTACTGCTGAATACTTAAGCTTAAACTAAATCAATAACAATGTCAATTGCAATAACAATTTTCAATTAAAAATATTGAATATTGCTATTGCAATTGCATTTTGAAATTTAAACGATATGTTAATAGATTTAAACGAAGATACATTACAGGATTTAATATCAAAAAACGAGAAAGTAGTCGTTCAATTTTCGGCATCGTGGTGTGGAAATTGTCGAATAATGAAACCAAAATTCAAAAAATTGGCTACAGAAAACGATGCAATTACTTTTGTTCTTGTTGATGCTGAAAACTCTCCTGAATCAAGAAAATTGGCCAACGTAAGTAACCTACCAACTTTTGCGACTTTCGTAAACGGGGTATTGGTAAACGAAACACAAACTAACAAACAAGAAGTGCTAATTGAATTAGTGAATGAGATAGTTTAATATTTTGTTCAAAGTTTAATGTTGCCATGATTTATAAATAAGTTTAATGTTATCCTAAAAAATCATTTCATAAGCAACACACAACTTTAAACTTTTAAAACTTTAAACCTTAAACTAAAAGAAAAAACATGAAATTACCCGTAATAAAGCATTTGACTCAGTTTATAGAAGAAAATGATCAAGACTATATCATTGAAACTATCGACGTTCTGGAAGCAATGACAGAAATCCGATCTTTAAAAGATGAAGAATTAGATGTCATCGGTGAATTAATTTCTAACATGTATGGCGCACTAGAAGTTCATAAAATGGTGAAAAACGGAACTGATAAAAAAGAGGCTTTAAACACTTTTATGAAACGAGTTTTAGGTTCCATCGATAAATAGAAGTCCTTCAACAGGTTCAATCATACGAAAAACGCACTCAGAAATGGATGCGTTTTTTTCTTTTACCGCCTATTTCTCAAAAAGACACTCAATTACAACCGTTTGTTCAATGTTCTAAAATCTTAATCTTAAAACCTAATTCTTAAATAATTTTCATACTTTTGAACCACAACGAAAAACAAAAAACATGGCATCAATTACATTGGGAGGAAATCCAATACATACTTCAGGAGAATTACCAAAAGTGGGAACTCAACTAGCTGATTTTAAATTAATACAAAACGATCTTTCTATAGCTTCACTAAGTGATTTCGCAGGAAAAAGATTGGTACTAAATATATTTCCAAGTATCGACACTGGAACTTGCGCTACATCAGTAAGAAAATTCAACGCGAGTGCTGGTAAATTAGATAATACTGCAGTATTATGTGTTTCTAGAGATTTACCATTTGCTCAAAAACGTTTTTGTGGCGCTGAAGGACTCGAAAATGTAATTAACTTATCTGACTTTAATTCAGGAGATTTTGGTAAAAAAAATGGTCTTGAAATCCTTGATGGTCCATTGGCTGGCTTACACTCAAGAGCACTTATTGTGGTTGACACAAATGGTACCATTATCCATACAGAGCAAGTTCCTGAAATTGCTAGCGAACCAAATTACGAGGCTGCTTTAGCCGCACTATAACATTACTTTAATGGAATTTCAAAAAGACAATAGCTTCGTTACAGGAAGGCTGAAAAGTGTCGGTTATGCCGTTAAAGGCGCTATCAAGTTAATCACGACGGAACACAGTATAATGGTCCAATTTTCATTGGGAATTTTAGTTACCATTGCTGGATTTTATTTTCACATTACTGCAACGGAATGGCTTTTCCAAACTTTGGCAATCGGCTTTGTGATGAGTATTGAAGGCCTAAATACGGCTGTGGAAAAAATCGCTGATTTTATTCATCCCAATTATCATGAAAGAATTGGTTTCATAAAAGACATTGCCGCGGGAGCTGTGTTTTTTGCAGCTTTAACAGCAATAATTATCGGTTTAATCATATACGTGCCACTAATTTTTTAGGCATTAGTACATACAATCAAGGATGGCGAAAACAACAAAAAAAGAACCTTTAGACAAGAAAAACAATTCAAAAGCTAAAGAAAGTACACCGTGGGTATTAACGAAACAGCACAAGATCGTGCTGGGCAGTCTTTTAATCTTATTTTCTGTTGCTTTACTGGTTGCTTTTATCTCCTTTTACATTCACGGACAAGAAGATCAAAGTGCCGTTTCTGAACTAACAGATCGATCAGAAACGGTTCAAAATTGGCTTGGTAAATTCGGGGCTTTTTTAGCAGATTTGATTGTTTACAAAGGTTTTGGGCTTGCCTCTTTTCTATTTGTTCGCTTATTTTTCTTGACTGGAATCTTTTTCATACTTGGCATTTCATCTAAGAAGCTGAAAGGAATCTGGTTCTGGGACTTATTTGCTATTATTATTTTGTCAGTATTATTTGGATTTTTTGCTACTTCAGTACCTGAATTAGGAGGAACTGTTGGTTATGAATTAAATTTATTCCTGCAGGATTATATTGGAAAAACAGGAACACTATTAACTTTAATTTTCGGTCTGATTCTTTATGTTATTTTTAAACTTAAACTCTCTCCGGAAAGAATCCAATCCTTTTTCGAAAACACAAAAAAAGAAATCAAGTCGGATTTAGGCTCAAATACATCTCCTGATAACGGTAGCTCTTATAATTTGGAAGAGTTCGCCATAACGGAAGAAAAAGAATTAGAGAGTCCTCCGCCGCTTCCAAGACCTTCACAGTTTGAAGTTAACAAAGAAGCTTTAAAACCAACGATTAGCCATTCTTCAGAAATCAATCTCGATCCTGTTGCTAAACCAACAGTTGTTGAAGAAGTATTGACCGATAAAAATGCCGTTGATGATTCATTTGTTATTGAAACAGCTCCTGAAGAAGATCTTATTGAAGAGAATTTAGCTTCAAGGCTAGTTTCTGATTTTGGTTTATTCGATCCTACTTTGGATTTATCCAACTATAAATACCCCACAATTGACCTTTTAAAAGAATATTCAACTGGTGGAATCACGATTAACCAGGAAGAATTAGAAGAAAACAAAAACAGAATTGTAGATACGCTTCGCAACTATAAAATAGAAATCGCACAAATTAAGGCGACGGTTGGCCCATCTGTAACCTTATATGAAATAGTTCCTGAAGCGGGAATTCGTATTTCAAAAATTAAAAACTTGGAAGATGATATCGCTTTATCACTTTCAGCATTAGGAATTCGTATCATTGCTCCTATTCCTGGAAAAGGAACAATAGGAATCGAAGTTCCTAACAAAAATCCAACCATGGTTTCCATGAAAAGTGTAATTGGTTCTGCTAAGTTTCAGGAAGCTGAAATGGAGTTGCCTATTGCATTGGGTAAAACAATTTCTAACGAAACCTTCGTAGTCGATTTAGCCAAAATGCCTCACCTATTGATGGCAGGTGCTACCGGACAAGGAAAATCTGTGGGTTTAAATGCTGTTCTTACCTCATTGTTATACAAGAAACACCCTGCTGAAGTTAAATTTGTTTTGGTCGATCCTAAAAAAGTGGAGTTGACTCTTTTTAACAAAATAGAAAG
Organism: uncultured Flavobacterium sp.; assembly: GCF_963974175.1. GTDB lineage: Bacteria > Bacteroidota > Bacteroidia > Flavobacteriales > Flavobacteriaceae > Flavobacterium. The sequence continues at coordinate 168,202 of NZ_CAXBBR010000003.1, forward strand.
ACACTATTTAGCGAAGCTTCCGGATAGCGAAGACGCCATTCTTACTGACAACGCTAAAGTGGTCAATACCTTGAACTCTCTTTGTGTGGAAATGGACAACCGTTATTCGCTATTGAAAGATGCGATGGTGCGAAACATTAAAGAATACAACGATAAATTTAAGGCTAGAAAACTAAATCCTGAAAATGGACATCGCTTTTTACCCTACATTATATTAGTAGTAGATGAGTTTGCCGATTTGATAATGACTGCAGGAAAAGAAGTGGAAGTTCCCATTGCCCGTTTAGCACAATTAGCCAGAGCGATAGGAATCCATTTGATTATAGCAACACAAAGACCTTCGGTAAATGTAATTACAGGTTTAATCAAAGCCAACTTCCCTGCTAGAATTGCCTTTAGAGTAACATCAAAAATTGATTCAAGAACTATTTTGGATACTTCTGGAGCTGATCAATTGATTGGACGTGGAGATATGCTTTATACTAATGGTAATGATGTCGTGCGAATCCAATGTGCTTTTATCGACACACCTGAAGTAGAAAAAATAACCGATTTCATTGGTTCCCAAAAAGCATACGCAACAGCTTATTTACTTCCAGAGTTCGTGGGAGAAGATAGTGGCATCAATCTTGATGTAGATATCTCCGAGAGAGATACTTTGTTTAGAGAAGCTGCCGAAATTATTGTTAACGCACAACAAGGCTCAGCATCATTGTTACAAAGAAAACTAAAACTAGGATACAACAGAGCTGGCCGACTAATCGACCAATTAGAAGCTGCTGGAATCGTAGGGCCGTTTGAAGGAAGTAAAGCACGTGGTGTAAACATCCTAGACATGAGTTCTCTTGATCAATTTTTTAACAATGAACAAAATAATTAATACTATGAAAAAATTTATTCTAATTACATTTATCCTACTTTTTAGCTTTTCGACACAAGCACAAGACAAAAGAGCCAAAGCGCTTTTAGATCAAGTGACTGCAAAAGTTAGAAGTTATGACAACATTGTAATTGATTTTAAATATTCTTTGAACAATTCAAAAGAAAATATCAATCAGGACAGTAAGGGAAATGTAACGATGAAAAACAATCAATACGTTTTGAATTTCATGGGAATTACTAAAATATTCGACGGTAAAAAAACCTATACCATTGTTCCAGAAGATGAAGAAATCACGATTTCGAGCTTTAACGAAAAAGATGACAGTGCCATTACACCTTCAAAAATGTTAACTTTTTTCAATAGTGGTTATAGATACTCTATGGATATCCTACAAGATGTAAGAGGACGTAAAATACAATACATCAAATTAATCCCTACTAATCCTAGAGATCAGAGAAAAGAAATACTATTGGGTATTGATGTACAAACAAAACACATCTATAACTTGATAGAAATGGGTAAAAAAGGAACAAAAACTACTTTAACCGTTAATTCTTTTAAAACCAATCAACCTTTGTCAAAAAATCAATTTATCTTTGCAGAAAGTAAATATCCAAATTACTACATCAATAAATTAGATTAATACTCTAGGTGAAAATTCTCGACAAATACTTATTAAAAACATTCCTGATTACATTTACTACGGTATTTGTAATCTTGTTTTTTATATTCATACTGCAGACAGTTTGGCTCTTTATAGCTGAACTAGCTGGTAAAGATTTGGATATAGCTTTAATCATTAAGTTTTTGATGTTCTCGATGCCTCGAATAATTCCGCTGGTATTACCCCTTTCCATATTACTAGCTTCGATAATGACGTTTGGAAATCTAGCAGAGAACTATGAGTTTGCAGCTATGAAATCAGCGGGTATATCATTGCAAAGGGCCATGAGAAGCCTCACCGCATTTATTCTTTTATTAAGTATTGTTGCTTTCTTTTTTGCCAACAATGTAATTCCATACGCAGAATATAAATTTATCAATTTCAGAAAAAACATCGCGCAAGTAAAACCAGCCATGGCCATAGCCGAAGGACAGTTTAGCGATGTGGGAGATTACAATATCAAAGTCAATAAAAAGTCTGGCGATAATGGGAATATTTTGACTGGTATTACTATCCACAAGAAATCCAGTATAGGAGACGGTAGCAAGACCGTAATTAAAGCAAAAGACGGAAAATTAGTCAGTAGCGAGAAATCTAGCATCTTGCAATTAGTACTTAATAACGGTAACTATTATGAGGATCTCGTTCCTAAAAAATATGAAGACAGAGCAAAATTGCCTTTCGCGAAAAGCGCCTTCAAAAAATACACCCTCAACATCGATTTATCGCAATTGAACAAAGTGGACGTCGATGAAAATAATATCGCCAACACCAATACGATGTTAACGATTAATGAGCTAAGCTATACATTGGATTCCTTGCATAAAAATTTGAAAACCGAAATCGTATCATATTCGGAAAATATTAATTTGAGAACTGGAATAACAAACAACAACATTGTCCCTAAAACAGCCGTCGAGAAAAGAAAACAACTTCCCGCCGATATTTTATCAGTGTATACTGATAAACAAAAATTGGAGATATTAAAAATGGCAAACAGCAACACGGTAAGTACGGGATACTCCATTGATGCTACTAGAGTTAACTTAGAAAACAAACAGAAAAACATCAACAACCATCAACTTGCGTTTTACGATAAATTTGTAATCGCATACGCCTGTTTTATGATGTTTTTTATTGGAGCTCCTTTGGGCGCCATTATTAGAAAAGGTGGTCTTGGATTGCCTATTATATTTGCTGTTTTAATTTTTATTTCCTTTCACTTTATAAACACATTCGGAAAAAAAATAGCACAAGAAAATGGCCTATCTCCTTTTATGGGAGCCTGGATGTCATCCTTTATTCTGACCCCATTAGCTATACTATTAACCTATCGCGCAACAAATGATATAGGGTTAATAAACATGGACGTTATTTTAAGTCCGTTCCAAAAACTATTTCAAAAATTATTTCCATCTAAAAAATAAATACCTATCATGGTCAAAAATAAAATACAACTTAACACAATAGAAGAAGCAATCGAAGACATCCGTCAAGGGAAAATAATCATAGTTGTTGACGATGAAGATCGTGAAAACGAAGGTGATTTTTTGGCTGCAGCCGAAAAAGTAACACCGGAAATGATTAATTTCATGGCTACTCACGGCCGCGGGTTGATTTGTGCTCCATTAACTGAAAGCCGTTGTAAAGAATTAGGATTACACGTGATGGTTACTAACAATACTGACCCTATGGAAACTGCTTTTACGGTTTCTGTAGATTTGAGAGGTGGTGGTGTAACCACAGGAATATCTGCTGCAGATAGAGCTAAAACTGTTTTATCTTTTGCTAATTCTGATACCAAACCACATGATTTAGCCAGACCGGGACATATATTCCCTCTGATAGCTAAACAAGGAGGTGTCCTTAGAAGAACAGGTCATACGGAAGCTGCTATTGATTTCGCAAGATTGGCCGGTTTTAAGTCGGCGGGAGTTATTGTAGAGATTATGAACGAAGATGGCTCTATGGCACGCTTACCTGAATTGGCAAAAGTGGCTAAAAAGTTCGATTTAAAATTAGTTTCTATCGAAGCTCTAGTAGCATACAGAATGCAGCACGACAGTCTGATTGTCAAAAAAGATGATTTTGATATAGAAACTCGTTTTGGTACTTTTCGTTTGAGAGCGTACGAGCAAACGACCAATAAACAAATTCATATCGCACTTACGAAGGGAACTTGGAATCTAGGTGAGCCTGTTTTAACAAGAATCAATTCATCTCAAGTAAATAATGATTTACTAGGTACTCTAACTAATAATGCAGACCAGCAGCTTGATGATATGTTTAAAATCATAAACGAGCAAGGTAAAGGAGCTGTTATCTTTGTCAATCAAGATATGCAGTCCGTAAATTTACTGAACCGTATCTCCGAATTGAAAGCATTACAATCAGAAGGAAAAATGAAAGCTCCTAAAATCATCATTGATAGTAAAGATTATGGGATTGGTGCTCAAATATTACACGACATTGATATCTCTAAAATTAGATTAGTCTCAAATACAGAGCAAGGAAAGAGAGTTGGAATGATTGGATACGGCTTAGAAATCACCGAATATGTAAAATATTAGCCTTTTTTCATTTGTTTTATAAAAATATATTTTTCCTAAAGTAAAGGAAATGAAACAATTAAAAAATAGCCAAAAAAATAGCTTAAATTTTTATCCAAATTGTTTTTGTAAACCGAAAAAGGTGCTTATATTTGCACTCGCAATCAGCAAATGATTGTCGCTCACTGGAGAAATGGCAGAGCGGTCGAATGCGGCAGTCTTGAAAACTGTTGACTGTAACAGGTCCGGGGGTTCGAATCCCTCTTTCTCCGCCAGTACAAAAACAAATGGTATCAAAACCCCGTAAATCTTATGATTTACGGGGTTTTTGCTTTTATGACATATTCAAATTATTCATCTAATCTCATCCTTAACGAGATAAAATCGAGACCCTACTATAATTCAAAAATTAGGGTCTCGCTAAATCAACTTAAACCTTTCAAACAACCGGTTCATTCTATGTTCCTTCACGGGTTCATCATTTGGACATCTTGTTTGATATCCTTTAGAAATCTAAATTGAATACTAATTAAAAGGTTACCACTATGAAAACTAAAATCACATTACACTTCTATGCCAAGAGCACAAAAACTAATGCTGCAGGTCTACTTCCTATCTATGTAAGATTAACTGTCGATGGAAATCGAATGGAGTTCAGTACTAAAAAATTTATAGATTCCGCTAAATGGTCCCCTGAGATGTCAAAAATGAAAGGCAATACAGAGAATGCTCGTTCATTAAATGAATACCTTGATTTACTGAAATCGAAAATATTCGACATCCAAATGGAATTAATACATCGCAATGAACCCCTCAAAATTGAAGTATTCAAAAATAGACTTCTCGGCATCCAAGACAATCAAAGAATGCTAATTCCCATTTTCCAAGACCACAACAACAAAATCAAGGAATTGGTGGGAAAGGAATATGCCCCAGGAACATTAGAACGGTATACCACCTCCTTAAAGCATACGGTGGAGTTTCTGGACTGGAAATACAAAGTATCAGATATAGACATCAAGAAAATAGATCATGCATTTATAATGGAGTATGAATTCTTTTTACGAAGCGTGCGTAATTGTGCCAACAATACCGCAGTGAAATACATCAAGAACTTCAGCAAAATAATCAAGATCTGTTTGGCCAACCATTGGATAGACAGAAATCCATTTGCCAACTACAAAGCGAAAGTCAAAGAAGTAGAACGTGTGTACCTATCGGAAGGCGAAATCGAAACCATCATCAACAAAGATTTCAAAACGGAACGACTATCCCTCGTACGCGATATCTTTCTTTTCAGCTGCTTTACGGGATTAGCGTACATTGATGTCAAAAACTTGACAAAATCACATATAAGCCTAGGTATTGATGGTGAGAAATGGATCTTCACTCACAGACAGAAAACAGAAACCGCCTCTAAAATTCCTATCCTTCCGATTACACAAATGATTATTGACAAATACGAGGACCATCCGGAATGCTGTAACCAAGATAAACTGCTTCCTATTTTGAGCAATCAGAAAATGAACGCCTATCTAAAAGAGATTGCAGGCGTTTGCGGGATTGATAAAGAACTCACTTTCCATATTGCCCGTCATACTTTTGCAACCACTGTAACACTTACAAATGGCGTCCCAATTGAAAGTGTTAGCAAAATGCTTGGTCATAAAAACTTGAGAACCACACAACATTATGCCAAAGTTTTAGATAAAAAAGTAGGTGAAGACATGAAAATTCTAAGAGACAAATTCTGTACGATTAAAGCAAAAAAGGAACAAAAAACAATCTGATATTTTCTATCCCCTTTAGATTTTCCTAATGCTAAAGGAAATTAGCAACGATATAAAGGTTCAGTACAACTTCCTTTTTGCCCTTATAAAAAGATCACAACGATATATTATTATTTAATTATGCGGTGATAAATAAAAAAATTACCGCATAATTACTAGTTTTCGTTAAATAATCCCACTCAGGTTCAGTCCGAAAAATATAACTACAATAAATCCTATTATTCCATACCTCAACTAACACATTCTGAATTACACATTGATTATGAAATTAAAAAACGATTTACCGCTCACTTTTTTCTAAAAAACACCTATTCAATTCCCGAATTGAACACTACACTTTTAGTTAATAAAAATTACATTCTATAGTTTTGTCTGTCTTTTCAAGCACTTGTCTTGATATTCCACAATCAATTTCTCACTACTTAATCTAATGGAAAATCAAAAAACACAACAACGCATAAAGGCGATTTACCAAATGCTGTTCGAAATGGCAACTGGAAATATGACCTTCCGCATCCAGGATAATAGTAATGATGAATTAAAAAATATTGCTGTCGCATTAAATAAAATTGCAGAAGATCTCCAAAAAATAAGTCTGGCATCAGGATATATCAGCGCTTATTATTCGTACCAAAATCTAATTCAATTAACATTTGTATTGGATAATGATTTTGCTTTATTGAGTTTTAATAATGAGGTGCCACACACTCTTAAATATAAACCGGATACAATTATCAATACCGACTTTGGAAAATTGATAGCTCAGCAATCGAAAGATATTTGGAACGGTATTCTTGATGAATTAGATAAAAACTCCAATTACAACACTACTTTGCAATTAATTTTAATTACTGGTGACAATCACCTACTGCCGTCATTTTGCACAGTATCACGATTACTATATAGCGATGAAATAATTGTAAGTTCAGTATCAACCATACTTGAAGAGATGCGTGACATTAATGACCGTCTCTCTGGTTCAAAAATTCGCAAACACAATGAAGTTACTGCTGTGCAAAATCTGCATGATTATATTTTAAGTCATCTGGATGAACCATTGCCCACTTTACATTCCTTGGCTCAAATGTTTGCTATTGAAGAACACATATTAAAAAATGGTTTTAGAACTTTTTTCAAAACAAGTGTCTATAACTTTTATCAAGAGGAACGCTTGAAAAGAGCAAATCTAATGATCCGGCAAACAGCTGTTTCTTTAAAAGAAATTGCATATCTGAACGGCTTTAAGGGCTATCTTAACTTCTATAAAGCCTTCAAAAAAAGATTTGGCTACAAACCAAGTGATCTATCAAGACCCGAAGAAGATCTTCTACCCTAATACTTTTGCACTGTTTTATTTTTTGAATAACGAAATGCCTGATTTGCATAATGTTATATGTTTTTTATTTACAATTTTACAGTACTAAAAAAAACAGTACAATGAAAGTAACAGCTACATTCAAAGAGAAATTCACAATCAGTATTAGTTATTTATTCATACTGCTTTTCGTCTATTCAGCAGTCAGTAAACTACTGGATTTTCACAACTTTCAGATACAGCTTGCTCAATCTCCTTTACTTACTGCCTTTGCTACATATATTTCTTATGCAGTACTAACAGTAGAATTTGCAATAGCTATTTTGCTATCAATACCAAAAACCAGAATAATCGGATTGTTCTCGGCATTTGGACTGATGCTACTATTTACAATTTATATCTACATAATACTCAATTACAGCTCATTTGTACCCTGCTCTTGCGGAGGCATCCTTGAAAACATGAACTGGACAGAGCATCTTATCTTCAATATTGCAATGGTAATACTTGCAGCGACAGCTTTGTATCTTTCCAATGATTGGCAGAATAAACCGCGATTTTATATCAGCATACGTCTTGTAGCAATATCGCTACTAAGTGTAATTTTAATGGCTGGGCTGTTTCTTATTTCTGAAGACATGGTGCAACATCGCAATAACTTTGTGAGAAGGTTTCCTCCCTTTCCTGCCAAACGAATTACTGTAGAAAACCTGAAATTCAATTCCTTTTACTTTGCTGGCGAAAGCAATGGTAAGCTATTTCTGGGAAATACTTCGGCACCAGCATTGATAACTACATTGGATACAGCACTTCAAGTGATCACAACCCAGCACATCAAGATTACGGATACGTTATTCAAATTCCATAATATTCAATTACGAGTACTTCCACCCCACTTTTATTTATTCGACGGTACAGTTCCCATAATTTTTAAAGGAAATTTAAGTGATGGAAAAGCCGTTTTACAATCCAGAAAAATCCCCGGTTTCACAAAAGCAGTACTCATTGATTCCGCAACCATCATAATTCGAACGCTCAGCAATACTCGAGAAAATCTTTTAGCAACTGTAAACCTCAACGATGGCCAAATTAAAAAATCGGCTCATGAACTTCTTCAGAAACAAATTGATGGATTATTCGATACAGATGGAACAATGCAGTACAGTCAACAGCAAAGAAAATTTGTTTACTTATACTACTACCGCAATCAATATACGGTTACAGACCAATATCTTAACCTTGTGCATCGCGGAAACACAATTGATACCACTTCTAAAGCTAAAATCAAAATTGCATATGTAAAGGCGAAGAAGCAGAGGGTATTTTCAGCACCCCCATTATTGGTAAACAGAGTTAGCGCAATCCATAATAACCTGTTGTTCGTAAACTCAACATTACCTGGGAGATATGATGAAATAAAAATGAGGAAAAATGCAAATGTTATCGATGTATACGACATTCTAACGAAATCCTATTTAATGAGCTTTTACATCTACAAAATTGACGGTGAAAAAATTGATGATTTTATAGTAACCAATACCCATTTTTTTGCAATAATAGGGTCCAACATTGTTTCTTACAAACTAGCTGCAGCATTGAAAAATAAATACAATAATTAAATGAAAGACATACCGGCCAGTATCAGGGGTCAGATCGAAAACCTGTAAAAAAGAGTAGATCACATTAGTTAATTTTTAAATTTTAATATTATGAAATCTTTAGCAATTAAAATGATGTTTCCCGTTGTCGCCTTTGTGTTGGCATCGGCAGGTGCGGTAAGCACCAGTGATTCGACAACTAAATCTGAAATCGCGAGCGTGCAAGGGTTTAAACGTACGGCGCCATTCAATTGTCAGCCACAAAAAATCTGTAATAACATCGGAACTGTGCTTTGTGTTGACGGAACAGATCAAATGTATGCGAAACCTTCGCCAACATCGGACTGTACAGAGATATTGACCCACAAACCTTAAAAAATATTTAAGGTAAAATTAATGCAGGTCATAATTTTTTATGACCTGCATTTCTTATTGTACTCCTTCAGCAATCCATTTTTTGGGTGATTCTCCTTTTAAATAATAGCCAAACCAATCTTCAATTCGATGAGCAAAGTCTTGCTGATTTTCCTTTTTTACCAATGCATGACCGTCTCCGGGATACACTAGCAAGATGGCACTCTTTTTCAGTCGTTGCATCGCAAGATAAAAAGCAACACTTTGATAATAATGAATCTGTCTGTCTTCTTCTCCTGTCCAAATGAGCACAGGCGTTTTAATTTTATTGACATAAGTAAGCGGCGAATTACACGCATAGCCTTCCCTATCCTCAAACAGCGATTTTCCCATGCGCCACTGCTGGCTCTCAAATCGCCACATCTCAGGTCTGCCAGCAGTCCAACCGATAGAAAGATACCATCCAGCAAGATCAAAAACAGAAGCCCCTGATATAGCACTTGCAAACAAATTGGTCTGCCCCAGTATAAAATTGGTTTCATATCCTCCAAAAGAGTGTCCAATTAATCCAATTTTAGAACTGTCGACTACGTCTTTACTTACAACCGCTTTGGTGGCAGCAATGACACAATCTGCAGCTGATACCCCTGGATTTCCCAACTCATATTCAATATCAGGTAGCAGCACAAAATAACCTTGAGCAGTTAGGTTAGAGGTATTAAATCCTGCCATATTATGGAGCGATGGATTGATGTAATAATGAAGTAAATAGGATTGCGTTTGGTATATGTGTACAATCATTGGATACTTCTTTTCTGGATTATAAGCTGCAGGATAATACAAGATCCCAGTTAAAAGTGTGTTTTTTGAATCCCGATAATAGATCTTTTCCTGCTTTGCCCACGCATATTTATAATGCTGTAAATTACTCTGATAGAGTTTTTTACTCGTCCCTTCCTTGCCCATGCTTATGCTTAATTCTGGCGGACTATTATATTTCTGTGATTCATAAACATACGCATTCGCTTTGCTGGCTTTTAGTATTTTTGTAGTAAGAAAATCACCAAAAACAATCGGTTCTACGTTCTTTTTTGGACCAAGAATAAAGTAACCACTTTCATTATTCCTTTTTGCACTTAACATTATTTTATTTTTAGTATTGATCGCTGCATCAATATGTCCAGTAAAATAGGGTACAAAAAATTCGCTATCAACTGGCGGAGCTATCCGAAATGTAATTCCCGACTCCTTCCCCCTAGTAAGTCGAACAGCTTTATTTTCTTTAAAATCTATTTGCCAAATATCAAACCGGTCATAAAGTAGAATACATTCGTCATGAATACCCCAGCCTACAATTCGGTAGTTAATTTGCCAAATTTTATCTTCCCAATCCGCTAATTGTAATCCGTGCCTTCCTGTAATATTAGAATGGGTACGAGTCAAAAAATTATACACCCACCAGTCGTTATCTTTAAAATAAGCAAGGTATTTTCCGCTGGGTGACAAACTTGATGCCTCTAGTTCTGTAGACTGGTTTTCTAAAAGCAAATTTTTCCGTCCCGTTTCTAAATCAGTAACATAATAGTTTACATTGCGATCCAGTTTGTATTGCGGTCCTAAATCTTTCGTATTATAAGTAATAGCAAAATCTTCACTAGCATTCAGAAAACCAAAGGGTTTACTTTCATCTGTAATTAGCATAAAACGATCGCGCTCCGGCCACCATGCTGAGATTCTGGTATTAAATTCGACATCCCCCACAGTCTGCCTTTCAGGATAAACTACCGCATCATTGCCATTCCACAACTGCACACCATCAAACTTTTCTGCAATAGTAATTTCCTTCCTAATAGTAAAAAATACCCTTTTACCATCGGGAGAAAGCGTTAAACCACTCGCGAATCCGCTTTCCACATAAAAACCCTCTGGAATTTTATTGGGCTCCATTTGAAATAATGTAGTATTTTTTACAGAAAAACAGAAAACAGCCGGACGATTAATTCCACTGATACTATCTTTATTTTCTCTAAGAAAAGCAACAGATTGACCATCAGCATTCCATATCAGTTGCGAAAATTTCCCACTACCACTTTCAGCTACTACTGATTTCCCAATAGTTGACCCAAAGGTTACCTTCAGTACTTGGTAAACGCCACCGTTTTCAATGGTACAGACCAGTGCATCTTTGGTACTAGTCATGCGGAATTGATCAATCCCAGCGATGCTTTGCAGTAGCTCTCCTCCACTATTCCTGAGTTGTAATACACGCTGCTTCGCTTTTCCTTCAACAGTAATCAAATAGTTACCATTTCCCGAAAAGGAATACGTTTCCACTTCTTCAATTACGTTGATCTTATCCTTTTCCAAATCAAGAAGAGATAGTCGTCCATCAATATCAAGGCAGACAAATTGACGATCCCCGCTAAATGCGCCCGCATTCGATTTTGCAAAAGTATACACCTTTTTTCCATCACTTCGCTTCACAAAAAGCGTATCAGGGCTTTCGTCATAGCGCATTGCATAGCTTACCCAGTTCCCCTTATCAGATATTTTGTCAGTATAAAGTGTTCCCCACAAATGATAGTCGCTTTCTGTAACTGCTTTTTTTGGTAGTACCTGCCCGTAATTCGGGCAAGTAACTAACAAAAAAATTAAAAAATTAACCCATCGGCAAATACTGCCAAATAGTGTCGTATTGGTCTTTCTATCGATTAATCGTATAGTAGCGTTGTTGTAATTGATCATATTAATATCCAGAATTTTGAGGTTTTAGAAATGGATTTACTAGTAATTCAGACTGTGGCAAAGGCCATAATTGGTCGGTTGCACTCCATCCAGGTTTCGTACCCAAGACAGCATCTAGCTTCCCAAAACGCTTCAGATCAAAAAAACGATGCCCGTACTCGGTAAATAATTCAACCTTGCGTTCTTGTAAGATGGCTTCGAGTAAGGTTGTTTGAGTAGTAGCATCCGTATCTGGTAGGCCTGCCGTATGTCTTATCTTGTTTAAATCTTCTTTGGCACCTATCATCTCTCCTTGCCTAGCACGTGCTTCTGACCGAATCAGGTACTGCTCTGCTAGTCTGAAAATAATGGAGTATTCTAATGAGGAACCGCTAGCAATGTCTTGCTTGTATTTATAAGGATGATACCAAAGGCCACCTCCTTCGGTAACCGTCTTTATCCAATGACTCTTTCTCAAATCGTTGGTCTCAAATTGGGATACAAAATTATCTGACAAGGCAACCAACTCTGGCGGACCGGAAAAGAAAATAAAGGTGCTGCCTTCATCTGTATTCGCGCCTTCACCTCCAGAAGCAAGTTGCCATATAGTGCTAGTACTTTCTTTTAGAAATACGGAGTCAAGATTATCATCCCATATATAAAGCGAAGTATCATTCAATACTGCTGAGGCCATATTCGCTGCTTCTGCAAAATCACCATGGTACAAGTACACGCGTGCAAGCAATGCCTGAGCTGTCGCCTTATTGGGGCGAGTTCGGTCTGCTTTACTATAGTCTGAAGGTAGTAAGGTAATAGCGGTTTCAAGATTGGCAATGATGTTTTTATAAACGACTTCGGTCGCCATTCTCGGCACTGTACTGTTGTAAACATAATCGGTTGTACTTACATAAGGCACATCCCCAAAAAGATTTACGAGGTAAAAGTACGTTAGGGCTCTTGCAAAAAGTGCCTCACCCTGTAATTGATTTTTATCACTTGGCGCTAATGAAGCAGAATTACCTACTCCTTCAAAAATAGCATTGGCAGCATAAATCTGATTATAGGAACTGTTCCATAATAGGGAAACAAAAGCATCTGAAGCTAGTAAAGAATTATTATAAAAATCGGCTGTTGTGTAAGCACCATTTTCATAAGAAACTAGTTCATCAGCATACGTACCCAACAGGCAAGAAATCCCAAAAGACTTTCCGGTTAACAGTCCGTTCTCTCTCATTTGTGCATAAACATCAACCATAGCTGCAGTTGCCGTGGTCGCGTTCTCAAAAACCGCGTCCGTGGTCAACTGCGAATTAGGTCGGTCGACTGCAACAAAATCATCACAGCTTACAATGAAAAGAAAACTAGACAGAGCCAGTAGTTTTATAGAATAGTTCCGAATTCTTATTTGATTTTTCATGTGTTTGGATTTTAAATATTAAAAAGTAAGTTGCACTCCAGCTGAAATAACACGTAAAGGAGGTAAAGTACCGCCTTGGGTAAACTCAGGATCAGCCCCCTTGTAAGAAGTGATAGTTAGGAGATTTTGTGCCTGTAGTGACAAACGACACCCCACCTGTGGCAACAATTCACGTGGAAAATCGTAAGAGAGCGAAATGTTTTTAAGCCGTATATAAGAGGCATCACTTACAGCACCGTCACTCAAACCAAAATATTCACTAGCCTGCATAACTTGTTGGTCAGTGCCAGTAGTATACCTCTGATATGGAGCCAAATCCCCAGCCTGATGCCAGCTGTTGACATAAGCTGATGGTTGATTACTCAATAATCCAGCAAAGCGCTGCGTATTGGCAAAATTGAAATTCTCTTGTTTAACAAACTGGAATAAAAAGTCCAATTGTAAGCCTTTATAAACAAACATATTCTGCAAGCCACCATAGTATTTTGGGTTAAAATCCCTAACTGTTTCACGGTCATTTTCATACGATATAGCACCATCGCCATTCACATCTTTAAATTGATACAGTCCAGTTTGTGGATCGACTCCAGTAAAATGAAATAGTTTTCTTATTGTCGTAGGTTGTCCTATTACATAATCGCTTCTGTAGCCAGAAGATTCTAAATCAGGAAAAGAAACCAATCTATTGGTCGCGCTGGTTATATTAAAATTAGTCGTCCACGAAAAATTATTAGTTTTAATCGGTACTAAGCGCAGCGTAGCTTCAAAACCAGTATTTTCAACGGTCGCGTCTAAATTGGCTTGGATGCTACTAAAACCTGTGGTTCCTGCTAAAGGTAAACCAACCAGCTGGTTGGAGGAACGATTTTGATACCAAGCGGTTGTCAAAAAAATACGATCATTAAAAAATCCAAGCTCTAGCGCAGCTTCAAATTTTTTATTAGTTTCCCAACCAAAATCAGCATTATAAAGTCGCGCAGGCTGCAAACCATTGGTACCTCCATATTGATATCCAGAGGAACTGTAGGTGTTTAGAAATTGGTAATCCCCTATTTGATCATTTCCAGTGGTACCATAACTAGATCGTAGTTTTCCAAAACTGAGCCATGAACTATTTTCAGCTAGCAGTGGCTCTTTAAAAAACAACCAAGCCCCGCCTATGGCTCCAAAAGTAGCAAACTGCTTTCCTGGTCCAAAACGACTAGAACCATCCCTCCTACCAGTAAAATTTACAATATACTTGTCGACAAAGGTGTAATTAGCTCGTCCAAAAAAAGCTTGATATTTATAAAGTATAGCATTATTATTCAAAATCAGTGTCACCGATGCCGACCCCAAGTCAGATAGCAAGCTATTACTTGTAAATCCACTGGCGAGGCTAAGTAGCTTTTTGCTATCTTGGTTTTGATAGCTGGCTCCTACCAATACATCAATTTTTGATTTCCCAAAATCCCCCCTCCAGTTCAATTGTGGCTCAATAATCCAAGACCGCCTGCTCAAGGTATTGCTATAAATGGAGGAATACTGACTGCCTAAATTATAAGCAGGATTATACACAGTAGAGGGTATAGAACGATTGTCCTCATTATGAAGGTCGGTAAAACCAAGACTCGTCTTAAATTCCAAGTTTTTGGCCACTGTATAAGAAAGTAAACTATTCACTATAAGGTCAGTGGTTTGAGCGATATTTTTGCTTTCTAAATTGGCCAATGGGTTTTCCCAAGTACTGTTCTCCCAGTTCAGCTTGTTCTCCGCATCATAAAGTGCGGGAGCATTCGGTGCAAGTTGCCTCGATAAGGTTACAAAGTCAATCCATGGTAAGTCGTTGTGCTGCGCGGTATAGCTTCCCGAAAAAGTAAAGCGAAACTTTTTGTCCTCGGAAGCATGGTCAAAACTAAGTCGAGCACCTCCTCTTTTATATAAAAAATCTCCGGGGAATACGCTGCTTTCCGTTCGATAATTACCGCTAAAGAGGTATTTTGTTTGTTCAGAACCACCACTAACCGAGGCCTGCAATCCCGTGACTTCCGATGTCCCTCCTATCAGTTTTTTTTGCCAGTCTGTATATCGGCTCGGATCCCAAGTACCGTTCACATCATAGGCATTTGCGGGATAGCTAACAAAACCGTCATTGCCAAAAGCTTCCTGTCGCATTGCTAAATACTGCGAGGTATTCATTAGAGGCATCATCTTGCTGACCGTTCCACTACTATGATTGCTGTTAATCGTAAAGGTGGTCTTACCCGCTTTACCTTTTTTAGTGGTAATCAGCACTACGCCATTGGCACCACGAGAACCATAAATAGCTGTGGCATCAGCATCCTTTAATATCTCAAGACTTTCAATATCGCCAGGATTAATACTCCCTAATGGGTTGCCATCCCCAGGAATAGACGTAGACGTTTGTCGGTCGCTAATAGGATCAGACGAATAGGGCACGCCATCAATAATAAAGAGTGGAGCATTCGCACCCTCACGAAGACTGTTTAACCCCCGAATGTTGATACTGAATCCGCCACCTGCAATCCCACTTTCCTGTACAATATGCACCCCCGCCATCCTTCCTTGCATTGCTGCAAGTACATTTGTTACCGGTTGCGTTTCAATGTCCTTAGCTGTAATACGGGCAATACTTCCGGTGCGCTCACTTTCTTTAACGCTATAATAACCCGCATTAATTCGTACTTCCTGCAATTGAGTCGCATCATCTTGTAATTGTACGTTTATTGTTTTTCGCCCATTTATAGGCTCAGTAACCGTTTTAAACCCCATAAAACTAAAGACCAGAGTATCATCTGGTGATGCTGTAATTTTATATTGCCCGTTAAAGTCAGAGATAGTCGAGGAAGTAGCTTTTCCTTTTATCGAAACGGCCACTCCAGCGAGAGGATTGACACCATCAGTTACAGTACCGCTTATTTGGTTTTGTTGTAGTAAGTAATGCACTGGCCTCAGTACTTTGTTAGCTGAAGCTGGGGTGTAGCTTAAGGAGAACCCGAAAATAATCAGGTACCAAAAAGCCGAACCACCCTTGTAAAATGATTTATTTTTCATAATATTGGTATAGTTAATTGAAACGTTAGTTTTGTTAGCGATGGTCCTCTGTGTAGTTGTCCAGACAGTCAGAGGGCCTTTTTTTGTTTGTTCTTAATTCATAGGCATGATTTTTATTGGATTTATATTTTGTTATTGCTTCTTTGCTCTTTATTCTACGTTCTCCATTCAAAATTTAAAATTCAACATTTAAAATAAAAAAACACTTACTGCATCTTTGGTCTATCTTCTATATTCTTTACTCTTTGTTCTTGTAGCTTCAACCATAAACCCAAAGGCATATCAGTATTATTAATGCCACTATTAATGCTGCTTGAATTTGTCTGTAGTATTTCATCTAATTAATTTATGAGGGTTATAAAATGGGTTTTGGTTTTTAGGTTATGAGTTATTTCAAATAAGCGGATCTATTTTCTTTATTCTTTTCTCTCCATTTAAAATTTATAATTCAAAATTTAAAATAAAAAAACAAGCCTGCACCTTTTACTAACAAATTCAAAATAAATTAACTAGGCGATTATTCAATGGACCTTTCGGTGCAGGTGTTTTATAGGGAGTATTCATTTATTCAATCATAGGCATACAAGTTTTAGCGGGTTAAACTGCTGCGAGACTATAAAAATGAAGATAAAGCGCTAAGAATGAAGTGGAGTAATTACCAAAATATAGAGCAAAAAAAATGGCATGGAACTCAGCTTATATCGCTCCAAGGCACTGGTATACCCGCACACGAATAAGTGAGCCCACGCCATGGGACGTGAGCATCGTACTTATCATCTCGCGTGCTAAAATTACCAGTTTTTGGAACGAGATTCAAAGCGAATGCTTCAATATTGTATTTGAAGAATCGCAAAAATAATACTAATTCTAATAGAATTAGGGTATAAAGATAAAAAATAAAATGACAAATAAGTCATTGTATGAAAATATTTTTCTGGTTCAATTTGAAATACTATGGAACAGATAAAAAACGAAAGATTATTAAGTGCAATAAAGCTAGTTTTAAAAGAACTTCGTGCTAAAAGTGGCTTGACTCAAGAGCAGGTGGCAAACAATATAAAAGCGAATAAAGATTTATCAATTCATATTGGCCGTAATGAAACTGGAAATCAAAATATGAGTGTCAGTACTCTCTATGAATTGTGTGAATATTATAAAGTACCACTATCTGAATTTTTAAAACGAGTTGAAGAAATTGATAAAGGATTAAAAATTAAATAAATAAACAGATGCTAAACTAGCATCTGTTTTATTTTTAGAAAGATTCCCAAATTGCATATTGAATTTTCCAAAATGCATATTATATAAAAATTTAAACCCCTATTTTGACCTTACTTAAAGATTCAAAATATGGAATGGTATGAAATCATTGGGTTTGCTGTCGTATGGGTTTTAGGTCTATATCTGAGAGGGAAGTTTTATGAATGTATAAGGAATAGGCATTATAATGATAGCTCGAGAACTAGAGGAAAGAAATGAAAAATACTCGGTGCTAAAATTAGCTTTCTAGTGTATATTCAAGTTAAGTTAAAATATCACTAAATGTGGGTATTGTAACGATAGTTAAAAAGGCTTTATTTTACGAACTACAATATATAGCTTGAAATATGGTAAAACTTAAAAAAAAGCATTACTTGTATATATTATATACAAGTTAGCAGATATTATAAAAAAATATGGATAAAATTTTAGCAGAACAAATTCAAGAAAATTTTTCAGAATATAAACAATTCATGATTTGGATATTATTAGGTTTTGCAATTTTAATAATTTTATCACAATACATTTACAATCTTCGTCTGTCGAAAAAAATTGAGACCTTTAAAGGAGAACTAAAAAGAAATGAAATTACTTTTAGCAGATATTCGGAATTGCAAATTGAATGCTTAAAAATCATGTATAATCATGTTGTTGATTTACATTTTAGCTTTAATAACCTTTTGCATCCGCAATTTCAAACTCATGATTATTTAAAAGAGAAGATAAAATCTTTAATTGTAGCATTTAATGCCAATATGAATTATTATCACCGAAATAAAATATTGCTTACAGACGATATTATTGCACAAATAGAAATTGTCCATAAAAAATTCAATTTGATAAAAATTATTTTAAAAGGACAATTACACAGTTTATCTGATTTAGAAGAATTAAATGAATCAGTTAATCCACAAGAAATATATGGAGACCCAGAAACAGAAGTTTCGCAAATTTCTGATAGAATAAAAGAACTTAATAAAAATTCTGAAATCTCAACTTTCGAAAAAGACGTCAAAAAAATGAGAACGTTAGTTGAAAAATATTTTAAAGAATTGATAAAATAACATCTGCTAACTGCCATTTAGCGAGATTGTGGTTTTAGTGGAATTACCGTTCCGCATCAAGTTTTCGTTATGCCGAAAATTGAGCGGTTACGCACTTCCAGCCATCTCAAGGTGGCAAAACGTCATAGGGCATTTTAAAATAACAGTAAACTGAAAAATATGCTGAAAATAGACTGGTCCAAAAGTAAGCCAACGTTATCAAAAAAAATGAATGTTTTTGGCAGTCTTTTACTTTTCTTGTCATTCACTATACAAATGTTTCTATACAATTCTTGGGATGAAAAAACAAAACAATTTGACCAAGCAAATAGGGACTTTACAGAAATGACAAGAACCTCATTGGAATATCAAAATTTATATCTTGGATTAAAAAGCCAGGACAGCTTAACAATGCACCTTTATCAACCTACTTTCATTAAAGCGGCTGCCGAAAAATACAGAATGGGTAAAATTATCTCAACCAATATTGAATTGTTAGGAAGCGTGGAAGAAGTGAAAAAGTTTGTTGACAATACAAATGAGTTGTTAGCATATATTCAACATGTAACAGACTTAAACACATTATATGCTTTTGTGCAACTTGCAGACACAAAAATTCCCGAAAATCGAAAATTAAAAGCTAAATGGATGGATAAAATGAACACTAAGAAGAAAACAGCCTCATTCTTTTTCTTAGCCTTGCAGATTTTAGGTTCAATTATGTTGGTTCTAGGTTTTAGATATCAAAATTAATTTGGAAGTAAAAAGGTTTTAAAGATGACATAAAAGAACCATACGGGGGCCCAAAATCAGAAATTTTTCTCGACAATGACGAAATTATTAAAGGACATAGAATGTATTTCGAAATGCAGAAACTAAACAGAATTAAATAAAACATTCCACATTAAAAACTCAAGCTCAATCATAGATAAATTATTTTTTTTATATCAAAATAAATGAAAAAGTTGAATACTCTTTAACATTCGAAAGTAGATTTAGTTTAATTCTTTTCCTAATAATTTCTTACTTATAACCAATAAAAAAGCCCTCACCAGATGGCTTTTTTATTGGTTGTAAGATTATTTCTATATTAGGTTTGTGTTAAAATCTCATTTGTTCCATGGAGAATTCCCGCAATTAGCTTACTCTAATATCAACATTTACTACTGAAACCAACTCTATTGGTAATAGAGCAGGAAACTTAGATAATATACTTGAATATAAATCGACATCTGATTTTGGTGAAGTCACAGTTAATATTAAAGCAAATTTAACTTTTAAATCTTCTAATCTTGAACCTCTCCCTAAAGCATGAATATGAAAAGATGGATTTCTTATACCATTAGTTTGTTTCACTATTTTTCTGGTATCTAAAGTATCCCATTTTAAATCATTTCGTAGATCAGATTCTGTTTTAAATTGCTTTTTAGGAGAATTTGTTACAGGAAACTTACTCTTTGCCCAACCTAAGGAAGTAAGGACTTCCGCCCTTCCGGGATCTAAATCTATGTCAACAGTTTCGCTTTTTTTAAGAACACCATCAATTAAAGAATTATTTATATTCTTAAAAATGTATTTATTTTTATTAGGAAAGAATGCTACTTCAATTGTTGAAGATGTATAATCATCAGGACTCAAATGATCAACATCAGTTAAAACAGCCAGTGTCCATTTAAAAGAAGTTGATCCTTTACTAATAGAGTTATCCCAAGGAATCGCAAATTCCGCATATTTTCCTGTATCTAGTTGCCCTTGATATATAACTGTATATGATTTATCTATGCAATTTACTATATTATCAATATCCTCAGAAACAATTCCATGACCCATTTCGTTGGTATGTAAACTAGATTTTTCTGTTGTAGAATGAATAATTAATGCCTTTGCAATTAAAGCGTTAATATTACCTTTAGATTCACCAATTAGTCTACCGGCGACAGAAGCTACTATTGGGCTTGAGAAACTAGTGCCAGCACTTAATACTTTTTTTCCATCAACATTAGACACCAAATGGATTGGATTGTTATCACAACCTCCAAAAGCTACAATATCTGGCTTCATTTTACTACCCTCTCTACCTGGCCCAATACTACTATAAGGCGCTCTAATTTCTTTACCATCTTTTTTTGTATATGCACCAACTGCTAAGCAATTAACAGAATCCGAAGGAGATTGAATTCTATCATAACCAACTACTTCGCCATCATTACCAACAGCGATACAAAATAAAATGCCATGTTCGTAACTTAATAAATCACAAGAATAAGTAAATCTGGAAATGTTATCATCTAAAATAGGTCCGCTTGGACCTAGACTTAAATTATATACAGAGATATCCTTGTTTAATGGTACAATTTTTTCTATTGCATCTATCGCATCATATAAATCGGGATCAGTTGTGTCTGACGATAGTACTCCAAAACTTTTAACAGAAACATAAGGTTCAGAAATTACATCTGTGGATTTATATTTATTTAATGCCCCGTATAAAACTACTCCAGATACCTGAGAACCATGATCTAGATATTCACTTATCGGACTTCCAGACACAAGAAATTCAGATTCTACATAATTAACTAAATATGGATTAGAAATATTAACTCCTCCATCAATAACTCCAATTACAATTGGAGACTTTTTTGTAAATATAGGAGCTTTAGGTCCGTTACTAGCAGAAAATGTTCTACCATAGCTTGGCAATTCTCTAACTTTTAATGGATGAATTGTTCGCAATGGATTATAGCCTGAAATAGATTTCAAAATTTCCCTATTACCATCAAAGCTAATAAAAGTTACGCCACTATGATATTGTTTGTACCTTATACTCTCCTTATTTACTCCAAATGCTTTAATTTTTTCCAAAAAATGTAAAACACTTGTATTTTTATCAATATCAAACGGGTGCAAAACAGCTTCAAGCTTTCCCTCCCTCCACTCACTTGAGACTCCTAAAATTTGATCGTCCGATTCCAGCAAACCAAAAGAAGATATTTTTCTAATATCATCTTGAAAACCTTTAGTTAAAGAACTTACTCTTGAATTTAAGTGATTTTCTAATCTTTCCAGACTGCCTTCCGTAGCTCTTACGAAATACATTTTTGAGTTATTTTTTTCTGAATTATGGGAATTATCATTTTTAGATCTCCAAACTCTTGACCCAATCTCCTGTATTCCAAATTTTTCAGCACCGTTATTATCAAATAATGATGTTGGGTAATAAGATTTTGCGGTAAATTCAGGATGAACAACAAAGCTCAATATTATTTCATTTGGCATTCGTAATGAATCAGGTAATTTCTTTATAATTGATCTAGTAGTAGAAATATCTCTAAGTAAATTATCTTTAGCATCTTCATAAGTATAAGGTATTGATTTTTCGCCAAAACCACTTTTTTTTGTTACCGCATGAGAATAAACTTCTCCATTATATAATATTGGTCTTCTATTATTTGTATTTTTACTCATGGTTTTTTGTTTTTGATATATGATGATTCACCCCGCTAATACTTAACCCTGTTAACTCAGATAGTTCACGCATTGTTAGTGCGCTCCCTAATAAGTCTTTCGCAATTACACAAAATTTTGCTCTTAATTTTTTATCATTTTGAAAATCTTCAATTTCGTTGAATAATGAATTTAAAGGTTTTTCATCTCTTAATATAAAACGCCTTTTTACATTATTTGCATATTTACACAAATCAGCTGCACTCTTACCTTCAAACATTTCAGATATTGGTTTTAATATATCTGCTGAAGTTCCATTTAAAATTAAAAAGTCTTTCAATTCGTCCTCAAGAATTTTAAGTCTCAAATTTTTTTCAGGCATCGGAAAATTAAGAGTGTGGTCGAATCTTCTCCATATTGCTTTATCCAGTAGCTCTGGATGATTTGTTGTTGCAATAAAAATTGAAGAAATTGGCCAATCTTCAAGTTCCATTAACAATATATTTACAACCCTTTTTATTTCTCCTAAATCAGTATTATCGTCCCTTTTTTTAGCAATTGCATCAAATTCATCGAAAAGTAATACTGATGCACTTTGCTTAGCGTACTGAAGTACTCTTTTAAGGTTTGAACCAGTTTTACCCATCAAACTAGACATACTAGAAGATAAGTCTAAAACAATTAAATTTTTATTTAAAACTGACGCTATATGCTTTGCCAACATTGTTTTTCCAGTTCCCGGTTGCCCAATTAGCAAAAGACTTGTAGACGGCTTTATATCATTTTCAATAAGAATATCAATCTTATTTCTTTCATCAATAAAACCATTAACCCTGTCCATTAAATTAGCAGGAAGAATTGGCAAAACATTTAATTCTGCATCAGGCTTATAAATAATTGCCATTTCCAGTTTAGAATCACCATCAATTGGAATTGGAGAAGTTCCAGCACTTCTTATATTCGTACCTCCTGTTAAAGAATAAGAACTAAGAGTAGTTTTAATATTGTCAAACATTTCAGGACTGTCATTCTTAACAGATCGAGCTAAACTCAAAGCTGCTAATTCAACTCTTTTTGTATCCCCAATTAATCCTGCATGTATCAAATCGATGATTATTTTTTTCTCTGTAGCTTTCAATTTTTTTGTTTTATATATTATACATTCATATACTGAAAAACAAAAATACTTATTAAATAACACATTGAAACTATTTTTTTCTGTTTTTTTACATTTAACTTAAAAACAGAAAAATTACATTAAAAACAATATTAATATTTTTTTGACATACCCAATTGTTTTTTTTTTAGAAGGGTTTGAACATAATTTTAGATATTAGCACTATTTACTTTTAGTGGGATACCTGTTAAATTGTGAATTATGACATCACTACTGATATTTATTTTAAAATAAGATCCTCGCCGTAACGATGACCTTTAATAGCTTTATAATTAATACACATATCCGTAATTTATAAGATGTAGCAGATTATCCTTTAATGTACCGTCATGATTTGTTCTGAGGAAAGAAGGATTACCGTTAACTACATGTACTTCTTCACCAGCTACCCATTGAGTTCTTGCGTAATTCCACAAGAAAGTTTTAGCGCTGTTTGCAGGATTTTGCAATAGTACTACAGCATCTGCCTTGGTCATCTTTGCTGCTCGGCCAATTTCATAACCATTTCCTGCTTGATTTCTTGTTCTTATATGGACAGCATAGTGAGTTATTACTTCTTGACTATTTTTCCAAATTCCTGAAATTCTATATTCTGACATTTTAATCTTTTTTAGTGTTATTTTAATTTTTTAAATATGGGTTTATAAAAAACCTATTTTGTACTGCCGTATAAAATAATATCTGAAATAATATATCTTAATTTATCTTTCAGATCAAAATCAATTTCTAATTCCTCTGCTTTGTTACACATTTCTAAAAGTTTAGAAAGATTAGTGATTTCATTATCAATTTTTGATTTAAAAATATCAGACAATTTCTTTATATGACCAAAAGAACTTCTAGGACCATCAATCTTGGCCTGTATCTTAATTCGCAACTCATCAGGGGTTTTAATCGTTTTAACTTCTTTTAATTCTTTGATAAATTTATCACTAGTATTGAGAACACTTTCCATCGTTTTTAATGTTGCGAAGACATTTTCTGGCTTTGTGGTATGAGAAATTCTTATCCTATTACTTTCAAATGGGTTTTCTTTTGGAAATAAATAAAATCCGTCTTTATTGGTTTTACCGACATTAATGATATTTAGAAAGTTCAAAGAACCTTTCCCTAAATCATTTGTTGAAACTTTAATTGCTGTTGAAACTTCTCCAAACTCACCTGCATCTTTCTTAAATTTTTCTGCAATTATGATTTCTAATTTGGATTCATTAATATGTGCTGATTTGATTTTGTATTCTACTCCTTGATTCTTTTTCATAAAATCATGGAATACAAGCATCGAAACCACAAATGCAAAATCGACACCATATTCATAATATTTATCTATTGAAGTAATACCTCTCAAATAAGTAGTACCATCATTCTCTACGAGACGATAACTCCTATGCTTGTTATAATTATCTGAACTACTGGCCAAATCTTTAAAATACTGAATATTTTGCCTTGCCAGATCAGACAATCCATTTTTGAATAGACTATTAGCGTACTTGGTCATTACATACTCATCCAAATAGGTGTTTTTTGAATCATATTTAGCAACAGTTTTCAAATTTTCCTTCACCTCATCAACGACCACATATTCATCAAAATGAAAAACTATTTCCTTTTTCTTTTCCCCATCAATTAAAAGCATTTCTTCAAAAAGGTTAATATGCTTAATTTCGGCTCTGATTAACTTTCGTTTATAATTTGTACCAAAATGTCTAATACGTTTATAGATAGTATCTATAAAGTCGATAACAATTACTTCCTTTTTAATTTTTTCAATTTCAAATTCAGCATACATTTTTTCTTTATAAGGATGATCTTCCATCAATTCCCATAATTTCTCTATCCTAAGCTTTCCTGTACTTTCTTCAGGGATAAGCACTACATTTTTCTGTACAAATTTTTCTTCCATAATTACTTTTCTTTTTACTCATTATAAATCATTTGATTCTGTGAAGTTCTAACCGCGTCAAAACGAATACGGTTAATTACTTCTTTGACCGCCTATTATTAACACCCAGTTTTTTAATCACAAAACTTTTTTTATGCTAAAACTGCTATAATCAATCTTCCCATCCACAGAGTGTTAATCCGTAGTTCTGAGCTTGAGAAAGTGATGTTTTTACTATTCCGTGTATACAGGCTGATAATCCACGACAGTTTTCAGTATAATGGTATTTTTTTGCTCCTCGTGGTCCGCAGATGTACACTTTAGTCACTATGGGGTGAAAGGAAGTCAAAAAAATAAAAAGTAGGATTACAATAGATTTCATTTAAATAATTTTGTTACTAAAAGTAGTACTGAATTTGTTCCTGGGTCATGTTCATTGCCATTTTCACCAGTAGCTTTTAATTTTTCATCTGGATTGACACTAAGATTACTAATACTTAATAAGGGTTTAGTATAAAATCTTTAATCACTTTATCCATATTACTTGGCAAACCCGTTTCCTTAATTTCAAACCGTTTCACTTTCATTACAGTAAACCAATTACTCCAATATTCCTTGATTACTTTTCCTTCATAAGGATTCTTTTTATCTGGATTTATCCCTAAAACTAAAATCTCCAGATTTGATAAATTTTCATTTGCTTTAATAAAACCAAAATGTTGTTGCTGCATTTTTTCTTTCCAATTGGCTTTATTTATGCCGTTGGAACGAATCATTTCTGGTAACAAGTAAGAAGTTGAATTTCCTTCTTTGAATTTTGTGTCTTCATAAAAAATATAACCATCTGTGAGTATTACCAAGATATTTCTACGACTAGGGTCAATACAATAATCATTAACATTATTTTCAAAAAACTTCCATATATCAGATCCTATATAATTATTATCCTTTATCGCTAAATCATAAATTTTAGCAGTTTCATTATTATAGGCTGTATTGACTAAACTTATGGTGCTTTTCGATGCATTATTTTTATTAATCTCAAATTTTAATTTCTTTGAGATACTATTAATTTCTTGGTTTTGCGGCTCAGGATTAAAATAAACTTCTATCTTGTCATTTATAAGCCTCGTTTTTTTATCTCTAACATGATTTGTAAATGCTTGAGAAACAGAATTGATATAACCTAAATCTCTTTGATAAAATTCCATTGCTGTATTTGAATATTTCTGAGGATCTATTCTATCCGATAAATCTAAGAGGATACTTATATTGTAGTTTATATTGGGACTATTTACTTTTGTGCTTTGTATTTTTTCTTGTGATGCATTGGTAGTTTCATCATTTTTACAAGAAATCGTTAAATTAGACAGTACCAATAACAGTAAAATTGTTTTAAAATCTTTTTTCATAAGTATTAATTTTTTGAGTAAACTAAATGTTGAAAATCTGAATTTATTAGATCAAGTGATTTTAAATGGTCTAAGGCAATGTTATCACATTCAATTAATAGATCATCTTTTTGGTTTTTAGCCAGTGCTATTTCTGTTCCAATAGCTTGAAACCAGCCTTCTTTATATTGATTGTGATAGTTTAAATATTCTTTTACTGGAAACACAAAACCATCAATTTTGGATTGCAAGACTTTTATATCTCCTCTATGATGATCCATCTTATTTTTAAAGTCAAGTATCTTATTTGAATTGATTAATTTAACTTTTTCAAAATTTATTATTTCTTCTTTTTTACCCCTAATAAAAACTCTTATTTTATCTTTATTTTCATTCTCTTTCATCACAAAATCAAATACTAATCCCCAAATAACATAAACCACAAATCCTGCAAAAATAATCATCCAAAATTCAGATTGACCTAGCGCTATTTCTAAATTATAGAGTGGTGAATCTGGAGTTTTATTAAAATCATAAATTTTCTTT
The DNA here is from genome assembly GCF_963974175.1 of uncultured Flavobacterium sp. Lineage (GTDB taxonomy): Bacteria > Bacteroidota > Bacteroidia > Flavobacteriales > Flavobacteriaceae > Flavobacterium. Next base: position 195,293 of record NZ_CAXBBR010000003.1, read on the forward strand.
TCAATCACATAAGCCAATAGACCATCAAATAAAAATGTTGTAGCGAAAAGTGCAATTATTCGAAATGTCTTTTTTATTCCAATGCCTTTTTGCATCATGTGAATTACATATCCCAAACCCATAAATACAAAAGGAATAGTAATCACTAAGACTCCTTCAAGCCAACTTGCTTTAAATGAATTGGTCAAAGCATCAGCGTCAAAAATGGCAGCAGTTAAGCTAGCGTCTGTGAACTCTTTAAAAAAAGCAGAATAAGAGGCAGAGATATAAAAGACTAATAGATATAAGGTTATTGGCAAGAGTAATATCAAACCAATATAAAACTGTGCAGATCCACCCTTACCATCATCAATATATTTTTGTGGATTTACTTTTACATCAACAATTTCATGCTGAGTGTTTTCAATCTTATGCTCTATTTCCTGCTCCTTCTGTTCATAAATTCCGATAGCCGTTTCACATTTTTTAAGCTCAGTCCTACTTTTTTCTTGTTCTTCTCTATAGGGTTGTTTTAGTCTTTCTTGCTCTAAAATTTGTTTGCGACATTGGTCTTCAAAACTGCTGAATAAATTTTGTAAACAGGCTCTAAGAACGATGGGTTTTCCGGTTGCCTTTATAGAAGCAGCAAATCCGCTTTGATAATATGTAATTCTTATTTGTTCTCTGTCTTCCTCGTTCTGTGGACTACTATTTATTTGACTTTCTTCCGTTTTCTTGAGGCTAAATAATTGCTGTAATGATTTCATAAATTAAGAATTTAATTGATTAATAATCTCCTTTTTATCAATGCCTTTCTGCACACAATCGATAAGATAACTACTTAATTCATCTATATTCTCATCTAAGAACTCAAATTTTTTGCAATACTTTTTTAAGGTATTTAATTCATCATCCGTGATTTTTCTGTCGGCCCACATAATGCGCGTCAAATCATACAAATATTCAATTCTTATATTTAAATCTTCTGGAATATCTGCTTCCTGATTAACTGGATTAAGAAATAATTTATCCAATTCTTCTCTGGGAATACCCCTTTCCTCTGCTAAATGATATAACATTTGCAACTCCAGAATATCAAAATTATCATCTGTTAAAGCCATCTGATACAGTCTAAGAAAATGGCTTTTCAATTGGATACTTATAGTCGAATTTGAATTCATACTTTAAAAAATTAAATGGTTATTATTTGGTTTGCTTTCTTTTAAACTAGGATTCTCCTATTCTTTTTGAACTTTTAGTGCTTTTACCCTTTTTTGAACTAGTCTTCTTTTTTGGAGCAGGCGCACAAACGCCACAGGTCCCTCCTTCTTTGGCGCAATGCTTACAACCCGAACAATTTTTACAGGCGGAACAATATTCCGAACCGGAACATCCCCTAGCCTCACAGCTTGAAGCAATTAATTTTTTCGAACTTGTTTGACTTGAAGCGGTCCAACTAAAAAGGAGAAATAAAGAGGTGTATAAAAATAGTTTCATAATAAATAATTCTTATTGAAAGAGTTGATAAAATACTATACCTAAACCCAAGTAGACGATAAATGCAACGAGACATCCACTAGATTTTGATGAATTAAATGATTTCCTGAAAGATGCACCTGGCACTCCAGTCCTCACCGAGAAACCCTTATTACTGATAGTTCCGCCTTTAGTCTTTAGACTTGGCGAAATTCCTGACTTACTAACATTTAACCCTAAACCGCCGCCAAGGTTAATTCTTTTGGAGAAGCGAAAACTCATAATGAACTAGCTTTTATGGCAATCATTAGAACACGTTTCACAACCGTCTGACTTTGAATACGTTTTTTTTGCTTCAGTAACAGCTAATTTGCAATTTTCATGTTGACCTAAAGCTTTTCTATTTAAAAGACTTGGTAAATACCTACAATCTGCTGTATGAACTTCATGATCACCATTTGATTGCGCTTGATTGTTTACATAATAATTTTTCATACTATTTAATTTAATGGATTAAAAATCGGTTTGCAATTTCTTCACTTTCAACAATAATTTTTGAGTGAAGTAATATTTGTGTTTTATTAGTAATTGGACTTTTGAATATTTCAAAACCCCCTCGACAATTTTTGTATCTAAAAAGAAATGCTTTGGTCCCTATTATAAATCCTTCTGCTTTTGTTTTCTCATAAACATAAGTAGAGCATGACTTTTTAAAGATGCATTTTGCCTTTCCATTTTTTGATTTAAAAAACCAGTAGAGTTGAATTGCAAGTAGTATCGTATACTTCATCTATTTTTCGAAAACAACCATTTGTCTACTTGTTGTAAATCCAGGTTTACTAGCTATACCAAAGCAACCAGATTCTGGTTGAACAAAAGTGGAAACACTCTCTAGTCTAACATATTTCCAACCTTGGTTTGTATGATTTTTTATTAGACTTTCTAACTGTTCAGCAACATGATTAGAATTGCCTTTATTGGCCTCTATTGAAGCTACGAAAGGGACTACTTTATATTCCATATTTTTTTTTTATTAATTTATTCAAAGATAAAACCATTAAAAGTCAACTCCTTACGGTAAACCGTAACCCAATTCATTATTTTATTTAAACCATAAAAAAAAGCTCCCGAAGGAGCTAGAATCTAAAGAATAAATTAAGGTATATTAAGAGTGGAATTTTAAACAATTCCTAAATCCTTGGCTATAGCGACAAGATGTACCGTGTTATTTGCTTTGAAATAAATTTTGAGTTTATTGATATGTTTTTCAATAGAACTCTTACTATTAGGGCTAATGCCTTCAAGTTTAAATACTGCTTCAATATTTTCTAAAGAGATTCCTCGTGAGAGATACTTGATTAACTGCACGTCATAATTATTTATTTCACTCGTAGTCATATCTTGAAGCACGTACAACAATTCAGGAGAAATATTTTCTTGTTCCTCCTTGTAGGCTTTTTGAATAGCTCTTCTTAGGTCATATATTTTATTTCTACCTTTTAATACATAGCCATCTATATGAAGGGCATCAAATAATAATTTGATACGGTGCGCTTTGTCTTCAATCGAAAAAACAATTACTTTAATATTAGGACACTCCTTTTTTACTGCAGCTATCAATTCTTCGCCTGAATTGAGTTTGTTCAATTGGTGATCCGCTTTAAAGGACAAATCAGAAATAAGCAGTTGAAAAGGAGTACCATCAAAATTTGCTTTTTTAACCTTTAACAATGCTTCATCACAATATTTTGCAAATTGAATTTCAGCAACATCAAGTTCATTCAGTGTCTGAACAGCACCCAAATCATTAAAATCAATATCATCCGCAATTAAAACTTTTGTAAACATATTTGGTGTATTATTTTGGAATTAAAATTTTAGCCTTAAAACCTTTATTGGTTTGAGAATCAAAAGTAAGTATTCCATTTATTGTCTGAATACGGTTTTCCGCATTCTGGAGACCATTTTTTAAAATTAGTTTCTCCGTAAAACCAATTCCATTATCTGAACAATCAATTTTGAGAGTATTTTGTTCCAAATCAAAACCAATAAGCTCTAAACTGACTTGACTGTATTTTTTCATATTAATCATAAGTTCTTACAATACTCTTTGTATAGCTATCTTTTTTCTGCTTCAACTTTTGACCAATCTATTGGGTTACCTTTTTTAATAATAACCTCGGTAGTATAATTGAGCATTTGTTTTAAATTCTGCTCAAACTGTTCTCCCGTTTCTATACGACTATTCACCTTAGAAAAGTTTCGGGTTCTAACATATATTTTATCAAGATTATCTAAAAGAGTTTCTTTTTTTATTGGATTCTGCAAATCTTGAATTTCAGCATAAATCATAGCATAAAAAATGTCATTACCCAATTCATCATGGAGTTCCTTGTAAATTCGGGTTTCAGTAGTATAACTTGCCTCCAATCATTCGTGTTTGGTTTTACTTTTGTAGTAATTGATTATAAATCCAATCCCGCCAAGTAATATCATAAATCCAAAAAAGAGCAGGTACTTTTGGCTCTTTTGTATTGAAAGTTGCAAGAGGGCTTCTGCCCTCTGCCCCTTATATTTGACGCTTTCCAGATTGGCTTTTCTAGAATCATATCTAATTTTAGCAAATTGATTTTTAGCATTATTCCAAACTTTTTTAATACTGTCATCTAAACTTACAAACAATACGGCATAACGATTTATTCCTTTTTCTTGATTATATGACATTAAAATTGTCAGGGCCTCTAACCTTCCATCCATGCTTTGATATTTTGTAGCTATTGCATAAGCTTGCAATGCATTTTCTTTTGATTTTTGATAATTCATTCCTTTATAAAAATCAACTAAATGCAAATATCTTTCAATACTTCGATAGGAATCACTTATATAAATCCGCATTGCTAAAGCCTGGTTCATAAGTTCTACTCCTTTTTTATTACTATCACATTTATAATAAGCAAACCCCATATTATCAGTAACTATGGCTTTCTTATAAGGTAGCGTATCTAAAAAATTCGATTTAAAAAGGGGGCTAAAATAGCTACCACGCCCTTATATTGTTTTTGTTCTATATAGACATTAGCCATATTATTGAGCGGCGTAACCCTTACTATTGAATCGCTAGCAATTTCTAAGATTTTAATGTAATAAAAAACGGCATCATCATAATTCTTTAGCTCTTATGCAGAGATACTAAATAAATTAATTGCAGCTATCTGATATTCCAAATTATCATGAATAGAAGGCAACCCCTCAGTTAATATTTCTTCGCTGTTACCATAATTACCAAATATCTGCTGGATTCGTGCCAACTGAATTAAAGTGTAAGCAGAATATGCACTATCTTTTTAAGTTTCAAATATCTCTTTTGACTTGTTGTAATAATAGTAGGCGCTATCAAATTTTTTTGCAGTTTAATACAAACCTCTTAAATTGGAGAATTTCTTAGCTAGGACACTTTTAGGCGTTTCTTCTTTTTTAATAGTAACAAAAGGTATCTCGGTACTCTTTTGGCAAGATATACTTGGAAGTAAAAAAAATAAAATCGAGGAACGCAGCATACAATGCTACTTTCCCCGAAATTAGCGGTTAATTATAAACAAAGGCTTATAATTAAGGATTTTTGGGTGGTGTAATAATAATTATGTCATCGCCAGGACCGTCACTAGTCATAGAAGTGCTTATATTCAACATCGGAATAGTGTCACTTTCCTTGAATTCTAGCCCTTTTGTTTGTACTCTAAAATCTTTTGCTTGAGGAATTGCACTATCAATCGCATCCGCTTCACAGGATACCATAACTAAGCCCGATACTGCAACAGCAGCTGTAAAAAATATTTTTTTCATGATTTAAATTTTTGAAAATTTGACATAGGTTTGGCCGTTCGATATCTTTAATCGAATAATTAATAAGGGCCAAACCATTAAAATGAGAACAGTTTTTTGGGTTACGGGAAGTAAAGTGGGCTAGTACGGAATCGTTTAATTATACTTCCCGGAATAAAAATTCTGTTCTGTATAGCCTCACTTTTATAGAAGTAGTTTTGTACATTTGTCCGTATCGCGAAATAGAACAAGAACTAATTCTGAAGCAAAGTAATGACGCTTCCACAGTAAAATTGCCGTGGAATTCCCATGATTCCCACTAGTACGGTGGATTCCTTGAAATTCCTGAAAATTCCTTTAAGCTTATGATGAAAAATACTTTAGAAGATTATAAAGCAGCGGTTAAATTGAAGTATGAGTCTGAAAAGATTGGAAATTATTCTAGTTTTTTGCTAAATCCTTCACGTGCCAAATTGAGGAAATTGTGTGGCGAGTTATTTAAGAATAACACTAACACTGATGATTTAAAAAGCTTTTCTGCCTTTTTTCAATTTGATTTTTCTTTAAATTGCTCCAATAGATTAAAAGAGCAAACAGATAAATTCAGGCCTATTGAAACGTTTTTTAAAGGAGAAACTGATTTAGCTGATATTGAAGCAGTGAATATTGCAGCCATATTAGTCGATTTTAATTCACGACCTTATCTTAAATTCTCAAAACAGGAAGCTTTAAAAAAAGAGAACATTCCCAGTACGAGTATTGAGAGTCTAAATACAGGCGATGTTTTTGGAGCAACTGAGTTTATTAAAAAGAATACTATTAGTGCGGATCTCCCAATTCAACCATCGTTCTTGAAAAAGAAAAAATTAAGTCTTTACCAAAAAAAGGTAGTTATTCCTGGAATGCTATTAATTATAATGTTGAGTGGTATTGGATACAGTTTTTTACCCAAAAAAGAGTGCATGCAATGGCAAAAAGACCATTATGAAGCAGTTGACTGTGAAACTAAAGCAGTTGGTTTTGTAGACTTGTATTCAACTATGCCTCTAAATAAAAATATGCTGAATTTTAGAAAAATTAAAATTTGTGATACTACAACCTTTTTTAAGCACAATAAACCAATATTGTGGTATTGTAAAAAAGGTAATCAATTGGTTTTTTTTAATGGACCTGGTTTTAACCCTGAAAATGAAAAACCTTTAAAACCAATTACCCAATATATGATTGATAAATATATGAAGTAAACGGACTCAGGTGCTTTGTATTCCTTTTATGTTACAATAAGTAAGACCTAAGCCCTTTCTGTAATCCCAATCCTTTCGTTATAGTTGTTCAAAACGAATTATTCATACCGCTTTGTTACTCTATTAAATTGAGTAGTATTAATTTTAGTAAGATAAAAACAAAGCGTTTTTAACGAGGATAATTGGAAAATATCACACTTCGAGCTTTTCCTGCTTCTTACAAATACCAGCCATTCTTATTGCTCCGACATCACATTCCATAACTACCACAGTTTATTTTAAAACTACGCAAGAAATTATCATAGACGCAAAAAAAATAAAATTATAACTACTATGCAATTCGGGAATTTCACTATTCAATTCGGGAATCGCACACCACACCATTTGCAACAATAGTAATCATCAAATAGATTTACAGCCCAATTCAATTATCAAAAAAGTCAATTTGTAAATCTTAAACCGCTTCAATGAAATTATTTTCTGAATCCTTGATGTCCCAATTAGAACAGCAATTAAAAGAAATCCATCTGCAAATAGAAAATCCAATTCAATCGGCTGAATTGTCCATTAAAAGTAGCGTTAATGCCTTAGAGAGACTAAAATCCTTTTTCATAAAATACAAATCGTTGAACAAGAAAGGAGAAATAGAATTCTTTCGCGACATCAAACCAAAGTTTGCGGCTAAACTCATTTACTACAGCGAAATCTATACTATAGAAACCAACAAGCCATTGGGTTCCCATAAAACAATAGCTAAATATTATAACTCCGAACTTCTTAAATTAAAGGTTTTCTTCAAACAAAACCAGGAATTTTATCGCTACTGCCGCACGGCTAACAACTGTCTTGACAGCAAATATTATATACGCGAAAAATACGACCTTAAATTGATGATGGATAGTGTTTATTTTCAAATAGACCATCGCTTCGCAACCTCTCACGACTATAAGATGGCTCGTATAATAGCGAACGATGAAATAAAAATTTTTCTGCTGGAACAAGTGGAAAAACTAGAAAGAAAGGCAATAACAGCACAATCTCCTTCCCCACTCCCTAAAAGCCTAAAATGGACAGGATCAAAAGTAGATTTGATAGAATTAATTTATGCGCTGCATTCAGAAGGCGTTTTTAATAATGGAGCCACAGGGCTCAAAGAAGTCATATCCTTTTTCGAGTCTTCTTTAGAAATCGAATTGGGTCAATTCAACAGGGTTTTTCTGGAAATCCGCAACAGGAAATCCGATAGGACAAAATTTATGAATACACTCAAAAACAAACTCACAATCCGCATGGATGATGCAGATGAAAATTAAAAAAAAGCTGCTCAAATTAGAGCAGCCTTTTAGCTTTGGTTGCAAAAAAAATCATACTGTAATAATAACTACCATAGTAATGTGTATGATTTTTATGTCTAGTTACTACTTCCAGTACCACCAGTAATATGGCCGATAAGTATTTTCCAGTCTGGATCAATAATATCTTCTTCCTCCGTTGTGACTGTATTAGCCGTTAAGCTTTCCGCAGCGAGCACTGCATCCCCTTTTTTGGGAGCATAATAAGGAATTTCGTTCTTCACATCTGCCTTGCCTATCGTATCGCCCTCTACAAAAGGACTATCGGTGCTACAGGATGCAAGCGAAAATAGAACGGATAAACAAATTACTGTACAAAAACCTAAATAGAATTTTTTCATCTTTGATAATGTTTTAAATGTTACTGATTACTTTTTAATCAGTTCATTTCTCCCGGGATAATCTGAACAATTTTGATGGTGGTTTTGCTCATAACAAAACCGTTTGAATTCAAGGCAAAACTAATCGGTCCTTTCCTCTCCGGCAAGCCAACAGCTGTTCAATTCGGGAATCCATGATATGCAATTCCCGAATTGAATACACTACATTTTACTCTAAAATCCAACTAAACAGCAAGTTAAACTCAATGAAACGAAAGAATCCTTTATAAGGCTAATTCTTGTAATCAATTACATTATTTTAGCTACATTTATTTTACAAAATACAGTCCCAAAGACATTAATCTTATGTTTTCTAATCAGTAAGCCCCCAATCTTTTAGAAATATGACGAAAAAATACTTACTTATAATATGGTTATGTCTGTATTGTAATGCTTATGCACAACAAAATAATTTTGTTATTCCGGATAGTCTTTCAACTAAAGACTATGAATATTTTAGTAAAAACATACTTTATGAGGAAAAGGACAGTATCAAAGAAAGTTTGTATGCACAATCATGGTTAGCTAAAGCAAAAAGGGAAATAAACTTCGACCAAATGGCGTTGGCATATAAAGTATTAATTTATAAAAACGATAAAAAGTTACGGCTTACATATGCCGATAGTATGCTGATAGCTGCCAAGCGGACAGCCGACATGGCATTAATCGGAGCAGCGTACATGACGAGAGGAGCAGTCTATTATGACCGTAAGGAACACATGAAAGCACTTGACAACTACCTGATAGCAGATGAATACATTTCGAAGACAAACAACCAGTACCAAATTTACAAAGTAAAATATGGCATTGCTCAGATCAAATATTACCTTGGGTTTTACGATGAGGCAGTAGCATTATTTAAAGAATGTCTTGGGTATTTCAAGCAAGAAAATAGCCGTGCGTATCTGAATACACTTCACTCTTTAGGGCTTTCTTACAATCGCATAGGCAAATATAAGTTATGCAGCCAGATGAACCAGACAGGTCTGAGCGAGGGCCTGCGTTTTAAAAACCTAGAAATGCAGCCCTACTTCATTCATTCCGAAGGGGTAAATCAGTATTTTAAACACAATTTTCCTGACGCAATAAAGAAATTGACGAAGGCACTGCCGGCTGTGAAAGTGAATAAAGACTTTACAAACGAAACGACGGCCTATTTTTACATAGGTAAAAGCTACTGGGCCCTAAATTTACAGGAAAAGGCAGTACCCTACTTAAAAAAGATAGATGAAGCTTTCCAAAAACAAAAGTACATACGCCCTGATTTACGGGAAGCTTATGAACTATTAATTCATTATTATCAGGAACAAAACGACAAGGAATTAGAACTATACTACTTCAGCACCCTGTCAAAAGTAGATCAGCAGTTACTTAAGGATTATAAATACCTTTCAGGCAAAATATACAAAGAATACGACACAAAAAAAACACTTCAAACTCAAATAAACAATGAACACTACTGGACAGTTGTGGTCTCCATTATAATAACTATAATGTCAATAATCATTGTGTTTCTGGTGCACAGACACTATAAAAACAAAAGATTATTTGAAGAATTAATGAATCGTAAACCCGACACGGCCCAATCATTAGTATTAAACAATACCAGTAAAGAACTCGATATCAATCCTGAACTAATTACTACAGTTCTAAAAAATCTAGAAAAATTTGAGCGCAATAAAAAGTACCTCGAAAAAGACATGACTTTGGCAAAAATGGCTTCATTACTAAACACCAATACAAAATACGCTTCAAAAATTATTTCACGCTACCGTGATAAGGGAACAATTGAATATATCAGTGATTTAAAGATTGAACATATTGTAGAACTACTCAAAAACGATAACACATACCGCAAGTACAAAAATGAGGCATTAGCTGACGAAGCAGGTTTCGGTTCTACCCAAAACTTTACACGAGCGTTCAAAAATCAAACAGGCCTCTCTCCCACCTACTTCATCAGTGAATTAAAAAACCAACAACATTCATAAATAATAACAAGACATCATCTGAGACGTCCTTATAGTTGAAATACCAGAAAATCAAGGCGTGGATTTAAGCGTTGTCCACAGGGAGTTTTATTCGAACCGACTGCATAATACAAAAGAAAAAAATTCCTTAAAAATAAAAAAATAACATTCAACCAATAAACGTTCAACTGTACTCTCCTCACACCGCCCTTATAATTTTACGCCATAAAATCACGGTAAGAATTTTAGCATTGGCCGTAGGGAGTGCCCCCCGAGTCGAGTGTGAAACACGAGCGGCTGGGGTCGCGATAGGGAAATTTGTCCGATGATTTTGGGTGTAAAAATATTCAGGCTTGATTTTTTTGTTACTTTTTTCATCAAGGAAAAAAGTAAAGACTTTCTTCAAATATAAAAACAGCAATCAACCAATAAACGTACAATTACAACCTCCTCACAACTCCCTGAACACTAATCCCGATATCAATCGAGACTGAACACTGATCACTAAACACTACTTTTCTTTCACAACTTGTGAACCACTTGTGATATAAAATCAACCAATACCAACACTTTTGTACCATAACAATCTAAAACATAAGTTATGGCACTTGAAAGCAACAGCTCCACCAACGCTACTAAAAACAGAATGTACCGCGAGCAATTAATTACAATGGAAGACTTAAACGAATTTCGAAGTCTTCTTCTCAATGATTTAAAAGGAATCATACAATCCAAACCACTTCAACAAAAACAATGGCTCAAATCCAATGAAGTCCGAAAACTGCTGAATATTTCACCAGGTACTTTACAAAACCTTCGTATTAACGGAACGTTGACCTACACCAAAATAGGTGGCATTATGTATTACGACCAAACTGATATAGAAAAACTTTTAAACGGAAATAAAGTAAATGCCCTGCCGACCCTTTTCAAGTAAAGTCATTACAAGTAACGAAACAATCTCTCTAACCTCGACAAAGGAAGACAAGAGGACTTTATTCGAATTAGAGGAGTAATCTCATTAACTCCTTACAACTTGTGGTTAATCAAACTGAACACTAAAAACTGAACACTGAACACTATCTTATGAACTACATCAAACACCTCACCGGATTTTTCAATAAAATCAATTACGAAACCAACCTCAACCCTACCCACATTTCACTCTATTTAGCCCTTTTCCAATGTTGGAACGTGAATAGGTTTAAGAATCCAACAGGCATTTCTCGGGAAGAAATCATGAAAGCCAGCAAAATCAATTCAAAAGCGACGTATCATAAGTGCATGAAAGAGTTGGAGCTTTTAGGGTTTATGGTATACAACCCAACATTTAATCCCCACTCCTCCTCTACCATAATCATGATCAATTTCTCTGAAAAAGAAAAAAAAATTACAAAATTACCACAACCAACCCATTCAAAAAATGAACCCGTTCCCAATTTGACAGTAGCAAAAAACGAACAAGTCATTGAACAGCTAAATGAACCGCTCTATATATATAATAAAAAACAAACAGTTAAAAACAATTTAAACAAAACAAAAATAGATATAGAAAAAATTTCAAGAAATAAACCAGTTCAAAATTTGAATCCTTTAATAATTCCAGAAGAAAAAAATGAAATGCTGGAAGTATGGACCTATGACAATCGGCAAATAATTACAGTATTCGCCGACACCGATAAAAAACAAACTGAAAGCAGTCGGCAAAAAACTTGCGCCAAAAAAGAAAAAACAATTGAACTCGATTTAATTTTTGAAGCAAGCTCAAAAAATAAAACAGAAAACAGTTTGTACGAAACTGTCATTTCGAACGAAGTCGAGAAACCCTCACTCGAAATGATACTGGAATATTTCTCTTTCAAGGAAAGTTCCCAAATAGAAGCCAATAAATTTTTCAACTACTACTCCAGTATCGGTTGGCTTATAGGCGGAAAAACAAAAATGAAAGATTGGAAAGCAGCAGCTCGAAACTGGATGCTCAACACAGCTAAGTTTGCTACAAATGTTCCAAAAACCAATTACAACTCGCAACCAAAACCGATGCATCTGCACACGGCAACCCAAAAAAACTATGATGAACCATTGTAAATCCATTCATGAAACCTTCGTGCTATACAAAGGTTTCAAAGTATATAATTTCAAAAAATGCCTGGAATACCTCGAGAACCAAGGAAAAACAACCTATGGAAATTCATTTCAAATTAACGAAACGGACCACCCAACCATCTATAAATTGTTGATTTATATGATTCAAGACGAGAAAATAGCCTTAAAACTAAAGATCGACCTAGCAAAAGGCATTCTAGTATCTGGAGCAATTGGTTGCGGCAAAACGTCTCTAATGCATCTAATACGACCTTTTGCATATCAAAACTCCGACTATAAAATCAAAACATGTAGAGAAGTCTCTTTTGAGTTTGCCAAAAATGGCTTTGAGGCCATCAACTGCTACACAATAAAGCAAGCCAATCAATCGCGACTAACGGGTTATTGTTTTGACGATTTGGGTGCAGAACAACAAATCAAGCACTTCGGTAATGATTGCAACGTCATGGCTGAAGTACTTATCAGCCGGTACGAACAGTTTATCGAAAACAAATCCGTCACGCACATCACCACTAACCTTTCCGCCTCCGAAATCGAAAATAACTACGGCAACCGCCTCCGTTCCAGAATGAGAGCCATGTTTAACCTCATCACCTTCGATAAAGAAACAAAGGATAAACGATAACAATCATTCCTTGAACAAAGCAACGGCATCACTTTGAGCAAAAATTATATCGAAAAGCAAATTTAAACTTGTCAAACCTTAAACTTTAAACTTTTTCATCATGAGAAAAATAAACACCTTCTGGAACTGGTTCCAAGACAACAATCAAACGATCAAAACTATAAACAACGAAACCATTGAAAAACAAGAACACATCCTGTTTTGGATCAACAAACACTTGGGGTACTATTGCAAAGAAATAGACTTCATAATCGTTTTTCCAAATACCGCAAAAGACAAAACCGAATTCACAATCACCTGCAATGGCAACCCTGAATACTTCAATCAAGTAATAGCATTAATTGACAACGCCCCTAAATTGAAAACATGGAAATTTACTGCCGTACTTTTACCATCCCAAGTCGAGAGAAGGGACATTCCTATATTTTCAGACATAACGCTGAAATCAAATGATTCAAAATTCCTTTCACTGGATTACAATGAAAATGCTAAAAAAGCGAACATATTTATCCATCTTAAAAGTAAAAAAATAATATGCAACACAAAGACATTCAATCAAGTAATAGCACTTATTTCGCAAGATCAATTAAGCGAATTAATAGTCGACAAAAATAACACTTTGGTACAACTTCCTCAGGAACCACAAGAAAATACAGAGAGTATTCAACTATACGATTTAGAAACTCTTACCGAAATTTTGAACAAACAAAACAACACCTAGCCTAATCCCAGACTGACTATGTTTCCAAAATTCCTTTATCGCCTATGTCTGTGGTTTTTCCATCAACGCCCGCAGTTGGTCCAAAAGTTCCGCTTCATCAATCGGTAAAAGCTGAATAGCAATTTCAAGAATATTACTAATGTTGACAAGGGGACTGACAATCAAACCAGGATCATGAGATTCTTCCGTCTCGATAGCTTTAATACAAAGCTTAATCAGGTCACTAACCACAAAAATGAGGTCTTTGTAACCTACTACGCCAAAAGATGCAGTATAGACCTCTTTTTTGTACTTATCCGGAGATAATGAAGTAAAATGTTTGTCTGTCAGTTCGTTCAAATTAGTCAATTTTTTAATAACAGATAATTCCATAATTTTATTAGTTGTGTTTAACAATTACGATTTTGTTTCCGAATCTTCTACCCCATCAAATACCAATTGATGTATCTTATCAAGTAATTCCGCTTCCTCCAAGGGAACGAGCTGCAATACAATTTCCAATACGCCACGAATCGCCACGCAAGGGTTTTTAATAGATGTCACCGACTCTTGTTCGGCATCAAGTGCCAACAGCGAAAGTTTTACAATGTCCAAGATGAACAAATGCAATTCCGTGTAACTTTTAACCGGTAAAGTGATATTGTAGTGTCCCTTTCGATCATCTGGCTTTAGCACTATAAAGCTTTTCCTTGCAAGCGTTTTTAAATCTTCGAGAGATTTGATTTTATTTGTTTCCATAATCCTTAAAATAAATTATATACTATTTTTACCTATCTAAATCTGTTGTAATTAATTATCAGTTTATTGTCTTTTGCCTTCTGAATACTGCTACTTGAACACTTCTTCTAAACGTTCCAATTCTTTTGTTGCAATTGCATCAGCACGCTCCACAAATTCATGGTAGCGGTTACACAAAACTTCATAATCGTGTTGACTCACATCATCAATAAACCCATACCGCAAAGAACTACCTGGACAGGAAAGTATTTTCAACAGCACTTTGTCCTTGTCCGTTTGTCGTGGAAAAATTTCAGCAGTAAGTGGCGTGAAATACTCACACAGATCAAATAGAAAGACTAAAGAAAAATGATTAGGAAAATACCCTAAAAACAAACGAATAAGTCCCAAACAAGTCTGTTCCAAAACAATATGCATCATAAAGACATTTACTTTAGTGGAACTACCTCCATCCATGGATTCTGCTTCAATAAAAATATGCTTCGTCTTGTTTCGCTGTTCGAGATACCTACGTGCTGATTCGATACTACGGCATGGCGTTTCATCATAAGGAAGGTAAGGTGGCTGAGCATTATTTTGAAATAACAATTGGCCCCGTTCCATAACCTGATAGAAAAAATGCTGTTGATCACCGCGCCTTTGCTTAAGCGATGTTTTCTTGTGTAGCAGTACCGTTGCTGTATGTTGACCTCCCGTTTGAGTTTTAATACTGTCGGCAAGATTAGCTGCAGCATCTGCCACATATTGGTTAACAATTACAAATAAATAATAGTGATTGTTTTCAAAGTTCACTTTGTTTTCTTCAAGAATAGTATCAGTCAATGATCGATTAATACTCCGTTTTCCAAAGCAATAAATAGCCAATGTTTCGATAGAATCAGTAATAATTGTAGTAATTAATTGCAGGGGATCTTTTTCGTTAATTGCAATAAGAGGAATACTTTCCAAAGAAAATTGATGTTTGCACCGGCATATACAAGTAGTAAATAAGCGTTGAACCTCTTGTTTCATCCATTCCCATTTTGCTTCTGCAGCTTCAATTAGCTGCAAAGATATTTCAACAGTTTCCTGATGTCCCTGTACCACACAGCAGGCACTACTAAGACACTCCAGTAATAGAACATCTTCCACCTTATCATGATCAAATACTTTTCCCAGCGTGTTCGAAAATTTGCTAATATGCTTTTGCTGTGTTTCCAACTCTTGATCTACTAACCATTCCCCTGTCAAGAAACCAGAAGCAGTAATGAATAGAAATTTTATACTTTGGTGCAATGCATAAGCGGCTTGAAGATAATCTTTACCGTGTTTATAATGCCTCACATTCAATCCCGCAGCAAACGAAGTTTGATTATCAATCTGATACCTACATTTCGCTTTTTTCAAAAAGCGTTTTGGTTTCAGTTTCTCAGTAAAAAAAATAGTGCTCCTATCATCTACAGTGTAAACTAACTCTTTAGAACTGCAGTGCATAACAAAAAAGGGATTTCCATTCTTCAGTTCTTCCTTCACCCAATCACAACCAAAAATTCGGAAAGAGAATTGAGGATAAGATTCAAAAATTTTCCAACAATAATCAGTAAGATCATCCCAATCATGCGGACTATGCTTTCCAATAATAACGATAATGATTCCTTCATTACCCTCCTCTTCAAGGGGAGAAGAGAAATAGATGGAGTCTGCCAGGACAAAGGATAATAAAAGTTCAATTACTTTTTCAAGGGAATCTTGTTCTGGATACTTTTGCTGTAGTAAAGTGGTGTGATTCATAATTCTGGTTTTTAGTGTGAAACATATCGGACAAATGTGTATTTTTGTTTAAGTCATAGCAAGTTCCGAACAGTTCTGGCCGTACTCAACCAATTGGGATTGTATTACACAATTTACCGTTGGTATTTTACCAATAAAAATTTCGCAGCTATTTAATACCTTTACACTATGAGCACAACTACAAAACCAAAACACATAGGACGCAACATCAGTCGCATCAGAGAACTACGAGGAATGAAACAAGAAGCATTGGCAATAGCTATTGGAGTGAGTCAGCAAACGGTTTCTAATATGGAAAATAGTGAAACTATTGAAGATGAAAAATTACTTGAAGTTGCAAAAGCACTTGGAGTAAATGAAGAGGTTCTGAAAAATTTTTCAGAAGAAGCTGTTTTTAATATTATTGGAAACACAGTTAATAATCACGATAATGGTGCATTATTTAATTATCAGCCAAACTTTAATCCTATCGAAAAATTAGTTGAAGTTTTTGAAGAAAACAAAAAACTTTATGAACGTCTACTTCAAGCCGAAAAAGAAAAAGTAGAATATTTAGAAAAGCTATTTAAAAACAAATAATTTCCAAAAATACCTATTAAAAGACTGTCTCATTGAGGCGGTCTTTTTTGTTTTTATAAGAAATCCTAAAATATTTTTCATCTGTGTGATATAGTCAATATCACTAAAAGTGGGTATGGCGTATTCCTATAAAATGTTGTTTATTTACCTTTTAACAGTCAAAAGGTTATAATTTGACGCAAAACAAATGGAAATAAAGCAGATAATAAATATTTGTGCTCCTCAAATGTGGGAAACCGTAAATTAATTCAATTTAGTCTCCTTAGTTTTGAAAAATCAATCGGATTCGTTTATCGAAAGTAGTGTCATTTATCAGCCTAATTTGTTAATAACAAAATTCTTACACTCCTTTCAAATTGTGTATTTTTAGATTCTAAAAAAAAGCGTTACCAATGTCATTATTTCAGCCCTCAGTTCTCAAGAAATACTTGAGCCAACAAGATTCTGCCTTGATCCAAAAAGCCTATAAAAAATACGTTAAGTATTTTCACAATGGTGCAATTCAGGAAAATATTCGCAACAGTAAGGAGGAACAATTCCAGGAAGGATTCTTGCGAGAATTATTTGTGGACATTTTGGGCTACACACTAAATCCGGCAGCTAACTTTAATCTGACAACGGAACTCAAAAACATAAAGGGAGCCAAAAAAGTGGACGGCGCCATTCTAAAAGACGGAAATGCCCTAGCAGTAATTGAACTTAAGGGAACCAACACCAAAGACCTAGAAAGCATCCGTCAACAAGCCTTTGATTACAAAGCCAACCAAACAGGCTGTATCTATGTCATTACCTCCAACTTCGAGAAGTTGAGGTTCTACATCAACAATGCCGTAGATTATGAAGAATTCAACTTGTTTACGCTAACCCACGCCGAATTTGAAATCTTCTACCTCTGTCTGGCCAAAGAAAATATCTTGGCTAATAAACCCCTCAGTATAAAAGAAGCTTCGGTGGTGGAAGAAGAAAATATTACTAAAAAATTCTATGGGGATTATTCCGTATTCAAGCGCGAATTGTACCGCGATTTAGTCAAACAAAACCGGTCTAACATCATACTTAATGATTTACCCGAAAAGACTACGAAACTGATTCTTTTCCAAAAATCACAAAAATTGATTGACCGTTTTCTGTTTATTCTCTTTGCAGAAGACCGTGGATTATTGGCGCCAAACTCGATCAATACCGTGCTAAAAGAATGGAAAGCTTTGGCTGATTTGGATGTCGAAATGCCACTTTACGACCGCTACAAACAATACTTTGGCTATCTCGATACGGGTCGAAAAGGCACCGACAAGAAAGAAGAAATCTTTGCCTATAACGGTGGGCTTTTTCAACCCGATGCGATTCTCGATGCAATTATCATAGACAATGACCTACTCTATCGTCATACCTTAAAACTTTCTACTTATGATTTCGAAAGTCAGGTAGATGTGAATATTTTGGGGCACATTTTTGAACATTCACTAAATGAAATCGAAAGTGTCAATGCCGAAATTGAAGGAACCGATTTCGACAAACAAAAAACCAAACGCAAAAAAGACGGCGTTTTTTATACTCCAAAATACATTACCAAATACATTGTCGACAACACCATTGGTAAACTCTGTACCGAGAAAAAACAAGAACTCGGCATCATTGACGAAGAATATGCCAAAGGCCGCAAGAACCGCCAAGCCACCACCATTATAAAACTGGACCAGCAGCTCAAAGACTACCGCGAATGGCTCTTGGAACTCACCATTTGCGACCCAGCTTGTGGCTCGGGAGCTTTCCTGAACCAAGCCTTAGATTTCTTGATCAAGGAACACGCCTACCTAGATGAACTCAACAAACAACTCTTTGGAGGTTTCTTTGTCTTTCCCGATATCGAAAACCAAATCCTGGAACACAATATTTATGGGGTCGATCTCAACGAAGAAAGTATTGAGATTGCAAAACTCTCGTTGTGGCTGCGCACTGCCCAACCCAAACGAAAACTTACGAGTTTAAACAACAACATCAAATGCGGCAACTCTCTTATCGAAAGCAAAGCCATTGCCGGCGACAAAGCCTTTAACTGGAAGGAACAATTCCCGGAAGTGTTTGCCAAAGGAGGTTTTGATGTGATTATTGGAAACCCGCCTTATGTTGTTTATATAAAATCAATATTTGGTGATGAAACTTTAAAGTATGTAAATCAGCAATTCCAATTTTCAGAATACAATCCAAATACCTATGCATTATTCACTGATTTAGGATTAAATATTATTCTTAAAAAAGGAGGGTATCTTGGATTTATTATACCAAATTCTTGGCTAGATGGTCAATATTTTTCAAAAATGAGAAAGGGTGTTTATCATAAAAATGTTAATGAAATTGTATATTTAAAAGATACCGTATTTGCTGAAGTCGTTGAAACTGTAATTTTATTGTCTGAAAATGTAGCAAATAAAAATGAAACTATTAAGTTGTCATCAGATGTAATCAACAATACCTTTGAGCAAGTACAATTTAATAAAGATAAATTTATTAGTGGTTATAATCCTTTCATTACTAAGTCAGAACCCTTTTTAGAAAAGTTAGAAACCAAATTCGATAAACTTGGCAAAAACGCAATTGTTTATCGTGGTGTTGAAACTAGGGATAATAGTAAATGGTTGTCTGAAACCAAACATTCAGAGTTTCATATTCCAATTTTATTAGGCCGTGATGTAAATAAATATCAATACAATCATAGTGGTACTTATTTGAATTTTATTAAAAAAGAGATGAAAAGTAATGCAAATGAAAATATGTATTTGCAGCCAAAAATTTTAATGAGGAGAACTGGAGCTACGATTATAGCAACAATTGAAACTGAAATGTATTTCGCACTTAAAAATTTGTATTTAATAATTCCCAAAAAGACAGATGAAATTTATTCAATGATTGCACAAATTAATTCTAGGTTGATGAGTTACTACCATAAAACTAAAAGTAGTGATGAAAATAAAGCATTTGCCCAATTTAAAGGCATTTATATTGAAGGATTTCCTTATGTCAAGAGTGAAAGTTCAGAGTTTAAAATTTTAATAATTGACATTTTAAATCGTACAAATGATTTCAATAAAGTAGTAACAAAATTCACAAACTACTTTTCAGGACAATATAAACTTGGGAAACTGCCTAAAAAGCTAGAAAACTGGAACGAATTAACCTTTGCTACTTACATTACAGAACTCAACAAAGCCATTAAAACAGCAAGACAAACGCCACTCACAAAAAAAGACGAGTTCGAATGGTTAGACCTATTTGAAGAAAACAAAGCCAAAGCCCAGAACCTAAAATCACAAATAGAAACCACCGAAAAAGCTATTGATAAAATGGTGTATGAATTGTATGGTTTGAGTGAGGAAGAGATTAATATTGTTGAAAATAATTAAAAAAGTAAGAGATAGTAAACGAAAAAAATACTTGGAAGGATATGAACATTAATCAAAAACAAATCGTGCAGGATAGTTTAGAAGCAATAAAAAGCACCGATATTGAGCAACATTTAATAGCTACCTATCCTACTGAAACTGATTTTAGCAAAATAAATATCAGTAAATATAGTGCTGCAGAATTTCTGTTTCTTTTCAATAAAATGATTACTCAATTAGAAGAGGAATTAGAAAATGGATTAGGATTTTTATTGCCATTTACTGAAAATTATGCTAATGATTTTGGCGCAGTAAATCTTCAAAACGATTTGTCAAATATTCATAGTTATTTAAATTCCAACCAATTTACTACTATCGAGCCTATACTAGACAAACTAATTCATTATCAAATAAAAAATGGCTTCTGGAACAAATCAGAAGTAAAATCGCATTCAGTTGATTTAGAAGAACTAAAGAAGCAAAAAACTTTAATCAATCTAAATCAAAAGGCATTAAATAAAAATCTAATTTCTTATGATGTTTTAAAAGCAAATTTAGAAAGTACAATTTCTGATTTTAAAGTTTTTATCGATGAAAAAAAACTGGAGTTAACCCAAATTACAACCTTACTTTCTACTGCAAATTCACAATTAACAGAGTTAAATCTAGTAGTTTCTAATGCCACAAATAAGGATACGGAAATTGACGGAATATTAAAGAATATCAAGGATAAAGTTACAACGGTTTCTGAAAGTATCACAGAATATGAAACTGATTTCACGTCAATTAAAAAAGACAATTTAGCATTAAAACTTCAATTAGAAACATCAATTGCCACAGCATTGGAAGATTTAAAAAAATCAAAAGAAGGTATTGAATTTGTTGAAGGTAATCGGGAGGAAATTGTTCGTTTAACCGGAATGGCTGCAGATGGTGCATTAGGTTCGAAATTTGACCAAAGACAAGATAAATTAGAAAAGGGATTAGTTTTTTGGAAAAATAGTGTTCCTGGAGTTACCATACTTTCTGTTATATGGGTATTGGTTGTATTTACTTGTTTGAAAGCAAATACAGGTGATGTATGGATAAACTTATTAATCAATTTACTTAAAACTTCCCCAGTTTTTATATTAATGGGATTTGTTTTTTCACAATACAAAAAAGAAAGAAATCTTCAGGAAGAATACGCTTTTAAGTCAGCAGTAGCAATGACACTAACGGCTTATTCTGAAATGCTTTCAAATGCGGATAGAGAGGACAATACTTCTCGTCAACAAATGCTATTGAAATCTATTGAACTGGTGTATAACCAACCGAAAATTCATCCAGATAAAAGTGAAACATTATTTAGTTTTAACACGAAAAATTTAAAAGAAACAGTTGGCACTTTGACTGATGCTTTAAAAAAAAATTAAGGGCAATTAATAAATTATGATGCGACAAAATATTCATTCTACAAATATAAAGAGTGTTGGTTATGAAGATGGTAAATTAGAAATAGAATTTAAAAATCGTTCAATTTACCAATATTTTAATGTACCAGAAAATGTTTTTTTAGGACTTCTAAACGCATCATCAAAAGGAACTTTTCTGAACACTTACATCAAGGACAGATATAGATTTAGACAAATTAGATAAATACCAAAGTAAATTACATTTTTTCAAAATAATACAAGGTAGGGTTAAAATTGTATGGTTTAAGCGAGACAGAGATTAGGATTTTGGAGGGGAGTTAAGAACTAAGTTTATGAGAAAAGGAAATTGTCATTTATGTGGGGAATTTAAAGAACTGTCATTTGAGCATATACCACCAAAAGCTGCTTTCAATGATAGGCCAATTCTAATTCAAAAACACGAACATTTGTTTGATAAAAAAAGTTATGTCTATGGAAAATCAATAAGAAGCAATAATGGTTCTGGTGCCTTTTGTTTTTGTGAAAATTGCAACAAAAATACAGGAACTTGGTATGCTAGGGATTTCTCAGAATTTGTAGCTCAAGCCTATAATCACTTTGATAAAGCTGAAATAATTAGCAAAACTAATATTATAGAGTTTAATTTTAAACCTTTGAATGTTTTGAAACAAATACTCACAATGTTTTTAGCAATTGAACATACTGGTATTCTCAAAAATGACAAAGAATTAGTAAACTTTATTTTAGAAAAAGATAATAATTCATTACCAGACAAGTATCAAATATATTTGTACAATACAATTTCAAATCACAAGAGATTATATGGAATACAATGGAAGAATTTTAATGGAAGAATGAATACCCATTCTGAAATTACTTTTAAACCCGCTAGCGCGGATTTCAAATCCGTGCCCTTTCCAATGGTAACTATAAACAAATCCAGTATTATGTATTAGTCAAACCAAAAAAAGATCAAAAGAAATAGAAGCTATATTTTGTCCTTTTGTGATTTGCATACTGAAGATATTAGTAGTATTCAAAAGAATTTATTATGATTAAAGTCTATTTAGATTGGAATGTTATGTCAGGAATGAAAAACAATCATTTCCCAGAACTAAATGATATAATATTAAACAAAGAAAAATTTTTATTATTATACTCAACCTCTCATATTGGAGATATATTCGCCAGTATTAAGTTCGGAGTAACATTTTAATAATTAATTTGAACTATTAATCGTGTACCGGACTTTGTGTACAAGGACAGTTACTAATACCTGCAAGAAAGTCAAGCCCAATTGTAACGACATGAGTTCCCGTATTAAATACCGCTAATTGATTAAGAGTAACTTGATAAGAATATCCAAAATAAAAATTAGACTTCTTAAAACCCACCATTGGCCCCACATTTAATGGTTTAAAAAACTGGTCATTCAAGAAACGATAAGAAACTCCAATCCAGTAGTAATCATCGTATCTGTTAAATTTTCTGTACTTTATGTTGACATCTGTACTCGAACGCCCGTCGCTGGCAAAATATTGATAAAAAACAGACGGTTCAAATTCGGCCGTATTATCATTGAGACTTTTAAAAACATAGCCTGAATACACTTGGTAATTTCGAAGTAAGATAGGCTCCACCCCTGAAAATCGATCGGCGTTTTTATTTAAAATATTACTAGCATTCAGACTCAAATAATAAGACTTGTTTCTGTATAATAAGCCTACTTCAAAGTTGTTGTTTGAAACAAATCTATTGTCAGTGATACTGGGATCCAGCATAGGTCTTTCATAGGTGGTATTGAACTTATCAATATCTATTTTAAAATTATTGAGGTTGTACGACATCGCAAACGACAAATATTGCTTGGAGTAATAATCCAAAATCAAGTGGTGTGCAAAAGACACTTTGGCACCAGTTTGCCTCGTATTTCCATTGCTGTCATTGTAAAAAGACAGCCCAACCCCGGATTGATCTGCAATTCTAAAATCGGCATAAACCGATTGATTGTTTGGGGCATCTTTTATACCCACCCATTGGGTCAATCCATTGGCTCTAATTTTAAGATTATCACCAATTCCTGCAAATGTTGGTGCTATTACAAAATGATTGTCGGCCAGATACTGAGTAAAAACCGGTAAATTTAACTCTTGACTATAACCCCAAGTTACAGCAAAGAGTAGAAATGATGCTATTATTTTTTTCATTAGATTTTTTTTCATTTGTCAGAACTGCTCGTCCCTTTAATAAATTTATCTGTAAAGCGTAAAATGTCCCACAAATTCGCGAGCGTCCTTCATGTCATTCAGCCTTAAAACATACCAGTAATCGCCGCTAGGAAGCTCTGCTCCATTGTATTTACCATCCCAATATTGTCCTGTACGATAGTCCCCTACTTTACGACCGTATCGATCAAAAATTGAGAATAGTAAGTTCTTATAATTTTCTGTACATCCAGGAGCCCAACCATCGTTAACACCATCTCCGTTTGGAGTGAAATAATTTGGAATACATACATCAATATACTCCATATATTTCGTAACACTAGCCACACAACCATTAACATCTGCAACGGTAACGGTATACTCCCCTGATTTGTAAATAATAAAATTAGACGTACTACCATAGGATTCCCCATTGAGCATATACGTATATCCGCCACCGCCACCAGCCGCTACAGCAACAATCTCATTTAAGCCTCCATCATTCAAAACGAGTGTCAAAGGATCTACTTGGACAATATTAAAAATTATCGTTTGCTGTTCGCATCCGTTGCTATGTCTTGCCGTAACAAAATGAGTCCCGGGAGCTAGATTGGTAAATATAGCCGACGATTTAAAATCACCCCCGTCTAAAGCATAATCAACATCTGCTGGATCAGTGATACTGTCATCAATGCTAATGGTAACCGTATTGACCGCAGCATTATTCACGCAGTCATACTGCACTACTGCGATTGGTGTCATGTTTATAGATTCAGGTAAAGCTACTAACCAATCTGTCGTACAACCATTAGCATCACGAATGAAAACAAAATGGTTTCCGCCACTTAAGTCTGTAAAATCAAATTCTGTTTGGGTTGCTGTACCCACTGTATACGTTCCGTTAGGATCATCCAGACTAACACTGTAAGGTAAAACTCCTCCATCGACCTCAATCATAAATGCTCCGTCTTTATCTCCTGCGCAAATTTCAGGAAGTATCGATCCTGCGACAGTGGATGCTACGATAGGCGCCGGCTCCGTGATATCAAAATTGATTTTCACATAGCAACCCAAAATATCCTGAACAATGATATCATAGTTACCCGGTGCCAGTTTGTCGAATATATTCGTGTCTACAAATTGATTCAAATAGGGAGAAATAGCATATTTGATACTTCCCGACCCTCCGGAAGCATTAATTTGTAATATTCCATTCTTTGCCCCATTACACGTTACATCTATAGTTACATAAGGCGCAATCAATGGAGAGGCTGGTTGCGTAATGCTAATCACGGAAGATAATGTTGTACAATCCCCGCTATCTACTTTTACCTGATACTTTCCGGCAAAAAGACCCGTGAAATTACCCGAAGGTTGTGGCTCTTGAATAATTGCACCAAGTCCATCCAGCAAAGTATAACTATAATTACCCAGACCTCCTTGAGCCGTTGCAACAATAACCCCTGTATTGTCTCCTGCACAATTAATGACCGCATTCGTCTTGTCTAAATTAATCACTAAGGTCTCTAATGGATCAATTTTAATATCATTAGAAATATAACTGGTACAACCCTTGGCATCTCTCACATAATAATGATAGGTTCCTACTGGAACTGAGAACGTAGCTGGTGTTGCTGCTGTAAATGAACCTGACATTTCTGGCAAACCGCTAGGTGTAAAACTTCCATCAGCACTATAAGTGTAAGGCCCCGTTCCTCCTGTAGCGCTTAATGTAAGGGTCGCTTCTGTCAAACAAGTTTGAGAGCTATTTTTTACTAGACTCACTATAACTTTAGCAGGTTCAGTTATTACTATTGGACTTGAAACATTAGAACAAGACCAAGTATCTGTCACCATAACATTATATGTCCCTGCGCCTAAATTGTTAAAAACAGAAGCCTGTTGTGGTCCATTGCTGTTAACAACATTTCCTGTAGCGTCAAGAGTTTGCAATGTGTACAAATAATCTCCTGAACCTCCTGTTACTGTGTTTACAGTAATAGAAGCACTTGTGTCTCCATAACAACTTAGTAAAGAAACATCTGGACTGGCTGTTACAGCGATTGGTGTTGGATCTAACAAATTCACATTTACAGGCACTATACATCCTTTGCTGTCTTTTACATTTACCGTATAACTTCCGGCGGTTAATCCTGTAAAATCAGTCCCGGCACTCCATAAGACTATAGGGTTACCTCCTAATTCCAATTGGAATTCGTATCCTCCTGGCCATCCGCCACTAGCAGAAACGGATATACTTCCGTCAGCACCAGCACACGTAATTTCAGTATGTGTCTCCATAAGAGCCAATGTTGCAGTTGGACCTGTAATCGTGAAGTTTTTAGTCACTGCACAATCAGGTGATTGTGATAATGTTGCTGTTATGGTATACGTTCCTGCAGCTAAACCTGAAATAGGGATTGGCCCATTATCTGGGGATGTTCCTCCTGGAAGAGGCGTCCCTGCAGCATCCACAAGCGTATAAGTAAACGCACCCGCATCATCCCCATTTGGAGGTGTTGTAGTAATGTATCGGTCTACAAAAGTTACATTGGCACTACCAGTAGTTCCTCCAAAACAGGTGACATCAACTACAGCATCAATGGTTACATCAAACGTATTCGGTTCGTTTACATAATGAACTCCTTTTATTTCACAATTCGTATCTAAGTTTCTCACCGTGATTAAATAATCAGCTACTGGAAGATTAGTAAATATACCGGTTGTATTGGTTTGACTTGGATATAAAGTACCCGTTGTATTGGCATCTACCAACGTATATTCTAAATTAGTCGCTGTTCCTCCAACTGTTGTTGCAGTAACGGTAATATCTTCCAGATTAGAACAGGTAATCGCTTGATTTATAGTAACATTTACCTTAACTAAAGCAACATAAGGTGCAATTGTGATAGGCCCAGTTGTAGTTCCAAAACAACCTTTACTGTCGTACACGTTTACAATGTATGAACCTCCTAAAAGATTCCCTTCCGTATACACATTACTAGCACTAAACTGTACTTGCGTATTAGGTGTTCCTATTTTTATAAACTCATAGTTCAAATATGGCGTGGTACCGCCCGTTACACCTGTAACTGTGATAGTAGCATTATTACCTACGTTTCCTGTGGTACAACCAAATTGTACAACAGTTGGTGCAGGCACAACAAGTACCGCTGGTTCGAGTACATCTATAGTTTGAGTAGCGGTACAAGCTCTACCTGATGTAACAACAACGGTGTACGTTCCGGCTGATAATCCACTAAATAATTGAGAATTTTGAGAAGGTCTGCTCACGGCTAGCCCGCCTACTATTGTTCCGTTTAGCGTGTACGTGTACACCGGATTATCATTGACTCCAGGAGCTAGTGTGGCTAAAGTTGCGGTGATTGTACCATCAGTTCCACCGTTACAAGTCACAGCTGTAGTATTCAAACTAAATCCAGTTATCAGCGTTGCTGGTTGTAACGTTACCGTTGTAGTTACTTCACAGCCCGTTGTTATATCACGCACATAAATGGTATGTGTTCCTGACGCAATACCGGTAAATGGTGTTGCCATTGGGTATACGCCACTGCCGATTCTATATTCATAATTTCCTGAACCGCCTGTTGTTGCCACTGCAATCACACCATCTCCATCTGCGCAAGAAGGTGATGTGGTAACTGTTGGTGTCAAAATTAATGGGTCTAAAATGGTAACTGGTGCCGCAGTAGTAGCACATCCATTCGCATCTTTAACCGAAATGGTATAAGTGCCTGGTGCGTTCACTGTAATTACATTTCCGGTTTGGAAATTGCCTCCACCCGCACTGTACTGCAACGCTGTACTAAATCCTGTAGCTGTTACTGTAATGGTATACGTTCCTGTTGGACTCGGACACGGCGTTGCTACTACCGAAGTAATGACTGGACTCGCGTCTAAAACAATGTTTTGTGGTTTAGTAATGAAACATCCATTGGCATCCATCACATACACATCCCAAGCCATATTCGCGCCTCCATTAGTATCTACCACAAGTGTATTACTGGATCCGTAAGCAGATGCTGCTGGCACTGTTGAACCTGCAATCACTGCAACATATTTATAATTTACGGTTCCACCTGAAGCCACAACCGTAATAGTTGCCATATCGGTAGAACAATTAGTGTTCGTTGCCGTACTGGTAAAATCAAGAACCTGTGCAACTCCACCAATTACAAAAGGTACATCAGCTAAACATCCTGTTGTAGTATCTACCACTTGCAGCGTATAATTTCCAGGTGCTAGTGCAGTTAAACTCACTGGAGTTCCAGCAATCACTGGAGTTCCAGTTCCAACAGTTAGGGTTGCAGTATAACCTGCTGAATTAGCAACCGTAAAAGTTGCCGTTCCGTTATCTGTGTTAAAACAAGTTTCATCCGTAATCGTTGTTACTGCTACTGCTATATCCACACGTGGCGCAACCGTATACAATTCTTGGTAGGTACAACCATTAGCATCGGTTACTTGGAACAAATAATCTCCTGCTGTTAAACCAGTGAATACATTGTTTGTACTGTTATTGATGCTGGTTGGCATAAGCATTTGATAAGTAAACGGAACTACTCCGTTTGTAACAGTGTTAATTGTTACTGTACTCGTCACGTCTCCTAAACCTTGCTGTACACAATAAATAGGTGTTCCTGTAATATCCATATCCGTAGGTGGATTTAATGCTGGAGTAGTAACTGATTTTGAAACTGTTACACAACCTTTGGCATCTTTCACTGTATAACTTACAGTGGTTGCAGTTGTTAAATTATTAACGGTATAGATATTGGCTGTAGTGTATCCTAAACCATTAAAGTTATACAAATATCCGCCGTTTCCACCAGCAGCCGTAACTGTAATGATGGTAGTAGGACTACAAGTCGTATTGACTGTAAAAGTGTCTGTAGCTGTTAAAATTACAGGCTCTGTAATTGTTATAGGAGTTGAGGCCTGTAAACAACCTCTGCCATTACGAACCGTAACCACATAATTGCCTACTGGTAAACCGGTATAAACACCCGAAGCATCTCCAGTCGCGTTTGTAGTTGTACCCGAAAGTGCATAAGTATAAGGCCCTTCACCTGAAGTTACTGTAACCGTAATGGTTCCGTTACTTTCACCATTGCAAATTACGTTAGTTACAACAGGCGTAGCAATAATAGTAGCTGGAATTGGATCCAGAACTATGGTTGCTGTAGTTTGACAAAGTGTTGGATTGTTAGCATCTGTTACTCTAAACTCATAAGAACCTGGAGCCGATGCTGAATAAGGAGTTGTAGCGGCTACAAAACCACCCGAGTTAAAGTTAACTTCGTATGTATAATTTGAGGCTGGTGTTGTATTCCCGCCGATTGTATTCAATGTGATTGTTGCATTTGGTGTTCCAGTACAATCCAATACCTTCGTTAAAGTTGGTGTCAACTGCAATTGAGGATAAACAATATAATCTACATTAGCGGTACAACCATTACCATCCTTGATCTCCAGATTATACGTTCCAGAAGCATTAAAAGTAAAGCTTGACGAACTTTGGAATGCACTTCCGTTTACGCTGTAGGTTGGTGCGCCTACGATATCAGGATCAACTGTACCAGAAATAGTAATCGTAAATGGATTACCGTCGTAGCAAATTGGTGCAGGTGTTGAAATCGTTGGATTTTCATCTGCAAATACCGTTTCTGTTGTAGATTGTATACAATTGTATGAATCCTTCGCATAAACATAATATATTATACCTGTTAACGAACCTGGTCTAGTAAACGTGTTTCCGCTTACCCAACTAGCATCCGATGCTAATGGTGGAGTAGCCGAAGTAGTTACTTGATAGGTGTATGGTCCTGTACCATTACTAGCTGCCGCTGAAATAATACCCAACTCGGTACAATTTGAGTTTTTAACTAATGTTGCATCAACTACTAACAATACTGGTGACTCTTGGATATTAAAATTAGCCGAAGCATTTCCACAACCAGTATTAGGTCCTGAGGTTTCTCTAACGTAAACATAATAACTGCCCACACCTAGAGTAATAGGAATACTTGGAATATTTACCGTACTAGAACCCGGAACAGTGAAAGGTCCTGAAAGATATTGCGATATATTGGTAAACGCTTCAAAGATTTCATAGGTATAATCAACCGCAACACCACTTGAATTCGTAACATCAAAAGATACATTTCCATCTGCACTTCCTGTACACGTAATGTTTTTTGGAACAAGGTTACCTACTACAAGTGATGAATTTGAAGGTATTGGAGTAACTGCTGTTTCATAGTAATAACACAAAGTAGCTGAATCATATACAATAAAAGTATACGTAACTCCTGGAAGCAAGCCTGTAAAAGTAGTGCCTTTAGATCCTGGAGGAGTTTCTCCTTGCCATCCATCAGTCCCGTCGGCAATGAAAACTTGACCAGGACCGTTATAAATATTAAAATGGAAAGGTCCCGAACTCGTTAATGCACCAAGAACTGCTACATCAGCTGTACCGCCAAGAGCACAATTAGCTGTTGTATTAATAACAATATCTAAATCATCTGGATCAGATGCTACTTTTACATCACTTTCAATAACAGTACATCCTTTAGCATCCACCACTCTTATTTGATAGAATCCGAAATCAACTACATCGAAAGTGGTTGAAATATTTCCTGGATTCATTTCAGATTGGTTATAACCATTTATACCCGTAACATAGTAGGTATACGGTAGCGTACCACCTGAACCTCCTACAGTACTTACACCATCTGTAATCTTATCAATAATAATAGACCCTTTTGAAATACCAGAACCCGATACACATTGAATATCAATAACCCTAAAATCTATAACCATTGGAGGCGGCTCAGAAATAGTTATCGTTTCAAAATCAGTACATCCTTTAGCATCGGTTACAGTAACCACATAATCACCTGCTGATAAACCAGAGGTTTGTGTGCCATAATTGAAAACTGTTGGTGTAGTTCTCGTAACATTGAACACAAATGGTGATTGTCCTTTGGTATTGTCAATAGCAATTGAAATTGCCGCTGTATCATCTCCATTACAATTAATAAACGCCGTTTGAGTAACTCCAGTGATATCTGGATCAATTGGGGTAGTTAGTACGATTGGGGTAGTTGTAACAGCTTGGCATAATATGTTATCTGTTACTCTAAATGTATAACTGCCAGGCGTACTGGTATTGAATACATTGCTAGCCATTGTCGTGTAAACGCCTGCCGCTTCTTTATATTCATACGTATATGCTGCTGTGCCTCCTGTAGGTGTCAATGTAATTTGAGCAGGATCAGGTGCGCTACAGGTAATATCTTTGTTTAATACTGCTGTTAAGGTTAATTGAGGATTTACAGTGATAACATTACTTGTATTAGTACAACCGTTGCCGTCTTTTACAGTTATTGTATAGTTTCCAGCAGTTGTTACTACAAAAGTATTTCCTGCTTGGTAAGAAGCTCCACCGTTGATACTGTAACTAAGTGTTCCTACTCCGCCTAAACCTGAAGCAGTTATAGTATACGAACCAGACCCTAAACATTGTCCTGTTGCTGATGCTGTTACAGTTGGTAAAGGGTCTTTTGCAATAGTTATTGGTAGTACAAAAGTACAATTGTTAGCATCAATAATATGTGCGTACCACGTAGGAGTTGCTGGGTTTAAATTAGCAGTATTACTTGTTCCATAAGTTCCAGGTGTTGTACTTGAAGTAACAAATGAATATCTAAAACTTGGAGTTCCTCCCGCTACTGTAACCGTTACGCTTGATGTCGGCACGTTACAATTTGCATTTATGGTGGTATAGCTTGCAGATAACGCTGCAGCTGGTTGATTAATCGTAACAGAAGTAGAAGCTGTACATCCTGTAACATTATCTGTAAATACCACATTATACGTAATGGCTCCCAAGTTAGGCAAGGTAAACGTACTGGCTGTGCCTGCTACTGGAGATCCGCCATTAACAGTATAGCTATATCCTGAAGCAAAACCGCTAACGCCATAGCGAATAGAACCTGTAGTGTTTCCACGACAGTCTACATCGGTCAATTTAGTGGCCGTTGCAACAATAGGCGTTACAGGTACAATGGTGTAGGATTCTGAATAATAACAGCCATTCGCATCTGTTACTCTAAAGGTATAATTTCCTGGTAACAAATTAGGGAACGAAGCCGCTTGAGCCGATCCTGTTGTGGTTATTGGTCCAAAATTAGTAGAAGCTGTAGCTGATGTAGTTCCTGTAATCTCAAACCTTAAAGCACCTACTCCGTTGGTAGCGGTTACAGATACCGTTGTTGTGGTAGCTGTACACGTTACTGCGGCATTACTAAAAGTTAAATCTGTTGGTTTATTAAGCGGTGCCAATGTGATCGTTTGAACGGGTGATAAACAGCCATTCGCATCTTTAACAATTATATCAAAAGTTTGCGGAAGTCCGTTGTCATTGACAGTCAGCGTACTACTTGATCCATACGATGCACCATTGTTATAACTATACGTGTACGTACCCGTTCCACCTGTTGGTGCAACAGTAATAGTTGCCGATTGATTGGCGTTTGTAGTGCTACACTTGAAAGCAGTAGCCGTAGCATTGGCTGCAATAGGTGTTGGATTTATAATAGTCACTTGGCTTGGAGTAGACTCACAGCCTTTGCTATCGATCACTTTTATATCATACGTGCCTGCAGCCAAACCAGTAAACTGATTGGTAGTTTGTGTGGTGTAAGTAGTTGCTGAACTCCCTTTTATCGCATAAGTATACGTTGTAGTAAAGCCACCTGAGGCAGTTACGGTAATAGTCCCGTTATTTAATCCGTTACAAGTACTATCAGTTTTAACAGTAGTATGCGTTGGAGTCGTTTTTGGTGTTACAGTAATCGTGTTGCTTGTAGCTGGACATCCTTTAGAATCAGATACAGTAAATACATACGTTCCTGCAACAGTCGCAGTATATGGGAATGAAGCTACTGCTGTTGGGGTTCCTGAATTGAACGAAACCGTGTAGGTGTGTGTTGGGCCATAACCGCCTGTAATTATTGGGTTACCAATAGATGCGTTTACCAAACAGGTCAAGTCTTGAAGTAAAGATACGTTGAATGCTACTGCGGGTGCAATTACAATATTCGGAATAGTGGATGTACAATTGTTGCTATCTGTCACTTCAATCGTGTGCGTTCCTGGAGTAACATTAGCAAATGAAAACGTAGTTAATGCCGAGCTAATTGAGGCATTGCTGTCTAATTTATACGTAAATGGACCTACACCACCGCTTACATTTACCACTAGAGTCGCTGGATTTGCTACCGTATAGCAATAATCTGTCGATGCGTTTAATGTTGCTGTGAGAGTTGGTGGAGCGTTTACCGTTATTGGCACTCCAGTTGCATTCGAACAAGCATTTGCATCTTGCACAAAAACCGTGTAACTGCCTGCAGGTACATTTGTAAAATCTGGATTGTTATTGAAGGCGGTTACTACAGTAGTACCATTTGCTTGACGCAATTCATATTGGTACGCAGGGGTTCCGCCTCCGCCTACTGCGCGAATTGTTGCACCTGTACTGCAAGTAGCTTGAAGTATTATTGTGGCTGACGCAGTTACAGCAGTTGGTGCTGTAATTGGTACTGAGAATGTTTTGGTACAAACTGCCGCCGATGATGAATTAGGGCGTACTAGTACAGAATATGTATTTGCAGCTAAACCCGAAACCGTAACTGGAGAAGTTGTTGTTGTGAACCAATTTGCACCATTATTAGTAGAATACTGGAATCCCGTTGTTGCATCAAAATTTTGAGCAGCTATAGTAATTGTTCCATCATTAGACCCCAAACATTTTAGATTTGAAAAACCAGTAACGGAAGCGGTAAAAGCTTTACCAGAATCAATTGTTATAGGAAACTCTTTTGTAGTAACACAGGATATTACGGAGCTACTTACAATTAAGGTATAATTTACGGTAATGGTATGTGGTCCTGATGGTACGTTTACAAAAACATTAGAAGGAGTATTTGTATTTAATACATTATCGATTAAATACTCATAATTAAAATTAGATGCTCCATTATTATTTACGGTAACTGTAGCCGTACCATCACAATTAATTATTGTGTTTGTATTAATTGTTGGAGGAACGGGTTGTGGATCAACAGTAATTGCCATAGGAAAAACACAGCCGTTGGCATCTTTGATATACACCGTGTAGTTGCCCGGCATTTTGTAGGCCTCATTTAGGTTTGTCCAACTTCCCTGACTATCAAAACTGTATAAATAAGGATTTGGCGCCGGAAATGGTGTTCCCCCTTGTGGATTACTAACTCTTATTTTTCCTTCACCATTAGGACCACATCCTGCCAATTCAGAAACTTCCGCAGAAGCAGTTAGAGCGGCAGCAGGTCCAGTAATCGTAATAGGAGTTCCTACCTCAGTACATACTTGTTCGCTCAAGGTATATTCTAGGACTGGAGTATAGGTTCCCGGCGCTAGATTAGAAAAAGTAGCATTAGTACTGTACGATGTTCCGTTGTTAATACTGTATCTTAAACTGTAGCCATTGGCATTGCTGACATTAAATTTAATTTCTCCAGAATTGGATCCGTAACATAAAACATCCGTTTTACTTACTGTATAATCCGGTTTAGGAACTTCAGCGACAGTTATTGAAGTAGTAGTAGAGCAATTGTTCGCATCAACCACAGTAATATTATAAACACCTCCTGGGGGTAATGGTTTCGAAACTACTATTTGAGGTACCGTTTGAAATACCGTAGTACTATTTACAAAATATTTATAAGGTGGTGTCCCCCCAACTGGGTAAATAGTTATTTCTCCATTAGCGCAAGTTAATGCCTTGGTTAATGCAGCTGTAGCTGTTAATTTATCTGGATTTATTATGTCAATAGATCCTGTTTCTATGCAACCATCTTCCGTTCTCACCTCATAGGTGTAGGTACCAGCAGATAAATTGGAAAAAGTATTTTCATTCGCTAATATAGGACCTACGCTATTTACCAATACTCCTGATTTACTGATACTGAAGAAATATTGTGCACGCGCATCATTGGCAACCAATCTTATACTTCCTAAATCGCCATTACAAAGTGGTTGGGTAGTAATTTCAGAAACTGTAAAATTCCTTTTTCTAATTAAAATATTTTGTACCTCAAAAATACAAGGATTTGTAGTTACACCAACTTGTCTGATATATACGGTATAAGTACCTGCAGTTGCAATTGTAAAAATAGTAGACAATTGGTAATTCACCTTATCCAGACTGTATTCATATCCGGAAGGGACTCCTCCAACTGTTATATTTCCATTGGTCGTACAAATAATATCATTGGTCGTAACTGTAGGGTTTAGAATGTTTTTATATACATTGAAATAAAAAATACTTTGACATCCCCCAGCATACTTTAAGACAACTCTAAATTGACCCGCAGTATCAGCCGAATAATTTGGACCCGTAGCCACTGTTTTCCAACAAGTGTTTGCAAAACTTTCATTGGCGCAATTAGCGATAGCTGTAGACGGACAGCTTGCTTCATCCAATTTTTGCCATTCTATCGAAGAAGCGTCTGTAATATTAGTTTGAATGAGTCGCGATGCATTTGCACCACAAAGAAAAATATTTGGTAATTTCTTTCCGTTATTCGGGCAAGTTACCACTTCTCCCTTATAAGGGGATTCTGCATATGGAATTACAGGATTAGTTATTGTATTCCCGTAAGGTATAACTGTTATCTCTTCTTTAATTGATTTACAGGAACCATTAGATACAGAACTCACATAATAGGTTCCTGTACTTGTTGCGGTATATGTTTGATTTGTTCCAATTACTGGTGAACCTGTAGGGCTAGTTGACCAAGAATACGTATCATAACCATTTGAAGCATTTAGCACAACACTACTACCACATAATACTTGATTTCGTGTAAATGTATAACCGTCAATATTAGCTAAAAAATTAGTAGATGAGGGCGCGCCAAAGTTACAAACTGTCGAGGCAAAACTACCTTCTCCTACAACTGGAGTAGTATTAACAACTCCTCTATAATTAGCAAAAGCCTGATTCTTAACTTCATTCGAACACGCATCACTGAATAGATTGTAATCAGAGACTACCTTAACATGCAGCCGTATGGTATGCAAAGGGTCGCCTATTTTTACTAAAGCATCCGGTATAGTAAACGTTAACCTTCTTGTAGCCGCGTTATAGGTATGGGTCACACCTACAGGCAACGATGTAATATCAGCTGGATAATTAAAAATGACGTTTTTAGGAAGAACGTCTTCTAAGGTGAAATTGGTGACATTGTCATTCCCTATGTTTTTAAAATCAATTTTATAGTATAAATCTTGCCCTAAATTAATAGTGGTATTACCTATATCATTACCGGAGGCATCTTCGACAATTTTAGTCAGACTTATATCAGGAGCAACAACATTTATCAAAAAAGAATTGAAAAAGCTAAACAGAGTATTTGCTTGACCTTTAGGTATTTGCAAACTAACTACTGCCTTAGTGGCATTATTTCCAACTTTAGCTGCATTTAAATGATCTACAGTACCTGTATCATAACCTAAAGTATTTTTACTATCAGGAACCCTTCCAGCAAGATACCCGTTTGGGTCCGTTATAGAACTGTTAAAAAAATTTTGATTAGGTCTTTCGGCGGTGGCAGGAATCCGATCTCCATTTGAACCACCATTACCAACTTCAACTATGGTTTTTGAAACTCTATCACCGTTTAAAGTCGCAAAGCCAAACTGTATGTTTACAGCAGCTGGAGAAGGAGGTGTAATAAATCCTGAAACAGGTATGTCTAGACTACTGCCATCAAAAATGGCACTAAAACCATCAAAAGTAGTAATGGATTTAGTGGTTGTTGTAGGGTCTTCATACACCACTACAAGAGTCCAACCTGCGGATAATCCTGTTGACCCATTATCACCTATACTTGAACTTACATTGGCTACCGTGTATACTCCTTTGGCATTTCCCAAACCAGATACTAAAGAAGTCACATCCGCATAACAGGCATAAGGCTTATTTGAATCAGGAGCTATAGGGGTACCAGGATTATCATAAATAGCTGTACCCACAATATCAGTATACACTGAACTTCCCGGTAATTTTAATTTTACATTTTTAATACTCGTTCTGCTATCTGCGGTTTTAATTAAAGCCCCCCAATACAATCCGGCATAAGCAATTGTAAAACAAGTCGTAGTTGCGGGAATTGCCAAAGTGGCACTGCTGGAACTAAAAGTTGTATCATCAGCATCAATATCAATATATTTCATCGATATAACCTCATTGTTACTACCTCCATTGAATGGAACATTATTGATACCTAATGTACTATTCCCTATCACAAGCATACTTCCTTTCATCTCTTTATTATACCTAATGGTAAAAGGCTTAAGGTTCTGGGCATAAGAACTAAAATGCAGTAAAGTCATCAAAACAACAAGAGCTGTTTTAGAAATAGTAGGTTTTTTCATGGTATTTAATATTTGGCAATCCCATTTACTTTCCATCCAAAGGGCATTGAAAAAAAAGCAAATATAAAATGGTACTGTTTTATTGACATTAACTCCTTTTGTTAAAAAAAAAAGGAGTTCTTAATTTATTATAATTCAAACTTCGAAGTCTGAAGATTCTTTTATTATCAAGAGAGGTAAACAAATCGTTCTCCTTGCTCCATTATTATTTTATTACCAACCCATTAATTATCAAAAAAGGGCTATTCTTACTCTATTTTAACTATTGCCATTTTACCGTTATAAGGTTTGTTTCCTTTTGACCCTAACGCCATTTGAGCTTGTTGCAAATTATCAAATTTATCATAATAAATAAAATAGTTACTAGAATTCACGTCATAGAAGAAATTGATATCTGATTGTCCCGCTGACACCACTTTTATTAAAAAGAGATCTCTTTTTGCAACTTCACTGTGTACGGCAATTATTAAATAATAACCTACTTCAGTGTTTTTAATGTTTTTCAAAATCTGCATGTTCGATTGCTCAGCTCCATAATCAAAATCTTCTGCTTTCAATGGAATTGCACTTAAGCTTGTCGTTTCTTTTATACGATTTAAAGTTGTTAAATCTTGTAAAAATCTTCCATGATCACCTACAAAAGACGCTCGTTTTATTCTTCTTTTTTTCTCGATTTCGGTCTCTACCTTAATATTCTCTAAAGATGAAAGTAAGTCTATGTTGGATTTCATTGCAAATAATTGTTCCGCTTTTAATTGCTCAATCGTATGTAGATAGCTTTGATTGATAGCCTCACTACTGTTAGTCTCTTTTTTGAGCCTTTCTTTATATAAATTATCCAATTCTCTAATTTTATCATTCTGATTTTTATTTGCCTCAGCGATTTCTGTTTTCAAAGATTCTATAGCATTGTTCTCTGCAGAAATACTTTTGAATGGTTTTGGTTCTTTGAAGATACCTTTCTCGCTTAAATCATTTTCCTCTTTTAAATCTCTGAGTTCTTTTGCTTTATTGGCAACCGTAGCATCTAGCTGGGCTAATAATTGTTTTTGCGTGTTTTTAGACTGCTCAATAAATTGGGTTAAATTTTTCATTTCCCTGGCGATAGCATCCTTAGGTTCTTCAACGTGTTTCGCCTTAGCTTCAGCAGCAATTTTCCCATGGGCTTCAATATCCGCAGCCAATTTAGCCTGTGCATCTGCATCTGCTCTCGCCTTGGCTTCGGCAGCTTTTTTTGCTTGGGCTTCTGCATCCGTTTTTAGCTTCGCATCAGCAACTTGTTTAGCCTGTGCCAATGCATCGGCTTTTGCCTTAGCTTCGGCAGCTAATTTCGCTTGGGCTTCTGCATCCGCTTTTAGTTTTGCATCTGCAGCCAATTTGGTCTGTGCCAGTGCATCGGCTTTCGCTTTGACTTCGGCAGCTAATTTCGCTTGAGCTTCTGCATCCACTTTTAGTTTTGCATCTGCAGCCAATTTGGTCTGTGCCAACGCGTCGGCTTTTGCCTTAGCTTCTGCTGCTAATTTCGCTTGGACTTCTGCATCCGCTTTTACTTTCGCAGCAGCAGCCAGCTTAGCCTGTGCCAACGTGGCAGCTTTTGCCTTAGCTTCGGCAGCAATTTTCCCTTGGACATCTGCTTTTAGTTTCGCATCGGTAGCAAGTTTAGCCTGTGCCTCTGCATCCGCTTTCGCCTTAGCATCTGCTGCTAGCTTCGCTTGGGCATTTGCTTTTAGTTTC
Organism: uncultured Flavobacterium sp.; assembly: GCF_963974175.1. Lineage (GTDB taxonomy): Bacteria > Bacteroidota > Bacteroidia > Flavobacteriales > Flavobacteriaceae > Flavobacterium. Next base: position 234,294 of record NZ_CAXBBR010000003.1, read on the forward strand.
GCATCGGTAGCAAGTCTAGCCTGTGTTAATGCATCTGCTTTTGCTTTAGCATCTGCTGCTAGCTTCGCTTGGGCATTAGCGGCCCTAGTTTTAGCATCTACATAAGGAGCTGTGTTTTTTGGCTTTAGCGGTTTTGGACTCACATCTGGAACAAATAATGCCCCTCCCTCTTCTTCATCCCCATAATAATTATTCTTGCTAGTAATATTATAAGCAAGTGTAATTTCATGCGAAGATCCAAAACTTGATAAATCACCTGTCGCCTTTTCAAAATTATACTCAACGGAAATTTTAGGCGTTATATTCAAACCTAAACCAGCCGAAGCTCCATATAAAGTATTATAACCGCCTTGAACCCAAACACCACTAGGGATAGAAAACATCATTAAGCCCGAAACAACAGTTTTCTCTTTTTTGAGCTCTGTTTTTAACAAACCCGAAAATTTACTCTTATCAAAAAAACCATAGCTGTCTAGATAGCCCGTATGCATCACATGCAATTCAATGCTTCTCTCTGGATCATCCTGCACCAGTTGCGATGTTTTCAAATTGTATAAAAACAAATTCTTTAGCGATACTCCAAAATCAAGAAAGGCCGTCCCATAATTGATTCCCGGATTTGCGGCAAAAAGAAAATTAGAAGGAATATTGTCTAAAGAAGGATCTGGGTAGTTTGTAATTACTTTACCCTTGTTGAGACCGCTTTTATAAAAACCTAAATTAAATCCAAAAGTAAGATTGCTGTCTTGGGCCAATTCTACGTTTTGGGCAAAATTAACAACCCCGCCAAAGGTGGTAAAAACACCATAATCCTGCTGAAACAATCCAACGGCTATTCCTTGGGTCTCACTCAACCTACCAGCATAGCTAAACAAATAAGTTTGGGGCGCATTATCAAATTGTACCCACTGTTTTCTATTATAAAAACTGACAAAAGTATTTTGTTCCCTAACAAAACTAAAAGTGGGATTGATAATGTATCTGTTGAATTTTAACGAATTACGAGCGGCTAAAGCAAACGAAACCACTCCATCTTCAGTTGGTGTTGTCTGAGAATAAAGTGCAGTGAAAAGGCCATAAAATAAAGTCAATAAAAGTAAATTTTTTTTCATGTTATTTTATTACGGTTATTGAACCTTTCTTCACTTTTTTACCCTGCGTACTAATGATATAATAATAGACCGGATTTACATTTTTAAAATCCATCATATTCTCAGGCCAATTATTTTGATAATTATTTGTCTTCAATATTTGTTCGCCTGTGGAACTCATCAATAATACTTCAGTATTTGTTCCGCTTAAATATTCCTGAGGGATCACCCAAGTATCATTTATCCCATCTCCATTAGGGCTTATAAAATTAGGAATCAAAACGACATCCCTATCAATAATAGGGTATTCAATAGTGAAAAGAAATTCATTAGAAGCTCTACAACTACTCGTTTGAGTAATAACAACCTTATAATCCCCTGCCGTTGTTGCATCAAAAGTGGCACCATTAGCACCATCAATTAACACATCGTTTAAAAACCACTGGTAAGCAGGATTTTCAGCGGTTGTTGTTGTGATTACTGTTTTTGTTTCCCCTTCTTTTATTGTATTTGTTCCTGACAAATTGATAGCGCTCAAAAATTGTATTTTCTGTAAATTAATCGACGCATTAGTAATACATCCTCCAAAATCTACTTTTACAACATATAAGCCCGCTTTACTCGCTTCATAAGTATTCGCAGTTGCTCCTTCAATTTTTAGGTCGTCAAGAAACCATTGATAGCTGTTAGCGGCTTGTGTACTGAGTGTTGTTGTACCTTCAGAAGCACAAAAGGGATTTCCTTTGTTAGAAGTTATGCTCGAAACTTGTGCGGCGGACTCAGAAACGGTTACCCTGTTAGAATAAGAATTGGAAGTACAAGAACCATAATTAGTCTCTACATAATATTTTCCGGCTTGTGTTACTGTATAACTACCCGTACTGGCACTTACTAATAATGTAGGAGCAACCGAATTACCATTATCCCTAAACCAATTATAGGTCAACGAAGGATACTTTAATGGCGAATCATTAGTGCCCGTCCCAGGATTATCTATCCTTAAAACATAACTTCCTCCTGCGCAATAAGTGGCAGTTTCTACAAAATTATTGATGGAAAAAGGCGCGTTTTGTATCTGATAATAGGCCGAAAACGTATTCGAATCTGGGCTGGTAGATGCTGGAGTGGTACTCCGTATTCTTATTTTATAGGCTTCTCCTGCTATGTTAGTGGGAATCCGAAATCCTAAAGTAGCTGGAGAACCACTAACAGCTCCAACATCAGAACTAACCAAAATTATAGGATTAGAAAAACTTCCAGTTGCATCCGATAATTCTACAATAAATTGATTGGTTGAACTTAAAGCCGATTGTGGACTAAAAGTAAAAGTTACCTTAGACAAAATAGGCACTTGAGTATTATAATCAGCGTCTGCACAAATTTGAGTAAAACTAAGCGTAGGTTTACCAATCGTTATTTGAGCAAAGCCATCAGTTGCTGCGGCAAGAGCAAAAAACAAAAAACAAAAAAATCTTTTTTTTATTATAGTAGCCATTCTTAAACTGATCTTTATTTAGCATAATTAACAATTATAACTAAAATGTAATTTATTATATGTTACATTCATACGTTTTTAAACCTAAAATTGTCCTAGAAACTATTTATCAACATTTGAAGCCACAATCTTTCCTATTTTTAATCTAAAATCAGGTCTTTTATCATTCGAAAAGTCAATAAAGGTTTCCTTATTGTCACTTTTTGAATAAACATTAGAAAAAATACTATTCCCGTACCAGCTTTCTAAATCTTCGTTGTCAGAATTAAATTCCGTAAAAATATTACCTTTGCAAAAGTTGAAATACATTTCCTGAAATTTTATTCTCTTTAGATTTGCATCATTAACTTCAATCTTATTTTCCAATAATACAGCAGGGTTAAATCCGGAAATCACACTCCTTTTAAAGTCTATTGAAGCGTTTTCAGCAACATATACCGCCTCTTTTATTAAACCTGATTGAATATCGGCACTTATATTTTCACTATCGTTAACCAATGTTAAATTAGTTGCAATCACCGATGTTTGTTTTTTATTAAAATCAACTTCTTCTTTTTTATCATAAGAAGCAATATCAATGCATCGGGAACCTTTATTACTTGACAAAAATGATGAACGAATCGCTAAGGAATTATCAATACTACATTGTGTACCGTAATTAAATTTATAATCATCACTACTTGATTTAAATGAGACCATCTTAATTAATTTAAGGTCCCCTCCCAATATTTCAAAAGAATCACCTCCTGAATAACTCACCATTACATTTTCTATTACGGTTTTGTTTCCTACACCAGCTAATAGCAAAGAGTTAAAATTATCGGTCCCTTTCAATTTTGCACCTGCAAACTCTATCCTTACAAATTTTAAAATACCAGAATTACTACTGGTATTCAATCCCCCAAAAGTGGTTAAAGCCAAATTCAAATCAAATTTCACAGATGAAACACCTCCTAATTTATTAGTTGGCGCATCTCCTAATACGATTATACCGCCCCAATCTCCCGCTTTTTTAAGGTTTTTGTTAGAGGTAAAAACAATTGGGTCTGTTTCTAATCCTTCGGCAATTATAGTAGCTCCTTTTGTAATAATAAGAGAAGCCCTAGATCCAGAGTCACAAATGATCACCGTACCCGGATCGATAGTAAGAGTCGCATTATTAATAACATAAACACTTCCCTGCAATAAATAAATATTTTTCTTTTCTAATCTTGTATTAACAGAAATATTACCCGCCAAAATCCGATTGGCTTCCCCATAATCTTGCTTATAGGGCTTGAATTCTGTCCAATTGTTTAACCAATTGCCGGACCCAATTATCCCTCTTTCTTGCTGCGCGTTTACGCTAAAAACTATAAAAAAGACCATATATACAATTTGTGATATGCTTTTCATTGGCACTATAAGTTAAATAGTTGGAGTTTATCTTTAGAGTATTCCTGAAAAAAGTAATTACGACCTTCTAAGTGATTTCAAAATTCATCGATAAGGAGTGTCAATTATTCCTACATTACTCTTATCAAAATTTAAAAAGACAACTAAATTAATAATCTTTACATTTCATTGAATTCATGTAATAGTTTCATTGTGTTTTCATAAAACAAAATGGCCGCTATCAAATTATTTGTGTCTGCATAGGGAACCATTCTCCTTTGAAACTCCACCGTCACTTCAAGGAACTCGCTAGTACTTTCAGCTTGTCGGGTCAAGGCCTTTATATTATCATTAGGAATTCCTAAATCAGCCAAAGTAATACCTGGTTTAGTAACTAAGGCAATATAAGGTAATGTCTTCACAAGAACATTTATACGTTCTATATATAATTCCATCAACTCCCCTTTTTTCATTCCCTGCAGCTCTCTCATTTCGTGATACTTTTTTATCGCTGCCGTAGAACTGATAATACTGGTAGACAACTTTTTATCTTGTGCAGAAACGGAAGCTGTTGCAAATAAAAAAAACAAACTAAAAAAAATAATTTTTAATTTCATAATTCAGATTAAAGATTAAAGATTAATATAATTAAAACAAAAATATACAATAAAACTCAGTCTACAATGTTTAAATTATTTTTTATGACAGTAAAAGCTTGCGAAATTCATAAAAAACGTAAGTTTATCGATTAAATACGTATTTTATCGATTATTTTGAATTTTACGACGAATCAATAATAGAATAACTAACGGGGCTCTATAAGAAGATTAAAAACAGTAATTACCTTATCTCAGTTTTTATTTATTAAAATTATAAGTAAAAAAAATGTTTTATGATAAATATTAGCTGCCATTAGACTTTTTAACTTTTTTCCCAAAAAAGTTAATTTTTACCTTAAGAAACAAAATTTATTCGTTGCCATTTTTAAACTGGATATACAGATAAAACCAGTACTTATTGCAGAAGGAGTCGGCAAAACAAACGAAAGTAAACAAAACTACACCTAATTATAATAACAAGAGTACCAGAATCAATCCAGTAACAACCTATAATTTTAACAAAATCAAAGAGTTAAAGCAACTGGGGTTTTAAAAAAGGGCCATTTCGGATGCTTTAAAAATAAGCAGAAAAACTGTTGCTAAACACATAAGTTTAGATGGGTATTCCAGGGTAAACTGTCCAAGATTATGATGCTGTTAACTATGCAGTAGTTAGCACTTGTAGCAACGGACAAGTGAAAGGTCAGGTTAATCGTCTTAAGAATATCAAAAGAATGATTTATGGAAGGCCTAGCTTCTAATTATTAAGAAAAATGGTTTTATCTAATTTGCGCCTTTTTTACCAAAATTGACGAAGAACCAGTTTACCCACGAATAACCAGACTTATTATGAAAAATCATAAATTTAATAAAAAAAACACTATTAAAATAACTGTCGATAAACTCATAGCGGCAACAAAAAACACACCTATGAATAAGAACATCTTGTCTTGCTTATTGTCTGTTTCCATTTTTTATACACTTTTTTTAACTGTCTCTTTTTACTACACATTAAATACTCTGAATATTTCTAGTATACCCAACTCTTTTAACTAAACGTTTAAAGTAATTTCTAGAAACTTATTTAAAAGCGTCATGAGTTTTAATTGAAGTGCTAATTTACTTTTTTACACCTTAAACTACAAATAAAACCGACTAAATACATGATAAAATTATATAAACAATATTTTTCCTACTTTTAGATTTAAACACTTTACCTTTTAAAGACGATATTTCCTAGAATAGGGAATCTTTTAAATTAAAAAAAAGCAACCTACATGACAATATTTGAAACAGATTGATTTTGAATTTTATACTGTCTCCCAAAATTCGAACAATAAATTTAGACTAATTTATATAGGAATAAAAACGTGAAATCAGTAATTGTCATGAAAATATTGATGATGTAATTAAACATCTTGCCAAACTTTTTAAAGTTAGCGAACAAGCAATGTCTTTCAGACCTTCAAATTTGAGTTATTACATAGGTTAATACTCTTTTTAAGAGCTATTTAAACATTTATTAACGAATGTTATTAAAAAAAAATACTAATTTTGTATCGTGAAACAATCAGTAAACATAGCGACAATTTTTCCCAAACATTTATTTTGGGATATGGATCATAGTAAACTTAGTCTTTCCAGAGACAAGGATATTATAATCCCAAGAGCTTTGTTTGCCACAAACCAAGAAACTTTTGCAACAGATATTGTTAAATTAGAACAGTATTATTCCAAAATACTAATTCTTAAATACCTCAAAACTACAAAAGAGCGTATTAGCAACGAAGTTTGTGCAATGGTAGCAAAAAGATACAATGTACCCACTTTTGCACGTTTCAAACAAGTATGAGTGCAGTAGGTCCCATTCTAAAACAAACTATCTTAGACTTACAAAATTTATCAAGCATCTCGCAATTTGCATTAGGTGGTGGTACAGATTTGGCTTTAAGATACAACCATCGCATATCAATTGACATCGATTTTATCGCTCCGCTAATCATTGGAAGAATTGGTTTTGACCAAATTATAGAAGAAGTTGAAAACCTTTATGGTAAGAAGCAAGTAAATACAATGCTCCTAAATACAGAACTTAACGAACAATTTCTATTTTAAAAAATGTTTATTTCAAAAGAAGATCAAGTTATAAAAGTGGAGTTTTTGCAAAATATGAAATGCTTATTTATTCCAGAAGTATTTGATGGTATTCGAGTAATTCATAAAACAGACATTGGTTTATTCAAATTAATGAGTGCTTCAAATCGTTTTGCTAAGAAAGACATTTACGATTTAGACTATATAACTGATGAAATGCCTTTAATAGAATTATTCGATCAATTCAGAATCAAATCAGAAAAATTCAACCAATCGGAGCATAGGACAATTTTTGATTTAGATAACGAAATAAATCCAATAGACAAACCTGAATTACTTTTAGAATTCGATAGTGTAAAAATTTCAAAACAGAACAGACCTTCACACTTAAGCGATAGGATAGAAGTATTAGAAAGCAGTAAACCCTGGCCATTAGTTAGATTAAATTGGCGTTCTAAAGTAAGACAGTTATTTAATCATCTTGGCAAAGATTTCCCTGCTCCAACAGGTGTCAGAATAAAGTGATCATTTAAACACTTATTTACATGATCCCCAAAAGAAAGAGGGGTTTCAAAACAACATCCCCCTCCCTCCGGCTCGTCTTCAATGAAAACCAATTATGGCGTCTTCAAAGTGGATACCTCTTAGCAGAGATAATACCATAATCAACAGGCCAAATTATATTATAGATTATCACAATACATTAAATAGCCAATCTATTGTTTTCCAATGCCTTTAAATTTGTGTAGTTATACCTCATTTTTAACTTAAAACATTGGAAACATGCACAACGAAAAAATCACAATACTGTTTATAATAAGTACCGCCAGAACCAATCAAAGAGGCTTATGTCCATTATATTGTAGAATAACATTAAACAAAGAACGAAAACAGTTTAATACTGGGCTTCTTGTAAATCCACAATATTGGGGAAGCAAACTCCAAAAAGTAACAATACTAGAGCCAAACCACCAATATATAAATGCGCAATTAGAGCGTATCCAAGTCAAGATTTACAATATTATTTTGATATTTCAACTTCAGGGAATTCCATGTAAACTAGATAATATCTTTAATGAGTACAAAGGTATACCAATTAGAAAGGAAGAATATATATTGTCTTGTTACAGGAAATATGTTTCACGAATACAGAAACTAGTTGGAATAGAAATAAAACAAAATACCTATCAAAAATTCGTATATGTTGGAAATCATTTAGAAGCATTCATAAAGTGGCAATTTAAAAAATTAGATTATCCTTTAAAGGAATTAAGCTTGCGGTTTCTCGATGATTTTGACTACTATTTAAAGACAGAGAAAAGCATAAAGCAAATCACTATCAACAAAATCATTCAAAGGCTCAGAACACCTATCAAACAAGCTATTTCAGAAGGTTATTTAGATAGAGACCCATTTATACTATATAAATCTAAAAAGTTCCACAAAGATGTTATTTTCCTTACTACAGAAGAACTCCAAAACATTGAAGGGTCCACATTTACTCCAGAAAGATTGAGGATAATCCAGGACTTATTCATTTTTTGTTGCTACACAGGATTAGCTTACAATGAAATGGCGCATCTTAAAATAAAAAATATCCAAATCGGTTTTGACAACATGAATTGGATCCAGATGAAGCGTGAAAAAACACAACGCCAAATATCCATTCCAATACTCCCAAAAGCACAAGAGATTATCGATAAATATTTAATAGATAGTAATTCCGTATTCCCTGCTATAAGTAATCAGAAATTCAATGCTTATTTAAAAGAGATTGCATCTATAACAGAAATCGATAAAAGAATCACACACCACACAGCCAGGAAAACATTTGCTTCAACAGTTTTACTATACAATGATGTACCAATGGAAATCGTTTCAGAACTACTAGGTCATTCAAACATGACAATCACTCAGGAAAGTTACGGAAAAGTGGTCCAAAAAAAGGTTAGTGAAGCTATCAAAAACCTTGCATCAAAATTAAAATAAGAATTCATAGCAAATGCTTCGTAGTTCTTTTTGCAATAAAACGATTCAATTACGGGAAACCGTAAGAAACGGGTTCATATAAATCGTAAGTTTGAACATTAATATTTAAGATTGAAATATAATTACCCTAGCAGCAAAATACCTTTATGAAAATCCTTTACAAGATTATATTTTTTTTCATCCTAGTAAATAACGGATGTGTTTTAAGTGCTAGAAATAGTGACACATACATTGAGAAAACGAAAAAGACCGGAGCTTCCTTAAGTATTTTGAATAATTTAGCAGTGCCTTCCGCAACTATTTCAGGAACAACAACTGTTTGTCAAAATGCAGCACAACCACAAATAACGTTTACAGGCTCAGGGGGAACAGCTCCTTATACTTTTACTTACAAAATTAACGGCGGTAGCAATTTAACGATTGTGACAACAGCAACCACTAATTCGGTTACGCTAAATATCTCAACAGCAACGGTTACAACGCTAAATTACAATTTAATTAGTGTTCAAGACGCCAGTATCCCTATTACCACACAACCTAGCTCTGACAGTGCGATTGTCACTGTAAAAGCTTCTCCAGATGCAACTTTGGGAGGGACTGGATCTGGAAGCGTATTTACCGGACTCCCTGTTTTTAAAATCTGTAGTAATACCACTTCAACATTTACTTTTTCTAACGCAACATCAACGTCTACTCTTAATACCAATTACTCGATAAATTGGGGTGATGGGACAACTGATTTTAATTCAACCTCATGGTCAACCGTATCTCACACATATCCTATAGGTCTTTGGAAACTTGTTTATACTATTAAGGGAAGTAATGGATGTGATACAGTTAAAAATTATATTGTTTTTGTTGGTTCAAATCCTGCCGTCTCTTTAGGAAATCCTGGAAATACAGATATTTGCAATTCAAGTTCCCTTACTTTCCCTATTACTGGGACAACTAATAATCCTCCTGGAACAACTTATACAGTAACATTTAATGATGGATCCCCGCCAGAAGTTTTTAATCATCCACCACCGTCTAGTGTAACTCACACTTTTTTAAAATCTTCATGTGGGATAACTAGTTCTGATGGAAGCAATTCGTATCCAAATTCTTTCTCTGCAAATATCGTCGCCACAAATCCGTGTAACACATCCTCTGTTGGTGTTGTGCCTATTTATGTCTCAACAGCACCAGTTGCGGACTTTACACTTCCACCATCTGCATGTACTGGTACGACAGTTTGTATGACAAATATATCAACTGGAGCAAATGAAATTAACAGTGGTACTTGCAATTCCTCCGCAAAAATAACTTGGACCATTTCTCCATCTACAGGTTATTCTATAAATAGCGGAAGTTTGGGTAATGACTTTAACTCTTCGGACCCTAACTTATGGGTAGCAGGTTCAAATACCCTGTGCCTTAATTTTTCTAATTCCGGAACATATACCATTACGATAAAAACAGCGAACAGATGTGGTTTTGATACAAAAGTAAAGACAATCTGCATAGAACCGCCTCTTGTCCCCTCTTTTACTCTAAATAACTACTCTGGCTGCTCTGCTCTCACAACAACAGCAACGAACACCACCACCATAGCAACAAATTCTTGTAGTCCTCCATCCTATGTTTGGAGTGTAACCTATGCTTCTGCCTATTGTGGCACCAACATTACACCTATTCCAAATCAAACTACAACAAATGCTTCTTTCAATTTCACGGAACCGGGAACCTATACCATTAAGCTTACAGCAAGAAATGCCTGTTCTACTCCACAAATAGCAACACAAGTTGTAACGGTAAAAAAACCACCAACAGTAAGTATTAATCCAATTACCTCTCTTTGTCAATCGCAACCAACGACATCTATTACTCCTGCGGCAAGTACCACTAATTGCGGTACCCAAGCCCTAACCTATGCTTGGAGTTTTCCAGGAGGTTTACCAACAACTTCAACTTCTGCAATTCCTGAAACTATTAGTTATGCTACCACAGGAACTTTCACTGTTTCATTGTCAGTTACAAATGAATGTGGAACAACGACAGCAACTAATAAAACTTTTACAATCAATCCTTCGCCTACAATAACAGGAAATCTATTTTCATGTGTTGGATTCACTTCACAATTAACGGGTTCGACAACTGCCGCTACAACTAGTCCTTGGACATCTTCCAATCCATCAGTAGCAACTATTAGTTCGACTGGCTTAGTAACAGGAATTTCGGGAGGAACCACAACCATTACTTATACCAATTCTAGTAATTGTAAAACTACAGAATTGTTTACAGTAAATTCGGCACCTACCATAACTCAACCGCTTTCTAGTACCATTTGTCTAGGAGGAACTCCCAATGTTCTGTCTGTTACTGTTAGTGGGGCTACTAGTACTCCAATGTATCAATGGTATTCAAATACAGACAATAATACAAGTAGTGGTACTGTTATCACTGGAGAAACCAATTCAAACTACACTCCTCCATCGACCATTGCAGGTAAAATATATTACTATTGCGTTATTACCTTATCTTCTGGAGGATGTTCAGAAATTAAGTCTAACACTGCAGCGGTAACGATACTGGCTAATGCTACAATAACTTCACAACCTTTAACTACTCAGAATCTTTGCGTTGGCGTTACCATACCCTCACCTCTATCAATCAACAATACCGGAGGAACGGGAAATTCTTCCTACCAATGGTATTCGAATAATACTAATAATACAACAACAGGAACTGAAATCACTGGAGCAACAAGCTCCACATATACAATGCCTATTTTTACAGCCCCTGGCAACTATTTTTTCTATGCAGTAGTATCATTAAACGGGAATGGCTGTGTACCCGCAACAAGCAATGTAGCCGAAATTATTATCTATGCTGACCCTATAATCTCATCGCAACCAATCTCCTCACAAAATTTATGTCTAGGGGCCACTCCGGCAAATTTAGAGGTTAATGCAACTGGCGGTAATGGAGCATTTTCCTATCAATGGTATAGCAAGACAACAAATTCAAATTCTGGCGGCACAGTAATTGCCGATGCTACTAACAGCAGTTTTTCTCCACCTACCAATGTCATTGGCACAAAATATTATTATTGTATAGTCGTCCAAAATAGCACATTAGGTTGCAGCGTTACAAGTACAACCGCAGCAATTATTGTAAATTCTACAGCAACAATTACAAAGCAACCAGATTCGAGTACTTCATGTTTAGGCGGAACTCCTCCAACCCTATCGGTAGCTTATAGCAATGGAGTAGGAACAGCCTCTTATCAATGGTACTCTAATACTACCAACACTTTGACTGGAGGTACAGCAATTACTACTGCAACAACGGCTAACTTTAGTCCTCCCAATACTGTCGTTGGTACTGCCTACTATTACTGTGTCATCACACTGTCATCAGGCGGCTGTTCTAATTTAACATCTTCAATTGCTGAGGTGGTAATCAATCAAAACCCTGTTATATCCTCAAAAACAACACTAATATGTAGCGGAAATTCATTTACAGTCGCTCCGCAAAATTCTGCCGGGGATATCGTTCCAAATAACACTTTATTCAGTTGGACAACCCCTATTGTTTCTCCATTTGGTGTAATTACAGGCGCAGTATCTCAACCAACGCCTCAACCGACAATAAGCCAAACATTAGTAAATTCCTCTTCAAATCCTGCTACTGTTTCCTATACGGTTACACCAATTTCCGGACTTTGCAAAGGCAATACATTTACAATTATGGTTACCGTAAACCCTTCCATTTCATCTACTGTTACTTTAACAAACAGTACTTGTTTTGGTGCCAACAATGGTGAAATTCAAACTAGTAGCACTGGAGGAATACCATTCAGTACAGGGCCATCTTACACCTACAGTTGGACCGGACCAAACGGATTTAACTCATCTGCGTCTAACATTTCAAATTTGGCTCCTGGGAATTATGACCTTTCCATTTCAGATGCTGGTGGTTGTCCTATTACTAAAACCTATACGATCACAGAACCTAATGATATTATTATTGGTACTGATTTGCATAAAAATGTTAGTTGTTTTAATAAGGCAGATGGTTCAGTTGCAATCACAGTCTCGGGCGGTACCTTGAACTATTCTTACGCTTGGACGAAAAACGGAAGCCCTTATTCAATCGCAGAAGACTTAGCTAATTTAGCTCCTGGAATATATGTCCTTTCAGTTTCTGATGCTAAAAATTGCGGTCCTAAAACAGCCTCTTTTACTATAACTGAACCTCCTATTTTGGATGTAACGCTAACTAGTAAAACCGATTTATTGTGTTCAGGACATCCAACCGGAGCAATTGCTATAAATGTTGTTGGTGGCACAGCACCCTACAACTATGCTTGGACAGGACCAAATGGTTTTACAAGTTCCAATAAAGACTTAGACGCCATTGCAGCTGGAACATATAATTTGGTAGTAACCGATAATTCGGGTTGTTCAAAAACATTAAGTGTTACCTTAAGCCAACCATCTGAAATTATTATTACCGCGACCACAACTCCCATTATCTGTTATGGCGATAACGATGCATCCATTAGAATTGCCGTATCTGGCGGTCTTGCACCCTATCAAATATTATGGAGTAATCTAGGAAGTAGTACTTTCCAGGACAATCTATCCGCTGGGGATTATTTGATTACCGTTACAGATTCTAATAATTGTGTAAAAACATTGAATGTAAATATCCCCGAAGCGCCCATTTTCACAATCAATCCGGTTGTTAAAAACATCAGTTGTTTTGGTAATAATAATGGTAGTATTAATCTAAATCTAGTGGGTGGTATCGCTCCCGTGAAACTGGTGTGGGATGATAATGCCACGGCTGGAAATGTCAGAAATAATTTGGGGCCTGGTTCTTACACAGTAACAATTGTTGACAGCAAGCCTTGTACGATCAAAAGAACTTTTATCATATTGGAACCTCAATTATTAGTTCTTTCGGCCAATGTCACCAATGCCTTTGATTGTGACAATGCCAATAGCGGGGCGATAAACCTCCTTGTTGCTGGCGGTACAGCTCCATTTAGCTATGCCTGGTCTAACGGTGCTACAACTGAAGATTTAGCCAATATCCCCGCAGGAAACTATATGGTTACTGTAAAAGACGCTAATGGTTGCTCACAACAGGCGCAATACAGTATCAACAGGCCACCAGCTATAGTAATTGGGGTGGTCACCAAAACCGAATTTGACTGTGCTGCTAAATACATCAAACAAAATTTTGTAGCCCAAGTTTCTGGCGGTGTTCCTCCCTACTTGTTCGAGTGGTCAAGCGGAACCGTTAGTGGTGCGAACAACGAAATTATGAATACCAGTCAAAATGGAACTGCGATACTTTACGTAACTGATGCTATTGGATGTAAAGCAAATTACTCCTTCAATGTTAAGTTGCAATCCCTTGGTACACCTTCCTACAATACAAGTTCATATTTCTATTCCTCTTATGGCAATTATTCCATAAATGATCCGATTCAGTTCACCAATACTGCCACAGGAGATTATATTAGCGTGGCTTGGGATTTTGGAGACGGCAGCGTTTCTGCAGAACCTAACCCGGTGCATACCTTCATAAATCCAAAAGATTATGTTGTAACCCAAACGGTAACCTACCCTTTCGGATGCATATATGTGCAAAAAATCACCTTTATCGTTGAAAAAGGATATTTATTGGTAGTTCCGAACGCTTTTACTCCAAACAATGATAACATTAATGACACATTAAGACCCGTAACTAAGGCTTTAAAAAACGTTCGCTTGGATATCTATGACACCTGGGGTTCGCTGATATATTCAGAAACAGGGGAAATTTTACGAGGATGGGATGGTAAAATAAAAGGACAGAATGCGGAAAACGGTAATTACTTCTGTAAGGTCAGTGGTGAAACTTTTTACGGAACTATTGTCAATGTCAATCACCCATTTGTATTAATAAAATAAGCCCCAATTAGAATGAAATTAAAATTTATTTTATTTATCGTGTTAACTTCTTTATCCATTACAGAAGTGAAAGCACAGGACCCCGTTTTTACCCAATACTTTTTGGTTCCTGAAACACTAAACCCTGCATTTGCGGGAACTTTAATAACTGGATATGCTGGACTTATTCACCGATCTCAATGGCCAAATGAGACCAGACGAATCGATACTGAATATGCATTCGTTAACGGTCCAATTGGTCCTGAAAGAAATATGGGCTTAGGTCTATCTATTTTAAATCAACGCGAAGTATTTACTAATTATAATTATGTTCAGGTCAATGGGGTGTATTCCTACAATGTTAATCTAAATGATGATTGGAGACTTCGATTAGGATTGGAAGCAGGTTATGGACGCAAAAACTTTAATTTTAGCAGTCTTTTATTCGAAGATCAAATCAATACCAATGACGGTACTACCAGCGGTGGAAGTGCTGATCCTGGTGCTTTAAACGCGAATGAGAAGATTGATCTTCTGGACATCTCCTCAGGTGTATTACTCTACAGTGACCAAGCTTGGTTTGGTGCTTCCTTAAAACATTTAAATAAACCAAACATTGCTTTTATAGCAGATGGCGCAGTTCCGTTGGAAATGTTTTTAAGCGTTCATTCCGGTTATTCAATAAGTTTGGATGATACCCATTTAAATTTCTTTCCTGATCAAACAAATTTGTTACTAACTGCCAGTTATATGCGACAAGCACAATACAACAGATTAGATTTCGGTACAGCACTCGAATTCAAACCACTAATTTTAGGAGTGCTTGCGGCAACAAATCCAGAAGGGAAAAGCAATAATAGTCACTTTCTAACGTCTGTAAATCTATTTGGCTCTATTCAGTTAGATCGTTTTGTATTAGGTTACTCCTATGATATTAACACTTCAAAACTAGGGAATACCCAAGGCGTACATGAACTTTCATTGACATGGCAATTTGGTCGCGACTGCTCAAGTTGTGATAATTATTTGGTAAAAAAACCTTGGGGAAGAAATTATTAAGAGCAATTTTAATCACAACAATAACCCTAGTTCTCTCTACGCTATGCACCTAAGACTTTTTATAAATACGACACACTAAATGAAACAGCAATATCACCAACAGTGGGTATTGGTTAAATAAATTATTGTGCGTTAATTTACAACCAGCAAACAGTTGGTGCAGCATTGTATTCTTTGACTTTCTAGCGCATCAATGATAAAAATCTACAAAGTGAACAGTTCTAAAGTGTATGTTGAAAGTATATTAGAATTAATAAGCAACATAGGCACGGATTACAAATCAGCGCTAGCGGTTTTAATCGACAATATATTTGCGAATTGTTTGGTCATTCCAGTAGCAAAACAACTGCCATCTACACCCAACTAATCACAAAAAACCTACTGCAAGCAAATAGTCCACTAGATGATTTATAAGATAATTATTATATATTTGATTATAGATAAAGTCAGACTTTAGTCAGACCTATATACTAGCTATCTTCAATTTTACCACAATTAATATTAAAATATAGCAATATCGTAGCAGTTAATAACGAAAATATACTTCCATTCTTTACAAGAAATAAAAGATGCTTGAGTCACTTGTAAAACTTAAACGCTATAATTTTTAGACTGCAGGTTGAATTAGAATTACATTAGTTTTTATAAATAAGAATCCCATTTGTTTTAAGCTTGGTGTTTCCAATCAGTATTTTAGTTCCTGCAGGAAGTTGTATTCGTTTTTCTGCACCAAAGTTTATTTTCACCATAATGGTATCTCCTTCAAAAAAACGGCTAAATGAAATTTGGTTATCGGTTAATTCCAGTTTATCATATATTCCGTATTGCAAAGCTTTTTCCTTATTTCTTAAGACTATCAACTCTTTATATTTATTTAATATCGAATGCTGTTCCTTTTCCATATTTTGAACATTGATTTCCTTGTAATCAGAATTAATCTTAATCCAAGGTTTCCCTTTTGAAAAACCCGCGAATGCATCACCATTCCATTGCATTGGACTGCGTGATTTATCCCGATTGTTTTTGTTTCCTTCTAGCAGTGCTTCTTCTGGATATTTGCCTTTATCCAATGCCAATTGATAGTGGGTTTTCCCTTGGATATCGACCATTTCATCCATGCTTTCAGCCGTGATATTATGCATTCCAATTTCTTCTCCATAATATATAAAAGGAACTCCTTTTGCTGTGAGAATTAAAGCCGCTAAAGCGACTGTCTTCTCTGGAGAACCATCGGCAAGTCTATCCATCATTCGAGGCATATCATGACTCCCAAAAAACAACGTAGGGTAGTTTTGCATGTTTTTTTCCATACTTTGCAATTCATCATATATTTTTTGTGTCGAGAATTCGTTAATGCTTCCAAAGTTAAAATTAAATACAACATCCAATAGTTCAGGGGATTGATATTGCTTTAAAATTTCTATTTTATCGCTTCCTATTTCTCCCACAATAAAGCGATCGTCATACTCGTTAACAACCGATTTTATTGATTTCATAGCAGTCTTTACCCCTTTTTGATTAATGTCGTTAAGATGCTCCTGTATTCCGTCTTTTATGGGGTTGTCTTTTGCGATTCCATCTGTGGTGAGAAAATTGATCACGTCCAAGCGGAAGCCATCGACACCCATATCCAGCCAAAATCGTAACACGTTTTGAATTTCGGCAACCACCTTAGGGTTTCCCCAATTGAGATCGGCCATTTTTTTGTCAAATTGATGGTAGTAATATTGGTTTGTCGTTTTGTCCAATTCCCAGGCGGAACCTCCAAAAAAAGATTCCCAATTGTTGGGTTGATCTTTCCAGATGTAATAATTTCGATACGGATTGTCTTTTGATTTTCGAGACTCCCTGAACCATTTGGAATCGGTTGAAGTATGGTTCACCACTAAATCCATGATTATTTTTATATCCTTTTTGTGAGCCTCCTTCAAGAATGTTTTAAAGTCATCAAGTGTGCCATAAGTGGGGTCCACCTTGTAATAATTGGAAACATCATAACCATTGTCGACTTTGGGAGATTCTAAAAAAGGAGTCAGCCAAATTCCTTTTACGCCCAGACTCTGAATGTAGTCTAACTTTGAGACCAATCCTTTAAAATCGCTAAAACCATCTCCATTGGAGTCTTTATAGCTGGGCATATAGATTTCGTAGAATACCGTTTCTTTCCACCACACTTTATCCGAAGGAGTTTTTTTCTCTTTATTGCAGGAAAACAGTAGAAAAAGAAGTGAAAGTAGTATCGTTTGTTTCATAGTTTCGATTTGAGTTTATACCTTTTTAAGGGTCTGTATTCTTACAAGTTTTTTTTATTTCGAATATTATAGCTTTCTTAAAATTGTATGTAATATAGAAAATGGACGAGTAACTTACTGCAGTCATCGTCCATTTCTGATAGTAATTAATGAAACAGATTGCCGCTTTCAGTAATTTTATTTTCTATTGAAAGAATACTTTACAAATAGGAAACCACAATATTATTAGCGTAATATTTTCCATCCTTTAAGACAATCTTAGAACGGGAAGGGATTTCAATAATTAACCTTGAAGAAAGCGCTGGTATATTTATTTTCTCCACTTTAGAAACGTTTTTCAATAGGACTTTATGCGATATAGCATCATATAAATCTACGTTTGTAGTCGTTTTAGTGTGGTAAGTCACCGTTTTTTCTCCATCAAAAGGATTGTACATTAGAAAAGTAGGGTAGGCTTCGTCACGGTAAAAGTCAGTAGCCAGACAGTTTAGCTTTAAAATTTCAGGAACATCTGTTTTTTCAATGATGGCACCTGCTATTCCTACATGTCCACTTCCGTATACACTAAATTGGGAAACATCAGGGTTTCCTTCAATCCAGTTTGGACCGTCACCAATAGCAACAGGAGCTTGCAAGTTTTCATATTTTTTAAGGTGTGATTTTTTGATCAAACCTTCATAAGCAATCACTCCTTTGGTATGTTGTTTTTCTTCAGGTATCGTTTGGTGTTCATCGGCTATCTCATAAGGATAAAAGAATTTGATGGCATTACTGGCATTCAGCATCCATTTTCCAACTACATTGGCATATCGTGGATCGTAACGAACCATAGGTACTAATGGCCACATAGAATCATAGGTATTCATCAAAAAGGCAAAACCTCCATGATCTACCGTACTTCCCATTAAGCCAGAAACATCGTATCCGTTCCAGTTATCGAGTAACATTCCCCACCCTTCTCTACATTCTGGCGTGCCGTTGAAAGTCCAATCCAGAATTTTTGAGTACTCATAATTTCTACCTTCTTCTGCATTTAAACGAGCGGCTACATAGGCTCCAAAAGGCATCAATATTTCATAATAGCGATTATCTTTTTGGTTTAATAATGCTTGTAAGGAAGATTCAGCACCTTTTAAATATTTAGGGTCGTTGAACTTTTGATAAGCTGAATACAGCACATAAGCATGACCCGCAGCAACATCTTCTTGTTTGCAAATCCAATTGTCTTTAGGTTCTAGTGTTGAATAATCAAAAAACGAATGCTGGTAATTCCCTGCCATTGTAGAATCGGCTTTATAGAATTTATCTGCAACGGAACGTTGAATATCTGAATAGTCTTTTTCATTTGGATAGAAATCAGCAACGGCATAGAACATCAAATTGGGATATACGTCATACCACCAGTCCCTTGCGTAACCGCCTCCAAGAAGTGCCACTTCCGGGGAAGTATTATTCATGATAATATTCCACTTGGTATCGCTGTTGTAATAATTTTTCAGCATCCCAACGTAGTCCTTTCCGTTTTGGTTGGACTTGTCTATTCCCACTAGACTAGCGCCCATCACAGACCCAATACTGGCTAGTGATTCATGGAAAATCCCTTTGTGATGTTCAACACCTTGTCTTACATCTCCCATAGCAGTGTAAATTCCAAAGGTTTCCTGATCAAAGTTCTTGCGAGAGTCATCTTTCCAGATTAGTGGCCAATATTTACCAGTTTGACTGACGTCATACACTTTAGCATCGTAGTCTTTTGCCAATTGGTTAAAATCAAGTATTTTAAACGGTTTTGGAAAATTGGGCATATCTGAAATGCGCTGTATTGATTGCTGTTTTACAGCAGGAATCACTGCAATCGTAGATTGAGTTGTATTACAAGAACTTAAGCTAATACAGAGAAAGAGAACTATTAAATGAATTGTTTTATACATCTTTATTTTCTAGTTTAGATTGTTGATCCAAAAGTTGTTTGGCGATTAAGATTGAGAGTAATTGAATTACGGCGATGATTAATAAGGCATATCTCAAGGCGTCATCTGCATTTCCGAAATAGGCAATACCTAAGAAAGTACCAGCACCTAAAAGACGTCCCACATATAATCCGAATTCATGATTTAAGATATATGAAAATTCATTTCTATTTTCAATTACAGACAATATATCAATGACTTTCAATTGAATAGGAAAATACGCAATATCAAGAATAGGCCTTGCTATTAACAATAGGAATATAAAGATAATTACTCCTGTTGAGTTAAACATCAATGTATTGAAAAAGGAGGCTAAAAAGAAAAAGATAAGCCCTATACTAAAAATCACCAATCGATGTTTAGGTGACGATAGTTTACCAAGAATCAACATAATCACTGCAGCGATAATGGCTCCTACAGATTGTGCAGTTCCCAATGCCCCTTCAGAAGCAAAAAATTTCATCATAAGCATGGCTGGAGCTGTTACGATAAATCCTTGCGCTAGTCCTTTTAAAACAGCCATTTGAAGCATTTTTGTCCAAAGTTTATGAAACTTGAAATAGAGGAATTTCTCATTCCTAGGTTTTTCATAATCACCAAAATGAAATACAATGGAAGCAAGAATAGTGAATATAAAAACCACTCCGGTAACGACTCTATATCCTGAATTCACGCTTTCATTTGAGGTTGAATCACTACCGTTCATCAGGTACCAGCCAATAATTACGGGTACGATAACGGCGGTTAAAGTATAGAAAAAGGTGTCTAGTCCGTAATAGAAATTTCGCGTTTTATCAGTTGTCGTAGCAAGCACGAGATAATCCCTATTAGCCCAATACAAACCAAAAGACATTCCCATTATCAATCCTGCTGAAATTAATCCAGTATAACTGATTTCCTCTAAAGACATCATATATACCATAGAAACGCCGCTCAATAGCATCCCAATGGAGAATAGCTTTTTGATATTAACGGTATTCAATAAAAAACCATTTATAAAAAAGGTAATTGGGATACCTGTATAAATAGCTAATTGATACATCATTACTTTAGATGGATCATTAGAGTTTCGCATGATGTAAGAAGCTACAAAAATGTCAATTACTGGTAAAACAAACGCGTAAATTAAGTTGGTTAAGATTAAAATCTTGGTGCTCCTGGAAAAATCCTTGAGTCCTATTTTTGCTAGTTTTTCCATTATACGTTTAGTGTTTTTAAGATTTCTGCAATGGAGAACGTGGCTAAGCCAACAAATTCATCGGCCGCACCATAATACATTTGTATTTCATCTCCATCAACGATATGTCCATTGGTAAAAATCACTTCACCAAAAAACCCCGTCCTTTCATAAGTTTCCGTTGGCACCATAATGGGCTCTTCTGAGCGGGCTATAACAATAGAAGGGTCTTTCAGGTCTAATAAAAGAGCTCCTAAACAATACCTGTTTTCTTTGGTGGCCCCATGATAAATTTCTAACCAGCCTTTCTCCGTTTTTATTGGGGCAGCTCCTGCTCCTAAACGTTTGCTGTCAAATTTTCCTTCACGAGTTTTCGCAATACATTTATGGTTTCCCCAATGCACGCCATCAGGAGATTCTGCCAACCAAATATAATTACCACCCAGTTCAGGACTGCTTGGACGGTGTAAGGCATAAAATTTATCATTGAATTTTTCTTCAAAAATGGCACAATCTTTATTGTGCGGACTAAAAATCATTCCTTTTTTCTCAAAAGTTTTCCAGTCGGTTGTGGTTCTAAGCCCAACACCAACACCATTTGAAGAAACCATGGTGTAAGTAAGATGATAGGTATCTTCAATTTTAGATACACGGCAGTCTTCTATACCATATGATTCGTATTCTCCTTCTCCAAAAAGAGAAGTATAGCCAGGGTTTTCCTTAAAATCAACTCCATTATCACTCCAAACCAATCGTAAGTGAGATATGGTTGTGAGGTAATCTACCCCATCGTATTGGATCACTCTAGAGTCTGAAGCATTCAATTTTGGATCGTCAAGCTTAAAATCTAAAATTTCAACCCTTCCGCTATTATTGTAAATTGGAACAGATAATAGACCTTCTTTTTGGACTGTTCTTTCGGCTACTCTTACAAGTAACCCTGTTTTTCCATTGAATTCAAATGCCCCAGGATTAAGTAAGCATTCGATAATCATGTTCTCGTCACTTGCTTCTAAATCTTTGGGTGACAATATGGGATTGTTCTTATATCGATTAGCAATATCTGTCATATGTGTTTTTTTTATTTGATAAATCAAAAACCGTAAATGTATTTAGGAAAGAGTTTAAAAAAAGAGAAGTAGCAATTACCAATTAACTACTTCTCAATGGTATTAACCAAATTAAACAAACTTATTTTATATATTAATATCCTGCATTTTGTACTAAAAGACCAGCTGAAGCATCAATTTCTGACTGTGGTATTGGATACAACATATGCTTGTCCTGGAAGTTCTTTCCATGTGCTGTCATAACAGCCTTTGCAATTCCCCATCTTTTCAAGTCTAGCATCCGTTGGTTTTCAAAACCAAGTTCTGCTCTTCTTTCAGATATTAACCAGCCTTTGACAGTTGCTTTATCTGTAGAAGAAACTCTGTCTAGTAAAGTCCCAACAGGTGGAATTGTTCCTAAAGCAGTTACCGTAGTTCTTGCTCTAGCTCTTATTTTATTGATAATTGCAATTGCTCCAGTATAATCTCCAGTTTCATTAAGCGCTTCCGCTTTCCAAAGCAAGGCGTCAGCATAACGCATATACACTTTATTTGTTGGAGCATCATCATTCCCTTTGTTACCGCCATCAAGTGTTCCTAACATTTTATTTACATTTTGATTGGGAGCATCAACAGTGTATGATTTTCTTGGATCATTTGGTTCAAATGAATTTAGGAAATTGGTGCTCGGAGCAAAAAATCCCCAACCTAAAGGCGCACATATACCATTTCCACTTCTTGGAGTGGTATTGGATTGATGATCGTAAGAAAAAATAACTTCATTATCTGTATATTCTTTTGCAGTGCTGAAATTGTCAAAATAATTCGCGTTTAAGCTATACCCTAGTGGAGCTAACTCATCAACTAAAGTGATTACTTCTGACCATTTTTCAGTGTATAAAGCTGATTTTGCCTGAAGTGCAATTGCAGCTCCTTTAGAGACTCTCCATTTTTCAGTTGTCGAAGAATATTTTGAATTTGGTAATAAGCCTTTTGCTAAAGCTAAATCTGACTTTATACTATCCCAAACTAAACTTTTTTTCGCTCGTACGGCAAAATCAAAGGCTTCTTGATAGGTTTGAACAGAACCCAAAATTAATGGTACATCGCCAAAATTAGTAACTAGTGAAAAGTAATAATGTGCTCTTAAGAAATAAGCTTCCCCTAACAATTGGTTTTTTCTTGCTGCACTGATTCCTGTGATGGTCTCAATGTCTGGTTTCGTTAGGAATCCAATGGCGATATTGGTTCTTTTAATTCCTTCATAATCGTATTTCCACAGACCGTTTGGACCTCCATTAGTTGAAGTAAAGGTAAAATTATTGATATCATCCATCCAAACTTGATCTCCATCAGGACTCCATTTTTTCTCCATGTCGTCTGAAGCGATGTCTTGCATAACATAATCATTTTGAAACACAAGCCCTCCGTTCCAATCCCATTCGGCTAAAAGGTTCAATCGGTTAGATAATAATTGGTAAGATGAATTAACTGAAAGTTCTACTGAATTTAGGGTTGGAGTAGTGTTTGCCTGCTCCAAAGTTGTTGCGCCTATTGGATCAGAAGTAAGCTCATCCTGGCAACTTGTTAAAAACAGTATGCCCATTAACAGCATCGATTTTAATATGTTTTTCATAACTAAATATTTTAGATGTTTAATTAAAGTTTGATTTGGATTCCCAATAAATATGCTTTTGATTGCGGATAAGTTCCTTTGTCAATCAATGAGGTAGATTCTGGGTCCAGTCCGGTGTAATCAGTTATGGTAAAAAGGTTTTGACCAGAAGCATAAATACGTAGGTTCTTAACACCAATTGTTTTTGCATTAAAAGTATATCCTATTTCAATGTTTTTCAATCTCAAATAAGAAGCATCTTCAACAAATACGCTGGATACATTTCCACCTCCATTATTATTAAAAGTAAGTCTTGGTGTAGTGTTTGTAGATCCTTCGCCATTCCAGCTATCCAATACCGCAGTCGTGGAATTAAAAGGACGGCTATCGTAGTTTAATATTTGTTTCGAGTCGTTATAACGATCAACTCCGTTAACCCCTTGTAATAAGAAGGAAAAATCAAAACTTTTGTATTCCCCGGTAAAGGAGAAACCATAGGTTAATTTGGGGATAGGACTTCCAATAATCGCTCTGTCATCGGCATTAATTTGCCCATCTCCATTTATATCTTTAAATCGAATGTCTCCAGGTTGTGCATTATTCGAGTTTGCAAATAATTGAGTGCTTACCTCTCCGGCATTTTGGTAAATACCATCGAATACAAGCCCATAATAAGAACTGATTGGCTGTCCAACTTCAGTTTTTGTATGCGTACCGTCATCAATAATGCTTTTCACATAAGTTTGAAGTTTATCAACTCTGTTGGTTAGTGTAGCTACGTTTGCATTTACACTGTATTTGAATACATGATCATTATTTTGCAAATTAAGACCAAATTCAAATCCTTTATTACTTACTTCCCCAGCGTTTACAATAGTCTGGCTGATAACTCCTACAGAAACAGCCGGCAGGGTCACGCCCAATAAAATATCAGTTGTGTTCTTAACAAAGTAATCTGCCGTAAATGAAAGTTTATTGTTGAATGTACTCAAATCCACACCAAAGTTAGTTTGTGTTGTAGTTTCCCATTTTAAATCTGGATTTCCGTAACGAATTATGTTTACCACACCACCTGATGTGGAAACCAAAGTTTCATAGGCATTATTCGGTATTTCTTGGTTACCGGATTGTCCCCAACTTGCTCTTAATTTTAAGTTAGATAGCCAGTCTGCGTTTTGCAAGAAGTTTTCTCTGGAAACCAGCCAACCTGCAGAAACAGAAGGGAAATAACCCCATTTATTATTTGGTCCGAAACGAGAGGACGCATCGGCTCTTACTGTGGCTGTGACAAAATATTTATTGGCGTAGCCATAAGTACCTGATCCAAAGAAAGATTGCAGTGCCCAGTTATTTGCAGAACCGGAACTATAGGCATTTGTTGTATTACCGTAATCCAGATATCTGAAAGAGTTAGAGGTATTGTCGAAATTTTGTCTGCTACCACCTATAGCTGCCGATTTACTGTTGATATTTTCCATTCCAAGTAAAAAATCGACACTATGATTTTCGTTGATTGTTTTAGCGTAGCTCAAGGTGTTACTAAAAGTAAAAGTCATGTTTTGACCTCTGTTTTCATCCAGCCCATTCGGTCTGTTGTTTCTTCCCATACCATAATACTGGTTTCCCATATCACTGATGTTGGCATCTCCGAAGTTTTCGGCAAAATTCTTATTATGTGAAAATTGAATATCAACACCAATATTGCTTCTGAATTTTAAAGATTTATCTCCAAGGAAAGCATATTCACCAAATAGATTCCCAAATGTTTGGTAAGTATTGCGTTTGTCATCGGTAAAATGAACGATAGCAATCGGGTTTGAACTATACTCATAGTTTTTACTCCATCCATCATTAGGTCCAGTATAGAAAGGTAAATCGGTGTACGGATTACTGGCTGAATAGGTAGGGTCATTTACGTCCTTGTATACGCTCAAAACCGGCGGACGTATTAAGGCATGACGTATAATTCCTGGAGCATCACCGCTTGAAGATAATTTGTCTTGTTTTGCGTAGCTGATCTGAAGATTTGTTCCTACTTTGAAGCGATCTGAAACTTTAGCGTTGATGTTTGTTCTAAAATTAATACGTTGGTATTGATCGTGGTCTTCAGCCACAATTCCATCGATGCCGTAATAACCTGCAGAGATTAAATATTGAACATCTTCTGAACCACCACTTACTGCAGTTTGGAAGTTTTTAGAAATCCCCGTTGTGAACAATTCATCTTGCCAGTTTGTATCGGCCAAATCAGTTCTGCTTCTATCCGCCGCATATGGGCTAATCGCAGTCGCTGAATTCCCAGCTGTATTATGCCATGCTTCATCTTGCACGGTCAAATATTGGTCAGAATTCAACATTTCAGGAAGGTTTGTAGCCATATGGAACCCGGTAAAATAGTCTGTTGTAATAGTCGCTTTTCCTGTTTTTCCGCTTTTGGTTGTTATTAATACAACCCCTCCAGCAGCTCTTGCCCCATATATTGCACCGGCAGCAGCATCTTTCAATACGGTCAAAGACTTGATGTCAGATTGGTTAAGGAAAGAAATATCGCGTGTTGAAATACCGTCAACGACATACAATACATCATTGTTTCCAAGAGAGCCTTCTCCTCTGATACGAATTTTGATCCCGTCACCAGGGGCTCCGGTATTAGCGGCAACAAAAACACCAGCTACTTGTCCTTGGAGGGCTTGTGCTACATCTGCTACTTTTGTTTTTGCTAAATCATCTACATTAACAGTTGTTACAGCACTGCTAAGGGAAGACTTTTTTGCTGATGAATACCCTATAAGGATAACTTCATCCAGTAGCTGTGAATCTTGGGCTAAAGAAACATTAACAGTACTCATTCCGTTTACAGCAATCTCTTTTTTCATATAACCAATATAGCTAAAAACTAAAACAGCTTTAGGGCTTACATTCTTTAATGTATATTTTCCATCAAAATCAGTTATTGTACCTGTATTTGTTCCCTTAACAATAACATTTACTTGTGGTACTGGACCACTTTTATCAGTAACAATACCTGTAATGGTTTGTGCATTTATAACACTTGCTGATAGTATTGTTCCTAGTAAGAACAATTTATAAATAATACTTTTCTTCATCATAAGGAAGTGTTAGATTGATTAATAATTTGGTTAATTGTTTTCATGGTTTTAAATAGTTTAGATGATTTAAATTAATTTGTTTTGAGTTTTAATTAGATTTAATAATCAGTCCATAAAATTACTTATAGGGCACAAGAAATAGTGTACACTATTTCATCAAAGGTGTATACAAGGCTGTATATGTTTTATTTTTAGGGATTTAATACTTGGGTTTGTACTTAACCTGATAATTTTTTGGAGTGATGTCGTACATCTTTTTAAACTCGCGATAAAAATAAGATCGGTTATTAAAACCAGATAGATAGCAAATCTCTGATACGGTTAAAACATTTTTTCGCAATAGTTCAGCGGCATGTTTTAATCTGATGGTGCGTATCAAATCGCCTGGAGTCAAACTAAAAATTTGTTTGGTTTTTCGATACAATTGGGAATTGCTGATGCCCAATTCTTTTTCAATAAAAAGACTTTGTAGATTCTCGTTATCTATATTCTTACGTATTAAATCAATAACCTTTTTAATAAATTCCTTTTCTTCATTTTCTATTGGAAGTGTAGCCAAGTTTTCGACAAGGTTGTCTTGTCCAAAATGTTTCAGTATCAATTCCTTTTCTTCGAGTAACTTTTGAATTCTTATTAATAGATGGTCAGGATGAAATGGTTTCGGGATATAGGAATTGGCACCACTCTCGATACCTTCTATCCGATGCAGTACAGATTCTTTTGCGGTAAGCATAATAAAAGGGATATGACAAGTTTGGATGTCCTTTTTTATTTTTTCGCATAATTCGATTCCATCCATTAAAGGCATCATTACATCACTGATAATAATATCAGGAATTTCACTTTTAATATTCTCTAAGGCTTCAATACCATTGTAGGCAATACTGAGTTTATACTTTTCGGATAATAATTCATTTAAAAAGGAATGGATTTCTTTTTCGTCTTCAACAATTAATATTGTTTTTCGATGATCAATCACAGCATCAAGTGTCGAAATTTTTTCAGGGACCGTATCAGTGGTATTTGGTATTTCCTCCAAGATACTTTTGAGGTGTTGAGAAATAAAAACTTGTCTAGTATCAGAATCAATATCGATTTCAAATTCTTTTTCAACAAAGGCTTTCTTGCCGCAAGGGATAAGGATTATAAAGCTGGTCGTTTCGTTCGCTATACTCGAAACTTTCACTTCGCCTTTAAGAACAGTAACCAGTTTTTTTATAAAAGCCAAACCAATACCAGTTCTAAACAAATCATTGTCAGTACTGGAATTAGTATCCGTTAATAAAAATTTATCAAACAGGGAGTCTAGTTTTTCTTGTGGAATACCTTTACCAGTATTTACAACCGTAATGTTTAATTTTTTGGAATTGGTTTTGTCGATAGAAATTTTCAGATCAATTTTACCATTTTCGGGTGTGTATTTAAAAGCATTTGACATTAAATTGAAAATGATTTTTTCAATCTTATCCTTGTCAAACCATCCATTTAATTTCGAGGGAATTTCAAGCTTGTATTCTATATTTTTATCCAATGCCCATTCATCAAACAATTCAGCAATTTGTTCGACTACGTTTACCAAGTCAAATTTTTTCACCACAACTTCTAAGTAATCAAACTCTGCTTTTCTGAATTCAAGTAATTGTTGCGTTAGGAAAAGCAATCTTGAAGAGTTTCGCTCAATCATTTGAATGAACTTCTGGTTTTTTTCGCTAAGATTCGTTGTTTCTGCTAGTTTTTGAATTGGGCCAACAATCAATGTCAGAGGTGTCAAAAATTCATGTGCAATATTAGTAAAAAACGAAAGTCTGTTCTCATGAAGCTCTTCTTCTCTTTGACGGAAAAGAATATTTTGACTTAATGACTGACGTTTTTTATAATAGCTAACAACAAATAATATGAAGAAGAAAAACAATATGGAGTAAATAAAAACGGCTAGGTTAGATTGCCAAATAATAGGTTTTACCCTGATGTCAATGGCGTGCACCGGTTTGCTCCACACGCCGTCACTGTTTGTCCATTTTACCCACAAGGAATAATTACCTCTTGGTACATTGGTAAATGAAATACTTCGTCTATTATTGATGTTATTCCAGTCTTTATCAAAATTTTCTAACTGATAAGCATATTGGCATTTTTCACTGTTAATATAGGTTAATGCTGATAATTCAATGTCAAAAAAGTTCTGGTCGTGATCCAATACAATGGCAGGTGGCGTATTGAAATCCGGCGAAATGACCAATCCCTGATAATAGGGAACGGCTTGGTTTCGGCCACTAATTTTATCAATCAACAGGTCAGGAACTACCGCTGATTCCTTTATTTGTTGAGGGAGAAAATAATTGAATCCTTTTATTCCTCCCATGAAAACGAAACCTGATTTCGGATCCTGGTAAAAAGCCCCGTCAGCAAATTCATTGTTTTGCAGGCCTTCGTTTTTAGTGTAATTAATGAATTTTGATTCTTCAACGATAAAATTAGATAATCCGAAATTTGTGCTGATCCATAGATTAGATTTTTTGTCGGAGACAATTCCGTGAATGGTGTTATTGGGAAATCCCTCTTTCACGGTGTAGCTTTTAAAGATGGCGCTTCCATCACTTCTTAGATCTTCCAGCAAATTCAATCCAAAACTAGTGCCTATCCAAAGCCTCTTTTTGTCGTCATTTTTCAGACACAATATATCATTATTCGATAGACTTTGAGAATCATCCTTTATGTTTTTATATGTGCGGAACAAGCCCGATTCTTTGTTAAAAAGATTAAGACCACCCAAACGAGTACCTATCCAAAGTTGGTTTTGATTCTTCGGGACTATGGAGAAAATAATATTACTACTCAAGGATTTTCCGTCCTCATTATCCGCAATGTATTTCCTGTATTGCGATAGCTTAAGTTTGTCCCCTGAACGTTCTATTTTGAATCGGATCATTCCGTAACCATTAGTTCCAAGCCAAACAAATCCTTTTTCATCCTGATAGATGGAATAAATTGACTTAAAATAGTCGCACTTTTCGTTTCCTAAAATTTCGGACCAACTGATGAGTTTAGATTTTTCTACGTCATAAACAGTGATGCCTTTTCCGTCTGTCCCTATAAATAACAAGCCGTTTTGTCCTTTGCATAATGAAAACACGGCATTATTAATGACGCTATTATTTTCATTGAAATTCGCATACTTTAAAGGTTCTTCGCTTTGATAAAAATTAGGAGGGAATTTAAAAAGCCCTTTTCCCTTTGTTCCAACCCAGAAAGAATTCCCTTCGAGTTTCAGAAATGCCCTAATAATACCACCGTCTAACTCCGGGATTTGTGTTTGTGAAATTAAATTGAAGGACTTTTTAAGGGGAAACATTTTAAAGATTCCATCTCCATCAGTACCAGTCCAAATCACATTTTCACTTCCTTGAATTAGTGTGGTAATTTTTTGATTTTTCAGATATTTTAACCACGATTTAGTGATGTTCGTTCCTATGCTATCAATGATGCTATAGCCTGATTTACCAGAAATAACAAGCCCACCAGGGATGTGACCTACGAAATTATCAATACTTTTTTCTGAAAGGACTTGTCTTTTTTTATCTATTAAGGAATATAAACTGGCGTTTCCCGAAGTTGGGATAATGCAAATCTTTTGACTTGTGATTGTTTCAAATGTTCGGATATTTTTTGAAATCAACTCTATTTTTGAAATTTTTTTTTCGGTTTTATTTGTATTGTCAATAGACAAAGAATAAAGCTGGTCATCTTCAAACAAGACCAATAAATCACCTTTGGAGCTGAACTCCATTTTTTTGACAGCCTTTCTTGGAAGATTCTTGGATTTTAATAATTGAAAAGCAGTACCGTCATAATATCCAATTCCAAAGTCTTTTACCGCGCAAAACACATTTTTTGAAGCATCAAGAGCCATGTTAAATTCTGATTCTGATAATGGAGGTTTATTCTCTCTGGAAAAGAAATAACGCTGAAAAGTATCCGTTTTTTTATCATATCGATTAATTCCATGTATTGTTAGTATCCATATTCGACCTGTATTATCTTCGCCTATTTTAAGGATTACCTGATTGCTCAGGCTGTTTTCATTATCCAATTCAGGTCTGAAAATTTTAAAATTATTTCCGTCATACCGATTTAGACCATCCCATGTACCAATCCAAAGTAAATTTTCGGAATCCTGAAAAATAGAATTAACGGAACTGTTAGATAATCCTTTAGTATTATCTAATTGCTCCAAAGAATATTTTAAATCTAAAGTCTTGGATGAATCTAAAAGCGGTTTAAGATTATCGTTATGCCTTTCTGGTCTTGCTGCTTCTTGAAGAGGAGTTAGTGCATTAGCTGGTGTAGTTTTTTCTTTATTCTTGCAAGCAATAAATCCTATAAAAATAAAACTAATAAATAAAATTTTAATTTTCAATTTAATAAATGTTTTTTGGATTTTCTGAAATCAACAATACCATTATAGATACCATCTCATAAATTATTTTTATTTTGTTGTTTGTAGATGTATATGGTATCCCGATGATTTTGAGGGTATATAACTCAGGCAAAAAAAAAACACTATATCGAAGTAAATGTTATGTAACCAAATGTACAAAAAAAATTATCAATAGAATAAGATTAATGGGCATGGGTTTTATGTATGAATGAAAATATTTTAGCTCAAAATTATTTTGTCAAGTTCATATGCAAGAATATTTTTTCTTATGACTCAAAGAAATACTTTCGGTTTATTAGCAAAAACCACAAAAACAAGCTCAAAAATTACTGCAATAAAGAAAAAACACATTTATAAATGGACTCAAAGACGAAATAAAAGCAGGTTTCTATTAGTTTTAAAAAAAAAAAAAAGCATGAAGTAAATACAAAAATATTTTACCCCTTTCAGTTGCCCCGAAAATGTTATATAATTAAAATGCCACTCCTTTACCAACACTTTGAGTTTTTTTGAAGCCTATTCCGTATCAGTATCTTTTCAAAAGAATAAATAAATTACAA
Source organism: uncultured Flavobacterium sp. (assembly GCF_963974175.1). Taxonomy (GTDB): domain Bacteria; phylum Bacteroidota; class Bacteroidia; order Flavobacteriales; family Flavobacteriaceae; genus Flavobacterium. Next base: position 266,093 of record NZ_CAXBBR010000003.1, read on the forward strand.
GACTACATTTTCGTTCAACATCACGGGCAATCAAGCGGTCTCTCTTCGGTCGTTCCCTTTGTTCCGTTCGGCTGTTCCAGTCGGTCAACCGTATATTTTCATAAGAATATTTTTGTTTTACTATAAACTCTTTGTACTTAATCAATGGCATAGGTTATCCTCCGTTCTACAGACACTTCACAGCACTAAAAAAACAGCAGCTTGAAAATAAGCAGCTGTTTTTTTTGCACTGTTTCGTTCCTCATCTTCACACGCTCTCTTCCTGCGTTCGGTCGGGCTTATGCATCCTCAATACCGCTTCATTTCGTTACACTCCGCAGGCTACGTTTCACTGCATTCCAGCCATATTGTGTCTGCAACCCTCCGTTTTTTCAGCGGTTGCTCCTTCGCACAGCCATCGGGCTTGGCTCCGCTTACCTCACTTACGTTATCTTAGAAGCATCCATTTTCAATTATCAGTTATCCACTATCAATTATCAGTTGGTTCGGTCACTTTGCCCTAAATCAAGGTACACCGCCATAAGGCGGTTGTTTTTTATTTCTTACCCGCCGTTTCACGCTCATAGCCGCTACATTTCGCTTCGTACCTTCGCTCAACTCTCGCATCTATGGTGACTGTTCGATTGCCGCAACCCCGCCACGGCGCTCCTCATCCGCAAAAAAAAGTTCCTTGCCCTAAAAACGGGCACCACTTTTTTTGCTCCTTGCGGTGCTTGGGGGTGTTAATTGCCGTTTCCATAAGAACTCCCCTGAGAAACTACAACAAGTACGATAGTGCATTTTTCTGAAAAGAAAAAGAAAAAAATCCAGCAAGAATAGCATTCATTCCTCACTTCCAGTCGGTCATTCTTCCCTCCATTTTCGTTCGTCATTTCTGCTGTTATAACGGCTTTCTTTTTTTCTCTTTTTCCTTTTCCGAAATGATAATTCTTCGCATCCAAAAGAATATAAAATCAGCGAAAAAAATTAAGGTCGAATCTTTAACACCAAAGCGCTATGCCGAATTTTATCATCAAAACACACCAAAAAAATGCTATTTATAAAGGAAACCAAATCTTTATTCTGAACAAAGGAATGAACAGTGGCAAGCCTCAAAAAGAACCATTTACCAATAGCTTTGTAATCCTATTTCAAAACAATGACGATGCCGAAACAGTGTATTGGTTAGCTTATAGTTTATGGAAAGCAAAATTCTGGCACCAATCATTATTGGGGTCCGTAATTCCATTTTTAAGAATTACTGATTTCAAAAAGGATTTTATATCAAAAGTTAACGAAATGCTACAAGAACACGAGCTGCATAAAAAACAAATCCAGGCATTGAGGTTATTGGAACAAAAAGAAGATCGATGCCAGAAGAACATTGTACTCATTAATGAAATGAGAAGAGTGATATTGAATAGCTATTGCCATAAATAAAAATCCTTTCGGCACTTTACTTCATATGTAATCTAGATACCTAATTTTTAAAAATAGTAGCACACATACCAAGTGATTAAAGTTATATAAATTACCTTATGTGAGTACAAAAAACAGTTGCAATTCATGATAAATATTCTTTTTCCTCCTCTACGGTAAATAAAGTCTAAAACTTTGTTACTCTCTTAAATCCCTTCTAATAATGACGCATAACTGTCACACTCACTCTTTCACTATGGTTAAATCGATATTTTTTACTTTATTAAATAATTAGCTTAAGTTAACAATAAAATAACGAGTATTTCGATTTCAAAGCCTTACATCGATTAAAACACATTTTTTTAACTCCTTGCATGCATAGTCTATATTTTCATTAAATTAATGCAGCTACCGGTTATTCCTGTTGTCTTGCAGTTATTACTTCTTGTGTTGTATTTAAAAAGCTTTCCTTTTCCTTTGCCCAATAATTAAACCCCAAATCATTTTCTATTATGAAAAAAATTACATTTATTATTTCGATGATTACACTATGTGTTGGTTTTTCATCAACAGCTTCAGCACAAGTAACAGCTTCAGCACCTACTACTGCGACTGTTGTTGCTCCAATTTCAATTGTAAAAGCAACAGACATGAGTTTTGGAAACGTAGCTGTTTCGTCTACTCTTGGTACTGCAGTTTTAGCTCCTGCTAGTACTCGTACCAAAACAGGTGGAGTTACGTTACCGGCAACAACAGGTACTGTGACTGCTGCTTCATTTACAATAGGCGGTGACTCTAATTACACTTTTATTATTACGTTGCCTACAACGGACTTTACTATTACTAAAGCTACAACTTTAGAAACGATGATTGTTAATGCTTTCACCAGCACGCCTTCTGGAACTGGTGCTTTAGTAACTGGTGCAGCAACCGTTCTTGTCGGTGCAACTTTAAACGTTGGCGCATCACAAGTTGCTGGTATATATGCCAATGCCGCAGGCTTTCCTGTGACAGTAAACTATAACTAAGACTGTTAAAAAGGGTACTGCTAGTTTTTGCAGTACCCTTTTAATCATTTTTTACTGCTACTGTACATAGTAAAAAAGAGTAACTTATGAAACTGAAACTCCCTCCATGAAAAGGAAAATTTTACTGTTGTCACTATTTATTTTACCCTTTTCCGGCCTCTTAATGGCGCAAGTTCCAATCTCCATTATGAAAAATACGGACATGAATTTTGGTACTATAGCTATTTCAACCTCTACTGGTACAGTTATTTTGTCCACTTTCGGCTCAAGGACCGCTACAGGCGGGGTATTCCTACCATCCTTTACAGGAACTGTTACTGCGGCTCAATTTACAGTGTCTGGTGAGCCTAATTACACTTATGCAATTACGTTACCTGCAGCTTTCACACTTTACGAATCTGGAGTTGGTCCTGAATCCATGATTGTTAATTCTTTTACCAGTATACCTTCTGCCACTGGTTCTTTGACAGCCGGTACAGAAACTGTTCTTATTGGAGCAACGTTAAATGCCGGAGCCTCACAAGTTGCAGGTTCATATACCAATGCCACAGGTTTCGATGTAATTGTAAATTATAACTAGTAATACGAGAAGTCTGTTAGCCTTTTGCACATTGCTTTTTAATCCTCTAAACCGCTGCTGCCAATAATAAAATTGAAAGCTAAAATAATGAATGATTCCCCATGAAAGAGAAAATTTTACTGCTGTTACTATCGTTTATATCGTTTAATTGTCCAGTAATGGCGCAAGGGAATTTGATGATTTTTCCAAAACGCATCGCCTTTGATGGTATCCAAAACAGGATGCAGATTATCAACCTGTCTAATGTCGGGAAAGATACCGCCACCTATAAAATGTCGTACAACCAAATAAAAATGGATGAAGACGGCAATTTTATTTCTATCGAAGAACCGGAACCCAACCAGCGCTTTGCATCTTCCTATCTTCGATTTTACCCTCGCACCATTACTCTTGCTCCCAATGGGTCGCAAACAGTAAAAATACAGTTGATTAAAACCAATGAACTGCAACAAGGGGAATACCGTTCCCATCTTTATTTCCGTGCCGTTCCCAAAAACAAGGTTTTAGGCAATGAAGAAACCACCCATAAACCAGATGGCTTAAATATTAGTATAAAGCCGGTTTTTGGAATTTCGATTGCCAATATCATTACTATCGGAGAAACCTCCGTAGCTGTGACACTTTCGAATTTGGAAATCCAACACTCCGAAGAGGAAATTATCCTTTCCTTAGACTTTAATCGTAGTGGCAGCAGCTCATGCTACGGCGACATACAGGTCAATCATATTTCTGCTACTGGAATTACCACCAGCGCAGCCACTTTAAAAGGCTTTGCCGTGTATGCTCCTGGAAATTTACGCAGAACCAAAATAAAACTCATTGCCACCTCAAACATAGATTACACCAAAGGCCAGCTTCAGGTCATTTATTCCACACAAGACAAAGGAATAAAATATGCTGAAGCCTCCTTACGTTTATAACATCTTAAAATACAAAACTAACGTATTCCTCTAAGTTAGGTTTATTTGTTTTACTGCGTCCACCACAGTAGCTTTTCTTAGAGTAAATCCCTTAATTACCGCCGCCTGTCTTAATGAAGACGGTCTGTTACACATTAGAAAATATAATGCATAAGTGTATCAAAAAAAACATACTCTACCCAATAAATGGATTCCTTTCTACGGATTGTTTACACACAAGTCCGACACTCTTCTATATTTATTTATTATCCTATTAACATGTGTACATTCTTCTGTCAGTGCACAAGAACTCGACTGTGATGAAGTATTGCTGACGCTTAATGTGAAATACATGGGGAGTACCGAGCTACCCTCGATAATTTGTGGTAGTGAAGTGTATCTTTCGCTTCCCAATGTTTTTGATTATTTAAAGATTAAAAATACCACGAATACCACTTACAGCACCATGGAAGGTTTTTTTATCAAAAAAAACAACACTTTCAAAATTGATGAAAGTACCAACCAGATTACCTATAAAGAACGGGTAGTTCCGCTGAACACTGGCGATTTGATCCGCACCAATACCAATTTATTCCTGAAGGCTTCGTATTTTAAACAGATTTTTGAGCTCGATAACAACTTTGTTTTTAGTAGCTTGTCCGTTTCGATGTCATCTAAACTGGAACTTCCTGCAGTCAGTGAAGCACGAATCGCACAGCTTCGCGCCAATATTAACAAAATAAAAAACGAATTTACCGCCGATACAACCCTAGTCAGGGACAAACCCCTGTTTCACTTTGGAACCGCAAATTGGGCCGTGAATGCAAACCAGCAAACCAATGGCACCCACTCTGAAAGACTGCTTTTAAATTTGGGAGGCATGCTTGCCGGAGGGGAACTGACAAGCGCGCTTAACTACTTTAGCAATCAGCCTTTTGCATTAAAAAACCAATATTACCAATGGCGGTATGTCAATGAAAACAATAAATACATAAGCCAAATCACATTGGGAAAAATAGCCGCGTCGTCAACGTCTACTATTTTGTATCCGGTTGTCGGCGGACAAATCACCAATGCACCCACCCAAATCAGAAAATCTTTCGGCACCTATGCCTTAAGCGATCACACCCAACCGGACTGGATGGTGGAGCTCTACATCAACAATGTGTTGGTCGATTATATCAAAGCCGATGCTAACGGTTTTTTCTCCTTTAATGTTCCGCTGATGTACGGGCGCACTGAAATTTCGCTGCGGTACTACGGTCCTTGGGGTGAAGAACAGATTTCCGGTAAACAATTTGTGATTCCTTTTCAATTTCTTCCTGCAAAAAAAATGGAATACGTCCTGAGTTCCGGACTAATCGAAAACGGCAAAAACAGTCTTTTTGCGAATGCAAAAGTAAACTATGGACTTTCTGACCGTATCACCATTGGAGGCGGTGTTGAATACGTTTCATCTTTAGTAAACCAAAAAATCATCCCTTTTTTCAATTCGTCCGTGCGTATATCGCCCCAATTGTTTATTTCGGGAGCCTACTATCATAAGGTTATGTATAACGGTATATTGAACTACACAGCTCTTAATAACCTCCGATTGGAGTTAGATTACATAAAGTATAACAAGGACCAAGATGCCATCCGTTTCAATTATTCAGAAATGCGCAAGGCGACTCTATCCTTTCCCATACATACCGCACATTTTTCAGGTAATTCCCGATTCTCCTTGCAGCAAAATGTGTATAACACCAGTAAATATACTACTGCCGAATCTTTATTATCAGGAACGGGCTATGGACTGAACTTTAATTTTACTACCAATTTATTTTATTCCGCTACCGGCAAACCGTTTATTTACAGCAACCTGTCCACTTCGCTCCGCCTCCCAAAAGGATTCGTTTTAATCCCTCAGCTACGATACGATTACAATGAGGACGGCATCACTTCATTGAGAGCCGAACTAAAAAAACAAGTGTTCCAGAAAGGCTCAGTTCAGGCTTCTTTTGATCGTAATTTCAAGACCGGCAGCAGTTATCTGCAAATGGGTTTCCGATATGATTTCGATCATTTAAGCAGCAGTTTTTCGAGCAGTTTCACCAAAATTCAGGCATCATTTTCACAGTCGGCCAGCGGCAGCCTGATTTATGAGCCCAAAGCAGATTTTATCGATTTTAACAATAAGACCAGTGTAGGAAGGGCAAGCATGAAATTCATTCCTTTTTTGGACACCAACGGCAATGAAAAACGAGATCCCACCGAACCTCCAGTAATAGGTCTCCGGATTACATTAAATGGCGGAAAACAGATTAACTCCAAAGACGGAACCACAATAATTACAGAATTAGAGCCATATATAAAAAATCATGTGGAACTCAACACCAACAATATCAATAATATTGCCTGGCGCGTCAACGACAAAACCTTAAATATCACACTAAACCCCAATCAATTAAAAATAATTGAAATCCCTGTCGTTGTAGTAGGAGAAGTAGGTGGAACGGTAAACAGAAATGAAAACGGGAAATTCACTGGAACAGGTGGTTTAAAAATCAATATATATGATACTAACCATGTACTGACCAAAACCATACTTTCAGAACCTGATGGGTATTTTAGTTTCCTGGGTTTAAAATCGGGCAGCTATTTAGCAAAAATAGATTCGCTGCAATTACAAAATTTACAAATGACGGCAGAACCCGCTAGCACACCTTTTGAAATCGACAACGGAACTGATGGAGCAATTGTGGACAATATTGAATTTGTGCTGCAAAAAGGAAAACTTGGAAAATCAGATACTGAAACGATTCCGTTGAATAATCCAAGTAAAGCAGCAATTATTGACACTTCTGCAATAACAACTGATCAAATAGAGCATAGTGAACAAGTTGTTTATAGAGTGCAACTACTGTCATCTCCAATACAACTCCCGTTAAACCATCCTTGGTTCAAAAACAAAAAAGAAATAGTTGAATATAAACATCATGGTGATTACAAATATACTTGGGGCTCTAGTAGCTCACGCACTGAAGCCAACAAAATTAAAAACAAGTTGCGTTCGGAAGGGTATCACGATGCTTTTGTAGTGACTTTTTATCATGACAAAAGGATAAGCAGCCAAGAAGCTGTAGCAATTGATAAAAAGAATGCCGCTATTCAATTGGCAGCCGCTTCTCAAAAATCACATCTGGAGACCTCCAATTCCGACACTGCCCTTGCCGATGCAATTACAGAAGAACAATATGAAAGCAGTCCCGAAGATGGGCTAATTTTTACGACTCAGATTTTGGCTTCAAAAAAGAAAGTGGCTTTATCTGATTCGTTTTTCAAAGGTTTGAAGAACGTTAAAGAATACATGCATAATGGATTGTATAAATATATTGTGGGGATTAGTAAATCGATAGAAGAAGCAAACAAAAATAAAAATAAGATGCGTTCCCTAGGATTATCGGATGCATTTGTAGTCCCTTTTAATGACAATAAAAGGATAGGTAACAAAGAAGCCGAAGGAATTCGTAAAAAAAACAAGGCCATTCCCCTAGCAACAATTACTAAAGAATTACAAGCCGAAATTACCGTCCCTGACGTTCCTCTTACAAAGGCAACTGTGGCAAAACAGAATACAAATACCTCAGAGGAAGGATTAATATTCAAGACCCAGATTTTGGCTTCAAAAAAAAAATTGGCTTTAACTGATCCAATATTTAAAGGTGTGAAAGGCATTAAAGAATACATTCATAAAAAATGGTATAAATACACTATGAGTATTAGTAAATCGCTGAAGAAAGCGAACGAAATTAAAAACAAACTACGTTCACAAGGATTCTACGGGACTTTTGTGGTTCCTTTCTATCACAATAAGAGGACAAGTAATCAAGAAGCAGAAGCAATCAATAAAAAGAATGCAGCTGATTTGTTGGAAGCTGCTTTTCAAAAATTACAGTCGGATCAATCCAACGCAGATACTTCCGCTTTTGATTTAAATACGCAGGAACAGTATGGAGACAGTCAGGAAGAAGGATTAATATTCAAAAACCAACTTCTGGCTTCAAAAAAGAAAGTGGCATTAACTGATCCGATTTTCAAAGGTTTAAAAGACGTTCACGAGTACCAACATAAGGGATTGTATAAATATACAATGGGCGCCAGCAGATCGATATCAGCTGCAAACTATATTAAAAACACGCTGCGTTCCCAGGGATTTTCAACTGCTTTTGTAGTGCCTTTTTATAATGATGAAAGAATAAACTCCGGTAAAATCAGCGGCGTAGTATTGTATAAAAGTAAAAAATCGCTCGGTATGGCCGGCATAAGCATCCGTATTTATGATGTCGATGAAACCTTGATTACCTCCACCCTCTCGGAGGCCGATGGAACGTTTATCTTTTTGGGCTTAAAACCCGGGGCTTACACCGCTAAATTAGATGCAGGCCAATTAGATAAAGCACAAATGATCTTAACGACAAAAGCCCAAAAATTCAGTATTGCCAGGGATTATGAAGCTGTTGATGCCCATTTAAAATTTATACTTGAAGCAAAGGACCAACAGCCTCAGAAAACCGACCAAAATGAAGGCTCTTCGCAAAAAGGACTGGTTTTCAAGGTGCAGTTGATCGCTTCGCAATCGAGATTGTCTTTATCCAATACATTGTTTAAAGCTATGAAAGGAATCCAAAGGTATCAACATGAAGGGCTATACAAATACACTTGGGGAGAATCAAAAAGTCTCGATGGCATTCGAAAAATAAAAAAAGAACTCCAAAATCTCGGGTTCAAAGATACTTATATTGTCTCTTTCTATAATGGGAAGCGAATAAATATGCAGGAAACCACTGGCGCGGTTTACCTGGGGATGAATGGTACGTTTTATGAACTTGGTGGAATTACGATAAACATTTATGATGAAAATGATCAATTTATTACCGCCCTACTTAGTAAACCCAACGGCCGCTTTAGTTTTCTAGGCTTACGTAAAGGAAATTACAGCGCATCACTGGACCAGATTCAATTAGATAAATTACAGATGGTTTCGGATAACGCTTTCTTAAAATTCAGTCTTGATAATGAGGCGTACGAAGAGGCGGCAATGCTATTGAAATTTATACTTCGACAAAAAATAACAAATACTAAATAAATTTAAATAAAATCTCACTGTTAAACACAGTGATACAGCATTTGGTTTCATTTTTAAAAAGGCAAACACTTTACCAAAAACACTCATAAGACTAACAATCAATCACATTAATGTAACTGATCCAAAGTAAATGGCACAATACTTGACAGAGTATAAGAAAATAAAGAAAACCAAAAAAAATTAAAGATATAACACAAATCCAAAATAACGAGTATTAAAAGCGATACAAATGTCATGGAGCCTCATCTTTCCATTTATAAAAACGGATTCTATCTGATAAATTTCAAAAAGTCATGCCCAATCAATAATTAATGATCGCCTACTAGCCTATCTCAACAATAGAATCAGTTTATAAATGAAGTAGCAATTATCGAAAATTTTCCGCCGATTTGAGTTCAATATCAATACAACGATAATAGTTTTCAGATCACTTATTCTTAAATACAGTACGACTATTACTTTTGTTCTAAACAATACTAATATAAATAGTCAATGGTAAATCAATATCTTACCTTAAAAGATTAAAATTTCTCACTTTCATTTACATAAACCATTGAATAATAATATAAATTATTTCATTTATGTTTTTAATTTAACATTAGAACCTTTAACAACAAATTACAGCCTATGACGCCTATTAATGCGATAATCATAACCGAAGAAAAAGATACTTTAACGATTTTAAAAAAATTTGAAGAAGAAAACTTTATGATTATAAAAATAATTGGTGACGCAATATCCGGAATTGACGGAATTGACATAATAAAGTTGACAAAACCAGATGTCATTTTCTTAGATATTATATTTAAAGAGGATACTTTTTTTGAAATGCTCGAACAATTAGAATTTAGTTTCCCAAAACTGGTATTTATCTCTGCAAATGAGAATTATGCCGTCAAAGCATTCAAACACAATGCTATTGATTTTATATTAAAACCAATAGATTTTAATGCCATCATCTTAGCTGTTTACAAAGTAATCAAAATAAGGGAAATGGAGCGTTCTTATCAAAATCAAAAAATTAATGACATTAACACTTTGAATTCTTTTAATCGACCCAATGAATTCTTGGCAATTTCCTCATTAGATAAAATTGTTTTGATCCCTATGTCGGAAATTGTTTTTTGTCAGGCCGATGGGAAATACACTAATTTTCTCCTTATAAATGGTAAAAAAATCATGTCCAGTAAAAATTTAGGAGAATACAGTGCGTTACTGGATCCTAATTATTTTTTCAGAATCCATCATTCGTACATTATAAACATCCGCCATATTTCAAAAATTTCTAAAAAAGACGGCTATTTTTGTGAACTTTCAAATGGAATTACTTTAACTGTAGCCAAAAGAAGACAAGAGAATTTTAACAAATTTATAAAACTTAAAGAGTAGAAAATTAAAAATCGCACCTTAAAAATGCCTTATATGCTATCTCCATCAAATTAATATAAAGACTGATGACACTGATGAAAACTAAAATATTAATTATTGAACATGATACCAACGATATAGAATTGATTCAAAACGAGTTGAAAAAAGGTGATGTTAATTATACTGCACATACGGTGGGAACTAAAAAAGAGTATGAAAAAGCGCTTCCTATATTCCAGCCTGACATCATACTCTTTAATTATACTTTCCCTACTTTTGATGGTCTTACCGCTTTAAAAATAAGAGAAAATCTAGTACCAGAAATACCCTTTATTTTTATTTCTGAATCCATTGACAAAGAAAACACCGATGCTTTTATGAAAAACGGACTAACCACTTTTATACTCAAAAAACGATTATTCTCTTTAATAGATAAAATGAAACGGACACTTCATGAAGCTGAGCTGGCAAAATTAAATAAATTACTGAAACAATCTGAAGTAAAAAGGACAGAAGAATTAGCCCAAAATGAATCGAACTATAAGTCTTTAATCGAGAGTAGTATGGACGCTATTCTTCTGACAGTAACTGACGGACAGATTCTTATGGCCAATGCAGCGGCCTGTGAAATTTTTAAAATGACACAGGATGAAATTTGTAGCTCAACAAGACTAGATATTGTAGATGGTAAAGACCCACGATTACAAATACTATTAGATGAGCGTGATCACACGGGACGGGCAAAGGGAGAACTTACCTTAAAAAGGAAAGACGGCAGTAAGTTTCCCGGAGAAGTCACCTCTATAGTGTATACAGATCCTTATGGACAAGAAAAAACTTCTATGACAATTAAAGATTTAACGGAACAGAAACAGGCAGAGCAGTCTTTGAAAGCAAGTGAAGCATTCAGCAGAGGAATCCTTGATTCATTAGCTTCTCACATCGCTGTTATAAATTCAGAAGGAACCATTCTTAAAGTAAACAAGTCATGGAATACATTTGCGCAAAATAATGGCGGGAATTCTACCGATAAATTTGGTGAAGGAGCGAACTATTTTGATGTATGTGATAGTAAGAATACAGAAGACGTTTCATTTAAAGCATTGAAAGGAATAAAAGACGTACTTAACGGCTTCACAAATGAATTTTATTTAGAATACCCTTGTCCTTCTCCCGAAACAGAAAGATGGTTTTACATGAAGGTAAATAAGTTTGAAAGCTTTGAAACTATGGTATTGATTGAACATCATGATATATCTGAACGCAAAATGGCGGAACAAAAACTTTCTATAACAACTAATGCGTTACAGCGGACATTGAATGATCTCAACAATATATTGGATTCGTCATTGGACGTGATTTGTTGCTTTGATGAAGAAGGACGATTTGTTAGTGTAAACGCTGCTTCAGAATACATTTGGGGATATAAATCCCATGAACTGATTGGCAAAAAATATATGGATTTTGTGTTTCATGAAGATGCTGAAAAAACTATAAATGCCGCTGCCATCATCAGAAGTGGTGAGCCTGTTACCATATTTGAAAACCGATATGTACATAAAGACGGTAGTATAGTACCCGTGCTATGGTCCTCCAAATGGGATGAGAAGGACCAATTATTTTATAGTTTAGCCAAGAATGCAACCGAGAAAAAGAAATTAGAAAAAGCTTTTGAGTTCGAAAGAAAGCGGTTTTATGATTTGTATACCCAGGCTCCTTCCTGTATGGGTATTTTAAAGGGACCCAACCATGTCTATGAATTGGCCAATGATTTATATTTACAACTGATTGACAAAAAAAAGGATATCATTGGCAAAACCGTAAAAGAAATATTGCCAGAACTCGAAGCACAGGGAATTTTTAAATTTTTAGACACCGTGTATAAAACTGGCGAAACTTTTTCAGCCAATGAAATGCTGGTAAAATTTGATTTTCATGGCAATGGAAAACTGGTAGACACCTATCTTAATTTTATCTATCAGGCGCATAGAGACGATGATGGTGATATTGATGGCATTCTTTTCTTTGCCAATGATGTCACGGAACAAGTACTCTCTCGACAAAAAATTGAGGAAAGCGTGTTGCGTTATACTTCCCTAATAGAACAAGCAGGAGATGCCATTTGTTTCATTGATTCGTCAATGAATATTATTGAAGTAAATCGCTACGCATGCGAGAAATTAGGGTATTCGAAAACAGAAATTCTACAGCTTTCTCTAGATGACTTTTTTTTAGAAGAAGACCTTAAGGCAAACCCTTTAAAAATTTATTTATTAAAAGAGGGGAAGACCCTCAGGGGTGAAAGAAGAATTAAAAGAAAAAATGGTAGTTTAATTGAAGTGGACTTATCCGCAAAAATGCTGAACGACGGCACTTTTCTCATCTTTATACGTGATATCAGCGAACAGAAAAAAGCACAGCAAGCAGTTGTGGAAAGTGAAAAGAAATACCGTCAAATCGTAGAAACCGCTCAGGAAGGGATATGGCTGATAGATCAGAATCACCAAACCACCTTTGTTAATAATAAAATGTGTGAAATTCTTGAGTATGCGCAGGAAGAAATGATGGGAAAGGATATTTATTCTTTTATGGATCAAGAGGGGAAGAAGATTGCGACTAAATTAATGAAGAGGAAAAAAGAAGGTCAGCCAGATCAAAGACATTTTAAATATATTTCCAAGTCCGGAAAGGAAATCTGGACTAATGTTGTTGCCAATCCGCTGTTTGATGAAACTGGTATTTATAAAGGAAGCCTGGCTATGGTTACTGATATTACAGAAATTAAAAAAGCACAACAAACCCTCAAGGAAAAGGAAAAAAAATACAGGTATCTCTTTGACAATAACCCCATGCCTATGTGGGTTATTGATATAGTTACTTTTAAATTCCTAGATGTAAATAAAATGACAATCCTGCAATATGGGTTCAGTCGCGAAGAATTCCTTTCGATGACTGCTTTGGACATAAGGCCAGAAAAAGATAAAGATGATTTTAAAAAATTAAGTGATCTTTCAGGAATTAACGCATCAAATTTTAATAGAGGAATATGGAATCATAAAAAGAAAAACGGAACCGTCATTCCAGTTGAAATCATTGCACATGAAATCATCTATGAAGGAGTTCCGGCACGCTTTATCCTTTCAAACGACATCACAGATCGCAGGAAGACAGAACTGAATCTTAAAAAACGGAACAAAGAATTAGCCGATTATAAATATGCTTTGGATGAAACATCCATCATTGGGATTACAGATCGAAAAGGAAGAATCCTTCATGCAAACGACAACTTTTGTAAAATCTCAAAATACAGTAAGGATGAACTAATAGGTCAGGACCACCGCATCATCAGTTCAGGATATCATTCTGCCGCCTATATCCGCAAGCTCTGGGAAACCATATCTAGCGGAAAAATCTGGAAAGGCGAACTTAAAAACAAGGCAAAAGACGGAACATTTTATTGGGTAGATACTACCATTACACCCTTTCTAGATGAACATGGAAATCCTTTTCAATACCTTGCCTCCCGATTTGACATTACCGCCAGCAAAAAAGCAGAGCTGAATCTTGAAAAACGAAATATAGAACTTATTAAAACAAATACCGAACTCGATCGTTTCGTCTATAGCGTATCGCACGATTTACGTTCCCCACTTACCTCCATTCTCGGGCTAATTTCTTTTATTGAAGAAGAAAGCAAGGAAACGGACACACTTGAACATGTAACGATGATTCGGATCAGCATAAACCGACTGGATGAATTCATTAAAAATATTCTAAGCTATTCTCGAAACAATCGTACCGGTCTGGAAGTAGACAAAATTCCATTACAAAAAACTATTATTGATATTGTGGACTCACTTCACAGTATGAAAGAAGCGAAAGAAATTCATTTTGAAATTGATATCAGGGAACATAACCCTTTTTATTCCGACAGCCTGCGTTTTAATACTATATTGGTTAATCTGATTTCTAATGCAATAAAATACCATAAGAAAGAAGAATCCGGGGGGTATATAAAAATAACCGGTCAGTCAGATCCCGAAAAATTGGTACTGACCATATCCGATAACGGAATTGGTATTGCACCAGCGTACCACCAAAAAATATTTGAGATGTTTTTTCGCCTGTCGGGTAAAACAGATGGTTCCGGTATTGGCTTATATATCGTAAAGGATACCGTTGAAATATTGCAGGGTTCCATTGAAATCCAGTCAGAGGAAGGAACTGGAACCTCTTTTATTATTACACTAAAAAATTTAAAACCATGATAACAGACCAACAACCGAAATTTGAAACCGTAATGATCATTGATGACAATACCGTAGATCTGTACATCACCTCCCGCTTGATTTCTAAAAACTATTTTGGAAAAAAAGTCTTGGAGTATTCAGATGCAAAAGAAGCGCTGAAATATTTGCAGGACAATCAGGAAAATATTTCTGTTTTACCACAGATCATTTTTATAGATATATACATGCCGCTTATGTCGGGTTTTGAATTTTTGGAAGCCTACGATAAACTGCCACTTACTTTAAAAGACTATTGCAAGGTATACATTATTTCATCAACTATCGATGATAATGACATCGCCCGTGCCCGGAGAGATAAAAACGTCGTTTCCTTTCAGGTAAAACCCATCAATAAAGAGTTTCTTGCTCGTATTAATGTTGACTAAAGACCCGTTTCCTCCATTTAATTCTAAAATTTTAAAGATCTGGGCTAGTCTTTAAAATTTTAGAATTTTTCTATATCAAGAATGCACCAGTAACATCAATTTTGAGTAATGACATCATATAAAACAGAACCACTTAAGCCTTTTCAGTTTTTTTACCTTCTGCTCAAAAACTAATTAAAAGACCAGTTTTTCACTATGACGGTCACTTATTAATTTACGTTTTGTAAGTTAGCAAGTATACATTAATTTAAGCCTTTGAAATTGTTATTGATTTTGTAATTATTTTATTAAAAACAGTATGATATAAAAAATGACTTCCGAAAAACCAAAATATTAATAGTCGATTCCTTTCAAGCAAATGTTGATTAATGTACAGAGCAACGCATATCTGGATGTTGAAATAAGCGGGCTGCTTTTTAAAGAAGTGACAGGGTCGGATTTTCTTTCTAGTTTTAAAAAAAAATAAGATTTATTTTTTACCATAATTTTAGAGACAAAGGCAAATTGTCACTTAAAATAAAAAAGCCTGATCTTGAGATCAGGCTTTAAATAATCCCGAAAAGGTTACCAAGCCAAAACCGAATTACTTCTTTTTTGATTTTGTCAATCCTTTTAAAAGGAGCGAAACGATAAAACTAATAATAGCTCCTACAATTGCCAAGATAACTGTTTTTACAATATCCTCAGAAACAATATTGGGTACAACACTCAACAAAGTTCCAGATGCTGTTCCAATTTGCAGGGTGTTATTTGATTCCATCACGTGGTGAATTTTGATTGTCTTTTCTCATTCTATTTATGAGTTCATTCTCTGCTTTCGCATCATCATCAACTGTCATTTGACTCACTGCAGAAAGAACTCCTCCAGCAACTGCCAAATATCCCGCAACACTAACTACAACTGTTGGCAAAACTACTGGTGCCGCAATCACACTTCCACTTAGGCCCAACAATGCCAAACCAATACTTCGCAATACTCTGAAAAACTTCGGAGTGGGCAATTTTGTTCTTTCTACTACATTCATAATTTATCTCTTTTATTTCAGCCTTGTCTCCTGAGCGGAGTCGAAGGATTAGATTGGATCTTTATTTTCACTACTTCATTGTGTCCCATAGCAGCATAAACCAATGTCGTAAGCTTTTGTAATGCTATTCGGGAGGCACTGCCCTTCCCTTTTCCAGTATGTTTGGTTACGGGAGCGATACAGCCCAACAGTTCTTTTTTGGCGTCATTGGCAGGATGGATTAATATAAAATCTCGTCCTGGAACATTTTTTAAATGAATATGCCATTTGAATTTTGGGCTAAACCGCTTCTGTAAAACGTATTCTCCTTCGGGAATACAAGAAATGCGCCTTTGGTTTTGCAACCAGGGCAACTCGATGGCATAACAAACTAAAGTGCCGTTCCATTCTAAAGCTCCTTGTGTTCCCTCGGGAAAATAGGTTCTATTTAATACCAAAACCATCTTACAGACCGCTTACTTTTACCAATGCCAATGGATTGTAAGCCCCATTTTTCAATGGATACATTCTACCATTTACTTCCTGATAAAACTCCACTCCCAAAGCCAAAAATAAAGGGCTTACACTGTTTGGTGTCACCATATTCAACTGATTGATTGCAACTACTGGAGTAGAATCCCATGACTGGATGGCCGTTTCAGAACTGGAAACAACAAAAGTTTCCTCCTCAAAATTAATTTCGGCTCCCGCAGAAATGATTTTATAATGAGTAGTCCCACCTGGAGCAGCAATCATATTTGCAGGAACAAAATGATCCACGGCCACCGAAATTTCACCTGCAGCTCGATCAATAGTTCCTACAAAAGGAACAAACAAAGTCGTCCCTAATTTCCCCGTGATGTTGAAATCAAAACCCACAAGCAATTCCGCTTCTCCATCAATTACATTACGCAACCCTCTGTCGTTCACTAAATCCGCTTGAATCACTTTGACCATAGACTGGGTTAATCGGCTCACCATTCTACTATCAGCAGAATTAATAAGCAAAGTTCTCAAAGCTGTTCTTAGCGTTTTACCGGCTTTACCAGCTCTCCCAAACTCAGCTCCATTTTCACGGGTTCGCTGGAACGCAGGATCAGTTGCAATTCTTTTCGCATCGATGCCTCCTTTTTCACGTGCCAAATGCCCGTCTTTGGTTTTGTAAAAAGTAATATCCCCGATAGTACCTTTCAATTTAATTATGCCGTTCTGTCTTGCCATAATTCCTAAAATTTTAAATTAATAAATGTTTCAAATTCTCACAATCATCTTCCTGTTGCAACACTTTTCGATTGATTATGAAACAAATTTTAGTCAATTAAATCACATAAAAAAGACTCCCATATCCCATATGTCACTTTGTGACACAAATGGCAGAAAATGACTTAAAAACCTATTTACAACCAACGATACCAGGAATAGATTTCCGCTTCTGAACCAAAGGAATTATTTACTATTTTTATGGCGTGCCAGAACTTGAACCACAGAGGTTCCAGATTAGGCAAAGCCCAATCAAAGTCATAGATAGAGTATGAGAGCCAAAAACAATAGATTATGTATCTACCCTAAGGACATACAACGTATAACTGGTAAGAGTTATCGTCAAAGCATAAGACTACTTCAAAAAATGAGGATAAGGTTAAATAAACTAGAAGATGAGCTTGTCTCTATTGAAGAATTTTGCCAATTTACGAGCCTTAAAATTGAACAGGTTGAACCTTTAATAATTGGATAGATTTTATGTTTTAGGCAACTAAATTTTGAACCGATTCGAGTTCAATAATAGTACTCAATTAGTTCAAAGTTTAAACAATGAAAGGACTTTTTTTACTTTGATAAACCTTTAATTATCAATACATTTACAGTGATAAGTTTACATGATTTTTTACCTATAAATCGTAGGAGTAAAATCGAGACCCTTGTTTTAAAATAGTTTGCGAGACATCGTAAACACTAGCATAAAAAGAGGAATACAAATCCCTCTTTCTCCGCGGAATAAAAACCCTAATGACTGTTAAACAGTTATTTAGGGTTTTTTGTTTTTACTTCTACCCCACATTTAGTTCACATAATTATTATAGAACTGCAGAAAGCAATCAATAACACCAATAGACCCATATTAGTTGATATTTGCTACTAAATTAAAAAAGAGACATGGTGAGACGCATTATAGAAATCGTTGCTGTAAGACATCGTGAAATCTTCTTTTAGCATCGTTTCGCTGCAGCACTAATAATTTTACATAGAATTAATTATCATCTAAGAAAATCGAGTATCATTTTCATTTGACTACTTAAAAAGCAAATTTTAAGGCGAAAAACCACTAGTGCCAACTTAAACTTGTTGTAAAACTACCTACTAGCTCTTGAAAAAGGTTTAGTTTAAGAGCTTTCCTAGCTGAGAATATAACAGCACCGTAGTAAGTGCTATCTTTATTAGTGAGTAGATGTGAAGATGTCTATAATAGGTGAAATAAGGCCTTTCAAATCAGTCCTACTCCATTTATAGTATATCATATGATTCCGAATTTATATTTAGGCCGCCTTTATATTGGCGGGCATCAGTTTGTCCAATTGCCATTCTTGTCCCTTCCTTGCAGGCAGATACGCCACGGCCAGGTAAAGTGCAATGCACCGATACAGGATCATATCTTGGCCCCAAGTATGCAAAATAGTAATCATAGCAGTTTGGAATTCTTTCTTTCTACCAAAACTGCTTAAAGAAGCCCAAGCCGACTCAAAAAGGATATCATAAACCGAGAATTATATAATATTAAAAATAATTGTATAACATTCTCTATCCAAAGTTTTGTACCTTTAAAATAATGGTAAAGAACCATAGTCTATAACAAGTAAAGAAATTTATCGACCGCTTGCTTGAAGTAAAGCAGAGCTTTAAAACATTCTAAATTTACGTAGCTTGTATGAGTATAATCATAAAAGAAAATGAAAATGAAAACTAAAATGCAATTAGAACAAAACATCATAAAGATTACTACTACAATTAAACAAGAATATCCAGAATTATCAAAATTTATTATTGAAATGCCCGAGAACAATTCGGAGAGTGAGGAAGTAACCATCAAAAGCCTTGAAGAGTACTATAATTCTTTAGAAGATCTTCTCAATAAATATGCAAAAACGCATAGTGAAACGGAGATCAAAGAAATTCCTAAAACACCTGAATATGCAGACTTACAAATCTATCCGCCTTCTGAAGATATTTATCAGCAATTAAAGGAAGAAAAGGATTTGAATCCAGAAGATATTACAAAAAAGAAAGCGCCAAACGAAAAGGAAGGAACTTGGAACGAAAAGGACTTTAAATCTGTGAAAACGGGTGCTGATTTAGATGTTCCGGGATCAGAGCTAGACGACCAGCAAGAAAATGTGGGAAGCGAAGACGAAGAAAACAATTATTACAGTATCGGCGGAGACAACCATAATGATTTAGACTAATACAAAGAATAACATATAAAATAAAACAATTATGAAAATTCAATTCAACACAGACAAAACAATCTCTGGTGACGAAAATCAAGAAGACTATTTTACGTCCTTGATCGCCGAAAAGCTAAACCGATTCCAATCGCATATTACCCGAATAGAAGTGCATTTATCAGACGAAAATGGAAAAAAAGAAGGACCTAATGATATACAATGTATACTGGAAGCTAGAATAGAAGGCAGAGATCCAATAGCGGTTAGCTGTGACGCCGATACTGCCAAAAATGCTGTGTCAGGTGCCATAGATAAAGTAAAAACATCCCTAGAGACCATTCTTGGAAGGATACAAAATCATGAAAGATAAAATAAGGTGAACACATATAGGAAATAGAGCACTCGATTGAAAAGAATTAGCAAACTTTCTAGCGAGAGTTTTACTAGGTAAAAACTTTAATTTATATAAAAAGAAAAAATGCACTATGAACATTTAAGACTCATAGTGCTAGGATTAGCATAAATTCTTTGAAATACAATTTAGCAATAGACAATGTTGCTAAACGTATCCTCCTTATTGATCATTATGCACTAGTAATTTTTAGTGCTTGTTTAAGTTTATGCCATCCTACCTAAAATGACAGTAAAGGATTTATCAAAGTGCTGTTTGTAAATCATAAGAGCATCCTCAATATTTTGCTTGAACACATAAAATCGTTTGTGAATCAGTTCCCTCATATAGGTATTCGAGTAATTTCATAAAATTACTTATAAAAAAAACGGAAAAATGGCCTGCACTTTAAATTCGTAGTTAAAAGAATAATAACTGAATGAATCACAACGATTACCACTACTATCCTATGCCTCTTTTATAAGATGCAAAGGATTACTTCTATGGATTCTAATAGTCCTATATAAATTTATTGAAAAAAATAGGTGATAAAAGAAATACCATTAGACATCTAAATAACCCTTTTGTATCCCGTCATCATTCATACAAAAAACTTGCGATTGCAATGCACACACCACGCTAATCCGACAACCGCTAACTGTATTATTCGCCAATCCTGTATAAATTCTAAACAGTTATATATTAAAACGACAAAGTAATTAAATGTTACAGCAAACCCTTAAAATTAAAAATTTCAGCCGAGTCTAATACTGATAAATACGCCACTAACTTTAGGCTTAAGTAGTGACTTCAATTTTAGTAGTGCCATTGGTATAGAAAATTTTGCCAACCGAAGATGAGAACGCTCAACTCGTTTTAATAATGGGACTACAGGAACCGCTAAAATTGGAATTTTAACACCCTAAAAACGCTGTCTTTTATAAACTTTGTGATTCCCACAACCATAACATCCAAAGACAACCATAAACTCAGCCAAAACCTTAATAAAAAAAGATTTTACCTAAGAGAAGTATTTATAACAACAATATTAATGTTATAGGTATCTATTTTGCCATCTTTAATCCCTTTGAAGCAGTGGTTTTTTTTAAGAAAAACCTTAACAAGGCATGAAAGTGTTAAAGTTAATCTATTGACTTTAAGACAGTATTAATAAAGTCCCCGTATTTAAGTTGTAAACTGCAGATTAATAATTAAAACACTTACATATGAGTACAACATATTTGAATACCAAGTCAAGAGGATTAACCACAACAGTAGCTGAATTCTCGAAACAGGATGGTCAGAGCAACAGTGAGTTCCGTCAATTTATCAAGGAACAAGTGGTGGAGCATAGAAAAGAAGGAATGGACGTATTCAAATCACCAAGACCAGGAGATGACCGAAATAACGAATAACTTCCTATCCACAATGGAAAAAGGAGTAAATAAAAAAGAAGTAAAAGGCTATTTAGGAAATCTAAATAGCCTTTTATCAATTTATCTAAAAAAGCAATAAGAACCATAAAGTATGACAATTAAATACCTATGAAACTAAAGCTAACACAGTATATAATTTATTGCTAGTCCTCAGCTACTTGCGAATACTGAAGTGTCGCGACGCTAGAATTTACCATCTGTAATTTATTTACTAAATTAGTTGCTTAAACGCGTAGCAAAAAATATACCTACGGTTGTACTTCATTATTAAAACACGCAAAAATTAATAAATCATGAAACATATTATTACAGCATTTGTTTTTGCAGGAATTTTGATTTCTTGTAATTCATCAGACAAAACAAAAACGGCAACACAGGAATCCTCTGCGATGGAATCTGGAACAAAAAGTACATCAAATGATATCAATAAACAATTAAAGAATATTGATACTGATGAAGCTTTAATTGCAACAGCATTAATGGCTGCTCCCAAAGAAAACAGATCCAAATGTAAAGTTATTGGATATAATATGGCAGGTGAATTTGTGACTCTTAAAGAAGGAGATAATGAATTTATTATTCTTGCAGATAATCCCAATCAGGCTGGATTTAGTGCCGCATGTTATCATAAAGACCTCGAACCCTTTATGGCGAGAGGAAGAGCCTTAAGGGCAGAAGGAAAGACAGAACAAGAAGTCTTTGCTATCCGTGAAGCAGAGATGAAATCAGGTAAACTTAAAATAACTCCTGGTTTGACTTTACAAATCTACTACGGGGCAAAGACAGTGTATGACGCTGCAGCCTCAAAAGTTGAAGGTGCGCGACTTCGCTATGTGGTATATATGCCTTGGGCTACATCAAAATCTACTGGTTTACCAGAAGTCCCAATGGCTTCAAATCATCCTTGGATTATGAATTCCGGAACACATAAAGCGCACATTATGATTTCACCTTTACCAGAAGATCAAGAGTAGCCTTGATGAGGAATTATAAGTAGTATTAAAGAAAAACAAGCCCCATTATGTTAGCAAAAATATAAAGATTCCTATTTAGCTTTTTTTTATTGTTTGATGGATGATAGGTTTAATTAAAGTGCTTAAAGATAATTACAACGAGCCAAGCGAACTCCGTCAAAAGAGAGGACCGAGCCCAGCTGGAAATTGGCAATAATGTGGGAAATCAGTCTACTTCCAAAAGGCTTTATACAACTATTTCACATTATGCGATTCTTTTAAATGTACCAACTAAAATGAGCTAACGAGACAATACTTGAGCTCAATTATTCTACCTTTAGAATTAAATTATAAACCCGCTTGAAAGAAAAACTCAAACAATTAGAATTATTTTTAAAGAGCTCCAGCTTTGACCGAGGAATTCGTATTGGATTTGGGATTGCTGTACCCCTTGCAGTGCTTTATCTTTTAGGGTATTTTGAATATGCTCCAGCTGTTGTTATCGGTGCTTTTTTAAATGCGCCAGGCGACATTCCGGGAAGTATCAAACGTAAGGTTAATGCCATTTTAGTCAGTATTGGATTAACAATGGTTATTACAGCTATAATCCTATTTTCAAAACCTTTCCTACCCCTTTTATTGGTGGCACTTGCAATTATTACGTTTGCTGTGTCGCTGCTTTCTGTATATGGTTTTAGAGCGTCTTTAGTGTCCTTTTCTGGCTTGTTGGCAATGGTAATAGCAACTGCCATTCAAAAAGAAACAGCGTATGATATTTTAGTTCAAGTTGCCTTAATGGGAGTTGGAGGTCTTTGGTATTTAGTCGTATCCTATATTTTTCAAAAACTTGCGCCTATAAAAGATCAGAATCAGCTATTGTCAGATACACTTCTCCTTATTGGTGAATACCTAAAAATACGAGCCAAATTATTAACAAAGAAAACAAAGCGCGACGAACACCTTAAACAAAGCTTCGTCCTGCAACATCAAATCAACGAAAAGCAGGAAACACTCCGAGAAACACTGCTTACCGCACGTAAACGTTCCGGACGTTCGCATTATGAAGAAAAGCAACTATTAATCTTACTCTCTTCTATTAATATCTTCGAATTGATAGAAGCGAAACATTTGGATTATAAAATGATCGACGCCATTTTTGGCGAGCATAAAGAATTTCTAAAAGCTTCGAAAAACCTGAGTAAAATCATGGGCAACCACCTCATCCGTTTGTCTGAATTATTGATTCAAAATGATAAAATACCAAATAAAGATATTTTATTAAGTGCATTAGCAGAAGCCAACGAATCTATCAAGAATTACGTCGATACCGTCAAATTACCTGAAGCGCGTGAAGGTGCTTTAGTATTGAAAAATCTATACGATTACCAAGAGCAACTGCTACAAGAAATCAGAGTTATCAGACGTGTAATGGCCAATGTCAAAGAGGCTTCCAAAGTATCCTTAAAAAGACAAGATTCGAGTCAATTTTTAACGCTCCAGGAATACAGACTGAATGTCCTTGTTCAAAATTTCAGTTTGGATTCCACCATGTTTAGACATTCATTGCGCCTTGCCATTGCGATAGTATTTGCCTATCTATTAGGCTTTCTTTTTGACATCCAAAACACCTATTGGATTTTGCTGACCGTCATTGTTATTATGCGACCTAGCTATGGTCTAACCAAAGAGCGGTCGAAAGATCGTATCATCGGCACACTCATTGGTGCGGCTATTGCTGTTGGTATTGTGCTGCTTACTCAAAATGTAGTAGTTTATGCGGTATTGGCATTTGTTTCATTGGTATTCGCATTTGCATTGATTCAGCAGAATTATAAGTTTGCCGCCGCATTGATCACCATTAGTATCATCTTTGTGTATTCCTTAATCAATCCTGATGCCTTTGAAGTGATTCAATACCGCGTCATCGACACTATCATTGGAGCCACTATCGCTGTCGTTGCCAATTATATACTTTTGCCAAGTTGGGAAGCCAATAATCTAAAACAGGTACTTCTGAACGCTTTAAAAATGAACAAAGAATATCTTTTAGCAACACAAGAGTTGTATCAACATCCTTCTAAACACAAACTCTCCTATAGTTTGGCAAGGAAAGAAGCCTTTCTTGCTATCAGTAATTTAAATGCTGCCTTCCAGCGATTGACCCAAGACCCAAAATCGAAACAGAAAGAATTTGAACTGATTTATGAAATTGTGACGCTTAACCAGACAATGGTTTCTGCCATCGCATCCATCGGTAATTTTATCAGTAATCATCAAACCACTCCTGCTTCTATAGAATTTAATGTACTCATAAAAAAAATCTCCAATACCCTACAGATATCATTCGATAGTTTGGACGATACTCAAGTAAAGAAAAAAGTCGCTAAAGAAACTGCTGAAGATGCAGAGGAAAAGTTGTTGGGTAAATACCAGCAATTATCAAATTTGCGAGATAAAAATATCAGATTAGGCCACACCGAATTAGATACCGAAACCCTTCATGGTCTCCAGGAAGCTTATTTGCTTGCCAATCACATGAGCTGGTTAAAATCCCTTTCAGAAAACCTGCAAAAGGCAACGGAACGTTATCGTTCGGCTATTGTAGAGGACCAGTAGCAATTTTATTGGGTTTTAGTCAATAACTCCCACCGTGATTTTCAGTACTACTACAGCACTTACTCAAAAACTGAATTTAGTACTTATCAATATCTTATTTTTTGTTGTCTTCAATATATTCAGCGTTCCTCCTATTTGAAAAATTGAAATACATAAAGATCAAAAAAAAACGTATTAATTATTAAGTAGTTATTACTTAAACGGAGACTTTCTATTATTTGGTTTATCCTATTCCGGGAGTTCGAACTTCCTTTTAATCGAATATCAATTGTTTTTTCTTTACAGTTAACCTCTTCATTGCCTCCATTAAGGTTCCTCTTTTGCTTTCTGACAAACCCAATTCATTTTTTAATCAATTGGACGCTACTGCCAATAAAATAGCTACGTAATGACAAACAGCAGCTGCGAGCACAAAGAAATGCCAGACAGCATGGTTGTAACGATATTTCTTCCATAAGTAAAAAACAACACCCATAAGGTAAAGTGCGGCTCCAATTAGAATCATTGTGAGGATATTGGAGGGAATACTTTCAAAGAAAGTACGTCCACCAACAACCATAATCAAACCCATTCCTATGTAAATTATCGTAGAAAAAATCTCCCATTTTCCTATAAAAAAAATCTTATAAATGATTCCCAATGCTGTAAGACCCCACAAAACCGATAGCAACGTTATACCAAAAGAATTAGGCATATACATAAGTAAAAACGGAGTGTAAGTACCCGCTATCAAGAAATAAATACTGATGTGATCAAGAATTTCAAGTGTGCGTTTTGCCTGAGCATGCTGGATTCCGTGGTAAAGTGTAGAAAAAGTAAAAAGTTGTAAAAAACAAAAGCCATATATAGCGGCACCAATAATACCAGAAGTGTTATCACTTTTAATGGCAAATGCTATTAGGATAGGAATACTTACAATACCAAAAATAATTCCAAAACCATGTACGATACTGTTTACGAGTTCTTGCTTAATTTGTATATCTGAATTCTTAGTTTGCATAAAATTGATTTGATAAGGGGTATTGTTCTATCCCTTTTTTGTAAAATTACTCAAATCTATTCCTAACTAAGTTCTATTGGCTATATAATTTACCATTTTATTACTATCCATTTTACATCCAAAAGGTCCTCATCTTGCAACAGCTTCTAAGAAAATCTTGTATATAGTAGGTCTGTAGACCTGTTTTTTTTAGACAAGGAATAGCAAGAAAGTTAATGGAATACAATTTGACTCTATTTGCTACTATTTTTTTATTATTGAAACTGGATTAGAAAATAAACTTGTAAATACCAAACTTTCGCATCAAGTGAAGAGAATCTCCACTCACAAACAGATTGCTAGAAATATAAAAAGCATAAACCATTTTCACAAATAACCCTAGGTCGTAATAATTATTTCCACCCCCAATTTTCTCTTTGTGGGAATTATGTAACTATTCATCCTCATTGTGTTACAGCATTACCAGGTTAATGTTGTACCTTCACTAAAATCGCATGAAAGTCATACATGAAAATTGTAGCGTATCCATTTAGAGCAATCAAATTGATGTATTCTTTTGGAAATGATTTCAAAACGGTTGTGGAGTATTTCCGCAGACTATGTAATTAAATACGAGTCAATATGTCCATACAAACAGTTAATCCAAACACAAACAAGACAGTGAAGTCATTCGAAGAAATGACAGAGAAAACAGTTGATGCTAAAGTGGCGAAAGCCCATCTAGCTTATGCCAACTGGAAAGAAACGAGCTACCAGCAACGGGCTGATTTGCTACATAAGGTCGCTAAACTCATGCGAAGCAAGAAACCGGAGCTTGCCAAAACTATCACCTTAGAAATGGGTAAACTCCTGTCCGAAGCAGAAGGAGAAATAGACTTGAGTGCTGATATATTAGATTACTATGCCGATAACGCAGAAGGTTTTCTTGCAGATAAAGTGCTTGACCCTGAATATGGAGAAGCAATAATTCGAAATAGCCCAATTGGTGTATTGCTAGGTGTGATGCCTTGGAATTTCCCTTATTATCAAGTAGCTCGCTTTGCAGCTCCCAACATTATGGTGGGAAATACTATACTGCTTAAGCATGCCTCCATAGTTCCTCAATGTGCTGCAGCTATTGAAAAACTATTCGAAGAAGCAAAAGCTCCTGAAGGATTGTATACCAATTTATTTATTTCTGGCAAAAATGCATCAGCATTGGTTTCTGATAAAAGAATAAAAGGGGTTTCCTTAACAGGTAGTGAAGAAGCTGGTGCAAGTATTGCCATGGAAGCCGGAAAACATTTGAAAAAGGTGGTACTGGAGTTAGGTGGTAATGATGTGTTCATAATACTGGAAGATGCCGACATGGAAAAAACAGTTGAGTGGGCTGTTGTAGGCAGGATGAATAACAACGGTCAATGTTGTGTAGCCTCCAAACGGTTCATTGCAGTGGAAGCAATAGCCGACGAATTTATTCAAAAGTTTAAGGATAAGTTATCAAAAATGAAAGTGGGTGATCCAATGGATCCCGCTACCAACTTAGGCCCTTTAAGTAGTGAAGCAGCAGCAGTTCATTTAGCCGATCAGGTAAAACGTGCCATTGATGAAGGTGCAAAAGTCTTACTGGGTGGTAAACGTGCAGATCGTGAAGGTGCCTTTATGGAACCCACCATACTTACCGATTTGAAGCCTGGTATTGCTGCTTATCATGAGGAATTATTTGGACCCGTAGCCTCCTTCTATGTGGTGAAAGACGAACAAGCTGCCATTGATTTGGCCAATGATTCCGATTATGGCCTTGGAGGTTCTGTGTTTACACAGGACATTGAACGCGGAAGAAGAATTGCCAATCAAATTGATACTGGAATGGTCTTCATCAATCACCCCACTTGGACACAAGCAGATCTTCCTTTTGGCGGAACAAAGAATTCAGGCTTCGGTCGGGAACTATCAGAATTAGGAATTCAGGAGTTTGTAAATAAAAAACTGATTCGTGTAAGTGGATTAAATGATCCATTTTAAAAAAAGCTAATATAGAGCACATTAAAATCTGTTTTTGATACATTACTAACTTCACAAAATCAGCATATTACCAATTAGAATAATCGTTGTATTTGATAAGGATAATAAAATGCCATTTGTCAGACCCATCTACTACTATCCGTCTGGAACGGTCCCAATATATCAGACTTACTAACAAGTTATAGTCAATAGTCATACGAGAGCAGCATTCAATTTAGTAACCTAATATTAAAAATGCAACTCCATTGCTGCTAAATAGGTTGTAACTATAATTTAGATAGTTTGTATATTTTTCTCTCTATCCTCAAAGAAAATAAATTAACCTCATGAAAATAAAACAATGTAAATAATTATTTAACAACTAATAAATCAAAAATATATGAATTTACTTACTAAAGACATGATGCCAGAATTATTAAGTGTCAATGAAGAAACCTGCATATCACTATATATGCCAACGCACCGTACTCACCCTGATAATCTTGGGGATCCGATACTATTTAAAAACCTTTTAAAAAAGCTAAAACAATCCCTACTCCAAAAACATTCAGAGTCAGAAGTTACAACACTGCTGGAGCCATTTGTAGCGCTTGAAAATAATAAAGAATTTTGGAGACATACGTTAGAGGGATTGGCTGTACTTGGTACAGTTGATACGTTCAAAACCATAAGCTTACCGGTATCAATAGAAGAATTAACCGTTGTTGCTAATAGCTTTCATACAAAACCGCTACGCAGATATTTACAGTCGGTGGAGCGTTACAATGTGTTAGGTTTAAACCTACATGATTATCAAATTTATGAAGGAAATAGGCATTCGCTCACAGAACTGGAGCTTCTCTCAGACATTCCAAAAAATATAAATGAAGCATTGGGTTATGATTTAACCGATAAGCATACCACTGTTGCGTCTTATGGTGGTGTAGGGAATCAAACCAGCGACATGCATCACGGCCAAGGTGGAAAATCAGATGAAGCGGATATCGATACCGAAAAGTTTTTTCGCTTTGTCGCAAAAACGATTAATGATAACTATTCCAGTACTTCCGGTTTGCCACTTATACTGGCTGCATTACCAGAGCATCAGCATCTATTTCATAAGGTAAGCAACAATCTTTCATTACTTCCAAACGGAATAAATGTAAATCCAAAGTCTATACAACTCGATGAGTTGGTGAAAGATGCCTGGGGAGTTATGGAGCCCTATTATAATAACATCATTAACAAAATTTGTGATGACTACCACCAAGCAAAATCACAAGGTACAGGAAGTGATAATATAAGTGAAGTAGCTACGGCAGCAGCAGCAGGCAAAGTAGATACCCTATTGATTGAAGCCGAACTCCAAATTCCGGGCATGATAATAAACGACGCAGGTAGTATTGAAAAAGGCGATTTAACTAATCCTGAAGTGGATGATTTACTGGATGACTTGGGCGAACTGGTAACAAAAATGGGCGGGAAAGTGATGATTATTCCACATGAAAAAATGCCTACGAAAACAGGGGTTGCTGGTCTGTTTCGTTATTAAAAATCAAGCAAATAATGATATTTCAAACAACTAAAAAATACTAGAAATGAAAATCTTACTAAATACAGATTATAATATATCAGGAAGTGAAGAAATGAGAGAAACTTTGAAAGCTGTAATAAAAGATGCTTTCAATAGGTTCAGCGAACATATAACTAGATTAAAATTCAGAGGTAAAAGCAGCTATCAATATAGTAAAAACGATAGAAGAAGTGTACTAGAAGCGCGCCTAAAAGGGATGCAACCATTAGCTGTTACAAGCCATAAAGCCCTCTTTAATCGCTACAGGCCATAGAGATACCGCTGAAAACGTTTTGGATGAAGACAAATACAAACTCAGAGACCTTTGCTTATTTGTACAAAGTGACAATTCAGTAAAATAGTTATTTGTCATAGAATCAAGTGACCCCTTTTTGAAAAATAGGTAACAAATTATTAGAAGTTTTTTTCAAAATAAGCTTACAACTTTAAACTAAAAAGTCAAATTATACTAATTAAAAACACGAACCAATGAAACAAGGAGAAGAAGATTTTAAATTTGTAAAAGAAGAGAAGGATAAAACGCGAAACTATATTTTAAAAAAAGATAAATTGACAAAAAAAACCGTCTATATTCTTGCAACTGTAATAGTTGTTTGCTTCATAGCATTCATAATAATTACTATCGATTTATTTTAATAATATGATACTAATTATAATAAATAATACAAAAATCAGAGAATGAGAAACTCAGTACAATAAAGGTTCAAAAAAATCTTAATAAGAAAATGAATAGAAACTAGAAATCGATTAAAAATTGAAGAATATTTCAGTTCTCCTAAGTATTACTTAGAAAAACCAAATTATTAAAAAAATTAATATGAAAACGAATAGACTTTCAGATAAGATTACAACCGCATTAAATGAGCAAATGACTAAAGAAGCACATGCCTCCCAAATATACCTATCATATGGTGCATGGGCAGATAATAATGGATTCAGCGGCATCTCAAATTTTCTTTTCCGTCATGCAGCAGAGGAACGAAACCATATGATGAAAATACTGGAATACATATTAAACAGAGGTGCAAAAGCCATAGTTACTGCTATTCCTGCACCTACAACCGATCCCGTCAGTGTAAATAATTGTTTTGAAAAAGTATTTGAGCATGAAGTGGATAATACAAAATCCATTTATAAAGTGGTAAAAATGGCACTCGATGAAGAAGATTGGGCTACATGGAATTTCTT
Organism: uncultured Flavobacterium sp.; assembly: GCF_963974175.1. GTDB lineage: Bacteria > Bacteroidota > Bacteroidia > Flavobacteriales > Flavobacteriaceae > Flavobacterium. The sequence goes on from NZ_CAXBBR010000003.1 coordinate 296,774, forward strand.
ACAATGGTTCGTGAAAGAACAAATTGAAGAAGAAAACCTTGCAAGCCTTTTACTGGATAAAATTAAAATTGTAGGCGGTGAAAAAGCAAACGGTGATGCACTATACCTATTAGATAAAGATTTAGAAAAAAGATCAGGTGAAATAAGTTTGGCTCAAGATGCTACCACAACTAATCCCTAAGAAACAGGCTATAGGATTAGTTAAAGTCATGGGTTTTTTATTAATAATTTGAATTAATATTCGGACAAAACCTGCTTAATCGTAGTAATGAACCAAATAATTAAAGCAATATAAAATAATAATATGAAACGAAGTATAAACAGTTTATTAGGCTACACCATTAAAGGAACTGATGGTGAAATTGGAAAAGTAGAAGAGTTCTATTTTGATGATCAGACCTCAACAATACGGTATATAGTGGTAAAAACGGGAGGATGGCTTTCCGAAAAAAAAGTTTTGATTTCGCCCGAAGCATTTCAAAAACTGGATTGCGAATCAAAAACACTATCTGTAAATCTTACGCAGGAAAAAATAAAAAACAGTCCCTATATTGAAACAGACAAACCTGTTTCAGAACAACAGGAAGATTTGATTCGTGGATACTACTCTTGGCCCGGCTATTACGGAAACAGAATGTATGGACACATGGGCTTAGGCATGTGGGGGTATCCTTTAGTTGAAGTAAGAGAAACAGAAAAGGAAATGACACAAAGGAAAACGGAAAAGCATTCTAATGACAAACCGCATCTACGAAGTACACAAGAAGTTACTGGGTATGATATTAATGCAACGGACGGCGACATAGGCGAAGTCGAAGATTTTATAATTGATGATGTAAGCTGGAAAATCCATTTTCTTATTGTGGAAACCGGCAACTGGTTTTCGGGAAAAAAAGTGATTATATCCCCACGTTGGATTAAAAATGTGAAATGGCAGGAACAGACAGTTACTATTAATCACTCAAAGGAAGAAGTAAAAAATAGTCCCGAATATGATTCTTCGCAACCGATAAATGATTCCTATGAGCATTCGCTCAATGACTACTACGAAAATTAAAATAATAATTATGGAAATTTTACAAGAAGCAGAAGTATTTGAAAAAGCCAAAATGAGTAATATGTCTAATAGTGACAGAGTGACAGCTTCAAGAGAAGCAAAACGACTTGTATTAGCAATCAACAAAATTTATAAGAAGACAAAAGAAGCAACCTTAATGGATGTAATGAAGCGACTAACCATTAAGAAAAAAAGAATAGATATTCGATTGAAAGGAAGACCTAAATCTTGAGTATACTACTAATCCCTAATAAACAAACGCCATGGAAAATCATATTGTAAAAATAATTTCAGTGGAACCAGTAACGCATGATGTCAAGCGATTTACAATTCAAAAGCCAGAAGGTTTCAAATTCATACCGGGACAGGCAACTGAAGTGTCCATAAATACTCCTGCACTTAAAAATGAAAAGCGACCTTTTACATTTACAAGTTTAAATGATAATAAGCATCTAGAATTTACAATTAAAATTTATGATAGTCACAACGGAGTTACAAAAGAATTAGGGAAATTAAAGCACGGTGACGAACTTATCATCCGTGATGTTTGGGGCGCAATTGAATATAAAGGGGAAGGAGTATTCATTGCTGGTGGTGCAGGTGTTACACCATTCATTGCAATTCTGCGGCAGTTACAAGCGGATAACAAAATAGCTAACAACAAACTAATTTTTACCAATAAAACCGAAAAAGATATAATTTTGAAAAAAGAATTTAATGAAATGCTCGGTAAGAATTTCATCAACACGCTCACCGATGAAAAAAAAGAGGGGTACGAAAATGGTAGGATTGACTATACTTTTCTAAAAGAAAAAATAGACAACTTTAAACAGCACTTCTATGTTTGTGGTCCACCACAATTTGTAACAGCCATTTCAGAAGCACTTACCCAATTAGGAGCGAAAAGTGATACAGTAGTTTTTGAGAAATAATCTGTAAAATTTGTTCAAACTGCTTTAACGATTTGCTTGTTCTTTTCTCGAATTTAACGTTATAAAAAAATTCTTTAAATTTATATTGTGCAGGATACAAACGCATCCGATAGCAATAAATCACGAAAAAAACATAAAAACGACAGTAATTCAAAACATATTTCGTCTCCTACTGGCGCTATTTTTTGTTTTATTTTTTTCTGAAAATATTGGTTAATATCTCGATAGAAAAGATGCTTTTGGTACTTCAGATTCCAATAAGGCACGATTAATCAGGTTTTTCTTTCAACCGGTTCTCATAGCTTGGATCCCTTGTCATCAGACGCCTAGCAATCATAGCCAGATTCCACAAAATAAAAAAAAACATTATTAGATGTAATTGAAAAGATAAAGATTAGATAAACAGTACCGTTTATATTTCGGAAAATGGTGTCAATACCTAGCTAAATAAAGATGCTAAGTTAGCTAATCGATAGTTTTTTAGAAAACTAAAAAGCTAGATAATAAAAGATAATTAACAATAAAATATAATTGATATGAAAGCACTACAAATAGTAAAATATGGTGAAATTAAAGACAGTATATCCATCAATGAGATCGAAAAACCTTCTTTAAAACCAAATGATATTTTAGTTGAAGTTAAAGCAGCTTCGTTAAATCCCATTGATTACAAAATGGTGGAAAGTAAACTGAAAGATATGATTTCTTTAAACTTACCGAGTACAATAGGTTTTGACGTAAGCGGTGTGGTGGTTGAGAAAGGTGCAGATGTAAACAATTTCGAAATAGGAGATGAAGTATATTCCAGAGTGCCACAAGAACAAATGGGTACAGTAGCAGAATTTGTAAGTATCAATAGTGATCTAGTTGCTAAAAAACCCAAAAATAGTTCTTTCGAAGAAGCAGCCGGATTGCCATTAACAGGACTTACAGCAATACAAGCCTTGGAGGGTGTTGGCATTAAAGAGAACGATAGAATTCTTATTCATGCAGGGTCTGGTGGTGTAGGTAGCTTTGCAATTCAGTATGCCAAAGCTAAAGGAGCTATCGTATATACGACTACCAGCAGCAAAAATGTAGACTGGGTCAAAGCTTTGGGTGCTGACCGAGTAATTGATTATAAAACTGAAGATTATAAAGAGGTTGCAAATAATTTGGATATTGTTTTTGACACTTTAGGGAATGACTACACCTTTGATGCTTTTGAAATCATTAAAGAAGGTGGAAAAGTGACTACGATAGTAGGTCCACCTGACGAAGAAACAGCAAAGCAAATGGGAATGAAAGATTATAAGTTGACCGAAAAATTAGCAACACTGATTGAAAAAAAATCTGCTGTTTATAAACTAACCTGGATGCAGCCTGATGCTAAGCAGTTAAATACTATCAGCAGAATGGTTGAAGATGGGGATATTAAGCCTATAGTCGATTTGATTTATGCCTTCGAAGATGGAATCGATGCTTATTTATATCTGGCTACTGGCAGAGCCAAAGGGAAAGTAATTATAAACATGTCTTAAACTATTTAACACGATGGACCAGATTACTGTTTTTTTTTATAAACAAAGAAAATATCACTAACAAAAAAAAAGTAGTAGCCGTTACAAACGGTACCACGAGAAAAATCATTATTAGTTTATTAAAAGAATCTGAAAATTAAAAGCTTACTGCTATGGTTAGAAAACAGCAAAAATAAACTTGTCACTTAGTAGATATGAAAAAAGTCCGCAACACAAAAGATGAATTTGCGACTGAGTACAAGTAATAATAATAGTTTAAAAATAAAAATATAACAAAAATGACAAATTTAAGTAAACAAGAGATTCAGGATAGAATGAAAGAAATTGATGTTTTGTGGGTTGTAGAAGGCAAATTCATTCATAGAGAAATTATTTTTAAGGATTTTGTTGAAGCATTTTCTTTTATGACAGCCGTTGCAATTATAGCTGAAAAGAGTGATCATCATCCAAATTGGAAAAATGTATATAACAAAGTTACTATTGATCTTAACACTCATGATGCTGATGGAATCACAAAAAAGGATTTCCAATTGGCAAAGGGAATTGATCAAATAGTGAAAAACTACGCAAACCTTTAATTTACAATGTCCTGTGAGATGCAATTTTCATAGGCGGGAGCTTGTAGTCAATTAGAATAACAACAATAAATAAAAGATCCTGTCCAAAAACGTATTTAACCAATTACTAGCGATTGTTTAAATCCTATAAATGATGATTTACGACGGGATGATAGATTAAAATGAATTCATATTAGATACTAATAGGTCGACATATATACTAGTACTAGCTTGATAATGGACGCTGTAACTCCCCTACTTGATATGACCTAATAGTAACTTTAAACTAGCATTTTTTAACAGAGTTAAGGTCAAAAAAGATCGCTAAAACTAGAGTCACTAGCAACTGATTTGTAGAATAGTATAAAAAAGTTAATTGGCGTAAAAATGCAGCAACATCTTAAAATAGGCCACTATTTACAAGAAATAAAACAACAATCAATATGAAAATTATTATTTCTTTTTTACTGATGTTTATTTGCCTCTTTTCAGGATATTCACAAAACGACTACCCAGAACCAGCCAAAACACCAACCCGTTTATTTTACATTCAACATAGTGATAACCATAATACTTACGTCTATGATGCAAATATAAAAGCAGGAATTATTGATTCGTCTCAACCTATTAGTGCATACCGAATAGTTTATACTAAAAACGGTATAAAAAGGCCCTTGTCAAGGTTACAAAAAAAATTAGCCTATGGAATGATTTTATTAGATTCAAAACCTAACTTATTCAAATTACGACTTGCTTCTGGAAAAAAAATATTTTTTTATCTCAATTATGATCAAAGTGAAGGAGCTAGAATTTATGTTACCGTAAATAAGCATAAAATGTATCTAGACAAGATGTTCCTACAACTTAAAAATGGAATTTTCGGCATCAATTTAGGTTTCGAATATGTTCTGTTTTATGGCAAAGATTATATTTCCGGCAAACCTGTAATAGAAAAATATGAGCCAAAATAAATTACTTTGAGTACTCTAGTTATTAGTGTACAAATTATAATATAATTCAAAAATTAGAAAAATAATGTCGAAAAACGTGTCAGATTAGTTAGTGAAAATATTAGTAGAAGCAGGTTTGAAACGCATTTACGAAATTGCTGGTAATAGTTTAAACCCTGTAAATGTTTCTATAGTTATGGATCGTAGATCACAATGTATTCACGTAAGGCATTAATAGTCAAGTCCTAAAATGAATATAAATTGCTATTCAACATCCTATTGTGAAAAAAGGTGTCGCTGCTTTAGCACTTCCAAGGTAAGTAGCTAGTACCGGAATAGAAACAGTACAGTCACTTAATAAAAATTGCTATACATAACCAAGAATAATACCCCGTCAAGAACATTTTCTAGAATTGGAAAATAACATCAATACACATGAAAAGGTGGTGTTTTTTTAAAGTCATGGCGTTTTGCATTAATAAGATTAATATTAAAAATTACTTTATGAAAAATAAATTAATAATTATAGTTCTGTTTTCAATCATTCAAATCTTTAGCACCAGTTGTTCAGAGAAGAAAAAATCACCTGATTTTGTTTCTAGTGATGGTATTGTGACAACATATTCAGCTGGCAATACCAAAATGGGGAATAAATCAAACGGAATTGGAGATTTTGTAGCCGCATCAAAAGCAGCAATGCCTGCAGTGGTTCATATTAAAACCCTCTTAGAATCGGCAACAGATAATTCTAATTTTAGACAACCCTATGGCACGCAATCCAGAAGCAATATTCCTGCAATGGCTTCAGGTTCAGGTGTAATACTTTCCCAAGACGGATATATAGCAACAAACAATCATGTTATAGAAAATGCTTCAGAAATTAAAATCATATTACCTGATAAGCGTGAATTTTCGGCTGAATTAATAGGTCGTGACCCGAATACCGATCTAGCGCTTTTAAAAATAAAAGCAGAAGGACTTCCAACCGTAAAATTAGGAAATTCAGATAATGTACAAATTGGTGAATGGGTACTGGCTATTGGTTATCCTTTCTCGCTAAATACAACCGTTACTGCGGGGATTATAAGTGCTAAGGCAAGAAGCATCGGAATAATTAACCGTTCTGGGAGTAAAAATTCTCAAGGTAATCCAGGTACGACTGGGAATACGGCAATTGAATCTTTTATTCAAACTGATGCTGCAATTAATCCCGGAAATAGTGGAGGTGCACTTATAAATACAAATGGAGAACTGATAGGTATTAATAGCGCGATTGCTTCTCAAACGGGTAGCTATGCTGGATATGCATTTGCCATACCTGTAAACTTGGCCAAGAAAATTCTGGATGATCTTAAACAATATGGTTCTGTAAATCGAGGAGTATTGGGAGTTGCATTTCCTTCACCTTCAGTTGAAGAACGCTATTTTAAGCAACAGGGTATTGCCCTTGGAACAGTAAATGGTGTCTATATAACCAATGTAATGAACAAAAGCGCAGCAGCTGAAGCCGGTCTTAAAGAAGGCGATATTATACAAAGTATAGATGGAACACAACTAGCTTCATCTACAGAGTTTTCGGAAAGGATTGCTAGACATCGACCTGAAGATGTAATTAAATTAACCTATTTGCGTAACGGAAAAAGCAAGACTGTTTCTGCAACTTTAAAAAAGGAAGCACCATTAAAGACAATATCTAGTAGTAATGAATCACTTGGTCAAATTTATGATAAGCTTGGTGTCAGTTTTGCTCCCCTTACCGATCAGCAGAAACAATATTTCAATATTAATTCAGGAGTAGTAGTAACAAATGTTCGCAAAGGTGGTTTTTTTGACCATAATGGAATTCCCATCGGAACTATTATTGCCTACATAAATGGTAAACCTATCAATAGTTCTAAAGATATTGATCTAGCCTTTTTGTCTGCTCAAAGAGGAATTATACAAATCTTTGCGATTGCACCTGATGGATCCAAGGTAATATTTAATCTTTCTTTAGGTACTTAATAATTAACAGAAATAAATCATAAATGATAATTGAAATATTCATTATTAAAAATTCAAATCATAAATAAATTTCACCAAATGAGCTTGCTTTTTCCGCTGGTTACTTTATTGACATCATGCCAAACCCGAACAGATGATTAGTATGATAGACACGTTAAAAAACGACTCCCAATGATTTCCTGTATGGGTTGAAAGATTAGTTACACAAACATAATATACATACAGCTGTGAAGAATATGAATAACAGGAACGAATCGAATTATAAAACTAAATAGAAAATTATGAAATATTACATCAGTAAAAAAATCAACACCAATTTTGAGCAGGCTGTTCATCTTGTAACTGAATCTTTAAAAAAAGAAGGGTTTGGAATACTCACCGAAATTAACCTTCAGGAGAAACTGAAAGAAAAACTGGATGTCGATTTCCGGAAATACAAAGTACTTGGTGCCTGCAATCCTGCTTATGCCTACAAAGCAATACAGCAGGAAGATAAAATTGGAACTATGCTTCCTTGTAGCGTTATCGTTCAGGAATTGGAAAACGATGAAATTGAAGTTGCGGCAGTCGATCCGATTGCTTCGATGATGGCTATAGAAAACCAGGGTTTGGTCGAGATAGCAACTGAAATTAAAGAAAAACTCGAACGCGCTATTGCCTCTTTGTAGCAAGAATTCTAAAGATTTAATTTATTAATTTAAAGACTTATATTATGATGGACGGTATGAATAATGGTATGAATAATGGTTGGGGCATGGGATATGGTTATGGTTGGATTATCAGCCTTGTTGTTCTCGGGTTTATTATTTGGTTAATTGTTAAACTAGTGAATCAAAATAAAAAATAATAAATCCATTTTAATTATTATTTTTTTGAAAAAAGATGAAGAAATATTTTTTTTTCATCTTTTAAGAATAGAATAGTTGAATGAGGACCAAAAAAGTAGAAAAAAAACGATTTTACAAAGACAATATCTTAATTGATATGGTAGCACATTGGCAGAAAATTAGCAATATAAAAGAAACCGATTATGAGGCTGTTTTTTATCTTGGTGGTCATGGTCCATTATGGGGTTTGGCTACGGGTAAAGACTCCATTCAATTAATAGAAACATTTTATAATCATCAAAAACTATTTTTTTTTGTATTCCATGCGCCTGCAGCCTTAGTCAATGTAAAAGCAATAAATGGCGAACCTTTAGTAAAAGGAAAGCACTTGACGGGCTTTTCAAATACTGAAGAAGAAGTTGTGCAATTAACAAAGGTGCTCCTTTTTTTATTAGAAGGTGAACTCACCAAACAGGGAGCACATTACTCTAAAGGAGCAGATTGGGAATTTAATGCAAAACAAGACGTCCTATTAATTACGGGGCGAAATCCGAGTTCTTCCGAAGCTGTAACCCAATTGTTGGTAAAGACTACTTACAGAAGAGGAATAGTTTCGATGTTGCCTTTTATTATCAGCTTTCAAACATTAGAAATGGTACTGCTATCACTATTTAAAAACAGGGTGTTTGCATTTTCTATTTTAGATAAAACAGATAGGATTTAGGAGGAATTGTCACTATGCCTTATTCTTGTAACCCATTTTTAATAACAATAAATCTAATTTCAAAACCAATCGACTTATGTCAAAAAATGTATCAGATCAAATTGTAGAAATGCTAGTAGAAGCTGGTGTAAAAAGAGTTTATGCTGTAACTGGAGACAGTCTTAATCCTGTAAATGATGCCGTACGAAGAGATGGCAGACTCCAATGGATTCATGTAAGACATGAAGAAGCTGGAGCTTATGCCGCCTCAATGGAAGCCGAGTTAAACGGCATTGGGTGTTGCATGGGAAGCAGTGGTCCAGGACACATTCATTTGATCAATGGACTATATGATGCTAACAAAGCCGGAAACCCTGTTATTGCTATAGCCTCAACGATTCACACACACAAAATGGGACTAGACAACTTTCAAGAAACAAGACCCGAATCCTTATTTCAAGATTGTTCTAAATATGTATTTCAAGCGAGTACTCCCAAACAAGCCATCAATGGTTTGCAAACCGCTATTCAGCACGCCATAAGCATGAAGGGGGTTGCTGTTCTTGGACTTCCAGGAGATGTGGCTTCAGCCGAACTAGAATCAGTACCTACAGCTAATCATAATTTTTATACCCAACCAAGAATAACTCCCAATAAGAAACATCTTTTGGAATTGGCAAACGTTATCAATGAAAATGAAAAGGTAGTTTTGTTTTGCGGACATGGATGTCGTTATGCAGTAGAGGAAGTAATGCAACTCGCAGAAATACTTAAATCACCTTTAGGCTATAGTTTTAGAGGGAAAATATTTTTCGAACGTAAAGAAAATCCCTATGCTGTGGGATTAAATGGACTTTTGGGCAACAAATCGGGTTTTGAAGCTATGCATCAAGCCGATGTCCTTTTGATGTTGGGAACCGATTTCCCTTATAGTGAATTCCTTCCCGAAAAATGCAAAATTATTCAAATAGATATCAAACCCGAAAGATTAGGGCGTCGAGCTAAAGTAGATTTAGGCTATTGTGGCGACATAAAATCAACATTGAAAGAGTTGATGCCACTGGTTGAAATAAAAACTTCCACTGATTTTCTGGACAAAATGCGTTCATTACATCAAGATATTGAAGTGATATATGATAGTTATGTGAACGAAAAGGGAGCTGAAAAAAACATTCACCCAGAATATGTAGCATATTTAATAGATAAATTAGCCAATGACGATGCTATATTTACTGTTGATACTGGAATGAGTGCTGTTTGGGCTGCGCGTTATCTAAAAGCAGGTAGAAATCGCTATTTGACAGGATCGTTCAATCATGGATCTATGGCTAATGCTATGCCAATGGCTATAGGAGCGGGACTCTCGCATCCCGACCGACAAGTGATTGCTTTTTGTGGGGATGGTGGAATTTCGATGCTTTTGGGCGATTTGATGACTATTAAACAATATCAAATTCCTGTTAAAATTATTATTTTTAACAATCGCTCTTTAGGCATGGTAAAGCTTGAAATGCGGGTGGAAGGTTATATCGATTGGCAAACTGATATGGTTAATCCTGATTTTGTAAAATTAGCGGAAGCAATGAACATCAAAGCATGGGAAGCTAAGGAATCCAAGGATGTAGAATTAGCACTTATTAATGGATTGAATCATAAAGGCCCAGCGATTATCAACATTTTTACTGATCCTAATGCCTTGGCTATGCCCCCTTCTCTAAATTTTGACCAAGTAAAAGGGTTTGCACAATCAATGGGTAAAATGATGTTGAATGGTAAAACTGCAGAAATCATTGATACTGCTAAATCGGATTTAAAATATCTAAAAGAGCTTTTTTAAAATAATCATTTGAAGTATTTAAAAGGCTATAGATTAGGGTTGTTTTAATGGTTAATTTTTTACAAAGCACAGAAATAATACAAGAACTGAATAGTAAATTAGTTACAAAAACGGATAACATAACATTAGCTACTTAACACATTTCATCTCCAATACCTTCATACAAACGTCTCAATAATCAATATTATACTATGATAACTTAATTCTTTTAAAAAATCATTGATGAACAAAGAAATCAAAATAGAACTAGTTGTCTTTATAGACTACACAAAGAAAATTGCTCGCAATGGTCGCCATATCCTAAACAATGTTGTCAAGCATTACGGCGATACTATTAAAGTAAAATTTGAATATTTTTCTAATAACGTTGATAACCCCGAATTTCAGCTAACAACAAAGGCAGCGTTGACTGCTAAATCATATGGTAAACTTCACGAAATGGACCAATTATTATTGGATCATGAAGGTCATTATACCCCAGATGCTATATATAATATGGCTGAAAGTCTAGGTATTGATATTAAAAAATTCAAAGAAGATTATAATTCGCGTGAAATAACTAGAGAATTAAAAAACAATATAAATCTAGCTAAACAGAATGAAATAAAGTTAGTACCAGCAATTACTGTTAACGGTACCTTATACAATGGAGCCTGGGATGAACAAGCGCTAATAGAATATATTGAATACATCAAAAACAGACCTGTTGTACAAGCCATGGAAAGTTTTGTAAAATGGGGAGCATCTGCTGCGCTAATGCTATTAATTGCTGCGATAGCCGCTCTAATTTTTGCTAATGTAGGTTTTAGTGAAGAATACGAATATTTGCGTCATTTCAACTTAGGTCTTTCGGCAGGTGACTCAAATTTCCTTTTGCCACTAGAAACGTGGATTAATGATGGATTGATGGCAATTTTCTTTTTGTTAATTGGATTAGAAATCAAAAGAGAAATAATTTTTGGAGAATTGTCGACTAGAAAAAAGGCGACTATGCCAGTTATTGGAGCCATTGGAGGTATGATAATTCCAGCATTATTGTATTTTTTTATCAATTATAAAGAAGATGGCGCTCATGGCTGGGGAGTTCCAATGGCCACTGATATTGCCTTCGTATTGGGATTGATGGCTTTGCTAGGAAGTAAAGTGCCAGGGGCGTTAAAGGCTTTTATCTCTGCATTGGCAGTTTCTGATGACTTAGGTGCTATTCTTGTAATTGCATTGTTTTATGGCCACGGCTTTCACATCAATGCATTTATTGTCGCACTTGTTATTGTTGCAATAATGGCATTGCTTAACTATTCTAAAGTTTATTCTAAAACCATTTACATCGTTTTGGGTGTTTTTCTTTGGTTCTTCATTTATCAAAGTGGACTACATGCAACCCTTGCTGGTGTTATTACTGCGATATTAATTCCATCTAGGAGAAAAGGAAACTTAGTTGGTATTGCAACTCAAGCTACCGTGATTTTTAAACAAGAAATAGTAAATATCAAAGATTCAGACAATAGTCAAGAAAGTATTCGACACAGTTCTTTACAATCGATATCTAAAGCTATTAATAGGTTGACTGGACCTGGAGAACAATTAGAACATACTTTAGAAGAAGGGGTTAATTATATGATATTACCCTTATTTGCTTTTTTCAATACTGGAATAGTATTAGTCGGAGTATACTTTAATGTGCTTACCCCAGTTAATTTTGGTATCATAATAGGTTTGTGTATTGGAAAACCTCTTGGGGTCATAGGCTTCTGTTGGTTAGCATCTAAATTTAAATTAGCCACTTTATCAAATGAAATTAGTTGGCTGCAATTGACTGGAGCGGCATGTTTAGCTGGTGTTGGTTTTACTATGTCAATTGTTGTTGCAGGTGCAGCTTTTGATGGTGAAGTATTAAACGGAGCTAAATTAAGTATTCTTATAGCCTCTGCGTTATCCGCTGTAATTGGGCTATTGATATTGAAACGGGCTGTTAATGTTTGAGCAGTCAAATAGTTTTGATAAATACCTAAATAGAATAAAATTGTAAGTTTTAAAAAGCAACCTTCAAATAAACTTCTAATAGCTAATTATTTAAAAGACGAAAAGTTTCTAGGAATTCGCTACAATTAAAAATCGGACCACAAAATTTAAAAAACAAGGCTACCTATTCAACATCGAACCTTAAATCATAAGGTTACTCAATTCAAAACTTTGAGAAATAAAAAAAGCTGCTGAATTTCTTCAGCAGCTTGTCATTATTCATAAGTATATTCCCTATACGTTAAATCTAAAATGCATTACATCTCCATCCTTAACGATATATTCTTTTCCTTCTACTTTAAATTTTCCTGCTTCTTTACATTTTGCTTCTGAACCGTAATGAACGAAGTCCTCATATGAAATTACTTCGGCACGAATAAATCCTTTTTCGAAATCAGTATGAATCACTCCTGCTGCCTGTGGCGCAGTTGACCCAACATCTATCGTCCAAGCTCTAACCTCTTTTATACCTGCTGTAAAATAAGTCTGTTGCTTTAATAATTTATAAGCAGCTCTAATCAAAACTGAAGCACCTGGCTCAGTTAATCCCATATCTTCAAGAAAAACTTGACGCTCTTCATAACTTTCCAATTCTGTAATATCAGCCTCTGCTCCTACAGAAAGAATAATAACCTCTGCATCCTCGTCTTTTACCAACTCGCGAACTTGATCCACATATTTATTTCCGCTAACTGCTGAATTTTCATCTACATTACAAACATACAAAACTGGTTTTGCCGTAATCAATTGAAAACCTTCCATTAAAACTTCTTCATCATTGTTTTGAGGCGTTACCGTTCTTGCTGATTTTGCTTGAAGCAACGTCTCTCTGATTCGGTCTAAAAGTGCTTTTTCAGTTTGCGCTTCTTTATTTCCAGTTTTGGCAGCACGATTTACTTTCTCTAGACGTTTTTCAACATTCTCAAGATCTTTCAATTGCAACTCAATGTCAATAGTTTCTTTATCCCTAATTGGGTTAACATTCCCGTCAACGTGAACAATATTATCATTATCAAAACAACGAAGTACGTGGATAATAGCATTACACTCTCTAATGTTACCTAGAAATTGATTCCCTAAACCTTCGCCTTTACTAGCTCCTTTTACCAAACCTGCAATGTCAACAATATCAACTGTTGCCATTTGTACGCGTTCCGGTTTAACTAGTTCTTCCAGTTTCTCAATTCTAGTATCTGGTACATTAACGACACCTATATTAGGCTCAATAGTACAAAAAGGAAAATTTGCGCTTTGCGCTTTTGCATTTGACAAACAATTAAATAATGTTGATTTCCCAACGTTCGGTAATCCTACAATTCCTGCTTTCATGATAGTATCTTTTGCATATAACGTTTAATCGCTACAAGTTTAATATTTAATTTTAAAAAGTGTGCAAATATAATATATAATAAATCGTAGACAGCATAATCCACAGATTAATGTAATTGCAAAATTTATTTTAGACTTTTACACATCTACCAATAAAGTGTACAACAAATTATCAGTGCCATAAATTATTATTAATATAAAAAGAATAACACATATTTTATAGCAAATCCTAATGATTCCTTAAATATATGTTAAAAATTCACTATCTTGCAACCGAAATTAAACCAAACAAAAACCAAATTAAATTATTTATGAAAAAAATCACACTATTATTTTTACTGCTAAACGTCAGTTTTCTTTTTGCACAAAAAGAAATTTCTGGAGTAGTAAAAGACAATTCGGGAGCAGCGCTTCCAGGAGTTAACATCGTCGAAAAAGGAACTAATAACGGTGTTTCTACCGATATTGACGGTGCTTACAAAATAAAAGTAAAAGAAGGAGCTACAATCGTTTTTAGCTACATTGGTTTTGCCAAAGTAGAAAGAGCTGCTACTGGTTCTAAAATTGATGTTGTTTTATCTGAAGAAGGTGGACAAGCATTACAAGAGATCGTTGTAACAGGGACAAGAACTGCTCAAAGGAGTAACACAACTACTGCACTTCCTATTGATGTAATTTCTGCTAAAGACTTAGCTTCAACTGGACAAGCATCATTTGACAAAGCTTTACAATACAAGATTCCATCTTTTAACACGGTACAAACACCAGTAAATGATGCGACTTCTTTATTAGATCCTTATGAAATTAGAAACATGGGACCGAGTAGAACTTTAATCCTTATCAACGGAAAACGTAAAAACTTAAGTTCTTTACTTTATGTGCAAACGTCTCCAGGACGTGGTGAAACAGGTGCTGACATCTCAGCTATACCTACTGACGCTATCGAAAGAGTAGAGATTCTTCGCGATGGTGCATCTGCACAATACGGTTCTGATGCCATTGCTGGGGTAATGAATATCATCTTAAAAAAGAGTACTAACGGTGGATCAGTTACACTAAGAAGTGGAGTAACTTCTGAAGGTGACGGTGAAATGTTAGGAGTTAGTTTAAACAACGGATCAACTGTTGGAGACAAAGGGTTTATAAACTACACTTTAGATTTCTCTAAAGTAAGCTTAGCAAACAGACCTGGTACAGTTGATGCTGCCGGAGAAGCTGCAGATTTTGGCGCTAATATCGCTGATGTACAATCATTTCTAGCAAAAATGCCAGATGCAGGAAATATTAATGGTTCTCCTGAAACTGCTGCTGCCAAATTCTTGGTAAATGGAGGTTTTGATTTATCAGAAAATACTCAAATGTATTATAACGCAGCTTATGTTTACAAAAAAGTAAACTCATTTGCTAACTACAGAACTCCATACTGGAGAACACTGTCTGACTTTCCTTATTTAAAAGATTTCTTTGGAGACGGAACAGCAGCATCTTACAACGGGTATGTACCTACTTTTACAGGTGACTTGAATGACTATAATGCTACTTTAGGTTACAAAGCGGTTCAAAACGGCTGGAACACTGATGCAAGTATTACTGTTGGTGGTAACACTCAAACATATAATGTAGATAACTCGCACAATAGATCAGCTATCAAAGACGCAAACGGAGCTAATGTGTATCAAGAAAATAGCCCTATCTTTTTCAAACCTGGAGGAACATCTTTCAATCATGTTGTAGGTAACTTAGATATCTCTAAAATTTTATCTGATAAAATAAGTATTGGTTTTGGTTCAGAGATCAGAACAGAAACTTTTGAAGTTATAGAAGGTGAACAAGCTTCATGGGAAGGTATTGGAGCTGATTCATTTGCTGGAAACAGACCTGAAAATTCAGGAAAATGGAACCGTTACAACTTAGGTGGATATTTTGATCTTGCTTTTGACGTAACTGAAGATTTCTTAATCAACGGTACAGTTCGTTATGAAGATTATAGCGATTTTGGTGGTGCAACTGTTTGGAAGTTAAGCTCTAGATATAAATTTGCAGAAGATAAAGTAACACTTAGAGGATCTGTTTCTACTGGATTCAGAGCACCAACGTTACACCAAATTTATACTCAAAAATCACAATACTCTTTTGTTGCTGGACAAGGGATTCAAGTAAGTGGTATTATTAATAATGTTTCTCCTCAAGCTCGATTAATAGGTGTTCCAAAATTGGATGCTGAAAAATCAACAAACGTTACTGTTGGAATAGGTGTTAAACCATCTAGAAACTTTAACTTCACTGTAGATTATTACAACATCAAGGTAGAAGACAGAATCATCTTAGGAGACATTAAAAGCACTCCATTTGGTGATGTAGCTTGGTTTGAAAACTCATTCGATTCTAGAACATCTGGATTAGATGTAGTTGCAAATTACAATAACATCGAATTAGGTGAAGGAAAATTAGGATTCAATTTATCTGGAAACGTAACGTTTCAAAACGAAAGAATTTCTCCAGTAAGAAGTGATAACTTCGGTCAAACACTTGAGTCTTTAATGTTTACTTCAAGACCTGTTACTAAATGGATTTTAGGATCTAACTATGAAGTTGGAAAATTCGGTTTTTCTCTTAACAATACTTACTTTGGAAAAACTACATTTAACCAAGCTGGTCTAAGCTCTGACTTAAGAACAGAATTTATTCCTAAAATCGTTACTGATTTAGGAGTTACATTTTCTGCTACTGAGAAACTTACACTATCATTAAATGTAAATAACTTGTTAAACGTTTTACCAGAATGGGAATTCAAAGCTGAAAACGCTGCTGGTACTGCACTCTTAAATGATCCAGCACAAGTTAAAAATCAATCTAACTTGATTACTTTTAACCAACGTTATTCTCAAATGACGTATGATGGGTATCACTTTAGCCAATTAGGAACTATGTTCAATTTATCATTGAACTATAAATTCTAATTATTTATAATAATTTTTAAAAGGGCTATCCATTGGATAGCCCTTTTTTTATATCATAATTTTACCTAAATTTAAAGGTTATTAACCTGAACAGCAACAGTTAACTCATTATAACAACATCGCTCTTAGTACTAATCAACTCAAATTAGAAGCATATGGCTACCTTATACGATGGAAAAATGGCCACTATATATGACGCCATGTATCAGACTTTTGTAGACTATGATGAAGAATATAACTTCTACAACACATTAATTCAAGAATACAATTGTAAAACTGTACTGGAAATAGGAAGTGGTACTGGAAATTTAGCGAAACGATTTCAAGAAAACAATCAAAATTACATTGGATTAGATTATAGCAAAAGTATGATTGCTATCGCAGAAGAAAGAAATCAAGATTGTCATTTTATCCTCGGCGACATGCGGAATTTTCATCTCGAACAAAAAGTAGATTCTATAATTATAACAGGACGTTCTACTAGTTATCTTATTTCTAACGAAGATGTGAACGAAACTTTTGCTTCGCTTCATAATAACATTACAAATGAAGGCGTCATTATCTTTGATTTCATAGATGCCAATCGATTTATTCCCTACGCAAATGAAAACCCTCTTATCATTCATAAAGCAGTACATGAAGGAATTAGCTATCTAAGAGAAAGCACTTGGGAAACCACTTCACAGGAAAATTTCATGTTGGATTGGACTGCTAAATATTATATAATTCAAGAACAGGAAAAAGAATTAATTGCCACTGATTTCTCGACAGTGCGTGTGTTTACGTTAAATGAAATACAGTTGTTCTTGTATCTAAATAAGTTTGAAATCATAAAAACGATAGATAGAAAAACCTATGCTTATGACACTTATGTCATTGTAGCAAAAAAGAGAAACTAAACAATTCAATAGTGCCTTATCATTTTTTATTTCGGAGTGAATAATATAATCTTTTGTAGAAATTATGTAACAGTTTTAAAGTCAGATACTTTTAAATTTGTAATATACAAATCATTAAAAACAAATATCATGAAAATTATAATGTTAGGAATGGCTGCTTTTTTATTTTCTATAAATATCCAGGCGCAGAAAAAAAATGTGAAGACTGAAGTTACAACTAATATCACTACAGTAAAAGATTCTGATGGAGATAAAAAAGTAATCCAAACTAAGGAAGTAGAAGAAGTTCAAACAATTCAACTAAAAGATGCGAACTCCAAAGTTTTAAACAAGGATATAAAAGAAAGTCCAGTACAGGTAACTGCTACCACAAAAATTACAGAAAACGGAGTAACTAAATTAATTTCTGTCGATAGATCTGCCTATTATGAATTAGACGGAAAGAAATATCAAGTCGCAAGCGACAATAGCGGATACACAATGTTCTCCCCTAATGGTACTAAAGCAGCAGTTTTAAGAAAAACTTCAAATAATAATTACATCTATAAAGCAAAAGACAAAACATCTTATGGCTATTTTACCGCAGATGGAAATCTAGTTTTAGAAAATTATGATGAAGCTACAGATACGGTAACCATCACGACTTATATTATAACAAAATAATTAAATACTCGTTCAAGGTATAGTCCTAAAAGCAAAAAATCCTGTTCGCCATGGCGAACAGGATTTTTTGCTTTTATTCTATTCTTACAATTAGAGAGTCTATTCGTTATGCAAAAATGCTTGTCTACTCAATAATGTCTCTTCTGTTTCAACATGATTATCATCAGGAATACAACAATCTACAGGACATACAGCGGCACATTGCGGCTCATCATGAAATCCTTTACATTCTGTACATTTTCCTGGGACAATGTAATACACTTCATCAGATATTGGCGTTTGTGCGTCATCAGAATCGACCTCAGTACCATCCGGCAAAATTACTTTTCCCGATAATTTAGTTCCATCTTTATATCTCCAATCATCTGCACCTTCATATATTGCTGTATTTGGGCACTCTGGTTCACAGGCCCCACAATTGATACATTCGTCAGTTATTATTATTGCCATTTTACTATAGTATTTGTTATTCAAGCTAAAAAAAACCTTGGTAAGTCACATTTGACTTTAAGACTTTTGACTTTCGACTTATTAAAGCTTATTTTTGTGCAAAATTACAATCAAAACAATTCATAAGCAAACATTATGACATTAGAAACAAAAAAAAGTGTTTTTGTTGAATTAGGGAAATTCTTAAGCCAATTTTCTGAAGATAATACGATTAAAAAACCTGAGGTTTTAAACAACGATCAGTTTTTTGATGCCTTTATTGATCTGATAAAATTATCACAATCTCATAATGGCTGGTACACCCCAGAACACGTATATTTTTCAATTCAATCCTGGGCTAAAGCGCTTACCGAAGAAAATTTGAATCAATGGCTTTCCGCTTATAGTATTGACACGACCGAATCTAAAAATGTAGCTTTAATTTTAGCTGGAAACATCCCTTTAGTGGGCTTTCATGACTTCCTTTCCGTTTTAATTTCTGGGCATAACGTTTTGATCAAAACATCCTCTAACGACCAACATCTTCTTCCTTTTTTGGCTAAATACATCATAGCGATTGAACCAAAATTTACTGATAAAATTACTTTTGTCGAAGGTAAATTAGAAAATTTTGATGCTGTAATAGCCACTGGAAGTAACAATACGGCCCGTTATTTTGAATATTATTTTAAAGATAAACCTTCTATAATTAGAAAAAGTAGAAACTCAGTTGCTGTTTTAAATGGAAAAGAAACTAAAGAGCAACTAGTTGCTTTAGGGGAAGATATCTTCCGTTATTTTGGTTTAGGATGCCGCAATGTGTCTAAACTTTTTGTGCCAAAAGGATATACCTTT
The DNA here is from genome assembly GCF_963974175.1 of uncultured Flavobacterium sp. Classification (GTDB taxonomy): domain Bacteria; phylum Bacteroidota; class Bacteroidia; order Flavobacteriales; family Flavobacteriaceae; genus Flavobacterium. The sequence continues at coordinate 316,318 of NZ_CAXBBR010000003.1, forward strand.
GACGCCTTTTTTGAAGCTATTTTCGAATATCAGGATGTCATTCATTATGAGAAGTATGCAAATAATTACGATTATAACAAGGCTGTTTTTCTAATGAGTAATTTCAAACTGCTAGATAATGGTTTTTTGACTTTAAAAGAAGATAAAAGCCCCGCCTCTCCTATTTCGAGTGTGTTTTATGAATTCTATGACGATATCAATGAATTACAAACGCGGTTAGAATCAGAAAGTGAGCAAATCCAATGTATAGTAAGCGACAAATTAATTGAAAACAGTATCGATTTTGGACAAACACAACATCCTAAATTATGGAATTATGCAGATAACGTCGATACTATTTCGTTTTTGTTAACAACATAGTGGAAATATGTTTAATAATTCCGAAATAATTAACGCTTTTTAAAGTCCTATTCCCGAAATTTGCGTTTTAATTTTTCGGACATAAACTACACCATGAAAAAACACAACTACAGCGCAGGACCATGCATTTTACCGCAAGAAGTTTTTGAAAAATCAGCACAAGCAATATTGAATTTTAACGATTCTGGTTTATCAATTTTAGAGATATCGCACAGAAGTAAAGATTTTGTTGCAGTAATGGATGAAGCCAGATCTCTTGCACTAGAATTATTAGGATTAGAAGGCAAAGGATATCAAGCACTTTTCCTAGCAGGAGGAGCAAGTCTAGAATTTTTAATGGTTCCTTACAACTTGATGAAAGAAGGCGGTAAAGCGGCTTACCTTGATTCAGGAACATGGGCTAGCGGAGCGATAAAAGAAGCTAAATTCTTTGGAGAAACTGTTGTTGTTGCTTCTTCAAAAGAAGAAAATTACAATCACATTCCAAAAGGATACACCGTACCTGCTGATGCAGATTATTTTCACTGTACTAGTAATAACACAATCTTCGGAACTCAAATAAAAGAATTTCCATCATTAGACATGCCAATAGTATGCGATATGAGTTCTGATATTTTTTCTAGAGTATTAGACTTTACAAAATTTGACATTATCTACGCCGGAGCTCAAAAGAATATGGGTCCAGCTGGAACTACTTTAGTGATCGTAAAAGAAGAAATTCTAGGTAAATCAGGTAGAACAATTCCAAGTATATTAGATTATGAAAAACATATTAAAGCAGAGAGTATGTACAATACACCAGCTGTTTTTCCTGTTTACGCTTCATTATTAACTTTACAATGGTTGAAAAACCTTGGAGGAGTTGCTGCTGTTGAAAAATTAAACAACGCTAAAGCGGCATTGTTATATGGTGAAATAGATAGAAACCCATTATTTAAAGGAGCTGCAGCTGTCGAAGACCGTTCTAACATGAATGCAACTTTCTTATTAAATGATACTGCCCATACTGAAGCTTTTGATGCTATGTGGAAAGCAGCAGGAATATCTGGACTTCCAGGACACCGTTCAGTAGGTGGTTACAGAGCGTCTATGTATAATGCATTACCAATAGAAAGCGTTCAAGTTTTAGTTGATGTAATGAAAGCTTTAGAAAAAGCAATTTAAAAATTAAAATATTGAATGATTTAAGGATTTGAATTGTCAATTTATAATCATTCACTACATTAAATAATAGATTGAATCTTTAAATCTTTAAATTTTCCAATCTTAAAATATAAATAAAATGAAAGTATTAGCAAATGACGGAATTTCAAAAAGTGGAATTCTAGCTTTAGAAAAAGGTGGATTTGAAGTAATAACAACAAAGGTAGCGCAAGAACAAGTAGCTAACTTCGTAAACGAAAATAACGTTGACGTAGTTCTTGTAAGAAGTGCAACTAAAGTTCGTAAAGATATTATTGATGCTTGCCCAGGATTAAAAATCATTGGTCGTGGTGGTGTAGGAATGGACAATATTGATGTGGATTATGCTAAAAGCAAAGGAATTCACGTGATCAATACTCCAGCATCTTCATCAGAATCAGTAGCTGAATTGGTTTTTGCTCATTTATTTTCAGGTGTACGTTTCTTGCACGATTCTAATAGAAATATGCCTCTTGAAGGAGATTCAAACTTTGATGGTTTGAAAAAAGCATACGCTAATGGAGTTGAATTAAGAGGAAAGACTCTTGGTATTGTAGGTATTGGTCGTATTGGTCAAGCTACTGCAAAAATGGCTCTTGGATTAGGTATGAAAGTTATTGCTGCAGATAGTTTTATCCCGCAAGTAGACGTAAAAGTAGCATTCTTTGACGGACAATCTATCACAACAACAATCGTTTCTCAATCATTAGAATCTTTATTTAAAGACGCTGACTTCATTACTTTACACGTTCCTGCTCAAGATGGTTACATCATTGGAGAAAAAGAACTAGCTATCATGAAAGATGGTGTAGGTATTGTAAACTGTGCTCGTGGTGGTGTTATTGACGAAGTAGCATTAGTAAAAGCATTAGACAGCGGAAAAGTTTTATTTGCTGGATTGGATGTTTTTGAAAACGAACCAACTCCTGAAATGACTATACTAATGAATTCTAAAATCTCATTGACTCCACACATTGGAGCTGCAACTGGAGAAGCTCAAGATAGAATTGGAACTGAACTTGCTTCACAAATTATCAGTTTATTGAAGTAATTATTTCAAGTAAATACAAAAAGGGGATTATTAATTTTATTTAATAATCCCCTTTTTTTTGTAAATTGTAGTTAAATCTAATAAAATCTAAAAATGTTCGATCAATTAACACAATTAGCACAACAGTTTGGAATAGATGCAGTAGTAAAAAATGATGCTATCCCAAATGAGCAAAATGAAGCAGTAATAAATGAAGCCAGCTCTTCAATAGTTGCTGGATTACAAAAAATAGTTTCAGAAGGCAACGTAAGCCAATTAGCAGAGTTATTCCAAGGAAATAATGCTCAGGATAAATCTAATCCAGTAGTACAAAAGCTTACAGAACAACTTACGGGTAACTTGGGAGAAAAATTTGGATTGAATAGCGCGGCGGCTTCAGGGGTAGCGGCTAGTTTAATCCCACAAATTTTGAACTCACTTGTAGGAAAAGCTAAAGATCCTAATGACTCTAGTTTTGAAATTTCAGATATTATTGCAGCCATCTCTGGTAAAGGTGATAGTGCTGGAATTATGGAAGCCATTTCTAAATATGGAGGCCAATTTGGCTTAGACCAAAATGCAGATGGCAAAGTAGATATGAATGATGCCATGGAAGCACTTAAAAAGAATGGTGGCGGCTTTGGTGATAGCCTGGGAAGTTTATTTGGGAAGTAATAAAAGTTATATTTTCAAAAAGCCAGTTTTCAGAGATTACTGGCTTTTTTTATGTTAAATAATTAACTTACAGTAATTTAATTTTGTAATTTTAAGATTCAATCTATCCATTATGAAAAACATATCCTACGTCTTGCTTATTCTTTTGGTTACGGTACTAAGTTGTAACTCTGTCAAAAATACTGACGCGAAATATGACAAGTTAAATTCTTCGATGACAAACGATACAGTACGAATAGCTAATGATGCACTAGAATATGAAGTAATTATAATTGACGCAGGATTTAGCACTTGGCTTGCGTCAAGATCTTTCCCACGCAACTATCACTCCCAATCTTATTTAGAGAACAAAAACATATTGTGGGTTGGCGAATGGAACAGAAGAGTACTACAACCATTCAGTTACAATCGAAACCTCTATGAAATGACCATTAACTATGATCAAAATGTTGATTATGGATATGAGGTGAATTATTTAATTTACAACTATATGGTCTATTTTCAAAATACCTTTAAACAAAAACTTTTTGGCTATGTTCCTCCAAGATAATGTTACTATATTTGTAATCATTATAAATAAAAATGAAGGAATTAAAAAAACGTTGGAAAATTGAATCCAATTTTCAACTTGCCATTATATTTATCGTCTTTGCGATAACCGGTTCTACTTCGGCCTGGTTATCAAAACCCGCTTGTTTTTGGTTGGGAATTATGAAAGAAGATTTTGGATTTTGGTACACACCCGTTCGGCTGCTTATAATTTTTCCTTTATATCAAGTCCTTTTGGTCTTAATCGGATCACTTTTGGGGCAATTTAAATTCTTTTGGGATTTTGAAAAGAAAATGCTTAAAAGAATGGGGTTGGGTTTCCTTTTTAAGCAATAAACGAACCTAACTCCCGCTCTCTTTTTTTATAATATAATTGTATACCCACATTAGCGTAAAAGAGGGAATAAAATCTGTAAAAGGAAATATTTCTTCAAGAAATGTTACAACTCCCCCTACTTTCCCTGCCGTTCCTTTATACATTCTCGTCATCAAATAAGCTGCTATTGGTGCCCAAATAACATCCGAAAACTCACCAACCATAGGTACCGTAAAGGACAGCATTCCAATTGCATCAAACAAAATACCTAAACCTAGATTTTTATTTTTAGTATTTCTATTAACCTCTATCACTTCTTTCTCCATTACTTTTTAAGTTTATCTTTATAAACTTTTTTTAACTTTTCTATTTTGGGAGTAATGATATACGAACAGTAGCCTTGAGTTTTATTATCATTATAATAATTCTGATGATAATCTTCCGCTTCATAAAATTTTGACGCTGACGAAATCCTGGTTACAATACGCTTCCCAAAAGTATCCTCTTTTGTCATTAAATCAATATAGTCTTCAGCTGTCTTTTTCTGCTCCTCGCTGTGATAAAAAATTTCACTTCGATACTGCGTGCCTACATCATTTCCCTGACGATTTATTGTCGTAGGATCGTGAGTGGCAAAAAATATTTCCAAAAGTTCTCCAAATGAAATTTTTTCAGGATCAAAAGTGATCTCAATTGCTTCTGCATGCCCTGTTTCGCCTCCACATATTTCTTTGTAAGTTGGATCAATCGTCTTTCCGCCAATGTAACCTGAAATAACGCTGTTTACACCTTCTAATTCTAAGAATACAGCTTCTGTACACCAAAAACAACCTCCTGCAAACGTAGCTACTTCTATTCCTTCTTGTATATTCATTGTATTAGTTTCTTTAATTTAAGGTAAAACAACCTCATTTTTATTTCGACTGATGTGAAATTGATATTACTTTCAGCTTAATTCTAATATACCTTTTCCCAATAACACATTATAATTCAAATTTAGGCTATTAAAAAGACTCCCCTATTTCTTATTAACTAAATTTTATAGTTTGTCTCATGAAAATTATTTTGTCTGCCATTTAATATTCATTTAAATCTTTGTTTCTTTGCAGAAATTGCTTCTTATGATATATGCCAAAAATTTGCACAAATATTACGACCAACTCCATGTTTTAAAAGGAGTGGATTTACATATTAAAAAAGGAGAAATTGTTTCTATTGTAGGCGCTTCCGGAGCCGGAAAAACAACTCTTTTGCAAATCCTTGGGACGCTGGACAAGCCTTCAGTAGAAAAAGAAATTGAACTTCGCATCAATAATGAAGATATTCTAACGATGAATGATAAAAGCTTATCCAAATTTAGAAATTTGAACCTCGGTTTTATATTCCAATTTCATCAATTACTACCTGAGTTTACAGCGTTAGAAAACGTGTGCATTCCCGCATTCATTGCTAATAAACCCAAACAAGAAACTGAAACTGAAGCAAAAAAATTGTTAGATTTTCTTGGGTTATCGCATAGGCTTAACCACAAACCTAATGAGCTATCTGGAGGGGAACAACAACGAGTAGCAGTGGCCCGAGCATTGATAAACAAACCCGCTATAATATTTGCAGATGAGCCGTCTGGTAATCTTGACACCGCATCAGCAGAAAACCTGCACCAATTATTTTTCAAATTACGTGATGAATTTGGTCAAACTTTTGTGATTGTAACCCACAATGAAGAACTAGCTAATATGGCCGACAGAAAACTCGTGATGGTTGATGGCCAAATTAGTAATTAGGAGCTATTTCCAGCTATCCGCTACAATCTTTTTACCTCGTCCTAAAAACGAGATAAAAAGGATTTTCACTTCTATCTGGGCTAAGCTTATTTGCTATCATTAATAATTTTTCCACAATTTGTGTAAATCTGTTTTAATCCACGTTATCCAGTTCCCAAAATGAACAAATCAGAACTTAAAGATTTTCTCGACGAAAAAGTACTTCAATACAACACACTCGATTTCATAGAAAGTGATCCAGTACAAATACCTCATCTCTTTACTCGAAAAGAAGATATCGAAATTGCAGGCTTTCTAAGCGCTACAATTGCCTGGGGGAATCGTACCATGATTATCAAAAATTCTCATCGCATGATTGATTTGATGGGTAATGCCCCTTTTGACTTCGTGATGTCTCATTCTGACGATGATTTACAAAGACTAGAGACTTTTGTACATCGCACTTTTAACGGACAAGATTTTAGCAGTTTTATAAAAAGTCTTCAGAATATTTATCTCAACCACAATGGCCTTGAAGCTGTTTTCTCTAAACATCAAGAGCCAGCATCAATTCAAAAAAGCATCTCTGAGTTTAAGAAAACTTTTTTTGAAATCCCACATCAGTACCGCACACAAAAACACGTATCAGACCCTATGAAAGGCTCCGCCGCAAAGCGCATTAACATGTATTTGAGATGGATGTGCCGCCAAGACAACAAAGGAGTTGACTTGGGAATATGGAAGAGTATTCCCCCTGCAATTCTGTCCTGTCCTTTGGATGTGCATTCCGGTAATGTCGCCCGAAAATTAGGACTCTTAACACGGAAACAAAATGATGGCAAAGCAGTTGCCGAATTAGACGCTAAACTGCGAAAACTTGACCCTACCGATCCTGTTAAATATGACTTTGCACTCTTTGGCTTGGGCGTTTTTGAAGGATTTTAGTTAAAAAATCACACGTATCCCTATTACATTAATTTTGTTTTTTAAGTGCCTTTTCTTTAAAAAAGACCAAAATCAGAAATCATTCGCCTTGTTTTTAACAGATTTATTCCTACATAAATAACAATTAAATGCGTTTAATCGATATATTTGGCACTTTATCGTTTGGCGTAAAACAAATTACACTATTTTAGCATTGTACAAATGCTGAAATTTGTTTTTGTTTTTTATTATTAAACTATTATAATTGAATACTTTAACAAACGAGATCGATAATTGTAAAAAAAAACAAAAACCTAAACCGAAAGCATTACGTATACATTAGTAGAATAGTTAATCAATTTTACCCTGAATTTATTATACAAAAATTAACATGAAAAAAATTTTACTAGCCGAAGATAATTCGATGCTTTCGTTACTACTTAAGTTCCGATTAGAGAAAGAGGGATACGAGCTTTTGATTGCAGAAAACGGAAAAGAATCGATCGCATTGATTGAAGAGCACAGTCCTGAATTAATTCTAACTGACATTATGATGCCATTTATCAGTGGATTAGAAGTAATTAGTCACGTTCGTAATACATTATTTGCTAAAACTCCCATAATCGTTTTTTCAGCATCTGGTCAGGAAGAAGTTGTACTTAAAGCCTTCAAACTAGGCGCTAATGACTTTATGAGTAAACCGTTTAGCCCTAATGAATTAATGAATCGTGTACAGCGAATTTTACGTTAAACAATATGGTTGCTTTTAATTATTTAATTGAACTTTTTGAAAAATCTGATTTAATCATTGAATTTGTCTGGTTTCTTATTGCTATGCTATTGTTCTTAGTTATTGCAATCATAATCTACCTGAAATATTTAAGAAGTACTTTACGCAGAAATGAAAAGTCAAAAAATAAATTAGAAAAAGAATTTGAAACCGCCATAATCACCTATTTGTATGCCGGTGATGATGATAGTAAAGAAATTAGTTCAGATCAACAATTAATCATTGAACAACTAAAAAAAGGAACAAGCAAACCGTATAGGAAAGATATCTTAATTGCAACAATGTTGAAACTAGGCTATGAAATTTCTGGAGAAATGGCTGAGTCTATTGATAAGCTCTACATTCAAACCGGTTTAAAAGAGTACAGCCTATCCAAATTAAAAAATAAAAAATGGAATTTAATTGCTGAGGGAATTAGGGAGCTTACCCTTTTTGAAGTAAAAGAAGTCCAACATTTAGTTAAAGAGCATTTAAATCACCCTAAAAGTGAAGTGCGTAGTGAAATGCAATTGTACCTCGTTAATTTATTTCATTTTAAAGGTCTGGATTTTTTAAACGAAATAAAAACTCCAATATCAGAATGGGATCAAATTCAATTACTGGAAGTGCTTCAGTTATATAAAACTCAGGAAATCTCAGATATTTCGTCTTGGTTAAAGTCATCAAATGAATCTGTAGTTTTCTTTTCATTGAAACTTGCTAAAATCTACAACCAATACGGCGTAAAAGAGGAACTTATTGCTCTTTTACAGCATCCAAATGTTAACGTAAGAGTTGAAGCAATCCACATTATAAGCCACCTCGATATTATAGAAGCAAAAATAGAGTTAAAAACTAATTTTAACACACTCGATTTAGAAGAACAAATCGCTTTTTTCGCAATGATAGAAGAGACATACGAATTGGCCGACAAGCCATTTATACTGGATAATATCCTAAATCCAAATTTCGAAATTAAATACTCTGCACTTAAAATCTTAAAAGAATTAAGTCAGGATGAATTTAATAGTTTTAAAGATTTGTCTTTAGACCCTCAGTTTATAAAAATTATTAATTTTGTCGAATCAAATTAATTGTTTTTTTAAATGCAAAATACAATCCTTGTTATTCGTTTTCTATTTTTTCTATACGGTTTTATGCTTATAGGCTCTTATATTGTCCTGGGAATTATATCTGTAATAGAGAGTATCGAGTACATGAAAAAGAACAGCTTTGTTAACTATAACAAAATATTATCCTCTAACATTTCTCCCTCTATTTCCATTATTGCCCCAGCATATAATGAGAGTTTAAATATTATTGAGAATGTAAGATCACTACTCTCCTGCCACTACGCTAATTACGATGTAATTATCGTAAATGACGGTAGTAAAGATGATAGCCTCGAGAAACTTATTGAAGCCTATAACCTGGTTAAAGTGGACTTCCTCATTAATGAACAAATACCTACCCAACCAATAAGGGATGGAATATACAAATCAACTAATCCGGCATTTGAAAAGTTGATAGTTGTTGACAAGGAAAATGGAGGAAAGGCTGATGCGTTAAATATGGGTTTGAATATCAGCACGAACAAATATGTTGCTTGTATAGATGTAGATTGCTTGTTAATCGAAGATGCGCTACTTAAATTAATCAAACCTTTTTTAGAAACGACGGACACGAAGGTTATCGCCGCAGGCGGTGTAATCAGAATTGCAAATTCATGTATTATTAAACAAGGAAAGTTAATCGACGTTAACCTTCCTAAAAACATGATGGTACAAGGACAAATTCTGGAATATTTGCGAGCATTTTTATTAGGAAGAATGGCGTGGAGCAGGTTAAATGGCTTGCTCGTTATTTCAGGTGCTTTTGGATTATTTGATAAAAAGATAGCAATTGAAGTGGGAGGTTATGACATTCATACTGTAGGGGAAGACATGGAAATCATTGTTCGTATGAGGCGATATATGGAAGAATTGGAAAACAAACCGAAATATAAAGTTGCCTATATCCCCGATCCTCTTTGTTGGACTGAGGCCCCTGACAATTATAAAACATTTATCTCCCAAAGAAACCGCTGGACTCGCGGTACTATAGAAACACTTAGAAAACATAGAAAAATTGGTTTAAATAGGAAATACGGCGCTATGGGACTCCTAAGCTATCCTTATTGGTTTTTATTCGAAAGACTGGCACCTATAGTAGAAATCCTCGGTCTGTTGTATTTTGGCCTTCTTGTTTTTTTTGGTAAAGTCAGATGGGATTACACTATTGCTTTCATTCTTGTAGCCTATTTATTCACCGTATTATTTTCGATAATAGCCATCATTTCTGAAGAGCTTACCTATCATCAATACAAAAAAAAGGGAACAGGTTTAAAACTGGTTATAATTTCTTTCACAGAGCCTTTTATCATTCATCCTTTTATACTATATTCCGCAGTAATGGGGAATATCGATTACTATTTCAATAAAAAAAAGAAATGGGGAGCAATGACAAGAAAAGGAATGAGCAACACACAAACAAAAAATTAGTCTAAAAAATATGGAGAACACAGAGAAAAAAAAGAATGCATTTTCTTTTAAAAATGGCTTTAGATATATTTATCTAACACTCTCTTTAATATTTACTTTTTGGCTAATCACAATATTTGAAATCTACTCTAAAACTGCAAGCGGAATTCAAATACAAGACCTTACAACTACGTTATCATTTAAATTATTAAATGATTTCTGGACAGGATTAATAATTGGTTTGTTATTCTTACCCTTATACCTTGCTTTTGTATTCGTTAAGAAGCCTATAGATGAAATACTGATAAAAGTACTGTTTTGTTTGATTATAATTGGCCAATTTGCATTAGTAAAGTACAGCCTGACTACACTTATCAACTTGGGAGCTGACATTTTAGGCTACTCGATGGACGACATGTACACTACTGTAACGGCTTCAGAGTCTTTATCTTACCTCTACTTCTTGCCTTTTGTTCTTCTTCCAATGGTTTATTTAGGTATCAATAGTGCCTTCGTTAGGTTTACCACTAAAAAGGGGATTTACATTACTGCAGCTGTACTTGTTTTAATTTTGGGAGGTTTAAAGCTATTTATACCTGATGTTTCGGCTTCGAATTATCAAAACAAAATGTACTTTTTTACAAGCGATATTATCCGCTTTCAAAATGACAAAAGCTTAACAGACACTGATAATTTATTCTACAAAAAGGAATATCCCTTAGTACAGCCTTTTAGTTCTACACCAGATGTTTTAGGTCCGTTTTTTGATATTCACGAAGAAAAACCAAATATCGTAATGATCATCGTAGAAGGTTTAGGGAGCGAATTCATTGGACAAAACACCTATAGAGGATTTACACCTTTCTTAGATTCTATGATTCCAAAATCACTTTATTGGGAAAATTTCATTAGTAATGCCGGAAGAACTTTTGGAGTTGTTCCCTCATTGTTAGGTTCTTTGCCTTACGGCGAAAAAGGATTTCTAGAGCTTAATCCATTACCATCCCACACTTCTTTGATTAGTATTCTAAAAGCAAACCAATACACCACTTCTTATTATAGTGGAGATGAATCCAGTTTTGACCGAAAGATTAATTTCTTAGAATACAACGGAATTGATAATGTGATTGATGTAAATAAATTTGGTTCTGGCTTTACCAAAACAAAAGAAAATTCAGGTGGATTCTCTTGGGGATATCCCGATGCAGAGATATTTAAAAAAACACTTTCTGATTTAAATGGCAAAAAAGAGCCGCGCCTAGATATAATCATGACCTTATCGAATCATGAGCCATTTGATTTCCCTTCAAAAAATGTATATCTAAAAAAGGTCGATAGCATTGCAAATGCTAATCCTAATTTAGGAATAAACAAAGGAGAGATTAAAGCGTACAAAGATATTTTTGCCTGTCTTTTGTATACTGATAATTCTATCAAGAACTTTATGCAATCGTATGCCAAAAGACCTGAATACAAAAACACCATATTCATAATTACGGGAGATCACAGGTTAATTCCTATCAATCAAAAAGACAAATTATGTCGCTTCCATGTGCCTTTGTACATCTACAGTCCGATGCTAAAAAAAGCAGAAAGCTTTAAATCTATTTCTTCTCATTGGGATGTAACTCCTAGTTTAATTTCATTTTTAATGAATAATTATAAATTAAACAAAATGGAAAAAACTACATGGATGAGCCAAGGTCTAGATACTGTCAAAAAATTTAGAAACATTCACCAAATTCCTTTAATGCGTTACAAAGGAAGTATAAATGACTATATCTATAAAGACTACCTATATTCTGATGGAGAATTGTTTAAAATCAACGCCAATTTCGACATTGAAAAAATAAATGATGCAGCGCTATTAAAAACGATTGGAGACTCTTTAAATGAAGCTAAAAAATTAAATGCATACCTGACTAAAAAGAATAAAATTATATCCAATGTCCTCAACATCTATACTCAGCCTGCTTTCCAGTTTTCTGAGCAAGAAATGGTTACAATAAAAAAACTTACCAAAGGATTAAGCTACGATGAAATCTTTTTCCTTGCCCGTGATTTTGCCTTTAACAAAGAGCATAAGAAAGCTCGATTATTGTGTAATTACATTCTAAACGAACTTCCTAATTATGGTGACGTACGTACTTTAAAAGCGCGAACATTAGCATGGGACGGCGATTATCCTAAAGCGGAAACAGAGTTGTTGAATGTGATAAAAAGAACTCCATACTATGAGGATAGCTACCTAGCCTTAATGGACGTTTACTGGTGGTCCGACCAAAATAGTAAAGCGATTACAATTGCAAAACTAGCTTTGAAAAATGAAGTAAAAAGTCCAGAACTGAGTGTTAAACTCGCTCAGGCATACCAAAGAACAAATGCAATTCCTAAGGCTGAAAAAATCATGGATAGCATTATAAAAAAATATCCTAAAAACACGGAATACCTTAAAATCAAAAAATCCTTTAAAGAATGATTTCAAAAATAACGACCAAACTGTCTTTTATACTTTCTTTTTGTTTTGCAATACATATGCAAGCACAAGAGAAAATATATAATGGTAACCCAGATACCTCTTTTGAAACTGCTCGAAATCTAGCTTTTAATCAAGAACGGAAACAGGCGCAAGATACACTTAGGCATATTATAACAAAATACCCTGACTATCACGACATCAGAACTTTCCTGGCTACTACCTATTCTTGGGACGGAGACTATAAAAAAGCAAGGACTGAGTTTGCCTATGTTATAGATAAAGACCCTAAGAATAAAGCAAACTGGGTTGCTGCTATAAAAAATGAATCTTGGAGTGAGTCGCCATTTGTTGCTTTAGAAATGTCAAAAAAAGCATTGAAATTTTTCCCAGAAGATTCTGAACTTCTTTATTTGAAAGCATCCGCCGAAAAAAGTACGAATAACCCACTTGAGGCCTTAAATAGTATTGAATCAATATTGGATAAAAATCCAGAGGATGAAAATGCACTAAGCTTCAAAGCAAATTTAAACCAAACGCTTAGAAAAAATACTATTGGTATAACTGCGGCTGTAGACTTGTACTCTGAAGTTTTTGACCCCATGCAATACTATACGCTAAACTATAGCCGACAAACAAAATACGGTACTATTATTAGTAAATTTAATTATAATCGACGGTTTAATGAAAATGGAACACAAATCGAATTTGATTTGTACCCTAAAATAGCAAACGGACTATATGCTTATTTAAACATTGGTTTTGCCAACACTTTTCTTTTTCCCGATTTAAGATACGGTGCGGAATTGTACAAATCATTACCGCATAGTTTAGAAGCCTCACTGGGATTCCGTTCTTTAAAATACAGTACAACCACTAACATATATACCGGTTCGATAGGTTGGTACACCGGAAACAGCTACCTATCTTTTCGCCCCTATATTACTCCGGGAGATAATGGAACTAGTACTTCTGGAACATTTACGTATAGAAAATACAGGAGTGATGCTGACAATTATTTTGGTGCTATTTTTGGTATGGGTTTTTCCCCTGAAATTAACCAATTCAATTTCAGCGGAAATGAAGGTGCAGTTGTAGATTTGAAATCTCAAAAAATAAATGTGGGGTATTATTTTACATCTAATAATAAAGTAAATGCTTGGGGAGCACAGTTTGGTGTAACTCATCAAGAGATCACTTTTGATCAAGGCAATTACTTTTGGATTTACAATATTACTTTGACTTGGGATCTCCGATTTAAATAAAAAAAAACATTTTTAGCTATTAAAAACAGAAGCAGCTAAAGTGTAATTATAGGAGATTACCTCCCAATTAGCATCTTTACTTTCAAAAATTGTATCTTTGCACAAAATATACGTTTTATGACCACTTTCGAGCAATTCAATCTTCCAAAATCAGTCCAAAAAGCAATAGACGATCTAGGATTTACTACCCCTACTCCTATTCAGGAAAAAACTTTTTCTGTGATAATGTCAGGTCGTGATATGATGGGAATTGCCCAAACAGGAACTGGTAAAACATTTGCCTATTTATTGCCCTTATTAAAATTATACAAATTTCTTCCTGGACATACTCCAAAAATAGTAATCCTTGTCCCTACGCGTGAACTTGTAGTTCAAGTAGTAGAGGAAGTGGAAAAATTGACCAAATATATGTCGGTTCGTACCGTTGGTATTTTTGGTGGTGTTAATATCAATACCCAAAAAACAACGATATACCAAGGTTGCGACATTCTTGTAGGAACACCTGGAAGAATAATGGATTTAACATTAGACAATGTGATCCGTTTTGAAGAAATGCAAAAACTAGTTATCGATGAGTTTGACGAAATGTTGAATTTAGGGTTTCGTACTCAGTTGACAGCGATTTTGGCCATGATGCCTAAAAAACGTCAAAACATATTGTTTTCTGCAACTATGACAGATGAAGTAGATGCAATTTTAAATGACTATTTTGATTATCCGCAAGAGGTCACTCTTTCGGCTTCTGGAACACCATTAGAAAACATTCAGCAAGTCGCTTACAATGCACCTAATTTTAATACTAAAGTAAATCTATTGAAACACTTGTTACAAGAAAATGAAGACATGAGTCGTGTTTTAATTTTCGTAAATAACAAGAAAATTTCAGATATGCTTCATGTTCGTATCGATGAAGATTTTGCAGATCAATTTGGAGTAATTCACTCTAATAAATCACAAAATTACCGTTTGAGTACGATGGCTTCTTTCCAAGAAGGAAATCTACGCGGACTTATTACTACAGATATTATGGCTAGGGGATTAGATATTTCTAATATTACCCATGTTATCAACTTCGAAATGCCAGCGATGCCAGAATTATACATGCACCGTATAGGTAGAACTGGGCGTGCTGATAAATCTGGAAAAGCAATTAGTTTTATTGCTCCTAGAGAAGAAGAAGCAAAAGTGGAAATTGAGGTCTTAATGAATATGGAATTACCTATTGAAGCATTCCCTGAAGAGGTGGAGGTTTCAGCAAAGTTAATTGAACCAGAAAAAGAAAGACAAGTCGTTAAGTTCTTAATGAAAAAGAAAACGCTTGATGGCGATGGAGCTTTTCAAGAAAAAAGTAAAAAGAATAAGAAAGTCAATTTGGGAGGACCAGGTGTCACCAAGAAAAAAACGCATGGATCTGTCAATCGTAATATGTTAAAAACGAGAGACAAGAAAAGGAAAGATAAGAATAAATAGGACTTTTAAAAATCCATAAGTCGAAAGACTAAAAACAAAAAAAGGCTAGAAATGATTTTCATTTCTAGCCTTTTTCTTATGAGCAAACACAAATTTACACAAATTTTTATGAAAATTGAATACTAATTATTTTCAGTAAAAACCAAACATACCGGAGCACACAACTCTATTTTTTTTCCAGTGTTAGTTAGTGCGCCAGTAGTACTATCTCTTTTAAATATGACAATGTCATTCGTATATTGATGTGCTACTAAAAGAAATTTTCCAGTTGGATCAATTGCAAAATTTCTTGGCCCTTTACCCAGCGAACTAACCTGTCCTTTCGATTCTAATTTTCCGTTTTTTAAGATCTTAAAAATTGAAATAGTATTCGCTTCCCCACGGTTTGAAGCATATAAAAATTTACCATCAGGAGAAATATGTATGTCGGCTCCAGTGAAACTTCCTTTAAAATCTTTGGCTAAAATAGTAGTTTGACCCACTTTTTTCAAGTTTCCTTTCGAGTAACAAAAGACCGTCAAACCTCCAGTAAGTTCTTGTAATAGATAGACATACTTCCCATTTTTACTAAAAGTTAAATGTCTTGGACCACTTCCTGATTCTACAACAAAGCTATCTTTTACTTTTAACGCTGCTGCACTTGCATTTGGATTGTACTCATACGAATACACCTTGTCATTCCCTAAATCATTCGATAAAACAAACTTTTTGTCTGGAGAAAATTGAACCATATGAACGTGCGGTCCTTCTTGTCTACTAGCGTTACTTCCTTTACCGTAGTGTTGAACTACTTGTTTTGCTTCGCCAATACTTCCGTCGCGACTTTTACCAAAAACTCCAATGTTTCCGCCAGAATAATTAGCTACAATTACATTTTTATCATCATTAATAATATAACAAGGATCTGCCCCCATAGACTTCTGTGAATTTATAAAATCTAATTTACCACTACTTGGCGCATAAGCAAAAGAGCTTACTTTACTTTCATTACCATTCTCATTTACAGAATATACAAACTTACTATCTGCAGAAACAGTTAAATAACTTGGGTTTACAGTGTTTTCAGAAGCATTTTTAAAGTTGAAATCACCCGTTTTTACATCAAAATCATAAACATAAATCCCTTTGCTTTCACATCCCTTTGTATAAGTACCTATAACCAAATTGAATTTATTGTCTTGTGCTTGAATACTGCAGCACATTAAAGCTAACAGAAGTGTAGTAATTTGTTTTTTCATTTTCGTAAATTATATTTAAAAGCTAAAATACATAATATATCGCAGTCTGTTTACAGCTGTGAAAAAATATAAAGTTCATTAAAATTTGATTTGTTATAAATAAAAAAGAAAATTGAGTCTGCAATAAAAAATTTAAACATTAGCGTCTTGCAACTGTTAACAAATTTGTATTTTTGGTTGCAACTTCATTGAGAATTTAATCCAATGCAGTAAACTCGACGTAAGAATGCATTTTAAACATCCTGAAATTTTATACTTTCTCTTCCTTTTGATCGTACCAATTTTGGTTCATTTATTTCAATTTCGCCGTTTTAAAAAAGAATACTTCACTAATGTTCGATTCCTATCAGCGCTATCAGTGCAAACCAGAAAAAGTTCTAAAATAAAAAAATGGCTGCTTCTTAGCTGCCGATTATTATTGATTTCTTGTATAGTAGTCGCTTTTGCCCAACCTTTTTTTGAAGCAAAAGACAAAGAGAATGCAACAAATGAGATGTATATTATTTTAGACAATTCATTTAGTATGCAGGCCAAGGGAAAAAAAGGAGAATTATTAAAACGGGCCGTTCAGGAATTACTTGAAGACACTCCGGAAAACAGTACTTTTTCGTTACTGACTAATTCTGAAAATTTTTGGGACACTGATATCAAATCAATTCGTAGCTCCCTCCAAAATCTGAAATACAGTGCCTCGCCATTTCAGTTGGATCACATTATGGCAAAAATTAAAGCACATAAATCCGCATTTAAAAAAGACATCATTATTATTACAGATGCAGTAGGCCTTACTGAAAAACAACTTAAAAACAGGGATAAAAATGATGTCACTTATTTTATAATCCCAAGAGCAGAACAAAAAAATAACACTTCAATCGATAGTGTGTACATTAATGAAATATCTGATGACTTCTATGATATAACAGTTGAATTGTCGCATTACGGCACTGATTTCAAAGGGGTTCCAATAGCGGTTTACAATCAAACCAAACTAGTCGCAAAAACGGCTGTTAACTTTGAAACTAAAAGGAAGAGCATCAATTTTACTATTCCAAAACAACCATTTCACGGTTATGTCTCTATCACAGATAATGGTCTTGCCTACGACAATACTTTATATTTCACGATTTCCAAAATAAAAAAAACCAATATTATTAGCATTGGAGAACCCGAAAAAAGCAACTTCCTAAGTCGGATTTATACGGATAATGAGTTCAATTTTGTCAATTCGACTATTCGCATATTAGATTACAATAACATTGAAAAACAAGATGTAATTATATTAAATGAACTCGATGATATTCCGCAAGCGTTACAAACTACTTTACGATCTTTTGTAGAAAAGGGCGGTAGTCTTGTCGTTATTCCTTCAGATAAAGATACATCAGTAAACTTAAACCAGTTTCTCGGAAATTTTGGAGCCATCCAATTTAAACCTTTTGAAAATGTAGAGAAATTGATCACTAAAATCAATTTCAATCATCCGTTGTTTAAAGCTGTTTTTGAAAACAGAATTACTAATTTCCAATATCCGAAAACAAACGGTTCCTTTACAATATCCAATACAAATCCGGCAGCGCTATATAATGACGATCAAAGTACTTTCTTAACTGCATTACCAAATGCACTTTCTACCGTGTATGTTTTTTCGGCTCCAATAAATACTGCAAATTCAAATTTCCAACAGTCTCCTCTTATCGTTCCCACTTTTTATAAAATGGCAATGAACAACCAGCCAAAAGGTATAAATGCATTTACGATTGGAAACACAAATCCTTTTCTTGTTGATGTTGCACTATCGAAAGATGCGGTTTTAACCGTTACCAATTCAGCGGAAAGTTTTATACCGATTCAACGAATCATAAATGACAAGGTGAAATTAACTTTTAATGATTATCCAGAAGAAGCGGGTAATTACGGAATCTACAACCAAAAAGAACTTTTAGAAAACATTAGTTTTAACTACGACAGAACAGAAAGTGATCTTAGCGCAGTCAATGAAAACGTACTTTCTGAGTATAAAATAATTGATTCCGTGGCAAATGCATTTGATACTTTACAAACCAACCGTTTGGACAATCAAATTTGGAAATGGTTTGTTATCTTTGCACTGCTCTTTCTAGTCACTGAAATGGCAATCATACGATTCATGAAATAAATTATTTGTTTTTAGAATCTAGAATTAAAAAAAACAGTCTCTATATATGAAATTTATCCTCCGAGAAGCAAAAATTATCGATTCAAACAGTCCTTTTCACAATCAGACAGTAGATATTTTAGTTGTAGATGGTATTATAAAAAAAATAGCTACTTCCCTTCCCAATACAGATAAAGCCGAAGAAGTAAAACTCGATAATCTCCACGTATCACAAGGATGGTTTGACAGTAGCGTTTCACTGGGAGAACCGGGTTATGAAGATAGAGAAACCATTGCAAATGGATTAAGTGTTGCCGCAAAAAGTGGTTTTACCGCTATCGCTTTACAACCCAACTCCTTCCCTATTATAGACAATCAATCCCAAGTTAACTTTGTTCAGAATAAAGCAATTGGAAGCGCTACACAGCTTTTCCCAATTGGTGCTTTGACAAAAGGAAGTGAAGGAAAAGATATGGCGGAACTATTTGATATGACTAACTGCGGAGCGGTTGCCTTTGGTGATTATAATAAAAGTCAAGACAATGCTAATTTGCTCAAAATAGCGTTGCAATATGTTCAGGATTTTGATGGCTTAGTGATAGTATTTCCTCAAGACGAAAAAATAAAAGGACAAGGCGTGGTTAATGAAGGTATTGTTTCAACTCGGTTAGGGTTAAAAGGAATTCCAAATCTAGCTGAAGAACTACAAATTGCCAGAAATTTATTTTTATTAGAATATACTGGAGGTAAGTTGCACATCCCAACTGTTTCTACTGCAAAATCAGTTCAATTAATTAAAGATGCCAAATCAAAAGGACTGCAGGTTAGCTGTAGCGCCGCCGTACATCATTTAGTAATGACGGATGAAAAACTGGAAGGTTTTGATACCCGATTTAAAGTTTCGCCTCCATTGCGTACCGAGAAAGACCGAAAAGCATTGCTCAAAGGAGTATTAGACAATACCATCGATATGATCACATCAGACCATAATCCTATGGATATTGAACATAAGAAAATGGAGTTTGATATGGCTAAAAATGGAACTATCGGACTGGAAAGTGCTTATGGTGCTTTGATGACTGTTTTACCACTAGAAAAAGTAATAGAAAAATTGACTTCAGGAAAAACAGTTTTTAGTATCGAAAGTCATCCTATTGCAGAAGGAGCTAAAGCAAACATGAGTTTATTCACACCAGAAGGAAAAGGTATTTTCTCCAAAGCTGCCATCTTATCAAAATCTAAAAACTCAGCATTTCTGGGAACGGAAACAAAAGGAAAAGTGTACGGAATCGTAAACCAAGGAAAATTAATATTAGCATAATCATACAATATGAATAATACCATTGAAAAAGGAAAAACAGCAGCTATTACCAGCTATATTTTAGGTATAGGCGTTTTTATTGCCATGTCCATGAACTCAGAAGATAAAAATACATTTGCTTCATTTCATATCCGTCAAGGACTGGGAATAACGCTTACTTTTATCTCACTAGGCTTAATTATTAGTAATTTTGACAGCCTGCTTATTTCCGCTCCAATGTGGATTTTCGTTTCAGTACTGTGGTCATATGGTATCTTCAGCGCCATAAAAGGAGAAACAAAACCGATGCCTTTATTGGGTGCATTATTCCAAAAATGGTTTTCAAGTATCTCCTAAATATTAATTTTAAAAATTCCTCAACTATGCCATAGTTTAAAACTTTGACATAGTTTTTTAAAACCATAAACAAAATGAATTCATCTTTACAATATCTCATTAGAGAACCAAAAATAAAATTAGACAAAAACCCACTTTTACTTCTACTTCACGGATACGGCAGCAATGCCGAAGATTTATTTTCATTTGCAAATGAACTTCCTGCTGAGTATTATGTAATATCTGCACAAGCACCTTATGACTTACAGTACGGTAGTTACGCCTGGTATGCCATCAATTTTGATGCAGACCAAAATAAATTTTCAGATAATGAACAAGCAAAATCTTCTAGAGATTTAATTGCTGGTTTCATCGATGAGTTAATTCTTAATTATCCGATTGATCCGAAAGCAGTTTCCTTGCTTGGCTTCAGCCAAGGAGCGATATTGAGTTACGCAATTGCCTTATCACATCCAGAAAAGATCAATAAAGTAATTGCTTTGAGCGGCTATATAAATGATGAGATTTTTGAAGATAATTACAAAAATAATGATCTATCAAAACTAAGTATATTTGCTTCCCATGGTGTCGTTGATCAAGTAATCCCAGTAAACTGGGCTCGCAAAACAACACCATTTTTAGATGCATTAGAAATAAAATCAGTCTATAAAGAATATCCTATTGGTCATGGAATATCGCCACAGATTTTTGCTGATTTCAAAAATTGGTTATAATACAAATAAAAAAAAGGTTCCAAATTTTGGAACCTTTTTTTTATTTCTGATACAATAAGGTTTGATTTACTTCAAATGAGATGCTTTCATCACTATTCACAAAATATTTGAGAAGCACTTCACCCCAAATTTCTCCATCACTATAATCAGCGATAATCCATCTGTGATTTAGAATTTTTACTTTATTGATGATAAATTTGTTAGCCCCTATTTGATCTTGGCCTACATAAGGATTCCCTTTTGGATTTGAATTATAATCCAATAATTTCTCCGTTACATAAGGAATTAATTCTTCATACTTAATCATTTTTTCCGCATCATCGGAGTCAAAATAATTTTGAGCGTTCTCATTTTTTTCTAAAGAAAAATAATTAGCATCAGTCAATTTAGCAGTAACTGAAGTCAAACTATCTTTTAATTTTTTAGTTGTTTTTTCATATCTGTTTTGTTCAAAAGCGACCTCACTACTATAAAAGCTGTAGGTAAAAACATTCATAAGAACCAGTATTATAAAGGCATAGAGCAGAAACGATTTTTTCATTTTAATTATTTATTATAGTGTAATTTCTAAATTATCATAAGCAAGGAAAACATTTTCAGGCAACTTTTTTTGTACCTCTTCATGAAAACCAAAGACATGACTAATATGTGTCAAATATGTTTTTTCAGGTTTTAGTAGCGCAATTAAATCCAAGGCTTCTTCTAAGTTTAAATGGGAGAAGTGCTGTTCTTCCCTTAGTACATTTATTACTAACACTTTTAAACCTTTAAGTTTATGAATTTCACTTTCATCAATTGTTTTCACGTCAGTAAGATAAGCAAAATCATCAATTCTATAGCCAAAAACTTGTAAATCACCATGCATTACATTTACAGGAATCGCAACTTTGCTTCCTATTTGAAATGGTTCATTATTGACAACAGCAATGGTTTTTACCGAAGGTGCACCCGGATATCTATTTTCTGTTCTAAAAATATAATCAAAACGTTCCTTAAGGTTATTAATCACCCGATGATGGGCATAAATAGGAATCTCTCCTTGTTTAAAATTAAACGGACGAATATCATCTAAACCGGAAGTATGGTCTGCATGTTCATGAGTAAATAGAATTCCATCTACTTTTTGACAATTAGACGCCAACATTTGCTGTCTAAAATCAGGACCGCAATCGATAACGTAGGAATGATCATCCCAACTAATCCAAACCGAAACACGCAGCCTTTTATCCTTAAAATCAATGCTTTTGCATACAGGATGATTACTCCCAATGACAGGAATTCCTTGTGATGTCCCGGTGCCTAAAAAATATACTTTCAATTGCTCTTTAATTTTTTTACAAAAATAGGATTAATTCTCTTTCATTAGAAACCTATTTAACTAACTTTGTATCATATTAGCCATATTTAAAATATAATGGATACAGAAATAAAACTAAAAGGTGACAAAGTCATCGCACAAATACCCTCAATAAAAGATAAAGCTCTACGTATAAATTTGAACGAAAATATATATGGAACCTTTGCCGAGATTGGTGCTGGACAAGAAACTGTAAGACATTTTTTTAGATCTGGAGGTTCATCCGGAACTATCGCAAAAGCAATGTCAGCCTATGACAAAGATTTTAGTGATTCTATATATGGTATAGAAAAAGATGGTCGGTATGTAACAGAAAACCGACTCAAGAGAATGATTACCATGGAAGGTGAGCTAATTGAAAAGCGATTGAGCAGAGAAAAACACCCTAATAAAATGTTTTTTAGTTATGCCAATACTGTTGCTACAATTGATTTCGCCAAACAATTTAAAGGCCACGGATGGGTAGGTATCCGTTACCAAATTGAGCCTGATGAAGACTATAACGAAATTATACTTCATATTCGTTTTAAAGAGACTGATGCTCGATTACAACAAGAAACACTTGGTATCCTTGGGGTGAACTTAATTTATGGTGCTTACTATAAATACAATGACCCTAAACGACTATTGCGTTATTTATATGATCATTTAGACAAAGACCAACTAGAAATAGATACCATAAATTTCTCAGGTCCTCGTTTTGCAGATGTAGACAATCGTTTGATGAGTTTACAATTAGTAAAAAACGGAATGACTGATGCCGTTATGTTTGATCCTCAAGGCCGAAACATACTTCCTGCAGCAATATTGTATAAAAAGAACATTCTTGCACTAAGAGGTAGTTTCCGTCCTGTTACGAAAGTAAACATGGACATGTATGAGAAATCATTGAAGATGTTTCTTGAAGAAAATAAAGTTGAGAAAGAAAATACACTAGTTGTTTTTGAAATTACATTATCAAATTTACGTTCCGACGGTGAAATTGACGAACGCGATTTCATGGACCGAGCTGAATTGCTTTGTTCACTGGGACAAACGGTAATGATTTCAAATTTCCAAGAATATTATAAAGTGGTTGAGTATTTTGCCAACTATACCAAAGCAAGAATGGGATTAGCCATGGGAGTAAATAACCTGGTTGATATTTTTGATGAAAAATACTATCGCCATTTAAGTGGAGGAATCTTGGAGGCTTTCGGTAAATTATTCTTCCGCGATATGAAGGTGTTTTTATATCCAATGCTTGATGAGAATGGGGATATCATTACTTCAGAAAATCTAAAAGTACATCCTAGAATGAAAGAATTGTACAAATTCTTCAAATTCAATGGAAAAGTAGTTGATATTGATGATTATGATCCTGCAATTTTGGAGGTGTTCTCAAGAGAGGTTTTAAAAATGATTAGCGACGGAAAACCAGGCTGGGAACCAATGCTTCCTTCCGGTATTGCTGAAATAATTAAAGAGCATAGCCTTTTTGGATACAATCCGACGAAAATTTTGAACGAAAATAATTTGAATACCGATTGCTAAGACAAACAATTTGGTCTATAAAATAAAAAAGCCAAGAAAGTAAATTTTACTTTCTTGGCTTTTTTATTTAGTAAAAATGATTACTTCTAAATCTCCTTTAGAATCTGGTCAGCATGAGCTTTAGTTTTCACTTTTTCGATTACTTCATCGATAACTCCATTTTCGTCAATTACAAAAGTGGTTCTGTGAATTCCATCGTATTCTTTTCCCATAAACTTTTTAGGCCCCCATACACCGAAAGCTTCAATTACTGATTTATCCTCATCTGCCAATAGCGGAAACGGGAAATCATATTTTTCTTTGAATTTAGCTTGTTGCGCTTGTGCATCGGCACTAACTCCTAGAAGCTCATAGTTATTCGCTTTAAAACGTTCAAAATTATCTCTAAGATCACAGGCTTCGGCCGTGCAACCTGGTGTACTTGCTTTTGGATAAAAGAAAACAACTAATTTTTTTCCTTTATAATCTCCTAATTTATGAGAATTACCGTCTTGGTCTAATCCTGAAAAATCAGGTGCTTTATCTCCTTTTTTTAATGTTGTCATATTTTTTTGTTTATACTCTATGAAATGCCCCAGATAGTAATGGAAAGCCCGGACTGAAAAACTGTTTTTTCTTGATTATAAAGCGCGACCGGCAGGAAGCTACTTTATCGACTTAGAAAAAAGGATTTTTAAAGGAGGACTTGTAATGAACAGCTGGATTAGGCACATCCTAAAATTTATATTATTTTTACAAGATATAAAAATACAAAAATGACTAAGCAAGAACGGGTAACATTTGTTATAAATACGTTAAAAGAATTATACCCAACCATTCCCATCCCTTTAGATCATAAGGACCCATATACTTTGTTGATCGCGGTGCTGCTCTCTGCGCAATGCACAGACGTACGAGTTAACCAAATTACGCCATTACTTTTTGCGAAAGCAGATAATCCGTACGACATGATAAAAATGTCTGTAGAGGAGATAAAAGCGATTATACGCCCTTGTGGGCTTTCGCCAATGAAGTCGAAAGGAATTCATGGCTTATCCCATATTTTAATTGATAAACACGGAGGTGAAGTGCCTCAAAGTTTCGAGTTTCTGGAAGAATTGCCTGCGGTAGGACATAAAACCGCGAGTGTGGTGATGTCTCAGGCTTTTGGTGTTCCGGCTTTCCCGGTAGACACGCATATTCACCGCTTAATGTATAGGTGGAATTTGACTAATGGTAAAAATGTGATTCAAACTGAAAAAGATGCGAAGCGAATTTTTCCAGAGGCAATATGGAACGATTTGCACTTGCAAATCATATGGTACGGAAGACAATATTCTCCTGCAAGAGGTTGGGACTTAGAAAAAGACATCATCACTAAAACGGTAGGAAGAAAAACGGTTTTAGATGGGTACTATAAAAAATAAATTTCACTAATTTGGAATACAAATTAGTGAAATTTATCAATTCAAGTTCCTCAATAGAACTTCATTTTTAAGCACTGAAACTAACTGTTGTCCTAGTTCGAAATAATTTCAAAACTATGATTATCAATTTCTATCATGCTTAATGCCTTTGAATAATTTAACAAAAAAGAAACGACTTCTTTTCGTGGTTTCATTGTCTTAGTGACTAATGATTTTTTAGAGTAGATTTTTGCCATGCTGTGATTAATTTGTTTTCATTAATAACGCAGCATATATCTATATATTGTTAATTAGTTAAAACTATTTGATGTTTGTCAATAACTTTCCTTAAGTTCATTAAAGCGTAACGCATTCTACCTAAGGACGTATTAATACTAACCCCTGTGATTTCAGAAATTTCTTTAAAACTCATATCCTGATACATACGCATCACTAAAACTTCCTTTTGGTCAAGAGGCAACTCTTCAATTAGTTTTTTTATGTCTCTTTCTACTTGATCAGAAATGATTTTATTTTCAATTGTAGGGGAATCATCTGACATGATCGAAAAAATGGAAAACTCCTCTGTTTCTCTGAATAAAGGCATTTTCTTATTTTTTCTAAAATGGTCAATAATAAGATTGTGTGAGATTCGCATAACCCAAGGTAAAAACTTACCCTCCTCGTTATATGAATTAGATTTTAACGTTTTGATTACTTTAATAAAAGTGTCTTGAAAAATATCATTTGAAATATCTCTATCGGAAATTTTAGAATAGATAAATCCGTAGATTCTTGATTCATGCCTTTTAATTAATATGGAAAGGGCTTCTTCATTACCTGCTACATAATTTTGTACCAATAAAGCGTCTGGGGGTTGTATATTAGCCATAGTTATACCTTTTAGTTTTTGTTTAAAATTTGGAGTAATTTTTTCTAAAAGTAGTTTTATGGTATAGGCTAATTTTTGTTTAATGTTAATTCAATACTCAAATTTAACAAATATTTACGCTAACAAACAAATAAAATTAAGAAAATTTAACAGCCTAAGCTTTAAAGTGTTAAAAACAAGGAGTTAAAGATTCCATTTAAACAGTTTTGCAGGATGCTGAAAAAACTTGAAGACCATTGCTGCCCGTAATTTTCATATATTAAAGACTGACAATTTAATATCAAAAAGATGAAAACACGCTAAAAACAAAAAAAGTAGCAAGTTTAAATTTACTTGCTACTTTTCTTACGGTGTCTCCTTTATTTATTGGTAAACTTTGATATAATCTACAGAAAAATCTTGCGGAAAAATAGAATCATCCACAGCCGGTCCTCCAAAATTTCCACCAATTGCTACATTAACAATAAAATAAAAAGGTTGATTGTAAGGCCAGATAGCTTCCGTTTTATGCTCTGGATTAAAAGTGTATACTAATTTACCATCGACAAAAAAATCTATTTTATCTTTAGACCAATCCATTGCGTAAATATGATAACCGTCCTCAATATCTTCAAACTTTGTTTTTTTTGTATTGATCGTATTTCCGTGACTGTCCTGTGTGTGTAAAGAAGTAAAAACCATATCGGGCTCTCTCCCTACATACTCTAAAATATCAATCTCTCCACATTTTGGCCAACCTACTTTATCAATATTAGATCCTAACATCCAGAAAGCTGGCCATATGCCATTCCCAACGGGTAGCTTTGCTTTTGCTTCAAAATAACCATATTGAAATTCTTTTTTCCCTTTGGTCGTGATTCGAGTAGAGGTATATTTACCCTCTTCTTTTTTAGCAGTGATTACAAGGTTTCCCTTTACGAATTTATGATTTTCATTAGTGTAAAGCTGTCTTTCACTATTCCCCCAACCACAATTAGGGCAACCATCTCCCAGTTCTACGTTCCAAATTTCCTTGTTTAAGTTTTTGCCATTGAAGTTTTCTTCCCAAACTAATTTTTTACCTTTTGGCTGGGCGAACGAAATCGAACATACCATTAGTAATATTAAGAATTTATTCATTTACTAGTTATTTAAATATTGAAAATCCCCTTCTAATGTTTCCACAGAACTTCCTCCTACAAACACTTTAAAATCACCTGCTTCAGCTTCCCATTTTGAATTAGCCGTAAAGAACTCAATTGTTTTTTTATTCATTATAAAAGACACTTTTTTGGATTCATTAGGTTGTAATTCAATCATTTCAAATCCTTTTAATTCTTTTACTGGACGTGTTACCGAAGCAAATAAATCACGGATATATAACTGAACTACTTCTTTTCCTGCGTATTTCCCCGTATTCTTTAATGTTACAGATACTTCCATTTGACCATTGTCTGAAAATGATTTTTGACTTAATTCTAAATTAGAGTATTCAAATTTAGAATAACTCAAACCATAACCAAATGGATACAAAGGCGTATTTTTCTCATCTATATAATGTGACCAAAAAACACTTTCTGGCTCATTCATCACAGGTCGACCTGTATTTTTATAATTGTAATAAATAGGTACTTGTCCAACATTTCTAGGAAAAGTCATAGGCAATTTTCCACTTGGATTGTAATCCCCGTACAATACTTGTGCGATAGCATTCCCACTTTGCGTTCCTAGTTGCCAAGCCTCAACAATAGCCGGAATATGCTCATCTGCCCAAGGAATGGCCAATGGTCGCCCATTGTTTAAAACCAAAACAATATTAGGATTCACTTTATACACTTCTTCCAACAATTCTTGTTGTACTCCAGGCAAACCAAGATCAGTTCTACTTCTGCCTTCTCCAGATTGCAAACCGTGTTCTCCTAAAGACATAATAACTACATCTGCACCTTTAGCAGCATTAATTGCTTCTACAAGTCCGCTTTTATCAGTCATGTTGATTTTAGTTTCCCAAACAAATTGAGTTCGACCTACAGCAACATCAGCTCCTTTTACATAAGATAAGCTGTTACTTTTATACTTTTTTAATCCTTCTAACAATGAAACCGCAGAATTATCATCGGCAGCTATTCTCCAACTTCCTAATGGGCTAGTTTTATCATTTGCCAATGCTCCTATAACCACTATTTTTTGACCTGATTGTTTAAGTGGTAAAAGTTCTTTTTCGTTTTTTAAGAGAACAATTGACTTTTTCGCCATTTCGAGAACTGCATCTTGAAAAGCAGGTTTCCCTACTGTTTCTTTTTCATAGTTCTCGTCGCAATACAAATACGGATTATCAAATAAACCCAACTCAAATTTCACTTTTAGAATTCTTCGAGCTGCATCATCAATTGTACTTTCTTTTACTTTTCCTTCTTTTACTAATTCCGCTAAATGTTCTACATAAGCACTAGATTCCATATCCATATCAGAACCTGCATTAATGGCTATCTCTGCAGCTTGTTTGCTGTCTTTTGCATAACCGTGTGCAATCATTTCGTTAATAGAGCCCCAGTCAGACACCACAAAACCATCAAACTTCCAATCGTCTTTTAAGATTTGTCTTTGTAGGTATTTATTTCCGGTAGCAGGAATTCCATTCAATTCGTTAAACGAATTCATAAACGTTCGCACTCCTGCATCAAGAGCCGCTTTGAAAGGAGGAAAAACAATGTTTTGCAAAGTAGATTCTCCTATATCAACAGTATTGTAATCACGACCTGATTCGGCGAAAGCGTAACCTGCAAAATGCTTGGCGCAAGCCAAAATTGTATTCTTAGCTTTTAGATCGTCTCCTTGAAAGCCTTGTACACGAGCAATTGCGATTTGACTTCCTAGATAAGGATCTTCTCCTGCTCCTTCCATCACACGTCCCCAACGGGCATCACGAGCAATATCCACCATGGGTGCAAATGTCCAGTTTAATCCAACAGAAGCTGCTTCTTCGGCCGCGACTGCTGCCGATTTTTTAATCTCCACTAAGTCCCAACTTGCTGCTTCAGCTAATGGAATAGGACTAATCGTTTTGTAACCATGAATCACATCAAATCCAAAAATTAATGGAATACCTAAACGGGTTTCTTCCACCGCAATTTTTTGTAACGCTCTAACGTCTTTTACTCCTTTGACATTCAACATCGAACCTACCAAACCATTTTTCAAGTCGGCATATTTTTTGGCGGCTTGCCCTTCTTTTGGAGTTGGTCCTGTAATTTCCCAAAAACCATTGTACTGGTTGAGTTGTCCTATTTTTTCTTCTAAAGTCATCAACTTTAAAATCGAATCTACCCTAGTTTCTAAAGGATTATCTTTCATATAAGAAACGGATGGTTTCATGATTTTATCACTACAAGCAACAACCGTAAGGCTGGCAGTAATGATTGTTAACATAAGTTTTAAATTATTTTTCATGGGTTCCTTTTTTTTTATATCAAAATTAAAAGGCCGGTAAAATCCGGCCTTTCAATCTGATAAATATATACCTAATTATTGATACACTCTTACGTAATCTATCTCCATTGAAGATTGAGTAAAGGCAGAGTCAACTGCTCCTCCAAAAGTTCCTCCCATGGCTACGTTCATTATCATGAAAAAATCTTTATTGAATGGCAAACTGCTACTATTTGCTACAGTGTGAAACAATACGTCATCAACATATAATTTTACTGATGCTGGACTCCAGATAGTTTTGTAAACATGAAATTCAGTAGAGGCGTTAGCAATTGTTTTAGTACTTCCATTTCCGTTACCACCAGAATTATTAGGGTAATGTAATGTTCCATGAATAACATTAGGCTCACTTCCTTTGTGTTCCATAATATCTATTTCTCCACAACCTGGCCAAGTATTAGTAGCGTAATCTGAACCTAACATCCAGATTGCTGGCCATGTTCCTGCACCTGCAGGCAATTTGGCTCTTACTTCTACCTTACCATAGGTGAACTTGTATTTACCTTCTGATTTTAATCGCGTTGAAGTATATCCACTTCCTACTTTTTTCGCAGTGATTTTTAAATTCCCACCAGAAACAATAACATTATCTGCACTACTAGTATAGGTTTGCAATTCGCTATTTCCCCAACCGCCAGCACCTAAGTCATAAGCCCATTTTGTAGCGTCAGGCGCTCCATCTGTATTAAACTCATCAAACCAAACTAATTTTGTATAATCAGTAACTGTTTGTGTTGGTTTAGTTGTTGTAAAAGTGTGATACCATGCAACTCCTGCGTCTCCACCCATGAGGCCTCTAACCACCATTCTGTTTTCAGTAATCGACAAAATTTCATACGTGCTTTGTCCAATATAATACCCCATAAAACCAGAATCAGCAATAGTCATTAATGTACCTCTTGTTTGAGTAGCCGCATTTGGGTTTTTTAAGATAACCGACTCAGATGGGCTTAGTGAAACTGATTTAGTTCCAGAAACTGTGTAATTCAAACAAGAATCTTCACTTCCTGATCCACCACCTACACTTAAGTACGATGCATTAAAGAAAGTTTTTCCTCCATTGTCTAAGTTAAATTTCAATTGACCTCCAACTAATGAGAAAGTCAATACATTATCATACAAACAACTACTACTTGCTGCTCCTGCTTTTTCAAAAGCGGCTGCTTGGTACCAAAAACCATAATAGTTTTGCGTTGCATCTGAACTGTTTGGTCCTACCCCTAAATGTCCTACTTCGGAAGCAGAAAAATACCATTTTTTTGAGGTACCTCCTGTTAACAAAGTAACTGCTTCATTATCACTAAAAGTACTTAACACCTTAACATCAACAGTTGTATTAGATGTTACTCCAGCTTTTCCTGAAGCAATTACGATAACCGTATAAGTATTAACACCTGTTTTTGTAAATCGTTTTTCAAATACACCGCTAGGTGCATTTTCAGTAGTACCGTCGCTAAAAACAAATTTATAAGAAATAGCATCATCTGCTTTTACGGTAAACTTTACTTTTCCTGTTCCATCACCATCTGGCATTGCTGTTGTTTTTCCAATCAACTCATAGGTAACAGTTAAATTAGTAGGGGAAGTTAATTCCCCAAAAGAATAATCATCTTTGGAACAATTGACCATCAATAGCAATGTAAAAATGGTAATTGTATTTATTAATATCTTTTTCATCTTTTATATTTTTAGTTGGATTGTTTAATGTCGTCAAAATAATAGCTTGTTCCAGTACCACTTACATTAAAGTCAGGAAACAATATTACTCTGTCATAGGCATTTGTCGTTTTAAATGCTGCAAAACTAGTAAGATCAAAGGTTAGTACTTGCCAAGAATTAGCAACAGTAGCAGTGGCTTCAACCTCTACAAAAACAGTTGGATTTCCATTTCCATCTTTTGGAGATGTTGACACTTCCATTTTCAATAATATTTTTGCTCCTGCTTTAGGTGACCAAACATTTACGTTTACTTTAGTTCCTTTAGAAAAATCAACTTTTGAATCTAAATTCAAACTTGCTCCTGCCCAAACTTGAGCTCCTGCAGTTTTTTCTATTTTAACCACTTTATTCGAAACATTATTTCCTGTTTTATCAGGATTTACCACTACAGAAACTGGGATACCACTAAAATCAGCAGCGCCAAAACCAGCCCATGGATAGGTCAAAGTAGTCGATTCAAAATCAATTGGCATTTCAATTAATGCAGTAGGAGTTTTATAGAAATAGATATTGTCAATAAACACACTTCCTGCTGCCCATGGTGTACCTACAAATTTCAATTGAAAAATATCAGCAACAGTTAACCCTTGACTTGTAAAGGCTGAAATTGGAATATCAATACTATTCCATTGATTAGCAACTAAGTTTTTTACTACTGGTTTTTCCCCATTAGTTTTGCTAATCAAAGACGTTTCTAGCTTTTGTAAATCTGCAGTCCAAACATCCATGTGGATGAAGTCCATTCCTGTTACATTAACAGTTTTACCATCAGCCAAAGCTATTCCTTGGTAACTCAACTTAATATAATTAAGCATTTTATCACCGTTCAAATCAAATTCTGCCCAGCTACTACCTTGACCCGCTTGTCCCCAATCTGGGAAGTAATCCGTTCCAGCAACATCTGTATATTTTGAACTGTAAATAGAAATCACATCTGATGCTTGTCTATTAGGAGGAGTCGCTGCAGAAGTGAAAGGCTTATTCACTACAGTTACTGTAAACACCTTAGTAAATTCGGTAGTTTTAACGGCAGCACTTTTAGAAACCACTCTGATGGTATAAACCCCAGCATTTTGGTAAGTATAAGAAAGTGACTCTCCATTATTAGCTGTTACTGGCTCTGGTTTCCCAGCTTCACCAAAATAAACATCGTAAAACAAAGCATAATCCGCCGTTGCTTTTACATTTACTTTTTTAGAAACTGACAAATCATTTTCAATAGTGACAACTAATTTTTCTGGCGCTTTAAAAGAAACAACCACTCTTTGAACTACTTCTGTTCTTTTACCGTTTAGAGTAGTTCCTATAATTTTGGCATCATAAATCCCTTCTTTATAAGTATGATCTACGGTTCCTCCCGCACTTACAGAAGCTAGAGTCGTAGTTCCATCTCCAAAATAGATTTCATATTGTGTAACACCTTCCCCACGAGGTAAAAAAGTTACTTTTCCGGTATTATCCTGAGTCACTGTGGTCAATGCTGAGATATTAGTTGGCGCTCCAAGAGTATCTAAATCAATCAGATCATTCTCTGTTGAGCAACTAAAAACTAGCGCAGCCACGACAAGACTTGTTATATATTTTATATTTTTCATGATATTGATTTTTAATAGTTAGGATTTTGTTTCCAGTTTCCACTAGAAAATTGAATTTCTTCAATTGGTATTGGAAACAATTCGTTTTTACCAGCAGTAAATCCAGGTATTTCTTTAGCCGCTTTACCAGTACGAACTAAATCAAAGAAACGGTGTCCTTCACCTACTAATTCCACTCTTCTTTCTGCCAAAATAAAATCAGTTAAAGCATCCCCTGAAGAAGAAATATCATGATTTAAATCTCCAAAAGCTCTTCTTCTTACTTGATTTAAGTATCCTCTTGCTTTTGCATCATCAAGTTTACCACGATTATAAGCTTCAGCCGCCATTAATAACACATCAGCATAACGAATGGCTCTGTAATTATTAGGATTAGTCAAATTCAAATCTCCTGCTGCTGAGGCACTTCTTTTTCTTGGAATGTATTTTCTATTAAAATAACCTGTGTCTTCATACCCTTTCCCGTAAGTTGCACCAGTTTTTAATCCCCAATCTTTCATGTCTAAAATGGCAACATCCTTACGCCTGTCACCTACTTCAAAAGCATTAACAATTTTAGATGTAGGTACATTAAAACTAAATCCTGAAGTAAATAAAGTTCCACTGTAATTTCTAGGTCCGTTAAAACCAACTGCTACATTTCCTTCACTACATTGAAGACAACCAAATCCAGCACCTTCCACATCTGTGTATTGTACTTCAAAAACTGATTCAAGACCGTTTTCACCTTCAGATTCAAATATTGAATTATAGTCTGCTACTAAAGAGTATTTTTGTAATCCAATAGCGCTATCAAAAGTGGTAGCCGCTTTTGCAAATTTATCTTGATATAAATACGCTTTTCCTAATAAAGCTAGTGCAGCTCCTTTAGTTGCTCTTCCTTTTTGTGAAGCAGTGGCATTTAAATTAGCCGAAGCGAAAACTAAATCAGCTTCAATTGCCGCATAAACATCTGCCACTGAAGAGCGGGCAATAGTTTTCTCATCTCCAATTTTGAAACGAGCATCTCCTTTTAATGGAATTCCACCAAACCATTTTACCAATTCGAATTGATAGTAAGCTCTTAAAAAACGAGCTTCAGCAATGATTTGTGTTTTACCCTCGAATGTCGTTTTATTTTGAAATTCTAAAATATAATTGGCTCTGCTTACACCTGAAAACATCCAATTCCAGATATCTCTCAAATTGCTATTTACTGGGGTATGAATCATGTCATCAATTTGTTGAAAACCGATAACATCTGTTTGACTTTCTCCACCTGCTAAAGTATTATCAGAAGCTATCTCCCCTAACATTACGTTTACATACGATGATTGAAGCGGATCATAAGCAGCTACTAAAGCATTTTCATAATCTGTTTTTGAATTGAAATAATTTTCAGAATCAATAGAGTAAACTGGGTCGCGATTAACAAAATCATCGCTACATGAAACAGTTAGCAACGAAAAGAGTGCTACTGCTGTAATTGATATATATATGTACTTTTTCATCTTAAGTTGAATTAGAAATTAATATTTAGACCTAACAAAAAGGTTCTAGGAACAGGATAAAAACCGTAATCGATTCCACCACCTATTGGGTTACCATTTGAAGCTCCTGGGTCAAAACCTTTGTATTTAGTGAAGGTGTACAAATTATTTACTCCAGCATATAAACGTAATTTTGTTATTTTGACGATTTCAGATACTTCAGGATTTAAAGTATATCCTAATTGAATGTTTTGGATTCTCAAGTACGATGCATCCTCTACAAAATAATCAGAGAAAACATTGTTAGCAGTCGCTCCAGTAGTTACTCTTGGAACAGAATTGCTAGTACCTTCTCCTGTCCATCTGTCCAAAACATAATTTAGACGATTTGCATCAGATAATGTTCTTTCATAGTTTCTTACCATATCATTCCCTATAGAAGCGAAAGTATAAGCAGCAAAATCAAGATTTTTATAATTCATTTGCAAATTGAATCCCATTGTTGCCGTTGGTATTGGATTTCCAATATTCGTTCTATCACTAGAATTAATAACACCATCATTATTTACATCCACAAAACGAATATCACCAGGAGCAGCGTTAGCACCTAAAGCTACTTGTGAAGGATGCGCATTAATTTCTGCTTGATTTTGAAAAACACCATCAGTTTTATATCCATAGAAATACCCAATTGGTAATCCTACTTGCATTCTAGACGGAGAGGGTTGTCCAACTCCAAAAGAGCCACCTTCAATAAATCCAGTACCGTTGTTCACTTCCAAAACTTCATTTTTCAAGAAAGTAACATTGTACCCTACACTCATATTAAAGTTTTTCGAAAATTCATTTTTATAATCTACAGAGAATTCAAGCCCAGAATTACGAACTGTACCTGCATTAACTGTAGGCGCAGAAGCTCCTGGAGCATAATTTCCTGTAATTCCTGAAACAGGAATATTAGGAATTAATAGATCCTTACGAGTATCAATAAAATAATCCGTTACAATAGAAACTTTATCATTGAATAGTTTTAAGTCCAATCCAACATCAAATTTTCTTGCCTCTTCCCATTTCAAATCAGGATTTGCAATTTGACCTGTTGCAGTACCATTAACCAAAGAACCGTCAAAAACATAGGTCGCTTCTCCAGATAATAAACTAACATAACCATTATTTGGTATTTGGTCATTTCCTAATGTACCATAACTAGCTCTCAATTTCATGAAATTGATTTTCTTGTCTTCACCAAAAAAGCCTTCATCTGAAATTACCCAACCCGCTGTAAAAGAAGGAAAGTAACCTACTTTATTACCTGTACCAAATTTTGTAGAAGCATCACGTCTTATCATCCCTGACAAAAGGTATTTCCCTTTGAAATCGTATTGCATTCTTCCAAAATAAGAAAGACGTCTTTCATCGTATGAGTAAGCGCTATTTGTTTTAGCATCTAATATTCCTGTGGTTAACGAAATATCAGCATAATCCCATGAATTATTAGGAACATCATATCCTGTAGCATACAAACCGCTACCCCATTCTTTAAAAATAGTGTTACCAATTGTGGTTACAAAATTGTGGTCAGCAATTTTCTTAGTATAGGTAGCAAAAGCATCAAATGAATAATTGTTATCATTTACTGCTCCTTGATTAACAGAACTTCTAACAACATCAAATACTTTTCCTCCGTAACTGATTTGTTTTGCAAAATCTCTTGATTTACTATTTGAACTATTAAATCCCATAGAACTAGACAATACCAAACCATCTACTAGTTTGTATTCTAATCCAAAGTTTCCGTTTAATTTTTTGAAATTGTAATCGTTATTCGTATTGGCAACTTGCGCCAATGGATTGATAATTTCATTTCCTAATCCTGTTGTGTTTGGTACTACTGTAAAATCACCATTCGCATTATAAGGACTCAATGTAGAAGGAATATTTAATGCATTAAACAAAACAGAACCTAATCCATTTTCACTTAACGTTTTACGGTTAAAATAAGTGTAAATTACATTGGTTTTCAGTTTTAATTTATCACTTACATCGGCATTTAAAGAGACTCTAGCAGTATTTCTTAAAAAACCAGATTTACTTTGACCTACGATTCCTTCTTGGTCTAAATGAGAACCACTTACTGCATACGTAACTTTATCAGAACCACCAGAAATAGATAAATCGTGATTGATGATAGGAACACCTTTACTGATAACTTCATTTTGCCAATTAGTACCTTTCCCTAAACCGCTTACATTACTATAAGGTAATACTTTACCACCATTTGCGTAGCTTTCATTAAGTAACAAAGCATATTCAGTAGCATTTAATAAATTTAATTTTCGAGAAGTTTCTTGAAAACCAGTATAGGTATTATAAGAGATTCTAGATTTCGAATTCTTTTTTCCAGTTTTGGTCGTTATTAAAATAACTCCATTGGCACCGATAGTACCGTATATTGCGGCTTGAGCATCTTTAAGAACTGTGATTGACTCAATATCATTAGGATTCAACAATCCTAATTCTCCAACATAACCATCAATAATAGTCGTCGGACGATTTTCACCATTTGTAGCGATACCACGGATTCTAATATCTAACGCAGCACCTGGGGAACCTGATTGTGTCGTAACATTCACACCCGAAACTGTTCCTTGTAAGGCTTGTTCAATTTTAACAGGCTTTAAAATTTCTAGTGTCTTACTGTCTACAACAGATACAGCACCGGTAATTTCTCTTCTTTTTTGACTACCATAACCAATAACAACAACTTCATCTAAAGTTTTAGCATCGTCTTGCATAAGGACACTCATATTATTATTACTAGCCGTTACTTTATATTCAAATGATTTATATCCAATAAAAGTAAAAACGACAA
This sequence comes from uncultured Flavobacterium sp., assembly GCF_963974175.1. Lineage (GTDB taxonomy): Bacteria > Bacteroidota > Bacteroidia > Flavobacteriales > Flavobacteriaceae > Flavobacterium. The sequence goes on from NZ_CAXBBR010000003.1 coordinate 353,648, forward strand.
CAGAACCTGATGGAATTCCTTTTAAAGAAAATTTACCATCAAAATCAGTTGAGACCCCTTTATTGGTGTTTTTAATTTGAACATTTACTCCTGGTATTGATAAACCAGAACTGTTTTCTTTTACAGTTCCTCCAATATCAAAACTTTGGGCGAAACCAAAAGTAGAGAGGAATAGAAAAATAATTAATAGATAATTCGACTTCATAATTTATGTTTTTTGTGAATTATAAAAATAAGACAGAAACAAAATAATCTGTTAAAAATTACCTTTACAAAAAACATACATCGCAAAAAAAACATAGATTTTTATCCATTTTGATAAAAACATACGAGTTTACTAAGGATTTATGAATGAGACATTCTCACATGATATAAAGGAAAATAGCTACTACAACGTGAATGTTGTGGTAATGTATAGTTTTATTATCCCTTTTTATTAGCAACTATACAATTCCAGTAATGAAAAAATAATCTATTCGATGAACTATCGACCAAAACACCACAAAACCAAAAAATATTAACAGTTTAAAATGAGCTTTGAATATCAATACGGCCCTAATAAAAATGGTTCTTTTTACATTTTAACCATCATTTCAGAATGAATCATCAAATGATTATATATTAAAATAATAATTGAAATATTAGGGTAAAATCATTTTCTACCTATCGAATTTATCGTCTTGGTGAAGCAGATGATCCAATTACACGCAAACAAATATTGATTAAACCAAAACCGATTTACATACCTAGCAAAGAATTACTTGGATCCAGTTTTGCATCAAGAGTATAATACTGAGAAGAAACGATTAAAGAATTAAGACATATAACCCCATCCACTATTTTAGGAATAGCTTAGGCATAAATCGTCACTTGTATTGGAATCGTTGCCCTTTCACATCTCCATTATTAACGGGAATTACATAATAAATCAGTTGTTTATCTATAGTATCATATTGGTTGTCTTAAGTAACACTACCTATTGTTATTTCATGACTATTTGACTTAATATATGCTTGCTATATATACCACCATAGATAAAATCAGATGCGGCATCAATTACTTAATTACTAATACTATACGCTTAGAAAACCCAAAAAGGACCATTAACTTAAAAAGAAATAGGTAGTTTGATTTCATAATTCATGTTTTTTGTGAATTCTAAAAATAAGATAGAAAAACATACACAATCAATAAGGAATCACCAATAAAGCATTTCAATTAAAAGAGAAGTTAATAGCAACTATAACGTGAATGTCTTGGTAAGGTATAATTGTTTTAGCTATATATAAGTAAAACTATACAGCTAAAATATACTCTACAAGACCTTGTTCATGAGTCAACTCCATTTTTTTTCTCAAACGGTATCTTTTAATTTCGACACTGCGTACAGAAATATTCAATAATGGAGCAACTTCCTTAGAAGAAAGGTTTAATCTTAGATAGGCACAAAGTCTAAGATCATTTGGTGTTAAAGAAGGATGTGCCAGTTTTATTTTTTTTAAGAAATCTTTGTCTGCACTGTCAAAAGCTTCTTTAAAGACATTCCAAGTATCGTCCTTGGAAATATTTTTATTAATCGTTGAAATGACTGATTTTATGCTTCTACTTTCATTTTCATTTGTTTTCTTCAAATCTTCTTTGATAAAAGCTAACAATTCATTTTTACTATTTAAACTCATCGTTGATACTGCTAATTCTCTACTTTTAGAATCCACATCCTGAGAAAGCTGTTCGTTTCTTATTCGCATCATCTGCTGTTCATTCTCTAATTCTTTTATCTCTAATAAAAGATTGTTTTCTTCAATCAGCTTTTCCTTCTGTTTATGATAATAATTTCTATATGCTTTGTGAATATAATACCCCATCACAAGGATGAAAACGAGATATATGAAAATCGCAATGTTAGTTCGATACCAAGGTTTAAGAATCGTAAACGAGTATATGGCGGTATTATCTAAGGTTGCATTCGCAAATTTTGCTTTAACTTGAAAGGAATAATCACCCGGCGGTAAGTTTTTAAAATTTACCGAAGACTTGGCACTCCATTCACTCCACTGGTCTTGAAATCCTTTTAATAAAAACTGGTACTCAACATTAATATATTTATTATACTCTGGCACAGTATAACTAAAACTAATATTATTGTCATCGTACTTAAACTCCCCATTTTCTTTGATAGACTGACTAACAATGGTTTCATTCAGTTTATTTATAGCTATGTTAGCTATTGAAATAGTATAGTTTTTAAAACTAAGATCATTAATATTCATGATATAGTAACCATCAGTTGTTCCTATAAGGTATTCGGACTTTGACAACTGCGCTATGTTTTCATACCCCAACATTGAATTAGTCAACGACGAAGGAATAGAGATAACATTTTGCTTTAGCTGGTTATTAATTTTACTCAAAGAAAAATAATGAATATAATTCTTTGAAAACAACCAGATTTTATTCGAATCATCTACAATCAATTTCCCCGATGTATATTCGTCTTTTTCAAAAACAGCACTTAATAATTTATCTTTTTCAAATAGCTTGGTTTTATCATTTAACTTGAAAACACCTTCTTTGTAAGCATAATAGATTTTATTATTAAATTTTAATAAACTGGCATTTTTTCCTTTTTTTGGAGTTTCATAAGAAGTAAAAGAACTTACTTTCGAAAATTTATTGTCTAATTGTAATCTAAAAACACCTTTATATTCATGACTAATATATATTTCATTTGTGTTTAAAATTTCAAAATACTTTGACGAGTAGTCAAAACCTGCTATTTTGTTTCTAAAAGTCCATTGGTTATTGATTTTCTCCAGTACTGAAATACCATAGTAATTTCCTTGAAGCAATAACTCTTTTTTATGTGGAACAGCTTCAAACTTCCACGTTCCAGAAAAAGGAAAGATGTTTTTTGCAGTACCGTCTGCTACAACAAATGTTCCTGAGTCATGACCGCAAAATAAAGTTCCGTCGTATTCAAATAAAGACCACACCTGACCTTTAGTCCCAGAAATTAATTTAAAAGAATCACTACTGTGATAGTTTTTGTAGAATAACCCTTGATTTGTTCCAATATATAATTTTCCATTATACAATTTAGAACAATAAACTGTTCCCAGTACACCTGTATTATCAACAAAATTATGAATAGGTGACTGAAGGTTAATACAGTTTATACCATTGTCTAGACCAGCCCAAAGATTTTTATCTGCATCTTCAAACAAGCATAATGCGGTATTATTACTCAGTCCTTGACTTTGGGTTATATGATATATTATTTTACCGACACTATTGATAATAAAAATTCCATTCGACACTGTACCAATTGCAATTGTACCATCCGAAAGCAATTGACTACTATAAACACTGCTTGCTGACAACTGCACATCTGCTTCGGTTGAAAATTTAGACAAATCGCTTCCTATTAGCGTATAAAATCCATTTAATTGGGTCTGGATTAAAAGTCCCTCATTGATAGAGAAAATATTGATTATTCTATTCTTTATCAAAATAGCCTCTTCAGAAACTAATCGTCCTTTACCGCTTTCAATTTCAAAAAGTTTACCACCAATCGTTTGAAAATAAATAGAATTATTTGTTTTAAACGATTTATTTACCCCTGTCTTAGGTGAAATGATTTTAAAATTACCAGCCTTCGAATCATAGATATATATTCTATTCAACGACTGAAATATTACCCATTGATCTAAATTTAATATATTCCAAAATTGTTCGTCGTCGAGAATTTGATTTTTTATGCCTTGACTTAAAGAAGTGTACTTAAGTTGTCCATCTGATTTTCTTGTCCAAAAACCAAACTCCATGTAACTCCCTGTATAAATTTTATTGTCTATTACTTTTACAGAACGAATTATCGTTTCATTAGGAGATGGGTAAAGCTTCCAATTAGAACCATTATATTCCAAAAGTCCTTCATTATTTGCGAAGAATATATAATGATTTTGATCCTGAGAAATCATCCAATTTTGATTTCCTGCACCATAGTAATTCGGTGTGTATTTCACAATTGGAGGCAACTCCTGTGAATAAGCAAAAGAAGCAACTAAAAAGAAAAGGATATATAATTTTGTTTTCAACGGATGGGGTTTTTATTACATTCCAAAAATAAAACTAAAAACGGAAATTACCGTCAGAAAGATATTTTTTAAACGACACTGCAAGAAAAATTAGGATTCGATATCCAAAACTAATTTAAAAAAATAGAATTAGCTAAAATTTGTGATTTGTTCAATCCCTTTTCTCTGTTCAAAATTGATTACTTTTGTGAAAATACATTATTTTTTATGCAAGTTGACTTTTCCAAAATAGATCCAAAGAAAAACATAATTATAAAAGGGGCGCAAGTACACAATTTAAAGAATGTGGATGTTGTGATTCCACGCAACAAATTAGTCGTTATTACAGGTCTTTCCGGTTCCGGAAAATCCAGTTTGGCCTTTGATACTTTATATGCTGAGGGGCAACGCCGTTATGTAGAAAGTTTATCATCTTATGCCAGGCAATTTCTAGGAAGGTTAGACAAACCTAAAGTAGAATATATCAAAGGTATAGCACCGGCTATCGCAATTGAGCAAAAAGTAAACACTACAAACGCCCGTTCTACAGTGGGAACTTCTACTGAGATCTATGATTATATGAAATTGTTATTTGCCCGAATTGGGAGAACCTTTTCACCAATTTCAGGTCAAGAAGTAAAAAAGAATACGGTTACCGATGTTGTTGCTGATGTCAAAAAATTTGACTTAGAGAGTAAATGGCTACTCCTTGCACCAATTCATCTGGAAGAAGGGCGCAAACTAGAGGATAAACTAAAAGCATTACTACACCAAGGGTTTGCACGAATTTTAGTCGACAATCAAATGATTCGTTTAGACGAAATCGATCAGCATACACTTGACAATAAAGATATATTGCTAATCATTGACCGAATTGTAGTAAAAGACGAAGAGGAATTCTATAATCGTCTTGCAGACGCAGTACAAACCGCTTTCTACGAAGGAAAAGGTATCTGTCATTTACAAGAATTAAACTCTGATAAAAGGTTTTCATATTCTAATAATTTTGAACTCGACGGAATTACTTTTCTTGAGCCAAATGTACACTTGTTTAGTTTCAATAATCCTTACGGTGCTTGTCCCATATGTGAAGGATATGGAAACATAATAGGTATCGATGCTGAACTTGTTACACCAAACACCTCTTTATCTGTATATGAGAATGCAATCTTCCCTTGGCGAGGAGAAAGTATGAGTTGGTTCCGTGATGAACTGGTAAACAACGCTTACAAGTTTGATTTCCCAATTCACAAACCTTTCTATCAGCTAACTAACGAGCAAAAAGAGTTGATATGGCAAGGAAACCAGTACTTTCAAGGTCTAAATGAGTTTTTTAAAGAACTAGAAGAAAAAAATTATAAAATACAAAATCGCGTCATGCTTAGTCGTTACCGCGGTAAAACCAAATGCCATTCCTGCAAAGGAAAGCGTTTGCGCATTGAAGCTTCTTATGTTAAAATCAATTCAAAAACCGTTTCTGACTTAGTCGATTTGCCAATTAAGCATTTAGTGACTTTTTTCGAAGGAATCGAATTGGATGTCTATGAAAAACAGATTGCAAGACGTTTGCTATTAGAAATTAATAACAGATTGTCTTTTTTAACTGAAGTAGGTTTAGATTATTTAACCTTAAATAGAAATTCCGCTACACTTTCAGGTGGAGAGTCGCAACGTATTAACTTGGCTACTTCACTAGGAAGTAGTCTAGTAGGATCGATGTATATTTTGGACGAGCCGAGTATTGGGTTACACCCAAAAGATACGGAACGATTAATAAAAGTCTTGATATCATTGCGTGATTTAGGCAATACGGTAATCGTTGTTGAACACGATGAAGATATTATGAAAGCTGCCGACATGATCATCGATATTGGTCCTGAAGCAGGTTCATTCGGTGGAGAATTAGTAGCTCAAGGTACCTTTGACGAAATTTTAAAATCAACTTCACTAACTGCCAAATATCTCAACGGAGAGTTAGAAATTTCAATTCCTAAAAAACGTAGAAAATTCAAAAATTTCATTGAAATAAAAGGAGCGAGAGAAAATAACCTACAAAATATTGATGTTACCTTTCCATTAGACGTATTAACTGTAATTACAGGTGTATCCGGAAGTGGAAAAAGTACGCTAATCAAGAAGATACTGTTTCCTGCGATGCAAAAGAAACTAGATAACGCAGGCGAAAAAGCAGGTCAGTTTAGTGAGATATCAGGCTCTTTTTCACAAATAAAGCACATTGAGTATGTAGATCAAAATCCGATAGGGAGAAGCTCCCGTTCTAATCCGGTAACCTACATCAAGGCTTATGATGACATTAGAGAATTGTATGCAAAGGAGAAATTATCAAAAATAAGAGGATATCTCCCAAAACATTTTTCTTTCAATGTAGATGGTGGTCGATGCGAAACCTGTAAAGGAGAAGGTTCCATCAATGTAGAAATGGTTTTTATGGCCGATGTTCAGTTACCTTGCGAAACCTGCAACGGCAAACGATTTAAGAAGGAAGTACTCGAAGTTGCCTTTGCTGGAAAAAACATCAATGATATTCTGACCATGACTATTGATGATGCAGTTGCTTTTTTTGAAAATAACCAGCAACATAAAATCACACAGAAATTAAAACCATTGCAAGATGTAGGATTGGGGTATGTTCAATTAGGACAATCCTCTTCTACACTTTCCGGTGGTGAAGCCCAAAGAATAAAACTGGCTTCTTTTCTGGTAAAAGGAGCGACAAAAGAAAAAGCATTGTTTGTATTTGACGAACCTACGACTGGATTACATTTTCACGATATAAAGAAACTTTTAGCCTCTTTTGATGCGCTGATCGAAAAAGGACATTCTATAATGGTAATAGAACACAATTTAGACCTTATAAAGTGTGCAGATTGGATTATTGATTTAGGACCTGAAGGCGGAGAAAATGGAGGACAATTACTGGCTGTAGGAACACCCGAGGAAATTGTAAAAAACAAAAAATCCATTACTGGAACTTACTTAAAAACAGCGTTAAAAGTATAAAAAATAAAGCAGAAAAATCGTAACTGATTTTTCTGCTTTATTTTTTATATTCTCTAGAATCTATATCCTAAACTTAAACCGCTACGAATTCCTCCCCACGGCCCACTAATATTTAATGTGGCTCCATTTGCATTCGCTTTAGCATTAACATCAGATAAAGGAAGCTCTATTTTATCTAACTCTTTTTGAAGTTCTGCTTGCTCAAAAGCAGATAATGTTCTATCAGTCACACCTACAAAATCCCCATTCGAAGTACCATAATGAGGTCCGATGATCCACCAATCTAAAATAAGATTTTTACCTAAATTGAATTGTGCTCCAAATTGTAATCCAAACGTATTTGCCGAGAGTTTACCTCCCATATCGATATCAGCTTGACCGCCTAAATCAGTTGTATAAGTAAAATTCACCCCGGTAATATCGTATTGTAAATGTCTATAAAAAGGGGCTATATAAAATCCTTTCCCATATCCTTTCCCCAAATAAAATCGAACTTCAGGTGTAATAGCTGTATATCCTAATTCAGCATTGGTAAATATATCTTTGGTATCAGGATCACTTGATGTTAAATCATTTATTTGACTTTTAAAAGGAACACTTCCTTTTGGTATAAAACTATATCCTAATACAAAACCTATACGTTTACTAAGACTTCTTTCATATTGAAATTGAAAATTCTTAAAAACAAGGCTCGTTAAACTGACTTTAACATTGTTTTTTTTAGGTAAAATCAATTCGTTATTTATTGATAAAGAATCAATTGATGTTGTTGTACTTGTTTGCGCAGAAGCAATAAAAAAATTGAATAAAATTACTGTTAGAGAAAGTAAAATTTTTTTCATAAAAAAGCTGTATAAAATTATCTTTGATTTAAATCGTACACAAATATATTAAAAACATTTATCTTCAAATGCATTTCCATCTTCATCAATGGCAACTAATATTCTTTTCTCGCGAGAAGAAATAAAACTTTTGTACATCCAAGGAATTGACCACAGACCCAATGTAGCACATGAAAAGACAAAATTAATATTGTGGTTTACTTTGATTCCTTTTTTTGATAAAACAGCAAAAGGTAATTTATCATTTCTCTCTTCTATTACAAAACCCTTACTAATTTTTTCGGTTATAATTTTTGAGAACTTAATTTTATTCTCATCCAAAGTTAATGCTTGGTTCTTCATAATAATCATATGATTTAATTTCAACATTGTTTTTACTCGAACAATAACGACAACCCAAAATTAAGAACTTAGAATGGCTACCACAATACCCACTTTTAGTGATATTTAAGACCTAATATTCCTCTATAATTCTGATTTTCAGTATACGTCTACAAATGTATTTTTTAAAGCCAATATAATTCTTACACAATAATTCAATTAGTTTGTAAAATTTACTGTCTTACAGCAACAACTATAAAATAGTACTACTAAAAAAATAAATAATATAAAACTAAATAACAAGAAAGGGAAACCAATAAATTTTAGCGCAAAAAAAACTGACAAAGCATAAAGTGATTTAATATTGGTAAAAAACACAATTAACTATTAGGTTATAAAGATTTGGTATCATCTAATAAACTAACAAATTAAAGAAGCTTTAATAATTATATTAGTAACCCCCTTAATGTGTAGACATTACAATTTAATGTTCAATTTCTTGAATACACTATCAATAACTTCATTTATCTCAATTGAAATAACAAACTTATAGTTGACATAGACATAGGCAAGAGTTACGAGAATTGATTTCAATGCTATGGCAATGATAGGGGTAAAGGGGAATTGCCAAAAATAAAACATTAAAAATAAAACGAGCGTAAGTGCCATCGAATACAAGGTTTGCTTTGTAAAAGGATACAAATGCAGTCTTTTAACCACAAACATTAATTTAGCTAAACTATATAAGGTTATTGATAATAAAGTCGCAAACGCAGAACCTAAAATGCCATAAATTGGGATGAAAATCATATTCAAACCAACAGTTAGGAAAACCAAAATCACTCCGAGAAATAAAACCGCACGATAATATTTAGTATTGAAAATTATTGCATTATTATTCCCTAATATCAAATCAAAATACTTTGATAATCCAATCATAAAAACAACTAAAATTCCTCCACCATACTCCGCAGGAACCATCTCATACAACTGCTTGATGTTAACAAAAATGCACAACATAACAAAACCACCCACAACTTGAAGATTAATAGAGGTCTTCTTATATAACACATTTAGATCCTCAAATTTATCCTCATGCATTAATTTTGCGGTTATCGGATACACTATTTGGTGCATCGCCCTACTGGGAACTGAAATAACCAAAGCAATGTAAGTTGCCACCGAATAATAGGCTATATTTTCAATTTTAATGTACTGATTCAGCATTAATTTATCAATATCTAAAAGCAAAGTGGCTACACTACCTGACAAAATTATGAAAAAAGTATACACCATTATATCCTTCACATTATGAGGAACTGAAAACTGAAACTCCGGTTTTTTAAGATAAAAAGCATACAACATCGTAACGATGAAGGCAATGAAGTAAATCCCTGCAGTAACATAAACAAATTGTATAACTGTAATCCAATTATAATATACGGCAATCAGTGCAAGAAGAGAAAAGGAACGCAAACCAACTTCTTTAATAAAATTCCCAAAGACAGAGTGCATATGTACTCTAGCCCAAGCATAAAAAATTTCGAAATAGGCCATGCATAAACCAGTAAATGGTATTAACCATAAGTAATCCTTCACTATTGGGTTTTCCTTAGATAGAAAATCAGAAATAGCGCTATAAAAGAAAATGCCTATTGAAATTAATGGAATACTTAGCAATAGAGGAAGTAGTACGGTAAAAGACAAAAACTGTGATTGCTCCTGCTCTGTTTTACATTGAGAATAGAACTTAACCAAGGTGTTTTGCATTCCAAAAGCCAATAACGGCATAATGATACTGGATGCTGAAAGCACATAATTAGTTAATGCATAATACGTTGCACCAAGAAAAAAGGGATATAAATAAATTGTATTTATAGCCCCAATACCGAAACCGATATATGTTATTATTGTGTTTTTTAACGACTGATTTAATACTATTCCCATTCGGAGATTAGAAGTTATATGTTAGATTTTAAAAACTTACTTTATTAAATAAGCTAATTCCTTAGTTAGATTTTTTCTTGAATACTGTTGCAGTCCTACTCCATTTGCCTGTAATTTACCTTGCAAAAATTCATTGTAAAAGTCCAAAATTACACTTTTTAGCTTCATTTTCTCTGAATAGTTAAAAAACACCCCTGTATTAGTAGTTGTTATTATTTCCGCAAAATCAGAATTCTTAGGCCCTATAGCGACAATTGGTCTATTGGAAACCATATATTCAAATAATTTACCCGGTATAATGCTCTTAGTATCTTGAGAATCAATTTCGATCAACAACAATACTTGTGATTTACGCTGATGAGCAATAGCTTCTCCATGCGAAACATATCCCAGATTATTTAAATAAGAATCCAATCCAAATTGCGAAATAGTCTCTAAAACTTCCTGACTTACGGCGCCTATCAATTTAATCTCCAAATACGATTTAAAATCTGGGACCTCATTAATCAACTCCACTAAACTCTCCCATAAAATCATTGGATTCCGCTCAGAAAGAAAAGAACCAATGTGCGCTAAACTGAATTTTGTATCCAACACCTGTGTTTCCACATTCTCGACATCATATCCATTTGTTATGACCGCAATAGGCTTACTCGTAATGGCTTGAAATTCGGTTTTTGTAGTCTTGCTCGTGACAATAATAGTATCTGCTGTATTCAATACTTTATGCTCTAACCTCTTATGCTTTTCAGTGGCATAATTTGATAATCGCAACGATTTATGATAGCCAATAGTTGTCCAAGGATCTCTAAAATCAGCAAACCATTTTAAATCTAACTTCTGTTTTAACTGCGACCCTATAAGGTGTAAACTATGTGGCGGTCCTGAAGTAATAATGGTGTCAATATTATTTTCTACAATGTATTTTTCTAAATAAGAAACAGAGGGTTTAACCCATAAGAACCGGGCGTCGGGAATAAACAAATTTCCCCGTATTAAAAGAAAAAGTTTATCCATAAAGGATTGCTTTTTCTGATTTGGGATAATTCCGGAACTTATTTTTTTTGTTTTATTTTTCGAAAAAAAAGAAGCTAATTGGTAGGGTTCAAAAATTTCCTTTTTCAAGACAATTGCCTTATCAGAAACTTCTTTTATCAAATTTTCATCAACGATGGGATATGTAGGATTCTCCGGAACATACACTATAGGTTGAATTCCAAAATCGGGCAAATATTTTACAAATTTAAGCCAGCGCTGCACCCCTGGCCCTCCTGCCGGTGGCCAATAATAGGTTATGATTAAAATTTTTTTGTTTTCCACTATCTATGAATGTTGAATTATAAGACTAACGACTACTGCTTCTAAATTTCTTAAATCAAAAATCGTTAATCAACATTCTTAAATCTATTCTTTCTTTCATAATAAATCCCACCCAGTAAAAGCAATAACATTCCTACCGCACTTATTAAGGTAATCGTACTTCCTGTTTTTATAACTTGTGGTTCAAATTTGAATTCAATAGTATGTTCCCCTCCAGGTACAATCAAAGCTCTCAATACATAATCAACAGGAAAATGCTCCGTTTTCACACCGTCAATGTAGGCATTCCATCCATTTTCATAATAGATTTCAGAAAAAACCGCTAACCCTTCATTTTTATTGTTGGAAGTGTATTTTATATAGTTGGGCTTATATATATCTATTTTGATTGTTCCTGAGGTATCTAAATTTCTTTTTAAACGGGCATTCTTAAATTTATCTCCGTACAAATGAATATTAAAAATAGCCGCACGTTTAGTGTCCAACTCATTTAGCAATTTCATTTCATCATTAGCTTTATTAACTAATTTGACATCATTGACAAACCATGCATTTCCATTAGCATTAGGATTTACAGTTGGAAATTCTTTGCCTTCTTTATTGGTCTGGATAATGTATTTAACATTCAGCATGTTTAAAATTTCCATGTTGTTTTTAGCGATTTGATAATCAAACAACTGCTGTACTTTTCTCGGTTTTGCGGCATGATACCCCCCAATAGATTTATGGAAATAAGAGGCTCGCGCACTCGAAAAATTACCACTTACTTCAAAAACGCGGTAATGACTAGTATCTTTTAATATCATGGCATCAGAAGGAGTTTCCTGAAAAGGAACTTCAACTTCTCTTCCACTGACAAAATCTTTTGATGAAACATAATTTTTATCAACAAAAAACAAATCGGAAACCATAAATAATCCCACAAGGATTATTGCAGTATTCTGAGCTATTTTATTCTTTATAAATAGCCAAAGAACTCCAGCCGCTAGCAGGATAAAAAAACCAGAACGCAACAAATCAGCACTATACAAACTCATTCTATCGCCTTTAAGCGCATCCACAAATTCCGGTCCGTAACTTTCTCGATAATATCCATCATTAGCTCCTGAAAAGCTAAACATACTTTTGCTTAAAACTAAAGCCACAATGAGACCTAAAGCTACGGCTCCTGAACGCCATAGTGCCTTCCATTGCATTTCTTTATCTAATTTAAAAAACGACTGTAATCCCATAATCGCTAAAACTGGGAAACATAATTCTAAAATTACCTGTATCGAAGAGACGGCTCTAAACTTATTGTACATAGGCACATAATCAATAAAGAAATCGGTCAGTACTGGGAAATTTTTTCCCCAAGAAAGTAATAACGCCGTAATTGCTCCAGAGAGAAAAACATACTTAATTTTTCGTTCATCAATAAATAAAGCTATAATTCCTAAGAAGAAAACTACAACCCCAATATAAGCTGGTGCTGCTACTATAGGCTGATCTCCCCAATAGGTCGGCATTCCCTTTACGTAATCAGCTGCTTGTCCTTCAGGAACTCCTTGCCCAAGCATGAACTCATACATTTTACTGTCTTTACCTAGTGCTTCGTGGTTTGATCCACCAAAAAGTCGTGGCGCAATCAAATTGAAACTTTCTGCCAGACCATAACTATATTCAGTAATATAATCCCTAGTCATAGCGCTTGAAGAAGTGCTTTTTGAACCATCAGGATTAAAGCTTAATTCGCTTTTACCTCTGGTACTAAAAGTAGCATATTCTGAAGTTGCCAATAAGTTTGTAGCATTGGCACCAATGGCAAATATACCTGCAATTGCAAGAACGCCAAGAGAATTTAAAAGTGGTTTATATGATTTCTCCTTAATATCTAAATAGATAAAATAACCCGAAAGGATCAGCAAGAAAATCAATAAATAATATGTCATTTGAAAGTGATTGGCATTGATCTCTAATGCTGTCGCAAACATAGTAAGCAAACCACCCACAATATATTTTTTTCGGTATACCATTATAAAACCAGCGATCACAAGTGGCATATAAGCGATTGCATGCGCTTTAGCATTATGTCCTACACCAAGTATAATAATCAAATAAGTAGAGAACCCAAAAGCTAAAGCACCAAAAAAGGCTTTTAGTGGGTCTGTTTTTAAAACTAATAATAAGCCATAAAATCCCAAGAAGTATAAAAACAAATAATCTGCTGGACGTGGTAAAAATCGCAAGGCGTCGTCTATTGCACCAATAAAATCGTAGGGATATTTAGCCCCTAATTGATACGTAGGCATTCCTCCAAAAGCACTATTTGTCCAATAGGGCTCTACATGTTCAGCAGCTCTAAAGTCATTTTGCTCTTTGGCCATACCCGTGTATTGAGCAATATCAGACTGGTAGATTTGTTTTCCTTGCAAAACAGGATAAAAATAGATTAAAGAGACAAGGACAAAGCCAAGAATGGCTAAAGCGTGCGGGTAAAACTTATTTATAATTTTCAAATTTGCAGATTTATTTTTAAAATATGAGACTCTTAACTAGAGCAAATCTAATCTATTTCTTCGTAATCGACATAATCTCCTACCTTTTTGGTCTCCCGTGGTTTTGTAGCGTTTTTGGCATTATAGATTACCTCATCGCTTGATTGTGCTTTCTTCCATGAAGTATCTTGAGTCTTGTTTTGTTGTTCCTGAAAATTCTCTCCCGCTTTTTGCACTACTTTTTTAACTAATAAAGGCAAAAATAATTTTGCCAAAAACTTAAAAATGTAATAGGAAGCCAGAATGTAAAACAGTATTCTTATAAAACCTGTAAAGGAGGCAGTTTGCATAATCAAATATTTTTTAGCAAAATTAATAAATCCATCCCGAAATTTCGGGACAAAATTAAAATATCATTCTTAAATAAATGATAAAATATAGTACATTTGAACAGCGTTATTACTTTTAAACCCAAAAACAATATGTCAAAACTTAAAATAGTACTTGCTGCTTTAATTTTTATGTTGCCGATAATTCAGTATGGGCAGCATACGGATCAAATTAATTCAAACAGACCCGGCGAAACTATGTCAGCCTTTGCCGTTGGAAAATCAGTTATTCAAGTAGAAACTGGCATCTACGGAATCCAAGAAAACCACCGTTTATTAGAATATGATGCTAAAGGATTCGGATTAGACCTTACATTGCGATACGGTGCATTATTAGAAAGACTAGAATTAATAGCCGACTTGCAGTACCAAAACGCAAATTTTACCACACCATTTAGCAGTGTTAAAAAGTCAGCGCTGAAGCAAACTGTTTTCGGTGCTAAATATCTAGTTTACGATCCGTTTAAAAATTACGAAAAGAATATTAATATTTACAGTTGGAAAGCCAACCATTCTTTCAATTGGCATCAATTAATCCCAGCGGTTTCTGTATTTGCTGGAGCTAATTTATCTTTTTCTGATAATCCATATTATTTTAATCCTAAAGGAGATATTTCCCCAAAGGCCATGCTTATTACTCAAAATCATTTGGGTGACGGAACATGGGTTTTTGTAACAAACATCATTGCTGACTATATCACAACTGATTACCCAAGTTACGGCTACGTATTGACATTGACAAAAGGGTTTAATGATCAGTGGTCAGGATTTATTGAAAACCAAGGATTCAAAAGTGATTTTTACAGCGACGCTATCCTTAGAGGTGGTGCAGCCTACCTTCTAAACAAAGACATGCAAATTGACGCCTCAATAAGTACCAATTTTAAAGATACTCCAACAGTCCTTTATGGAGGAGTAGGATTTTCTTGGCGCTACGATGCAAATTATAAAGAAGTGCGAATGAGCATTGACAGCGGTGATAACTCCAAATCAAAAGCGGAAAAGAAAGCAGAAAAGAAGAATAAAAAACGTAAAGACCAAATTGAGTCTACACAATAAAAAACGATAATGATTACTATAAAAGAAGCGATTACAAAAAGTGAATTAGCGGCATATGTCAAATTTCCTTTCTCCTTATATAAAGACAACGAGTTCTGGGTTCCTCCTATTATTGCAGACGAATTAGAATCTTTTGATAAAACGAAAAATCCGGCTTTCGAGAATGCTGAAGCTTATTTTTTTCTTGCCTATAAAAACAATGAAGTTGTTGGACGAATTTCGGCAATTGTCAATTGGAGCGAAGTAAATGATCAACAAAAAAAGAAAGTCCGTTTTGGCTGGTTTGACGTAATTGATGATATTGAAGTTACAAAGGCTCTTTTAGAAAAAGTATATGAATTAGGCAGAAATAATGGTCTTGAGTATGTAGAAGGACCTATGGGTTTTTCAAATCTAGATAAAGTAGGCGTGCTTACCGAAGGGTTTGACCAATTAGGAACCATGATTACCTGGTACAACCACCCCTACTACGCTACCCATTTTGAACAGCTGGGTTATGTTACTGAAAAAGAATATATTGAAAGTAAATTCCCTTTCGAAAACGTAAAACCTGAATTTTTCGAAAAGGCCAATGATTTAGTAAAAAGAAGATACCAATTAAGTCCACTTAATTTTAAAACTACCAAAGAAGTAATGCCTCATGTGGATAAAATGTTTGATTTATTCAATGAATC
This sequence comes from uncultured Flavobacterium sp., assembly GCF_963974175.1. Taxonomy (GTDB): domain Bacteria; phylum Bacteroidota; class Bacteroidia; order Flavobacteriales; family Flavobacteriaceae; genus Flavobacterium. The sequence continues at coordinate 369,774 of NZ_CAXBBR010000003.1, forward strand.
CTATGCTAACTTATCCTCTTTTGTAGCCATAACTGACATACAAAAAGAATACTTCAAGAAAAAATACATCAGCTTAATCAATCCGGAGTATATTAAATTTGTAGAAGACAAAGACCATAATATTGTTGCTTTTAGTATTGTTATGCCTTCGTTTTCTAAAGCTTTACAAAAGGCAAAAGGAAAATTATTCCCTTTTGGTTTTATTCATTTACTAAAAGCTAAAAAACAAAGTAAGGACATGATTTTCTATTTGATTGGAGTTCATCCAGATTATCAAAACAAAGCGGTAACGGCAATCATTTTCAATGAATACTATCTTACTTTCAAAGAAAAAGGAGTGGTAAACTGTTTCCGTACTCCGGAACTTGCTGACAATACTGCTGTTCATAATCTATGGAAACACTTTCATCCAGAAGTTCATTGCAGAAGAAAAACTTTTAGAAAAGAACTTTAAAAAAAGTGTTCCGTTTTTAGAAATCAGTTTTAAAATTTATGACAAGAACAAAAATATCCATTAGCGTAAACTAATGGATATTTTTTTATTTTATATTTACTTAAAACTTATTCTTTACAATTAATTTTTTTGAAAACTATATTTCCGTCAAATTTGATTTTACTTATATCTTTAAATACCATTTTCCCGTTAGTTTCTAAAACTTCACCATAACCTTCGACAAAAGTATTCGCGTCTTTTTTTAGAAAAACCAACTCTCTTACTGACGTTTTTCCTTCGGACTGAAAGGTATAATCCGCAAAAATAGTATCGCCTTTTACATTTCCCAAAAGTGTTCCAAAGCTTTTGTCTTTTTGATAATAAGAATAATCTAATTCTCCTTCAAATTGATTTACATTATTAACATCAACAGTTAGTGTGATGGTATCCTTTTCAATTATAGCTTGATAACATTCTTTGGCTGCTGTTTCCACTGGTGCTTCAACTTCTAATTGAGGAACACTCACATCCTTTCTTTTATTATCCATACAAGAGGTTGATAGAGCCAATACTATAACGGTAGAAAATAAATATACATTTTTCATGATTCTTTTTATTTATGGTTACTACATTGGTAAAATTACCTAAAAACAAAAAAAACCATTCATAATATGAATGGTTTTTATTAGAACATTCCCATGAAGAGAATATATGAAAATAGCGTATTAAGCGTCTAAATCAACCTTAGTTGTTGATGCAATTTCTTTATAAGTACCGTTTTCTAACTTCTCACGAATTGCTTCAAAAGCAACTAATGTCTCATCAATGTCAGACAATGTATGAGGAGCAGTAGGAATCACACGTAATAAAATCATCCCTTTTGGAATAACTGGATAAATTACAATCGACAAGAAAATTCCGTAATTTTCTCTCAAGTCATTTACCATCACCATAGCTTCAGGTACACTTCCTTCAAGATATACTGGGGTTACACAAGTATTTGTGTCTCCAATATTAAATCCTTTTTCTCTTAAACCGCTTTGTAATGCATTAACATTTTCCCAAAGCTTGTTTTTCAATTCTGGGTGGTTACGCAATAACTCTAATCGTTTCAATGAACCTACAGTTTGAATCATAGGCAATGCTTTTGCAAACATTTGAGAACGTAAATTATATTTCAAATAGTCAATAATATCTTTATCAGCTGCTACAAATGCACCAATGTTAGCCATCGATTTTGCAAAAGTAGAGAAGTAAACATCAATATCATCTTGAACTCCTTGCTCCTCACCTGCTCCAGCACCTGTTTCACCAAGAGTACCGAAACCATGTGCATCATCAACTAATAAACGGAAATTGTATTTTTGCTTCATAGCAACAATTTCTTTCAATTTACCTTGTTGACCGCGCATTCCAAAAACACCCTCAGTAATAAAAAGGATTCCTCCTCCAGTAGCTTCAGCTATTTTAGTAGCCCGTTGCAGGTTTTTCTCCATGCTTTCAATGTCATTGTGTTTGTATGTAAAACGTTTTCCACTGTGTAAGCGAACTCCGTCAATAATACAAGCATGTCCATCAACATCATATACAATTACGTCATTTCTAGTAACCAAAGCATCAATAATAGACACCATTCCTTGGTAACCAAAATTCAATAAATAAGCTGATTCTTTCATTACAAAAGCAGCCAATTCATTCTCTAATTGCTCATGGTATTTAGTGTGACCACTCATCATACGAGCTCCCATTGGGGCAGCTGCACCAAATTCTAACGCAGCATCAGCATCCGCTTTTCGAACTTCTGGGTGATTTGCCAAACCTAAATAGTCGTTCAAACTCCAGTTCAAAACCTCTTTACCTTGAAATTTCATTCTCGGTCCTAATTCTCCTTCTAGTTTTGGAAAAACAAAATATCCTTCAGCTTGTGAAGCCCATTTTCCTAACGGTCCTTTATTGTTTTGAATTCTTTCGAATAAATCCTTTACCATAATATATTTAAGTAATAATTTTAATTTTAAGAAGTTGCAAAAATAATTATTTAAACCTTAAAAAAGGATTTTATGTCATTTTTTTTTAGTACCCGTCCCGCGCGCTTAACTTTTCAGCCGCAAAAACGCCCTATATGCCATGCTGAGAACCGCAAAAATTAGTTTTCAGTAATAAACTTTGTACCTTTGAATAAATATTTCAATTCGACTTAATTTATGGCACAAGATACAAAAGAATTAAAATTGGCTGTTCTAATTGACGCAGACAATGTTCCCTATAGCAATGTAAAAGGAATGATGGAAGAAATTGCCAAATACGGAACACCAACTACAAAACGCATTTATGCCGATTGGACAAAACCCAATGCAAATGGATGGAAAGGTGTTTTACTAGAACATGCCATAACACCTATTCAACAATATAGCTACACCGTAGGGAAAAATTCTTCAGATTCTGCCATGATTATTGACGCTATGGACTTATTGTATTCTGATAAAGTCGATGGATTTTGTATCGTTTCCAGTGATTCTGACTTTACGCGATTAGCGATTCGATTAAGAGAATCTGGAATGAAAGTTATTGGAATTGGAGAGAAAAAAACCCCTAATTCTTTTATAGTAGCTTGTGACCGATTTATTTACATCGAAGTTTTGGATGGTGCTATTCAGAAAAAAGCTAAAAAACGTTCTGCAGATACTAAAAAACCAGTTGGGAAACCCGTTGAAAAAACGATTGAAAAACCTATCGAGAAATCATCACTTAATAAAATAGACACACAAACCATAGAACTTATTGAAAGTACTATAGAAGACATTTGTGATGATGACGGTTGGGCTTTTCTTGGTGATGTCGGGAACTTTATAGTAAAAAGAAAACCCGAATTTGACCCACGTAATTATGGTTTCGCAAAGCTAACTCCGATGTTAAAATCCCTGACCGATATCCTAGAAATTGACGAAAGAGATTCAGAAAAAAAAGGGATCAAACATGTTTACGTACGATTGCGTTTTAGCTAGGCTAATTCCTTAACGATATCATATAAAGCTTCTTTTTTAATTGGCTTAGATAAATAATGGTTCATTCCTATTTCTGCGACACGTGATTTTGTGCTTTCCATGACGTCAGCAGTTACCGCGATAATAGGAATGTTTGCATTTTCTACTCCTACTTCACCATTTCTTATCGCAATTGTTGCTTCATAACCATCCATAACCGGCATTTGGAGATCCATTAAAACAATATCAATTTTATTTACCTTCAATACATCTAACCCTTCCTGACCATTATTAGCATAAAGAACAGTGGTGTTCAACCATTTCTTTGTGATCATCTTAATGACCATCTGATTCATCGCATTGTCCTCTACCACTAGAATAGTTTTTCCTCCCAAATCATAAACAGCCGGTTCAGAAGAAACTACTTCAATTCTTTTTGACTCGATAATATCATAATCAATTGAAATTTCACAACTTGTACCATCGCCCACTCTACTTTCCATTTTGATTGTCCCATCTTGCATATCGACTAACGTTTTAACAATGAACAACCCGAGACCAAGTCCTCCGAATTTTCTTTTATTATCGATATTATTTTGAGAAAACGAATCAAAAATACTATCCATTTTTTCTTTTGGTATTCCCACTCCTGAGTCAGAAACCTTCAATATTAAACGTACCTTATTATCCTCTTTCATCAGAACACTCACATTAAAATTCACAAAGCCCTCAGACGTAAATTTAATGGCATTACTAAGCACGTTATTTACAACCTGTACTAATCTAGTTTCATCTCCTTTAATAACCGCAGGCATATCATTTGAGATCGAAAATTGAAAGTCTAGCCCTTTGTCTTTCGCTCGTATTTCTGCATTGTTTTTTAAACCCTCTAGAATTTTCCCTGGGCTAAAGGTGATTTTCTCTAATTTCATTTCTTTTTTTTCAATTTTAGAAAAATCTAAAATATCATTAACGGAACTCAGTAAGCTATGGGACGAATATTTTATGACTTGGCAATTCTTTCTGATTTTTTCATCTTCTACTTCATTCGACACAGAATCTATTAAATTCATGATTGCATTTAATGGGGTTCGCAACTCGTGGCTAATATTGGATAAAAAATAAGTTTTTAGATCATTCATCTCCTCTGAGCGAACCAAAGCAATTCGATTCAGCTCATTTTTTTCGTTTTTTAAACTTCTTATTAAATTAGACATCGAAAGTGAAAGGAAAATAACTTCCATGCCAGTTCCCAACTTAGAACTATTTTGAGTCAGAAAACTACTAGGAAGTAGTCCGAAATTATGCAATATAAATACGCTAAATCCAACAATCAAAAACAAAATACCGGCCGAGAAAAAAGAGTCTACCGGTTTTCTCTTGTAATACAGGTAAATTATAGAATATACGATCAAGACCAGGAATACTAGTGTAAGTACATTTACTAAAATATAGCAAAGCAACAAGAGTGAAGGAAATAAAATCACACAAGCTAATAATGTAAAGAGTAACACATAAGCAACATTAAACAAAATGTAAATCGTTCTACTGTACTTTTTTATTTTCAAAAATACTTCGCTATATTTTCCCGATAAAAAAACGGCAATTATCGCAATAAAAAGTATGGAATGGTTTGAAAACCACCCGCCAAAAGGAGTTACAAATTCATAGAAAAAACCATCTAATGCAAATTGCAAGAGACCTACAAAAACAACATATAAACTATAATACAAAAAGGTAAAATTCCCCAAAGCATAAAAGAAAAAAAAGTAAATTACAGCCACAATTGCCAAAATGCCATAAAAAAATCCGAAAACTAATTGTTCAAAAGAAATCTTCTGCATAAAGTTATCGGCCGTGCGCAAAATCAACGGTATCTTAAGCACTTCTCCATCACTTTTTAAATGCAGAAATAATTTTAAGTTTGACTTAGACTGGATGTCAATTTTAAAAATGGTCCTGCGATTATCATATGCTCTTTTTGAAAAAGCTAAGACATCTCCACTTACTGCCTTTGAAATTTTACCAGAAACTTCGTCAATCGTATATAACTCCACTAGATCCGTTATCGGCAATGCAGTTTCTAAATAATAATGTAAGTCTGAATCAGTTGGATTTTGAAGTGTCAAATTTGCCCAAAAATTATTTTGGGTAAATCCTAAATCATCGTTTGCCGTTTTTAATGCTCTAGGATTCAATGCATCATAATGACTCATTATATATTGAATATTTAATTCTTTCTGCCCCACATCGGCAATAGTCGCATACTTATGTAAAGATATTTCCTCAGGCAATGTATCAGCCTGAAATACATATTGCGAATATGTATTGCTAAAAATGAGCATAAAAAAGAAAATCATAAAAGCATTACTCGCGGTGGTATATTTTTTCATTCTTGTATTTAATTCTTTATATTAATCGTATTTACGTAGAAACTGCATTTTAAGTTTTACTAATTCATTTCCGTTTATGCAATTATAGAATATTTTTTATAATAATTAAATATACGAAAGAACTTATATTCATACTAAATTAGAGGTTTACAAAAATCGTTGCTATGAGAATGGAATTTTTCGTTTATGGAATTGCCGCCTTTGTTATTAGTAGTGCAGCGCATTTCTACTTTAACAATGGCTACTCCTACCTATTTATTAGTACTATTATTTATTGGGCTTTTAAATAACAACCAGACCAAACATGTCATTCTTAGAAATTTCTCTATTATAGGTTATTTTAGATATTCCCTTGAAACTATTGCGCCATAGATACAACAGTATTTTATTTAACGAAATACTGATGGAAAACCTACTGGCTTTAAACTATACTTCGGTCAGACAAACGAATTTGAATTAATTTGCCAAGAAATTATACTGCAGAATTGTTTTCCAGACTTTATAACGGTTGATAGTGCTGAGAGTGGAACAGGTGCTGCACCACTCCTATTTTCAGACGCTGTAGGAATGCCATTTGAACCTGCACTAACCTTTGTTGACAAAACATTAATCAGCCTAAATATTCGAGATAAAATACGCGTAATATGCAGTGGCAAAATAATCTGAGGTTACTCCATAGTTAGAGCAATCGCAATGGGAGCTGATATGCACAACAGCGCCAGAGATTTTATGTTTTTATTATGCTGCATTCAGTCATTGAGATCAATAACAATACCTGTCCTACGGGGAGTTGCTACACAAGATAAAATGTTAATGAAAGGCTTGGTTGTAACAGATAAGTCAGAACGCATTTTTCGTTTCCACAAAAACACCTTACATCTAGCAAATGAACTACTTGCAGCAGTAGGGAAATCAAGTTATGAAGAGGTTGACGGTAGTATCTTTATGCATGGGGATGAATTCACATATCTCTCTGATTTGTATTTCCTAGACAACTTGGGAAGCGTTACGAAGTACTAAGGCAAACTTAGATGTTTAAAAAAAAGGAGGGCTATTAAAGCCCTCCAATTGTTAGTTCTGATTTACCATTATCAACTCATACCTATAATATAGTATAGCTGAATATTGCGTTATCATTCTCATGTGAAGATTGAAATACACAAGTAATTAATCAAAACCACATATCAAAGATACAAATAATTCCAACAAAACCATTGTAAATCAACACCTTAACCGATAATTAACTTTAATTCAGTACGGCTTTACACAATTGTCAATTATGTCGACAATTCATTTATTTATAGTCATCAATTGAGTTCTTTTTATACTAATATCAAATTACTATGTAAATACCAGATTAATGAGGAATCCTATTCTCACGATTAACTCCAATAAAAAAGGAGGTCTTTTTACAGACCTCCAATATTTAGACTTTGGTTTATCATCATCAACTTATACCTTTCGATATAACTGATTATCAAATACGCTACTCCTTGCAGATGGCCATAATCAATAACAAACCGAAGTCATACTCAAAGATACGACACACACCACCTTAATACATTGAAAAATAGTATTTTAACTTTGATTTAACGCCTTTAAAAAAAATAAAGAAATCCCATACAATTAAGCAAACCAATATAACTGAGACCTATTTCAAAAAACACTTACCTTTGATACATCCAAAATAAAAACAAATGAAACTCGTCTTCGCTTCAAACAACAAAAACAAAATAAAGGAAATTCAACAACTACTTCCATCAAGTATAGAAATAGTAAGCTTGGAAGATATCGGTTGTCATGAGGAGATTCCAGAAACTGCTGACACTATAGAAGGGAATGCCATATTAAAAGCTAATTATGTAACTGAAAAGTATGGCTACGATTGTTTTGCTGATGACACAGGACTCGAAGTGGAAGCCCTGAACGGAGCTCCCGGGGTATACTCTGCCAGGTATGCGGGTGAACAACGCAGTTCTGAAGACAATATGGATAGACTACTGGAAGCCTTATCTGATAAATCCAATAGGAACGCGCATTTCAAAACGGTAATTACGCTAAATATAAAGGGAAACCAATATCACTTTACAGGTATAGCCAAAGGCCAAATATCCTTAGCCAGAGCCGGAAGTGAAGGTTTCGGTTATGATCCTATCTTTCAACCTGTAGGGTATAAGGAAACTTTCGCGGAACTATCGTCTGCATTAAAAAATCAGATCAGTCACAGAGGAAAGGCAACGCAACTACTAATCAGCTTTTTGAAAAATGAAAAATAAGTGTTAAAATCCAACGATTTTAATTCGGAAATTTGCTGTTCGCACTCTTATTTCTTTATTCAAATCCAAATTCAGAGCGCTAAATCTAAAAATAAAAATCTAACTTTCTGATAATCAAATAATAATAAAACGCCAAAACTTGAAATAGCATTAGTTTATCTCAAATATTAACAGTACTTTTGCACCCTATTTTAAAAACACATATGAATAAATTTGAACAATTAGGATTGAGTGAATCGTTACTGAAGGCGATTTTAGATCTAGGATTTGAGAATCCGACCGAAGTACAGGAGAAAGCGATTCCCCTATTATTGGAAAAAGACACAGATATGGTTGCGTTGGCTCAAACAGGGACAGGGAAAACGGCAGCATTTGGATTTCCAGTTATTCAGAAAATTGATGCCGACAACAGAAATACACAAGCATTAATTTTATCTCCAACACGCGAACTTTGTTTGCAGATTACCAACGAAATTAAAAACTACTCTAAATACGAAAAAGGTATTAATGTGGTAGCAGTTTACGGTGGAGCTAGCATAACAGACCAAGCAAGAGAAATTAAGAGAGGCGCACAAATTATTGTGGCAACTCCAGGAAGAATGCAAGATATGATTAACAGAGGATTGGTAAACATTTCTCAAATTAATTATTGTATTCTTGACGAAGCTGACGAAATGTTGAACATGGGTTTCTACGAAGATATCGTAAACATCTTATCAACTACGCCAGACGAAAAAAACACATGGTTATTCTCGGCTACAATGCCAGCAGAAGTTGCTAGAATTGGAAAACAATTCATGCGTGACCCAATTGAAATTACTGTAGGAGCTAAGAATTCAGGTTCTGCTACGGTTTCACATGAGTTTTACCTTGTAAACGCACGTGACCGTTATGAAGCTTTGAAACGTTTAGCTGATGCTAATCCAGATATCTTTTCTGTAGTTTTCTGTAGAACAAAACGTGATACACAAGCTGTTGCTGAGAAATTAGTAGAAGATGGATACAGCGCTGCTGCATTGCACGGAGATTTATCTCAAGCGCAACGTGATGGTGTAATGAAATCTTTTAGAGGAAGACAAATCCAAATGCTTGTAGCTACTGATGTTGCAGCACGTGGAATTGACGTTGATAACATTACTCACGTAGTAAACTATCAACTACCTGACGAAATAGAAACTTACAATCACCGTTCAGGTCGTACTGGTCGTGCTGGTAAATTAGGTACTTCTATTGTAATTGTAACTAAAAGCGAATTACGTAAGATTTCTTCTATCGAAAGAATCATCAAACAAAAATTCGAGGAAAAAACAGTTCCTTCAGGAATCGAAATCTGCGAAATCCAATTATTGCACTTAGCTAATAAGATTAAAGATGTAGAAGTTGATCATGAAATTGACAACTATCTTCCTGCAATTAATAACGTACTTGAAGACTTATCGAAAGAAGAGTTAATCAAGAAAATGGTTTCTGTTGAATTCAACCGTTTCATCAACTATTACAAGAAAACTAGAGACATCTCTAATCAAGCTTCAGGTTCTGAAAGACGTGATGACAGAGATGGTGCTCCAAGAGATAATAATGGTGGCGCAACAAGATATTTTGTGAACATAGGTTCTAGAGATAACTTCGATTGGATGTCATTAAAAGATTACTTGAAAGAGACATTAGACTTAGGTCGTGATGACGTTTTCAAAGTAGACGTAAAAGAAGGTTTCTCTTTCTTTAACACAGATCCTGAGCATACAGATAAAGTTATGGAAGTATTGAATAACGTACAATTAGAAGGACGTCGTATCAATGTTGAAATTTCTAAAAATGATGGTGGCGGAAGACGTGACCACAACGGAAGAAGTTCTGGTGGTGGTTTTGGTGGCGGAAGAAGTTCTGCTCCAAGAAGAGAAGGTAGTTTTGCACCAAGAAGAGAAGGTTCTGGTGGTGGTGGTTTTAGAAGCGATAGAAACTCTGCTCCAAGAGAAGGTGGTTTCGGCGGAAGAAGCTCAGCTCCAAGAGAAGGTGGTTTTGGCGGAAGAAGCTCAGCTCCAAGAAGCGAAGGTTCTTCAGACAGAGCTCCTAGACGTTCTGAAAGTTTTGGTGACGCACCTAGACCAAGAAGACCAAGAAGAGACTAACATCTATTGTTAATTTTCTTATAATTATAAGAGAACTATAAAATATTTAATCCTGTTTTACTACTTTTAAAGTTTTAAATCAGTTTATGAAATATTTTATAGTTCTCTTTTTTTTAGCACTATCCTTAACCGCAACTGCACAAGAGATAGTTCACTCCCAAAAAGTATCCGGTTTTATCTATAACGACAACACTAAGTCGGCATTGATTAATGCAAATATTATCAATATCAATAAAGTTAGAGGAGCTCGAACCGACTCTAATGGTTATTTTGAAATTGATGTCCAACCAACCGATACTTTACACATTTCCCTTTTAGGATTTCAATCACTGCGAGTTAAAGTGACAAATGACTGGATCAAAAACAAAGTAGCTAAAATCTTCCTGACTGAGAGTGCTATTGCGCTTGAAGAAGTAGTAATTAGACCATTCAACTTAACAGGATATCTAGAAGTAGATTCAAAAACAATTCCTACAAGCGAAAATTACCGATATAGTATTTCTGGCTTAACACATGGATATGAAGCTGGTGAATACTCTCCAAATGCATTTGGAAGAGTTCTCGGCTCCATTTTCAACCCCACAGATATGCTTTATAATTTCTTTGGTAAAAACCCAAAAGAATTAAAAAAATTAAAAGAAATGAGGAAGGACGATACAGTGCGTAATCTTTTAGAATCTAAATTTGATAGAGAGACCCTTGCGGTACTTCTAGGGATTGATAAAAAAGAAATACCCGAAATATTGCAGCGCTGTAATTACTCTGAATCCTTTATTAAAACTGCAAATGACCTACAAATAATGGATGCTATTAGCGGCTGTTATGAAGAATATAAAATCTTGAAAAAAAGGTAATTAAGCTACATTCTCAATTTTAATGAATCACTTACATAAAAACTATATATCCCCAATTACTAACGTGATAGGGGGTTTTTTAAAATAATATTTAGAAGAAACCAAAATATTACATACATTTACTTACATTAAACAAGAAAATCCAAATACTGATATCATGGCAAAAAGTCAAGACGCGAAGAAAACCGCCAAGAAAGAGCCTCTTAAAACGGCTAAAGAAAAGAAAGAAGAAAAAAGAGAGAAAAAAAACGCTCCCAAAAGAGAGTAATTCTTTTAAATAACAAACCCTCGTTTATTACTAAACGAGGGTTAATTTTTATAATTGAATCCAATTGTTATTTTACAGGAATATTTGCTAAAATTTCCACCAAAAATTTCCAGAATTTTTGAGATGATGAAATACTCGCTCTTTCATCAGGTGAATGCGCTCCACGAATAGTTGGCCCAAAAGAAATCATATCCATCTCTGGATAATTTGTTCCCAGAATTCCACATTCTAAACCTGCATGACAGGCAACAACGCTTGGTTTTTCACCCGTTTGTTTCTCATAAATAGGCACTAACACATCTAGAATTTCAGATTCAGCATTTGGTGTCCAACCAGGATACGATCCTGCAAGCTCCACTTCACATCCCATTAATTCAAAAGCGGATGTCAAAGCATTCGCTAAATCAAACTTAGCCGTCTCTACAGACGAACGCGTTAAACACTGTACAGACAGCTTTCCTTCTCCTAAAACAACTTTGGCTATATTATTAGACGTTTCTACTAAATCAGCAAAGTCAGCGCTCATTCTATACACGCCGTTGTGAGCAGTATACATCGCTCTCACAAAATAATACTGAGCAATAGAAGGCATTACTTTTGCCGGTGTAGTATCCAGTTTCTCAAAAACCACCTCTAAGTTAGGTTCAGTCGTTTTTAATTCTGCTTTTATATCATTAACCACTTGCTGCATATCAAACACAAATGCTTCATCAAATACCGAAGCAATAATTACTTGCGCCACACTTTCACGTGGAATAGCATTACGAAGGCTTCCTCCTTTAATTTCAGCAATTTGCAATCCAAAATTATCAAAACCATCAAATAACAAGCGGTTCATAATTTTATTAGCATTCCCCAGTCCTTTGTGAATATCCATTCCTGAATGCCCACCATTTAATCCTTTTACAGTAATTGAATACCCTACAGAACCTTCAGGAGTTTCCTCTTCATCGTACTCAGCAGTAGCAGTAACGTCAATTCCACCAGCACAGCCAATGTCGATTTCGTCATCCTCTTCTGTATCTAAATTCAAAAGAATTTGTCCTTGCAGAATTCCGCCTTTTAGATTCAAAGCACCCGTCATTCCAGTCTCTTCGTCAATAGTAAACAAAGCTTCAATAGCAGGATGCGCAATATCAGTGCTTTCTAAAATTGCCATAATTGCGGCAACACCTAATCCATTATCTGCTCCAAGCGTAGTTCCTCTAGCACGTACCCAGTCTTCGTCTACATACATATCGATTCCTTGAGTATCGAAATCAAAAACAGTATCCGAATTTTTTTGGTGCACCATATCCAAGTGCCCCTGCATTACTATCGCTTTACGGTTTTCCATTCCTGGAGTCGCTGGCTTGCGAATAATAACATTACGAATATCATCTTCAAAAGTCTCTAAACCTAGGCTTTCACCAAAGTTTTTCATGAACTCAATCACTCTTTCTTCTTTTTTTGAAGGACGAGGAACGGCATTCAAATCGGCAAACTTATTCCAAAGTGCCTTTGGTTCTAAATTTCTTATCTCTTGACTCATTTATTGTTGTTTGAAGTTTAACATTTTTAAAGCTCAAAGTTACAAAGTTTAAAATCGTTTTCAGTGTTACGCGCCAATTTCTCATCTAAAAACAACTACTATTTTTTTTGGGGCGTGCCACCACTCTAAAAAGGCGCTTACTTATTTTTGGGCTAAATACGCCCCTTTCTATAGTGCTGTCAGGTGATACGCACTACTTTGGTAGTTAGCTCCTCCCCTTCACGCGAGCAACTGCAAATAGATAATGTTCAAGAGAGAAAATTAGCAATCTTATTCATAGCGAGGCATCAGATAAAAAAAATCACAAAGTGAAGCTAGAAAAGTATACCTATAATGTATTTCAGCAAATGTGATTGCTTCGCTCCTCACAATGACCCGTTTTTTGGATTTTGTATTTGCAATTTACTGGTTCTTTAGGTTTACTTTGTGGTTCTCTGTGAAACAAAAACTTATATGACTTATCTGTTTAAAAAACTTCGCAAATGGCGGCCCTCTGTCTAAGAATGGCCGTGAAAGAAAACGTATATGACTTATATGGTAAAAAAACTTAGTGTCTCTCAATGAAACAAAAAGTTACTATATTTACCATTCACACAAAAGCAGCAATGCATAATAAAATTTCGCTTAGTGAAACAAAAATTCATTCTTCCTTTTCTCCTTATTGTCCAAATAATTCTTCTGCAGATCATTTCGTTTTTCCCCGAAAGCGTGGAGCGTTATTATAGTAATGGCATCTATTTGATCCTATCTCAATTTTCAAGAGCAGTATTAGGCAGCATTCCTTTTTCGTTAGGGGATTGTCTTTATTTCGTTATAATTTTAGTTGCTGCAAAATGGTTCTGGAACAAAAGAAAATCCTGGAAACTAAATTGGAAAGACAATAGCCTGCAGTTACTCAGTTTTATCTCTGTTTTTTATTTTTTGTTTCATATGCTTTGGGCATTAAACTACTACCGAAAACCACTTTTTGAAAAAATGGAAATTAAAAAAGAGTATACGAATGCTGACTTGTTGCGTTTTACTAAAAACTTGATTGAAAAAACGAACCAAATTCAACTACAAATCACAAAATCAGATAGCGTAAAAGTGGATTTTCCGTATTCTCAAGAGCAGGCTTTTACAATGAACTTAAATGGTTACAATAACTTATCGAAGCAACATCAAAACTTTCATTTTCTAAATTTAAGCACTAAAAAATCATTATTTAGCGTACCCTTAACTTACATGGGATTTAGTGGTTATTTAAATCCTTTTTCGAATGAGGCCAACGTAAACTATTTAGGCCCGATGTATAGCTTCTCGATGACAGCCAATCATGAAATGGCGCACCAGATGGGATTTGCCAGCGAAAGTGAATGCAATTTTATTGGTTTCCTTGCTTCGGTAAAAAATGACAATTTGTATATTAAATATTCAGGCTACAGTTACGCTTTGAGGTACTGCTTAGGAATTTTGGAATATAGCAACGAGGAATCATTTGACCACTTACTAAAAACGGTTCATCCTGGAATATTAAAAAACTACCAGGAAAGCATCAATTTTAGAAAGGAACATAAAACACCTGTCGAAACTGGTTTTTATCTATTTTATGATCAATTCTTAAAATTGAATCAACAGCAAGATGGTATCCAGAGTTACAGTAAGTTTGTGAATTTGATGGTGAATTATTACAGTAAAAAAAATAATGAGTTATAAAAACAATTCCGGAGATATCATTGTCTAGCTTACTTTTTATAACTCATCACAGTCTTATCATTCTAAATTATCTCTAGAAGAATAATTGTTTATTAGTTTGTATTCTAGACGATACTTATATTTTTTCCAGTAGCAATCCTGTGGCGGTAAGACCGGGTCCAAATGCCATTGCAACAATTTTAGTTCCTGCTGGTATATTTGAATCGTTGACGATTTCATTAAAAATATGAGGTACCGTGGCTGACGACATGTTTCCATGACGATACAATATATCATAGGACCAGCTGGCTTGTTCTTTAGTTATTCCAATTGCATCTACTACATAATCAATAATTTTGGGTCCACCTGGATGTATGGCGAAATGCATTTTAGATTTTTCCTCTTCAAGATCAACGCCTACTTTAGCGCAAAGTGTCGATAGAAAACCCTTGATATTTTTACGGATAAAAACAGGAACTCTCTTTGAAAGGGTCATTAAAAAATTGTACTCGCCTATTTCCCAAGACATATCCTCCAATGAATCTGGAATAATAACTTCATGTGAAGCCAAGATTCGCAAACCTTTTTTCTCTAATATCGTCTCATCGTTCATGAAAGAATCTTCTTCATACAAAGAATACCCAATAAAGCCATCAGCAAAAAGAGAGCAAATCATCGTATTTGCTATAGAAAATTCAGTTAAATTTAAATGCGCTGAAAGCAACTCGGTATGAACCACATCAGCTCTTCCATTAGTTGTACTACCACTTATGAGGCTACTCGCCGTACGAATGGCCGGAAAAGCCCCGTAACAACCCATTTGATAGGAATGTGTAACTTGGGTCGTTTCCCATTCTCTACTTATTGCGGCCTGTTGGGCAACACTAGGAGAAGAGTAACCGGAACAAGTCACGTGAACTAAGTTTTCAGGAGCTTTATCAATATCTGAATAAAACTCGTCAAAAACATACCCCATCTTATTTTTGAACCATTCCATTCGAACTCCTATTTTGGGTCCAAATGTATCTCCTGTTTTTGTGGCTAAGCTTGAAGGGAAGTGATAATCTGAAGGCGAAGTCGTATTAATTTTATTTTCAATAAAATCTTCCACCTCTTCAAAAATAAGAACTTGTCGTTTATTAATACTTTCCGAAGGAATAGAATATTTGTCGACTTGATTTGATATCTCATCAAAACTACTCGGTACCATTTGAATCTCATCATCTACAACTTCATTCGTTACCGCTAGATTTTGAAAATGGTGGTAAAGAAACTTGGTGTATTGATTAAGTTTTTGTTGGTCGAATAATTTTCCCACAAGAATGGGTTTGAAATTGGAAATAATAATGCTTTTCATTAATTTTAGGACTTGGTTTAAAAGTCTAAATTAATTTAAAACTGTTTAAAAAAATAGGGCGCAAAAATGTAGGAAATAATTCAAATGTAAGTATCTCATTTTCAACAAGTTATAAATACTAAAAATAAGTTAAATTACTGTTAATCAGTACATTGTAAGAATGATATCACATGTCAATATACGCTGATTATCAGACTCGTAAGAATGATATTACAGCCTTTAACACATCCGTTTTTTTAAGAATCATCTCTTAGTTCCAAATTGTTTTCCAAGTATTTAAGTAAATACATTAGGGCAACTCTGTCCTTTATAAACTATCAATAACTCCTACTATAATCAAACCTCATCACTAGTAAAAGCAGTAAAGCTTTTCTTTTTGTAGGGCCTGATGATCAAACGGCCTTCACGATCAAAACGAATATAATTATAAACCCAGTTTAAGAAAACCACGGCTTTATTTTTGAATCCTATTAGCGAGAATAAATGAACAAACATCCAAACAAACCAAGCAAAAACACCGCTGAAATGGTAATTAGGTAAATCTACTACAGCTTTATTGCGACCTATAGTTGCCATCGATCCCTTATCATTGTATTCGAATGGTTCCATGGCTTTATTTTGAATTAATTTCACAATATTTTCCCCCAGTAGTTTTCCTTGCTGCAAAGCAGGTTGAGCCATCATAGGATGTCCTTCTGGATACTCCTCTGTTTCCATAGAAGCGATATCTCCGACAGCAAAAATATCATCATAACCTTTCACTTGGCTGAACTGATTGACACGGATGCGTTCTACTCTTTCCACTAAAGAATTAGCATCAAGACCCGCTACTAAAGCTCCCTGAACTCCCGCAGTCCATATTACAGTGGCCGTATCAAAAGCCAAATCAGAATTAGTAGTTATGGTACGGCCATCATAATTAGTCACACGAACATTCTTCCAAATCTTTACACCAAGTTCGACTAAGAATTTTTCGGCGGCCATTGATGACTTTTCCGTCATGGTATTAAGAATCCTATCGCCGCTCTGAATGAGGTTAATTTCCATTTTTGCTATATCTAAATCGGGATAATCCTTTTGTAGAATTGCCTTTTTCATCTCGGCGAGAGCACCAGCCAACTCTACTCCCGTGGGGCCACCACCTACAAGTACAAAATTGATTAAACTATTCTTTTCAGCAACATCAGTAGTTAAAACTGCTTGCTCAAAATTCTCTAGGATAAGGCTTCTGATGTTTAGTGATTGCGGTATGGTTTTCATCGCCATACTATATCGTTTAATGTCTTTATTACCAAAATAATTGGTTTTCGACCCTGTAGCAATAACAAGATAATCATAGCTTAATTCTCCAATTTCGGCAATGATCTTTTTATTCTTAGTATCTATTTCCTGAACAGAAGTGAGTCGGAAATAACAATCATCATATTCCTGAATAACCTTACGGATGGGGTAGGCAATAGAACCAGCCTCAAGACCTCCTGTAGCCACTTGATATAATAGCGGCTGAAAAGTGTGGTAATTATGCTTGTCTAAAAGAACTACTTGTACTTTTTGATTCTTTAGTTCTTTGGCTAGAGCAATTCCTGCAAAACCACCACCAATAATTACGATTCTCGGCAAATTTGAATTAGGGATATTCATGTTTGTATCTAGTATTATGTAAAAACAAAGTTAAGGAAGATTTGAGAAATGGCTCATATTAAAAATTATAAATATAATTCACGAAAATAAAAGCGTCAGCAATTTAGTACTAAAATAATCCATAATAAATTATTGTTTGTACTATTTATATTACTATTTTCGCATTCCATATTAATTATTTAACAAACAAATTCATGAAAAAAAGATTTACAGTTATCGCCTTGTCACTATCTATGCTACTTTTTTTAAATAGCTGTGGCGTTATGTTTGGTGGAAGCCGTTACGAAGGAACAATCGTTGCTAAAGATCATCCAAATGCCCAAATCTATGTTGACGGTCAAAAAATGGGTAACGGTCAAGTGACTGGTTTATTTCCTAGAAATAAAGCATTAAACGTAGAAATGAAAGAGGATGGTTGTGATACAAAAACACAAACATTTAATAATGCTTTCAGAACCGGTAATTTCATTTTATCTGTAATTTCATGGGGCTTAATAGGAATTGGAGTTGATTTAGGTACTGGTGCTTCTTACAAGCCAGACCACAAAAACAATCCTGCTATTCAAAAAGTAAGTGATAAAAAATATACTTTTAATGTAGATTATTCAGACTGCAACAAATAGTCAACAAAACACCCAATCTAAAGCCCTTTATGAAATTTCATAGAGGGCTTTTTTTATGATTAGTTCTATACTTCAATTGGAGTACTTACAACTCCTCAATTATATCATGTTTCCATTTTGCCTTATTACTTCCTTAAAACATTTGAGAGAAAATGTCATTGTGAAAAATAGAAATACTTAAATAGCCCCGATGGAAATGGTAATCCTCCCGATTTGCCTTTTAGGGAGATTAGAATGTACAGCGGGACAAGGCGTAAATGTTAAAGTAAATGGTTGTGCTCCTAAAAATTGTATTACTTTGTAACAAAATTGACTTGAAGTACACTAATGAGTTATGAGTGAAAATCTAGAACATTCTTTTGTTACGCAATTGAAGGAAAATCAGAATATAATCCACAAAATTTGTCGGTTATATACTGATTGTGAAGATTCACATAAAGACTTATTTCAAGAAGTGACGATTCAATTATGGAAAGCATTTCCAAAATTTAGAGGCGACAGCAAATTTTCTACTTGGGCCTATCGTGTAGCGCTGAACACGGCAATCACATTATACAGAAAAAACAAACGATCATTATCTACCGTTGAATATGAGGGCCGTCAGCACTTTATTAAGGACGTAGAGTATAATTATGAGGAAGAGGAGCAAATTAAGCTTATGTACAAGGCTGTATATCAATTAAACGACATTGAGAAAGCTTTGGTTTTTATGTACCTCGAGGATAAGGATTACCGCGAGATAGCGGAAACTTTAGGGATTAGCGAAGTGAATGCTAGAGTGAAAATGAATAGAATAAAGGGAAAACTAAAAAAAATATTAAATCCTTAAGGAATATGAAAGAGCTGGATTTATTAAAAAAAGACTGGCAAAAGAACAAGGATTCTTTTGATCAGATATCAGAAATAGAAATTTACAAAATGATTCATAAAAAATCGTCTTCCATTGTGAAGTGGATTTTAATCATCAGTATTTTGGAGGTAATGCTATGGACCTGTCTCAGCTTAATTTTTAATGCAGATGACTATCTTGAAAAGATAAATAACAAAGGATTCATTTCGTATTTAAGGATATTTACCTATTTAAGTTATGGAGTAATCGTCATCTTTATTTATTTGTTTTATAAGAATTACATTCGAATTTCAACAATAGCTTCCACAAAACAATTGATGAAAGATATTTTGAAAACCCGTAAAACGGTACAATACTATGTTTGGTACAATCTGGCAATGATTGTGTTTGGTTTAATTGTTGGATTTATAATTGCTTTATTTTATAATCCTGAAACTGCTGTTTTGAGAGAAAAAATTGAACATGACCCAAAAATAATGGCGATCACTATTGGTATATTGGCCTTAGTTACCATCGTGCTATTTGGATTGTTTTGGTTATTCTACAGACTGCTATATGGTATTTTACTGAGAAGGTTGCATGCCAATTATAAAGAACTGAAGAAGATAGACTTGTAGTAGTGGTATTTATTTTTTTCAAACAAAAAAGCCAGCAATTTTAAATAATTGCTGGCTTTTTATTTTATGTAAAAAATGGTATTTCTTACCTATTAATATTCCCATTTACGAAGCTTATTTAATTTCTCTTGCTCGTCGACTTCTTCGACTGGAATTACTTTTAGAAAAGAAGAATGTTGCTCGATTGCGTATTCTACTTTTTCCACGATATCATCAATAGAATCATTGTCATAGTCAATCTCAAGAGGCTCTTTAATAATAAAGGATTGTAAAATTCCCTTCTTTTTCATACGCAAACCTTTTTTATCAAATGAACGACGGAAACCATCGATAACAATAGGAACCACTATAGGACGGTGTTCTTTAATTATATGCGCTGTCCCTTTACGAACAGGCTTGAATGATTTAGTTGTTCCTTGCGGAAATGTAATCACCCAACCATCTTTAAGTGCAATTTTAATATTTTCGGTATCATTAGGATTTACGTCTTTTTTATCGCTAACGTCCTTGCCTTTTGCACGCCAGGTTCGCTCTACGCTAATTGCACCTGCATACGCCATTATCCTTGGCAGCAAACCAGCTTGCATCGTTTCTTTGGCGGCCACATAATAGATATTCAATTTGGGATTCCATAAGTACAATACATCTTTTATATTGTTCTCTCTCCCTTTTAAACTAGCGTTAAATACATGAAACATGGCTACGACATCAGCAAAGTAAGTTTGATGATTCGATATAAATAGCACGTTAGTGTCTGGTAAATTTCTAATAATCTCTGAGCCTTCAATCTGTAATTCGTTGAAGCCTCTATAACGCCTATGGGTAAACCCTCCGAAAATTCGAATCAACCATCTCTTTACGAAAAGGATGTGACCAAAAGGATTTCTCTTAAATAACCCCATATAATTGTATGTTTATCTTCTAAATTTGCTTTACAAACTTACGAAATTATTTTTTGTACTCTAATGTTATCCGTATATGCCCCACTGAAATAACAACCTTGATTGCTCGAAATTTATCCTAACTTTTTTTCTACCTCCAAAACCGACTTCAAAACATCTTTTAACTCGCTAAGCATCATTGCCGTAGCGCCCCAAACAACATGACCATCAATATCGAAGGCAGGAACACTTATGTTTTTGGCATAAGAAGTAGTCAGTTTTGCCTCAATGATAATTTTATCGCTTAGAAAAACAGATAAGGGCAATTCAATGATACGAGAAACTTCAGTTGGATCTAGCACAAAACAAACTTCCTCTTTACAAATTCCTAAATAAGGATAGACCATAAAGTTACTTGGAGGAATATAGGTAGGCGTAAATAACTTAATAATTTCCATTTGACTAGGGCGTATCCCAACCTCTTCATGCGTTTCCCGTAATGCGGTTGCAGAAAAATCTTCATCTTCTGTTTCCCACTTCCCTCCGGGGAATGCTATTTGTCCAGAATGAACACCCTCATAGGCATTCCGAACAATTAAAACTAAATGCGTCATCCCATTCTTTGGGTAAAACAACATCATAACAGCAGCCATTCTTGGGTCTTTATTTTCGCTGAATGCATTTTTCAAGCTTTCCATTCTTTCAAATGGAGCCATTTTAAGATGCGCCTCCATCGCCGGAAGTTTCGCTTGAGCGAAATGAGGAACATATTCTAAAAAATGTTGAAAATCCATAATCAAAGTCTATTTTTGCATATTAAAGTAAATGTACTCTAGAAAATAATAGTGCGCAAATTTTCTAATAATCAAACAATCAAAATGTATAGCAAAGAAGAAACTCAAAAATTAAAGAGAGAGTTCTGGGTCACATTCGCAGAAAAATTTCCCCGAAAATGGGTATTATATGACACCAAAATCAAAGACTTCTCTTTTAAATTTTATGTAGATAATAAAAAAGCCCAAGTTTTAATTGATATTGAGCATCGAAATAATGAAACCCGAAATGCTTATTTTGATAAGCTGGAAGCTTTAAAAAATATATTGGCTGAAGAATTCATAGCCGATTTAGTATTTGAAAGAGACTACGTTCTTGAAAACGGAAAAACAATCAGTCGCATTTGGGTTGAAAAACTAGGAGTAAGTGTTAGTAACAGAAACTACTGGGACGAAATATTTGCTTTTTATAATGAGAAAATGACTGCTTTAGAGCTTTTCTATTCTGAATATGATGATTTTATAAAAGACATAGCATAGTCGAAAAAACTGGCTTTATTAGTTTTTTTTTCGTGCTTTCGATAGCACTCATAATATATTCTTACAAGTAAAAAAGCGATTGTTAAATAGAGTTTCCTCTATTCAACAATCGCTTTTCTGATATATATTAAAAACTATAACGGAATATTTCCGTGTTTTCTATTGGGAGTAACACTAACTTTATTCTCAAGCATACTGTATGCTTTAATTAATTTTCTGCGTGTATCTTGGGGTAAGATAACCTCATCCACAAAACCTCTTTGCGCTGCAGTATATGGATTAGCAAAAAGCTTTGCATATTCTGCTTCTTTTTCTAATAATTTAGCTGCAGGATCTGCCGCTTCGTTAATTTCTTTTTTAAAGATAATTTCTGAGGCACCTTTTGCTCCCATCACCGCAATTTCAGCAGTTGGCCATGCATAATTCATGTCGGCACCAATGTGTTTCGAGTTCATCACATCATAAGCACCACCATAAGCTTTACGCGTAATAACGGTAATTCTAGGTACGGTTGCTTCGCTTAAAGCATAAAGTAATTTAGCACCGTGAACAATAATTCCGTGCCACTCTTGATCTGTTCCAGGTAAGAAACCAGGTACATCAACCAAAACTAACAAAGGGATATTGAAACAATCGCAAAAACGAGTAAATCGTGCCGCTTTAATCGAACTATTTACATCCAAAACTCCGGCTAAATACAATGGCTGATTTGCCACGATACCAATGCTTCTTCCACCTAATCTGGCAAAACCTACAATAATATTTTCGGCATAATTTTTATGAACTTCGAAGAAAGAATCCTCATCAATAATCCCAGCAATAACGTTATGCATGTCATAAGGCTTGTTTGGATTATCAGGAATAATACTTGCCAGTTGTTCGCGTACCTCATCATTTAGTTCATAAGGCAGCTTTGCAGTCGTCTCTTTATTACTTTGCGGTAAATAGCTCAACAATTGTTTTAGATCTTCCAGACATTCTACATCATTTGCAGAAGTAATATGTGCCACACCAGACTTAGTGGAATGTGTACTTGCTCCTCCCAGTTCCTCAGACGTTACGGTTTCATTAGTAACCGTTTTAACTACGTTAGGCCCAGTCACAAACATATAACTGGTATCTTCTACCATCATGGTAAAGTCAGTCATAGCAGGAGAATATACCGCTCCACCGGCGCAGGGGCCCATAATAGCAGATATTTGCGGAATAACACCACTTGCTTGTACGTTTCTATAAAAAATATCAGCATAGCCACCCAAAGAACGAACACCTTCTTGAATACGAGCACCACCTGAATCGTTTAGTCCGATCATGGGCGCACCCATTTTCACTGCCATATCCATCACTTTACAGATTTTTTCGGCATGTGTTTCAGACAAAGCGCCACCAAAAACGGTGAAATCTTGAGCAAAAACGTAGACTAATCTTCCGTTAATGGTTCCGTATCCAGTTATCACACCGTCTCCATAATATTTTTCTTTCTCCATTCCAAAATCAGTGGTACGGTGTGTCACCAATATTCCAATTTCTTCAAAAGAACCTTCATCCATCAAATAGTTAACACGCTCTCTTGCTGTTAATTTCTTTTTTTGGTGTTGTTTTGCAATTCTGTTTTTACCTCCACCCAAATGGGCTTGAGCAATTTTATCGTTTAATTCTTTTATTTTAGACTCCATAATTTATTGATTTGGTAATCGTACTATTTTTTGATCTTCAAAATATTGTTTCAAAGCGATCATAGCGGCAATTTCAGCTTCTTGTGCCAATTGGTTTTTCAACATGTCTGCACTATAATATTTTTTCACAAAGTGCGTGTCAAAATTACCAGAACGGAATGCCTCATGTTCACAAACAAATTTCCCGAAAGGCAAAGTAGTTTGTACTCCTTCAACCAAATATCCATCAATTGCTTTGATCATAAGTTGGATTGCCTCTTCGCGGGTTTCGCCATACGTAATCAGCTTGGCAAGCATCGGGTCGTAATAGATTGGAATATCCATTCCTTGCTCAAAACCGTTATCAACGCGAATTCCTTCGCCAACAGGCAATTGGTAGACATCTAAATGTCCAACACTTGGAAGAAAATCATTCATAGGATCTTCAGCATAGACACGTAGTTCTAATGCATGACCTTTAATCACTAAGTCTTCCTGTTTTATCGTTAAAGCCTCTCCACGAGCCACTTTTATTTGCATTTCAACTAAATCAGTACCTGTAATCAACTCCGTTACTGGATGCTCCACTTGCAAACGAGTATTCATTTCAAGGAAGTAGAAATTATTGTTTTCATCCAATAAAAATTCCACAGTTCCAGCTCCCAGATAATCACAAGATTTAGCCACCATAACGGCAGCTTCACCCATTTCTTTACGTAACTCAGGTGTTAAAACCGAAGAAGGAGCTTCTTCGACTACTTTTTGATGGCGACGCTGAATACTACATTCTCTTTCGAATAAATATAAAATATTACCATAACTATCAGCCATGATTTGTATTTCGATATGACGAGGAGAAGCAACATATTTTTCTATAAAAACGGAACCATCACCAAAAGCATTTATAGCCTCGCTAATCGCTCTTTTCATTTGAGATTCAAATTCCTCCGCATTCTCAACAACTCGCATTCCTTTACCTCCACCTCCAGCGGCAGCTTTTATCAGAATAGGAAACCCTATTTTACTAGCAACTTCCTTGGCTTTTTCAATATCTGTAATTGCCTCGTCAAGACCAGGAACCATTGGAATATTGTAGACTTTCACAGCTTCTTTTGCGGCCAACTTATTACCCATTATATGAATGGCTTTTGATTTAGGCCCAATAAAAATGATATTGTTTTTTTCGGCCTTTTCGGCAAATTCAGCATTTTCACTCAAAAACCCATATCCTGGATGAATAGCATCCACGCCCAATGACTTGGCTACTTCAATAATTTTATCCCCTAATAAGTAAGACTGGTTTGAAGGTGATTCCCCAATCCAAACAGCTTCATCAGCAAATTTGACATGAGGTGCATTTCTATCGACTGTTGAATAAACAGCCACTGTTTTAATACCCATTTTCTGGGCAGTCTTCATTACTCTAATGGCAATTTCTCCCCTATTGGCAACTAATATCTTTTTCATACGCTTATTCAAATTCAATTAATAACTGCCCTTTATCCACAGCATCTCCCAATCCTACCGATATCGATTTGATAATTCCGTCGCGTGGAGAAAGAAAACTATTTTCCATTTTCATGGCTTCCAGAATTAACAAACTGTCGTTTTCCTTTACTGTTTGACCCACTACCACACTAATTTCTAAAATCAATCCCGGCATAGGTGCTTTGATCGCATTGACCTGCTTGGTCAATCCTACCTCAAATCCCAGTTCATGGATAAGCTGATCTAAATCATTGGAAATAGCAACAGTATAACTATTGTTATTTACTTTGACGGTATAGGTTTTATGATTGAAATCAGCCGAGAGAATCTCCGCTTTGTAGGGCTTGTTTTCGTGTAATACATGAAACGTTTTAACATCCATATCTACAGCGTCAAGCCGTGAAACTTGTTCCTTATCAAAATCAAATTGAAAAGAATCATTTACTTTTACTTTATAGCTATCACTCATTAATGCAATTTTTATGGTCGTAAAAATAAGTAAAAGAAAACGTTTTCGTAAGATAAAAAGATAGATTTATGCTAAAAAGATATAGTTACACGACTATATTTTAAAAATATAAATTTGACTCATTCTTTTAATTTTTCGAATTATATCAAAACTCTTTTATAAAAAAAGTTAGTATAGCCACTAAAGAACCAACAACCCAAACTCCCTTAAAGTGTTAATTGGTTTTGAGTACCAAAACAGTTCAAAGTCCTCTAGATTAGTTTCAAAATCAGCTTTAACTTCCAGAAATGAATAGGTCTTGGTGTTTGAAACAGTAACTTTCAATAACATTGCCACAAGCCATTCTCCTTCTTGTTTATTCGTCTGAATGGTGAAACTTTCTTTCTTATCGTGAAAAGTCAGTGTCATCATCTCCCAGGAATTTCCTTTTTTGGATTTGGTAAAATGATCAACAGAAGGCTTCCCTCCCAACCAAACAATTTTGGCTGTGGATTTAATTTTAAAATCTTCTGCAACTTCTAAAGCATTAAAAATATAGTCTTCCGGAATTTTAGTCTTCGGAATTTTAAATTCAAACCAGTCCTGCAATTCATAGTCGAAACAGATTCCATGCATGAAATTGAATAATGATTTTTTGAGTCCAAAACTAAACTTGTCATGGTCGATTCCTGTTGAATCAATATAGTTGATGTCGTTATTAGCAAAAGTTCCGATGACTTCAGTTTCTTTGACAACGCCAAATTTCTCTGGATGCATTCCTACAGGACTGTGTGCTGTCATGGCAAATTGATGCCAAAAACCAGACTGCAATACTCCTGCTTCAAACAATTGACGCACCATTTCAAGACTGTCTATCGTTTCCTGAACTGTTTGTGTTGGATAACCATACATTAGATAAGAATGCACCATAATCCCTGCTTCGGTAAAATTGCGAGTAACTTTGGCTACTTGCTCCACCGTTACCCCTTTGTCTATCAATTTCAACAAACGATCTGAAGCTACTTCGAGTCCGCCAGAAACGGCAATACAGCCGGAAGCTTTTAACAGTAAACACAAATCTCTAGAGAAACTTTTTTCGAATCGAATGTTTGTCCACCAAGTCACTGATAATTTTCTTCGAAGTATTTCCAGTGCCAATGCCCTCATCAATGCTGGAGGTGCTGCTTCATCCACATAGTGAAATCCATTTTCACCGGTTTGCTCCATCATTTGCTCCATGCGATCGCAAAGTAAACTAGCCGCAACTGGCTCGTAAATTTTAATGTAATCCAGAGAAATATCACAAAAAGTACATTTCCCCCAATAGCATCCATGCGCCATGGTGAGTTTATTCCAGCGTCCGTCGCTCCACATGCGGTGCATAGGGTTTACAATCTCGATAACCGAAATGTATTTATCCAACGGCAAATCAGAATAATCTGGTGTACCTACTTGCGCTTGCTTGTAATCTGGTTTTAGGGAATTATTTTTGTAAACTACTTTGCCATCTTCTAAAAGAAAAGTTCTTTTGAAGGAGTTGTGATTCGGGTTTTCAATATTGACTATTAATTCCTCAATAGGCACTTCGCCATCATCTAATGTGATGTAATCGAAAAACTCAAAAACTCGAGCATCCGAAAGCGAACGAAGTTCTGTATTAGGGAAACCACCTCCCGCTGAAATTTTAATTTCGGGATGGTGTTTTTTAACCCATTGAGCTGATCTAAAAGCACTGTATAAATTCCCCGGAAAGGGAATAGAAATCAAGAATAATGTAGGTTGAATAGCTTCTATTCGTTCTTTTAGAATAGAAAGTAATACCTCATCAATATAAGTTAGTTCTTGCTGCAAAGCGTCATACAATTCATCAAAAGAATTAGCACTTCGTCCTAATCGCTCTGCATACCGGCTGAAACCAAAGTTATCATCCACGCATTCCACGATAAAATCAGAGATATCTTCAAGATATAAGGTAGCCAAATGCTTGGCTTTATCCTGTGTTCCCATACTTCCAAAAGCCCAATCTAATTCTTCCAATTGTGCAAAACGGGAAGCTTCAGGCAAATAATCTTCCTGACAGATTTGAAGCGCCAAGGTTGGATTTTTCCCTTGCAGAAAACGGATTACCGCATCAATCGTTTTGATATACTCGTCTTGTAATACATAAATTCGTTTTGAATTATCTGAAACAGCCTCATCTAAAGTTGCAATTTTAAATAAATTCGACAATCCCACTTTCGAAAACAATTTCAAAATCACTTCAATCCCCAAATCCGCCTGAACGGAATCAATGTCTTTAGTATTCAGAAACCCCTTTATGTAAGCAGTTGCTGGATAAGGTGTGTTCAATTGTGTAAAAGGAGGCGTGATGAGAAATAATTTGGTTTTCAAAAGAAATAAGTTTTCTGCAAAAATAAGGGTTATTTGTGTTCTTTCCACGAAAAGATGCTTCACAATTCGAATTCCACATTTGACTACAAAAACGAATCTCTATCTAAATTAAATGTTTGTAGGATTTGTAGATATTTAATTACATTTACAATTGTCAAATTAATCTAATGAAACACATATTAGTCTTCCTTTTTTTATTAATTATTGTTCCTTCATCTGCGCAATACAAAAATAAATCAGCTGGTTTTATTGAAAACAAAGGCCAGATTATTGACCAAAAGGGAAAGCCAAACCCAGCAGTAAAGTTCCTGTTGAATTCGAATGGATTAAATGTACAATTAAGAAAAAATGGCTTCTCCTATGATATTTATGAAGTAAAAAAAACGACTGCACTACCTTTACAAACTTCCAAAAAAACAACATATCGGATTCCTGAAAAAGAAAAAAAAGAACCCGAATATAATTTTGAGTATGTATTTCATCGAGTTGACATCGATTTTGTAAATTCAAATTCTAATGTTGAATTCATTAAAGAACAAGAATCAAAAGATTTTGATAATTATTATAACATTCCAAACAATCCCAAAGGAATACTAGGGGTTCATAGCTTCAAACAAATCACATACAAAAATATTTATCCTAATATTGACGTAGTTTTCACCATCCCATCTGACTCTTTAAAAACTGTTGAATACAATTTCATAGTGCATCCAAAAGGAAAAATATCAGATATCCAGCTCAAATTTAATGGCGCCAAAACAGAATTAATTGACAATAAAATCCGAATGAGTGTTCGTTTTGGCGAGATGGATGAAACCTTACCAGCGAGCTGGACAGAAGATAAAACAGGTAAAAAAGACATTGCTATTGGATACAAAAAAATTAAGAACAATGTTTATGGTTTTGAGTCAAACGAAGAGTTCTCAGATAAAAAATTAATTATTGATCCCGTTCCCATTAGACTTTGGGGAACTTTTTATGGTGACCAAAGAAATATATATTTTACCCTTAAACCTTCTGACATAAGTACTGACACATTCGGTAATGCATACGTATCTGGAAGCAGTAGCTCCTTAAACCCATCTTATGCTACAGCAGGAGCTCACCAATCCTCTCCTTCCTCTGCTTATTTAAATGGGATAATTGAGAAATTTAGTCCCGATGGAAATCGATTATGGGGAACTTATTACGGTGGTCAAAATTATACTGACATAAAAGGTGTAAAAATAGATTCCCAGAATAATGTCATAATAACTGGAACAACCGAAAGTCCATTTTCTATAAGTACTGCAGGATCCTATAAACCTAATTTATCAGGTTCCTCAGATGCATTTTTAGCTAAATTTAATAGTGCAGGTGTTAGAATTTGGGCAACTTATTTTGGAGGCGAATACCAAGATTTAGGTCATGATATTGATATTGATGACAACGACAACATCTTCCTTATTGGCCTAACTACAAGTACAACTGGCATTGCTATTAACAGTAACTTCCAAACAAATTTGAACATTGATCCATCTGGTTCAAATACTATAGATGGTTACCTAGCCAAATTTGGAGATTCAGGTAATTTAATTTGGAGTACCTATGTTGGAGGTGAAAATCGTGATGACCTAAATGACATAGTGGTCAAAAATAATTACTTAATAATTGGAGGTACTACACGTAGTTTTAGCAATATTTCTACACCTGGAGTCTTTCAGGAATTTCACAATACAATTACCCATCCAGATGGAGTTATTTACAAATTTTCACTAAATGGAGAAAGAATATGGGCTACTTATTATGGAGGAGAACAAATTGATGAAATATATGCTGTTCAAGTTGATGATGAAGATAACATTTATCTTGGAGGACAAACAGCAAGCAATTTTAATATGACAACGGTAGGAAGTTTTGAAAGTACAAATTCATTTTCGTACAAAGGTTTTTTTGCAAAATTAAATAAGAATGGACATAGACTTTGGGGAACTTTTTTAGGTCAAGCTCATGTTTATTCCATCATTTATAAAAATAATTCAATATTTATTAGCGGTACAAACTTTGGGTTTGATTATCCAAAATTAACCAATTTATGCTCTTATAGATACAATAAACATTTTGAACGATACATAGCAAAATTCACCAAAGAAGCAGACCTTATTTGGGGAACATATATAGGTGGAGGGAGCTCATACAGTCCGATGAAAATAGCACTAGACAATAATAAAGGTATTTTTGCTAGTGGGATTTCTTCAGTTAATAACGGCATTGCTGATTTAGATTCTTATCAATCTAATGTTCTTGGAATTGAAAATTATTTCTTAATGAAATTTCTTGAACCTAGTATTTATGATATACCAACTGTAGAAAGCAATTCCCCAATCTGCATCGGCAACGAATTAAAATTGATTGCTTCAGGTGGAACAAATTATTTATGGACTGGTCCAAATGGATTCACCTCTACATTACAAAATCCAACAATCCCCAATGCAACGGCTTTAAATAGCGGTCAATACAGCTGTAGTATTACCGGAACTGGAGGTTGTGATGACACAAAAAAAGTTGATGTAATCATTGGTGATATTGAAGCTCCTATTCCTAACCTTGCAACTCTTCCTGTAATAAGTGGAGATTGCAACACCACAATTACAACATTCCCAACAGCAACTGATACCTGCGCCGGAACAATTATAGCAACGACCACAAGTCCGCTTTCATATAATCTACCTGGAACGTACACCGTTGTTTGGAAATATGATGATGGAAATGGAAATTCGATTAATCAAAACCAAACTGTTACTATTACTAGTCAACCTTCACCAATAGCTACTTCCCCACAAACCTTCTGCATTCAACAAAATGCAACATTATCCGCTGTTATTATTTCGGGACAAAACATAAAATGGTATGATTCTCAAACAAACGGGACTCTTTTATTAAATACAACAATTCTACAAAACGGCACCACCTATTACGCTTCCCAAACAATCAATAGCTGTGAAAGCGAAAGCGTTCCTGTTTTAATTAACATTGTCAATACCGCATCACCAACTGGCAATAGTCCGCAAACATTTTGCAGTAGTCAAAACCCTACCCTAGCTACTATTATCCT
The DNA here is from genome assembly GCF_963974175.1 of uncultured Flavobacterium sp. Taxonomy (GTDB): domain Bacteria; phylum Bacteroidota; class Bacteroidia; order Flavobacteriales; family Flavobacteriaceae; genus Flavobacterium. The sequence goes on from NZ_CAXBBR010000003.1 coordinate 400,674, forward strand.
TTCCGGAACAGCTATACGGTGGTACGATAACGCAACTAATGGATTGCTTTTACCAACCACTACTCCTCTGCAAAATGGAATTACTTATTACGCTTCCCAAACAGAAAATGGCTGTGAAAGCACTACTCGCTTAGCAGTAACAATTGAACTGATCAATACTCTACCTGCGAGCAATTATGAAGAATTACTTTGTGACGATTTAAATGATGGCACCGAAACTGTGAATTTAAACAACTATGAATCGAATATAATTTCGAGCAATCCTACTTATACGTTATCTTACTATTCCACTATAGCTAGTGCTGAAAACGAATTATCAGCAAATAAAATTACAAACACTTCGAGCTACAGATTAAATTTAGGAGCCAACATAATTTATGTTCGCATCAATTCAAATACGCCTTGTTATGCGATTACCACATTAAAACTGACTGTCGTTGCTAAACCAATTATTCCCATTGCAGATATTGTACCCATTTGTGCAAACAATACTATTTCAATAAACGCAGGTGCACCTACAGATTCTTTTTTGTGGTCAACAGGAGCGACAACTCCTTCAATCTCTATAGTAAACCCAGGTGAATACGCTGTAACAGTAACTAGAAACTACGGTCCTATATCCTGCTTAAGTTCGAAAAAATTTAGCGTGAAAAAATCCACTATTGCAACGATCACTTCGATTGAAACTCTAGATTGGACAGATAAAAATAACATGATTACCATATATGTAAGCGGTGCTGGCGATTATGAATATTCCATTGACGGAATACATTACCAAAGCAATAATCAATTTCAAAATCTAATTAGCGGTGCTTATACGGCGTATGTCAAAGATAAAAACGGCTGCGGAATCGTAACCGATAAAGTCTACCTCCTTATGTATCCTAAATTCTTTACACCAAACGGTGATGGATACAATGATACTTGGAGCATTCATTTTTCAGATACTGAAGTTGGATTATCCGTGAAACTATTTGATCGTTATGGCAAATTAATTACCGTATTAAATAAAAATCAGACTTGGGATGGAACTTTTAACGGTCATGAACTTCCTTCAACAGATTATTGGTTTACTGTAACTAGAGCAGACGGAAAAATATATAAAGGACATTTTACGTTGAAACGATAATCAGCGATAGCTCATTAAAACTTATGCTCCTCTTTACTAATCATCAATAGCGAAAACAAAGAGATGCAAGCAGCTGCACTTAAATAAAAACCAACATAAGTCAAACTGTAATGTGTCGCCAGCCAAATAGCAATCATAGGCGCAAATGCTGCTCCGATAATTCCTGCCATGTTAAATGCTAATGAAGTCCCCGAATAGCGAACATTGGTTGGAAATAATTCTGACAGAAAAGTTCCTAATGGGCCATAGGTAAAACCCATTAAAGTCATTCCCAAGCATAAAAAAAACGTTACTAGAAAAGAACTTCCTGAATTTAGGAAGAAAGAAAATACAAAACCAAAAATAGCTATAGCAATTGTAGCATAGATAAGCATTTTTCTCCGCCCTATGCGATCAGCAAGTATAGCTGAAACTGGAATAAAAAACGCAAAAAACAAGACCGAAAATAACTGCATTAATAAAAAATCTCTTTTGGAATATCCCAAATCTGATGTTGCCCAACTCAGCGTAAAAACCGTCATTAGATAGAAAACTAAGAAAGTCGTAATGGCTGCAAATGTTCCGAAAATTAACTGATTTTTATAAAATTTCAATAAAGTAAAAAAAGGAACTTTTACTTCTTCCTTTTCTATTTTTGCATTTTCAAAAGCGGGAGTTTCAGTAATTTTTAATCGAATATAAAAACCAACTACTACTAATAAGGAACTCGCTATAAAAGGAATTCTCCATCCATAATCAAGAAAAGCTTCTGCGCTCATCGTATCTGTTAAAATCAAGAAAGTTCCACCTGAAAGTAATAACCCTATTGGCGCTCCCAATTGCGGAAACATTCCGTACCAGGCACGTTTATTAGGCGGAGCATTCTCGATGGCCAATAATACAGCTCCACCCCATTCGCCCCCCAAACCAACACCCTGACCAAAGCGGCACAGCATTAATAATAGAGGAGCTGCAATTCCGATGCTCGCATAACTAGGTAAAAACCCAATACTTACCGTTGAAATCCCCATGGTCAACAAAGCAATTACCAAGGTCGTTTTACGCCCCACCTTATCACCGTAATGACCAAATACCGCCGAGCCTAACGGCCTTGATAAAAAGGCTATTGAAAAAGTAGCTAAGGATAACAAAACGGAATTGGTACTATCTGAAGAAGGAAAAAATAATTGAGGAAATACCAACACTGCCGCATTAGCATAAATATAGAAATCAAAAAACTCAATTGTTGTTCCAATTAAACTACCAAAAAGAACATGTTTTAGTGAATTTTCTTTTTTCGGATTTGAACTCTCTTTCATAGGGAAGGTAAAATATTTCTGTAAAATTGACGCAAATTTTTGGAAGCAGCAAATATAATAAGATGTAAATACACGTTTAAATTCTAGTACAATAGCGCCTAAATATTTAGACATAATAAAATCTTAAATGAGTTCAATTGCTAAATCGTCTTGAACTAACTTAACGGTAACTGTAGTTCATTTTTGCATTGATCTGACATCACCATTCCGCTGGCTAAAAGGAGTACTAATAAAAGGAATCCTTTTATTAGAAAACAAAGGTGATTTATAAAACCGATTTCTTAATGAATTTTACAAATTTCATGTTATCACACATTTAACTCCCGATTCTCAAGTAAGTAATCTTTCAATCAAAAACTATTTTTCTCCAGAATAAAACAATTAATAACTTTTACTACTAAAATTATTTTTAAAATAATTAAAGCCATCTTAAAATAGCAAAAAAAAATAATTAAGATAATTTTAAAACTTTTGCTTGTTTTTCTATATTAAACTCCGTAAAATTACATGATATTAACATTAATTTAATACCCTATAACCATAGTAAATATTGAAAATTAATTCTACATACTGCCGTACAACCGACGATTCAACACTTTGGAGTAATCTAAAAAAAGGTGATGAAAAAGCTTTTTCAGTACTTTTTGAAAAGTATTACGAACATTTGATTCGTTACGGTAATTCATTTTCACCTCATGCTGAAAAAGTGCAAGATTGTATTCAAGATGTATTTGCAGATCTCTGGTTATATAAAAATTCTTTAAATGAAAATGCTAATGTTAAAGCGTACCTATTATCAAGTGTGAGAAATCGTATCGCTAGACTTCAGGAACGCGACCATATTTTTAGAAATACAACATCTACAGATTCTATTCAATTTTTATTTGACTTCTCAATCGAACATCAATTAATCATTGACGAAAATACTGCCGATAAAGTGCAGCAACTTAATAAATACATTAATCTGTTACCATCGAGGCAAAAAGAAGCATTATACCTAAGATATCACCAAGGTCTTAGCGTTGAACAAATTGCAGATATGCTCGATGTAAATTACCAATCGGCCAATAATTTATTGCACCGTGCATTACTCAACTTACGCAAGGAGTGGAATACTACGATTCCCTTACTGGTACTGCTCTCACATGACATATTATAAATTTATCTTAAATAAATTTAAAAAAAATCTTAATTTAATGAGTATACAATACTAAAACTGTCCTTTATGTATTTGTAACCTTATTTTTAGATGCAAAAACGTAACAATTATACAGAAATAGAAGATTTTTTAACTGACGAATCATTCCAGTCTTGGGTACGCACAAATGTAGATTTAGAGAACTGGGAAGAATGGACATTAGAAAATCCAATACGTGCCAAATTGGTTGAAGAAGCCAGACTTTGGATTTTTGCTATGAAGGTTCCTGAAAATAATTTATCCTCTTCAGCATTGCAAACGGCTCTAGTAGCAACTTGGAATAAAATTGAAAAGAATGAAAATACTCAAAAGAAAGAAATTAAACTTTGGAATAATAATTGGCTAAGGTCTGTTGCGGCAGTTTTGGTTTTTGGTTTACTCGCTTCATGGACTTATAGCCATTTATTTATTCCCAATAATTCTACAGAAATTTACAATGAACTTGTAAATGATGAAGGTCTAGTAGAGCAAACAAATAATTCTAACAACCCTCAAATAATAACTTTATCTGATGGTAGTTCTGTTTTATTACAACCTGATAGCAAGTTGAGCTATCCTAAAATTTTTATTGGAAATGAACGAAAAGTTTATCTTTCTGGAGAAGCCTTTTTCGAAATCAGTAAGAATCGGAAAAAACCTTTTTTTGTCTTTGCTAATGAAATTGTAACTAAAGTAGTAGGTACAAGTTTTAGAATAAGAGCCTATGTTAATCAGCCTAACATTGAAGTTCTCGTTCGTACAGGTAAAGTAAAAATACAATCTAACAAATCAATTCCCAACTCAAAGAAAGAAGAAATTGTCTTGTTACCCAATCAAGCATTACGATTTGTTCGTAAAAATTCAACTTTTAATAAAATTACTGATATTACAAAGGACGAAGCTCTAATTAATGCGACAAACAATATTGAACAGCTGAGTTTTGATTTCACGGACATCCCTGTATCTCAAATCTTTAAAACAATTGAACAAGCTTATTTAGTTGACATAGACTTCCCCGAAAGCAAATTAAAAAATTGCCACCTAACTACGTCATTAAACGACCAACCCTTACCTCAAAAATTAAAAATTATTTGTAAAAGTCTTGGAAATAATACCAGTTATGAAATGAATGGAAACCAAATCATCATAACCTCTGATGGTTGCAATTAATAATTAACATGCCTATATAATAACTTAAAAATAAAAAAACGCCAAATGTGCTGTAACACATTCGACGCTTAAATGAAATCAAATTGCCTTCTGTAAAAAGCAATCTGTGTTGTCCCTATAATACCTGATAAAAAGTACTAATCAAAAACGAACCAAAATTATGAAAAAACCTGTTGTTAAACAACGATTACTCCACCGAATCATGAAAATAACACTGTTTCAATTTCTGCTGGCCTTTGTGTTTTCCTCTGTAACTATGGCAAATAGTGTTAAAGGTCAAAAGAAATTAGACACTAAAGTTACTTTCAGCATTGAAAACTTGAGTTTATATAATGCTTTGACTATCCTGGAGAAGACCGCGAATGTGAAATTTTCGTACAATTCAAGAATAAGTCAGCTGAATCAAAAAGTAAGCTATAACGCTCATGATGAAATGTTGTCAAGTGTGCTTTCGACTATTTTGAATCCACTTAATATTAAATATGTTGAAGTAAATAACCAGATTGTACTTCAAATGGAAATGAAAATATTTTCTGGCATCCCACTGGAAAATTCGACTAAATCCAACTCCAATCCATTGGCTGATATCACAGTCAAAGGTAAGGTAGTGGGCGAAGACGGACTTACGCTACCAGGTGCTAATATCTACGTTAAAGGAACTTCGGTATCAGTACAGACTGGCATTGACGGTAGTTTCGAAATCAAAGTACCAAACAATTCATCCATTTTAGTAATTTCTTACATCGGCATGGTAACTAAAGAGGTGGTTGCACGAAACAATTTTCTTACTATTGTTTTGAAAGGAGAAGGACAATCTCTTGATAATGTAGTAGTTACCGCTTTCGGAATTAAACGTAAAAAAAACACATTACCCTATGCTGCCCAACAAATAGCGGGCGATGATGTCAACAAAACTCGCGTGGGAAATATAGCTTCTGGACTTTCTGGAAAAATATCTGGTTTACAAATCACACAGGGTAATTCTGTTGGGGGTTCTGTAAATGTAGTTGTGAGAGGGAACAAGTCTTTAACTGGTAACAATCAGGCACTATTTGTAGTGGATGGTGTTCCTGTAGATAATTCAAATACAAATTCAGCATCGCAAAGATCTGGAGCAGGTGGATACGATTATGGTAATGCAGCCGCCGACATTAATCCAGATGACATCCTGTCTATTAATGTCTTAAAAGGAGCAGCCGCCTCGGCGCTTTACGGGTCACGAGCCGCTAATGGAGTGATCATGATAACAACTAAAAGGCCCACAAAAGGAACTTCTGTTTCAATAAATAGCGGGGTCACCGTAGGAACTATCGACAAATCTACATTCGTAAAGTACCAACAGGAATACGGTGCGGGCCGCTCAATCGCTCAAGATAAGGATGGCTTTTTATTTTTTGATGCCAATGCAGATGGGATTAAAGATCTAGTTGTTCCAACTTTTGCTCCTCGTTCCTGGGGTCCACGTTACGACCCGAATTTAATGGTATATGACTGGGAGTCATTTGATCCGGCATCCCCTAATTATCAAAAAGCAAAACCTTGGATTGCTCCTAAAAACGGACCAGAAAATTTTTATGAAACAGCTATTTCTACTAATCATAACATAATGATTGATGGATTGGTGGCCGATAAGGGTTCTTTTAAAATAGGATATACAAGAAATGATGAAAGAGGGGTCCTCCCAAATAGTAGCGTATTGAAAAATATTGTAAACCTGGGCGCCACTTATAACTTAACCAGTAAATTAGTAGTTGGCGGCTTAGTAAATTATTCTCAAGTTGATGGAAAAGGGAGATATGGAACCGGATATGATAGCGGAAGGAACGTGAACAGTACTTTCCGTCACTTTAACCAGACTAATGTAGATGTTTTAGAACAGAAAGAAGCTTACTTCAGAAATAGAAAAAATATAACTTGGAATTGGGCTGATCCAACTAAACTGATAAACTTGGCACCCGGTTTTACCGACAACCCTTACTGGGTAGTTTATGAAAACTCCCAAAATGATACTAGAAACAGAGTAATCGGGAACGTTTCTCTTTCTTACAAAGCGACTGACTGGCTTGACCTTTTGGCTAGAGTCTCTTTAGACACATATACTGAAGCCCAAGAGGAACGTATAGCAGTTGGAAGCGCCAGGATATCATCTTATTCCCGTTTCGACAGAAATTATAAAGAGACAAACTATGATTTACTAGCCACAGCAAACAAAAAAATAAATGAGGATTTTACGTTGAGCGGATTGGCAGGTGTGAATATGAGAAGAAACACGATATCCTCGGTCTTTTCTCAAACCTCAGGAGGACTAGTTGTACCTAAACTTTATGCTATTTCTAATTCAAAAGGTATTATTCCTGCTCCAATTGAATCCTATCAACCGAAAGCAGTTGACGGAATATTTGGTGGAGTTACAGTCAGCTATAAAGATTACCTTTTATTAGACGGAACCTTGCGTAGAGATAAATCCTCGACTTTACCCCAAAACGCAAACGCATATAATTATTATGCTGTTTCAGGAAGCTACGTGTTTTTCCATCATTTGCAAAACTTACCGTGGTTATCGTCGGGGAAAGTTAGGGTTAATTATGCTACAGTTGGTAATGATGCCACCTGGGGAAGTCTGCAAGATGTTTATGACAAACCAAATCCATTTGATAGTACCTTACTCTTCTCGTTACCCAACACTAAAAACAATAACGAATTAAAACCTGAGAACACCATCAGTAAGGAAATTGGTCTAGAAATGTCATTTTTCAACAACAGGCTTGGTTTTGACGCCTCTTATTACCACACCAACACTGTAGACCAAATTATTCCGGTGGCCGTCAGTTCAGCAATCGGTTATACCAGTAAATACATCAATGCTGGTGACATTGAAAATAAAGGTGTTGAGATTTCACTATATGCCACTCCTGTGAAAACCAACGATTTTTCATGGAACGTAAATGTAAATTTTACTAGAAACAGGAATAAAGTATTATCACTTTATAATGACAGCAAGAACTTGCAATTGGGCAGTTTCCAGGGAGGAGTAACTTTAAATGCTTCACTAGGAAAACCTTACGGAGAGCTACAGTCGGTAACATATGAAATGCTAAATGGGGAAAGATTAATTAAACCAAACGGATTATATCAATTTACCTCAACTACGTCAAATGTAATAGGAAATGTAAATCCTGATTGGATCGGCGGCTTGAGTAACAGCTTTAGGTACAAAAACTTGACTTTAAGCTTCTTGATTGATGTGAAAAAAGGAGGTCAATTATTTTCTTTAGATATGTATTATGGAACAATGTCAGGTATTTTACCCGAGACCGTTGGACTAAATGATCTTGGGAATCCAAAACGTGATCCAGTTGCTAATGGCGGAGGGGTAATTTTAGCCGGGGTAACTGCAGACGGACAACCAAATACTAAAAGAGTAACTATTGTTTCAGGTACCAGTGCATACCAGGCGCAATCTGACTTTGTTTATGATGGCAGTTTTGTTAAGCTAAGAGAATTAGCTGTTTCCTATTCACTACCTAAAAAAATAATTACGAAAATCAAATCTGTAGATGATATTGAATTTTCATTGACAGGTAGAAATTTGTGGCTAATCCATAAAAATGTACCCTATGCTGATCCTGAAGAGAACTTGTCATCAGGTAATGTTCAAGGATATCAAAGTGGCTCCTATCCAACAGTTCGAACTATTGGCCTAAATATCAAAGTAAAATTATAAACTAAGAATCATGAAAAAAATAATTATTCCAATATTATTACTAGGCATATTATTAATCAGTGCCTGTACAAGCGACATTTCTAGTTTTAACGAAGAGACTAAACGTGCAAGTGTAGTTCCTCCTGGAAGTTTATTCTCGAATTCAGTAAAAACATTATCAGATGGTTTAGCCTCGGCGAGCGTTAATGTTAATGTCTTTCGTCATTTTGTGAATCATTGGGCTCAGGCAGTTATTCAAGAGGAGGCCAATTTTGACTATATCACAAGAGTAATAAATGATAATTGGTGGACCAGAATGTATCGTGATGTATTAAGTGATTTAAAAGAAAGCGCTCGAATAATATCAAATGACGCCACTTTAAACCCACTTCAGAAAGCAAATCAATTGGCCATGATTGACATCATGCAGGTGTACACTTTTAATATTTTAGTGACTACTTTTGGTAATATTCCTTATACTCAGTCCTTAGATAGCCAATTATTATTTCCCATCTATGACGACGCTAAAACTATAAATGAGGACTTGATGCGAAGACTGGCGGTCGATATAACCAAATTGAGTACTAGTGCCCCTGGCTTTACAGCTTCAGAAGACATTCTTTTTCAAGGTTCTGTAGCTAAGTGGATTTCTTTTGCCAACGCGCTTCAAGTACGAATGGCGATGACGATAGCTGATGTAGACAACCAAGATGCTAAAGCCGCTTTTGAAAAAGCGAACCCGTTTGCCATTAATTCTATAGCTAACGACGCTTTTATTAAATATTATAGCGCTGTCCCAAATAACAATCCATTATATGATCAATTAATTCTAGCAAATCGTACAGATTACATAGCCGCAAAAGATTTAATGGATGTATTAAATAACTTATCAGATCCACGAAAACCAGGGTTTTTCGGTGTTAATAGCACTGGTCAGTATGTTGGAGGAATAATGGGTACTCCAAATGATTATCCTAAAATGTCTAAGCCAAGTGCACGTGTAGCCTCACCTAGCGCACCAAATATGTTAATCGACTATGTTGAAATGGAATTTTATAGAGCTGAAGCAAAAGAAAGAGGTTATACAGTAACTGGAACTGCTGAATCACATTATAATAATGCGGTAAAAGCTTCAATAATTTATTGGGGTGGTACTAGTGCAGAAGCAGATGCTTATTTACTTAGAAATGACGTTGCTTATACTTTAGCTACAGGCGGTTGGAAACAAAAAATTGGTTTCCAGAAATGGATCGCATTATACAATCGACCATTCGAAGGATGGTTGGAAGTTCGCAGATTAGACTCCCCGAAGCTAACATTACCCGCCAACCCTATTTCAGGCTACCCCAACAGATTAAAATACCCTTCAAGTGAACAACAACTTAATGGAACAAATTACAGTAATGCCTCCGCAAAAATCGGTGGTGACATCAGTGAAACCAAATTATTTTGGGATGTATTTTAATTAAAAAAACAAATACAAATGAAAAACTTATTTTTTACTCTAGTATTGCTATTTACCACATTAACGCAAGCTCAGGACAGGTTGACTGGTAGGAACTTTGCCAGTAGATCTGAGATTATTAGTCAACATGGAATGGTGGCATCAAGCCAACCATTAGCAACGCAAGTTGGTATCGATATTTTAAAAAAAGGAGGTACGGCAGTTGACGCCGCAATTGCGGTCAATGCTGCACTGGGTCTAATGGAACCGACAGGGAGCGGTGTTGGAGGTGATCTATTTGCTATGGTTTGGGATGTAAAAACTCAAAAACTTTATGGTTTGAATGCCAGCGGACGATCTCCAAAGGCACTGACTCTAGATTATTTCACTAAAAATAATTACACCAAAATTCCATCCAGCGGCCCTCTACCGGTATCGGTTCCTGGTTGCGTCGATGGTTGGTTTGAATTGCATAGCAAGTTTGGTAAACTACCGATGCAGGACATCCTGCAGCCAAGTATAAAATATGCTGAAGAAGGTTTTCCTACCACCGAATTAATTGCTTATTATCTGCAAATGAGCATAAGTAAATACATGAAACAGTTTCCTAATGTAAAGGAAACCTATACTGTAGATGGTAAATTACCACAAAAAGGCGATATTATTAGGAACCAATTTCTAGCCAATACCTATAAAAAGATTGCCAAAGGAGGTAGAGACGCCTTTTACAAAGGGGATATTGCCAGAGAAACAGCTAAATTCATTCAAGAACAAGGCGGATTTTTAGCTTATGAAGATTTCGCAACGCACCGTTCAGACTGGATTCAACCCGTATCAACAAATTACCGAGGTTATGACGTCTGGGAACTGCCGCCGAATGGCCAGGGAATCGCCACTTTACAAATGCTTAATATCATAGAAGCATACGACTTTAGCAAAATACCTTTTGGTAGTGCTCAACATTTGCATATCGTAAACGAAGTCAAAAAACTTGTTTTTGAAGACAGGGCTAAATACTATGCTGACTCAGATCACATGAAAATTCAGGTGAGCGAATTATTATCGAAAGACTATGCTGCTAAAAGAAGGGCTTTAATTGATCCGAACCGTGCAGGCGAGTTTCAAGCGGGCAAAGAAAGCAATAGCGGTACGGTCTATTTAACTGTCGCTGATAAAGATGGCAATATGGTTTCTTTGATTCAAAGCAATTATAGAGGTATGGGATCTGGAATGGTTCCACCGCAATTGGGCTTTATGCTTCAGGACAGGGGTGAATGTTTCAACCTTGCAGAAGGAACCGCAAACTCATATGCCCCCGGAAAAAGACCTTTTCATACTATCATTCCAGGTTTTGTAACTAAAAAAGGACAACCATTTATGAGTTTTGGTGTTATGGGAGGCGATTTTCAGCCACAGGGTCATGTTCAAGTATTGATGAATATGATTGATTTTGGAATGAATTTGCAAGAAGCCGGTGACGCCCCAAGGTTTGAACATGTTGGCTCAACTGATTTTACCGGCGAACTTTCATTGGGAAAAGGAGAAATACTCCTTGAAAGCGGTTTTGATATTGAAGAAATAAGAAAACTGATGCAGATGGGACATAAGGTTGGTTTCGGCGGTTATTACGGCGGTTATCAAGCGATTATGTACGACGCAGTAAGGAAGGTATATTTCGGAGCCTCCGAAAGCAGAAAAGACGGTGCGGCAGCAGGGTATTAGCTGATTGTCCTTGCAAAACTTTACAAACAGACTGTATTCGCATTCCGCTAACTTCTCTGGATAGGGAACAAATACTAAAACTTGAGCTTGAGCTCAAGCTTAATCGAAAATACAATAAATTTTAATTCTATGATAATCAAAAATATATTTGCCTTTTTTGTTTTTTTAATCTTATCCTCCGAGACTACTTATGCCCAGGCAGACTTTCCAGAAGCTGTCGAGGGCGATTATGTAATAAGTGACTTTGCTTTTAAAAGTGGAGAACATTTGAAGCAATTGAAGCTACATTACACAACCGTAGGAAACCCAACAAAAGATAAGAAAGGCCAAATCAACAATGCCGTTTTAATCATGCATGGCACCACTGGAAGCGGAAGTGCTTTTCTAAGCAAACAGTTCGGGGGCAATCTATTCGGAAAAGGCCAATTGCTAGACGCCACCAAGTATTTTATTATTTTAACAGACGATATTGGCCACGGAAAGTCGAGTAAACCAAGCGATGGATTAAGGATGAAATTCCCTAAATACAACTATGACGATATGGTTTTAGCGAACTATAAGTTATTAAATGAACATTTAAAAGTAGACCATCTACGTTTGGTTATGGGAACTTCGATGGGTGGAATGCACACCTGGATGTGGGGCTACACGTACCCTGACTTTATGGATGCACTCATGCCTTTGGCAAGCTTGCCAGTAGAAATCGCCGGCAGAAACCGCATTCAAAGGAAAATGGCGATTAAATTAGTGGAATTGGATCCCGAGTGGAAAGATGGTAATTATACGCAACAGCCAAAATTAGGCATGTCCGGCGCTATCCTGTCTTTGATGTTTATGGTTAGCAGCCCGTTACAATGGCAAATAGCCGCCCCAACTAGAGACCAAGCAGAACTCATGATGGAAAGCCTTTTAAAAAGGTATTCTGCAGGATTAGATGCTAATGATTTAATTTACGCCTTCGATTCATCGAGAGATTATAATCCACAGCCTTTCTTGTCAAAAATCAAAGCGCCTTTAGTAGCAATAAATTCTGCCGACGACCAAGTGAACCCTCCTGAACTCGGGTTGATGGAGAAAGAAATCACGAAAGTTAAAAACGGAAAATATGTATTATTGCCCATAACCGACAAAACGACCGGCCACGGCACCCATTCAAATCCAAAAATATGGGGAGAGTATCTAAAAGAATTACTTTTGGTCTCGGAACCAACAAACTGATTAAAACCAAAATGACCATATAGTAACAAAACAGCTTTAGAATCGCTGCTTCCAAAGTGATATACACCGCTAGAAACGAATCAAGTAACTTATGTCAATAAATGACTCTTTTCAAAAAAAAAAAATAATCACAGACTCTAGAAGGTTGCCTACAAAGGCAGCCTTCTTTTATATTATGAAAAGCTAATTCTTTAATTCGTTAAATTTCAGATACGAATAAACTACCGGCACTATCGCGATTACAGCAATAATTGTAATAAGAATATAAATAAAAATGCTTTTTTCTAAAGTCAAACTCCCTAAGACAATCAATAAGCCGCCAACAATCCATAATTTACCTGCCATTATATGAGTTAATTTCCAAACTTCTTTACTCTCTAATGTCCATGGAGTTCGTATTCCAATAAAATAATTGGGTTGGATTACTTTAAAATAATTCCCTAACGCAATAAACAGTATTCCTAGCGGAATGGCAATCAAATTCGGACTTGAAACAGATGGGTTTTGAGTTAGATGTAAAATAATAAAAGCCAGCATCGACATAAATAAAACCAATATAAATTTCAATTGATAGTACTTCCCTCCCATTTGCTCTATTTTCTTTTTCGGGTCAATTTTTGGGACAACTATCATTAATACATAAGTCAAAACAGGCAATAAAAACAATAGGGCTATCAATGAATATTTATCTCCCCATTTATCAACTTCTCCTTTGTAATTCCAATGCGTTGGTACTTTCTCTGGTAATGTATTCCAAATAATAGCCAAATAGATGAAAGGTGCCAATACAATTCCAATTAAAGGCAATTCTTTTTTAAAGGTAAGTTTCATTATTTTTATTTTTTAAAAGTTAATATCCATTGCAATACATCCTCCATTACCGTTGTGTTAATAGAATAAATGATGAATTGACCGCTTTTTTCGAATGTGATCAAATCCGCACGCTTCAAAATGTTCAAATGATGTGAAATACTCGGTTTTGAAATATTAAAATGATCCGCTATTTCACCTGCCGATAAATCCTTGACTTTCAAAAGCTCTAATATCTCCCTCCGGGTCACATCATTTAATGCTTTAAAAATGGCATTCATTTTTTTGTATTTATATATTTAGACAAATATCTAAATATTATTTCTAATGACAAAATTAAATTTGAATTTAGTACATTTACACAAATTACTAAACTATGCCTACCGACTGTATCAGCTATCAAAACTCAGGGTATTTCTCCCCGTTGATGAATGATTATTTAGATCAAAAAAACAATCTACACTCTTTATATAATCGCTTCCCTACACTTGAAAACTTTGAGGGACAAATCCTCGAAAAGCAGTCCAATTTCGACAATTCAAATAGAGTCACTTTAGTTTCTGTTCTGCAAAAACAATATGCTGGTATTGAAACCTCTCATTTAACACTTCAAAATATTGAAGCTTTGAAAGTGAACAACACTTTTACAGTAACAACCGGACATCAATTGAATCTATTTACTGGCCCTCTATATTTCCTTTATAAAATTATCTCCACGATTAATCTTACCCAGGAATTAAAAGCAAAATATCCTGCATATAACTTTGTCCCTATTTATTGGATGGCGACTGAAGATCATGATTTTGAAGAAATTAATTATTTTAATTTCAAAGGAAAAAAATTCAGGTGGAACAAGGAAAGCACTGGACCCGTGGGAAGGTTGTCTACCCAAGGCTTATCAGATGTTTTTGAACTATATTCCCAGGAATTAGGTTCAAGTACGAATGCTGAAACCTTGAAGAACTTATTTAAAGATGCCTATCTAAATCACGACAATTTAGCGGATGCCACACGTCATTTAGCGAATTCACTTTTTGGAGCACAAGGTCTCGTAATTCTTGATGCCGATGATACCGATCTAAAGCGTAGTTTTATTCCTTTTGCGAAAGAAGAATTGCTAAACCAAACTTCCCATAAAGCAGTACTTGAAACAACTGAAAAATTAAATAAGTACAACATACAGGTAAATCCACGGGAAATCAATTTGTTTTATATCGAAGATAAAATGCGGGAACGCATTATCCTGGAAGACGGGAAATACAAAATAAACAATACCAAAATTGAATTTTCGCCAGAAGAAATCTTGACATTACTAGATACCAACCCAGAAATGTTCAGCCCTAACGTGATTATGCGTCCACTATATCAGGAAGTAATTTTACCAAATCTGTGTTACATTGGCGGAGGCGGAGAAATTGCCTATTGGTTGGAATTAAAATCATTTTTTGACGCGGTAAAGGTTACTTTCCCAATGCTATTAGTTCGTAATTCTGTTCTTTTAGCTACCGAAAAGCAAATTAAAAAGGCAGACAAATTAGAATTAACTTGGAACGACTTGTTTTCTAAACAAGCCGATTTAGTAAATACTAAAACAATACAATTATCGGAATTCCCAATCGATATGTCCACTTTAAAAAAACAGCTGCAAGAACAATTCAAAGCATTGTATGAGATTACTAAACTTACTGATAAGTCCTTCGTAGGAGCTATAAAAGCGCAGGAAGTAAAACAAACAAAAGGTCTAGACAATCTAGAAAAACGTTTGTTAAAAGCACAGAAAAGAAAGTTGAGCAGTATTTTAGAACGGATCACCGATTTACAAAACGAATTGTTTCCTAATAAAAGTTTACAAGAACGTCAGGCAAATTTTTCAGAATTCTATTTGGAATCGGGTGCTAATTTAATTCCCAGAGTAATCGATACCTTGAAACCTTTAGAACAAGATTTTAATATAATTACACTTTCATAAAAGAATACAAGCATTAAAAAAAATAGTACGTACTTTTAATTATAATCAAACGAAAAGCAATGGTAAAAGAACGCTTAATTTCATTGGATGTATTTAGAGGACTTACGGTTTTAATGATGACCATAGTCAATAATCCAGGTGATTGGTCCGCCATATATCCACCGTTAGAACATGCGGATTGGAATGGCTGGACTCCAACTGACCTGGTTTTTCCTTTTTTCATTTTGATAATGGGGGTAGCAATTCCATTTGCTCTACCATCAAAAACTTTTGATGTTGCCACTTTTACTAAAATATTAGCGCGCTCGCTTCGGATAATTTGCTTAGGTATCTTTTTTAATTTTTTCGGTAAAATCCAACTTTTCGAATTAGAGGGAATCCCATTATTACTGGCAAGGTTGGCAATAACATTTGGTGTAGGCTATGCCCTTTTGGGTAATTTCAATTCTACAATGAAATTGTACCTCGCACTTACCATTCTGGCGGTATATCTCTTTTTAGCTTTCGGTGGTATTGAAGCCTATAAGGAAGTTAGACTTCCTGGTGTACTGCAACGCATAGGGATTGTTTATTTTTTCATATCTCTACTGTACCTCAAAACAAATCAAAAAACACAAATCATAACGGTCATAACGTTATTGTTAGGCTATTGGGCGTTGATGACACTAATACCAGTTCCTGAAATTGGCGAAGCAAACCTTGAAAAAGGCACTAATTTAGCAGCCTGGATCGACAATGCCTTGTTAAAAGACCATCTGTGGGTGTATTCAAAAACATGGGATCCAGAAGGAGTTCTAAGCACCTTACCCGCAATTGCCACCGGAATAATTGGGCTTTTAATTGGACAATTGCTGAATAGCAACATCAGTAAACTTGAGGTTATAAAAAAAATGATAATCACAGGAAGCGTACTGCTCCTACTTGGATTGCTTTGGAATAGCATTTTCCCAATAAACAAATCGCTGTGGACCAGTTCATATGTTTTATTAACTGCCGGTCTGGGCATACTCGTTTTTACCTTTTTCTACTATATAATTGACACTTTAAACATCAGGAATGGATTCAAATTATTCTTGATTTGGGGTGTAAATCCAATGATTGTTTTTTCATTTTCCCAAATCATACCGCAAGGGTTAAGAATGATTCAATTTCAAAACACACAAATTCCATCGGAACAGATAAACCTGCAGCAATATCTCTATAGTTTTTGGATTCTCCCATCTTTCAACAATCCCATGTCGGCATCCTTAGCCGGCGCTTTAATTTACTCCTGTATATGGAGTTTCATTTTGTGGCTGTTTTACAAAAACAACTTAATTTTCAAAGTGTAAGGTAAAAAAACAGTCTAATTAGCAAATAAAAAAGCCTAAACTGCTGATTTCCTAATTTCAATTCAAAAAAAAGTCTACTTTTGCACAAAATCTAAAAAATACAAAACAAAATGGCTACAAATAGAACATTTACAATGATTAAGCCTGATGCTGTTGCTAACGGACACATCGGAAACATACTTGCAATGATTACAAATGCAGGTTTCAAAATTGTTTCTTTGAAATTAACTCAACTTACTGTAGCAGATGCTCAAGCATTTTACTCAGTACACGCTGCAAGACCTTTCTACGGTGAATTAGTAGAATTTATGTCAAGAGGAGCTATTGTTGCTGCTATTTTAGAAAAAGACAACGCTGTTGAAGATTTTAGAACATTAATCGGTGCTACTAACCCAGCTGATGCTGCTGAAGGTACAATCCGTAAAGCATATGCTACTTCTATTGGAGAAAATGCAGTTCACGGTTCTGACAGTGATGAAAACGCAGCTATCGAAGGTGCTTTTCATTTTGCAGGAAGAGAGCAGTTTTAATTTTCGGTTGAAGATTGCAGATTTTTGAATTAAGATTTAAAAATCATCCAAATAAAAATCCCGTCCGCTGAAAGCGAGACGGGATTTTTTTATACAACCATCTGAAATCTAAGATTCTTATCTCAACACCACATCTCTCACTACATCACGACGCAGTTCTTCGTTTATCATCTTGACAATTTTACTTTTCCCGTGACTCAACTCTTCACGAAGTACAGACGAACTCAACTCAACATACAGCGTACTTCCTTTCAATACCACATTTTTAGTATAACTGTTCACACCGTTCCCCATTAGATTTTTCCAGGCATCCTTAACGTCTATCTGGTCCATTCCCGGTTGCAATTTGTTAACTTGGATAATTTGCTTTAAAACATCCCCAACCGTACTTTGATTATTTAGTCTTTTCGCCATCGCTTGTCAAATTTATTGGTCCTGTTTTCTTATAATGATATTCCTTCTTCTCTTCATTTCGCACCACTAACTCCTTATCGGAGACAGCAATTAATTCTTCACTCCATTTTGCATAAGGAGTAGAATAATCTAAGAATGCTTTACCTTCTTTAAATCGTACCACCACATTCTCATAAGCATCATTCACTAAAAAACTACCGTCTAATTGCGGCATTACTTTTTTTCGGATTCCCTCATTGTTATTGGTAATCTCAAAATAATCATAACTTTCATTCATTTTATAATCCTTGTCTTCCCCTTCGTCAAAAACAACTTTTTCTATTTCCCAATAGCCATTTAACTTGGCGATGTCTGTAGGTTCAATCTTTTGTTGACAACCCACAAAAAACAAAGAGAGCACTAAAATTCTAAGTATATTTTTCATATAAATTATCTATTTTTTTTTAGGAGCTAAATCCTGCTTTCCACTATAATCTTCTTATTTTTTTAAAAAAAATAAAAAGGATTTCCGCTTCAATCAGGGCTAGGGCTTTTGGATAAGTAAATCCGTTATATTATGCCACAAAGCTAAGCTTATTAAATTCAAAGAAAACAAAAATAGCAAAACACATTAAACTATTTTGATTATTTTTGATCAAAGAATAACTAATTAGTACAAGATGCCAAAATCGATACAATGTCTACTAATCCTGCTATTTTGCCTTGGATGCACCAAAGAAGATACAGAAACGAAACCTGCACCTTCTGTAACCAACTACTTCCCTCCTTTAACAGGAACCCAGTGGAAAACACAATCTATTACAAGCTTAAATTGGAATCAAGGCGCTGTTCAACCTTTATTAGATTATGTAGAACTCAAACACAGTAAGTCTTTCCTAATTCTTGTTGATGGTAAAATTGTAATGGAAAACTACTTTAATGGGCATTCAGTAACCGCTAATTGGTATTGGGCAAGTGCGGGCAAAACACTTACGAGTACGGTAACGGGAATTGCAGAGCAAGAAGGGTATTTAAACATCAATTCTAAAGTTTCAGACTATATTGGAACCGGATGGACTAGCGTACCCTTGACCAAAGAAAACTTGATTACTAATAAACATTTGTTGACCATGACTTCCGGTATTGAGGATGTTGCAAATGGAGACGATGTCACTCCAGCAAGCTTACAGTATAAAGCAGATGCAGGAACACGTTGGGCGTATCATAATGTATATGTAAAACTTCAAGATGTTGTGGCTAAAGCAACAAAACAAACTTGGAGCAACTATTTCAACACTAAACTAAGGGATAAGATTGGCATGGATGGCGCTTGGTTTGATTCTGGTAATAGTTCCGTTTATGCCAGCACAACCAGAAGCATGGCTCGCTTTGGATTACTAATGCTTAATAAAGGGAAATGGGAAAACACGATAATACTCAATGAGAACTATTGCATTGCCTCCACTACAACATCACAAAACATCAACCTAAGTTACGGCTATTTATGGTGGCTAAATGGAAAAAGCAGCTACCACTTACCGCAATCACAATTGCAATTCTCGGGAAGTATCATTCCGTCTGCACCAAATGACATGTATATGGCTTTAGGAAAAAACGACCAGAAAATTTATGTTATTCCAAGCAAGAATATGGTAGTAATAAGAATGGGAGACGGCGCCGATAATGTAAATCTGGCATTATCCGATTTTGACAATGTATTGTGGCAAAAAATCAGTGCGCTATATCAGTAACTACCTAGTGCCAAATTTTTTATAAATTGCAAATAAAAGAGTAACTAAACCAATCCCTAGGAAAGCACCATATGCAAAATCATTTTTTTCTCTAAGTATGTTTGCTAAAACAAAAGAAACTAGACTTATAAAGTAAAGATATATTGGACTAATCTTTTTCATTTCTTCTATTTAAAAAAACTATCTACAAATTCATGTTTGTTGAATACTTGCAGGTCTTCAATTCCTTCACCAACACCAATATATTTTACGGGAATTTTAAATTGATCTGAAATACCAATAACGACACCGCCTTTTGCAGTACCGTCTAATTTAGTTACAGCAAGAGAAGTTACCTCTGTAGCTGCTGTAAATTGTTTAGCTTGCTCAAAAGCGTTTTGACCGGTTGAGCCATCCAAAACTAATAAAACGTCGTGAGGTGCATCAGAAACGACTTTTTGCATTACACGTTTTACTTTAGTCAATTCATTCATGAGGTTGACTTTGTTATGTAAACGTCCTGCCGTATCAATTATTACAATATCGGCATCTTGAGCCACCGCTGACTGTAAGGTATCAAATGCCACAGAAGCGGGATCAGAACCCATGTTTTGCCTAACAATAGGAACTCCTACTCTATCAGCCCAAATTTGTAATTGATCTATTGCAGCGGCACGAAACGTATCTCCAGCGCCTAAAACTACTTTATAACCCGCTTTTTTAAATTGGAACGCAAGTTTTCCGATGGTGGTTGTTTTACCAACACCATTTACACCTACTACCATTAAAACGTATGGTTTTTTATCTTTTGGAATTACAAATTCTGTTGCTTCACCTGTATTGGTTTCAGAAAGCAGACCTGAAATTTCTTCTTGTAGAATTTTATTGAGTTCTTCAATACCTAGATATTTGTCAGCCGCAACACGACTTTCAATACGGGTAATGATTTTAAGAGTAGTATCAACTCCTACATCAGAGGAAACAAGAATTTCCTCTAAATTATCCAACACAGCATCGTCAACTTTAGACTTTCCTGCAACAGCTTTACTTAACTTAGAAAAGAAAGTTGTTTTTGATTTTTCAAGACCTTTATCTAAAGTCTCTTTTTTTTCCGATGAAAATATTCTTTTGAAAAAACTCATTGTATTAACAGTGTTAGGAATGAAGCATTAGACACAATGAACTAATACCCTCTTCAGCACGGTAAAGATATAAAATAAAAAAGCTACTTCCGAATGAAAGTAGCTTTTCTATATAATGCTTTTATTAATTACTTCTTTTTCAAGAATTCATCAACTAGTTCAGGTGCCATTATAGATTCTACGAATGTATAAGCGCCAGTTTTTGGAGATTTCACCATTTTGATGGCTTTTGATAATCTCTTAGAAGATGTTTGTAACGATGCTACGGTTTTCTTTGCCATGATTCAAATGTTATTTAAATTTAAATATAATCTTCAAATGTTACCATTTGAGACTTTTATTAAAATCTCTAATTATTATTTAATTTCTTTGTGAACAGTTACACGTTTCAAAACTGGATTAAATTTCTTAATCTCTAATCTATCAGGTGTATTTTTTTTGTTCTTCGTTGTTATGTATCTTGAAGTTCCTGCCACACCACTTGTTTTGTGCTCAGTACATTCTAAAATTACCTGGATTCTATTACCTTTCTTTGCCATCTTGCTATTTTTTTTTTAGAATTTAAAGATTATTTAATAAATCCTTGTGCTTGAGCTTTTTTCAAAACTGCAGCAATTCCATTTTTATTAATTGTTTTTACCGTAGATGCTGCTACTCTAAGAGTAATCCATCTATCTTCTTCTGGAAGATAAAAACGCTTTTTCACTAAGTTAACAGAAAATTTTCTCTTAGTTTTATTCATAGCGTGAGAAACGTTATTTCCTACCATCGCTCTTTTACCTGTAAGGTCACAAACTCTTGACATTATGCTTATCTTTTATCGTTATTCAAAATCAGGGTGCAAAGAAAAGAAAAATAAACCTATAAACCAACAAAATTATAGGACATTTTTAAAAATTTCTTTCTTCAATAACTCTAAACTTTTAATCACCGCTCTATCTATCACTTTCTCACGGGGTTGGCCAAAATTATATTCTTCGACAATAACTTCATTTGGCGTTGCCAAAGCGATAAAGACAGTGCCAATTTCGGCATTTTCATCCCCTTTTGTCGGACCAGCGTTTCCAGTTGTCGCAATCGCATAATCAGTATTCATAATTTCTTTTACCCGTAAAGCCATCGCCGAAGCAACTTCTTTGCTTACTACAGAAAACTCTTTTATCAAGCTCTCAGGAATCCCTAGCACGTCTGTTTTAGCCTCCGTAGCATACGAAACGACACTACCCTTGAAATACGCAGAAGCACCCGCTATTGAAGTTAATATCGATGCAATCGCACCTCCGGTGCAACTTTCAGCAGTAGCCAGTGTTTTTTGTTGTTGTTTCAACATCTTTCCCACTAAGAACTCGATTGTTTCCTCCTCCTCAAAACCAACTATTATATCATTTATAATCGCATCTAAAGAACTAACATATTGCTCCAATGCATTTTCTAATAGTACTTTGTTCGTACCTCGCGCGGAAAGACGCAAACGAACTTTTCCAGGGCTCGGTAAATAGGCCAGCCTCAAAAACTCCGGAAGACTGTTTTCCCAATCTTCAATTCGTTCCGAAACTAGACTCTCTCCTTGCCCGTAAGTAAGAATTGTTTTATGTATAATATAGGGACGACTGTACTCTCGCACCACCTTAGGAATTATTTCGCTTTCTACCAGATATTTCATTTCATAAGGAACTCCAGGCAGCGAAATAAATACAGTGTTCTCTTTTTTCATCCACATTCCTGGAGCAGTTCCCACAGCATTGTGCAAAACAGTACATTTTGAAGGGACAAGCGCCTGATCTTTGTTGATTTGAGTAATCGTTCGCTTATAGAAACCTTCGATCATCTCAGTAACATGTACCAAAACAGATTGATTCACAACTAATTCATCTTCAAAATAATCACAAAAGGTCTTTTTAGTAACATCATCTTTTGTAGGCCCCAGACCTCCGGTAATAATCACTAAATCTACCGTGTTTTGAAGGGTTGAAAACGTATCCAGAATATGCTGTTTATCGTCGCTAATCGATATCATTTCGCTGATTTCGACTCCAATTTTATCTAATGATTTGGCTATAAAAGCCGAATTCGTATCAACAATTTGCCCAATTAAAATTTCATCGCCTATAGTAACTATGGTTGCTTTCATTTTTTTGATCTGGATTTAGGATTTGCTTTATACCTAAAATTCAACATCCAAATAATTTGAATGTTGAATTTTAGCGTTTAAAAAATAAGGATTGATGGTGCTTTACAGATCAAAATCCTTTTTTATTTCTTTGATTGCATCTTTAACCTGAGACTTTATGCTCTTAAAAGTATGATCTATATCTTTTCTTTTTCCTTCAATTTTCGTCCACGCTTCCACTTGAAGAATTTCTTCAAAGGCAACATTTAACCCCAGTAAGTCTAGAGTTGGTTTAATTTTATGCGCATAAGCATAGGCATGCTTATGATCTTTCTTTTTAATTCCTTCTTTGATTTGAGATAAATCCTCTGGAACTTCAGTAACGAACAACGTTAGAATTTCATTTACAAATTCCGGGTCATTATCTGAAAGTGCGTACACTTTTGCAAGGTTGTAGTTTAAAGCCATTATTTTACTTGTATTCTAAATAGTTTCTGTCCCTCTAAAAATCCCTCCAAAACGTCGTCTGATTTTACAGCAGCAACCCCTTCAGGTGTTCCCGTAAAAATAATATCTCCTATTTTTAATGTAAAAAACTGAGAAACATACGAAATAAGCTCATCAATTTTCCACAACATATAGCTAGAATTACTGATTTGAACTGTTTTACCGTTATTGGTTAACTCAAAAGTAAGATTTTCTAACGAACTAAATTGCTCTTTTTGTAAAAAATCTCCAATTACAGCAGAACCGTCAAATGCTTTGGCTTTTTCCCAAGGCAATCCTTTCGCTTTTAGCTTAGCTTGTAAGTCTCTAGCGGTAAAATCAATCCCTACACTAATCTCCTCATAATACTTATGAGCAAACTTTGGTTCTATGTATTTCCCAACCTTATTTATTTTAACAATAATTTCAATTTCATGATGAATATCTTCCGAAAATTCAGGAATGACAAAAGGATGTTGCTTTAATAAAATCGCCGAATCGGGCTTCATAAAAATAACTGGCTCCGTAGGCCGTTCATTTTGCAATTCTTCTATGTGGTTAGCATAATTTCTACCAATACAGATTATCTTCATCTCTTTATAGTGATTAGTAATTAGTAAATAGCCTATTTCACTATTCACCAATCAATTTACTTAGTTTTTAGTATTCAGTTTTCTAAGTTTAATTGCCGTCAAAACCTTTTTTGTATACAAAGGAAAATCTGCATTTTGTATCCAACTAAAATAGCCTGGTTCTGTTTCTAAAATTTTATCCACTTTTACTCCTTTGTGTTTTCCAAAAGCAAAAATTTCTTCATCGTCTTTATCAAATGCAATCATTCCAGCAAAATCAGCAATTTTCTTTCTTGTCGAAAACTCCGATAACGCTTTCATGTCATTTTGTAAATCCGGATAACGCTCTAACTGGGCTTTTAATATTTCATAAGTCGCCATCGTATCCGCTTCCGCTGAATGCGCATTTTCTAAACTTTGCCCACAATAAAATTTTAACGCCGCACTTAACGTTCGCTCTTCTTTTTTATGAAAAATTGTTTGAACATCAACAGAGACACTATTTTTCATGTCAAAATCAACTCCTGCACGAAGTAATTCTTCTGCCAGCAAAGGAATATCAAAACGATCAGAATTAAATCCAGCCAAATCACAGTCTTTTATCATGATATGAACTTGTGAAGCCAACTCCTTAAAAGTAGGCTCATTCGCCACTTTTTCATCCGTGATTCCATGGACAGCCGTTGTTTGCGCCGGAATAGGAATAGTAGGATTCACTAACCATGTTTTACTTTCTTTATTTCCGTTAGGAAAAACTTTGAATATTGATATTTCTACAATTCTGTCTTTCCCAACATCAATTCCAGTGGTTTCAAGGTCAAAAAAGCAAATTGGTTTATTAAGTTTAAGTTCCATTTTTTGTTTTTATTATCATACAAATGTAAATTTTAAAGCTGAGTTTCACCAATTATCAAGCATTAATTTCGTCCAAAAAAAACAAAGCTTTTTAATGCGGCAATCTCTTCTTAAAAAACAAAACCCAACAAATTTCAAAAATCTGTTGGGCTCTTTTATGTATTTATTTCAATATTACAAATCTCTGTTTATATCAAATGTTTCTAAGTATTCAGCCACTCGTTTTACAAAACCACCTCCTAGCGCTCCATCTACAACACGATGGTCGTAACTGTGAGAAAGGAACATTTTTTGACGAATTCCAATAAAATCACCTTCTGGTGTTTCTATAACTGCCGGTACTTTTCTAATCGCTCCAAGAGCTAATATACCAACTTGCGGTTGATTCAAAATAGGCGTACCAAAAACACTCCCGAATGTCCCTACATTAGTAACCGTATAAGTTCCACCTTGTGTGTCGTCTGGTTTCAATTTTCCTGCTTTAGCACGTCCACCAAGATCATTTACCGCTTTCGCCATACCCACCAAGTTCAATTGGTCTGCATTTTTAATCACAGGAACAATTAAATTACCGTTAGGCAATGATGCAGCCATACCCAAATTGATGTTTTTCTTTTTGATGATGTAATCACCATCTACAGAAATATTCAAACCTGGAAAATCTTTCAATGCTTTAGCCACCGCTTCCATGAATATTGGAGTATAAGTCAACTTCTCCCCTTCTCTCTTTTCGAAAGAATTTTTATGTTTTTCTCTCCACTTCACAATATTAGTCACATCCACTTCGATAAAAGACTGAACGTGTGCTGAAGTTTGTACTGAAGCGACCATATAACCCGCAATAAGCTTACGCATTCTGTCCATTTCAACAACCTCATCACCACCGTTTACCGAAATAGGTGCCGCTTTCTGTGCTACTGGAACTGCTGCTTGCACAACTTTTGGAGCTTCAACCGTTTTTGCTGGAGCAACAACCGCTTGGCTTCCTTTATTTTTAATGTATTCTAAAATATCATTTTTAGTAACTCTCCCGTCTTTTCCTGTTCCATTAATCTGTTCCAACTCATCCACAGAAACACCTTCTGCTGAAGCAATGTTTTTCACCAATGGAGAAAAGAACTTATCAGAATCAGAAAAATCAGCTGGTGTTGCAACGCTATCTTTAGCGGCATCAACAGTCTTTGTTACTTCGGCAACAGCCTCAGAAGTGGCAGCTGCTTTAACAACTGAAACCATCTCTCCTCCTTCGGTTTCAATAATAGCTATGGTTTGACCCACTTGAACTAAATCATCTTTACCAAATAATTGCTCTACCAAAATACCTGAAACTTCACTCGGCACCTCACTGTCAACCTTATCAGTTGCAATTTCAAGTACCGCTTCATCCGCTTCAATTTTGTCGCCTACTTCTTTTAACCAGTTTGTAATAGTTGCTTCTGCGACACTTTCTCCCATTTTAGGAAGTTTTAATTCAAATTTTGCCATATTGTTAACCTAAGAAGGCGTTTTTGTTTTCAGTTTGCGAAATTACTAAATATTTTAAACATAAATTACATTTAATGTAATTTATCACTCTAATTTTATAATCGCTCCTCTTTCATTAGAATTATCACTGCCGATAAAAAAAGCAGTGTTTTTTGGTAACACTTTAAAGGATAACCCCTTGTTTTTTAACGATTCTATAAAATTTATAATCTCTTTAAAAGAAATGCAATTGTTATCTAACAACATTTCTGTCTTAGTTCCCAACGAAATCTTTGACGAAATTACCATTTTTTCTGTTTTCAAATCGTGAAAAACCACTTTTTTTTGCAGTTTTGGCGCTATTTTGTTAATTAACTCATCACTAGAAGAATAAAAGATATAAGACTCTACTGTCTTTTTTTCTTTGGCTTGACCTTGAAACATTTTAATTAAAGAAAAAAATAGAATTCCTGCTTGCATAAAAAATGAAAAGACCTTAGAAACTTTGAAATGCTTTTTATAGAAAAACTCCATAGCTTCCTGAAACCGTTTCACATAAACCCCATCCTTAACAGTGCTTTCGCCCTTATAGTGTATCACTGTTGATTCGTGATAATAATAATTAGATTTTCCTTTCAACAGCATTCTATAGGACAAATCTATGTCGTCTGAATACATGAAACAGTTCTCATCAAATCCTCCAATTTCCAGATACAAATCTCGCTTCATCAGCATAAAAGCGCCCACCAGAATATCAACTTTCCCAGTTTCATTTTGCGATAGCTGCTGCGCATAGTATTTTCCAAGCACTTTTACTTTTGGAAACAGCTTGTACAGCCCCATCATTTTTGTAAAGGCGACAAAAGGCGTAGGAACCCCTCTTTTACTTTCCGGCAGGAAATTCCCTGCGCCGTCGATAAGCTTTACGCCCACGATTCCTATGTTGTCTTGCCTTTCGGCGAAAGCTAACACTTTTGTAAAAGTATCCCCCGCAACCATGGTATCGGGGTTCAAGATGCAAATATATTTACCCTGAGCGGCGGCAACACCTATATTATTCCCTTTTGGGAAACCGAAATTGTCTTTGTTTTCTATGAGTTTTACATTTGGAAAACGCTGCTTCATCATTTCGCAACTATCATCTTCCGAGTTGTTATCGACGACGATTATTTCGCCCTCAATATGCTCTAAAGCACTTTGTACACTTAAAACGCATAATTCTAAGAAATAGCGGACGTTATAGTTGAGGATGATTACTGACAATTGCATGTCTCAAAGATATATTTTAAGATGTAAAATCACAACGGTAAAGTAGAATACAGCAGCAATTGTCTAAATAAAACCTAATGATTCAATCCCAATTCTAATTTTAATCCCGCGAATAAATTACTTTTGAAAAACAAAAGACCGCAACAAATCTATTCCAAGTCATTGAAAAAAGCATTTTTATTAGTATCCCTATTTTTGATTAGTCAAATACATGCCCAAATTTCGGGCTGCACTGACCCGATGTCTAAAAACTTCAATCCGTCAGCGACTATAAATGATGGAAGCTGCAGCTATCGTTCGACAAAAGTAAAACCGAAGTACTCCGTCAAATTGCCAGCTGTTCTCCGCGAAACATCTGGTTTAGCATTAAGTGATAATATCCTGTGGACGACTAATGATGATACTGACACTACCATCTATGGTGTAGATACGAGCGGTTTGATTCAAAAGAAAATAGCCCTTAAAAAAGTATCTAACAAGGATTGGGAAGAGATTACGCAAGACAGCAACTATTTTTATATTGGCGACTTTGGAAATAATGTCTCGGGAAACAGAAAAGACCTGCATATTTTAAGAATTGAAAAGAACACGGTTGAAGGAAATATTCAAAAAATTGATACCATTTCATTCTCGTATTCCAATCAGACTGATTTCACGAAACTAAAATCAAACACGACTAATTTTGATTGTGAAGCCTTTGTCGTCGTAGATGACAACATCTATTTTTTTACAAAACAATGGAAGCAAAAAAGAACATCAGTATATACTATCCCTAAAACTCCTGGTAATTACCGTGCCCAACTGAAAGACAGTTTTAACCTAAAAGGGCTGATTACTTCGGCTACAATTGTAACAGAAAAAAAACTGCTTGTCCTTAGCGGATATAGTAAATCACTGTCTCCATTCATCTATTTGTTTTATGATTATGACCATTCAGATTTCTTTTCCGGTAATAAAAGAAAAATTAAAATAGCCCTTCCGTTTCATCAAATCGAAGGTATTACTACCCCAAATGGTTTGCAATATTATCTAACCAATGAAAATTTCACAAGAAAACCATTTATAGCTATACCACAACAATTGCATCAATTAGACCTAAGCCCCTATCTGTCTGAGTATCTAGGCCGATAATCCAAGTACGACTCTTTCATTTTTACAAACAAAAATCTCTTGTTACAATAAAAAGTTTTTTTACAGATCAAAGTTATCACTCCCCTTTTTTATCTAAAAAAAATCGCTTCTGCGAACAATATTCCACAATAATTACTTACATTTCTACTTGTTAAAACTTTTTTCAAACTAACAAAACCCCATGAAAAATAACCTCGGATCGATCTCTTTACTTGTAGCCTTTGGAGGCCTGGTGCTTTTTGAAGCGCTGCTACGTTTAGACATTCTAACTCATCAGGGATGGAAAATTGTCACGGCAGGTTTTGAGGCGGCGACTATTGGTGGATTTGCTGATTGGTTTGCAGTAAGCGCTTTGTTTCATGAAATTCCAATTCCTTTTGTCCGCAAGCACACGAACATTATCGCTAAAAACCGAGAAAAATTAACCGAAGGAATAGTCGATCTAGTGACTAATAAATGGCTTTCCCCGGCCGTTATTGCCGAGAAATTAAACGAAGTGGACTTAGCTAAAACTATTTTGGACTTCATCCAACAACCCAAAAACCAACAAAATGCGATTAGTCTAATTCAAAACATAGTATTAAAATTCACAAATGAATTAGACAACCCAAAATTTGCAGATGCCTTACAAAAAATACTAAGAGAGCAGATTAGCGGTATAGACCTAGCTTCCCCGCTGGGAACTTGGTTAGAAAAATCCATTAAAAACGGCGATCACCATCAAATTTGGGAGTTAATTATTGACGAAAGTTCTAAATCTATAACTAATCCCGAGACAAAAAAACTACTGCTCTCTAAGCTTAAAACTGCAGCAGAAGAATATTCGGATAAAGGATTTTTCAAAAAAGCCACCTTATTTATAGCTGAGAAAAGCGGCGGAATTGATTTAAATCTAATCGCAGATGAACTTCTTGATAAAGCAAAAGAGTTAATCTCAGAAGCAAAATCGGATGCGAATCATCCCATTCGAACCAAATTTGACAACTGGATTCTTGAATTTGCTAAAGAACTAACTTCGGGCGATGAGAAATCAACTTCCATAATCCAGAATCTAAAAGAACGCGTTATGCAACATGTGGAAGAGGAAAAACTAATACATACGTTATTGCGTCGCTCCAAAGAAACTCTTTCAGCCCAGCTAGAAAATAATGACACACCACTAATGCAATTTTTGATTTCTAAACTAAATAGCATGTTAGCCGATTTGCAAGAAGATGCAGCGGCTCAGAAAAAAATAAACATTTGGATACGTCAAACCATTTCAGAAATGTTGGTAAAATTCCATAGTGAAATAGGAAATATGGTTCGCTCCAGCATGATGAAGCTCAACAATAAAGAATTGGTTGAGCAAATTGAAGATAAAGTCGGCAATGATTTGCAATACATTCGCTTGAATGGTGCTGTTGTGGGTGGTTTAGTTGGTATTGTACTTGCTTTATTGAAATTGCTTTAAGTTAGAGGCAAAAACATCACACAAACGATGACCGTTGACTCGCAAGATTGATCGAATCTCCTTAAAGTGGCTGAATTAGAGAAAGTTCTTCTTTCCAAATAATTTTAACCTAAAAATAATAAACTACCTTTGCACGGTGGTTTTTTTTTGGCGTCTAATAATTAGCAATTTAAGTAGCCTTTATACAGCAAAAAAAGCCCTAATCATAACAAATACATCTAGTTACACGCATGAATTACTTATCAGTTGAAAATATCTCGAAATCCTACGGAGAGAGAACTCTTTTTGAAAACATCTCTTTTGGGATTAGTAAAGACCAGAAAATTGCCTTTATAGCCAAAAACGGTTCGGGAAAAACCACCATAATGAGTATCATTAATGGCTTGGACGAATCAGATACTGGACAGGTGGTTTTGAGAAAAGGAATCAAAATGGCTTTCTTGTCTCAAAACAACAATCTACAGGACGAACTAACCATTGAGGAAAGTATTTTCGCCTCAGATAATGAAACGTTAAAAGTAATTGAAGCCTACGAAAAAGCATTGGAAAACCCAGAAGACGAAGAAGCCTACCAAAAAGCTTTTGACGGAATGGATCAACACAATGCATGGGATTTTGAAACCCAATACAAGCAAATTTTGTTCAAACTAAAGTTGGAAGACTTCAAACTAAAGGTGAAAAACCTTTCGGGTGGACAGCAAAAACGTTTGTCTCTAGCTATTATTTTGATCAACCGTCCTGACTTATTAATTCTGGACGAACCTACGAATCACTTGGATTTAGAGATGATCGAATGGTTAGAAGCTTATTTTGCCAAAGAAAATATCACCTTGTTTATGGTAACGCACGACCGTTTCTTTTTAGAGCGTGTTTGTAACGAAATCATCGAACTAGATAATGGAAAATTATATTCATACAAAGGAAACTACTCTTACTACTTAGAGAAAAAAGAAGAACGCATTGCTTCCGAAAATTCAAGTGTGGACAAGGCTCAAAACCTTTTCGTAAAAGAATTAGAGTGGATGCGACGTCAGCCAAAAGCGAGAACGACTAAATCTAAATCGCGTCAGGATGACTTCTATGACATTAAAGAAAAAGCACAAAGTCGCCGTAAGGAAAACAAGGTGGAACTTGAAATCAACATGGAGCGTATGGGAAGCAAGATTATCGAGCTTCACAAAATCTCCAAAAAATTCAAGGATCATGTGATCATGGATAATTTTAGTTACGACTTTCAACCGGGAGAGCGTATTGGAATCATCGGAAAAAACGGAACAGGAAAATCAACTTTTTTGAACTTATTGACCGGATCACTTCCGCTTGATGGTGGAAAAGTGGTGATTGGTGAAACCATAAAAGTAGGTTATTATACTCAAAGCGGGATTAACCCAAAACCGGGACAACGTGTAATTGATGTGATCAAGGAATACGGAGAATTTATTCCGTTGATGAAGGGAAGAATGATTTCGGCCTCACAATTATTAGAACGTTTTCTTTTTGATGCCAAAAAACAATATGATTTTGTAGATCGATTGAGCGGTGGGGAATTGAAACGTTTGTACTTGTGTACTGTTTTGATTCAGAATCCTAACTTCTTGATTCTCGATGAGCCAACAAACGATTTGGACATTGTTACGTTAAATGTATTAGAAAGTTTCTTGCTTGACTATCCTGGATGTTTACTAGTGGTTTCTCACGATAGGTATTTCATGGATAAAATTGTAGATCACTTATTTATCTTTAGAGGTGATGGTGTGGTCGAAGATTTCCCTGGAAACTATTCTGATTTTAGAGCCTACGAAGACAGTACAGATGTGGCTCAAAAAGAGGAAAACAAAGCGGAGAAGAAAGACTGGAAACAAAACAACCCTACAGGGAATTTGACTTTCAACGAGCAAAAAGAATATCAGAAAATAGAAAAAGAAATTAAGGATTTAGAAGTTCAAAAAATTGCAATCGAGCAATTATTCACGGACGGAAAAGTACCAGATAACGACATATCAAAAAAAGCAAAAGAACTCGAAAATATCAACAATAAAATTGAAGATAGAGAAGAACGCTGGTTTGAACTGAGCGCAAAGATTGAGGGATAAAAAAGCCCTTCTTTTGTATTATGTACAACCCCAACACTTTTAGCAGTAATGCTAGAAATGTTGGGGTTTGTTTTTTTATATAAAAACCCAACCTCCCAGAAATATTACTCACGCTACTCATATACGCACTAATGCAAGCTACGACCGTAAACAGAGACAAACTTTCTCGATTTAAAAGACAAGAAGCATTAAATACAAATTCGCAGAGAAATCAAGAGCTTCTTTTATCACTTTTGGAAAAAGAAATAAAAGAAAGTACATTGTAACCCAATTAAGCAAAAACGATTATGGTACTACTTTCAAAATGGATAGTAATCCTGTTTGGATGTTTTTTAATTAGCGCTGGTTTCCTTATGCTTTTTTACCCATCAAAGGCAAGAGCAATTATAGGTAAAGCTGGTAGTACAAATTTCATCAATTACGCCGAAATTACAATTCGGATGATTCCGGCTGCAGCATTGATAATATATGCAGATTTTTCAAAATATCCAGAAGTGTTCTCAGTACTAGGTTGGTTTATAATCACTACTTCACTTGTCCTATACCTTGTCCCAAGAAAAATACATCATGCCTATGCAGTCTATTGTGCTGCGTTTTTAAAGCCAAACCTGATCAGGCTGACTTCTCCTTTTTCGATACTCTTTGGTTCGTTTCTTATTTTCTGCGTCCTTTAAATTTATCCATACGAAATTAGTAATGAGAGGTACAAAAAATCCGTTTTTTTTAGCCCAGAAATTCTCCTATATTTACACCTTTATACTCTCTTAAAAAATCTTCTTTTTTTGACTGATATCTAATTAAAGCATGCTATTCCAAATCAAATCTTATCTAAAATTCCTTTGGCACTCTAAGAATGAGCATGCCGTACACTCCCCTTTTGTATTCACTTTGATTACAAAATGTTTTTACGACATTAAGCCAAAACCGGAATACCAGCTTTTAAAAGACTATCGAAAGGCACTTTTAGAAAATAAAAACACAATTGAGGTTACTGATTTTGGCGCTGGTTCTAAAATCTTTAAATCCAATAAAAGAGAAATCGCCAAGATTGCTAAAACAGCCGGAATAACACAGAAACGAGGGGAATTATTGTTTCGAGTTAGTAATTATTTTCAAGTAGACGCTGTTTTAGAAATAGGCACTTCATTAGGATTAGCAACATCTGTAATTTCTTTGGGAAACCCGAAAGCACAAATAACGACACTTGAAGGTTGTCCAGA
The DNA here is from genome assembly GCF_963974175.1 of uncultured Flavobacterium sp. Lineage (GTDB taxonomy): Bacteria > Bacteroidota > Bacteroidia > Flavobacteriales > Flavobacteriaceae > Flavobacterium. Next base: position 434,093 of record NZ_CAXBBR010000003.1, read on the forward strand.
AACATCAAAAATTGCCCAAGAGCAATTAGAAAAATTTGGTTTAACCAATGTAGAATTTGTAGTAAGTGAGTTTCGTAGTTATTTAGAAAAAGCGAATACTTCAACGCAGCACTTTTCCTTAATCTATTTCGACGGCAACCATCAGAAGCAGGCAACATTAGACTACTTTGAACTTTTATTGCCCACAATAACTAATGATACGGTATGGGTTTTTGATGATATACACTGGTCTCCAGGAATGGAGGAAGCTTGGGAAACGATAAAAAAACACCCAAAAGTTACAGTAACTATTGATACGTTTCAATGGGGGTTTGTTTGTTTTAGGTATGAACAACCAAAGGAACATTTTACCATAAGAGTTTAATCCATAAAAAAAGACAGCCATCCCTGACCGTCTTTTTTTCAACATGAATTAGTAAAGCCTTATTGCTTAGCTTCTTTCATTTCTTCAGATTTAGCACCCATTCTGTTAACTTTTAACAGTGGACCAAATTTGAATTTTAAACCTGCAATTTCTTTGTTATCAGAAGAAGAAAGACCTTCTTTTTCAACAGTATTTTTTCTACTATCTAATGCTTCATACATCAATTTAACTTCATCCCAGTCTTCACGAGAATAGTTGTCTTTATTATCTTCAGCAGTATGAATAAATTGTCTGTATACACTAAGGATGTTATCCTTATTTACCCAGTCAAAATTCATATCGTCACCAATTTTTCCTTCACCAAACAATGAATTTCTCATTTGTTGTTTAGAATTTGGAGCTGAAGCTTCCATCTCTGCTTTCATTCTAGCTTGCAATGCAGCATATTTTGCTCTACTTGCTTCGATTTTTGCTTTTGCTTCTTCGCTTTCTTTTAAATCTGAAAGTGCTGTTTCCGCTTGGCTGCTTCTTACTTCATAAGTAGCTTCGATTGCAGACCAGTTTGCTTTAGCATCTTCTGGAGCTACATTTTCTAATGAGTCAACATAAACAACATAAGATTCAACTGTTTTGTTTGCTGCTTCTGTTTTTTCGTCTTTACAAGATGTAAATCCTAAGGCTATAACTGCCATTCCTAATACTAAATTTGTACTTTTCATAATGTTTGATTTTATATTTATTAAATATTATAAAGCGAATGTACAGCGGATTGTATTGCATTCAATATAAACATGTTAATTATATAAACAATTCCTAAAATTGTGAAATAAATTGGAATTAACACCAGATCCAGAGCAACGAAGCAGCATAACATTCACCTATTTTCCAACTATTCGTCCATAAAACGGCTACTATTACAGCGAGTAGTCAAGGCGCTCTATATTATAGTGTAGTATCTCACAGCAGCGGGCCAAGTAATGCCATTAATTCCCTCTATAAATAGAAAGGCACTGCTTAAAAGATAAAAAACGCTATCCTCTATTTTTTTGTAACAAAAATGTATTTTAAGCAACTTACTTATAATTCAAAAGTGTTTTGTACTTTTAAAATTCAAAAACCATAATTCATCAATTGCAAATAACAATGTCAAATCCATTAATAAAAATAACCAATATCAAAAGAGATTTTGTCCTTGGTAACGAGATTATTTATGTACTGAAAGGTATTGATTTAGAAATTAATAAAGGCGAATATGTAGCGCTGATGGGACCTTCTGGTTCTGGAAAGTCTACCTTGATGAATCTTTTAGGTTGTTTGGACACGCCTACATCTGGAACATATATTCTTAACGGGCAAGATGTAAGCAAGCAAAAAGACGATGAACTAGCCGAAATCAGAAATAAAGAGATTGGTTTTGTTTTTCAAACTTTCAACCTGCTACCCCGTACCACGGCACTGGCCAATGTCGCTTTACCTATGATTTACGCCGGATATTCTAAATCAGAACGAACCGCTCGCGCTTCCGAAGTATTAGAACAAGTTAATCTTGGCGACAGAATGGATCACCAACCCAATCAATTATCGGGTGGGCAGCGCCAGCGTGTGGCCATTGCCAGAGCCTTAGTAAATAAACCGTCTATCATTCTTGCTGATGAACCTACAGGAAACTTAGACAGTAAAACCTCCGAAGAGATTATGAAACTTTTTAATGACATTCATGCCGAAGGTAATACCGTTATTTTAGTGACTCACGAAGAGGAAGTTGCCGCATACGCCCATAGAATAATCCGTTTGCGTGATGGTATGATTGAAAGTGACACTACAAAATAGTTTTATTAGGAGCTTTTTCCGGCTATCCGCTACAATCTTTTTTATCCTGAACTGAGTCAGGATAAAAACGGATTTTCACTTCTATCCGGGCTAGGTGAATCGTTTCCAAAATAGAATCCACTAACCCATTACCCTATTAGAAAATGAAAATAGCCTTACTAACCTGCGAAAAGCTACCTGAATTAACGCCACAAGACCAACTTTTAATTCCAGAACTCGCCAAACACAATATTACTGCAACCGCCGTAATTTGGGATGATGCAAGTATAAACTGGAGTGATTTTGACTATTTGGTTTTTCGAAATACCTGGGATTATTTTGAAAAAGAAACCGAATTCAACCTTTGGCTTGACCAAATAGAAAAATCAGGAATTAAAACACTCAATCCTATTGCCATCATAAAACAGAATAAACACAAGTTTTATTTGCGTGAAATGGAACAGCTAGGAATCAAAATACTCCCTACCCTATTTATAGATAAAACCACTGACCTAAATCTAAAAGCACTTATACCGTCCCATTGGAAAAAAGCGGTTATAAAACCTGCCTTTTCTGCAGGATCTTATCTAACTGAAGTATTTGAAACAGCCGAATCTGAAAAAATAAATACCCAATATAAAAGCATCGCTTCCGAAAAAGAATTGCTAATACAGCAGTTTATGCCTGAAATTCAAACCGTAGGCGAAACATCCTTTGTATTCTTTAATAAAAAATTCTCCCACGCAGTCAATAAGAAACCTGTCCCAGGTGATTTTAGGATTCAAGTACAGTTTGGAGGTACATACAGACTAAGACATCCTGATGCCGAACTTATAGCCAAAGCGCAAAAAATTGTCGATACATTTACTGGAAAATTGTTATATGCCAGAGTCGACGGAATTGTAATAGACAATGAATTGCATCTCATGGAAGTGGAATGCATTGAACCTGATTTGTATTTTAACCTAAGTGAAGGTTCCTTAGAACGATTTGTTAACGCCATAGTGGAATTAATAAAGTAAATTTGGTGTTCCTTGAAAAAACAAGCAAATCCACGAATAAACAAATAAACAGCATATGAAAGTATATACTAAAACTGGTGATAAAGGAACAACGTCACTTTTTGGAGGGACACGAGTTCCTAAAGACCATATTAGAATTGAAAGTTATGGAACTGTAGACGAATTAAATTCACATATTGGATTAATTCGTGATCAAGATATGGATGCACACTACAAAACGATTCTAATTGAAATTCAAGATCGCTTGTTTACCGTAGGTGCTATTCTAGCCACTCCTCCTGAAAAAGAGGTAATGAAAAATGGCGAGTTACGTCTTAAAAATCTTGGAATCACTGAAACTGATACCGAGTTATTAGAAAATGAAATCGACACTATGGAAGACGCACTTCCACAAATGACTCATTTTGTCTTACCTGGCGGACATACTACTGTGTCATATTGTCATATCGCACGATGCGTATGCCGACGCGCAGAGCGCCTTGCCGTGCATTTAAGCCATAATGAACCAGTCGCTGAAATCGCGATTAAGTACCTGAACCGACTTTCTGACTACCTTTTTGTATTGGCACGAAAATTGTCTCATGACTTGCACGCTGAGGAAGTTAAATGGATTCCGCGTAAGTAATCAGTTAGCAGAAAAATAGTAATCAGTTGCAAACTGAAAACTAAAAAACCCAATACTGAACACTAAAACAAAAACGTTCTTAACTTTTTTTAAAAATAAATAGATTTTTACTTGCCTTTTTCGGTAAAATTTTTATTTTTGCACAAAACTAAACCGACAAAAAATGTATTGGACATTAGAATTAGCATCTTATTTAAGTGATGCACCGTGGCCTGCTAACAAAGACGAACTTATTGATTACGCTATACGTGCAGGAGCTCCGTTAGAAGTGGTAGAAAACCTACAGTCTATTGAAGACGAAGGTGAGATATATGAGTCGATGGAAGAAATTTGGCCGGATTACCCTACAGACGAAGATTATCTTTGGAATGAGGATGAATATTAAAAAATAATCAAAGAAAAAGTCTCAAAAGAGGCTTTTTTTTTGGTTAAATTTACACTTTAAATAAATTAGAAATACAAACATATTATGAGTTTCATAAATAGCATTATTAAAGCCTTTGTTGGAGATAAGTCCGAGAAAGATGTTAAAGCTTTGCAACCTTATCTTGACAAAATCAAGTCTTTTGAAATTAGTCTTATTGCCCTTTCACATGACGAGTTAAGAGAGCGCACTTACTTTTTTAAGGAAAAAATCAAACTAAACCGTGCTGGAATCGATGCTAAAATAGCAGCGCTTAAAGCTGATGTTGAAGCGGTTGAAGATATTGATAAAAGAGAAGACATCTATCTTGAAATCGATGCCTTAGAAAAAGAAGCTTACGAATTATCTGAGAAAACCTTAATGGAAATTCTTCCTGAAGCCTTTGCAGTGGTAAAGGAAACAGCAAGACGTTTCAAAGACAACTCAGAAATTGCTGTAACAGCAACTGCTATGGACAGAGAGTTTTCTGGAAATAAAGCTTACGTTAGCCTTGAAGGGGACAAAGCAATCTGGCAAAACAAATGGAACGCTGCCGGAAAAGAAATTACTTGGGACATGATTCATTATGATGTTCAATTAATTGGAGGAATGGTACTTCACGAAGGAAAAGTAGCAGAGATGCAAACGGGTGAAGGAAAAACATTAGTAGCAACTTTACCAATATACTTAAATGCATTAACTGGAAACGGAGTGCATTTAGTAACAGTGAATGACTATTTGGCTAAACGTGATAGCACGTGGAAAGCGCCTTTATTCGAATTTCACGGTATGACTGTTGATTGTATTGACAACCACCAACCAAGTTCTGAAGGAAGAAAAAAAGCATACAATTCTGATATTACATACGGTACAAATAACGAATTTGGTTTTGATTATCTTAGAGATAACATGACGCATTCGCCTGATGACTTGGTACAAAGAAAACACAATTATGCGATTGTCGATGAGGTCGATTCTGTATTGATTGATGATGCTAGAACTCCGCTTATTATATCTGGTCCAGTACCACAAGGAGATCGTCATGAATTCAACGAATTGAAACCAAAAATTGAAAACTTAGTTAGTTTACAACGTCAATTAGCAAATGGTTTTTTATCAGAAGCTAAAAAATTACTTAAAGACGGAAACACTAAAGAAGGTGGATTCTTGCTTTTAAGAGCATACAGAAGTTTACCTAAAAACAAAGCTTTAATTAAGTTTTTAAGTGAAGAAGGAATCAGACAATTGCTTCAAAAAACGGAGAACTCTTACATGCAAGACAACAATCGCGAAATGCACAAGATTGATGAAGCATTGTATTTTGTAATTGAAGAAAAAAACAATCAGGTTGAATTAACTGATAACGGAATTAAATTCCTTTCAGGAGATACTGATTCTGACTTTTTCGTTCTTCCAGATATTGGAACTGAAATTGCCGCTATCGAAAAGAAAAAATTAGACAAAGATGCTGAAGCAGAGGAAAAAGAAAGACTATTCCAAGATTTCGGAATAAAAAGTGAACGTATTCACACTTTGACTCAACTTTTAAAAGCATACAGTCTTTTTGAAAAAGATGTAGAGTATGTAATCATGGACAACAAAATCATGATTGTTGATGAGCAAACAGGTCGTATCATGGATGGTCGTCGTTATTCTGACGGATTACACCAAGCGATTGAAGCTAAGGAAAATGTAAAAATCGAAGCTGCAACTCAAACTTTTGCTACGGTTACATTACAGAATTACTTTAGAATGTACAACAAACTTGCCGGTATGACTGGTACTGCTGTAACTGAAGCAGGTGAGTTATGGACAATATACAAATTGGATGTAGTAGAAATTCCTACTAACAGACCAATGGCAAGACAAGACAAAGAGGATTTTATTTATAAAACGACTCGTGAAAAGTTTAATGCGGTTATTGAAGATGTAACACAATTATCAAATGCAGGAAGGCCAGTTCTTATTGGTACTACTTCTGTTGAGATTTCTGAATTACTAAGTCGTATGCTTAAAATGAGAGGTGTTGCACACAATGTCTTGAATGCAAAAATGCACAAACAAGAAGCGCAAATCGTAGAAGAAGCAGGTAAAGCCGGAGTGGTTACTATCGCAACTAATATGGCTGGTCGTGGAACCGATATTAAATTATCTGCCGAAGTAAAAGCAGCTGGTGGACTTGCGATTGTAGGTACAGAACGTCACGATTCACGTCGTGTTGACAGACAGTTAAGAGGTCGTGCTGGTCGTCAAGGAGATCCAGGAAGTTCACAATTCTATGTGTCTCTTGAAGATAACTTGATGCGTTTATTTGGTTCTGAAAAAGTAGCCAAAGTAATGGATAGAATGGGACTTGAAGAAGGCGAAGTGATTCAGCATTCTATGATGACCAAATCTATCGAACGTGCACAGAAAAAAGTAGAAGAAAACAACTTTGGTGTTCGTAAACGTTTGTTGGAATACGATGATGTGATGAATGCACAACGTGAAGTAGTTTACAAACGTCGTCGTCATGCTTTATTTGGAGAGCGTTTGAAACTAGATATCGCTAACATGTTATACGATACTTGCGAGCTAATTATCCAAAACGCAAAAGCAACGAATAACTTCAAAAACTTTGAATTTGACGTGATTCGTTACTTCTCAATCACATCTCCAGTTAGTGAGCCTGATTTCATGAAAATGACTGACATCGAATTGACAGGAAAAGTATATAAAGAAGCATTAAAATACTACCAAGAGAAAACAGAACGTAGCGCAAGAGAAGCGTTTCCTATTATCAAGAATGTATACGAAGATAAAAACAACCAGTTTGAACGTATCGTAGTACCATTTACTGACGGTGTGAAATCATTGAGCGTGGTTACTGATTTGAAAAAAGCATACGAGACGGAAGGAAAACAACTTATTGCTGATTTCGAGAAAAACATCACTTTATCGATCGTTGATGAAGCTTGGAAAAAGCACTTGCGTAAAATGGATGAGTTGAAACAATCCGTTCAGCTTGCCGTTCACGAACAAAAAGATCCTTTGCTTATCTATAAATTTGAAGCATTTAACCTTTTCAACGCTATGTTGAACGGTGTAAATAAAGAAGTAATTTCATTCTTATTCAAAGGGGATTTACCGCAACAAAGTGCTCCAGAAATTCAAGAAGCTAGAGAAGAAGTTCGTCCAAAAGAAAATTTGCAATTAAGCAAAGATGAAATTCCAAATAGTGAAAGTGCAAATCGTGAAGCCGGTGAAACGCAACAACGACAAGTTACTGAAACTATAGTAAGAGAAATGCCGAAAATTAATCGTAACGATACCGTTACTATTCAAAATGTGGCTAACGGTCAAACACAAGAAATGAAATACAAAAAAGCCGAAAGCTTAATCGCTACTGGTCAATGGGTTGTTGTAAAATAGTAACTCCTTTTCTGTTACTGTTTTCAGGTTTTGAAAAACAGCCATAAATAATACAATCCCCAATTACGAAAGTAGTTGGGGATTTTTTTGTTGTTTTTTTCAGGAGCTAATCCAGCCAAACGTTACAATCTTATGGGGAAAAACGAAAGCCCCACAAGGATTTACTATACTGTCGGGACTAAGTATTTTGTAATACAAAGAACATGATTGCAGTTCCCCGTAAGGACAACGTTTAAAATGAAATTATTTTGAATCGATATACTATCATCAATATTATCACCGATTAATTTATATATTTGAAATCAATAAAGTCTGACGTTATAAGACATATCTACCCAATTTTGTGGTGGTATGTCTGATAAAATCAGCAGTATATACTAATTTGTAATTATATAAAATGCAGCATAACTACTACTTAAAATCGAGGAAAGAACAAAACCAAATTCAAATAAAAATTGGAGTGGTTGCTTTATTTTTTAATCTAATAGTGTTAGCATTATCAATACTTAGTGGTTTGCATTTACTGCTACTTATATCAATAACAATCACACTTTCTATAATTGCACCTTTCTTAGATACTCCTAAACTTAAAAAAAACGGAAAATTGATATATTATTCAACCCTTTTTATTGCAGAAAAAGAAAAAAACGGAAAAATAATAATTCATGGAGGTTCACTATTCGACTACGTTTTTGTGATAAATAAAAATTTAAATGGTACACAGCGAACTAAATTTATACTTCAAAAATATTTAGAAGGAATATTGAATTTAATGGAAACCTGTGAAAAGAACAATAATACATCTGTCAAAATAAAAGGGACTTCATATATTCTGAATGAAAGAACAGCTAATAAATTAGGATTAAAGATTATTAAGACTGATTACATTCAAAAACTAATTCTGACATATAATTATGTAAATATTGTAATATCTAATTCTATTGCAAAAAGAAAAATATCTTTTCCGAAAATCAGTAATATAAGGACATTCGAAAGCGAATTAAACGAATTAATTGAACGAAAAGAATTTATCCAAGAATTGAATAATCAATTAAAAAAATCTATTGCAAACAGCTAGGATTACGTTGCTTGCGTAGCACAAATAACAAAACCCCGCTCCGCAAAGTATAGCTGCTGCGCAAACCCCTTCTAGTGATCGTCTGCGACGAGTACCTACTTTAATAAGAAAACAAATCGCAGCGTTTTTAACGCAGTTTATTAAATCATTATCTTCCCCTTACTTTGCCGAAATATTTGATGGGATTGCGTCGCGCATCGCGATGAGCTTACGCCATTTTTTTGTAACTTAGATTTAAAGAAACACATAGCATGAATAGTACAAGCCATCACGATGAACGAATTGCAAAAATGACATTCGGTTCAGTATATCCTCATTATGTAACAAAAGTGGAGAAGAAAAACAGAACCAAAGAAGAGTTGCATCAAGTAATAGAGTGGTTAACTGGTTATGATGAAAAAAAACTGCAAGAACTCATTGAAGAAAAAGTAACCTTTGAACAATTCTTTCATGATGCTACATTAAATCCTAATGCGCATCTAATTACTGGTGTAATCTGTGGCTATAGGATAGAGGAAATCGAAAATAAGTTAACGCAACAAGTTCGGTTGTTAGATAAATTAGTAGATGAATTAGCCAAAGGTCGAAAGATGGCAAAAATTCTGCGAGTTGCTTAGAGTGTTTCCTAAACAGTAAGTTTTTTTCTTAAAATAGCTGAAATATTGGGTGAGATTCCTCCTTCGTCGGAAAGACAAGATTATGAGAATAGCTATGTCTTACTTTGTCAAAATACTGCATGAGATTGCTTTCGCCGCGGCGAACATTTCGTTCCTGTCAATCACTCCGCTAAGTTAAAACTAGTCTATAAAGCATTTACACTACTCCTTTGCACGAAAAAGCAACCAAAAGAACAAGCATATAACAACGGTATAGTCTAAATGCATGATTTTATTAGCCGAAACATTTACTCTACGAAAAAAAAACTATTTTAGAGGAGAAATCGCAATTCGCTCTTCCGCAACTAGGAGTAACTGCAAAATGTTGTCATTAATACAAAAAAAAGTCGTGAATAAAAACCATCTAATTATAGCCGGTATTATATTTCTAATTTTAGGTTTTTACGGAACCAAAAATTATTTTTCGATTGAAACAGAACAAAAAAAATATCTAAATTTAGAAAATCAACCTGAAAACAAACAAAAACCGCCCGATCTGAATGAGTTTGAAACTGACAATAGCACGTCAGAAAGCAGCAGTAAATACGCAGGTCAAAAAAAATTTACTTACAGTAGTGACAATTACGATATTGAAATGCCTAATGGTAGTATTATAACAAAAGACGAATTAACTTTTCATACATTTGATTTTAATAAAAAAACTGTAACTCAAAGTTCTGTATTGAATGGCAGGCGAATAAATATAACTTATCCTTTTCACGGAATGTATGAGGAAAAAGGATTAGTCGCCACAACTTATGTGCTTAAAGTTGGAACTTTAGGATTAAAAGAAATTTGGTGGTCGCCAGATGTTCCAAATTTAGGCTATGATTATGACGATGGAAAAAGAATTGCTTGTTATGATTTGAAAATTAAAACAAAATAATACGCAAAAGCACTAATTCTACATCCCCTCTGGTGCTCGTCTGTGACGAGTACCTTCTTTAATTAGAAAACAAATCGTAGCGTTTTTAACGCGGTTTCTTTAATCCACATCTTTCCCCCCCCTTGTTGAAGTACTGCATGAGATTGATTTCTCCGCGGCCAACGTGTCGTTCCTCGCACTGACTCTGTTAATAGTTAAAACTAGTCTACAATACATTTACACTATCTTGGATTATCCTCCAAATAACGCGCTTCAATTCTTTTGATATCTTTAATGGAGTTCTTTGCCCAAGCTAAACGTTTTACTAGAATTTCGTCTTCAGACAAATGCCAGTCAATATCTGATTTTCGTAGTCGATTTGTCAAATCTTGAATGATTATTGCTGCCGAAACAGAGATATTCAAACTCTCGGTAAAACCTACCATTGGAATTTTAAGGAATCCATCGGCACGCTTTAAAATTTCCTCCGACAATCCATCACGCTCAGTTCCAAAAAATAAGGCACTCGGTTTCGAAATGTCAAAATCTTCTAGTAAACAGTCATTATCGTGTGGCGTAGTCGCAATGATTTGGTAACCTTTGTTCTTCACTGTATCCAAACAATCCGTAATACTGTCAAAAGTATTAATATCAACCCATTTCTGGGCACCCATTGCAATTTCCTTATCAATACTTTTACCGTAACGCTGTTCTATTACGTTCAATTCCTGAATTCCAAAAACCTCACAACTGCGCATTACCGCACTCGTATTGTGCATCTGGAAAATATCTTCGACAGCAATGGTAAAATGATTGGTTCTGTTTTTTAATACTTTGAGGAATTTCTCTTTACGGTTGTCTGTTAGAATATTTTCAAGGAAATTAAGGTAATCGACATCAATCATTGTGAAGTTTTTTTGGCAAAAATAGTAAAAAGAAAACAACCACAAATTCACAAATTTATTAGTTGAAGAAGAATAGCCACAGATTCACAGATTTATTTTTTTATAGGATTAAAAATCTGCGACAATCCGTTTACATCCGCGTCATCTGCGTCCATTATATTTTTACAAATTCACTTAACGGCAGTTTGAAAACGGATTTATAGTAAATTTGTGGATTAGTGACAAAACAACATGATAATGATAAAAAAGAAATTAGTGGTTTTAACTGGAGCGGGAATCAGTGCCGAAAGTGGTATAAAAACTTTTCGCGACAGCGATGGCCTTTGGGAAGGACATAATGTTCAAGATGTCGCCACACCAGAAGGATGGAACAAAAATCCAGCTTTGGTTCTTGATTTTTATAATCAAAGGCGAAAACAACTCAAAGAAGTCCAACCCAATTTAGGGCATCAGATTTTGGCTGAATTAGAAGCTCATTTTGACGTTTTTATAATTACACAAAATGTAGATGATCTACACGAACGCGCAGGAAGTAAAAATGTATTGCATCTTCATGGCGAATTACTAAAAGTGCGAAGCACCGCAAATCCAAATTACATTTTAGATTGGACAGAAGACTTGAATTTTGATGATTTAGATAATAACAACAATCAATTGCGTCCACATATTGTTTGGTTTGGCGAAGAAGTTCCTGCTCTTGAAGAAGCGATTTTAATTACTGAAACTGCTGATTATTTTGCTGTTATTGGTACTTCTTTACAAGTCTATCCAGCAGCGGGATTAATCGATTTTACAAATTCTAAAATTCCTATTTACTACATTGATCCAAAACCGATAAAAATTCCGAATTTGAGAAATCCACTCCAAGTAATTCCCGAAGTCGCTTCTGAAGGAATGAAATTATTAAAAAAGGCTCTTATTGCCCTTATTTAAAAAAACAATCATTTTCGAAATTGCCTTTAAAGGTTTATATTTGTGGCTTTCGAACAAACAACAAAACAATGACTACTTTAAACGAATTGAATGCTATTTCTCCAATTGACGGAAGATATAGAAACAAGACTCTTTCTTTGGCTCCTTTTTTCTCGGAAGAAGCATTAATAAAATACCGCGTATTAGTTGAAATTGAATATTTCATTGCTTTGTGCGAAGTGCCTTTGCCACAACTTTCAGGTGTAAATCCTGATCTTTTTGATACCTTAAGAAATATCTATAAAAACTTCTCTACTGAAGACGCGCTTTGGATCAAAGAAACAGAAAAAGTAACCAACCACGATGTAAAAGCGGTAGAGTACTTTATCAAAGACGCTTTTGAAAAATTAGGTTTGTCTCAATACAAAGAGTTCATCCATTTTGGATTGACTTCCCAAGATATTAATAATACAGCAATTCCTCTTTCTACCAAAGAGGCTTTCGAAAAAGTATACATGCCTTCGCTAATTACTTTGACTTCTAAATTAAAAGATTTAAGTGTCGAATGGAAGGACATTCCTATGCTAGCTCGTACACATGGACAACCAGCCTCTCCTACTCGTTTGGGTAAAGAAATTGGTGTTTTTGTAGAACGTTTAGAAGAGCAAATGCGTTTATTGTTTAATATCCCATTCGCTGCTAAATTTGGTGGTGCAACAGGAAATTACAATGCACATCATGTGGCTTATCCACAAATTGATTGGAGAAAATTTGGAGGTAAATTTGTAGAGGACATTTTAGGTTTACACCACTCTTTCCCTACAACACAAATCGAACATTACGATCATTTTGCTGCATTTTTTGATGCTTTAAAAAGAATCAATACTATTATCATCGATTTAGACAGAGATATCTGGACATATGTATCTATGGAATATTTCAAACAAAAAATTAAAGCGGGAGAAATTGGATCATCGGCGATGCCACACAAGGTAAACCCGATTGACTTTGAAAACTCTGAAGGGAATTTAGGAATAGCCAACGCTATTTTTGAACACCTTTCGGCTAAATTACCGTTGTCTAGATTACAACGTGATTTAACTGACAGTACGGTGTTAAGAAATGTAGGTGTGCCAATAGGTCATACTATCATTGCATTTGAGGCTACGTTGAAAGGGTTGAATAAATTGTTGTTAAACGAACCAAAATTCCACGAAGATTTAGAGAAAAACTGGGCTGTAGTTGCTGAGGCAATTCAAACCATTTTACGTCGTGAGGCCTACCCTAATCCTTATGAAGCACTAAAAGGGTTGACTAGAACAAATGAAGCAATTGATAAAAAAGCGATTCATGGTTTTATCGCCACATTAGATGTGACTGAAGAAGTAAGAGCGGAACTAATGCAAATCACACCGAGTAATTTCGTAGGAATCTAATAGCAATAGAAGAGAATAGTAAATTGTTACTTTATATTTTTTTGAATTTCATAAAAATAAATCGAGCAGCTACTATTTTAAATAAAATAACTCCAAAAAAAGCTATCTTTAAACGATAGCTTTTTTTTTGCTAATCCTCTTATTGAAATGGATTGACAAGAGAAACGGCAAAAGCATAGCCCAGACTGCAATGGAAAGCCTTGCAGGATAAAAACTATTTTTATGGCAAATTGTAGAGCGACCAACGGAAGCTCCTTCAAATGCCTAATAAAAAAGATTTTTAGACAAAAGCTTGAAATGGAAGGCTGGAAACAGCTCCTAAAAAAAATAATATATGAGTACTGTAGCAACAGTTGCTGAGGCATCACACCATTTAGAACCTTTAATAAGTGACTTAGGATTAATCCTAATGACTGCTGGAATTGCGGTATTGATATTTAAAAAATTAAAACAACCCTTAGTTCTGGGGTATTTAATAGCCGGTTTTCTCGCAGGAACCCATTTTGATTTCTTTCCATCTGTAACAGATGTTAAGAGTGTTGAAGTCTGGGCAGAAATTGGGGTGATTTTTTTACTATTCAGTTTGGGACTCGAATTCAGTTTTAAGAAATTGATGAAAGTGGGTGGAACCGCCTCTATAAATGCGATGACCCAAATTATTACGATGGTCATCGTTGGTTATTTGGTAGGACGATGGATGGGTTGGCGCCAAATGGACAGTATTTTTCTTGGTGTAATCCTCTCTATATCATCCACCACAATTATTCTGAAGACCTTCGACGAACTAGGCGTTAAATCACAAAAATTTGCTGGAATCGTTATTGGGTCGCTTATCGTTCAAGACATTGTAGCCATTTTAATGATGGTTTTACTATCGACTGTTGCGGCAAGTCAGCAATTTTCTGGAATGGAATTACTGCAATCTGTATTGAAATTAGTTTTCTTCCTAACTGCATGGTTTGTGGGTGGTATTTTCTTCATTCCTACACTATTAAAAAAAGCTAAACATTTATTGACGGATGAAATGATGTTAATTATCTCGTTGGCACTATGCTTAATGATGGTAATTTTGGCTGCAAATGTTGGTTTTTCTCCAGCATTAGGGGCCTTTATTATGGGTTCTATCATTGCTGAAACTACGCAGGCAGAACATATCGAACACCTGGTAAAACCAGTAAAAGATCTATTTGCAGCGGTATTTTTCGTGTCGGTTGGTATGCTTATCGATCCTAATACTTTGTACACTCATGCCTGGCCGGTTGCGATACTTACTTTGGTTGTTATTTTTGGTCAATCTATCAGTTCTATTATAGGAGCCTTAATTTCGGGGCAACCCTTAAAGCAATCGATCCAAATAGGAATGACATTGGCACAAATTGGAGAATTTTCCTTTATCATCGCCACATTGGGAATGTCACTAAATGTTACTAGTGATTTCTTATATCCCATTGTAGTTGCCGTTTCTGCAGTGACCACTTTTACCACTCCATTTATGGTAAAAATGGCGGTACCTGTGTCAGAATATTTAGAAAAAAAACTACCTCGAAAATGGGTAAAAAGAATAGCGCGATACAGTGCAAACGCACAGGCAATTCGATCTGTAAGTACGTGGCAAATCGTGCTAAGGGCTTATATGTTACAAATTATAATTCATACCATAATTATAACCGCAATCATATTACTGTCCTCTAAATTTGTTTTGCCGTTGGTAGAGAACTATAGATTTGGGAATCCAATTGCTGCGTTAATAACGATTATAATTATCGCTCCTTTCTTATGGGCATTAGCACTTAGACGTGTTGCCGTAAAAGAAGTCGAAATATTATTTAAGGAACGAAAGTACAGGGGGCCAATAATGATGATGATCTTTTTCAGGATGGGATTAGCTTTATTCTATATTGGATTTTTATTGAATATCTTCTTCTCACCAATAATTGCCGTTTTTGCTTTGGTAACGGCGGTAACCATCTACTTTATTTTTCCGAAGCAATTGCATCTTCAATATCACAAAATTGAAAGTCATTTCTTGAAAAATCTTAATACGAGAGACGAAGTAAAAATAAAGAGACGCTACGCTAGTTTGACGCCTTGGGATGGCCACATGACTACATTTGAAATAGCCAAGGAATCCAACATTGCCGGTAAAACTCTAGAAGAATTGCGCATTAGAGAAGAAATGGGGATTAATATCGCTTTTATCAAAAGAGGGGAAATTATAGTAAAAATCCCTACTAAGAATGAGCGCCTTTTTCCGGGTGATGAAATTTGCGTCATCGGTTCTGATGCGCAGGTAAAAGAATTTGATAACTACTTGCACCAACACGAATTTGACCCACCTAAAAATGTTAAGAAAGCTGAAATTGTATTGCAACAACTCGAGTTAAAAAGAGAGGAATTTGTTGGAAAAAGCATCAGTCAGTCTAAAATAAGAGAAAGAACAAACGGCATGGTCGTGGGTATCGAGCGCGGTGGAAAACGTTTGCTGAATCCAGAATCTAACTTAATATTAGAGAAAGACGATGTTTTATGGGTAGTGGGTGATAAAAAAAGGTTGAATCAATTTTTTAAAGAGTAGAATTTGGGTTTGATCAATTTCTATTACATTTCTGCGATTAAACGCATAAGCTTTAGTTGTGGATATCACAGAAAAAAATATAAATGAAATTAGATAAATTCAGTTTAATAGTTAGCTTACTGTTTTGTATCAATCTTTACTCTCAAAAAGAGTATGTGTTTTTTGGCTCGTATAATTGGGACAAAACAACCGAAGGAATTTATGTGTATCAATTAGACACCATAAATGGAAAACTCACGAAAATAACTTCTGTAAAAGACGTTTTAAACCCTTCGTACCTAACTATCTCTCCAAACGGAAACTACATTTATGCCTGTACAGAAAGTAAAACTCCAAATGCGGGAAGTGTTTCTGCCTATAAATTTGATTCAGAAAAAATAGCACTAACTTTCCTAAACAACCAAAAAAGTGGTGGAGAAAACCCCGTTTACTTAAATGTACACGAAAAAGGGAAATGGTTAGTAAACGCGAATTATACCGATGGAAGTGTTTCTGTCTATCCAATTTTAGAAAATGGTACAATTGATACAATAGCGCAAAATATTAAATTTACAGAAGGTAGCATAAATCCTAAAAGACAAGAAAAATCACATATTCATTCCGCTGTTTTCTCTCCAAAATTTGATTGTGTTTTTCTGACAGATTTAGGTGCAGACAAAATAAGAGTGTATCCTTTTGAAAATTTACAAAAAGAACCGCTAAAAACAGAAAAATCGAGTTTTATAAAAACAGACTTAGGAAGTGGACCAAGACATTTTACTTTTAGTCCAAATGGACAATTCGCGTATTGCATCGAAGAAATTTCAGGAACTATTTGTACATTTAGTTACGCAGAAAATGAACTTAAAAAAATACAGAGAATCGAAACTCATTCTGAAAATCTAAAAGAGGGTTTTGAAAGTTCTGATATTCATATTTCTCCAGACGGCAAATTTTTGTACGCTTCAAATAGAGGAAAGGAAAATAATATTGCCATTTATACAATAGCGCCAAATGGATTTATAAAACTTATTGGTTACCAATCAACATTAGGAAAACATCCCCGAACATTTGCAATTGACGAAACCGGTAAATTTATAATTGTCACGAATGTCATCAGCCAAAACGTTGTTGTTTTCAGAAGAAATTTAGATACAGGCTTACTTAAAAAAGTAGGCAAGCCACTAAAAATAAAAAATGTTTCATGTGTAAAAACGAGAATCTATTAGAAGAAAACGCGCAGCTGGGACAACACCGTTTCAATACCTATAAACTATAAAGCTATTTGTTTGTCTATTATAAAACAGTAAAACTAAAGTAGCGGTTTCTATTTAATAATTCAAGCTGAGAACTATAAACGGCCATGAAAACTGTTTCTAAAATTAACAAGAATAAGTTTCTAATTAACTACCCTAAACTAAAAAGGTTGCATATATTTGAAAATATGTACGATTGTGGCGCACTTTAAACGTCTAAAGAGAATTCAATAAATTATAAATTTAACAAAAAACATGAAATCAAAATTAGAAAAAAGAGTCGATTTTTTAACGGTTTATGCAATAGCTAGCAGTTTAATTTTTAGTGTAATACTATTATCTTCTTTTGGAAAAGAAGATAAAAAAGAGACTTTTGATGAGATCACAACAAAAAAAATTAACTTAATAGGAGAAGACGGCAGTTTAAGAATGGTTTTAAGTAATGAAACGAGACAGCATTCTGGAAGAATGAATGGAATAGACTTTCCTAAAAGAAAAAGACCAGCTGGTATGATTTTTTTCAATGAAGAAGGCGATGAATGTGGAGGCTTAATTTTTGCAGGAAAAACTAAAGACAATAAAACCAGTTCAGGAATGTCATTTACAATGGACAATTACCATGATGATCAAGTAATTCAAATCCTAAATGATGAAAGTTACGAAAACGGCAAAGGATCCATTCAAAGAGGTTTAATTATAAATGAATTTCCCGTTGGCTCTAATATAGTAGAACGGAATAATAAGTTTAACGAACTCGAAAAAATTGAAAATCAAAAAGAGCGTGACGAAAAAATGGATGCGCTTTGGAATAAAGAAGGTTCGAAAAGAAGGCTTTTTGTAGGACGAAATAAAGAGAATAGTTCAGGATTATTTTTATATGATGAAAATGGTAAACCTAAATTAAAAATCTATGTTGATAAAAACGGAACTGGAAAAATTGAAGTTATTGACAATGATGGAAAAACAAAAAATATAATCGAAACCAAATAAAAGCGAATAGCTCAAAACCGGCGATATCAAAAAAAAAAGCTACCTAAGGTTACAACACCTTAGACAGCTTTTTTATATTTTAAGTTTTATATTATCTCGAGTAATTAGGAGACTCTTTTGTAATGGTTACATTATGCGGGTGACTTTCGTTGATACCACTTGCCGTGATACGAACAAAACGTCCTGTTTCCTGTAAAGTAGGAATATCTTTAGAACCACAGTATCCCATTCCTGCACGAAGACCTCCAATGAACTGAAGCATACTTTCGTTTAATTCTCCTTTGTAAGGCACACGTCCAACAATTCCTTCAGGAACCAATTTCTTAACATCATCTTCTACATCTTGGAAATAACGGTCTTTAGAACCACCTTCCATCGCTTCCACAGATCCCATACCGCGGTATGACTTGAATTTTCTTCCTTCAAAAATAATAGTTTCTCCAGGAGATTCTTTAGTACCTGCCAGAAGTGATCCTAGCATCACACAGTCAGCACCTGCAGCAATTGCTTTAGGAATATCTCCTGTGTAACGAATTCCTCCGTCAGCGATAACTGGAACACCAGTTCCTTTTAATGCTGCTGCAACTTCAAGAACTGCAGAAAATTGAGGAAAACCAACACCAGCCACGATACGTGTTGTACATATTGAACCAGGTCCAATCCCAACCTTCACACCGTCTGCACCATTTTCAACTAGGAATTTTGCTGCTTCTGGAGTAGCAATATTACCTACAATAACATCTATTTGAGGGAACTTCGCTTTTACTTCTTTTAATGTATTTACTACACCTTGAGTATGCCCGTGAGCCGTATCAATGATGATGGCATCAACACCTGCATGTACTAAAGCCGACGCTCTTTCTACTGCATCACCAGTAACACCAATAGCAGCTGCTACACGCAAACGCCCGTAAACATCTTTGTTAGCAATTGGTTTTTGAGTTAATTTAGTGATATCTCTAAAAGTGATTAATCCCACTAATTTACCTTCTTTATTGATAACAGGAAGTTTCTCAATTTTATGACCTTGTAAAACTACTTCGGCTTGTTCTAATGAAGTTCCTTCGGCAACGGTAACCAAATTTTCACTTGTCATTACCTCAATAATAGCTCTTGCATTGTTTTTCTCAAAACGCAAATCTCTATTGGTTACAATTCCTTTTAATCTTTGATCTTCATCGATAATTGGAATACCACCTATTCCGTATTCTTTCATCGCATTTTTAGCATCCGCTACCGTAGAAGTAAGCGGTAAAGTAACAGGATCAATAATCATACCTGACTCCGCACGTTTTACTTTACGTACTTTGGCAGCTTGTTGCTCGATTGTCATATTTTTGTGCAAAACACCTATTCCACCTTCTTGAGCCATAGCAATTGCCATAGCACTTTCAGTAACGGTATCCATAGCTGCAGATACAATAGGAACATTAAGCGTTATATTTCTTGAAAATTTTGTTTGGATACTTACCTCTCGAGGAAGCACATTAGAGTAGTTAGGAACTAATAATACATCGTCGTATGTTAAACCTTCGCCGATAATCTTGGAGTTATGTGCTATCATGTTGCAATTTGTAGTTGAATTGCGTGCAAATATAGCAAATTATTTTGATTTAAAAAAGTAAAAAAAACACGGATTTAAAAACCAATACTACTATTAGAAAATGATTCCGCTACTGTGCAATACCCTTCCTTAAAAGTAATTTTTAATAACTTAAAATAATCCCAATCAGTTGAAAAAAAGATTAGTCCGGCGAATCACTGTCTTTGAAAATAAAATTAAATCCAAATTGAAAGGACAAACTATTGGCTTTCGCCAAATCCTTGTATTCTAAAAGATTATCAGCCATGAGATAGACATTGAATGCACCCAACTTACTTGACATTCCTAATCCTATATTTTTATACGAATAGGAATCTACTGTATAGGTTGCTTTCATTTGTAGTTTATCGAGAATATTTCTTCTATAATACCCTGTTAATGCCATCATCGGGGCTCTAGGAGTACTCATTACAAACAGCTGCGCTCCTACTGAATTTCTATATTCCGATTCTGATACACTGCAATTACAGTCTGTTCCTCCTCTCGAATCATTGAATGAATACTGATATGAACTGTTAATTTTTATAGGCCGCCAAGTCTTGTAAGCATTGTAAATCGTGTCTAACGAAATTGCATCATTAAACTGTTGATAAACATTCGCTGGGTCGTTCGTGCTGTTAAAATTCGGATTTATGCCTTCATATTTATAATAACCCTTATAGGTGAACGTTTCCACATCTTTGCTGTGTTTTATAAATCCAACATCAAGAATACTGGCTGTAAACTGAATGTTCTTTTTAGGATAATACGTCAGTCCTAAATCAAACCCTAGTCCTAGGTCTCCGCCAAACAGTGCCTTTTTCCTAATATCTCCCGCTGCATCACCTTCATAACCCTCGGCAATATACTCTGAAATTCCTGAGGTGTTCACTTGCAAATTGGAATAAATAACTTGCTCATATACTGTATTTGTAGCCGGGATAGTATAGACATATCCTGAGTTTTTAGTAGAAGACGCATTAAAAGCACTCGAATAAATTTTGGCCCTTCCCCCAAGAATAAGATTCTCAGTTACATTTTTATGAAAACCCACATGCAGCACTGAAAGCATCTCCGTTCTTAAACTCAAATCCCCTAAATTAAATGATTTACCCAGATAATCCCTGTTTCCTTCTAAAGCAAGTATAGCTATATCTTTTGGTATAAACATCATAAAGTCAAATTCCTGGTACATTCCAAACGAAACATATCCTTTGTTTTCAAGCCAATCTCCTAATTTAAAACCTCCACTAAATAATTCTATTTGCTCATTGAAAGCCAACTTGTCGTTTCGGGAAGAACGATGTACTACATCGCGCAGTTTTGTGTTATAATTCACTCCATTATCAGCAAATAAATCATAGGCCGAAAAGCTAGTCGATCCGGCATTCACAGAAATACCCGATAGTAATGGAACACCAAAATAAAATTTATAACTAACATCAGCACCTGGATTGGTCATTAAGGACTGAGGCACTGCCGTAAAATTATATAAAATTTGTTTATTTTGAGACAAACAACAAACAGATACTAATACCATGAATAACAGAAATACTTTTCTCATTCTACCACGAGATAAGCAGTTGCACTTGAACGCAATTTTAAACTTCCTGGACTATTGGCATTTAAAGCAGGACCGGCACCCATCATTATAACAAACCCCATTCTCTTGGCTCTTTTTAATAAATCGAGGGTAGCATTTTCAAAAATTTCTGTTCGGGTTACTAATTTTTGAGTGCCTGAATAAGCCGGAACATCAAAACGAACCCTATAAAGTGGTTGGTCATTTTCGTCTAATAATATAATGTCGATGGTGTAAGACCTATTAATCGTATTGTTGATTTCAAAAAAGAAGTCGGCTCGTCTTAAATTTTTTCGAAAAAAAGAATCCCGGAACATATCAAATTCTTGCGCATCAAAAGCAATATTCTGCTCCATTCCATTCTCTATAAATTGATTGGCAGGAATTTCAAAATAGGTCAGATTTGCAATAAAAACAGGTTCTAATTTAAAATCGTTTACTTGATCAAAATCTAAATTACTACTGCATGAAAAAGAGAGCAACACAAGTAGCAATAATCCTATAGTTTTAACAGAGTGGTATTGATTCATACTAAAAGTGTAAGCAACAAAAATAAAGTATTGATAGTAATAATAACGATGTTGTTATTAACTTATTATTACATTCATATACTATTACCACAATCTCATCCTTTAGTATTTTTCAGTGAAACTCGCCAAACAACTTAGAAGCCTCATTGTAAGCACTTTCAAAGCTTAATGGGTTTAAATTTGTAATTTCCTTATTAGCCGTAAAGTAGGACAATAACTTCTCTGTCGGCATATTACCTGTTAAATCGTCTTTCGCCATTGGACAGCCTCCAAAACCTTGAATCGCGCCATCATATCTTCGGCAACCCGCATGATAAGCTGCATCTATTTTTTCGAACCATTTATCTGGCGTGGTATGTAAATGGGCTCCAAACTCAATTTCGGGGTATTTGGTAATCAAATTAGAAAACAAATAACTGATTACGTCTGGGGTAGAACTTCCTACAGTATCTGAAAGCGACAAGATCTTTACTCCCATATTGGATAATTTCTCCGTCCAATCCCCAACAATTTCTACATTCCAAGGATCTCCATACGGATTTCCAAAACCCATAGACAAATAGGCAACTACTTCTTTATTGGTTTTATCGGCAATTTCCAGAATTTCCTCTAAGGTAACTAGGGATTCTGCAATGGTTTTGTGTGTATTACGCATCTGAAAATTCTCGGATATCGAAAAAGGATACCCTAAATATTGAATTTCAGCATGCTCAGAAGCCATTTCTGCTCCTCTAGTATTAGCTATAATAGCCAGTAATTTGCTTGTTGTTTGCGACAAATCCAATTGTGCCAATACAGCAGTGGTATCTACCATTTGTGGAATCGCTTTTGGCGAGACAAAACTCCCAAAATCAATCGAATCAAAGCCTACTCTCAATAAAGATTGAATGTATGCGACTTTTCTTTCGGTCGGGATGAATGGCTTAATACCTTGCATGGCATCACGAGGACATTCTATAATTTTTATTGGCTCCATAGGTTTTCAAAGATAAGAAAACTTAGAAAGTAGCAAAGACTATGAATATAAAATTTTAAAGGAAATAAAAATGCGTAATTCTCAATGAAGAATTACGCATTTTGATAATACTGCAAACCAATCACTTCTACATCCGACTTAGTATTTTTTGATTTATGGCTTTCACCAAAGCTGGTCCTTCATAAATAAAACCAGTGTACAATTGTATTAAACTGGCTCCCGCTTCGAGTTTTTCTATTGCATCATCTGCAGAATGAATCCCTCCTACTCCGATAATAGGAAAGGCTTTGTTGCTTTTTTGAGATAGGAAACGAATCACTTCAGTGGAACGACTTGTCAATGGCTTTCCTGACAATCCACCCATTTCTGTTTTATTTTCAGACTGTAAACCTTCACGCGAAATAGTAGTATTAGTAGCTATAACACCTGCAATTTTAGTTTCCTTCACGATATCTATAATGTCCAATAATTGCTCATCAGTCAAATCTGGAGCAATTTTAAGTAATATGGGTTTCTGTTTTGGCTTTGCCAAATTCTTATTTTGTAGAGTTTGCAACAATTGAGTCAAGGGCTCTTTGTCTTGCAATGCACGAAGATTAGGTGTATTAGGCGAACTCACATTCACCACAAAATAATCAACATAATCAAACAAGGCGTCAAAACAAATTTCATAATCCAACGTGGCATCTTCGTTTGGCGTTAGTTTATTTTTCCCAATATTCCCTCCAATTAAAACCCCGGTATTTTCTTTAAGTCGTTCTACAGCTTCTAAAACGCCTCCATTATTAAAACCCATTCGGTTAATAATCGCTGAATCCGCTTTCAGCCGAAACAAACGTTTTTTTGGATTTCCTTCCTGTCCTTTAGGCGTAAGCGTCCCTATCTCTATAAACCCAAAACCAAAATTAGACAATTCTTTATACAACTTAGCGTCTTTATCAAAACCAGCGGCAAGTCCTACTGGGTTCTTGAATTTCAACCCAAACACTTCGGTTTCTAGTCGCTTGTCTTCTACCAAATATAAAGAACGATAAATAGCCGAAAACCCTGGTATTCTAGAAGTAAAACGAACTAACGAGAAGGTGAAATAATGTATCTTTTCGGGATCAAAAAGAAAAAATAATGGACGAATAAGTAGTTTGTACATAGCTTTTTTGTTGTGTGCTGCAAAAATAGAACTATCTAGCCGATAAATAAATCTTTAGCCTTAAAATTTAATTTCACTATCCCGAAAACAATATTGATTTACAAGAAAACAGTAGCACAAAACAAAGAATCCTTAATTTATTTCTAAATTAGCCAATGAAATTAACATCCAGACACATGAAAAATTACTGCAGCTTTTTACTATTATTTCTGACCGTTGGCCTTTTTGCGCAAGCAGAAAAACCAACCCGAATTTATTTAGTTCGCCATGCCGAAAAAGTTACAAGCGATCCAAAAGACAACAATCCGTTGCTGACCGCAAGTGGAAATAAAAGAGCCATTGCACTTGCGGAGAAATTAGAAAACAAACCATTAAGCGCAATTTATAGTACAAACTACAAGCGCACTGAGTCTACCGCAAGACCTACAGCCGAAAATCAAAAAAAGGAGATTAAACTATACGACGCCAAAATTGTAACAGCTGTAGCTGCCATGATCCTCAAGGAAAACAAAGGGAAATGCGCCTTAGTCGTAGGCCATTCTAATACAATCTTAGAAACGATTGAAGCCTTAGGAGCCAAAAGACCAATACCCACTATCGAAGACCAAGAGTACGACTATCTTTTCCTGGTTACTATTCGCAACAACGGAAAAATAAAAGTAAAAGTGATGCATTACGGCCAAGCGAATTCTAATACGGAAGCAGCACAAATGATGCATTAAAACAATTGCTTATTGTTAGTGGCATTCTAACTCTAAATGGGACTTTTAAACCCATCTTTCTAAATAAACCTTATATTTGTACCTCATTATAAAAATACTTTATGCAACATATTATAGACCGTTTTATCAGTTACGTTACTGTTGATACGGAATCGGATCCCAACTCAGAAACAACTCCAAGTACAGCAAAACAATGGGTCTTAGCCAATCAATTGGTTGAAGAACTAAAAAAAATAGGAATGCAAGACGTGACTATAGATGACAAATCTTATATCATGGCGACATTACCAAGCAATGTAGATCACGAAGTTCCAACAATTGGATTTGTATCGCATTTTGACACTACTCCTGATTTTACAGGTGCTAATGTAAAGCCTCAAATCATCCCAAATTATGACGGTAAAGACATCGTTTTAAATGCGGAACAAAATATCGTTTTATCTCCAAGCTATTTTAAAGATTTATTACAATACAAAGGGCAAACTTTAATAACTACTGACGGAACTACTCTATTAGGTGCTGATGATAAGGCCGGAATTACGGAGATTGTTACGGCAATGGAATTCCTAATTAACAATCCAGAAATCAAACATGGAAAAATCAGAGTTGGTTTCACACCTGACGAAGAAATAGGTCGTGGAGCGCATCATTTTGATGTAGCCAAATTTGGCGCTGATTGGGCTTACACCATGGACGGAAGTCAAGTAGGAGAATTAGAATATGAGAATTTCAATGCGGCTGGAGCTAAAATCACTTTCAAAGGTAAAAGTGTACATCCTGGTTATGCCAAAGGAAAGATGATTAACTCTATGTTAATTGCCAATGATTTTATTACGGCATTGCCTTCTGACGAAACACCTGAGACAACAAAAGGATATGAAGGTTTTTATCATGTGCACCACCTAACCGGAAGTATCGAAGAAACTGTTGTAGAATTAATAATCAGAGACCACAACAAGATTAAATTCGAAAAACGAAAAGAGAAAGTAGAAAAGATTGTCCGCAAAATCAATAAGAAATTTGCGAAACAATTTGGTGAAGATATTGCAATAGCTGAGATCAATGATCAGTATTACAATATGAAAGAAAAGGTCGTTCCTGTAAAATATATTGTTGACATTGCCGAAAAAGCGATGAAGGAATTAGACATTAAACCATTAATTAAACCCATTCGTGGGGGTACTGATGGCTGTCAATTATCATATATGGGATTACCTTGTCCGAATATTTTTGCTGGTGGACATAATTTTCATGGAAAATACGAATACGTTCCTGTTGAAAGCATGCAAAAGGCAGTTAACGTTATTGTAAAAATAGCGGAACTGACTGCAATGCCTAACTTTGGATTAGAGGAAAGTAAATCAAAAAAGAAAAAATAATTGAACACTTCCGAACCTAAAAAGCATACTTGGGACAAAAATAATAATTGGACAGAAGAGTTGAATCTCCTAAAAGAAATTATTGCCCAAACCGAATTGGTAGAAACGACAAAATGGGGAGGCCCAGTTTATGTTTTAAACGGTAAAAATGTGATTGGTATCGGAGGATTTAAAAGTTATTTTGGGATTTGGTTTTACAACGGCGTTTTTCTTAAAGATGAAAAAAAAGTATTAGTCAATGCGCAAGAAGGAGTAACTAAATCTTTGCGGCAATGGCGTTTTAATGCTATTGAAGAAATCAACGAGAAAGAAGTATTCGCTTATATTCTAGAAGCAATAGAAAATGAGAAAGCGGGCAAAGTGATTAAACCAACAACCAAAAAAACGGTTACCTCATCAGAATTTCAACAGGAATTAGACAGTAATGTTACTTTGTCGGAAGCCTTTCAAAAATTCTCACTTGCTAAGCAACGAGAGTTTCACGAATACATTGAAGAAGCAAAAAGAGAACCAACCAAGCTTTCGAGAATTGAAAAAATCAAACCTATGATTTTAGAAAATATAGGTTTGAATGATAAATACAAATAACAAAAGCCCCCTGAAGGGGCTTTTTAAGTTTTAAGACCTATCAATATTTACCAATTTTGATTATATCATTAACCAAATCTATAGGCAAAAGCTTAACATTATCGTGTTTCTTTATTCACTACATTTACTAATAACCTGTTTATCAATTCATTTACAGCACAATAAAAAAACTCCTATTATTAAAACTAAACCGAATACACTATCATGGATGAGAAAAAAGTAGAGGTAAAAACTCCAGCAGCTTCGGCCGACAATAAAAAGGTGGTCCCTGTTAAATCTAGAAAGCCAACAGTTGATAAACCAACTGCTGATGCCGCTCCTAAAGCCATCAAAGAGGCAACTACAGAGAAAAAACCAGTTCCGGAAGACAACGAGAATGAAAAGAAGGAGGAAAAAAGTAAGCTGAAAAAGTTGGCGAAAAAAGAGAAGGAAAAACTAAAAAAACTCATTGGTAAAGAAATAGCCAAACAAAAAGTAAAAGACAAAAAAGCTAAAGCTAAAAAAGCTAAAAAAGACAAAGCCAAGAAAGCTAAATTAAAATCGAAGCTTAAAAACAAAAAAGCCAAGGCAAAAGCAAAAAAGAGCAAGAAAAAGCAAAAAAGTAAAAAGTAATTTCCTTTTTCAATTGCTAAAAAAAAGTCCCATTCAGAATTACATTCCGAATGGGACTTTTTTATAACCTTAAAAAAATATTATTTTTTAGCAAGTGTCGCGCTCATTTCCATAGAAATTGCAGAACGCTCCATTTTTAATTTTCCAGACATTGTTTCAATTACAACTGTAGTCTCTGCAAGCTCTGAAACTTTACCGTGAAGTCCACTTTTAGTGATGACTTTATCTCCTACTTTTAAAGCGCTTTCAAATTCTTTTTCGTTCTTAGCTTTTTTCTGTTGTGGTCTGATCATAAAGAAATAGATCACTACAAACATTAATAAGAAAGGTGCAAATTGAGTTAACTGTTCCATAATTTTTAATTCTTTTTTTTATTATTAGTGTTACATTAAACCGCGACCGGTTTTATTTAATTTTTTACTGACTTCTAGTTCTTTAACTAAATTATCCAGAATTCCGTTGATAAAAATACTACTTTTTGGTGTAGAATACTCCTTAGCTAGTTCTAAATATTCATTTAGCGTCACTTTTACTGGAATTGACGGGAATTTTAAAAACTCACAAATAGCCATTTTAAGGATAATAGTGTCTACCTCAGCAATCCTATCACTATCCCAGTTTGGAGTTTTGTCCACGAACTCTTTTGCAAGCTCTGCTTCATTCAAAATTGTTTTTCTAAACAAGTCTTTAACGAAAGCTTTATCCTCACTATCCTTGTATACTTTAGGCACGCTAAAGTTATCATCCATAATAGGTTTCATTGCCTTTAACTGCTTAATTATTTGAGTGTTTACCAATGGTATATCATCAATCCAAGTCAGTTTATCGTCTTCCAGATATTCGTACAATTTTTCATTAGGCACAATTACTTCCATAAACAAATCTACAATAAGCTGTTTGTCTTCCTCGAAAGAAGATGCTACGTTACTCATGTAATCTGTGTAAAACTTACTTGTTTTGATAGCGTTAAGCAACAACAAAATATAATCGTCATTCAAAGTCCAAGCGTCAATCTTACGCGTTTCCATAGCGATGCTAAGAGAATTATTTTCGGCAAGAATTTGAAAGATGCTGTTCTTAATAAATTTTTCGTTGGGTTTACGCTCCTCAGGAGTTGCAAGATGCTTAAGACTTGATTTATGTAGAAATTCTGATTCCTTTTTACATATTTCCGTCAAGGAAGAAATCATTGTAAGGTATAAATCTTGAATGTTGTCGATACTATAAAAAAGGAATTTTTCTTCTTTTTCTAGATTATCAGAACCGTTTTGATGCATTGCATAAATGGATTGCATGACTTTAACTCGAATGTGTCTTCTATTTACCACCTTGTAAGAACTTTTATTAAATTAGTTTGCAAAAATAAGCATTTCCTTTTTCAAAATAAAATTAAAACATCAAATAAAGGTTTTGCTGCTAATTTTGTTTCGTTTATACTAAAAAAGTCACAGTTTTCAATGCTATCCTGAAAACTGTGACTCTTAACTTATTAAAAAATAAATTACTTTTTACTGTTCTCTATTTTTCTTTGATCGATGCGGTTTTGAGCAATGGTAAGCGCCGCATGATGCGTCGTAATTCCATTTGCAACAGCATAATCAATAATTTCTAAGGTTGTATTGTAGATGTTTTCTGTTTTGCTCATGATTTCTTCTTTACCGTAATGTGCTAATTCAGCATAAACATTAATAATTCCACCGGCGTTAATCAAGAAATCAGGAGCATATAAAATACCGCGCTCTTGCAAAATCGCACCATGAACATCTTCGTTTGCTAATTGATTGTTAGCGGCACCAGCAATTACTTTTGCTTTTATTTTGTGAACCGTAACGTCATTGATAGTTGCTCCCATAGCACAAGGCGCATAGACATCTACATCTGCTGTGTATAAATCAGCTCCTGTGTAGATGGTAGCATTGTACTTAGTTCCTACTTCATACAGTTTTTCTTCATTGATGTCAGCAATCGTAACAATCGCTCCTTCTTTAGTTAGATAATCAACCAAAGTTTCACCAACGTGTCCAATTCCTTGAACTAACACTTTCTTACCAGCAAGAGAATCGGATCCAAATTTACTTTTTGCAGCCGCTTTCATTCCCATGTACACTCCGTAAGCAGTAACAGGTGAAGGATTTCCTGCTCCTCCTCTTTCTTCAGAAATTCCAGTAACGTAAGGAGTAACGTCGCGAACGATATCCATATCTCTGGTTTCCATTCCTACATCTTCTGCAGTAATATATCTTCCGCTTAAACCATGTACAAATTCACCAAACTTGCGCATCAATTCAGGTGTTTTCTGAGTTTTGGCATCGCCCATAATAACGGCTTTTCCTCCTCCAATATTCAGTCCTGTAATTGCTGCCTTAAAAGTCATTCCACGCGAAAGGCGCAATACGTCATTTAATGCTTCCCACTCATTAGCATAATTAAACATTCGGGTTCCTCCCAAAGCGGGTCCCATAACCGAATTATGAATACCAATAATTGCTTTTAAACCCGTATCTTTGTCGTTGCAAAATACAATCTGTTCGTGATCATCAAATGATAATTGTCCAAAAACGGGATCCATTTTTTGAAGTTCCTTTCCTGTTGTGAAAGTTGCATCCATAGTATTAATTTTTATAGTGATAAAATTATGAATTTGTCAAAAAGACAAGTCAAAATTACACAAAAAATGAATATCTATCGGTATTTTTAATAAAATTTACTAATTCAATAATTTAAGCCTATAAAAGCAAAATTGAGAATTAGTGAAAAATTAAAAAAAATCATAAAATTAAAACGATTACAATACAGAATATCTAAAAAAAATGAAAGAATTACTTTATTTAAACAAATACTTCGTCAAATACAAATACAGTTTTTCACTGGGTATTATCTTCACAATCATCGCGCAAATCTTCATGCTGTTCACTCCTAAATTGATCAGTAGTTCTTTTAAAGTTATTGAAGCATTTTCTAAAGACAAAAACATCTCGGCAGCTGTTATTCGGGAAGAGTTAATTTCGAACATTCTATTAATCATTGCTACCACTATAATTGCTGGTTTCCTGACTTTCCTGATGAGACAAACGCTAATCGTTATGTCCCGTCACATTGAATTTGATTTAAAAAATGAAGTTTTCAGGCAATATGAAAATTTATCGCAAAACTTTTACAAAAAGAACCGTACAGGAGATTTGATGAATCGCATTAGCGAGGATGTTTCAAAAGTGAGAATGTATGTTGGTCCCGCCGTCATGTACTCCATCAATACGATTATCCGTTTTACAATCGTCATTGTCTACATGTACAATGTCTCCCCTCGTCTGACTCTATATACGATACTTCCTTTGCCTCTATTGTCTTACGGTATTTTCAAATTGAGTTCAGAAATCAATAAGAGAAGTACTGTATTTCAGCAATATTTATCGAAAGTATCTAGCTTCTCCCAAGAAATATTTTCAGGTATCCGAGTAATCAAGGCCTATTCACTAGAAGACCAGCACCAAAACAACATGGTGTCATTGGCCAAAGAAAGCAAAAGCAAAAGTTTAAACTTAGCCAAAGTACAGTCTTTATTCGGTCCGTTAATGTTGGCTCTTATAGGAATCAGTAATCTCGTTGTAATCTACTTTGGTGGATTGATGTACATTGAAGGTACAATTAAAAGTATCGGTACAATCGCCGAATTTATTTTGTATGTCAACATGCTTACTTGGCCTGTAGCTTCGCTAGGATGGGTTTCATCTATGGTTCAAGAAGCAGAAGCTTCCCAAAAACGTTTGAATGAATTCCTAAAAATCGAACCAGAAATAAAAAATAAAAACCCAAATAAATCAATCATAAACGGCTCGATTTCATTCGAAAATGTAAGCTACACTTATGAAGACACGAATATAAAGGCACTTAAAGGCATCTCTTTCACTGTAAAGAAAGGGGAAACATTAGCAATTCTTGGAAAAACAGGGGCAGGGAAATCAACCATTCTTTCATTAATTTCACGTCTATACGATGTAACTGACGGAAAAATTACCATTGACAATCAGGAGATTAGTCTTTTAAATCTTTATGATTTGAGAAATAGTATTGGGATCGTTCCCCAAGATGCTTTTCTGTTTTCAGATTCTATAAAGAACAACATAAAATTTGGTAAAGAAGATGCTACTGATGAAGAGGTAATCGCTGCTGCAAAAAGTGCGGTGGTTCATGATAATATCGTAGGATTCAACAAACAATACGACACCGTTTTAGGTGAACGAGGGATTACACTTTCAGGAGGGCAAAAACAGAGAGTATCTATTGCCAGGGCGATTATTAAAAACCCTCCAATCTTACTCCTTGACGACTGTTTATCAGCTGTTGACACTGAAACCGAGGAAACAATCTTGAATAATCTAAACGAAATCTGTAAAGACAAAACAACTATTATTGTGAGTCATAGAGTTTCCTCTGCTAAGAATGCTGACAAGATTATTATTATCGATGAAGGTAAAATTATTCAACAAGGATCTCATAACCAGTTAGTAAATCAAGAGGGCTATTATGCCTCCTTATATTTAAAACAACTTTCAGAAAAAGAATTGCAGTAATTGTTGTTTAATACATATATTTTTATGATTTTTGGTTACGATTTAACAACCATAAATTGAGAGAAAGGATTATGAGAGAAAATGACATGTTAGAAAAAGAAGAGATATTTTCTAAAGTTTTACGTGCTGGAAGAAGAACCTACTTCTTTGACGTAAGAGCGACAAAAGCAGATGATTATTATATTACGATTACTGAGAGCAAAAAATTTACTGAAGAAGACGGATCGTTTCACTTCAAAAAGCATAAAATATATTTGTACAAAGAAGATTTTTCTGCTTTCGCCGAAATTCTTGGCGATATGACTTCTTATGTTTTGAACCACAAAGGCGAAGAAGTAATTTCAGAAAGACACCAAAAAGATTTCAAAAAAGAATATGCTACTGAAAAAGTAACCGCAGACGAAGCATTGCCAAATATATCTAGTTTTACAGATATTGATTTTGATGACATTTAATTTATAATTCTAAATTAAATACTTTACTTAACTAAGCAAGAAGTCCAAAAATCAGATGGTTTTTGGACTTTTTACATATTTACAAAACCCATTTACAACTTAAAATATAAGACATGCAGGAGATTTTAATGAAATACACAGACAAATACGCTGAACTTATTATCCCATGGCTATTAACCAGCGGACTTAAAATCGTATTTATTGTTATAGGCTCTTTAATTCTAAATAAGGTTATTATAACTTTTATCGAAAAAGGAGTAAGAATTGCTGTAAGACCTGACGGGATTTCTTCGAAAGATGCCGAAGAAAAAAGAGAGAACACACTAATCCAGATATTTACTACTACTTCTAAAATTGGCTTAATGACCATTGCGGGTTTGATGGTGCTTCAAGAATTTGGAGTCGAAATTGCTCCTATTTTGGCAGCAGCCGGAATTGTGGGACTGGCATTTGGTTTTGGAGGTCAATACCTCATCAGAGATATTATTTCTGGTCTTTTTATTATTCTTGAAAATCAATACCGCGTTGGTGATATTGTAAATTTTGACAATGCAGGAGGTACCGTTCAAGAGATCAGTTTAAGAAAAACTACTTTAAGAGACTTAGACGGAACCGTTCACCACATTCCTCACGGAGAAATAAAAAAAGTATCAAATCTTTCCAAAGATTTTTCCCGTATTAACTTAGATATGGGCGTTGGATATAGTTCGAATTTAGAGCATGTTATCACAGTGATTAATAAAGTAGGGAACGAAATCGCTAATGACCCTTTATGGAAAGACAATATCATACTGGCCCCGCAGTTCTTAAGAGTAAATGATTTTGCTGATTCTTCGATTATGCTAAAAATATTAGGCGAAACATTACCAAGTAAACAATGGGAAGTAACTGGAGAACTTCGTAAAAGACTAAAAGTTGCCTTTGACGATGAAGGAATAGAAATTCCATTTCCACAAGTAGTGATGCACCGACCAAAAGGTGTTGAAGAAACTACCGTTAAAAATGACACAAACGAAATTCAAAAGTCGTAATCGCATTCCTTTAGGAAGGTAATTTGTTCCAATAAAAGCATTATTATAAAAGTCTGAAAGTCATATGATTTTCAGACTTTTTATTTACATTTATAGTGTATAATTATCAATCGATCCTATTTTGAAAAACATCAGCCGCACCGTCTGGATTTTGTCTCTAGTAAGCTTATTTACCGATACGGCCAGTGAGATGTTATATCCTATCATGCCCATTTATTTAAAGTCAATAGGTTTCTCCATTGTACTTATTGGGATTCTTGAAGGTGTTGCAGAAGCTACTGCGGGATTAAGCAAAGGCTACTTCGGAAAACGTTCTGATGCGACTGCGAAAAGAGTTCCGTTTGTACAACTAGGTTATGCATTCAGCGCCATTTCAAAACCCATGATGGCATTGTTCATTTATCCGCTTTGGATTTTCTTTGCGCGAACCATCGACCGTTTTGGAAAAGGAATCCGAACCGGAGCAAGAGACGCTATCCTCTCTGACGAAGCCACTCCGCAAACGAAAGGGAAGATATTTGGTTTTCATCGTTCCATGGATACACTGGGCGCTGTATTAGGTCCGTCATTAGCCCTACTCTTCCTCTACTTCTATCCTGAGAACTATACTACCTTGTTTTACATTGCGTTCATTCCCGGACTTTTGGCTATAGCCGCAACCTTTTTGTTAAAGGAAAAACAAAGCACAATTACTACCGATAAAAAAGCAACTCCTTTCTTCTCGTTTTTAGGCTATTGGAAAGCAAGTCCTCCTATGTACCGCAAAGTCGTTATCGGACTTTTAGCTTTCACTCTATTTAACAGTTCCGACGTTTTCCTTCTACTTAAAGCCAAAGAATCTGGATTAAGTGACACATTGGTTATTGGTGTTTATATTTTTTACAATCTCGTTTATGCCTTATTTGCTTTTCCAATAGGAATATTGGCTGATAAAATTGGTTTAAAGAAAATGCTGATTTTCGGGATAAGTATTTTCTCGATTGTCTATTTTGGCATGGGATTCAAACAAAACATTTATGTTTTCGCTGGAATTTTTGCGCTTTATGGAATCTATGCGGCAGCAACCGAAGGTGTCTCCAAGGCGTGGATCAGCAATATTTCGAACGAAAAGGATACTGCGACTGCTATCGGTACCTATTCTGCTTTTCAAAGCTTTTTCACCATGCTCGCCAGTTCCATGGCGGGATTGATTTGGTACCAGTTTGGCGCGGACACCGCTTTTCTGGTAACTGCATTTGCCAGTATTTTAATTGGTCTTTATTTTATTTTCATGACCACCGAAAAAGTCTAATATCAATATCTTGCCCTGATTATACTCATTTGTATCATAATCCATAGCCTACGGTACTTATATTATCCCTAAAAATCTTATATTTGAGTAGCAGTATTCATTCTCGAAACTATGTCAATAAAAATTAATATTCCCGAAAATATCGTAGGCTTAACCGATGCGGACGTTCAAGCTTCTAGAGACAAATTTGGGCAGAACAAACAAACTCACAAACAACAACACAAATGGTGGATAGCCCTATTTGACATGTTCAAAGAGCCCATGTTACTATTATTAATAGCCGTTGCTATCATTTATTTTATCATGGGACAAAATAGTGAAGCCTACTTTATGCTGGCTGCTATAGTTGCCGTCTCTGGAATTTCTTTTTATCAGGACAACCGCAGTCGGATTGCAATGGAATCTTTAGAAAAACTAAATGAGCCGCTGAGCACGGTCTTACGAAATGGAGAACCAACAAGAATTCCCACTGCCGAAATTGTCATCGATGATCTAGTAATCGCTCAGGAAGGAAACACGATCAATGCGGATGGAGAAATCATACACAGCAATGATTTTTCTGTTAATGAATCCCTACTGACTGGCGAACCCTATGCTGTTTTCAAATCAGAAAAAACGGAGTTGAAATCTGTTTTTAGCGGCACCTTGGTAGCCTCTGGCTTAGCGGTTTACCGAGTAACTAAAATTGGCCTTAATACCGAAGTTGGAAAACTAGGTACTTCGTTACAAAACATCAAAGAAACACCTACACCATTACAAGTTCAGATTCAAAAATTTGTAAAAGTGATGGCCATCATGGGTATTGCTGTTTTCCTATTGGTTTGGGGCGTTTATTTTTGGAAAACACAAAATATCTTAACCAGTTTACTAAAAGGACTGACCCTGGCAATGTCCATTCTTCCCGAAGAAATTCCAGTGGCATTTACAACTTTCATGGCCTTGGGATCCTGGCGATTAATGAAAGAAGGTGTTATAGTCAAAAAAATCAGAACTGTAGAAACCTTGGGGAGTGCCACCATCATTTGTACGGATAAAACAGGAACGCTGACACAAAACAAAATGAGTCTGCAATCCGTATACGCTTTTAGCACCGACAAACTATACGAAAAAGAGCAATGGGATACAGAAGAGGCCAAAAAAGTTATTGAAATAGCAATGTGGGCAAGCGAACCTGTGCCTTTTGATCCAATGGAAAAAACTTTGCATAAGGAATATACAAGAACCACAACCAACGATAGCCGCAGACAGTTTTCCATGGTACATGAATATCCGCTTGACGGAAAACCGCCTATGATGACGCACGTCTTTGAGAATAAGGAAGGCAAACGTATTACTGCTGCCAAAGGTGGCCCGGAAACCATTATAAAAGTATCAAACCTCAACACGGAGCAAAAAAACCAAATCCAGGACACAATAATTACATTGGCATCCAAAGGGTATCGTATCCTTGGCGTTGGATACTCTGATTATACAGAAAGTAGTTACCCAAAAGACCAACAGGAATTACCCTTTCATTTCGTGGGCTTGGTGGTTTTTTACGATCCTCCTAAAGCAAACATACAAAGCGTAATTCAACAATTTTATGAAGCTGGTATACAGGTAAAAGTGATAACAGGAGATAACGCGCTAACTACAAAAGCCATTGCTGAAAAAGCAGGAGTTAAAAATGCCGATAGCGTAATGGAAGGTGAAGAGTTCATGAAACTGAATGAAGTCGAAATGCTAAAAGCCATTCATGGTACAACTCTTTTAACCCGCATGTTTCCAGAAGCAAAACTAGCCGTTGTTAATGTCTTAAAAAAAGACAAGCAAGTGGTGGCAATGGTTGGCGATGGTGTAAATGACGGACCTGCATTGAAAGCTTCCAATATAGGTGTTGCAATGGGAAAAAAGGGAACTGAAATTGCAAAAGATGCCGCAGATCTGATTTTGGTTGATGATGATTTATCAAAAATGATTATTGCTGTTGCAGCTGGACGTCGCATCTATTCCAATCTTAAAAAAGCAATACGCTATATCGTTTCCATTCATATTCCAATAATACTAACAGTATCCTTACCCTTATTTTTGGGTTGGATTTATCCCGATATTTTCACACCTGTTCACGTTATTTTTTTAGAATTAGTAATGGGCCCCATGTGTTCCATTGTGTATGAAAATGAACCTGCCGAAAAAAATGCTATGCAACAAGCACCTAGACCAATAGCCAGTACTTTCTTATCGCTAAAAGAATTAGGAATAAGTATCGTACAAGGAATTGGGATTACCATAGGAGTTTTATTTGTGTACCAATTAACCATACAAAATGGAGGCAACGAACAATTAACACGAACTATGGTATTTACCACTTTAGTTTTTTCGAATGTGATTCTGTCCTTAGTCAATCGTTCGTTTTACTATTCTGTTTTTTCCTCTTTGAAAAACAAAAACAATATGATGGTGATTGCCAATTCGCTGACCTTATTATTCCTTGCCTTGATTGTATACATCAATCTAATTGCCCGTTTCTTTGATGTTCTTCCATTGCAGTTGCACCAAATTGCGATTTGCGCTGGGGTAAGTGGCGTATCGGTACTTTGGATTGAAATCTGGAAATGGACTAAGCGAAAAAACAACACACAACCTAACGAAATATAAAAATCATGAAAAACCCAATAGTATCTGTTCAATGGCTCAAGGAACATCTTGAAGATGCAGACTTAATTATACTTGATGCCTCTCAAAAAGCAAATCAAAACAAAGACGAATCTCCATTTGAAGATGTTCAAATAAAAGGAGCACGCGTTTTTGATATTAAAAATGATTTTAGTGATACCACAAATCCATTACCCAATACACTACCAAATGCTGATGCTTTTGCAAAAGCGGCCAAAAAACTAGGTATTAATAAAGACAGTAAAATTGTAGTTTATGATAGCTTAGGAATATATACGAGTCCGCGAGCTTGGTGGTTATTCACCATTATGGGACATGATAATGTCTGGGTTCTTGATGGCGGTCTTCCCGCTTGGGCAAAAGAAAATCTTCCAGTTGAAAAACCCGAAAAAAGAACGTATCAAGTTGGGAATTTCGAATCTAAATTCAAACCAGAAATGGTGAAAACCACAGAGCAAATTCTAGCTAATATCGATTCAAAAGAAGCAGTTTTGATAGATGCACGTTCCAGTGATCGTTTCTCAGGAGAAACTAAAGAACCAAGAGCCGGATTACGCAGCGGACATATTCCTAGTTCAATTAATATTCCGTACTCCAACTTATTAAGTGATGGAAAATTTCTATCCAAAGAAGAATTGACTAAAATACTACCGCAACAAAATAACGCTTTATACTTTAGCTGTGGCTCTGGCGTAACGGCTTGTATTGATTTGATAGCCTACGAACTTATTGGAGATACGAACCCAAAAGCGGTTTATGATGGTTCATGGACTGAATGGGGACAAAACGGAAGCTTACCAATTGAATAATAAAATAAAACTATGAAAGAAGAATATAAGCTAGATAATCCCGTTTGGTATTCCTTGGCGGAAAGCCATAAAAACCTAGCATTTAATTACAATACAACCCGTTTTTATAATCCCGAATATTGTGCTTTTGGCGCGTTTAATGAACTCTCTAATAATGAAGATGATTTATTGGCTTACGCCAAATTAGTCCCTTCTTTTTTTATATTTGGCTCCAAACCAAACCTACCTAAATCACTACAGTTTAAAGACGAATTGTTGTGTTTACAAATGATCGTTAGTGATAAAATCAAATTGACTTATACTGACGAAATTGTAAAATTAGACGGAAGTCATAGACCCGCACTTTTGGCATTAGTAAAAATCGTTTACCCAGAATATTTCAAATCTAAAACTGCTGATTTAGGTAATTATTACGGTATTTTTAAAAACAACCAACTCGTAGCCATAACGGGGGAACGCATGCAAATGGATGATTTTATAGAAGTGAGTGCCGTTATTACACATCCAGAACACACAGGAAAAGGCTATGCGAAACAACTTGTGGCGTACACTGCCAATGCTATTTTGAAGCAACACAAAATTCCTTTCTTACATGTTGCCGCAGCTAATATCGGCGCCGTAAAATTATATGAAAAATTAGGTTTCATAACTCGAATAAAAATGAGCATCTGGCAAATCGCACAAGAAAGCTAGACTGGAATTACGATATGGTTTTTAAAATCCTCTAATCACTGTTCTTTTTCTAAATTCGGCACCGTTGAAACGTACTAAATATTAAATACTTTGAAGTTATGAAAAGCATAAAAACCTTCTTTTTTCCTTTCTTATTAATTCTTCTTTTTCTTTCCGCCTGCTCTTCGAAGCACCTTTCTACCCGCGAAAAAGAGTACACTTATACTATAGATGACCAAGCATTGTATGATGAAATTGTCAGTATGGACAGTACTTTTTTTCGAGCTTACAACAGCTGCAACATGGATGCGCAGGCTACAATATATGCGGATAGTCTAGAGTTTTATCATGATAAAGGAGGATTGATGACTTCAAAGCGAGAGCTTCTGGACGCTACGAAAAGAAATATCTGTGGCAAAGTAACCAGAGAATTAGTAAAAGGAAGTATTGAAGTATATCCCATCAAAGATTATGGCGCAGTAGAAATAGGACTGCATAAATTCCATAACAATCAAGAGCCATCTGGAACACCATCAAAACCCAGTAAGTTTATAATAATATGGCAGTACAAAAATGCCAAGTGGCACATTACAAAAGTAATTAGCCTGCATTAACATTCATATAATTGAAGGTTTAATTATATAAATAATACCCTTTAATAGAAGCAAGTATTATAATGTTTACTATGTTTTACAATCAAAGGGAAATATGTACTTGTTAACCGATTCGCAGTCCATTTTCAATTTTAAAGTCGGGAGCCAACAGAATCACATCTCCTTCTTCTCCGACAGCGCCAAGAACGAGGCATTCGCTCATGAACTTGCCAATTTGCTTTTTTGGAAAATTAATTACGGTAACGATCTGACGGTGGAGTAAATCGGTCTTAGAATAGCGTTTGGTAATTTGTGCCGAAGTTTTTCTCATCCCAATCGTTTCTCCAAAATCGATGGTGAGTTGGTAAGCCGGTTTTCTAGCCTCCGGAAAATCATTAACTTCCACGATAGTACCCACGTACATTTCCACTCTTTCAAATTCTTGCCATGTTAAATTATTCTCCATCATAAATTATATTTTTATTCCAATGCGTTATAAAAACTAAAAATAATCATTTAAGACTAAAAGCAAACCTTTTTCCTTAACTTTAAGCCTGTAATCTAAAACAATACTAATCAATGTCACGAACTCCATCAAATATGACTGCTTTAGGAACGAAAGCGCCCGAATTTTACTTGAAAGACATGAAGTCCGGAACAGAGTCGTTTTCTTTTGCCGATTTAAAAGGGGAAAAAGGAACCTTAGTACTATTCATGTGCAATCACTGTCCGTTTGTCCTTCATGTAATTGAAGAGGTCGTTATGATTGCTAATGACTATCGGGTTCAAGGACTTGGGGTTATTGCCATTTCGAGTAACGATGTAGTGAATTATCCACAGGATTCGCCAGAACTCATGACGGAATTTGCTTTTGAAAATAATTTTGAATTTCCTTATTTGTATGATGAAACACAGGAAGTAGCCAAAGCCTACCAAGCCGCCTGCACTCCTGACTTCTTTTTATATGACAGTCAGGACAAATTAGTCTATCGCGGTCAACTGGATGACAGCAGACCTGGAAACGGAATTCCCTTAAGCGGTAGCGATTTGCGCGGCGCAATTGACAGCGTTGTGTACAACCGTACGCTGAATCCCGAGCAGAAACCGAGTATTGGATGTAATATTAAATGGAAATAAGGTTAGAGTAAAACACATAGTCACTTCTACTACTTTTAGCATGGAAATTATAAAAATGACCGGAAGAAAATATCTCCGAAAAGCAATGTGATACTTGGCAACAGTTTTCTTTTACAAATCACTATTCAAGTCAAACTGACTAATAAAAACATTTTATCGCATAAAAAAACCCAATTATCTAAAATGATAATTGGGTTTTTATATTTAGTACAAAATTAAAACTTCATTGTTCTAATTTCATAAATCGTACCTTATTTAACGTCCATTAATTCTACGTCAAAGATCAAAGTAGCGTTTGGTGGAATTGCTCCTCCAGCACCACGAGATCCATATCCTAAATGAGATGGGATCACGAAACGTGCTTTATCACCTACACGCAATAAAGCGATACCTTCGTCCCATCCTTCAATCACATTCCCTTGTCCTAATGGAAATTCAATTGGTTTTTTTCTTGGATATGAACTATCAAAAACTTTTCCGTCAGGAAGTTGTCCAGTATAATGTACAGAAACTGTTTTACCATTTTCTGCTTTTTTACCTTCTCCTTTTTGGATGAATTGGTAACGTAACCCGCTTTCCGTTTTTTCAAACCCAGCAGCCAGTTTTTCCATTGCAGCTTCAGCATCTGCTTTCAAAGCGATATCACGTTTGTTACGTGCTCCCTTAAAAGTAATAAAAGATTCAATAGCATTCCATTTCTCTGCTTCTTCTCCTACTCTTACGATTTCAACACTTTCCAAAGCGTCCCCTTGAGCAATAGCGTCAACAACATCTTGTCCTTCTACTACATGTCCAAAAACAGTATGCTTACCGTCTAACCAAGAAGTAGGAACGTGTGTAATGTAAAATTGAGAACCATTTGATCCAGGACCTGAATTAGCCATAGCTAATATTCCCGGTTTGTCATGTTTTAAACTTGGGTGAAATTCATCATCAAATTTATATCCAGGGTCACCAGTTCCAGTTCCTTGTGGACATCCACCTTGAACCATAAAATCAGGAATCACTCTGTGGAATTTCAATCCGTTATAAAATTTTGTTCCTTGTGGCTTTACTTTATTTTCTAAGTTTCCTTCAGCTAATCCTACGAAGTTACCAACAGTTCCTGGTGTTAATTCGTGCTCTAATTTTACTAAAACCGACCCCTTTGCAGTGTTGAATTTAGCATATATTCCATTTTCCATTGTTGTATAATTTTTATTGAAGTGCAAATTTACGAATTAATTTTTTATTCATTGATGCTTTCTAATGCTTTCCGTTTTGATTTATAGGTATAAGCATACACTGACAACGCTAATGCTGATAATAACAAACAGCCTAAGCTTACCGCATGCCAGCCACCAAATTGCCATAAAAACAATCCAAAGGCCGAACCCGCTGCTGTTCCTAAAAAGCTAAAAGACATAAATACGGTATTCATACGGTTTCTCGCTTCCGGCATTATCGAATAAACGCGAGTTTGATTAGATATATGGACTCCTTGTAAACCAATATCTATAAATATAATTCCGAAAATGATTCCGATGACACTCGTTCCTGAGAAATAGAAAACCATAAAACTGAAGGCGATCAATATACAACCGTAACCTACCGCAACTCTAGAACTCCCCTTATCCCCTAGCTTCCCAACCAAAGGAGCTGCCAAAGCTCCGGAAGCCCCAACGATTCCGAATAAACCAATAGTCGCACTGTTAAAATTAAACGGTTCTGCCGAGAGTAATAAAACCATCGTGGTCCAGAAAGCCCCAAATTGAGCAAAACTAAATACATTAATCAAAGTAGCCTCTCGTAACAAAGGTTGTTCTTTAATTAAAGTAAAAAGCGAACCAATCAGTTGCCCGTATGAACCATTAAAAACAGGTTTATTATAAGGGAATTGTTTCTTTATGATAAAAAACAATAGCAAACACAATCCTGAGGCAATCCAAAACATGGCGCGCCATCCTAAAACCTCGCCTATAAAACCACTTAATGTTCGTGATAATAATATTCCTACTAATAGTCCGCTCATGATTGTACCTACTACTTTACCTCGTTCTTCGGGAGCGCTTAATGACGCCGCAAGCGGCAAAATAAGTTGCGGAACGATAGATGTGATTCCGATTAAAAGCGAGGCAATTTCTAAAATAAGATAACTTTGCGCTGTGGCGGCAATAATTAAAGCAATTACAGAAGCAAAAGTGGTATATAAAATTTGTGTTTTACGTTCTAATTTATCTCCCAACGGAACCATAAAAAACAAGCCAATAGCATAGCCAGCTTGAGTAAGATAAGTTATTGTTCCTGCATCGGCATGAGCAATTTTAAATTCGTCTGCTATTAAAACTATTAAGGGTTGGCAATAATACAAATTCGCTACTATAAGTCCCGTAGCCGCTGCCATGAACAAGACATTTTTCTTTGATAAATTCATCGCGCAAAATTACGTTGTGTATTTAGATTATTGTTCTAAACAAAAGATAATTTTAACATAAAAAAACTACTTTTATTGATTAAAATACCCCCAGAAGATTTTTACTTTTGAGGGTAATAAATAAAACTTTGACCAGATTATACCGGAGGGATTTGAACAAAATTATAAATTTGTTTGGTATTATTTCTGAATCGCATCAAGTGCTGCCAAAATATCATCAGCTTCAGCTCTATTTCTATATTCAGCATCTAAAAACGTGTACACAATTTTTCCTTGTTGATCAATTACATATGTAGCTGCTAAAGGCAACTCATCTGATTCGTCACCGTTATATCCATGTAAATCAAACCCCTTTTGGTACGAAGCCGCTACATCATCAGTCAATTTAAAAACGATACCATATTCCTTCGCTACTTTATTCCCCACATCACTCAATACTTGAAATTGTAATTCGTGCTTTTCTACCGTAGACATTGATTTGTCAGGTAACTCAGGCGTTAAAGCCAATAAATTAGCTCCTTTTAACTGAATGTTTGGCAATTGCTCTTGCAA
Organism: uncultured Flavobacterium sp.; assembly: GCF_963974175.1. GTDB lineage: Bacteria > Bacteroidota > Bacteroidia > Flavobacteriales > Flavobacteriaceae > Flavobacterium. The sequence goes on from NZ_CAXBBR010000003.1 coordinate 477,676, forward strand.
ATAATGCAAAGTCATATTGCAATAAGGACACCACCCGCCACGATACCAAGTTAAAACAACTGGTCCTTTTTTAAGATAATCACTTAATTGCACTTCTTTTCCTGTAGCGTTAGTTAGGCTAAAGTTAGGTGCCATATCATGATTTTTCTTAGCGTTTATAACCACATTTTGACGTGTCACGTCAGCAATTCCTTCAGCGTATATTTCTTTAATTTGTTCTGGCGCCTTTGCTTCCCATGCGTTTTTTGCATTATCTAAAGTTGCTTGTAGACCGTTTGTTAATTTTTCTGTACTCATAATGTATTGTTTTATTAATTAGGATAAATTTACTCTCATCCGTACTATTCTTATTTTGCAATTTTACTTTACTTATTATTTCTCTAGAAAATCAGCTAGAGGCTGAATAAATTTGTCAAAACTTTCAATATGTGGCATGTGCCCAATATTAGGTATCTCAACAAGTTTTGAATTTGGTATTTTCTTTTGTGTTTCTTTCCCTAGAACGGAGTATAACCCCATTGTTTTTCTAACCTCTTCACTTACTAATGGCTTTCCTAAAGCAGTTCTATCTCTGGTTCCGATAATCAAAAGTGTTGGCGCTTTTATGTTTTGGAATTCATAAACAACAGGCTGTGTAAAAATCATGTCATAAGTCAGGGCTGAATTCCACGCTATTTTTTTAAAATCAGAATTTAAAGTCCAACCAGCCAACAGATTAACCCATTGATCATATTCAGGTTTCCATTTACCATCGTAATAACTATCTAATTGGTATTTTTTGATTCCAGCATAACTCTGTTTCAATTCATTTTGATACCACCAATCTACATTTTGATATGGCACTTTAAGTTTCCAATCTTCTAATCCTATTGGGTTTTCAAGAATTAATTTCTCTGTAATTTCAGGATAAAGTAATGCAAAACGAGTGGCAATCATTCCACCCATAGAATGTCCTAAAACAGCTGTTTTTTCAATCCCGAGTGTATCTAAAATTTGTTTTGTGTTTTGTGCCAGTTGTTGAAAAGTATATTGAAAGTGATCTGGTTTTGTTGATTTTCCAAAACCTATTTGGTCTGGTACGATTACTCGGAATCCTTTTTTAGTTAAAGCAGCAATAGTCGTTTGCCAATAGGCTCCGTTGAAGTTTTTTCCGTGAAGCAAAACAATATTTTTTCCGTTATAATTGTCTGGCTTCACATCCATATACTCCATTTTGAGTTCTTGCTGTTGGACTTTTAGGGTAATAAAATGAACTGGATATGGATAATCATAATTGCTCAAATTCAAATCTAACCATTTTAATTGGTCTTGTTGTGCAAAGGAAAACAGAGTTATAAAAAATAGTGGAAGAATAAATTTGAATTTCATTTTTGGCCTTTTAAACGTTTATTTTGATGAAATGTAAATTTAGACATAAAGAATTTTGTATGAAAAATATTAAGGAAACTTTATAATTTAATAACCCAACTCGCAGTGGAGGCAGCTCCGCAAAAAAAAATGGCATCCGTTACGAATGCCATTTTGATTGGTAAATTAAAATACGATTATTTATCTGAAAGCCCTGCGTTTCTTAAATAAGGTTCGATTTCCATATCGTGTCCTATGAATTCTTTGAAGGCTTTATTTAAATCTACACTATTCCCAACTGATAAGATGTATTTTCTAAAACGTTCACTATTTTCTCTTGTTAAACCACCGTTTGCTTTCATCCAGTCAAAAGCATTATAATCTAGAGTTTTAGACCAAGTATAAGCATAATATCCTGCAGAATAACCTCCACTCCAAATATGAGCAAAATAAGGCGTATGGTATCTTGTAGGCACTTCGCTTACTAACAATCCGTATTTTTGAAGTGCTTCGTTTTCAAAAACTAAAGTAGGTTTAAAGTCAGCTTCGTTCTCTACACTATGCCAGTTCATGTCTAATGTTGATGCCGCCAAAAGCTCAGTAACATCATATCCTTTGTTAAACGTTTCTGCCTTTTTAATTTTATCAATTAACTCTTGAGGAATAACCTCTTTAGTCTCATAATGAAGTGCATAATTTCTTAAAACCTCTGGATCTAAAGCGGCATGCTCATTAATTTGAGAAGGAAATTCTACAAAATCACGTGGCACAAAAGTTCCAGAAAGACTGGTGTAGTTTTGATTAGCAAATAGCCCGTGTAATGTATGTCCGAACTCATGGAACATAGTGATTACGTTATCAAAACTAATTAAAGAAGGAGTTCCGCTTACTGGTTTTGCAAAATTATAAACGTTAACAATTACTGGTTTTTGTTTTAAATAATGAGATTGACTTACAAAGCTATTCATCCAAGCACCTCCATTTTTATTATCTCTTGTATAGAAATCTAAATAATATATTGCCATTGATTTCCCATCATTGTCAAAAACCTCATACGCAACAACATCTGGGTGATATACAGGTAAGTCTCTACGTTGCTTAAAGGTAATTCCATACATTTTCTGGGCTGCAAAAAACACTCCTTTTTCTAGGACCGTTGTCAACTCAAAATAAGGTTTAACTTGACTTTCGTCCAAATCATATTTAGCTTTACGAACTTGCTCCGAATAAAAATTCCAATCCCAAGGTTCCAATTTAAAACCCCCATTTTGAGCATCAATTAAATCTTGAATTTCTTTTGCTTCTACTTTTGCTTTCGCAACCGCTGGAGCAGCTATTTTCGCTAACAAATCCATAGCTCTTGCTGGTGTTTCAGCCATTTGATCTTGTAGCTTCCACTCAGCAAAATTCTTTTTCCCCATCAAGTTCGCTTTTTGCAAACGCAATCTGGCCATTTTTTCTAATACCTCACGAGTATCACCATCGTCATTCTTTTCAGCACGCATCCAAGACGATTTGAATATTTTTTCCCTAGTTGCTCTATTGGTTAGGCTTTGCAAAACTGGTTGTTGGGTTGTATTCAATAATCCTAATAAATATTGTCCGTCATGACCTGCCTCAGTTGCTTTAGCTTTTGCAGCAGCAATTTCATTAGTACTCAAACCATCTAAATCCTTAACATTATCAAACAAAACAGCACCATTTTTACGGGCAATCAATAATTTAGTACCGAAAAGCGTACCCAAACTGGCTAGCTCTTCATTGATTTTTTTCATTTTGTCTTTATCGGCATCCGATAAATTAGCACCAGCTAATTCAAATTTTTGCAAATAATACTGAGTCAATTTTTTATCTTCTCCTTTTAAAACTGCTAGATTCAGTGCTTTGAATCGTTTGTACAACTTGCTATTTAAATATATTTTATCATTATGCCCCGAAAAAATAGGCGCATATTCGGCTTGTAAAGCTTGCAAAGTTGGGTTAGTATTAGAACCCGTTAAGTTATAAAAAACACTCATTGCTCTTTTTAAATCAATTCCCGAAGTTTCTAAGGCTAGTACAGAATTTTGAAAACTAGGTTTAGCAGGACTATCTGCAATTGCCATTATTTCTTTATCGTGAACTCCTAAACCGTACTCAAAAGCGGGTTTAAAATCCGTATCTTTAATTAAATTAAAAGGGGGCGCTTGATACTGCAGCGTACTTCTTTGTAAAAGAGGATTTGTCATTTTAACCGAATTATTTTGTGCCTGAATCGTGTTTGTTTGTAATGAAGCCGCAAAAACAAGAATTGCGCTTGCCAGATTAATTTTTGAAAAAAATTGCATATTTTAAGATTTATTAATTTCTAGCCATAAAAGTAGTTAAAAAAAACAGTTACTAAAACGATCGCGTAACTATTGTTGGTCGTTGTTGAAATACAATCTAATAGCCCCGCTACAAGTAAAAATCCATTCCTCCATTTCTTTAAAAAGGGAAAACATTACTCCGCCATACTTTTCCTTTTATAGGAGTTCAGCGAATTTCATTTACAACGAATAGCTGGATTAGCTCCTGAAAAAAAACTTTGTACCTTTGCGCCTTCAAACTTAGATATAAAATCATGCGCATTGATATTGTTACCGTTTTACCTGAATTGCTAAGAAGCCCGTTTGAGGCTTCCATTATGAAACGTGCTATTGACAAAGGATTAGTGGAGGTTCATTTTCATAATTTACGGGACTACACAACCAACAGACAAAAAAGTGTTGATGATTACCCTTATGGCGGTGGTGCCGGAATGGTAATGACAGTGCAGCCGATTGACGCCTGTATTACCCATTTGAAAAGCGAAAGAACCTACGACGAGATCATCTATATGTCGCCTGACGGAGAAACGCTAAATCAGAAAATGGCAAACACAATGTCCATGTATGAGAATATTATCATCTTATGTGGCCATTATAAAGGAGTGGATCAGCGCGTGCGTGACCATTTTATCACTAAAGAAATCTCTATAGGTGATTATGTTTTATCAGGAGGAGAATTAGGTGCATTAGTATTGTCAGATGCTTTAATCCGATTGATTCCAGGGGTTTTGAGTGATGAAACCTCAGCATTGACAGACAGTTTTCAAGACGGCTTATTGTCGGGACCTATATATACCAGACCCGCGGACTATAATGGATGGAAAGTTCCTGAAGTATTAACCAGCGGTAATTTTGCCAAAATTGACAAATGGCGCGAAGACATGGCCTATGAGCATACTAAAACGAGACGTCCAGATTTGTTAGAAGAGTAGTTTTTTTTGTTTAAAGTTCAAGGTTTACACTTGTTTCATCAGAACGATTCAACTTTAGACTAAAAAAAACTTTATACTTTAAACTTTTTTAAGTACTTTTGCGCCCACTTTAGACTAACCTCTGGCGAGATCCGCGTATGTTGCTCTGATTCACAACCATAATTAAAATTATCATGGCAGATTTAATGAAATTCGTTAAAGACGAATTAGTAGTAAGAAAAGATTTTCCTGTATTCGGAGCTGGTGATACTATCACTGTGTACTACGAAATTAAAGAGGGTGAAAAAACTAGAACTCAGTTTTTCAAAGGAGTTGTTATCCAAAGAAGAGGATCTGCTAACACAGAAACTTTTACTATTCGTAAAATGTCAGGTGCTGTAGGTGTTGAGCGTATCTTCCCTGTAAACTTGCCAGCTTTACAAAAAGTTGAAATCAACAAAAAAGGTGCAGTTCGTAGAGCTAGAATTTTCTACTTCAGAGAACTTACTGGTAAAAAAGCAAAAATTAAAGACAAAAGAAGATAGTCAAATATCTCTTTATCATAAAAGTCCCAACACTGTTGGGACTTTTTTTATGCCTTTTTTTAAAATCTTAAACACTGTCCAATCAATAATAAAAATAACATTTTCAGACGAACACGTTAGTTATCTGAAAAATCATATATTTCTGTGTCAAACCGAGTCAATTTTCAGTCTGATTTTCTTATATTTGCTACGCTTAATTTTAAGCAGACCATACATTTGACATCCTTGTTAATCAAGGATACGATTATAAAAATAAAAAAATGACACAAAAATCAAAGATTGTTTACACATTAACTGATGAGGCGCCTTTGTTGGCAACTTATTCTTTTTTACCAATTGTACAAGCATTTACTGCAACAGCAGGTATTGAAATGGAAACAAAAGACATTTCACTAGCCGCTAGAATTTTATCTAACTTCCCTGAGTTTTTAAATGAAGACCAAAAAGTAGAAGATTCTTTATCTGAACTTGGAAAACTAGCTACTTCAGCTGAAGCAAACATCATTAAATTACCAAATATTTCTGCATCTGTGCCTCAATTAAAAGAGGCTATTGCTGAATTACAAAAACATGGTTATAAAATACCAAATTTCCCTGAAGACCCTAAAACCGACGCAGACAAAGAAATTAAAGCCAAATATTCAAAAGTATTAGGTTCTGCAGTAAACCCAGTTTTGCGTGAAGGAAACTCTGATCGTAGAGCTCCTAAAGCGGTTAAAAACTTCGCAAAAGCACATCCTCACTCAATGGGAGCTTGGTCTGCTGATTCAAAAACAAAAGTAGAAGCTATGAAAAGTGGTGATTTTTACGGAAGTGAACAATCGCTAACTACTACTGAGGCTACTGACGTAAAAATTGAATTCGTAGGAAAAGATGGCACGACTACTGTTTTAAAAGCAAGTACTCCACTTAAGGCCGGCGAAATAATTGATAGTTCAGTAATGAACTTAAAGTCTTTAAAAAGCTTTGTAGCTAGTGCAATTGCAGAAGCTAAAAAAGAAAACGTTTTGCTTTCTGTACACTTGAAAGCAACGATGATGAAAATTTCAGATCCAATTATTTTTGGTGCTATTGTTGAAGTTTTCTTTGCAACCGTATTCGAAAAATATAAAACTTTATTTACTCAATTAAACATTGACACCAGAAATGGATTAGGTGATGTTTATGCAAAAATTGCAGGTCAGCCCCAACAAGCTGAAGTAGAAGCTGCCATCAATCAAGCAATTGAAAATGGTCCTGGTTTAGCCATGGTAAATTCAGATAAAGGAATTACAAACCTTCACGTTCCTTCAGATGTTATTGTAGATGCTTCTATGCCTGCAATGATTCGTACTTCTGGGCAAATGTGGAATGCTGCAGGAAAATTACAAGACACTATTGCTTTGATTCCGGACCGTTGTTATTCTGGCGTTTATGAAGCAACTATTGATTTCTGTAAAAAGAACGGCGCTTTTGACCCAACAACAATGGGAAGTGTACCAAACGTAGGTTTGATGGCACAAAAAGCAGAAGAATACGGATCACATGATAAAACATTCCAAATGACTGGAGACGGCGTTGTTCGCGTTGTTGACACAAAAGGAAACGTTTTAATGGAACAGCCTGTTGAAGAAAAAGACATCTTCAGAATGTGTCAGGCCAAAGACGCTCCAATTCAGGACTGGGTAAAACTAGCCGTAAACAGAGCTCGTGCTACAAACGTACCTACTATATTCTGGTTAGACGAAAACAGAGCACATGATAGAAAAGTAATTGAAAAAGTAGAAAAATATTTAAAAGATCACGATACAACTGGTTTAGATATCCGTATTTTAAATCCGATTGAAGCAACTATTTTTACTTTAGAAAGAACTAAAGAAGGATTAGATACTATCTCTGTAACAGGAAACGTTTTACGTGATTATTTAACTGATTTATTCCCTATCCTTGAATTAGGAACTTCAGCTAAGATGTTATCAATCGTTCCATTAATGAATGGTGGTGGTTTGTTTGAAACTGGTGCTGGTGGATCTGCTCCAAAACACGTTGAGCAATTCACTTCTGAAGGTTATCTACGTTGGGATTCTCTTGGAGAATTCTTAGCTCTTGCAGTTTCATTAGAACATTTAGGTTCTGTTTATAATAATCCAAAAGCATTGGTTTTATCAGAAGCCTTAGATCAAGCTACAGAGAAGTTTTTACAAAACGATAAATCTCCGGCTCGTAGAATTGGACAAATAGACAACCGTGGTTCTCATTTCTATTTAGCAATGTATTGGGCAGAGGCTTTAGCAGCTCAAACCAAAGACACGGAATTACAAGCTATATTTGCTCCTATTGCAAAAGAACTGGAAGAAGACGAAACAAAAATTAACTCTGAATTAATTGGAGCGCAAGGAAAACCACAAGATATTGGTGGTTATTACCAGCCTAATCCTGAATTAACAAGCAAAGCAATGCGTCCTAGCGCAACATTTAATGCTGTTTTAGCTAAAATTGCTTAATTAACTCACGATACATTATACTTTAAAAGGCAACCCGCAACGGTTGTCTTTTTTATTATTAATATTTTTTTAACCTTTGTTTAATCGAATTTCACTTATCGTTACACCAAATTTGCAATTCTAAATATATAGTATGTTTTTCAAGAAAATTATCGTCTTAATTGTCGGGTTCTTATTTACGCTCTCCTCCTATTCCCAAGAGAAATTTACACTTAGCGGCGTAATTACAGATATAAAAAATAACGAAACACTTATTGGTGTGAATGTTTACATTCCTGAAATCAAGTCAAGTACTACAACAAATGAATATGGCTTTTATTCGATAACTCTCCCGGCAGCTACTTACACAGTTTTAATTAGCTACATCGGGTTTCAGATTGAATCTCAAAAAATAGAATTATCTGAAAACAAAAAAATGAACTTCAGTCTATATGAAAGCGGTGAAATGCTTAAAGAAGTAATCATTACCGATAATAATCCTCGTAGCGCTATTCGCTCTCCAGAAATGAGTCTCAACAAGCTTTCCATTTCCGCGATCAAGAAAATGCCAGTTGTCCTTGGTGAAGTCGATGTTCTAAAATCACTCTTACTACTTCCTGGAGTAACAAATGCAGGCGAAGGAGCTTCTGGATTCAATGTACGTGGTGGTGGTGCAGATCAAAATCTGATTTTACTAGATGAAGCTACTATATTTAATTCCTCCCATGTTTTTGGTTTTTTCTCTGTTTTTAATCCTGACGCCATCAAAGATTTAAAATTATATAAAGGAGGAATTCCAGCTAATTTTGGAGGTCGGGTTTCTTCTGTTTTAGACATTTACCAAAAAGACGGAAGTAGCAAAGGATTTCACATGAATGGCGGTATAGGATTAATCTCGTCCAGGCTTTTACTTGAAGGACCATTAGTAAAAGACAAAGGCTCCTTCTTGATAGGCGGTCGAAGTTCTTATGCTCATTTATTTTTAAAGCTTTCTGAAGATCAAAAAGATAATTCCGCTTATTTTTATGATTTAAATACTAAAATGAGTTATAAATTGAATCCAAATAACAACTTGTTTCTATCGGGATATTTTGGACGTGATGTCTTTTCATTAAACAAAAGTTTTACCAATATTTATGGTAATTCGATATTGAATCTAAGATGGAACCACCTTTTCTCAGACAAACTATTTTCAAACCTGTCCCTTATTTATAGCGACTATTACTATGGATTGGATTTGGATTTCGTTGGATTCAAATGGGATTCTGGTATTAAGAATTACAATATAAAATACGATTTTAAAAATTACATTTCTGATAAATTTAAATTGAACTATGGTGTAAACGCCATCTATTACGATTTTAATCCAGGAACCATAAAACCATCTAATAGCGACTCAGGAATCAATTTCGACCAATTGGATAAAAAATATGCATTTGAACCCTCTGTCTATATTAGTGCGGTTCAAGAAGTTTCAAAAAGGCTTTCTCTTTCCTACGGACTTCGATACAGCCAATTTTACAGATTAGGATCATCTACAGTGAATATTTATGAAAACGACAGCCCTCTAAATTTCAATACAGATTTACAGATTTATGAAAAGGCAACACCTATAGGAACAAAATTCTACGACAAGAATGAAGTAATTCAAAGTTACAATAATCTGGAACCTAGATTTTCAGCTTCTTATCAGCTAAACGATGCTCAATCGATAAAAGCGAGCTATAATAGAATGACTCAATATTTACAATTAATCTCTAATACATCATCGCCAACTCCACTAGACGTATGGATGCCTAGTGATAATTTTATAAAACCACAAATTGCAGACCAAGTCGCTATTGGTTATTTTAGAAACTTTAAGGATGATAGCTACTCACTGGAAGTAGAAACCTACTACAAAGAGGTCAAAAATAGATTGGATTATATCGATGGTGCTGATCTAATTGCAAACAAAGCCATTGAACAAATAATTTTGAACGGGCAGTTAAGATCTTATGGATTAGAAATTATGCTTCGCAAAAACGAAGGGAGATTAAACGGATGGATTTCCTACACTTTATCAAAATCAGAGCAACAAACTCCTGGAAGAACGCCAGAAGAATCAGGTATAAATGGAGGTAACTGGTACAATTCAACTTATGACAAACTACATAACGTTGCGGTTACTGGTTCTTATAATCTAAATGAGAAATGGTCTTTTGGAGCTAACTTTGCACTTCAAACTGGACAACCGGTGAGTTATCCAAACGGTCAATATGAATACCTAGGAATTACGGTTCCAAGTTATGGATTAAGAAATGAAAACCGACTTCCTACCTATCATCACCTTGATATTTCTGCCACCTTGACTCCGAGAAAAAACGAGGGCAGAAACTGGAAAGGAGAATGGGTTTTTAGTATTTACAATCTATACAACAGGAAAAATGCCGCTTCCATTAATTTTAGAAGAAATGATGATACCGGAAACAATGAAACTATAAAAACTTCTATTTTCGGGATGGTACCCGCAGTTAGTTACAATTTTAAATTTTAAGACCCCTAACGGAAATTAAAAACAAATAACATGAAAAAAGCAATTCAATATACAATACTACTGTTATCCTTTCTCCTAATAAGCTGTGAAGAAGTCATTGACGTAAATTTAGATACTGATTCTCCAAGACTAGTTATAGAAGCATCCATCAACTGGCTTAAAGGAACCTCTGGAAATGTGCAAAAAATAAAATTAACGACTACAACAGGTTATTTCAACTCTGTAATTCCCGTCGTATCTGGCGCAACTATATTTATTACAAACAGCTCCAACACCCAATTTAATTTTATCGAAACCCCTGCTACCGGAGTATACATTTGTAGTAATTTCATTCCTGTAATCAATGAGACCTATACCCTAACTGTAGTACATAATGGAGCTACCTATACCGCTACAGAAAAATTAAAATCAGTATCCCCAATTTCTGAAATCGTTCAAAATAACGAAGGTGGATTTACCGGAAAAAATATTGAAATCAAAACTTATTATACTGATCCAGCAAACGAAACTAATTACTATCTGTACCAATACAATTATTCAAATCAAACAAAGAAAAATTATTATGCCGATGAAGACACTTTCTTTCAAGGCAACAAATTTTTCAGTATTTCACAAAATGACGATTTAAAGACAGGAGATGAGATCACTGTAAGTCATTACGGGATTTCTAAGGCCTATTATAATTACATCAACGTGATAGTAAGTATAGCTGGAGGTAATGGCGGTGGACCCTTTCAATCCCCACCTGCAACTGTTAGAGGAAATATTATCAATACCACAAATACAACTAATTACCCACTAGGCTATTTTGCCGTGAGTGAAGCGGACACACGAACCTACGTAATACAGTAGTTGCCTTTATTAGATTTTGATTAACTTTGCAAAACTAAAATTCGTTTGTCTTTCAATCTAATTTTAAAGTTTAAAAACAAAACCGAAATCTACTCTCTCAAATGTCCTCACACCACATCGTTCGCGACGACCAAGAACCCGCATTAATAATAGCTAACGGCGCTTCTTGCGATCCAGAGTTACTCGGACAATTATTAGAATGGTCACCATTAGTGATTGTGCTTGATTCTGCGATGGAAAGAGTAATGAAATTGGATATAAAAGTTGATGTCTTATTAGGGGATTTTGACCGAGATTTTGACGCTGAATATTACAAAAAATCTCAGTTTCCTATTGAAATAGTACATACCCCAGACCAAAGCAAAACAGATCTGGAAAAAGCATTTGATTACTTGTACGAAAGAAAAATTCCTGCGGTAAACGTTGTTTGGGCAACCGGAAAACGTACGGATCACACGATAACAAACCTTACAAATATTGTTCGCTATCGCGAAAAATTAAAAATTGTAATTCTGGACGACCATTCAAAAGTTTTTTTACTATCCAAAAGATTCGAAAAGTGGTACACTGCAAATACACCTATTTCACTAATTCCAATAGGACATGTAACTGGCATCCATTCTGAAAATTTATTTTATCCTTTGCAAAATGACACTTTAACCATTGGTTATCGTACAGGTAGCAGCAACCACGTAGTAAAAGATGGCATTGTGATTATAGAACATGACGCTGGAGATTTATTGATGATGGAATGCAGTGATTAATTTATAATTCCAGAAAATTAAAAACAAATCTTTAGTAAATTACTAAAGCAATACTTTTTTACATAACTTGCTACAAATCTTGATTTTAAAAGAAATCTGCATATTTGCCTTGAAATAAAAAAAATGACACCTAAAAAGAATACTGAAAAAACAAATTTACACCCAAGAAATCAGCACCGATTTCGCTACGATTTTAAACTTTTAATAGAAAACTGCCCAGAATTAAATGCACATGTTTCTATTAACGAACACGATATTGAAACGATTGATTTTAGTGACCCTGAAGCTGTAAAAGCTTTAAATAACGCATTATTAGTCACCTATTACGATATTCAAAACTGGGATATTCCAGAAAACTATCTTTGCCCCCCCATTCCTGGAAGAGCAGACTACATTCATTATATCGCTGATTTACTAGCAGGCAGTAATAATGGCATAATCCCAAAAGGCAACTCAATTCAAGGTTTGGATATTGGTGTTGGCGCTAACTGCATTTACCCCATAATTGGTAATGTAGAATACGGCTGGAGTTTTGTAGGAACTGATATTGATGAAAAAGCGATTGAGAATTGCAGTAAAATAATTGAAGCCAATCCAAAATTAGTTGATTTTATAAGTCTGCAACAACAAACTGAAGCTCGTTTTATTTTTAAAAACATTATTACACCCGAAGATAAATTTGCGTTCACGATTTGTAATCCGCCTTTTCACAAATCACAGGAAGAAGCTACAAAAGGTTCTTTGCGAAAAGTGAATAATTTAGAATCTCGTGATTTTGCAAATAAAGCAACAAAGCCCGTTTTAAATTTTGGGGGACACAACGCAGAATTATGGTGTGAAGGTGGAGAGCTAGGCTTCATTACACAAATGATATATGAAAGTGCTAAATACCCTATGCAATGTTTTTGGTTCACTACTTTAGTGTCAAAACAATCCCATCTATCTAGTATATATAAAACATTGAACAAGGTCAATGTTGTGGAAATAAAAACGATTGATATGGCTCAAGGCCAAAAAACAAGCCGCATAATCGCGTGGACCTTCTTGAGTGAAGCGCAACAAAAACAATGGAAGTTTGAACCGTTAAATTAAACGGTCAAAATATGTAAATACCCTGCGTATCCCAAAAAATACGTTTAAAACGACAAGCCCTTTTTTTATTTAAAAAAGGGCTTGTCGTTTTTTAAATAAAAAATAAATCCTGAGCCTTTATTCTCTAAAAATCAACATAATTCCATCACTAAAAATAGTTAGAAAAAAAATTAATATAGCACTAAAATAACATGAAAACAGACAAACATTCAATAATGCGTAACGAAAACAACATTAAACTACTGTTTTGTTATTAATTAACATTTAAATAACATATTGATTTTTTTAGTTGTAATTTTGGATAATCAAATTAAACAAACTAAACCATGAAACAACTATTACTTATTTTAACCCTAATTTTTTCGGCAGGATTGACTGCCCAAGAGATTAAAGTGTCAGGAGTCGTTACTGACGGTACAAAAGCACCTTTACCAGGTACATCAATTTTGGTTAAGGGAACAACGAAAGGATCATCAACAGATGCTGATGGAAAATATGTAATATCTGCCGCTATCGGAGATATTTTACAATTTTCTTTTATAGGATTTGAAAGTAAAAGTGTAAAAGTTACTGGAAGCACAGTAAATGTATCTCTAGCTGAAAGTGGAGAAACACTGCAAGACGTAGTGATACTTGGTTCTCGTAGCGCACCTAGAACAGTTACAGAATCTGCTGTACCAATTGATGTGATTAGCATGAAAGAAATTTCTTCTCAAGGTGCACAAGTAAATTTAAATCAAATTTTGAACATGGTAGCCCCATCGTTCACTTCAAATACTGCAACTGTAGCTGATGGAACGGATCACATTGACCCTGCTCAATTAAGAGGTTTAGGACCAGATCAAGTTTTAGTTTTAGTTAACGGAAAAAGAAGACATACCTCTTCATTAGTAAACATAAATGGATCTCCGGGAAGAGGATCTGTAGGAACGGATTTGAATGCTATACCGGCTTTTGCCATCGAAAAAATCGAGGTTTTAAGAGATGGAGCATCAGCTCAATACGGTTCTGATGCGATTGCAGGTGTTATCAATATCAATGTAAAAAAAGCAACTAATAAATTTGATATTGCCCTTTTTGCGGGAAGCCAATTTTCAAAAGGAGCAAATGATCACAGAGGTGGTAACGATGGAAATAATGCTCAGATAGACATGAACTACGGTACAAGTTTGGGTAAAGAAAAAAGTTTCATTAACGCCACTGCAAGTTTTCAATTAAGAGGGCAAACAGGTAGAGCTAAAGATGCTACAGGTAATCTATTCAGTGCATTTAATGCTGTTGAACAAAGAGCTGCTGAAGCAGGAACTAACATTAATGCGTTATTTGGTAATATAAATAACACCCCAAATTCTACTCAAATACTTGGTCTTATTAAGACTTATGCTCCACAAGTAGGATATTTTACAGCTGGTCAACAAACTGCAATATTGGGTGCGACATCTATTTCACAAATGCAAACTGCTTTAAATTTTGACGCGACAGCGGGAGAATTAGCATATAGAAAATTAGAAAGAAGTGCTTTCAATATGAAAGTAGGTCAATCTTCACTACAAAGCGCTCAATTCTTTTTAAATGGGGCTTATCCAATTAACGAAAATCTTGAAGTATACGCTTTTGGAGGTACTAGTTACAGAGAAGGTGAAGCTGCAGGTTTTTATAGAAGACCAAATCAGTCAAGAGCTTACACTGCTTTATATCCAAATGGTTTCTTACCTGAAATACACTCTACAATTAATGATGTTTCAGCAGCAGCTGGACTTAGAGGAAAAATATTTGAAAGCTGGAATTTTGATTTAAGTAACACTTATGGTCAAAATACCTTCGATTATACTATCGAAAACACATTAAATGCTACCTTAAGAGAAAAATCTCCTACAGAATTTGATGCTGGAGGATTAGGATTTTCTCAAAACACAACCAATTTTGATGTAAGTAGAAAATTTGATAAATTAAATGTAGCATTCGGAGGAGAATACAGACATGAAAATTTTAAAATAAATCAAGGACAACCAGAATCTTACAACACCTACGATATTAACGGAGGTATTGTTACTGGAACAACAGCTGCTAACATAAAAGTAACTGATTTTTACGGATCTGTTAGACCTGGATCATCTCAAGTTTTCCCAGGGTTCAAGCCTGTGAATGCTGTTGACAAAGGAAGAAATAGTGCCGCTGTATATGCAGATTTAGAATATGACGTAACTGAAAAATGGTTGATTAACGGTGCCCTTCGTTACGAGAACTATTCTGATTTTGGAGGAACTACAAACTATAAATTAGCTTCTCGTTACAAACTAACAGACAATATCAATCTACGTGGAGCAATTTCTACAGGATTTAGAGCTCCTTCATTACACCAAATCTACTTTAATTCTACTGCTACTCAATTCGTAGGTGGAGTGCCATTTGAAGTAGGAACATTCAGTAATGATTCGCCAGCAGCTAAATTATTAGGAATTCCTCAATTGAAACAAGAAGAGTCTCAAAGTGCAAGTATTGGTTTTACCGCTAAAATTCCAGAAGCAAAACTTACTTTAACTGCAGATGCTTACATCGTAAATATTGATGACAGAGTAGTACTTACTGATCAGTTTTCTAGACCAGGTGGAACTCCTGCTGCTGGAACTCCTGCTGCTCAACTGAACGCTTTGTTTGATTCTGCAAATGCTACTGCAGCAACATTCTTTGCAAATGCGATTGACACTAGATCAAAAGGTATTGATGTTGTTATTAGCCATAAAGCTACCGTAGGAAACGGATTGACTTTAAAAACTGATTTGTCTGGAACTATTTCTAACACAAAAAGAGTAGGAGACATTCATGGTTCGCCAATATTAGAAGCTAACGGACAAGTTAACAAATACTATTCTGAGACTAGTAGAATCTATTTAGAAGAAGCCGTGCCAAGAGTAAAAGCAAATTTAACGAATTCACTTTCTGTAAATAAATTTGATTTCTTCTTGAGAAACGTATATTTTGGTGAAGTTACTGACCCAAATACAGTTGATGTAAATGGAGATGGAAGAATTGAAGGTGCTCTAATTAACGGACAAGTAGTGGAAACTGAACATCCAGTTTGGGGAGGAAAAGTTATAACAGACTTATCTGTTGCATATAATTTTTCTAAATCTGCAAAAGTTGTTATAGGTGCAAATAATATTTTTGATATTTATCCAGATACTAATTATGGACCAACGACTGCAATTAGACCTAGATTAGTAAACGGTGCAATTGATTATACTGCTGCTCCATCAACAGTAGATTTATCAAATTCAAACCAATTTACTTATTCAAGAAATGTTTCTCAATTTGGACAAAACGGAAGATTCATTTTTGCTAGACTAAGTTTCAGCTTATAGTAAAACAATGATTTTATATTAAAAACCATCATGCTTAGCATGGTGGTTTTTTTTTGGTTTTAACTTTCGATTAGAATGATTATAAACTTTGTAACTTTGCAGCTATAAAACATTGCCTCTTATACAAATGAATTTCCAAGTAGTATCCGATTACCAGCCCAAAGGCGACCAGCCACAAGCCATTGAAAAATTAACTCAAGGTATTATTGACGGTGAAAAATTCCAAAATTTACTCGGAGTTACCGGTTCTGGTAAAACATTTACTGTGGCTAATGTTATTCAAGAAGTACAAAGACCCACATTAGTTTTGGCACATAATAAAACGTTGGCGGCTCAACTGTATTCTGAATTCAAGCAATTCTTTCCAAACAATGCAGTAGAGTATTTTGTATCCTATTACGATTACTATCAGCCGGAAGCTTTTATGCCTGTTACGGGAGTTTTTATTGAGAAGGATTTATCCATCAATGAAGAACTGGAAAAAATGAGAATGTCAACAACTGCCTCGTTGCTTTCTGGGCGAAGAGATATTTTGGTAGTTGCCTCGGTTTCTTGTTTGTATGGTATTGGAAATCCTGTTGAGTTTCAGAAAAACTTAATTCCAATTGAGAAAGGCCAAATAATTTCGAGAACTAAATTATTACATCAACTGGTACAAAGCTTATACTCCAGAACAGAAGCTGATTTCAATCCCGGAAGTTTCAGGATAAAAGGAGATACGGTAGATGTTTATCCTAGTTATGCTGATGAAGCCTATAGAATTCATTTCTTTGGTGATGAAATTGAAGAGATCGAAAGTTTCGATACAAAAAATTCTAAAGTTCTTGAAAAATTTGAAAAACTGACGATTTACCCAGCCAATATGTTCGTGACTTCTCCAGATGTACTGCAAGGTGCTATTTGGGAAATTCAACAAGATCTAGTCAAACAAGTCGACTACTTCAAAGAAATAGGAAAACACTTAGAAGCAAAACGATTAGAAGAGCGTACTAATTTTGATTTAGAAATGATTCGAGAACTGGGCTATTGCTCTGGAATTGAAAACTATTCCCGTTATCTAGATGGAAGGCTACCCGGAACAAGACCGTTCTGTTTGTTAGATTATTTTCCTAAAGACTATTTAATGGTGGTGGACGAAAGCCACGTAACCCTTTCTCAAGTTAGCGCTATGTATGGCGGAGACAGAAGCCGAAAAGAAAATTTAGTAGAATATGGTTTCAGACTTCCCGCTGCTATGGATAATCGTCCGTTGAAGTTTGAGGAATTTGAAGCGATGCAAAACCAGGTCATTTACGTTTCGGCAACTCCAGCGGATTACGAATTGCAAAAAACAGATGGTGTTGTAGTAGAACAGGTTATTAGACCAACAGGATTATTAGATCCCGTAATTGAAATTCGACCAAGTTTAAATCAAATAGATGATTTAATTGAGGAAATTCATGCGCGTAGTGAAGTTGACGAAAGAGTTCTAGTAACTACTCTAACCAAAAGAATGGCAGAGGAATTAGCCAAATATCTTACAAAGGTTACTATTCGTTGTCGCTATATTCACTCGGATATCGATACTTTAGAGCGAATTGAAATCATGCAAGACTTAAGAAAAGGAATGTTTGATGTTTTAATTGGGGTAAACTTACTTCGTGAAGGATTAGATTTACCAGAAGTATCGCTTGTGGCCATTTTAGATGCCGACAAAGAGGGATTTCTACGTAGTCATCGTTCGCTTACGCAAACTATCGGTAGAGCTGCTAGAAACCTCAATGGGAAAGCAATTATGTATGCGGACAAAATTACTGCCAGTATGCAAAAAACAATTGACGAAACTAATTACCGTAGAACCAAACAAATTAATTTCAACACAGAGAACAACCAAGTCCCTCAAGCACTAAACAAAAAAATAGAAAGTGCTTTTACTAAGAATCCTTTAGCGGATTATGAATTAGGGCTCTCTTTAAATGCGGCTGCCGAACCAGAAACAGAATATTTATCAAAAGCAGAAGTGGAAAAGCGCATTCGTGAAAAACGAAAATCAATGGAAAAAGCAGCCAAAGATTTGGACTTTATGCAAGCTGCTAAATTGCGTGATGATATCAAAAAATTACAAGAACAACTAACCTAGCTGCGTTCTTCTTTAAAAATTCTCAATAATACATCTGTTGGAATAGTTGTACTGGGAGATTTTTCTATTTTTTTCAACACCCGTTTGGCAGCCTCAGGATTCAACCCCATACGTATTGCAATTTGTTTAATCGCTGTAGCCTCTTTGCCCTGTGCAATAGCATCACTATGCATTAATAGCGCCAATCTATAAAATTGTTGAATCCTTCGAGACTCATTCTTTAAAGACAACACTGGTAATTCTTGATGAACTAAATCATTGAACCCTCCTTTTTCGATATTCAATTCATTGGCAATAAAAAATAAAAATTCATATTCTTTTTTATTCAAATGACCGTCAACCGTTGAAAAAGCAATCATATCTAGAAGTAAGTTCTTTTTATCTTCGTACATGTTCATCAAGTTATTAATTTTAGCTAAAATATAGCTTTTATAATTAAAACCCTAAAACCAGCAGGGATTCAACAATTTATCCTAATTATATTATTTTTTTGACAACAGCATAAGTTTTTGTTTCGAATATAAAGGATCAAAGTAAACTCTCATTAGAAAAAGCAAAAGCCTAGTAAAATCAATATAGATTATCCATTTTTTTATAAAGACTTGCCTCAACTTCCGAATAGAAATTAATAAGGGGGAAACAAAAAAAGAGAACCACAATTGGTTCTCTTTTTTACTATTTATCTAAAATAAGGATTAATCATCATAGCGATCATCGTGATCTCTTCCTTTATATTTTTTGTCTTTATGCCATTTCCCATGATGTTTTTTACCTTCACATCTTCTTTCATCATACCATCTATCATCATCATAATCTGTATTATCAACGTATATGACACGCTCTTCGCGATGTTCAACAGTCCTCCTTTGTGGTTCATATCCACGCTCATAATGACCCGAGATAACAATTGACGGCAATCCAATATTTACACCCACTGAAACTTGCGCATTTATCGCACTTGATGCAAAAAAGGTAATACCTAATATTGCGAGTAGTTTTATATTTTTCATTTTTTCAAAATTTTAATTATTAGCTATTTGGTTAAAGCCAATAACTGTGCCAGTTAATGATTCTTAGCAATGTAAGAATTCCAAAAACAAACAAAAATCCGACTAAAAACAAATATTAACTACTCAATATCAACTATTTAAACATTACACTAGCAAGCCAAAAAAGAAATTAAATTCAATAGTTTAAAAAATAGAATTCGAACTAAATCAAACTAACAAGTAGATCAAGCTCTATAGATTGACTAATTTACTTCTTAGAATTAGCCGCCTATATAGATAAAAGACTCCTGATTTAAATAGCAATCAAAATCAAATTATAAAAATAATCACTATTTTTAGCTACGAAATTACTTCTAAATCAAAAATTACCTTAATGACCAAACGACTCTTCCTTCTTCTTGCACTATTTTTTGCACTAACTAACACAATAGCTCAAGAAAGCACTGCTTCAAAACAAGTTTCTACCTTTATGATTGAAGCTCCACAATTACAAACAACAAAAAAAATATGGGTTTACCTTCCAAAGGATTATGAAAACTCAAAGAAAAAATATTCAGTTATCTATATGCATGACGCCCAGAATTTATTTGACGCAAAAACTTCCTATGCAGGGGAATGGAATGTTGACGAAAAACTGGACAGTATTAATGCACAACTAATTGTTATTGGAATCGAGCATGGTAATGAAAAACGAATGGAAGAACTAACTCCCTTTAAAAACGAAAAATACGGCGGAGGAAATGCCGATGCTTATCTTGAGTTTATTGTCAAAACATTAAAACCACAAATTGATCAAAAGTACAGAACCAAGATAAAAAAGAAAAACACCTTAATAATGGGTAGTTCTCTTGGCGGCTTAGTCTCTTTTTACGCTATTTTAAAATACCCAAAAGTGTTCGGAAAAGCGGGAGTTTTCAGTCCTTCATTTTGGTTCTCAGATAAAATATATGATGTCGCCGAAAACACAAAAAAAATAAAAAGTAAAATATATTTCATGTGTGGTGACAATGAAAGTGAAGATATGGTATCAGACCTAAATAAAATGGAATATCTCATAAATACAAAGCGCTGTTACTGCTTGAACTTGAATCAAAAGAGAATTATTAGTGGAGGCCAACACAACGAAAAATTATGGCGTGATGGATTTACAAAAGCCATTCTTTGGTTGGGATATTAACTAATTCATTATATTTATAGACTGTTTTCAGAACTGAATTACATAAAAATTCACATCCTTAATAAATTATGGAATTAATAATAAGAGCATACGACCTTAAATTAAAACATACGTTTACGATTTCAAGAGAATCGATCGATTTCCAACCTTCGTTAATTGTCGAATTAAAAAGCGGTGAATTTTCAGGTTTTGGTGAAGCCACTTCAAATCCATATTACAATACGACTGTACCCGTAATGGCGGAAGATTTGAACAAAATTCGCAGCATTATTGAAGCCAGTGAAGGTGATACCCCTGAGGATTTTTGGAATAAAATGCATTTCCACTTAAAAGACGATATGTTTGCGCTATGCGCTTTGGACATGGCATACAATGATTTGTACGCTCGAAAAAAAGGAAAAAAACTATATGAATATTGGAACTATACAACAGAGAACAATCCATTGACCGATTACACCATCGGGATTGCTTCCATAGATAAAATGGTTTCTAAAATGAAGGAGTTGCCTTGGCCCATTTACAAAATAAAACTAGGAACAAAAGAAGACATTGCTATAGTAACGGAACTGAGAAAACATACGAATTCGATTTTTAGAATTGATGCTAACTGCGGATGGGGAGTTGAGGAGACAATCAATAACTCAATTGAACTAAAGAAACTTGGTGTCGAATTCCTAGAGCAACCTATGAAAGCAGATAATTGGGAAGGACATAAGGACGTTTTCAAACATTCTGTTCTCCCAATAATAGCCGATGAAAGCTGTATCATCGAAGAAGATGTCGCAAAATGCCACAATCATTTTCATGGCGTAAATATCAAATTAGTAAAATGCGGCGGATTAACTCCTGCCAGACGTATGATTCAAGAAGCAAAACAACTGGGTTTGAAAACAATGGTAGGATGCATGACGGAATCGTCAGTGGGAATTTCAGCCATTGCACATTTGTTACCACAATTGGATTATGTTGACATGGACGGCGCACTATTGCTTGCGGAAGACATAGCAAATGGCGTCACCATCAAAGACGGAAAAATTATCTATTCTGAATTAAACGGTACTGGTGTTGTTTTAAAATAATTACAAATGAAAATCAATCAGTTTCCAGACAGAATAATTGACGTTGAAGGGGAAAGTTATTTATACTTTGGCGGAACAGCCTATTTAGGAATGCCTGCCAATACAGATTTTCAGCAGCTGATTGTTAAAAACATACTACGTTGGGGCTCCGCTTATGGAAGTTCCAGAAATTCAAATATACAACTTACTGCATACCAAAAAGGAGAACAATTTCTAATGGACTATATTCATGCACAAGCTACAGTTACTGTTTCCTCAGGAATGCTCGCCGCAAAATTAGTAATTGAAGAACTTGCCCCTCATACAGATGTCTTCTTTCACTTTCCTAATACTCATACTGCCTTAAAAGTAGCCAACAGCGTACCGTTTTTTATCGAAAACGACTTAAATCCGCGCCTTTTAGACAGTACAATTGAACGGATAACGATTCTGACTGATGCCGTTACTACTTTTCAGATAAAAGGAGTTGATTTAGCTCCTATCGATTTGATTGCATCAAATAAGGAAGTTACTTTGGTCATTGACGAATCCCATTCTTTAGGAGTTTTAGGAAATAACGGATGTGGAATTTTTTCTACTATCCATCATAAAAATATCAAACGAAAAATAATGGTCGCATCGCTAGGAAAAGCAATGGGGGTTACCGGCGGTGTTATTGCATCTGATAAATATTTTATTAACCAAATAATGAATAGCCCCTCATTTGTTTCAAGTGCAGGAATGAGTCCTGCGCTGATTGAAGCACTAGGAGAAGCGGAAACAATCTATAAAAGCCAACATATAAAGCTAAAAAACAATCTTAAATACATTGACAGCGTATTAGTAAAAAATGAAGCTTTCGCATTTAACCCTGAATATCCTGTCATCTATCCCGAAATAGAAGGAATTAACGAACTCTTAAAGGCCCGTAACATTATTGTAACTAACTTTAAATATCCTACCGATGGTAAAGATCTGAATAGGATCATATTTACAGCTAATCACACAGAAGATGATTTAAACAAAATCATTAGCATTCTAAACCAATACCAATTCTGAACCTAAAATTACGACCACTTACTTTTTAAACGTACCTTTGTAAAAAATATAGAATATGATGACAAATAACGATATCTTCAAAAAACTACGCGTTGCCTTAATGTTGCGTGATGATCAAATAGTTGAAATATTGGAATTAGTAGACTTTAGAATTACTAAATCAGAATTAGGTGCTTTTTTCCGTGATGAAAAACATGAAAATTATATGGAATGTGGCGACCAAGTGTTGCGTAATTTCCTGAATGCTTTAGTTATCCATTTACGTGGAACTAAGGAAAACCCTAAAAATCCGAATGATGTTTTAGCAAAACATAAAGCACAAATACCTGCAAAGGAAGGATCTAAAGACAGACCCGAATTTAAAGCAAAACCAAGAGACGAAGAAAAGTCAAGAGGTGACGAAGCTCCTTCGAAAACAAAATCTGCGACAAAAAAACCGTCTAAAAAAGATTACCCTAAAGGAAATTCAAAAACGCAAGTAGTAGAAAAGGTAAAATACAATTTCGGAAAAAATAAAAAATAACTCGATTTTGAAAACTGCATTAATTATTGGTAGCACAGGCTTAATTGGTTCGGAATTATTGGATACTCTTTTAGAAAGTCCAGCCTACGATAAAGTCATTACTTTTGTAAAAAGAGATACTGGAAAGACACATGCCAAATTAACACAACATATTATAGATTTTGATAAGCCGGAAAGCTATCAAAATTTAGTTGTTGGTGATGATTTTTTCTGTACCATTGGTACTACTATCAAAAAAGCGGGAAGCAAAGAAGCTTTCAGGAAGGTAGATTTCGTGTATCCGCAGCAGTTTGCCAACTTTGCTTTGAAAAGTAACGTCAAACAATTTCTGACTATTTCATCCCTCGGTGCTGATAAAGCTTCTGGGAATTTTTATCTGAAGACTAAAGGAGAAATAGAAGACTTTTTGAAAAATTCGAATTTTGAAAGTGTCGCAATTTTGAGACCTTCTTTACTTCTAGGAGATCGTAAAGAGTTTCGACTCGGAGAAAAACTAGGTGCTGTTTTTATGAAAATATTTTCTTTTATATTTATTGGAAGTATAAAAAAATACAAACCCATAGAAAGTGACACCGTAGCAAAAGCCCTTTTTAGAATTGCACAAAAAAATAAAAAAGGTTTTGACATATACGAATCTGATGAACTCCAACAAATCGGAAACTAATAAAAACAAAAAATCCTATTTACTATTGCAAATAGGATTTTTTTGTACATTTATTTTATTGTAAAATATTTTAGCTACCTAAATATGAAACCATTACTAACCCTTGTATTACTATTCATTACGATACTATTTTTTGGACAAAATAATACAACTAAAGGAGCAGCTATGTTTCTTGATTCGGCTTTAATTTCTGCAGAAACAATGAAATACATCGATCCTAACGAAATAGACTCTATAAATATTATTAAAAATGACACAATAATTAATAGCAACCATTATGTTGGACAGATTCATATTACTTTCAAAAATCCAAAAAAGTATACGTTTATAAATTTAGAGCAAGTTAAATCTGAATTTACCAAAATCAAAAGTACAGATGTTATTTATATGGTAAATGGAGCCTTTATTAGAGATAATAACGAAGCGTTCAAAATAGATAAAAACTATATTTTAAAAGTCGAAATCACCAATTCAAACGAGTTTTATAATTTAAGAAATAGTCCAACCCGATTTGACATCATTAATATCTTGGTGAAAACAAAAGAAAATTTAGACAATGAAAATAAGATTCTATTAAGAGGCTATAAAGCAATTGGCTCTAAATAGATTTAAAAAACAAAAAATCCTGAGCTTTCACTCAGGATTTTTTAATATATATAACTTTTTCTAATTAAGAAAGAGCTGCTTTTACTTGATCAGCTGCTTCTTGAAATTCAACAGCAGATAAGATTGGCATTCCTGAATTATCAATTAATTCTTTTGCAATTGCTGCGTTAGTACCTTGTAAACGAACAATGATTGGCACTTTAATAGCATCTCCCATATTTTTGTAAGCATCAACAACTCCTTGTGCCACACGGTCACAACGAACGATTCCTCCAAAAATATTAATTAAAATTGCTTTTACGTTAGGATCTTTTAAGATAATACGGAAAGCAGTCTCAACACGTTTTGCATCAGCAGTTCCACCTACGTCAAGGAAGTTTGCAGGCTCAAAACCAGCATACTTAATTAAATCCATAGTTGCCATTGCTAATCCAGCTCCGTTAACCATACATCCAACTGTACCGTCAAGATCTACATAGTTTAATCCTACTTCTTTTGCTTCTACTTCGATTGGATTTTCTTCAAGAATATCGCGCATCTCAGCATAAGCTTTTTGTCTGTACAAAGCATTATCGTCAATATTCACTTTAGCATCTACAGCTAAAATTTTATTGTCAGATGTTTTTAAAACTGGGTTGATTTCAAACATTGATGCATCAGAACCAATATATGCTTTATATAAAGCATCGATGAATTTTACCATTTCTTTAAAAGCATTTCCAGAAAGACCTAAGTTAAAAGCAATTCTTCTTGCTTGAAAACCTTGAAGTCCAACAGAAGGGTCAACTTCTTCAGTAAAAATTAAATCTGGAGTATGTTCTGCTACTTCTTCAATATCCATTCCACCTTCAGTAGAATACATGATCATATTACGACCAGTTGCTCTATTCAATAAAACAGATACATAAAATTCCGAAGTTTCACTTTCACCAGGATAATAAACATCTTCAGCAACTAAAACCTTGTGTACTTTTTTACCTTCTGCAGAAGTTTGAGGCGTAACCAATTGCATTCCAATAATTTGACTTGAAATCTCTTCTACTTGTTGTAAGTTTTTGGCAAGTTTTACTCCCCCACCTTTTCCACGTCCACCTGCATGAACTTGTGCTTTAATTACAAACCAACTTGTTCCTGTTTCAGTAGTTAATTGTTTTGCAGCAGCAACAGCTTCAACTGCATTATTAGCAACGATACCACGCTGAATGCGAACTCCGTAACTAGCTAAAATCTCTTTTCCTTGATATTCGTGTATGTTCATAATATAGAATTTGTCTGGATCCTGAATTTATTTCAGAATATAAGTGGCACAAAAATAGCAAAATTCATCTTAACAGAAAAATCTTTTCCCTATTTAAATTTCTTATATTACAAGTTAAACAATAAATTTAAAATAACACGAAAATTTAAATTTCAAGAAAAGTAAAAGTCTATTAAAACATTGGAGTAAAAGTTACTATAACGTTTGAAATTAAATCCGTAAATTTGATGATACCCATTATATATCTTAATATATCGTCATTACAACTAAATCAGGCTGTCGATTTTGTAATTCACATACGGTTAAATATGATTATTATCATTTATTAAACGTTATTATAATTTTACTGCAAAAATAACCCGTTTTAACTACATACGCTACATTATATTTAATGAAATCTCTATTTTTGTATAAAAAAAATTATAAAGCATGAAAATTAAAGAACAAGGCCTTTATTTGCCTGAATTTGAACATGACAACTGTGGCGCAGGATTTATTTGTAATTTAAATGGAATTAAATCTAATGACATTATTCATAAAGCACTCGATATCTTAATAAAATTAGAGCATCGTGGTGCAGTGAGTGCAGATGGACGAACTGGAGATGGAGCGGGAATTCTTTTTGACATTCCTCATGATTTTTTTAAAAAAGTATGTGACTTCACTATTCCAGAAACGAGAGAATATGCAGTGGGAATGGTTTTCTTACCAAAAAAGAAAAACCAAGTTGATTTTTGCAAATCTACATTTGAAACTGCCATACGCAATCAAAATTTGAATATAATCGGATGGAGAGATGTTCCTGTGGATGTATCCAACCTTGGACAAATAGCAGCCGAAAAAGAACCAACAGTAAAACAAATATTTATTGGTAAGAATGGTTTGGAACTAACCGAACAACAATTCAACGCCAAATTATTTGCAGCCAGAAAAATAGCCGAACACACTATCCTGAATTCTAAGATTTCAGAAAGTCATATGTTCTATTTCTCCAGTCTCTCTACTACTACTATAATATATAAAGGACTATTGATGCCGGAAGACATCAGTAGATACTATACTGATTTAACTGATGATGATTTAGTCACTAGATTAGCTTTAGTTCATCAACGATTTTCTACTAATACATTTCCTTCTTGGGAATTGGCACAGCCATTTAGATACATGTGTCATAATGGAGAAATCAATACCCTTCGTGGAAATGTAAGCAGAATGCGTGCCCGTGAAGAATTGATGAAAAGTGATGTATTTGGCGATGATATCAAAAAATTGTTCCCTATAATACTAGACGGAAAATCAGATTCTGCTTCTATGGATATGGTTGTCGAACTTTTATTAATGACAGGGCGTTCATTACCGGAAGTTATGATGATGGTCGTTCCTGAAGCATGGGAAAAACATCAAACCATGTCTGATGATAAAAAAGCCTTTTACGAGTACAATGCTTGCATTATGGAGCCTTGGGATGGCCCTGCTTCTATTCCATTTACGGATGGAAATGTAATTGGAGCACTTCTTGACAGAAACGGCTTGCGCCCTTCTCGTTACACCCTTACAAAAGAGGGATTTGTAATCATGGCATCTGAAATAGGTGTTCTGGATATAAAACCAGAAGATGTAGTTCAACATGGCCGCTTAGAGCCTGGAAAAATGTTCCTAGTTGACATGAATGCTGGTCGAATTATTGAAGATGATGAGATTAAGAATGCAATTGTAACAAAACGTCCTTACAGAAAGTGGTTAGATGAAAATTTACTGCATTTATCTCAAGTACCTTATACTAATAATAGCACTCCTACTGAAAATATAGATTTTGAAACTAGATTGCGTTTGTTTGGATATACTATTGAGGATTTAAAAACGGTAATAAACCCAATGGGGTCTAAAGGGACTGAAGTAATTAGTTCAATGGGGAACGACACTCCATTAGCTGTATTATCTGATAGACCGCAACTTTTATATAATTATTTCAAACAATTATTTGCTCAGGTTACCAATCCACCATTGGATGGAATTCGTGAAGAAATTATTACGGATGTTAGTTTAGCAATTGGTGGAGATTTTAACATCTTTGACATTGACCCAAAACATTGCAAGAAATTAAAAATTCAGAATCCAGTAATTTCAAAAGAAGATCTAGATAAAATAAGAAACATTGACCATCCAGATTTCAAGTCAGCATCTATCTCTACCTTATATGAAATAGAAAAAGGAGCAAATGGACTAGAGCGTGCATTGGAAAAATGTGTTCAAGCAACTTTTAAAGCAGTACAAGAAGGGCACAACATCATTATCCTTTCTGATAGAGGCGTTAGTGAAAAAATGGCCCCAATACCGATGCTATTAGCTTGTTCATATATCCATCATTCGATGAATATTTTAAAAGTACGTTCTAAATTCGGAATCATTATTGAATCTGCAGAACCTCGTGAACCCCATCATTTCGCCTTGTTATTTGGATACGGTGCAAGTGCTATAAACCCTTATTTGGTAAATGAAATTATTCGTGATCAAGTAGACAAAGGTTTCATAACAGGAATAGAACCAGATTATGCCATTGCAAATTACAATAAAGCAATTGCAAAAGGGATTCTAAAAATCATGAATAAAATTGGTATCTCTACCTTACATTCCTATAGAGCTGCTCAAATTTTTGAAATTCTAGGTTTAAACAAAACTTTTAGCTCAAAATATTTTCCATACACCCCTTCTAGAATCGAAGGAATCGGTTTGATGGAAATTGAAAAAGAGGTTAAAAAAAGATACCAAAAAGCATTTCCTAATTCGAAAGTTGCCAGCTTATTATCTCTAGAAATTGGAGGTATCTACAGATGGAGAAGAACCGGAGAAAAACATATGTTTAACCCTACTACTATTGCTAAACTGCAACAAGCAGTACGTTTAAACAGTCCAGAAAGTTATAAAGAATACTCCACTATGGTCAACGACCAAAGTAAAAACCTAATGACAATTAGAGGGTTATTTGAATTTAACAACTTGGATCCTATTTCAATTGACGAAGTAGAGCCTTGGACAGAAATTGTAAAAAAATTCAAAACTGGAGCCATGTCTTATGGATCGATCAGTCAGGAAGCCCATGAAAACTTGGCAATTGCCATGAATAGAATCGGTGGAAAAAGTAATTCTGGAGAAGGTGGAGAAGATCCTAAACGTTTCCAAAAAGAATTAAATGGAGATTCAAAAAATAGTGCGATTAAGCAAGTTGCCTCTGGACGTTTTGGTGTATCTATCAATTATTTGACAAGTGCCAAAGAAATCCAAATTAAAATGGCACAAGGTGCTAAACCGGGAGAAGGTGGACAACTACCTGGTGAAAAAGTAGTGCCGTGGATTGCAAAGGTTAGAAATTCAACTCCATATGTAGGATTAATTTCTCCTCCTCCACATCACGATATTTACTCTATTGAGGATTTATCACAATTGATATTTGATTTAAAAAATGCCAATCGTGAAGCCCGTGTAAATGTTAAGTTAGTTTCTGAAGTAGGGGTTGGAACAATCGCTGCCGGTGTTGCAAAAGCAAAAGCAGATGTGATTTTGATTTCAGGTTACGACGGAGGAACTGGTGCTGCACCATTAACTTCATTACAACATACAGGTATTCCTTGGGAACTTGGACTTGCCGAAGCACAACAAACTTTAATTCTAAATGACTTAAGAAGTCGTGTAGTATTAGAATGTGACGGACAGTTAAAAACAGGACGTGATGTAGCCATCGCTGCTTTACTCGGAGCGGAAGAATTTGGTTTCGCCACTGCTCCCCTAGTTGCTTCAGGTTGTATAATGATGAGAGCTTGTCATTTGAACACTTGTCCAGTAGGAATTGCAACTCAGGATCCTGAACTAAGAAAAAACTTCAAAGGAACGCCAGAACACATCATCAACTTCATGTATTTTATTGCTGAAGAATTGAGAGAAATCATGGCTCAATTAGGGTTTAGAACGCTAAAAGAAATGGTAGGGCAATCACAAAAACTGAATGTCAACAAAGCCATTAAGCATTATAAAGCAAGTGGTTTAGATTTGTCTACAATTTTGTACAAACCTGAGAAAGCCAAAACTGTACCGAATCATAATACAACAACTCAAGACCACGCATTAGATAATGTTCTGGATTTTGAAATTATAAAGGCCGCGATTCCTTCTATTTATAGAAAAGAAAAAACTAGGGTTACGTTTGATATTAAAAATACGGACCGTTCCGTTGGTGCCATCCTGAGTAATGAAATTTCAAAAATATATGGTGCACAAGGATTACCCGAGGACACCATACTAGTAGATTTTACAGGTTCTGCGGGACAAAGTTTTGGTGCTTTTGCAACTAATGGGTTGTCATTTAAAATTCATGGAAATTGTAATGATTATTTAGGTAAAGGTCTTTCAGGAGGAAAATTAATTATCAAAGTCCCTCCTACTGCAACGTTTAAACCAGAAGAAAACATAATTATTGGTAACGTAGCATTGTATGGTGCTATTACTGGTGAGGCATATATAAACGGTATGGCTGGAGAACGTTTTGGTGTAAGAAATTCTGGAGCAACAGCAGTTGTAGAAGGAATTGGAGATCATGGATGTGAATACATGACCGGAGGTACTGTAGTGGTATTAGGTAAAACAGGAAGAAATTTTGCTGCTGGTATGAGTGGTGGTGTTGCTTATGTTTTTGATGAGAAAAAACAATTCGAAAATGGATTGTGCAATATGGAAATGGTAGCCTTAGAAAATTTGGAAGAAGATGACTTGATAATACTGAGACGTTTAATCAAAAATCATTCGATGTATACTAACAGTCCATTGGCGACAAGAATATTGGAAGATTGGGAAAGCCAACAGAAACATTTCATCAAAGTAATGCCAAAAGATTACAAAATAGCATTACAACGATTAGCAGAAGAAAAGAAAATTGAAGAACTAATAGCATAGTCATGGGAAAGATAGGTGGATTTAAAGAATACAATAGAACTGACGAAAGTAATGTAGAAGTAAAGGAACGTGTATCAAATTATAGTGAGTTCACTATTCCTTTAGCAAAAGATAAAATTAAAGAACAAGGATCAAGATGTATGGACTGTGGAATTCCATTTTGCCATAGTGCGTGTCCATTAGGAAATTTGATTCCTGACTTTAATGATATGGTACATCAAGAAGAATGGCAAAGTGCTTTAGAGATTTTACAATCAACAAATAACTTTCCAGAATTTACAGGTCGCTTATGCCCCGCCCCATGTGAAAAATCATGTGTGCTGGGAATCATCGAAGAGCCTGTAGCAATCGAAAATATTGAAAAAAACATAATAGAACGAGGATTTGCAGAGGGATGGATAAAACCACAAACGCCAGCCGTAAGAACAGGTAAAACAGTAGCTGTAATAGGTTCTGGACCTGCAGGATTAGCAGCGGCTCAACAATTAAACAGAGCGGGGCACACTGTAACTGTTTTCGAAAGAGATAATGCTATCGGGGGATTATTAAGATATGGAATTCCAAACTTTAAATTAGAAAAAGGAATTATTGACCGACGCGTACTAATACTAGAAGCAGAAGGAATTGTTTTTAAAACTAATGTAAATGTTGGTGTAAACTATAGTGTAGAACAACTGAATGAATTTGACTCAATTGTACTATGCGGGGGATCTACAGCAAGTAGAAGTCTGCCTACAAAAGGGATTGAAAGCGCGGGTGTAGTTCAAGCTATGACATTCTTGACACAACAAACAAAATCGCTATACGGAGAAGTAATTCCAAATCAAATACTAGCTACTGGCAAGGACGTAATTGTTATTGGTGGTGGAGATACGGGTTCTGACTGCGTAGGAACTTCTAACAGACAAGGAGCTAAATCGGTTACCAATTTTGAAATCATGCCTAAACCACCCGTAGGAAGAAGCGAGACAACACCTTGGCCTTTCTGGCCTTTGCAATTAAAAACATCTTCTTCACATGAAGAGGGTTGTGACAGAAATTGGTTGATCAATACCAAAGAATTTATTTCTAATGAAAAAGGAGAATTGGTAGGATTAAAAACTGTAGAAGTAGCCTGGAAAATGACACCAGGACAAAGACCTGAATTAATCGAAAAAGAAGGTTCTGAGAAAACGTGGCCTTGTGATTTGGCTTTATTGGCACTTGGTTTCACTGGTCCTGAAAAAACATTAAGTGATCAATTGGGTTTAGAAACAGATATGCGTAGCAATTATAAAGCAACAAATTATCAAACAAATGTACCGCACATTTTCACAGCTGGTGATATGAGAAGAGGACAATCATTAATCGTTTGGGCCATCTCAGAAGGTCGTGAGGCGGCGAGAGAAGTTGATAACTATTTGATGGGATATACAAATTTACCAACGAAGGGAAATGGAGATTTACCTAGTTTATAAATCATAATAACACTAAAAAATGGCTGTCAGAATAGACTGCACCCAATAGTTTAGACAAATTTATAATTAATTTTGATAAAAATGAGCTCGGTATTGTATCGGGCTCATTTTGTTTAAATTTGATTTAATTCTTTCGTTATTATAGTATAATATATACTCTTTGATTTCTTGTTTTAACTGATTTATCGAATTATATTTTTTAAGATAAAACAATTCAGATTTTAGTATTCCAAAGAAGTTTTCAATGATTGCATTATCTAAGCAATTTCCCTTTCTTGACATACTTTGTTTAATTCCTTTTTCTTTTAACAATTGTTGATATTGTCGCATTTGATATTGCCATCCCTGGTCGGAGTGTAAGGTTAAACTCGTATTGTTAGGTATTGTTTTAAATGCTTTTTCTAACATTACTTTTACTTGATCAAACACAGGTCGTTCCTTTAATTCGTAGCTAATTATCTCTTGATTAAACAAATCTATAATTGGAGATAAATACAACTTTTTACCTGAGACATTAAATTCGGTAATATCGGTTGCCCATTTCTGGTTCGGTGCTGCTGCTTTAAAATTTCTTTGTAATAAATTAGGAGCTATTTTCCCTTGTTCTCCTTTGTATGATTTGTATTTTTTAACTCTAATAAGACTTTTTAATCCTAGAGATTTCATTAACCTTAAAATAGTTTTATGATTTATTATTACTCCTTGATTGTTGAGTTCGTCGGTAATTCTTCTATAACCGTAGCGACCTTTGTGTTTGTGGTAAATATGTTTTATAAACTCTTTGATTTCAAAATATTTATCAATCAATTTACTTCGTTTTTCATAATAATAAAAACTACTTCGTGCTATATTCGTTTGATTTAAAAGTAAATTCAAATCATACTTATGCCTTAATTCCATTATGGCTTGCGCTTTTTGGCTCGCTCTTCGGCTTGAATTAAGGCATGGAACTTTTTTAGTAAATCATTCT
The DNA here is from genome assembly GCF_963974175.1 of uncultured Flavobacterium sp. Taxonomy (GTDB): domain Bacteria; phylum Bacteroidota; class Bacteroidia; order Flavobacteriales; family Flavobacteriaceae; genus Flavobacterium. The sequence goes on from NZ_CAXBBR010000003.1 coordinate 510,740, forward strand.
CACAACGTAGAAATTCTATTTCTTGCAATAGCTTTTCTACTTTAGTTAATGGTTTGTCAGACTTTCGTTTTTTACGTTTAGAATCACTCATACTCATGGGTCTGCCTCTTGGCTTTGGTTTTAATCCTTCAAAACCAAAGTTAATAAAATCTTTTTTCCATTTTAAAATAATAGCAGCATCAGGAATATTAAATTTTACACAACTATCCAGAAGTGATAAAGATTCTTTCTGGATGGAATGCAATACCTTGAATTTAAAATCAGAACTATAACTACGATTCTTTCTCGGTACTAAACCATTTTCACCATATTGAGTGTAGAATCTTACCCATTTTTCAATATTTGACTTGGTAACAATCTTTTTATTAGCTACAGATTCATAAGAATAATGCTCTTTGATAACTAATTCTACACATTCAAGTTTAAATGCATAATCATACTTGACTTTTCTTTCCATAAAAATACCCCCAAATAGTGTCTAACTTTTTGGGGGCAGTGTAGAATAGTTTTTCCGACAGCCATTTTTATTTGGGGGTGACCATGCCTCCACTAGCGTTCCTGCTTGGTCGGGCTATCCGCTACAAGTCCTCGTCGATTTCGCAAAAGCTTCAGCAACTGTGGGCTTTTCGCTACTATCCCTCACCCAAAAAAGAACAACACTACTAAAAATATACGCATTTGTTTAATTTGTAACTTTTTGTTACAAATTGTTAAAAATTAAATATTCCCTTGTCATATCAATAAAGAATAATAAATTTGCTAAAAAATAATAACGATGCAATCAAAAGATCTACTTCAATTAGCCGAGCAATTTGGAAGTCCAATATACGTTTACGATGCCGAAAAAATAAAATCACAATACAATAGATTAACTAAAGCATTTTCTAAAGTAGAGAATCTGCGTATAAATTACGCAATGAAAGCATTGTCTAATGTAGCCATCCTTCAATTACTAAAAGAAATGGGATCTGGTTTAGATACGGTATCTATACAAGAAGTTCTATTAGGACTTCATGCCGGATATGATCCAGAAAAAATATTTTATACGCCAAACGGAGTATCTCTTGAAGAAATTGAGGAAGTACATGCCTTGGGTGTTCAAATCAATATTGATAATTTATCGATATTAGAGCAATTTGGAGCTAAACACCCTAATGTACCCGTATGCATCCGTATCAACCCGCACGTAATGGCAGGTGGAAACACCAATATTTCTGTTGGACATATCGATAGTAAATTTGGAATATCAATCCATCAGTTGCCTCATTTAGTTCGAATTGTTGAAAATACAAAAATGAACATCGTAGGTATTCACATGCATACAGGTTCAGATATTTTAGATATCGAAGTATTCTTATATGCTGCCGAAATATTATTTGATGCTGCCAAAAATTTCAAAAACCTTGAATTCTTAGATTTCGGAAGTGGATTTAAAGTACCATATAAAAAAGACGATATCGAAACCGATATTGAAGAGTTAGGTAAAAAACTATCGAAAAGATTCAACGCTTTCTGCGTTGAATACGGTAAAGATTTAACTTTAATATTCGAACCAGGTAAATTCTTAGTGAGTGAAGCAGGATCATTCTTAGTAAAAGTTAATGTAATAAAACAAACTACCTCTACTGTTTTTGCAGGAGTTGATAGTGGTTTCAACCATTTAATTCGTCCAATGTTATATGGCTCACAACACCATATTGATAACATCTCTAATCCAAAAGGAAAAGAGCGCTTCTACTCTGTTGTAGGATACATATGCGAGACAGATACTTTTGCAAACAACAGAAGGATTTCAGAAATTAAAGAAGGAGATATACTAAGTTTTAGAAATGCAGGTGCTTATTGCTATTCTATGGCATCTAATTACAACTCCAGATACAGACCAGCCGAAGTTTTATGGATGAATGGAAAAGGACATTTAATCCGTGCCCATGAAACCTTTGAAGATTTATTAAAAAATCAAATACCGTTGCCTGCAGAACTGGCAGCAGTTTAAAATACAAATCCCGTCTCAATCATATTTGAGACGGGATTTTTTTATGCAACAAGTTTGTATGGCACTATTTTTATTCTAAAACCTCTAACAATACATGAGCTTCTGTACCATTAGGAAAAGGAATCTTAATCTTTTGAGCCAGTGTTGGAGCAATTTGTGTGATAACCTTTCTATCGTGTGTTTCACCCTTCTTAATGTGCCAGCCATAAAATATAAGTGGCACATGCGTATCATAGCTGTAAGGAGTACCGTGTGAAGTACCAGTTCCCTGGTATTCGATGTAACCGGGTTTATCTAAAACTACTAAATCTCCATTCTGAGTAACATCATAGCCTTTTGCTATACAATCCAAAAAGTAATCACTTCCTGATGAAGCAAGAACTTCTTCTTCCGTAAACACTCTTTTAACTTGCTTTTGAGTCATTAAAAAGTCTTTGAAAGATTGCTTTACTTTCGACAATTCCAATCCTTTGGTTTTGATGATTTCTCTATTGAAATAGAGATTAAAATTAGAATAATTTAAAACTAAATCCGCTCCAAAAGTATTTGTGGAAAACTCCCTTAACGAACTAACCAACTCTTTTGGGTTAACACTTTTTACATCATATTTATTATCTTTAAGGTAATTGACATTTTCAGCGCCCGCATGATCAGCAGTCAAGAAAAGCAGGTAATTATCTTTACCAACAGTTTTATCCAGATAGACTAAAAACTCAGCAATCGTCTGATCCAATCGCAAATAAGTATCTTGCAATTCCATCGCACGAGGACCTACTAAGTGACCTACGTAATCTGTTGATGAAAAACTCACGGTCAAAAAATCAGTACTATCATCTTTACCCAATTTTTCATTTTCAATGGCTTTCATGGCAAAATCCGCCAAGAGATTATTACCAAACGGAGTAGAACGAATCACCCCTGCATCATTTTTATTATACATCGACTTTAAATCATAGGGAAAAACGGCTGCATCGCTACCATATAATTTACCTTCATAAGGATTGTTATCCTCCAAGCTTTCATTATAAGTACTTTTAGGTTTCAATAAATCCCAACCTTTATTAATATATGGCATATAATGCTTCTCCTTATTGAATTGAGTCACCCATTCCGGTAAAGCCGCGCCATAAAAAGAACTTGATATAAAGTCCCCGCCGCTGCTGTACCAAAAAGCCCAATTGGCAAAATGCCCTGCAGGCAAAATTGCACCACGATCTTTAAGACTGAGTCCAATCACTTTCCCTTTATAATTTGTAGCCATACGTAATTCATCTGTGATGGTAGTGGTTTGCAAATTTGCTGGTGACATTTTTCCTTCTTCTGCGCTTCCATTACCTAAACCACTAACAGCATTATCATCGGTGCAATACCTGTTTTTTTCCGTACTCCTATTGAACCAATCATTACCTACGATTCCATGTGTTGCGGGAGTTGTCCCAGTATAAATAGAAGCATGACCCGGTCCCGTATAGGTCGGCATATAATTAAAATGCATATTTTGGAAGGTATAACCGTTCCCCATCAACCTTTTAAATCCGTTAGGGGAAAAATCATCCGAAAAACGATACAAGTATTCCATTTTCATTTGATCAACCACAATACCTACAACCAATTTAGGTCGTTCTTGTGCTTGTAAATTTGACAAAATAATAAACGCCAAAAACAAAAATATTTTTTTCATAATAAAAATTTTATAATAGCAAAAATACATTATAGATTCCAAAAAAACCTAAAGATGGAACCTCTAAGAATGAAAATTAATGGTAACATAACTACTGTACCCTAACTTGTACTAAAACAAGCCAATAAAAATCTTAAAACAACAGTAAATTGATTTAATTTTAAAACAAATTTAAAATTGCATAAACGATCTAAAAATACTAATAATGGAAATGTACGACAACAAAGATGTTTTTGATAAATCTTGGGATAAAAATTATTTGTCCGAAGAACTGATTCAAGCACAATGGGCAGAATTTGTCGAACTTAAAAAGGTCATTGCAGAATTATACCAAAAAAAGAAAACACCTTTGTCCATCCTGGATATCGGAATTGGAAATGCCAGAATAGCAAAACATCTTAGTGGTATCACTGAAATTTGGGATATGGTTGGTTCCTATGACGGAACTGATAATGCGGAAGCTTGTGTGCTACTGTCAAGACAAACGGCAAAAGAATTAAAAATTGATGATAAAGTAACGGTATATCTTGAAGACGCCATCAATTTAGATAAATGGAAGAAAAAATATGATTTAATTATTATCACCTGGTTTACGGCTGGCAACTTTTATCCCAATAATTTTAATTTTGAAAGCTATAATCCATCAGAGAAGCGGTTTGATCTATCAAGAAATGAAAAATTTGAAACTATATTTTCAAATTTGTATCAGTTATTGAACCCTGCAGGGGAAATATTAATTGGCGCCTGTTATATTGACAATGAAAGAACCAGATTAAAACAAGAACATTCCTATCACAAGATGGGTATGACGATACTAACTGATGCAAAAGACAGTTTTACGGCTACCAAAGAAAGATTTTGGTCCCAGCGTTTTACGGAAGAAAAAATGCTAGATTACTTATCTTTTGTTGAACCCAAAAAAATAACATTTACCTTACTTGACACCTATGATTATGCGATGCAGCTGAGAATAAAGAAATAATAGCTTTAAGGTTCATGCTATAAAACCAACTTACTCACTTAGCTTTTTTTCAAGTATATATACTTATTTAGCAATCAAACTGAACACACTACAATATTATTTCAATTGTATCCTCCTATTCAAAAAACCTACGATTTAGATCAGGATTTGAGAAACATCTTTGAAAAAACAACCGATAAACTTATTGGACTTGGCAGGCTGCACTCGACACCATAAAAAGGTAAAACAATTTGGCTTTAAGTCTTTCAATAAAATCTCAAGATCTATAATAAACCAAAATACATTAAATTATTTTAATAATTAGGAGTACAAATGCATCGGCTAAATGAAATTAATGAACTCATTTAAAAATTAATAAAAATGCGAATATTATTTCAATGCCAAAATAAAAGCTTTTAGATCTCGATTTAGAGGTTCTCGAAATATAGAATTATACCTTTTTAGGCTAACTAATATTTAAACTTGATTTATATCACTGTACATGCTTTAGATTGATTCTATAAAACCACACAAATTAACTAGTTTACAACTACATACTCCCAATCCCGAAAAATAAACAAACCAAAGTTTTAATAGCCACTTTTCTGGACTCTTCTGTAGCGTTTTCAGGAAAACATATACGATACCACTCCACTGATTTCGTTTTTTCCATCGATGGTTTTCCAAAATGCGAATAAGTGGTAGTAACAAAATGTTTGTTTTTTGAGAAAGTAGGGTTTGCAATAGATTGATTTTCAGGATTGCAATTTTGAACAATCATTATACCCCACTTCTCCTCTCCTGATTTTATCTCAATAATTCCACGGTTCTCATTATCTTCAGAAAATAGAGGTTTGTTATGTAATAAACCCCAATCGCTCGGATATGCAGTAAATACTCTCGTGAGCGGATAGTGCAGAATTGAATTCTGTTCCCACAAAGTTGAACAAGTCAAACCTTTCATTAAAAAATTACAACTAAAATTAATTGAACACAAAGTTACCAACTATAAGATTTTAAACACTTGATTTATGATAAGAAATAACAAAGTCTAAGTCTATAACCATTATTTCCAATGCACCATATTCTTCATAATGGGCTGAAGTTCCCAATGAAAACCAACAAATATATTTGACAAACGTGACTTTGAGAATAATATACCATGACAACTCAATACAAGCCTTTCAGAAAGTTGATTTTTTTTGGAATTGGAGTAAATTATGACTTCTACAAAACAACAATATCAAGCGTGCTGAAAAGCTCTTTTGAAATATTTGCTGTAATGTCATAAGGCGGCTTCGTTGATACTATCATTTGATACTACCAAAAAAATAGTTTTGTTTCTCCATTTACACAAATTTAACTGTTACTAAATTCAACAACAACTTCAAATACCACAACTTAGCCCGAAAATACTTCAAGACCTTTACTGTTTTACCTATTTGTGGTAAAAAATAGTATTGATTAACGATTGCTGATTTTTAATAGAGTGAATTACGGTTTCTAAAAACCAACAAAAATAATCATACTGAAAAGCCCTTTTGAAATTTATCAAAAGGGCTTTTTTATGAACCGCGTTGCAAACGCTACATTTTATATTCCAATTTAAGTAGGTACTCGTCGCAGACGAGCACAGAGGGTATTATAAATAGATTCGATTAGAAAAACAACAATTTTTTTCTTTGTCTTTACCGCACTTCATCTAAACTAAAAGGTATTTCATCGAAAAAGAAAATTCTCAAGCAGCAATGATGGTAATTTTGAGTATCAAATTACAAGAATTTTTAGAGAAACCGGATTTGGTCTTGGTCGTTTAAGATTCTTTAACCCTTAAATACTCCTGTTATGAAAACTACTATTTACCAAACCGTATTATTGCTTTTTTCTATTTTTACAATAAGTTCATGTTCTGTAGATGATCAACAAAGCACGCCACCAGATTTAAAAGCGAAGATTACAAAAACATACATATATAATTCAGATGAAAAGGAGGTCCTAAATTTAATAAACGATTATAGACTTAATGAAGGTTTAAATGCTTTGGAATTACAAGACCATATCTCGTTTAAATCTGAAGAGCATATTAATTATATGATTGAAAATAAAGTTGTTAATCATAATGGTTTTGTCGCACGATCTGAAAATATTATAGAAGTCCTTGGAGCGAAAAACGTAAGTGAAAACGTTGCCTACAATTTCAGATCTCCACAAGCTGCTTTTAAGGCCTGGCTAAATAGTCCTGGACATAAACAAAACATTGTTGGTGATCATACTCATTTTGGGATTTCTATAAAAGCCTGCCCTCAATCTGGAAAAAAATACTACACTAATATTTTCGCTAAAATCTAATTCCATTTTTTTTATTGCGGCTAAGTTATATCTATAACTTAGCTGCTTTTTTATATTCAAAACCAAAATACTTCGATCATTAGTCCATTTATAACTTCTGCTGCAAAGAAGTCCTATTTGGATATATTAAATAATAAAAGGACTTTTTAGTTTTATAGTAATCATATTAAACGTCTATAGATTCTCGTACTATAAGTACTCCTCTTTTTTGCATAGTATTCTTGAAGTGCTTTTTATTGCAAAAATTATACTTAAAGCTAAACACCTTTCATTGGTCGACAGATGATGGTCAACCGTCGAAAACATCTCAATAAAACTTGATATGCTGAGTACTTTTACACCATAACCTTAACACATATATTATGAAAAATTTAAATGTATTATTCGCAGTTCTAATTGTTGGAACATTTCAAACACTAAGTGCACAAGATTTTAATGACCAAGCAAGTGCCTCTCACTCCTTAAGCTACGTTGTACCTCAAATTGCAATTTTGGACATTTTTGACACAAATGGCAATATTCACGAGCCTTCTTTTATATTGCTTAACGCAGATCACGGAACCGCTACTGAGGCTGGAACTTATGATTTTACTACTATGGATTATAACAGTTTGTTTATTAATTATACAAGTGTTGTTCCAGCTGCTGCAGCCGATTTAAATCATATTGATGTTAGTGTCTCTGGAACTTTGCCATCAGGTGCAAATTTAAGAATTACTCCTCAACAACCAGTAATTGTTGCTGGTGGTGGGGATGCTTCAAAAGGAGTTTCTGTAACGGGTGGCGTTATTTTCAATAATGATAACCTAGCTCCAAAAACGTTGGTTAATACTATTGGAAGTGTTTACACAGGAGATGGTGCACATGGTGTACAATTAAATTATGCTTTGGAGCAAGTTGGTGAGTTTACTGATTTTAAAGCTGGTACATACAATGCAGATGTTACTTATACAATTTCTAACATCTAATAAGCAACAAACCTACTTTTCAAAAAGGTGTCTCCCTATCAGGAGACGCCTTTTTGATTTATAATTATTCCATTTTAAAACATTGTGGTAATCAATATTAAGCAGTAATCAAGATCGCATTGTTTTGCCCCATAAAATTAAAGATCTCCCTGAAAGGCAGTCTACATCACATAAATAGAATTGTATCATGTTAATTTTGAAAAGCATAGGTACAAATTTTCCGTCCAACATCTCTATTTTTTGAGAATCCGTTTTTTTATTTTCCAAAGCTAATTTTAATGTAAAAGCTGCAACTACCCTTTTCCCTACTTCTCTTAAAGTAAGAAATTAACCATTAGTCTATACTTAATTACCATCTACCGACAGAGACCCGAAAAAAGAATTTAAAGGCCTTAAATTCAATCAAATTAAAACTTTAAAACAGAAATTAATATAAAAATATTTACCATGAAAACAGCTAATCTAACTTTTATTCTTTTTGCTTTTTTAATTAATTCAACTTTTGCAAATGTCATTGTTTATAATGGCCTTACACATGTATATTCTGGAAATATAGGAGATGTAATTTATGGTGAAGTAATATTGGTAAATACTTCTGAAGTTGAAGAACGTGTAACATTTACACTTAGCGACGCCATATTTTCCTGTACTACAAACCGAATTTTTAGTCAAAAGCGAACTCATTCTAATTCATCCAATGAATGGTTTAAGGGAGACTTATTAGATAAAGTTTTAGGTCCAAAAGAAAAATTCGTCTATAAATTCACGATAGAAGTTCCTGCAGATAATTCATTAAAGGGTTCATATTGGTCTGTATTGATGGTCAATGTTGAAGAACCAATTAGCGAGAAAAACCTTTCTAATGGTGTAAGTCTAAATAACAAAGTACGATATGGCATTGCGTTAATAACAAATATTAATGAATTTGAAGAAATAGATATTGACTTTAGTACTATCGAACTTATAGAAGATAATGAAACAAAAGCAAAACATCTTGATGTGAAAATTTTGAATAACAGTGTTTTTCTTGAAAACATCAAACTAGCACTCGAAATATATAATAAGGAAGGGAACAAAGTTTATGAATTAAAAACTAACAGGAGCCGTACTTTCCCTGGATTTTGCAAGGACTATAAGTTCGATATTTCCTCACTTGCAAAGGGTGATTATGAATGCATATTAATTGCTGAATCTAGAGAAGAGTTTTTAGGCACCAATATAAGCTTGACCGTAAAGTAAAAACTTGAGAGAATTAACTACCTAAAACTATTATTATGAAAATTCTACATACAACAATCCTGTCATTATGCATATTTACACTAGCTTCTGTAAGCACTTTATTCGCTTCGAATAAACTTGACAGTAGTGGTGCACTAGCGATTGCAGACACTGTAGTTTTTCAAAAAAATGATACTTTAGTTGATTTTACTGTAAAACCCATTCGCAAAAAACAAAAATACGATACAAACAAAACTAATACCATTGCAGTCGAAATAATCAACAATGGAAAAGCAATTAATGAAATTAGTCTATTTCCATTATTACCACACGGATGGAAAGTTTTTTCTACAAGCGATATAAAGTCTTTTAAGGAAAATGAAAAAAAAATAGTCCTAATAAGTTTTTACATTCCTTATAATGCTTCACCAAAAGAAAATGAATTAAGCTTTCGATTGTTACATAAAGGCGTAACCGTTAAAAGTATATACTTGTCTGTATTTGTTTTAGCAAACACTGATTTACAGGTAATAAATGTTCAGTCGCCACAAAACATACAAGCTGGTGAAATAATAAATACAACCTATACAATTAAAAATACTGGAAATATTACCCAAAAAATCGAATTAAAGTCTAATAATGAGATCAAAGGTAGTACATCATATAAAATTTTGCCATCAATGACTGTTCAAGTAAATATCTCTCAAAAAACTGATTCAAACATCAGTACATTGAGAAATGGAAAGACAAGCCTAGAAGTGATGAGTCTGACTTCAGGAAAAAAATATAAAAAATATAGTGCGACGACAATACTTCCCAATAAAATAAAGAAAAAAGATCCCTTTTTTAGGTTTCCAGTCCAAATGAGTTTACTATATAACAGCTACACCAGTAAAACAGAACATTATTCTACAGTGTCAGCTGAAATTAGAGGTGATGGTTATTTAGATAATGAAAGAAATCATACTTTAAATTTTATTTTTAGAGGACCCCGAAATGAACAAATTAAACGATTTGGAGTTACAGATCAATACAGTCTAAGGTATCGTTACAAAGACCTAACGACCGTTAATCTTGGGGACCAGAATAACTTTATTGACCGTTTGGGCTTTAGTAATCGCTATGGTATAGGTGCTAGAATAGACCAAAGACTTAACAATTGGGATGTGTCAGCTTTTTATTTAAAACCACGCCTATATAGCTTCAATTCAAAAGCACTATATGGAGCTAAAACAACTTACCATGTTACCGACTCAATCAGTGGAGGAATTTCTCTTGCACGTTCAAAATCAGATCAACAAAGGTACGGCAATAATAACATTGCAAATAATACTGATGAGGAAGGTCAGATTATTACCTTTAGTTTTAATTATAATAAGAAGGAAACTACCATTGCTGCAGAATCATCAACAAGTATGACTAATAGAAATGTCGACTATGCAAATTATATTAGAATTAATCAAAATTTTAGAAACTGGCATTATTCCGGAAATTACACAATTGCTGGTAAGCAGTATTTTGGAACATTAAATAACAGTATCCAATACACAAATAATTTAAATTACAGACTTAAAAAATGGAACTTTAGTATTGGTCAAAGTTTATACAAAGTAAATAAAAGATTAAATCCTTTGTTTTATGCTGCAGAGCCATTTTTCAAAAGTATTTATGCCAAAATAAGTTATAGATATAATAACAAACATCAAATAAACTTAAGATTTGACCAGAGGCAAAGAGAAGATCGACTGGAGCCAAAAAATTACCATTACAATGAATACGGACTAAATTATAGATATACTTATAATTCTAGAAAATTTACTGCCAACTTTAACGGCCGATTTGGAAAAACTCAGAATTTATTGACTCAAACGGAGAGTTTTAGTAACACTTATTCTCATTCATTAGGTTTATCATACCGTTTTGTAAACAATTTGACTTTAAGAACTAATGTAAATCATAATTACACCAACCGATATGGAAGATCTACGAAGAATGTAAATTACATTACGTATAGTTTAGGCTTTAATTATAAAATCAATAAGCAAATCTATATAAATACAAATTACAATAGTGGTTTCAGTCCTGAAGAAACATTTGCCAAAAGAGATTACATTAATGCAAATTTATCTGCCATATTTAATAAAAATCACCAGTTTCAACTAAGAGCAAATTATTACCAAAGTCCTGGTATTACCAATAGAAAGGAAACATTAATTTACGGAAGATACACCTATACATCAAACGTTCCATTAAAAAAAATGGTAAAACAAGGTGGAGTGAATGGTCATATTATAACTAATGACAATACAATTGATAAAAAGGGAATTAGAATTATTGCCTCTGGAAAAACATTGGTGTCTGATAATTCAGGAAAATTTGAATTTAACAATCTGGATTTAGGGAAAAATTATATTTTGATCGACCAATCATCATTGCCACAAAATGTGGTTGCATCTGCCAAAATGCCTTTGGAGGTAAAAGTACATGAAAACAAAAGAGTATTTCTTGATATTCAACTAGTAAAATCAGCGAACGTTTTTGGAAGTATTAAGTCACAGAACACTGACACAAATAAATTTAATTTGTCGGGCTATGTAAAACTCTATAATAATTCTTTTGTATACTATACAGAAACAGATCCTATGGGAAATTTTAAATTTCAACAAATAGTCCCAGGAAACTATGCCTTAGTTATATTAGAATTTAAAGAAAAAAACAAACTGTTCCAGATTGAAAAAGCAAAAAAGATAAGTATAAATGAAGGTGAAACTGTTAATGCAAATTTTAATTTGAAAGTAAAAAAACAGTTTGTAAAATTCAAAACCAAAAATTTTAAAATCGGGAAATAATGAAAAATATACTCAAAATACTCTTCCTAACACTCATAACATTCACTTCGGCTATTACTTATGGTCAAGAAACTCTAGATGCAGGCAGCGTAAATTCATTTGATTTAGGTGGCGATCAGAACTCAAATATCGGTACAATTAATTTACTGAGCTTTGGAATAATTGATATAGAACCGGATCCAAATAATTCAATTGATTTTAGTGCGCAGTTTACAGATTTAGAAGCAGGTTTGCCCGCAACAGCTCCGACAAACGATGGCGTCTCTGTTAATGAGGAATTATGGCTAAACTATACCTATAGAGAATCTGATGATTTTAATTCGGAGATTGTTGTATATACTAATCAACCCGTACCAAACGGAATAGTAATAACCCTTACGATAGTTAGTATCAGCGCTGGTGGGAATTTCGAGCAAAAGCCAGAAGACAAAAATCCAATCATTTTAAGTGAAATTGAAGCTCCGCTTGTTCTAAAATTAAAAAGTGGATATACTGAAGATGGAAAATTCAGTGGTTATCAGTTGAGATATAGCATCGGAAATAACAACAGTATAAACTTACCTCCGGGGTTTGAAGTTATCTACGAAATAAGACCCCAATAATAACTCTTAAAATTAATGTCATGAAAAATTTACTTATATTTCTAATTGTCTTTTCATTATCTTATTCTTCTATTGCCCAGGTTACAGTGCCTACTGATCTCCGACCCGGTACATTAGACGTAACTGGATTTCCTAGTTTCTCCCAAAGCGTAACTAATGCTGTCTCAGAAGCTGGACAAAATGATAATATTAATGGTTTTGAAAGCGATGAATTTACCTATATCGGTTTTGTATTAGATCCTACTACTATCCCTATTTTAGGAACAGCTGTAACTTCTGAGCAAAATTGTACTGCTAATGTTTTTAGGTATAAAGTATTTATCCATATGGAACTTAATAAAGCTTATGAACAAACTATTATAGAAGCAAAAACTTTTACAAATAGTGGTAACCGTTTCCCTGCAGAAACTTTGTATGATACGGCCCCTCCCGCACTACAGTATTTTGGACCTCGAGACTTATATCCAGAAAATGGTGGCGACTATATAACAATACCTACTAATCCATCGCAGGCAATAAAAATCATGGAATTTATTGGATGCAGGACCGACATCCCAATTGAATTTAGGATAAAACCAAGTGTTTTAAGTCCATCAGGAACAAATAATTTTGAAATATTTTATACCGTTGTAGCTAGTTTACAATAATGTATGATTAAATATTGATACAAATTTATTATATTTAAAAATCTTTTTTTTTTGACCCAGAAATAAGCTAGAACCTAAAAATTTGCAATCAAATATAATAAAGCAATCTAATCTCATTTACATAGAAGAATTATCAGCAGGAGATCAAGTTTTTAAGCTGAAAATTATAGATATAATAAAATACGAGCTTCCTATCGGGATAGCTGTTTTCGAAAAGAAATTAATAGATAAAAAATTAAATGAAGCAGCATAGAGCGTCCATAAATTAAAACATAAGATCAATGTATTAGGAATGGAAGAAAGTTACTACATTACTGAAAGTTTCGAAAAAAAACTAAAAAAAATCCAAAGAGTAAAGTGTAGAGTTCTACCAAATTCTTAGCACTATGCAGAATTTTATTAAAAAATTATAAACCTTAAGCTATGAATTGTATAATAATTGACGATGAAGAATTAGCCAGAACTATAATAGAACAAATGGCATCAAAGGACCCTGAGCTTTTAGTACAGGAAAAATTCTCTAATGCTATTGAAGCTATAAAGTTTTTGAATATGGAAGAGCAGCAAGCCGATCTTATTTTTCTAGATATTCATATGCCTGGATTTACAGGTTTTGATTTTATCAAAACAATTAAAGATCCACCTGCTGTAATTTTAATCACATCAGATAAAAATTTTGCAATCGAAGCATTCGAATATGATTGTATTGTTGACTATTTAGTAAAACCACTATCAGAAGATCGATTTAGTAAAGCGGTCCTCAAAGCAAAAAATAAAAAAAATACTGAAGAGGTGACTTCTTCTTTAAATGGAAACCAAACCGACAACTCAACTGAATTTTATATAAACATTGACAGACGACTCATAAAAATAGTAATAGCTAAAATAAATGTTATTCAAGCTAAAGGAGATTATATTCTTATAAAAACAGAAAGTAAAAACTATACTGTACACTCGACTCTTAAAAAATTAGAAGAAAAACTACCTTCTTCTCTTTTCCTAAAAGTTCATCGTACTTATATTGTAAACCTAAAAAAAATTATCGATATCGAAGACAATAGTATACTAATTAATAAAGACGTCATTCCGGTAAGTAGATCAAACCGTCCTGAGTTGATGAAACGCCTCGATATGTTATAGTAATCAAATTTGAAAGTATATTTTCAAATTTATATCTATTGTTGTTGAACCCTGCAGGGGAATTAGTAATTGGCACCTGTTATATTGACAATGATAGAACCAGATTAAAACAAGAACATTCCTATAATAAAATGGGTATGACAATAATAACTGATGAAACAGACAGTTTTACGGCTACGAAAGAAAAATTCTGGTCCCAGCGCTTTACGGAAGAAAAAATGCGGCACTACTTATCTTTTGTTGAACCGGAAAAAATATCATTCACCGCACTTGATACCTATGATTATGCAATGCTGCTAAGAATTAAGAAATAGTAACTTGATATTCATGGAAACTATCCAATAAAAATTATCAAACAAAAAAACTTCAGCCAGCGTTATCCAACTGAAGTTTCTTGTACTCAGAGCGGGACTTGAACCCGCACGAACATTGCTGTTCACTGGATTTTAAGTCCAGCGTGTCTACCAATTTCACCATCCGAGCATTAATTGTGGTACCTCCAGGGATCGAACCAGGGACACATGGATTTTCAGTCCATTGCTCTACCATCTGAGCTAAGGTACCATACTACTTTATTCATGATAAAGTAGACTTTGATATAAAAAAACCCCGTTCGTTAGAACAGGGTTTTCAAAGAAAGGCGACGACATACTCTCCCACATAACTGCAGTACCATCTG
>NZ_CAXBBR010000004.1:0-499567 GCF_963974175.1 uncultured Flavobacterium sp.
TTCAAAATGACGAAAAAGAAAAACGCGCAGCTGAATTAGTTGTTGCTAATAAGGAGCTTGCTTTTCAAAATGATCAAAAAGAAAAACGCGCAGCTGAATTAGTTTTGGCTAATAAGGAACTTGCTTTTCAAAATGATCAAAAAGAAAAACGCGCAGCTGAATTAGTCATTGCTAATAAGGAACTTGACTTTCAACACAAACAAAAAGAAAAACGTGCAGCTGAATTAGTCGTTGCTAATAAGGAACTTGGTTTTCAAAATGATCAAAAAGAAAAACGCGCAGCTGAACTAGCCGTTGCTAATAAGGAACTTGGTTTTCAAAATGATCAAAAAGAAAAACGTGCAGCTGAATTAGTTGTTGCTAATAAGGAACTTGCTTTTCAAAATGAAGAAAAAGAAAAGCGTGCAGCAGAGTTAATTGTTGCCAAAGAAAAATCTGAACTTTATCTAGACATGGCCGGTAGTGCTTTTGTATCATTGGATCAAAAGGGTAATATCCTCTTAGTAAATCAGAAGTGTTTGGAAATCCTGGAGTATGATAAAAGTGAAGAATTGAAAGGTAAAAACTGGTTTGATACCTGTATTCCTTCTGAAATTAATAAGGAGGTAAAGGAAGACTATTCTAAAGTCATGAAGGGGAAGGTAGAATTAGTAGAGTATTTTGAAAATGAAGTTGTTACAAAATCAGGCAAGCGAAGATTAATTTACTGGAATAACTCGCTCATCAAAGACGAGGACGGTCAAATTAATGAATTACTTAGTTCAGGTATTGATATCACAGAGCGTAAGTATTCAGAAGAAGCTTTGGCTAAGATTAAAGATGAGTTTCACTTGTTAGCTGAATCAATGCCACAAATCGTATGGATTACTCTTTCTAATGGAATGAACATTTATTTTAACCAGCAATGGGTGGAATACACAGGTTTAACATTAGAAGAAAGTTACGGTGAAGGCTGGATTAAACCTTTCCATCCGGAAGACCAACAACGTGCATTCGATGCATGGCAGAATGCTGTTGTAAACAATGCCGAATATTCTCTTGAATGCCGTCTGCGTCAAAAGGACGGTGACTATTTTTGGTGGTTAATTAGAGCGGTACCTATTTTCGATAAAAAAGGAAATGTCATCAAGTGGTTTGGGACTTGTACAGATATACAGAACATCAAAGAAACAGAAATTGAATTATTAAAGGCAAAAGAAAAAGCCGAAGAATCAGATCGATTAAAATCTGCATTCTTAGCTAATATGAGCCACGAGATACGAACTCCAATGAATGGTATCCTAGGATTTTCAGAATTATTGAAAGAACCTGGATTAACGGGAGAAATGCAACAAGAGTATATCTTAATCATAGAGAAAAGTGGTGCTCGCATGCTCAATATTATAAACGATATAGTAGATATTTCAAAAATTGAAGCTGGATTAATGGAGGTTCATATAAAGGAATCGAATATTAACAAGCAAATCGAATTCATCTATGCTTTCTTTAAACCTGAAATTGAAGAAAAAGGATTGCATTTTTTAATTAAAACTACGTTAGCTGACAAAGAAGCATTTATAAAATCCGACAGTGAAAAGATCTATTCTATACTAACCAACCTGGTCAAAAATGCTATTAAATTTACTGACGAAGGAACAATAGAATTGGGGTATGCTTTAAAAACTAAAAAGGCGGTAGCTGAATTTGAGTTTTATGTGAAAGATATGGGTATTGGGATACCTAAAAATAGGCAAAAAGCCATATTTGAGCGATTTATTCAAGCTGATATATCAGATAAAATGGCACGTCAGGGAACAGGTTTGGGTTTGTCAATTTCTAAAGCGTATGTTGAAATGCTTGGAGGAAAAATATGGGTTGAAAGTGAAGAGGGGAAAGGTTCAATATTCTATTTTACTATTCCGTATCAGACTGAAGCAGAAGAACAAAATGGTTCTGATAAAGGTATATTGTCTGAAAAATTGGGCTGTGAGGATAATTCTAGTATTTCGAGACTTAAAATATTAGCTGTGGATGATAATAAAATATCGAGATTGTTGATATCTGCAATATTAAAAGAGAATAGTAAAGCATTGCTAGAGGCAAGTACGGGTATTGAAGCTGTCGATATTAGCCGCAACAATGCTGACATTGATTTAATTCTAATGGATATACAAATGCCTGGGTTAAATGGATATGAAGCGACGCGACAAATACGGGAATTTAACACAGATGTTATTATCATCGCACAGTCAGCTTTTGGTTTGTCTGACGACAGAGAAAAGGCAATATTGGCAGGTTGTAATGATTATATCTCAAAACCCTTTGTCAAAGTGGAATTACTTGCATTAATAAATAAGTATTTTTAGTAAATAAAGTAGTTGTTGTCGATTAAAAAACAGGAAATAAACTACTGATAGCAACGCTAGCGTGAGACTTGTTTTAGTGTAATTGCTTAGTCCCTCGCGATGACAAGATTGCGGAAAAGTTATTGTGAAAATTACCCGTGATTAGTAGCCCTGATGGGAGCGGCATCCTCGTAACGTAGAGGAGTGATACAGCGGACAGAAGAAGTATAAAATTAACAAAGGTGAAATGTACTGTTCATATGCTAACGAGAGTAAAAAATCACTATATTTACTCTTTAAAATAGAACAAAGGTAAATAATGCCCTTGTTCAAAAGGTATACGATGAGCAACAAAGCACTATACAATCCAGAAACACCTTATAATGATTTGCCATTATTGCCACCTATGGCACAAGTGGAGAATACGATTGTATTAAAAAAAACAATTAGTGCAAGTAGGGCTTTATCTGAATTGAAAGGTGCAATAACCAACTTGCCAAATCCCACACTTTTTATTGACACTATCAATCTGCAAGAAGCACAAGCCAGTTCTGCAATAGAAAATATAATTACTACTCAAGATGAATTGTTTAAGGCTTCGATAGCAGAAAAAAAGAATGATAATTGGGCTACAAAGGAAGTTATGCATTACAAAGATGCTTTATGGTATGGCGTTGGGCAAATTGAAAAACGACCTATCTTAAACACGAATTTATTTATATCATTAGTTCAAATAATAAAAGAAAATCAGTCTGGTATTCGGAATACTTCTGGAACACAATTGAAAAACCCAGTTACAGATACCGTTGTCTATACTCCACCTGAAGGAGAAAAAGTAATTAGAGATAAACTTAAAAATTTAGAAGATTTTATTCACGCAGAGGACGACTTAGATCCATTAGTGAAAATGGCAATTATTCATTACCAATTTGAAGCAATTCACCCTTTCTTTGATGGAAATGGACGAACAGGGAGAATTATCTTATTGCTATATCTAAAAATGACTGGATTACTGGATTTACCGGCTTTATATCTTAGCAATTATATTATAGAACATAAGAATGAATATTATGCTAATTTGAGAAAAATCACAGAGGAAGCAAATTGGCAAGACTGGATTTTGTACATGCTTGATATGGTGGAGCAGACTGCTTTGAAGGGAAGATCACAAATTACAGCAATCGAGAAACTGATGAATGAAATGGCGGTAACGATACAACAAAAACTACCAAAAATATATTCAAAAGACTTGATGGAAGAGCTATTTAGATTGCCTTATACAAAAAGAGGCCAATTAGAAAAAGCAGGTTTAGGAAATATAAAGACGGTGGGGAATTATCTAAAAGAATTAGAAAATCAAGGCTTCTTAAAAAGTGAGCAAGTAGGTAAAGAAAAGTTATATCTCAATTTTCGATTATTAGAGGTTTTAAAGTCAAATGGGCATTAGGTGTGACGTTATGTAATGTGTTGATTGCTAGTGAGAAAGTTATTATGAAAATTACCCGTGATTAGCAGCCCTGATGGGAGCGGCATCCTCGTAACGTAGTGGAGAGATACAGCGGACAGCAGGAGGAGAAGTTCTTGAAAACGGCTATCGTACTGCTCCTAAAAATAAAACCACTGATTTAAAGCTTTCTATAGAAAACGAATTGGTCTGAAGGTGTTTATGTTAGTAGTTTTCTTAAAATGATTGTAACACATTTTGATTTCTACACTCTTATTACAAAATCTAATATTAGGTATCTAAAATTATATACATGAAAAAAATTGTTTTAAGTGGTCTTGTACTTTTTTCTAGTTTGCTGGTTCAGGCACAGTCTATAGATAAAATTATTACCGTAAACAAGGTAACCGAGATTGAAAAAGTACTTGCTGCTGATGATATGCAAGGGCGCAGAGCCTTTACTCCTGGAATTGATAAGGCTTCGGGATATATTGAGTCACAATTCAAGAAAATAGGCTTGCAAACCTTTAACGGTGCGAAAGATTATAAGCAGGAATTTGCGATGACGGAGTCCAAAAGGAAGAGTCTGGAAGTTACAATTGACGGAAAAGCAATTGATGCGGGTTCGATGATTTCGTTCTCTTACCAACCTCAGGTTTCCTTTACGGAGAACAGTCCAGTTGCTGTAGTGAATATTAGAGCTGGAGATTCTTTTGGACCTAAGTTTTATGAGTATTACCAAAGCGATAAAAACCTACTGGTTCTTGTGGATGATTCGTTTAGAAAAGTAATTCCAAATATCCAACATATAGGGCAAATGGCCGCGACTCCAGGAAAAAATACGGTGGTGTTTGTTTTTGGTCCAACGGAGGCAGAACATTTTTCGATTGAAGCCACCAATACGATTACAACTAATAAACTAAATAATGTGGTTGGAGTTTTGAAAGGGAAAAGTAAACCGAACGAATATGTTGTGTTTTCTGGGCATTACGATCACCTGGGTGTGGGTTCACCTGCAGAAGGAGAGCAACACGATGCTACTGATTCTATTTATAATGGCGCCAATGATGATGCTGCGGGAACAACGGCCGTAATACTACTAGCGGACTATTTTAAGAAAATGAATAACAACGAGCGTTCAATCATTTTCACTGCTTTTGTAGCTGAAGAATTGGGAGGTTATGGTTCCAAGTATTTTTCGAAACAATTAGACCCAGCCCAAGTAATGGCGATGTTCAATCTTGAAATGATAGGAACGGAATCAAAATGGGGGAGGAATTCTGCTTACATTACTAGTTTTGAGAAATCGAATATGGGAGAAATTCTTCAGAAAAACTTAGAAGGTTCAGTTTTTAAATTTTATGCAGATCCGTATCCAGAACAGCAGTTGTTCTATAGATCTGACAATGCTACTTTGGCAAGATTAGGAGTTCCTGCACATACTATTTCGACATCTAAAATGGATAATGAACCGAACTATCATAAAGCAAGTGATGAAATTGAGACTTTAGACATGAACAACATGACCGAAATCATTAAGGCCATCGCAATTAGTTCGTCAACGATCATCAGCGGAAAAGACACGCCAACAAGAGTGGATACGGCTAAGTTGAAATAAGATTAAATTTTAGCCACATAGAGGCTTAAAAAAAAGGAATACATTGCACAATTCTTGTTTTTACATAGTTATGTTTTTTTTAATCCAAGTGAAACGCGATTTAGATAAAGTAAAATCTATGTTTCTATGTGTTTAGAAAAATAAATTTAAAAAATAATGGGTACTATTTTCACAATGATTGCGTGAAAGTAGTACCCATTTTTATTAGTGTGGATTGCTTTAGCTACTGTAATTCGATTTGTACTTTATATTTGTTTGAACTTACAATAGATTCAATAGACCCAAAGGAAGCGATGCTTTGATGTAGGTCTTTCTCTCTTTTTAAAGCAATTTGTTTTAACGCATTTTGAAACCGTACCACTTCTTTTATATTAGTTAAAATAAGTCCTGGAACCGCTGTGTTTTTACCGCTACCGTCTTTAGAAACCATTGTGAAATAAGAAGAATTACAATGATTCACTGTTCCTGTTTGAATATTTTCAGACTCTACACGAATACCCACAATCATAGAACTGTTTCCCACATAATTGACACTGGCTTTCATGGTAACTAATTCGCCCACTTCAATAGGTTTTAAGAAATTAACTGTATCAACTGAGGCTGTAACACAATAATTTCCGCAAAATTTAGAACCACAAGCAAATGCAATCTGATCCATTAAGGATAAAATATAACCACCATGAATTTTCCCGCTAAAGTTGGTATGTGAAGGCAACATTAGTTCAGAAATCGTGATGTGTGAAGAACTTACGGGTTTAAAAGTTGTATTCATGTTGCAATTTTTTTATAATATAAGGGATTATGAACCACCAAAAATAATTGTTTAATTTTGATAAAGTAGGAAGTAAATAGTAATTAAACTTAATTTCTTTCTTTTGTTTTAAAAGGTAGAAAACATCGACTCAAAATACAGAATAGCTTATAAAACCAGAAGCCATAAATTTTTCAGTACATATAGACATAGGAAGCAAAGGATGAGATAGAACAATTCTGTTTCTATGTAGTAAAAAATGCAGCTATAATTCAACTAACGCTTTAATCCCCATTCTTTCATTGTACTAAACAGCATCTAATTTTTCCCCTTTTAATTCGATATAATTGGCTTTTGGAGAATCGCATAAAGAACAACAATAATTTTCAGGCAGATCCTGAAACAGTACTCCTTTTTCAATTCCTTGAACAAGGTCTCCATATTCTGAGTTATAAACCGTAAGACAGTCTTGGCATTGATGTACCTCTTGCTGTACTTTTTCTTTTATCGCCATTGTAGTCGTTTCCTCTTGTACTGAATTCCCTAATTCGTCAAAATATTTTCGACTTAACTCAATCAATATAGTTGGCAACTCCAGTTTGTCGACATCTTGCGCATGAACAATATACTCTCTGCTGTTTGGGTCAAATCGTTTGGCGTATAAAACGTTAAAGGTGTCTCTGATTTTAATCGATTCTAAATCTTTAGGCAAGATATTTTTTTCGACTACAATCGAGGTGAAGTAATGCCCGGTACGGTTGTATTCAGAAATACCAAAAGTAAGTCCGTAGGTACTAATGTCAAATTGGTCTAAGGTACGAACCAAAAATGTTTTAAGATTTAAAGCCCATTCTACAGCTACTGGTAAATGCCAGTTTAGTTCTAAAAGGGAATGTCTGATATTGATTCCTTTTTTACCCAAGAATTTTTCCCAATCTAGTTTTCGGTCTTTTGGAATCCCTTTTACGATAAATGATTTCCAAGGCGTGATGCATATTTTACCTATTTTACATTCAAAACATAAATCGCACATTTCTTTTAGAAATTCTAAATCATACAGGTTATTTCTCCAATACAAACCCAACCAATATTGATCAATCCCCAATCGATTCATCCCTTCGTAATACGGGAAAGGGTAGAAGGGAATGTTCAACGGTTTGTCTATAGTTCTATTATTGGTGTCTAAAGCTTCACTGACCAAACTAAAAAGCATGTCTATTCCGTGTGATTCTTCTCGAACAATTTTTTCGATTTCGTAATAAATTTTGGAAATATCCCAGCTGTAGATTAATACCGGATATACTTCCATGCGTTCCCAATTAGGCATTCTGATGTATAAAAACCAATAGTCTTCATGCTCAGAAGCTATGAAGTTGATGTGCCCCGTAAACAAAGGAACTAACTGCTGTTTGGGATCTGTGATGTTGACTTTTAAATCGGGTTGCTCTTTAAATTGTTCTAATACATACAGGAATTTATTTCCAGTTAGCCAAGAGGTATTTCTGAAAATATCTGTCGAAACATAAGAAGACACAATGTTATTACCGCTTTTTTCATCTGGGAAAACAAAATGATGCTTGCTTGTTTTATCTGGATCAATATTTTCAAACCCTTTTGGAAAAATAATATCTTGTCTGGATCCAAAGGAAATACTATCTAAACCTTGCTCCGAAGCTAAATTTACAATATCACGTAATTCACCTGGTGAAATAACGCCTCCTTTTACTATTAATCTTGTTAGTTCCATTTTTTTTAGTTTACAGTATTCAGTAAATTAGTGTTCAGTTATTGCCTATAAACTGAATACCAATCACTGATCACTATTATTTACACTTAGCTAAAATTTCTTTTACTTCTGTTTTACAGCTTCCGCAGCCTAAACCAGCTCCTGTGGTTTTACATAATTCAGTGAAATTAGTTGTTCCGCTTTTTATAACTTCTTCAATGTTTCCACTACCCACTTGGCTACAAGAACAAACTAATCTTCCCAGAACTGGTTTAGCACTCGAAGTTCCTCTTAGTAATAAATCTCTCTTATCAGATAATTCAATTTTGCTTTCGATCATGGTTTTGAATTCGGCAAACTCATTTTTATCTCCCATCAAAATCGCGCCAACCAATAAATCGTTTTTGACTATACATTTTTTGTAATAGCGTTTCTTTAAATCAGAGAATACTATTTCCTCATAAGAATCGTCATTTTCAGGAATCTCCACTTGGCCAATACTACAAAGATTGATGTCTTCGAGTTTTAAAATATTCATCAAAACCGAACCTCGATAAAAACTGCTAATATCACCACCCAAATAGTTGGCTAATACATCGGCTTGTTCCTCGGCTGCTGAGGTGATTCCGAATAATTGATTGTTATATTCTGCTATTTCTCCAATGGCATATATGTTTGGATTTGATGATTGAAGATATTTGTTCACCTTAACACCACGACCGCAGGAAATACCGGCTTCTTTGGCAATTTCAATATTTGGAATGGTTCCAATAGTGTAAACGATGGCGTTAGCGGTGATGATTCGCCCACTTTTTAAACCAATTTCAATTTCGTTTTGACTATCAGTTTCGAATACTGTACTCACTTCATTGTCAAAATAGATTTGGATATCTCTTAGTTGTACTTCTTCGGCCAATAATTTACTGGAAATACGATCCAGTTGACGTTCCATCAATCGGGAGGCGCGCTGAATAATCGTAATTTTTACTTTTTTATGTTTTAGTGCTGCGGCTAATTCTAGTCCTAATAATCCGCCGCCTACAATGACAACATGTTGTTCCTGTGGAGCTAAATTAGTGTTATCTAAGTAGTTTTTAAGTCGGTCAGCATCTTCTTTTTTTCGAATAGTAAAACGTCCCGGTAAATGCAATTGTGCGTTTTCAGGAACAAAAGGTCTGCTTCCTGTAGCCAATATCAAAGAATCGAAAGAATGGACAACGCCATCACTGTCCAGAATTGTATTTTCGGAGGTATTGATAGTATCAATAGAAACTCCAGTTTTCATGGTAATATTTAACTTCTTTAAGGAGTCTTCTTTTATTTTTAAAAGTTGTTCCCATGAAAGCTCAGCTGTCACATATTCTGGTAATAAAACCCTATTATAAAATGGGTTTTCTTCATTCGAAAACACAATAATTTCATCAGTGGTATTGATTTCTCTATAGTTCTGAATAAATCGGAACGCTGCAGCTCCGGCGCCCACCACAGCAATTTTATCAAATGGTTTTACGTATTTTGCAACAGAAACAATGGTGTATTTAAAATCCGGTTCTTTAGACACGGGATCAACTATTGTATTGGTGACATTATTAGTTCGGTTTAAATCATTGTCCAATTGTTTACCCCAGTGCATCGGCAGGAAAACAACCCCCTCTTTTATCAAGTCGGTTACTTTTGCTTTTACGCGCACATTTCCTTTTGTACTGGTTACGACAACAATGTCACCATTTTTTATAGAAGATTTATACGCATCAATAGGATTTATTTCAAGAAACGGACTCGGGATATGCGTCATTAATCGGGACACTTTTCCAGTTTTCGTCATCGTATGCCATTGATCTCTTATTCTTCCTGTGGTCAGAATAAGCGGGAATTGATCGTTCGGTTCTTCGGATGTATTTTCTAATGCGGTTGGGATATTAAATATTGCTTTTTGCGAAGGCGTATAAAATTTTTTGTCGGTAAATAAACGCGGAGTTCCAGGATGTCCATAATCAGGAACGGGCCATTGAAAAGTACCTTCGTTTTTTAATCGATTGTAATTTAAATAAGAAATATCCATATTCGTGTTTCTTGTCATCTGACAATATTCCTTGTATACTTCTTCGGTATTATTGAAATTGAAACCGTTGAAATTCATTTTTTTAGCGAAACGGAGCAGAATCTCGACATCCGAAAGTGCTTCTCCAGGAGCGTTGATTCCTTTTGGCAAATAAGAAATCCTTCTTTCCGAATTGGTCATGGTACCTTCTTTCTCTAACCAACCCGCTGCTGGTAATAGTAAATCCGCATGTTTTGCAGTATCGGCATTATGAGATATTTCTTGAACGACAACAAATTTGGCATTTTGTAACGTTTTTTCCACTCTTCTAGAATCAGGTAAACTCACCAAAGGATTGGTACAAATTACCCAGATTGCTTTCATTTTTCCAGATTCTAAAGCGTCAAACATTTCAGTAGCCGTTAGCCCGGGTTTTTCTGAAATTTCGTCTACGCCCCAAAAATCAGCTACTTCTCGTCGGTGCTCCGGATTGGCTAAATCCTTGTGAACGGCTAGTAAGTTGGCCATTCCGCCTACTTCTCGTCCGCCCATAGCGTTGGGTTGTCCTGTCAAAGAAAAAGGCCCTGATCCAGGTTTTCCTACATGACCAGTTAATAAAGATAAATTAAGTAAAGCCGTGTTTTTATCAACCCCTACCGCACTTTGATTCAAACCCATTGCCCAAAGGGACATAAAGCCCTCTGATTTTCCTATCATATCGACGGCCAATTCAATTTGGCTTATCGGAATACCGCACATTTTTGATGCTTTATCTAACGAAGTAGCAAGAACAAGATCTTTGTATAAGTTATAATTTTCGGTGTGTTTTTTAATAAACTCGTCATCGCTATAGCCTTTTTCGATTATTCTTTTTGCCATAGCATGATAGAGAATAATGTCGGTTCCAGGAGTAATTTGTAAATGCAAGTCGGCAGCGACAGCGGTATCGGTTTTTCGCGGATCAATAACAATTACTTTTACCCTTGGATTTTTTTCTTTGTGTTGCTCAACTCTTCGATATAAAATTGGGTGACACCAAGCCGGATTTGCACCTGTAATTAGAAAAGTATCTGCCAGTTCAATATCATCATAGGCAATAGGAACGGAGTCCTCTCCAAATGTTTTCTTGTATCCTACAACTGCTGAACTCATGCATAGACGAGAGTTAGTATCAATATTGTTCGTTTTTAGAAATCCTTTTACCAGTTTGTTTACTAAGTAGTATTCTTCAGTAAGGCATTGGCCAGAAACGTAAAAACCTACACTATCAGGGCCGTGTTTTTTTATAATAGACGAAAATACGGCTGCGGCTCTATCTAAAGCGGTATCCCAACTCACGCGCTCCATGGGATGTGACTTGCTCCAACGCATCTCAGGATACAGAATTCTATCTGAAATGTCATTAGCCACATAATGCAGATTCATTCCTTTAGAACAGAGCATTCCCCTATTCACAGGATGGTCTTTATCTCCTTTTACGGTTACGCCATTTTTTGCATCAGTGGTAACTATAATTCCGCAACCAACTCCACAATAGGAGCAGGTAGTTTTGATTTCTGAATTTTGCATTATTTCATTTCTTTATTAGTAATAAAGTTGGCTTTTAGTTTTATCGAAACCAAGAACCTTTGAAACAAAAGTAAGTATAAATACGTAAAAACACGTAGTTTCAAATTGTTTTTTCTAAGTTTTATCAATTCGTAGAATCTGATGCTTTATACAGTAGAATTTATTGTAAAAGTGTAGTTTAATTGCAACATTAATAAATTGCACTTTATAACAAAAAAAGATTGAAGCTTTTTATGCTTCAATCTATGCACGTTTAGTTCTTGAATTGTGGGTTTTATTTTTAACCGCAGAATATACTGATTTTCACGGATTCTTTGTTGAAATTATACCGTCTGCTAACTCAATAATTAATTCATTTTAATTTGTGAAATTCGTATCAAAAATTTATGTTGTAAACAGGGATGTTTATTTTTAAAAAACTGAATTTTAGTGGTTTAAGTTGTATTTAGTTTCTAATGCTCCAAGAAATTAATCAGATGTTCACGATTATCATAGTAAGTAGGGTGTTCCAGAATTGCCTTTCTATTTCTAGGTCTTTCATAATTGATGTCTAGAATATCACCTATTTGAGCTCTTGGTCCAGATGTCATCATAATTACTCTGTCGGCTAGAAAAATAGATTCATCAACATCATGGGTAATCATTATTCCAGTCGTTTTTTCTTTGTCTAAAACTTCTAATAATACATCTTGTAATTCTCCTCGCGTGAGGGAATCGAGCATGCCAAAAGGTTCGTCTAACAGTAATATTTGTGGTTTTAGTGCCAAAGCTCTTGCGATGCCAACTCTTTGTTTCATTCCTTGTGAAAGGTCTTTTGCTTTTTTGTCAAAAGCGCCATCTAGCCCCACTTTGCTTAAATAGTATTTGCAAATGTCCAAACGTTGTTTTTTGCTTGCATGTGCAAACACCTTATCGACTCCTAATAAAACATTTTCTAAAGCACTCATCCATGGCAGTAAACTTGGGGATTGAAAGATAACACCTCTATCAGGACCAGGACCAGAAATAGGCGTGCCATCCAAAATAATTTGACCACCAGAAATGGGATTTAGACCTGCAATCATAGATAAGAATGTCGTTTTTCCGCAGCCAGAGTGTCCAATTATGGATACAAATTCGCCTTCTTTAATCTTTAAATTCAGATTTTCCAGTACGACAAAATCACCATTGGGAGTGGGATAAATTTTGGTTAAATTAGACAATTCCAACATGTATTTTTCAAACCCTTGTGGATCACGATTTATTTTGTCTTGTTCTAATATGGAATCTATCATAGTTTTTTCTTTAAATTAGTATGAATTTTTTAGTTGAATTTTTTCGGCACTAAATCGGGCAATTCATAATGAGTGATTTCTATTCCTGCCGTTCTTTCCTGTCCGATTTCCATTAAATATTCAATAATTTCGTTTCTCAATTTTTTGAAACTGTCTAAATGATTTAAGGCAATTTTATTTCTAGGTCTGTCAATTTTAATTTCAAATTTGGGGCCTAAAGTTGCTTTTGGTCCGGGGCGCAAAGGAATTACTCGGTCGGCCATAAAAACACCTTCATCGACATCATTGGTAATCAATAAGGCAGTTCGTTTGTCTTCACTCCAAATACTCAATATTTCTTCTTGAAGATTTCCTCTGGTCAAGGCATCCAAAGCTCCTAGAGGTTCGTCCATTAAAATCAACTCTGGTTTCATGGCTAATGTTCTAGCAACTGCCACACGCTGACGCATTCCTCCTGAGAGTTCTCTTGGTTTTTTGTGTGCCGCATGCGAAAGGTTTACTTTTTCAATAAAACCATTGACTTGTTCTTCAACTTGTTTCGCATTCCAGTCCTTATAAACGGTTTTGACAGCCATTGCAATATTGTCATAAACGCTTAGCCAAGGAAGCAAAGAATAATTCTGAAAGATAATTCCACGTTCGTGACTGGTTCCCTGAATGGGTTTTCCTTTGAATAAAATTTCTCCCGAATCGGGTTCTATTAATCCAGCGATTAGATTGACTAAGGTGGTTTTTCCGCTACCCGTAAAACCTACAATAGCAACAAATTCTCCTTCTTCTATTTTTATGTTTATGTTAGATAATACTTCGGTTTTATTTTTGCCTTCACCGTATGATTTACAAACATTTATTAGTTCTAAATATGCCATAATTTTTTTGTTTAAAGTTTAAAGCAAGAGGTCCCTACTACTAATTTTAATCAGTAAACGTTAGTAATTTTTGAAAAATCATCATGATGCGATCGAGCATAAATCCTATGATACCAATTACAAACATGGCAACAATGATTTTCGAATTGGAGTCACTGGATCCATTTTGGAATTCTTCCCAAACAAATGAGCCTAGTCCTGGGCTTTGCGCCAATAATTCAATAGCAATTAATACCATCCAGGCCACAGAAAGTGTAATTCGTAATCCTGTAAATATCATTGGAAAAGAGGAGGGAAGGATGATTTTAAATACTTTGCTAAAAGTTCCTAATTGCAACACTTTGGCCACATTAATATAATCTTTATCTACTGATGAAACTCCTACGCTGGTGTTTACAAGCGTCGCCCACATCGAGCATAGTCCTACGCTTATAAAAGAGATTACAAATGACTTTTCTACATCAACATCAGTTAATAAAGTTTTGACAATCATAGAGACTAGTAATAGCCATACTACCGGAGAAACGGGTTTGAATATTTGAACAATCCAGTTGAATGAAGTTCTTAGGGTTGTACTTAGTCCTAATAAAACGCCTGTAGGTACTGCAATAATTATAGAGAGTAAGAAACCTGCAAAAACGGTTTTTAAACTGGTTATAATCTGATCTACAAAGGAAGGACGGCCGGTATAAACAATCTCGATCTGCCCTTTCTCCTTACGTTCTTCATTTTGGGTTTCATATTTACTTATGAACTCCTGTTTTTTGGCAACCATAATTTTATGATCATCCCATAATTTTCCTAAAGCAGTATAAACCATGGCAGGTGAAGGTAAGGTATTTGGTTTGCAACTGATTTCCCCTGAAGCGATACAGGCTTCTAGTTTTTTAGCTGCTTCTGGTCCTTGATCTTTTAATGCTTTTTCGATTTTTATTTCCGACTCAACATTATTTAAATAATTAGAAAATGATTGCCATAACAAGATAAATAAAAGTACTGATAAAAGAGGAAAGAGAATTCTTTTGAATGCTTCTTTTCCGTTTTTTTTCAAATCTTCTCCGGTTAATAATCTAATAAGTGGCTCCAAATAACCTAATCCAATAAATTGTAGAGCTTTAATTATTTTAGTCTTCATATTTCTATTTTTATATATTTAAAATTGGTTGAAAGGACATTAATTGGTTTTGATTTAAAACTAATTTCTTTCCTAAGTAAAAAACCATTCTAAGGCACCGTTGTATTTGTAGTTTTTTAAATAAATAGTTGGGGATGCAACCACAACATCCCCAACTACATGATTTATGAATTAGCTTTTATTACCAATTTTTAAGCTTTTTATATATTCAAGTGGCATTTTTCCATCGTATTTCACACCGTCTATAAAGTCCGTCGTTGCGGGTTTATACCCATCAGTGGTTGGAATGTCTTTTGCAGATAAATTACCTTCTTTCAATAGAAGTTGAGCTGCTTTGGTCCAAATTTCGGGTTTATAGACTTCTTTGATTTTTGATGCATACCATTCAGCAGGTTTTGATTCTGTAATTTGTCCCCAACGTCTCATTTGTGTCATAAACCAAATTCCGTCAGAATAGTAAGGATAGGTAGCATTATTTTTGAAGAATACGTTGAAATCAGCTGCATCACGTTTGTCTCCTTTTTCATATTCAAACGTTCCAGTCATTGAATTTTTTAAGACATTTTCATCGGCGCCAACATAAGCAGGACTTGATAGAATTTTAACCGCTTCAAGTCTGTTTTTAGGTTCGTCTAACCATTTTCCAGCTCTGATTAAGGCTTTAGTGATTGCGATAGCTGTATTTGGGTTTTTGTCAATAAAGGCTTGCGTCATAACAAACACTTTTTCAGGATGGTTTTTCCAGATGTCACGGCTTGTGATTACAGGAACACCAATTCCGCTGCTTACTGCTTGTTGATTCCAAGGTTCACCTACACAATATCCATTTATTGTTCCGGCTTCAAGAGTAGCGGGCATTTGTGGTGGAGGCGTAACTGATAATAATACTTCGGCATTGATCATTCCTTGCGCATTGTCTTTGGTGTATTGTCCTGGGTTAATTCCTCCTGCAGCTAACCAGTAACGCAATTGATAGTTGTGCGTTGATACCGGGAATACCATACCCATTTTGAAGGGTTTGTTAGCATTTTTGTAATCTTTGATAACGGGTAACAAAGCGCTGGCACTAATAGGATGAACCGGTTTCCCATCTTTTAATGGTAATTGCGGTTTCATTTTTGACCAAACATCATTAGAAACGGTAATCGCGTTTCCGTTCAAATCCATAGAGAATGTTGTTACTAATTTAGCTTGTCTTCCAAAACCTACTGCTGCGGCGATTGGTTGTCCGGCCAACATATGAGAGCCGTCTATTTGTTCGTCAATTACACGGTCCAAAACATTTTTCCAGTTGGATTGCGCTTCTAGAGTAACAAATAGACCTTCGTCTTCAAAAAATCCTTTTTCTTTGGCTATAGCCAAAGGAGCCATGTCAGTCAATTTAATAAACCCTAATGTTACTTGTGGTTTCTCTAAAACTAATTGCTCCGTTTTTGAGGTTGAGGTAGTTTCATCTCCAGTTGTAACTTCTTTCTTGTCTTCTTTTTTACAGCTAATAACACTTAAAGATGTTATAACTAATAACGATAATCTAAACACTAATTTTTTCATGTTCTGTTTATTTAAGTAGTTGAATATTATTTTTTTGTTGAAAATATTTGTGGGTTGATGTTGATCATTATCCAAGCCCAATTGTTAGTTTTACTGGCATCACCAGATTTTAGAGTTTCTAAAGTGGAAGAACCAAACATTTGAGAATATCCGGCAACCATCATTACATCTTTATAAACTTTATATGCTGCTGTTAAATCCAGCTCTGTTCCTAAGTACGAGTCTTTTTCTACGCCTGCAGCTATTACTTTATTTGGAGCATAGAATACATGTGGTGTCAATGAAAATTTTACTTTTTTGATTCCGAAATCTAGTTTCAAATAAGCATCTTGCAATCCAACACTGTTTTTGTGATTTCCTACGTAGAAATAATCCATAAATCCATTAAAAGCATGGTTGGTTCCAAATAGTGGAGTAAATGATTTTATTTTAGTATTGGTATCATCTTGATCTTTTCCAGACAAGAATTCATATCCCAGAGTCGCTTTAAATTTAGGAGAAAGGGCATAACCCAAATTTCCTCCAGCGTTCATCGCACTTAAATCAGTACCGCTGCTTTTCCCGCATTGTCCATATACCCCTAAATCAAAGTCCCATTTTTTAGCTTTGTAAGTTATATAAGTACCATAGGTCTGAATGTAATCAGTCTGTGGATCAGTTGGTGTTTTTAGAAATTGGTAACCAGCGTTCAAAAGCAGGAAACTGGCATTTACTTTTTTAATATTGGTTTGATACCAAGCGTATTGCATTTCTTTATAGGTAGTAGCATACGCTGTTGCTGGTTCTAATAAGTTTTCGGCATTGGCATTATGGGCAAATCCTAAATCCAATTGGTTTTTCTTGTCTTTGTACGATATTAAAGCTGCGTCATGACTTTGTCCTTGTTGAATCCAGTCAATTGCTCCCATGATACGTTGGTTGTCATAAGATAA
Organism: uncultured Flavobacterium sp.; assembly: GCF_963974175.1. Lineage (GTDB taxonomy): Bacteria > Bacteroidota > Bacteroidia > Flavobacteriales > Flavobacteriaceae > Flavobacterium. The sequence goes on from NZ_CAXBBR010000004.1 coordinate 17,235, forward strand.
TGTTTGACGACCAATGCGAGTACTCCATTTTTCATCAAAGCTATATTCAGCATAAGCTTCAAATACAGCAACTCCATTCTTGTCAGTAGTTGTAGTAGTAGGAACATCTCCCCAGGTACGAACATTTTGTAAGGATAATTTTAATTTTAATCTATCTTGTTTAAAATCTAAATTTAAACGAGAACGTTGCGATATAAATGATGTTGGGTTGTCTGTTGTTTTTAATAAACTTTTATACCCATTTCTATATTCGTATCGCGGTCTAAGTTGTAAATCGGCGTTGAATTCTTGTGCGTATGTACTAGCACTAATTAATCCTAATATTGAAAAAGCGATTGTTTTCAGTAACTTCATAATAAATAGTTTTATTTGATTTTGTTTTTAGTTCTAATTATTTACTCAGCAAATATACGTACGTAGTTTTACTTATTTACTGAAGTTTTTACATTGAATTTTAGCTTTTTTAACGGCTAATAAACGTGCAAAACACTTGATAAAAGCTGTTAAAAAACAGGTATGTTATTTAGTTTGTTCTTTTTTAAGATGTTAGGTTGGTGCGTATTGCAAAGTATTAGATGAAAAACACTTATGAGAATACGTAAGTTTCAGTTTGTCGCATAAAAAAGCCCAATTAATTGGGCTTTTTTATGGTTTATATAACTTTTATTAGATTGTATTTATCGCTTTCTTTTTAGCTACAGTTTAAACTGATTATTTTGTTTTGGGTGTGTATTTGGAAAGTAATCTTACTTATTTATTCTATTTAATACGATTGAAAACTATCGGTGTTCGGCGATTTCTTGTTTCATTTTTTCAACTTGTAGCAAGCTGATTTTCTTGCCTACAATTTTTATTAGTCCTTCTTTTTTTAGACTTGAGAATATACGAGTCACTTGTTCATCTGTAGTTCCTGCAAAATCTGCGATCTCTTTTCGGGACAAGTTGATATTTATTAAATCATTTGTTTGTCCAAATTTTTTGAGTAGATATAAAAGTGTGTCAATAAGTCTTTCACGTACATTCATCTGAGCGATTTTTTTCACATTGTTTTCGCTTTTATTGAGTTCCTCAGCATAAAATAGCATCATAGAATAGGTAAATTCAGGTATGGATTTCAGAATATCTTGCATCACTTCATTGCTAAAATTACAGAGAACAGTATCTTCAAGAGCCGATGCGCCTATCAGATATCTATTACTTGTACCGAAACCTCTAAAACCCACGGTATCGCCTTCTTGTGTCAATCTAACGATATGTTCTTTTCCATAGATTCCTGTTTTCAAAACTTTAACCTTTCCTTTATAAATAAAATATAACCCCTGCATTGGTGCTCCTTCAATCATGAACTGTTGTCCTTTTTTACATTTGTAATTGTTTTTTTGTAAAACAAAATCCTGCATTTTTTCCAGATGTAAATGTTTTTTTATAAAGCAATTAGTATTGATACAGCTCGAACAATCTGTATTTACTCCTCTCATTTTGTATCTTTTTGAATCTTTTGAATCAATTTTTATAGGATTGATCAATACGATTTAGATTAATTTAATTTCCTAGTTGTTGGTATCAAAATTAGAAATAAAAAATCGTAAGTAAGTATTTATACGTATTAATGTTTTTAATTTAATACGTAGAAAGATCTTTTTATGAATTTCAAAATCGAGAGCTATATTTCTGTTATAATAATAAAATTAGCATAGAAAACATATGAGATTCGGAGTCCTTTTTCTAGAATAAATGGGGTTTTAAACATTCGGCTTTCTATTTGGCTACTATTTAGCGAAATTTAAACCTTTATGGTTGAGGTTTTTACTCGTTTGCTTAAATGCATTGAGTAGAAGAGTCTTGTTTTTTGTTTGAATTAATATATTAGGGTACAAGCCGTGTATTTCATCGATCGGCTGTTTTGTTCTGAATTTTTAATTGTGCCAAAATTCTTTTTTTGTACCAATAAAAGAAACCTTATTGCAACAGCTTTAGCAAGTTAGCCATAGTATCAAAAACAGGGATTTCAAGTTGTTCTAAATGCGCTTGATTTGTTTTTTGGGCAAAGCCAAAAACATCAAAACCTCCTGATAAGGCGGCTTGAACACCTACGGCGCTGTCCTCGATAACGACACAATCTTTGACTTCATAACCCATAGTTTTTGCAGCATGAAGATAAAGTCCGGGATCTGGTTTAAAACTATTAATATCGTAAGCACTAAAAATATTTCCTTCAAATTTGTCAATTAATTCCGTTGCGGTTAAGTTGAGTCGTATTTTATTGGCGGGGCCATTAGAAGCGACACAAAACGGAACTTCGAGTTGGTTCAATAACTCATGAACTCCTTCAATAGGTTTTAAATCGGATTTAAAAGCTTCAAAAGAGCGTATTCTAAATTCTTCTTCAAAATTATCCGGTAGTTTTTTATCGCTATGGCTCTGGATGTAGTTGAAACAAAATGCTAATGATTTTCCTAAAAACAATCGCGTAGCACTTTCTTCATCGAGCTTAACTCCAATATTAGCTGCCATGGCAACCATTGTACCTATAGAGATTTTTTCGCTATCCACTAGGACACCATCGCAATCAAAAATAATGCATTTGTATTTCATATTTGAGGTATTAACGAGGCCTTTTTAAGATTGTAAAAATAGGTTTTTGGAAACGATTAGCTCTTATTGTTATGAAAGTTCCATTAGTGGAAATTACTGTTTGGACATTTCTAGGCGGTCGGGGGTTCTTATATCATCGCTGTCGGGTCAAAGCAGATTGATAATTAAAATAGTAATTAATTATTCTTTTATAGTTCCTGCTTTTTTTTGTCGACCATTTTCCGGTATTCTTCATAGAAATTTTTTCTATATGTTTTATTTTTCTTAATCAAATCAGAAAAATAATTGATTAGGTTTTCTTTTTCTAATGAATCATCAGTTATTAAGTCAATGTAGTTATTATCAAATACCATAACCGACGCGTAAATATGTTTCCATTCTTCCAATCCGGTTGTAAAAACATTATACTTTTTCCCATTCGAATACAAGTCAACATTTTCCCACAGTAGGATAGGAAGATTGCTGTTGTTTGGATAAATTTCTTTATCCCATTTGCCAAACTTGTCAAACATAACTTTATGAGTATATAAGGCCGAAAAGACGCATTCAAATCTTATTTCGTTAAATTTTATAGTATCATTATTTGAGATTGTCAAATATTTTTCAACAAGAATTTCAGTATAATTGGTTTTATAAATTTTGGGACACTTTTCCTGTTGAACTATCTTTTGTGCTTCCAAATTAGTTGAAAATAGAATAAAAAATAAAATTGTTTTTAAAATTGTTTTCATTGATTATTTAGTTCGTTATTTTTAAGCTTATGCTTGGTCACTTTGAGATGACATGTGATTTGTAATCGTTAATTTTTCCGATGAGCGAAAATTTGATGTTAAATGGTAATTCCACTAAACTCCATCTAGTTCAAAGCTGTTGGCAATAGTACTTTTACGATTGCCAAGTGCGTTCAATTTTTTTGATTTTCCATTTCTTATTTGTTTTCTCAATTATTATTAGGTATCCAATTCCGCATCTTGGTTCACAAAGATAATTTCCACACAAAATTCCAATTTGCTTTCGTTTATCAAAAATTATTTTAGAAAATGCAATTCCTCCAGAAAATTTAAAAGTTCCATCGTTATTTAGGATATTTGAACCGTCAGGGAATTCAGATAAATATTTAAATCTAAATTTATTATTATTTTTAAATTGCTCTAAATCAATTTTATTTTCGATAGAATTGCTAGTTGTATCAACTTGTAATTTCAATGTTTTAAAGTATGATTTTATACTTTTATATTCATATTCTGATTGTTTGTATATTTTTTCACTAACACCAATTACTAATTTAGATGTGTCTTTTTTTCTTAATTCTTCGTCACTATTGTACTTGATGATTTCAATTTTATATTCTGTTGAATCTATTCCAATTTGATTTCCTTTTTGGTCATAAATTAGATCCGGATTTGGAGGAAATGTTAGATAAATTCGTGGGTCTTTGTGAATTGAGTCCACCATTTCCACAAATAAATTGGTTATGATTTCTTTCTCAATGTCTACAATAGAATTTTTCTTTTCACAACTAAGAATCGTAAAAGAAATTATTAATGTAAATATTGTTTTTCTCATAGTATTATTGCCAACTTGTATGTAAAATCAAATATATACAAGTTTTTTGAGTTTTTGATAGTTATTGTAGCCGTTTTCGCTAGTTAAATTTTAGTAAAACATTCGTTTTAAGTGTACGTGATCCCTAGCCCTGATGGAAGCGGCATCTCCCGTTTTAGATAAACAAGGCGACAGCCGTAGTTTTTCAAAGCGGGAATACAGCGGATAGCAGGAAATAGCTCCAAAAGAAAAACCACCCTCTTATTTGCTAAATAAAAGGATGGCTCTTAGTGAGTATGATATGAACTTCGTTAGTTTTTAGTTTCTATTTGTTTAGATAAGATGGGTTGCCTGGCGTTCATCATTTTAGTGATTGTGATATGCATCCATACTAAACAGAGGCCCGAAAGGAGTAGTACAAATATCCATGAGCTTGACCATACGCCCGTGAAGGTTAGCAGGTAACTGAAGATGATGGGGCAAAAGAATCCGCCAAGACCTCCTAGTAAACCTACCATTCCTCCTACAACACCTACCTCTGTTGGGAAGTAATCTGGGATGTGTTTGTACACGGCTGCTTTTCCAATTCCCCATGAAATTCCGATAAGCACGACTAATATTAAATAAACACACATGTTTGCATCAAAATGGATGGTGGTTACTCCTTTTGCTAGTAATTCTTTTTTGGCTACTGATTGGTTTTGGGTAACTATTATTTTTTGCCAAGAGGTTTTTGTTGGGAATATAGCATTGTCTGTGCTTTTTTCTGCTTTGCCTGCAATAGGAAAATCAGTGTCTCCTACCTTAATATTTTCGGCAGTGATTGCCGTTACGATTCCTGCTTTTTTTGCCATTATTCCTGGACCAGCGGTGGTGATTTCCATTTTTGGGATCATCAATAAGGCACTTAATATTACTGAGGAACTCAATACCCAGTACATGACTTTACGGGCTCCAAATTTATCTGATAAATACCCTCCAAAAGCACGTATTACTCCTGATGGTAAACTGAACATGGTAGCAAACATTCCGCCCATGACCAGACTGGTTTGATAAACGTTCATAAAGTTAGGTAACAACCATTGTGAATACGCAACAAAACAACCAAATACTAAGAAGTAATACATTCCAAAACGCCATACTCGGGCACTTTTTAAGGTGGATAGCATTTCTGGGATTGTTTTGGGTTCTTTTTCTACGATTTTATTTTTGGCAAAAATGATGAATAAGATTCCGATAACAAGTAATGCGAAACCATAGATAATGGGAAGCATTTTCCAGCCGTTTTGAGGATCTTCTATTGAGAAGTAATTCAGTAGCGATGGCGCCATAAAGGTGGTGATTGCTGCTCCTGCATTTCCCATTCCAAAAATCCCTAAGGCTCGACCTTGCCATTCTTTTGGGTACCAAACAGAGGTATATCCAATTCCTACCGCAAAGCTGGTTCCTACAAGGCCAAAGAAGAAACTTAAAAGGGCAAACATAAAAAAGCTATCAGCAAGTGGCAAAAGAAACAAAGGAACGGAACAAAGTAGGAGTAGAGTGGAGAACACCACTTTTCCGCCTAGTTTATCAGTCAAGATTCCTATAGGCAAACGCATGATGGATCCTGTTAAAATAGGAATTCCTAGTAACCAACCTACTTGTACGACGCTCCAATGGAAGATTCCATTATCGACTAGAAAGGTGACTAATACACCATTTAAAGTCCAACACGCAAAGCATACCGTGAAAGCCAGTGTGTTTAAAAATAATATTTTATGGGACTTTGATAAGGAAGGAGAGTTGTTCATAGTACTTATATTTTTTACAAATATAAGTACTATTCGGTTTCTATACTTAGTTATAGTACGTATTAATACGTATTTATAGAAAGATTTTGGATATCAGTGTTTAAAACCCAATAAATTACTAATTTATTAAAAAAGGAAGGCTTTTTTTAAATTAGAAGTGGTTCGGCGATCACTAAAAACGTTAGTTTAGTTTATCTCAAACTTGTTTTCGGAAAAGTGTTTTTGTAAAAAAAAACTTCTCGATACATCACATAAAAAAGCTCGATAATCGAAGATTCGAATATCATAAAATAACTATTTCAAACGCGTTTAAAGTTATATTAAAGAATACTCTTTGGCTTTGTTTGAAAGTTCGATCAGGTTTTTAACTTGTAGTTTTTTCATTAGATTGAAACGATGCACTTCTGCCGTTCTTTTACTGATGTCTAATGCTTCGGCGATTTCTTTGTTCCCTTTTCCTGAAAGTAAGAGCGTAAGGATTTCTTTTTCTCTTTTAGTAATCATCATACTTTCGGTCAGGATCGCTTTCGGTGCAGCGGCTGGGGAACCATTTGTAAGTTGGTTAATCAATATAGAAGAGATATCGCCACTAAAATATTTGCTGCCGTTTGCCACCGTATGAAGTGCTTTAAGAAACTCTTCTTTACTAGATCCTTTTAATAAATAACCATCGGCACCGGCTCTGATTGACTTTAAAACATATTCTTCTGACTCATGCATGGAAAGCACGATGATTTTAACGGAATTGTTCTGACTTCTTAGTTTTTCAACTACTTCAATACCGGTTAAGTGCGGCATGCGAATATCTACAATTAATAAGTCTGGTTTTTTGTCGTTTACTTCTGTAAGCGCCTCTAAACCATCGGTTGCTTCGCCTACGACAATTATATTTTCTTCTGTTTCTAGTAACGATTTTATGCCATCTCTTACAAAAACGTGATCGTCTGCTAGTACAACTCGAATGGTATTGCTCATAACTTACTTAATTTTAGATCTAAATTTTACGTACATACACTTAATAGGTGGGCTAATATACGTATTCTATTCAAAATATTTATTTGAATAGTGCTTAAATGGGAATATTGAAAGTAATTCGGGTTCCTTCATTTGGTATCGAGTTAATAAATACGCGTCCATTGATGTATTGAATTCTTTCTTTCATGAAAAGTAAGCCCATTCCGGATTCACTATTTCTCTTTTTCTCAACGGCAACGGGATCGAAGCCTTTGCCATTATCGTCAATAATAATGCTTAAAATATTTTCGCTGTGCGAAAGCTGAACAATAATATGCGTAGAATCGGCATATTTAATTGCATTATTTATCGCTTCTTGAGTAAGACGGTAAATGTTTATTTCGATTAAAGAATCGAGTCTTTGATCAAAATCAGTTTTGTTGTAAAACAGAATGTTTTTACCGGTTAATTTGGACAATTCTAAGGTTAGTTTGGCAAGAGAAGAAACAATACCATGATCGCTCAGTTCTGGTGGCATCAAGTTGAATGTTGCGGTACGAACGCCTTTTATAATGTCCAAAGACAGTTTTTTCAAATATTCAATTTTCTGCGCTGATTTTTCTTTGTCATCCAGGTTTATGCTTTCCAGACTAAATTTGAGTCCCGTTAGCATTTGCCCTATTCCGTCATGAATTTCCTTGGCAATTCTATTTTGTTCGTTTTCTTGATTTTCGACAATTTTACTCGAGATCGTTTTTTGCTGATTCAATTTGTCATTAGTATGCTCTGTATTTAGGCGTTCGACTTCTTTTTCAGCTTTTTTACGTTCGGTGATATCAAAACAAATAATCAATAATTCTGATTCATTCTTCTTGATAATTACGGGAACGATGGATAGATCTAACCAAATCGTTTCGTTGTTTCTATTGGTAATATTTATTTCTCCCTGCCAGCCCGTTCTTTGTTTTTCCTTAATTATTTGGTCAATAGCTAGTTGTTCCTTTTCTATAGGAGTAAGTACCTGTGAAAACTTTTTATCAGAAACAAAGGGGTTGTATTGCAGTAGTTTTGAAAATTTTTCTCCAATGTGAATCACACTTCCGTCAGGAGCAACGCGGCAATAGAGTAGGGTGTTTTCCATTGCATAATTAAGCGATTTCAATTCCTTGACTGAGTTTTCTTTGACTTCGCTTAAAACCTCCGTGTCGTAGGCTAGTTTTATTGCCTTTTTTTCAGATGATAGAAGTTTAGAAATCAGTAGTTCAATTCGTTTATTAGTAGGTTTAAAAATAAATAAAAACTCTAAAAATAATACAAGAAGTGTAAATCCTAAAATAGCATATTCTGTATTGCGTTGTAGGGTTATTTTTTTGAGTGCTTCACGCTCATATTGCCCTACAATTTGGTTCATTTTAGTAAGAAACTGCCCTTCGTTATTAAGAATAGTTTGTGCTAATTTACGATTTTCATTTTCCAGTTTTAGCGTTGTATCAGTATCAATTAATAGGGTAGTGGCATTGACAATACTATCAAAGTAGGGTTTGATTTCCGAAAATAATTTGTTTAAAGCAATGCTTTTTTCTTTAGGAAAATAAAGACTGTCATTTCCTTTTTCTAATGCATTATGAGTAAATTTCCAAATTGATAGCGTTTCCCTTAGAGAACTGATTTCTTCAACTTTTTTACTTGAGTCGGTTGTTAATATCAAAACTTCTTTCGCCAGTTTTTGGCTTAACATCCTTTGTTTCCCCGAAATGTTTATCAAACGGGAATCGTTTAGCTGACGATTGATATTGTACTGGATCAACAATTGGCTTAGAAGTACAGTTATAGCAATAGTAATCAAAGCAAAAAGATACATTCGCTTTAATTTTTTAAAGTTAAGATTGTCATGAGATACTCTAGAGCCGTTTTTCATATCGAAAGAAAATTATACTAACTATAATTTTGTATAGTCTGTATTACAGTCCAATAGCCTCTTTTATCAGTTGAAGATTAGCCTCGCTGTATTTAATTTTTAAGGCTTGCTGATGACCTTTTTCAGACATTTTATTCCATGTTTTTAGAATGATATTCTTCAGTTTTTCAGCATCGTGTTTTTCAACAAAAGGTTCTAAATAATAGTCCAAGAAAACCAAACAAATGACATCTTCTAACAATTGGGTTTCTTCGTCTTTCTTAAGTTGTTTTTTCTCAATCAAGAACGAAACTCTATCAATAAACTCAGATTCGTAACCTACTTTTTCTAAAATAGCAGCAGTAGTTTCGGCATGAAATTTTTTCAAATCGCCTCTCCATGTTAAATAACCTACACGATCCATCGGGTAGGAGTCGCGTGCTATTTTCCAACGACAAATGTGTTGTGCTTTTGCAGCAATTTGAACTGCCTCAGAAGCATTTGGCTCAAATTCCATTAGTTTAATATACATTCTGTTTGAATATAATAGTTCTTTTGGATGGCTTTGTGATTGGGATATTTCGCTATTTGGATCTTGTGCATTTTGAGCATCAATTAACTCACTAGCGTTAAAAAAGGGTGTTTTTGTCATTTGAAAAGTATATTATCAAAGATACATATTTATTCTAAAAAGCCAATCATTACTTCACCTTCAACAATTTTCACTGGGTAAGTTGCAATCGAATAATCTTCACCGTTTAAATTGCTACCGTCAACAAGTGAAAAAGTTTTCTTGTGCATCGGACAGGCAATTTTAGGTACGTTATCTGCAGAACCAGTCATTCCTCTTGAAAGTACCATTTCCATTTTATGAGGACAAATATTTTGGCACGCATACCATTCATTTCTTCTTTCGAAGTTAAAAATAGCAATTTGTTTGTCTTTGTATTTAATACAACCACCTCTATTACTTGGAAAATCTTTGATAGTTCCAGCTTTAAACCAAATTTTCACATCTGCAATAGCAACAGTTTTATATTTATCTAATACATTTTCCATATTCTTAATTTTTTAGCTTGTGGCAAATAGCTTTTAGCTTAATTTATAACTTTTTTTAGTTCTAAAAATTCCAAGATTTCGGCATTTTTTGGTCTCTTACCGGTACGTATTCGATGTTATCATCTTTGTCATCAGAATTCACAAAGTGACTAAAACGCTGCATCAACCTTGGTTTTTCAAGTACTTGTTTCCATTCGCATTCATATGTTCCAATAAGCGCTTCCATTTCTGATTCTAATGTTTCACAAATACCAATACGGTCGTGAATGATTACTTCTTTTAAGTAGTCTAATCCACCATCTAGTTTTTCTAACCAAGTAGCAGTACGTACTAATGGCCCCGCCGTGCGTATGTAATACATTAAGAAACGATCCATGTATTTGAAAACAGTTTCTTTGTCTATTTGTTCTGCCAAAAGAACGGCATGTTTAGGATTTGCTCCTCCATTACCACAGATGTATAAGTTCCACCCACCTTCAACAGCGATTAGACCAAAATCTTTTCCTCTAGCCTCGGCACATTCTCTAATACAAGCCGAAACACCTCCTTTTAACTTGTGAGGAGAACGAATTCCTCTGTAACGGTTTTCTAATTCAATAGCGAAAGTCGTACTATCATCCATACCGTAACGGCACCAAGCGTTACCCACACAACTTTTTACAGCTCTTAATGATTTTCCGTAAGCATGTCCGCTTTCAAAACCATTATCGATTAGTATTCTCCATATTTCAGGAAGGTCATTTAAGGTCGCTCCAAATAAATCAATACGTTGTGCTCCCGTAATTTTTGTATATAAATCAAATTTCTTGGCTACTTCACCTATTACCATCAATTTTTCAGGAGTAATTTCTCCTCCTGCAATTCTAGGTACCACAGAGTACGTTCCGTTTCTTTGAATATTAGCTAAGTACCTGTCATTCGTATCTTGAGTAGTTACGTGTTTATTAGCCGTATCGTTATAAATACTAGAGAATATAGAGGCAACAACTGGTTTACAAACCTCGCAACCATCACCGTTTCCGTGATGATCCACCACTTCATAAAAATTCGTGTATTTGTTAATTTTTACAATATCAAATAATTCTTGTCTGGTATAATGAAAATGTTCGCAAATGCTTTCTTTCACTTCTTTTCCAATTGATTTTTGAGCCGCTTTGACAAGGTCAACTACCATGGGTTTACAACCCCCACAACCCGAAGTTGCTTTGGTTAATTTTACCACATCGCCTAAGGTTTCACATGTTGCATCGGTAATTGAACAACAAATTGCGCCTTTAGTTACGTTTTCACACGAGCAAATTACCGCTGTATCAGGCAAATCCATTGCGTTTCCAAGGGTAGAGCCTTCACCGCCTCTAGAACCAAGAATCAAGTCTTCCGGATTTGGAGGTAAGGCCATGGCATTACTATATATTTGGAACAAACCATTGTAGTCACTTGAATCTCCTACTAAAATTCCGCCTAAAAGAGTTTTTCCGTCTTTGGTAACGTTGATTCTTTTATAAGTTCCGTTGAATTTATTTTCAAAAATTATAGCAGTAACGTCTTCGTTTTCTATAAACGGATCGCCAAAACTTGCTACTTCGACACCAATCAATTTCAATTGAGTCGACATATCGATAGTGTCTCTCATTACTTTATCTGAACCTAAAATTTGCTCAGCAGCGACATCGGCCATTTCGTATCCAGGAGCTACAAGACCATATATCATGGCGTTATATAAGGCGACTTCACCTATTGCATAAATAGATGGATCTGATGTTTGCATTTTATTGTTTACCACGATACCACCACGAACACCAACTTCAAGTCCAGAAACTCTCCCCAGTTCGTCACGTGGCTTGATACCTGCGGATACAACTAACATATCCACTTTTAGTAATTCTTCTTCGGCGAACATCATTCCTGTTATGCTTTCTGCACCATCAATATATTGGGTGGCTTTATTTAAGTGAATACCTATGTTAAGTTCTTCAATTTTTGATTGCAGCATATCACTGGCGCCTTTATCCAATTGTCTAGGCATCAAACGGGGAGCAAATTCCACTACATGAGGATTCAAGCCTAAATCGCGAACTGCTTTTGCAGCTTCCAGCCCTAATAATCCACCACCAAGAACGGCGGCTTCTGTGGAGCCATTTGCTTTTATTTTTTTTGCATAAGACATTATAGCATCGAGATCCTCGATAGTTCTGTAAACAAAAACGCCTTCTTTTTCGACTCCTTTTATGGGCGGTACAAACGCTGACGACCCAGTTGCTAAAACTAAGTAGTCATAAGCATGTGTTGTTTGTAAGTGCGTATGTATTTTTTTATCTTCTCTATTAATATCTGTAATTAATTCAGATGTGTTTAGAATAATATTATTTTCAGTATACCAATTTGATGTTGACATAGATAAATCGTCAGCACTCTTCCCAGCGAAGTATTCACTGAGGTGCACACGATCATAGGCGCGTCTTGGTTCTTCTCCAAATACCGTGATTTGATATTTTTCCTGTCCAGATTTTGAGATAAACTTTTCACAAAATTTGTAACCTACCATGCCGTTTCCGACTACTATTATTTTAATCATACTATTATAAATTAAGTATTACGTTTCAAATATACGTATAACTACTTAATCAAACTACTTAATTTTTATATCTTGAAATTATTTGAGATATATTGAAAATGGAAGCTGTAAAATAGAGTATTGATAAAAAACAGTAGAATTAATCGGAAAAACGAAATGGGTTTGTTCAATTTTGGAGAACAAATTTGATGTTAGTTTTAAATAAGAATTGCTAAGTAATAGAACAGTGTACTTAACGGACTAATGTGCAATTTAGCCTCTAAAAAGAAATACTAGAAATTCCTAAATGAGATTTATCTATGATTAGATTGTAGTTGGTGGGGTATTTGACCGATTTATTATCGTTCATAAAAGTAAAATGCTCGTTTTTAAAATGTTATAATTTTAAGTGTATTATTTCTATTGCCACAAATTAAAAGGAACATTGATAATATATAATTTGCGGTTGACTTTTCAAAAGGCTTGGGATTGTCGGCCGTAGTGGTTTATTGAATTTTTAATAGCCAGGAGAACATTTTCTCAAAGGCAATTTCTCTTACTGGTTTTGGAGATAGAAAAATATCATGCAGCGCATTGTCAATTTTCAATAAGGTAACATCATCGCCAAGGGTGACCCCAACTCTTTTTATATCTTCAATATTCAATACGGTATCGTTAGTCATAGCCTCCTCAGAAAAAGTGGTAATCTTTTTGGAACCTGAAGAATGCATAACTAGAATAGGCACTTTTATATTAGAGTATGCCAGTTTTTTTTGTGCGATGCTTATCGCGACTACCCATTTAAAAAAGGTAGGGAATCCTTTTATTGGTTTCCAATCAAGATTATAATCCCACTCGCCTGAATAGTCTTTATATAAACTTTGTGCATAGACAGGAGGTAGCGCACCTTCAATTTTTGCATACGGAGCTATTGTGGAAATAATTTTCGAACCCCAATAGCTGAAGAACTTCTCAAAGCCAGATTGATAAAAGTCTAGAAAAGGCGAATTTAAAATAAGAGCATTTATACGGTTTCTTTCAGCCCCAGTATTCATATAACTACTTGCTGTCAATCCTCCAGTGGAGTGCCCTAACAGGTAAATAGGCTCTTTACTAAGGTCATTAATCTGTCGGATTACAATTGATATTTCCTCAAAGTATTCTTCAATGTCTTTACAATAATTAGGATGCTGCTTTGTCAGTAGAGATCTGCCATATTTCTGAAGATCAATAGCATAAAAATCAAAGTTGTTTTCGTTAAATTTTTCAGCCACATGAGCGTGAAAGAAATAATCATTATAACCATGTAAGTACAATACACTCTTTCTATTTCCTAGGTTCTGTTTTGAAGAGATTAACGTAGCAATCGCTTCTCCATCGTAATCAGGAGTTAGTTTAATGGTTTGAAAAGTAAAGTCTTTGTCGATATTCATGTCTGCTGTATTAAAATTATTAGCAACGCCTATAATGTTTTGAAATAGCGCAATAAGGGATGGGAGTTAATTGTTTTTTACTGAATTTATTTAATCCATTTTTTCTTTTTAAAATAAATTAAAGCGATTACAAAACTTATTACCATTAGTCCAATTGCTGCCGGATAGCCATAGTCCCACTCTAATTCTGGCATGTTTTTAAAATTCATTCCATATATTCCTGCAATTAATGCCGGTAAAGAGATACACACGGTTATGATGGTCAATGTTCTAAATATTTTATTTTGCTCTAAATCAATTTTACTATTTATATTGTCTTCCAAGTCATCAAGCCTTTCAAAATTAAATTGGATATGATCTGAAATTACGGCGATATCATCCAGTTCTAAGTTGATTTTAGTTGTTATCGTCTTTAGCTCAAATTTATTTTGAATCAGTAAATGCAGTATTCTTTGGAAATTACTTATCGATTCTTTAATCAATAGATTGTTGAAGTTAAGTATCATTATTAAATCCAGGTCTTTTTCATTGTACTCTTTAGACTGTAAAATGTTCTCATAAAAACGCTTTATCCTTCTGGATATTATTTCGGTCAAATCAGCATAATAATCGGAGATGATTCCTATTTGAAAAACAAAATGTTCTAAATGAGAGCCAAAATCGATACTCGTGAAATCATACCTTGTTTTGGTCAGCTTTAAAAAATCGTTATCAATATTAGAAGATAGAAAATAAAATACTAATTCGTTTTTAATAACTATAAATATTTCTTCTTCTTTAAAAAGGGTCTCCGAATTGTATTTTGGTATTGAAAAATTAAAAGACAATTGGTCATGTGATTTAAGGTAATGGGAACTTATTTCAATATCCTCTCTTTGTGTAAAAATGGATATGTCGATTCCAAATTTTTCAGAAACCTCATTTAGCGTACTGTCTGTAAAATCAATAATCCGAATATTAAACAGATCGACGGCTTCAATATTAATTTCGCTAACGAGATCAAATTTTTTTACTTCATTCGTCTTTAAATATAATTCTATCATGATGTTTTACAATATATTAGATGAATTTAGATGCAGTCACGTCTTGTGAACAATGAGCTGTATCCTCAAGCATAGGAGGGATTCTCACTCCCATATTATTCCGTCTTTACGAATATATGAATTAATATGATAAAATTACTAAAATGCCTAATCTTGAAAAAGGAGAATGTCTAGGTAGTTTATTCTAGTTAAAAACTAAATTATCCAGCGCGTCACAACCTAATGACGGTTGTAGAATAAATTGTATATCTTTAGGACTTATTAAACTGATTCCCAAATTATGAAAAGTAGAATAGTTAAACCCAGAATACTAGAGGCCTGTATACAAAAGCAGGATGAATTGATTGATAATTTTAAAAAGCGTGAAGCTGAAATGAATGACGATACCTTCAGCCAGAATGAATCACCGAGTCAGAGTGAAGATCGCCGTGCTGGAAAATATGAATTACTGAAAGCTATTGGTGATGAACTTGCTTTTGCCCAAAAAGAATTGGTGTATCTGAATTCACTTGACGTTACAACGGAAAGTACTCACGTTGGCCCCGGAGCAGTTGTTGTTACTGAGCAATTTGTTTTTTTTATTGGAGTATCCAGTGAAAGAGTGGAAGTAGATGGAGTAACAGTGTTTGGTATTTCAACCAAAGCACCCATTTATGCAAACATGAGAGGTTTAGAAAAAGGAAATAAATTCCAATTTAATGAAACTAACTACGTGATTGAAGACGTTTACTAGTACGTAAGAGTCACAGAAGTATCTTACTGAATAACATAAGAATTATAATCTTGAAAAGATAAAGCCGTATTATTCAAATAGTAAAATAAAAAAAACAGCCTTTATTCCAATCAGGATTAAAGGCTGTTTTTTGATTTTAGGAAAGGTAAATATCCTATGTGTTATGATACAGAAAAAGGTCTAAAAGTAGTACCCTATATTCATATTAAAACGCACTTCCCATTTGGCATCTGCAGTTCCGTTTGCCAATGCATTTTTCCAAACTGGTCCTAGCCAAGGTTGATCTTTACCAGCCGCTATATCAAAATACGTATATACATTTCCTGCTGAAACTAAAACACCAGTGACATTCATCGCCGAGTCTTTAAAATCAGAGTTTATTTTTTCCAAGTATCCATAATCATTATAGAATTGTAAGCTCGATACTGGACCCCATTTTACAGGTACTGTGTATTGCACCCCTAAAGTATAGGTGTTTCCTGCTGCTGCAACTAGGTATGGAGCGCCATAGGCTGTCATCGCTATAATTTCGTCGCTTTCTCCGTTAGGGTTTTTTGGACTTTTCTTGTAGGTGGACACTTGGGCTTTCACACCAAAGCGTTTGTACTTTAATTCATAATGCAAGGCTGCTGCATAATGCGATCCCATTTCTTCGGTATCTAAGTTATAAAGTCCGCCATATTGTACAGAGGTGCCTATTTTATGGTTGATACTGTCGTTTCCTATTGTATAGCTAAGCTTTCCATTAACTTGGTTTGTTTCTTTATTTCGTAAGTCCAAAACTCCATCACCATCTAAATCTATAGAAGCAACATCATAAGAATAACGGCTATCTGAAACATCAGAATTGCTACCAAATTTTAACTCTTCTGCATTTTTGAAAAAGGCCAAAGCGTAATTCCATTTTTTATCAGTATGTGTGAACTTAACACCCATATCATGATCATCTTCTAAGCCTATGTAATAGTTGATGCTAAAAAACCAGTTGTGGGAATTGTAAGTAGTAATTCCAAAAGGTACTTGGGTAAGTCCTACTTGAATTTCATTTTTGGCATCGAAATCATATGCTAGCCAACCTTGTTTTAGCATTCCGCCACCGAAACCTTCGGAATACAAACGGTATTCAGCATTTAGTTTAATTCCCTTATATTTTGCTTTAGCATTAATGCGAAAAACATCATAGCCAAAATCACCACCACGTTTTTTTTGTCCTTCTTTCCAGGAAGATAAATTATAGTTGAATCGTAAAGCACCACCTATGGTTACTTCAGGTTTGTCTTGGGCATGTATAGCTCCGGTTGATAATAGCAAAAAGCCTATTACCAAAGTAATTTTTGAAAACATAAAATGTTTATTGTAATTAAAAAATGAATAAAATAAGTGTAAAAAATGAGTTTTAAGCGGGGATTTGCTTTTTAGTCAAGAAAGAAAATAGGGAAGTACGACGTGATAAATCACTGTTTAGGTATTGTATGGTATTTTTTATTTGCATGCTGCAAAGGTACTCAATTATAGTTACTAGCCTATATTTTAGCGCATAGTCTTGTTTTGGTCCTTTTTTAAAGGGTCAATTAATGAGTTTGTAAAAAGTAAAAAACCAATTTGAAAGTGTTGCTATTGTTGCTAAATGTGGGTTATGTTAGTTTATCTTTTTTAAATTATTGGTTAGTAGATTGCTAATTTTAAAAAAAAAGTAATTTTTGTTGTCAGGAAAGTGATTTTGTTCCGTCATTTACAGTATGAATTGCAAAGATCCTCTTTCTTTATCTACAGCCGTACTTATTTTCGCATACGGCGATAAGGTACAAAGTACCTTGAAACCCATTGCTTACAATAGAAAGCAAAATGTGGTACTGTGGCATAAAATGAATGAAAGAGTTTTGACACTAGTTCAAAAAACAAAACTACCTTATTTTATTTCAGATGAAAATACGCAGCAAGGCGTTTCCTTTGGAGATAAATTGAGTCACGCCATTCAATCCGTTTTGGATAGAGGCTATGATAAAGTCATAGTGATGGGAAATGACAGTCCAGGACTGCGTTTGCCTCATTTGCAAGAAGCTTTTATGGAACTGCAGGATAAAAGTGTTGTACTTGGCCCTAATTTTAAAGGCGGTACCTACTTGATGGGGATTTCAAGAGTTTCATTTAATAAGGAGGCTTTCGCCAAAATTGATTGGCAAACCCCTACTGTATTAGAACAATTACAAGCGCTTTATTCGGCTCAAAATGTGGCAATCATGGCTCCTTTGGACGATTGTAATACTAAAAGTGATTTTGAAAAATTGTTGCACGAACTTCCTTTTTACAGTAGTTTTAAAAGTGTTTTTGCATCACTTATTTTTTACGTAGTTGCTAGATATTCTTTTTTAGACCACTACTATACGAATGCGATTATTGGGTTTAATTTTAATAAAGGCTCTCCCGTTTTGGAGTAATTCCCCAGTTTTTATTTTAAAATTTCTATCCAAAACTATACTTTAATGAAACAATTTTTCTTGTTTTTACTATTGAGTGTCACGACATTTGCTGTCGCTCAAGAAGACTTATCCGTCTCAATCATCGATTTTAATACTCAAAAACCAGTCGCTAATCTGGAGGTTTTATTAGTCAATAGTTCCCGTAATAGTAGCCTACAACAGATTTCTAACGCACAAGGGAAAGTAACTTTTAGAGGAATCCCTGCCTTAGATGGGTACCAAGTTGTTTTTGAAGGAACATTAATTTACGCTGCTCAAAAATCAGAATTAATTAGTGTGCGTTCGAATCAAGCGCCAAATGTTACTTTGGTATTAGCACCAAAAGAATCCAACGAGTTGAATGAAGTTGTAATTACTAAAGGCGCTACTGCCAAAATTAACCGTAGAGATGCCGAAGTTTCTTTTGAAATGAAAGCAGCTGAGATTCAAGAAATCCCTGTAGAAGGACGTGATATCACCAGAGTTTTGTTCCGATTACCCAATGTTTCGCAGGCTACAGGTTTCTACCCTGAAGCGGCAAATGTGAGTATCAATGGTGCGAGTTCCGGGTATACTTCTTACTTGATTGATGGTTTAGATAATAACGAGCGATTCCTAGGAGGACAAAAATTTGCTATTCCGTCTGGGTTTGTAAAAGACGTTACGGTTTTAACCAGTAATTTTTCGGCTGAATATGGTTTGACAGGAAGCGGAATCATAAATATCACGCCTCGTTCTGGATCTAATGAAACTACAGGAGAAGTATTCTTTATTACAAGACCAGGTCCTTCTATTGATGGAAAATCTAGTTTTGCGCAGAGAGATTTATCTGGTAACCAAGTTAAAAACGGTTTTGCTCGTTATCAAACTGGTGCGGGGATAGGAGGTGCTTTAGTAAAAGACAAAACATTCTATTATGTCAATTTTGAACACACAACTGATATCAAAGACAATTTATTAAATGTACCACAATTAGGCGTTACAGAAACCATAAGAGGTACAAACACATTCAATTATTTTTCAACAAAAATTGATCAGATTTGGAATCCAAATTTCAATTCTTCCTTGCGAGCAAACGTGGGCGTGATCGATATTGAAAGACAAGGTGGCGGACTCGAGGGCGGTTCTACTTTTAAATCAGCGGGAAATACGCAGCAACGTAATAGTATTTTATTGGCTTTAAAAAACAGCTATAAATTTGGAAATTTTTCTGGAGAAACAAATGTGCAGTACAGCCGTTTTAGATGGAATTATGCAAAACCATTCAATGATAATACTTCGCAAGTAACGATTTTGGGAGTAAATGATGAAACATTAGGAGTTATTGGAAATCCAGGCTATGTTTTTGATGCGATCGAAAACACAATTCAGTTGCAGCAAAAAGTAAAGTATTACACAGAGAATCATACCATTAAAGCAGGTCTTAATTTTATTAGAGGTGATCATCAATTATTTGGAGGTGGAAATCCAGTAGGTAATTACCGAGTGAAATTAAACCAAAACCAAATTGATGTTATTAAAAACAGTGGTGTAGGAGGAGATTTAAATGTAAATGATATTCCGCTTGATGCGCAGGTATTGAATTATAATGTAGAATTGCGACCTGCTTCTTTTGGAAAAAATCAAGATATTTATTCGGCTTATATTGAAGACTTATGGTCGGTTACTAATAGATTGAATCTTACTTTAGGTCTGCGTTATGACTATGATAATTTATCAAAAGGAGGAAGCGATAAAGGGGATTACAACAACTTAGCACCACGATTTAATTTCAATTATAAATTGGATAATTCAAGTAGTTTGCGTGGTGGTTACGGAATCTCATACGACAAAGTGAACTATGCTTTGTATAGTGATGCCTTGCAACAAAATACCACTTCTCAAAGCTATAAATTAGAGCTAGAAGAATTAAAAAGATTAGGAATTTTACCCGCAAATACGAATATTGACCGAATCACTTTTAATGGGAATTTAGGGGCTTCTGTTTCTGGAGTAAATTATTTACAAGGGCCGTCAGCTTCAGATTTACAAGGGCAGAGAGAGAATATATTTTCGAATGAACGCAGAATTCTAAATCCGAATGGATATAAAAATGCCTATAATCATGAATTTGCTTTAGGATACCAATTACAATTAACTGATGAGCGATTGTTTTTTGTAGATGTAGTTCATAATAGAGGAGAGAATTTAACGCGTTTACGCAATCTAAATGCAGCAGCAGAATATCCTATTGATCCTAAAAATGTAGTGATAAGAACTCCCGCTCAAGCGGATGCTTCAAGACCTATTCCTATAACAAATGGAGGTGCTACCATCAACGGACAAAGGGTTACCGGAATTGCTAGAAGTGTTATTGTAAGTGAAAACGAAGGAAAATCTAAGTATTATGCCATGAGTTTTAATTATCAAAAAGCAAGAGGTACTGATGACTATTCCTACCGATTGAATTATACCTTATCATCAAGTAAAAATGATACGGATGGAATCAACTTTAGAGCATCTGATGGGAATAATTATGCCAATGAATGGGGACCCTCTGTAAATGATAGAACACATAACATTAACGGGATTTATAGCTATTATCCTTTTAAAGGAACTACGGTTACACTGGCTGGTCTATTACAAAGTGGCCAACCTATTAATAGAATTCCACTTGGTTTTGGAACTACAGATTTGAATGGAGATGGCGCAAGTTTTTCAGATGCGTATCAAGGAAATAGTGACCGTTTTCCGGGAGAGAGTAGAAACAATGATCGTTTACCATGGAGTACTACTTTTGATTTAGGAATACAACACCAAATCACGATTGCTGGAAATAATAAAATAGAATTACGTGCTGATATTTTTAACGTATTGAATGCCGAAAATTTAAGTGGATATAGTAATAATGCGACTCAAAGTAACCAGATTCAAGGAGGCTCTAGTGCAAGTGGATTGTTTACACAAAGAAACGCTTCGCCACCAAGACAGTTCCAGTTTGGAGTGCGTTATTTATTCTAATAATAATCAATATCCTGCGAGTTGGTATGGCTTTGCAGGATGTTTTTAATTTGCGTTAGGGATAGGAGTGGTATCCTTTTGTGGAGTTTACGGAACAAAAGATATAATGGATAGCCCGACCCTTGTGGTAACGCCCAAATAAAATATAAAATATGTTTATACTAAATGCGAATGAGCCAAAGGAATTGGCTGCTTATTTACATCAACAAAGATGGCTAGGAAGTGACGAAACTATTGTTTCTATATCAAAACCAGGAGATGGGAATATGAATTGTGTATTGCGAATAGAAACGGAGACGCGCTCTTTTATCATCAAGCAATCGCGAGGTTATGTGGAGAAATACCCTCAGGTTCTGGCTCCTGCAGATCGCGTACTTACTGAAGGTGCTTTTTATAAAAAAATAGCAATTGTTAAAGGAGTACAGGAAATTATGCCTAAACTTTTAGGGGTTGATCGAGTGAATAATTTGATTGCTTTAGAAGATTTAGGGAAATCAAATGACTATACTATTTTGTACGATTTGAAACAAAAAATACAAGAAGGGGAGTTGCAGCAGTTGGTTAATTATTTGAATGGTTTGCACCAAAGCTTTCAGAAAACGGTTGTTGATGATGAGCTAGAAAACACAGAAATGCGAAAGCTGAACTATGAACATATTTTTGAATATCCTTTTAGAGAAGAAAATGGTTTTGATTTAGATACGGTTCAAGAGGGTTTGCAAGCTGTAGCGATGCCTTATAAAAAAGACTCCGAATTGAAACAAAAAATTGAGCGACTGGGTTCATTGTATCTGTCAAAAGGGAAGTACTTATTACAAGGTGATTATTATCCGGGGAGTTGGTTAAAAACGACGGAAGGAATAAAGGTTATCGACCCTGAGTTTTGCTTTTATGGCTTACGCGAATTTGATTTAGGCGTTTTTTTAGCACATATGTATATGACTCAGCAAAAGGAATCTACTATCGCTTTCATAAAAGAAAACTACTATTCTTATGAGGAATTAAACACAACCATTTTAAATGGTTTTATAGGAACAGAAATCATGCGTAGGTTAATAGGATTAGCGCAATTGCCTTTAAAAATGGAATTGAAAACGAAAGCAGCTTTATTAGCGTTTGCTCGAGATTTAATTTTAAAATAAAATAATATGAAGAATAAAATACTACTTTTTGCATTACTGCTTACAGCATCAGTCCAAGCACAAACTAAAGTATGGTTTGATACGGATCTTATGATTGGGATGCCTGATAAAACGCCCCGTGAGGTTGATGACGGAATTACCTTGATTATGGCTTTGAAGCAGCCTCAAATTGAAATTGTAGGAATCAGTTCGATTACTTATGTAGATTACAGCTATGATGTGATAAATAAAATCCTAAAATGGCATAACAAAGGTGTGGCAATTCCAGTTTATAAAGGATCGCCAAAAGCAGATGACTTGGGTGCTGAAAATGATGGAACGAGAGCGTTATATGAAGCTTTAAAAAAAGAGAAGTTGACTATTTTAGCATTAGGACCAATGACTAATATTGCGACATTAATTCAGAATCATCCCGATATTATTCCGCAAATCGAGAAAATTTCGATCTGCGCGGCCAGAACTCCCGGACTGCCTTTTAATCCCGGAAACGGCAAACTGAATGTTTTTGATTACAACTATGAGTTTGATTATAAATCTATGGATGTAGTCTTGAATTCGGCTATTCCGCTTGTTTTTGCGGGTTATGAGCCAAGTTCTTACACATTTATTGGTAATATTGATTTGGCTAGTTTAGATCAAAATCAAGAAGCTGATAAATGGTTGTTTGATGTAGTGCAGCCTTGGATGGAGAAAAATGAGAAGTATTTTGGTGTGAGAGGCTTTATTCCTTTTGACTGTTCGACTTTAGGAGTGATAACACATCCAGAATATTTTACATACTACAAGGATATTCCCATTAAAGTAAACTATAGAAAAAATGATGCGTTGCAAGTACAGCCAAATGTTCCTTTTAAAAATTTCTTAGAAGTATCCTATAAATACAAATCTAAAAAGAAGGTAGATTATGCGATCAGAGCGCTTCAAGGTTTTGAAGAAAAGATTTTAGAAACGTTGAGTGTGAAAAACTAACAAAACTTTAAGGTTTGTTTGAAAACCAAAAATATAAATCAGCCGTATATTACAATAGATTCAATTATGAAATGAGCAAGCCTATTATGGCTGGCAAAATCAATAATGATAACGGAGTTAAATAGATTCGATAAAACAAATAAATGCGAGCAAATGAAAATTAAATTAGCAAGTTACGTAGTCGTGTTGTTTACAATTTTAAGTTGTAATGCACAAACAAAGAAGTTGTCTTTAGAACCTAAAAACGGGAAAGCAATTGCTGTTTTTGCCGAGGGTTGTTTCTGGTGCAGTGAACACGTTTTTGAAGCTGTAGTAGGTGTAGACGAAGCGGTTTCAGGATACTCTGGGGGAACAATGAAGAATCCTTCTTATGAGGAAGTGGGGTCGAATAGAACAGGCCATGCTGAGGCTGTAGCCGTGTATTATGATCCTAAAATTGTTTCATTTAAGGAACTAGTCGATGTGTTTTTTGCATCACAAGATCCTACAACACCAAATCAGCAAGGACCAGACAAGGGTTCGTCCTATCGTTCTATTGCCTTTTACAAAAATGCAGCTGAGAAAAAAATAATCGAAGACAAAATTAAGGAGCTTACCGCCAATAAAGTATTTGCAAATCCTATTGTTACAGAGGTAAAACCAGTTATGGCCTTTTATGCCGCAGAGGATTACCACCAAGATTATGTCAAAATTAATCCCAATCAGCCTTATGTGAAAGGCGTTTCAGTACCGCGATACAACAAGTTTAAAAAAACATATAAAGAAAAGTTAAAACCTAATCATTAAAATTATGAAACGATACCAACAACTCTTAGTACTGCCCGTAATAGCCTTTGGCTTTATGGCATGTATGCAAGCAAATAAAAGTGAAAAAGTAATTGCAGCATCAACGGAAACAGCAATGCAACAGCAACCGGTTTTGTCATTGACAGATACCTCGTTGAAGAAAGTGGTGAAAACGGATGCCGAATGGAAGAAGGTACTTACAGACAATCAATATTACGTTTTGCGTAAAAAAGGAACCGAGCGTCCTTATCAAAATGAATTTAATGACAACCATAAAAAAGGAAACTATTTTTGTGCTGCTTGTAAATTGCCTTTATTTTCATCTAAAACAAAATTTAATTCAGGTACTGGTTGGCCAAGTTTTTATGATGTAATTAATCAAAATAGAGTAAAAGAAGTGGTTGATAAAAGTCTGGGAATGGTACGTGGCGAAATTGTTTGTGCACGTTGCGATGGACATTTGGGACATCTATTTGACGATGGTCCTAATCCTACTGGATTGAGATACTGCATGAATTCGGCAGCGATGCTATTTCAGGAATCAAAATAAATAGTGGTTAATTATTTAGTTCAATAAAAGGGCGTTAGTTTTATTTAAAACTAACGCCCTTTTGAGTTTTTATAAAACTGGATTATTCGGTATATGTCGCAACTAATTTTTCTGCCATCGCTAGAATATCATTAGCTACAAGATCAGGTTTACTGGATAAAGTATATAATGATTGCCCTTCACGAGCAATAAAACAAGTTGCTAAACCTGCATGTGACGCCCCAGCTAAGTCCCAGCCATGGGCTGCAATCATAAGCATTTCTTTGGCCTGTACGGCTAGTTTTTCTGCTGCCCATAAATAGGTTTCTGCTGCTGGTTTGTATTTTTCTATAGTATCAATACTTAATGCTTGCTCAAAATAATCAGTTAAATTGGAATTCTTTAGCTGCTCTTTTAAAGCACTAGGGGGAGAGTTAGTTAAGGTTATTAACCTAAAACCGTTCTCTTTTAAAAGCTGTAGCCCTTTGATTACGTCAGGGTAGGTTTGTAATGATTTTATAACTGATAATGTTTCTTTAATATCCTCTTCCGTTACTTTTTTATGCATAGATGTTGCAGCCATATCAAGTGTTACAGCTGCTATAGTGGTGAAATTATAGTATTCATTAATGCTGTTTGAAACTGTAGAATAATGCAATAACATTCCAAACCAGATGCGGAATCCTTGTTCTTCATTTAATAGCGCATTAACTGCTTTTTTCAATGGAGTCATGTCCAGTAAAGTTTCGTTTACATCAAAAACTAATACAGGTTTACTTTTTTGTATATTCATTTTTTCATTTTAAATTATTTATACCATTTTTTGATGGTTTCGAGGGCAGGCTTTTCCTGCGGAGTGTAATCAATACTATTTTTTTTCTCTTTATGATAATCATCAGCATACCATTTCCAAGCAAATCCTCCTGCAAACCAGGCTTTTTGAGTTAAGCTTTGAAATAAGGATTCATACGCATTGACTTGCGCTAAATTATTAATGTTATTTTGACTTTCAGTCCAAGGCTCTTTGGCCGCTTGGTCTGAGTTACGGTACCCAAACTCTGTAAAGAGTATTTTCTTGTTTATTTTCGCTTGAAGCTTTTCCATTTTTAGGATGTGTTGCTGCCAAGCTGTATTAAGGTCGGCTACTGCGGGTGTTGTAGCATCGGATAAAGGGAAATAGGCGTCAATCCCAATGTAATCTAACTGATTCCAAAAAGGGACTTTGTCAAAATCATCCCAGTTTGCTGCATAGGTTAGTTTGCCTGAGTATATTTTTCTAATTTTATGGATTAGCTGTGACCAGTATTCAGGGCGTTTTGCAACAGCGTTTCCTAATTCGGTACCAAAACAAAAGAGTTCTATGTTTTCATTTTGGGCTAGTTGTGCAAAGTCAAGAATATATTTCTCATAATCGGCTTCCCATTTTTTCCACTCGACATCAGTTGAAAAATCCAAATCTCCGGTATAGAAATTATGGTTTACCCAAAGATGAGGTTTTAGCATTACGGTCATTTTATAATCATGGGCAAGTTGATTACTGGCGATAATTCCTTCAGTTCTTTCGCCCCACCATTGTCTTTTGTTATTATAATGTACAGAGGCATCTTCTACATCAACAAAAGCGTACGGAATTAAAGATATCGAATTGATGTTATACGCTTTCAATTCCTCAAAAGTGGTGTTTTTTAATTCTTTGATGGGTGCGACTAAATTCATGCCTTTATATTCTAATTTAGCCACAGTAGGTATTTCAGTGACAGCATTGAAATGATAAAAAGAATATCCACTACCGATTATCAGTAAAAATGCGGCGAGTATAAAAAAGGTTTTTTTCATAACAGTAAAGTTACTTATTAAAAAAGGGGATACTAACTTCTATGAAAATTTTAAGATTTTTTTTCAGATTTTGAAGAGATTATATGAATTTTTCGCTTCTTAGACGAGATAACTAAAAGTCTATTACTGTGAAATAGCACTCTTTGTAACTCTGTGCAGGGATTCTAATTTGTTTTGCCACATTTTTGTAATTCGTTTTAAGATACTTCGTTTCAATAAACGGCCTAAGAATGTATATTCTAGATATAAACTAAGACTAACTTCAGTGGTATTTGAGTCTAGGGAGTGTAACTTTACGAGGTAGTAGAATTTTCGAAGCAAAATCATTCCTTCAGTTTTTTCACCATAAATCAAGCTGTCTTTTGAAGGTCGGCTAATTGTCTCAAATTTTAAAGTACCTAGTTTTAAAACACAATTGTGTTCTGTACCCACGCGATTGACTTCGTTTTCATCAAAATCAACTCTCATTACTTCTTTATCCCAGATATGCCGGTATTTTAATTCACTTAAGTAGCGGTGAATCTTTTGTATATTGGCATTAAATATTTTATTTATTATAACATCTGGAATGGTAATATCGTCGTTTTCTTCCGCCTCTTTCTCGGATTCTTCTTCTACTTTGAGTTTGATATTGTCTAAAATTTTGTAGAAATAATTTAAATTTTGGAAATCATATATCTCCGTTTTTTTTGTCCAACTTTCTATCATATTGTCCTGATACAACGTATACATGTTCTCAGTAAATAAAACATATTCTTGAACAGGTATTTGATTTTTTAGTAATCGATGAATCTGGATGACTTCTCTTCCATAAGGTTTAATAATGTTTTTGACTTTTATCATCGTTAGCTCGCCATAGTGAACTAAAAATTTAAGGTCTAAATCGATGGTAGTCTTACAGGAACCGCAAGTACAAATCCGTTTCGTATCGTACTCTTTTGTGTGTCTATGAAATTCTTCCAGCATTGTTTCTGTTTGTTGCATCAACTCTTTATAGCTGGGAATTTTTGTACTAAACATAAACAAGGCATCACCTTCGATTTCTACGAGCTGGAGTTCGAGAGGATTGTTATCAAGTAAAAGCTCCAACAATTCAGCTATTATATGAATGCTGTGTTCTATTTCTGTATCATTTACAAAATTCGAAAAGCCACTTATATCTGGCATAAAATAAAGTGCTTCTGCCATATTTTTTTATTTGAAGTTTAGCAATAGTAATTTAAGATTTTATTTACTTGTATTACTCTTTTTAACTAAATATTTTAATAGTAAAATACAATAGTTGTTTAACTCTAGGAGTGAATAGACATCCTGATTATTTTACGTATTGTAAAGACATACCTATCAAAATATAATATATTAAAAAACGATTACTTAGAACTTTCGTATAAGTAAGACCATAAGAGCAGATTAATATTTTGAAGAAAAATAGTAGATAAATAAAGCGCGACTGCCTAGTCGCGCTTTATTTAATATTATATTAAAAAATTATTTAGCCTAATTTAATCTTGCAATGGAATAAAATATTTGTTGAGTAAAAGAACCAACTCGTTTTTATCGATCGGTTTAGTAATATAATCATTAGATCCAGCCAAAATTGCTTTTTCTCTATCGCCGGTGAGTCCAAATGCAGATTGTGTTATGATTATAACATCACTGTTTAATTTTCGGATTTCTTTAATCGCTTCATAACCATTCATCTCGGGCATTTGAACATCCATTAAGATTAAATCAATATCTGAGTTTTCTTTAAGTTTTTCAACTGCTTCAAGTCCATTTTTGGCTTCAATTATTTCTTTTCCAAATTCATTTACCGACTTTGACATTAATTTTCTTGAAATGGCGTCGTCATCAGCAATTAGTATTTTTAGTTTTGAAATGAGATGAGATGCATTTTCATTTCCAATTTTTCTAATGATGCTTGTTTGTAATTTTTGTTCTTTGTTTTGTGTATTCAACGGTAATGTGAAATGAAAGGTAGTGCCTATTCCTTCTTGGCTCTCAAGCCAAATTTCACCGCCCAATAAGGTAACAAAAGCTTTTGCAATAGCTAGTCCTAAACCAGCACCATGACGCGCTTGGATATTGGTGATGTCAACTTGAATAAAACGCTCAAAAATGGCTGCATGCCTGTCTAATGGAATTCCAATCCCACTATCTTTTACAAAAAATTCTACCGTTTCATTTTTAATATTGTAACCAAATTCGATCGAACCTTTATCTGTATATTTGATTGCGTTTTTTACTAAGTTTGTTAAAATTGCATACAGTTTTTCAGGATCTGTGATTAAGTAAAGATCAGGAAACTCAATGCTTTTACATGTTAATTGAATTGATTTTTCTTCGGCATCTAATTTTAAAAGGTTAAAAACGAAACCTACTTTTTCATTAACATTTACTTGCTGTAGACTAATTTCCATCATTCCAGATTCGATCTTGGAGATATCTATAATTTCCGAAATAAGGTTTAGCATACGTGCTCCACTTACTTGAATAAGTTTTATGTATTCTTGCTGTTCTTCTTTTCCTAATCCAGGCTCACTCAACAATGATGAAAATCCTAGAATTCCATTCATAGGTGTTCGAATTTCATGACTCATATTAGCCAAGAATGCTGATTTTAGTCGGTCGCTTTCTACTGCTTTCTCTTTAGTTTTTATTAGTTCATCAACTATTTTTTTCTTTTCAGTAATATCTGATTTTATAGCTAAGTAATGTGTTATTTTTCCTTTGGAATTTTTTATTGAGGAAATTGAAGCTTGCTCCCAGTATAATGTTCCATCCTTTCGTTTGTTATGAAATTCACCTCGCCATTCTCTGCCAGAGGAAATGGTATTCCATAAATTTTCATACTCCTTAGCTGTTGTATGTCCTGATTTTAAGATTCGGGGATTTTTACCCACTACTTCCTCTAATGAATAGCCTGTAGTTTCAGTAAATTTTGGGTTTACATATTCAATATTCCCTTTCGTATCTGTTATTTCTACGAGAGTAGGACTTTGTTCAACGGCATGAGAAAGTTTAAGTAATTTCTCTGTAATAGCTTTACGGTACGAGATGTCTCTTGTTATAGTAAGAATGTGTGGTATATTATTTATTCCCAGTATAGCTGCAGACAAAAGGCCTTCAATGATTTGGCCGCTTTTCATAGTAAATTGTGCTTCAAAGTTTTCAACTTTTCCAAATTCGTTCAATATAGAAAGCATACGACTTCGATCTTTCAGATTAGTCCAAATGTTGATGTCGTTAGATGTTTTTCCTACTATCTCGTCTCGAGAATATCCTGATGTTTGTACAAAATTTTCATTGACATCGATATACGTGCCATTTTTCATTTGACTAATTGTAACAAGATCAGGACTTGTGAGGAAAATTTGTTTGAATTTTTCTTCGCTTTCAATTAATGCACTATTTGTCCTTGTTTGCTCAGTTATATTATGAGAATTATACAATATGTATTGACATTCACCCTGATCATTCATAATTGGAGTAATTGTTATGTCAGAAGTATAGATTTGGTCTGCAATATCGAGGTTTTCAGTAAAATTCAGTGATTTTCCGGTACGAGCAACTTCTTTGTATTTAGCTATTGTCATATTGTAATAATCCTCATTTAGACCAATTGCTTCATTCAATTGTTTTAAAGATTTGCCTATTACTGTGTCAATGTCAAGAGTAAGTCCAAAATTTTCTAAAGTTGTCACATACGGTTTATTAATGGCATCAACAGTATACTCATTATCATTTTTAATACTAGTTAATAATTGAAGATCAGTATGATTATTAAAGATAACAGAAAGTTTTTTCTCGCTTTCCATCAAGGATTTTTCAGCTTCTTTGCGTTCAGTGATATCTCTAATGATGTTTAAGAATTGATTATCGGCGATCATTTTTGTGCTTAGTTCAGTAGGAATGTAGCTACCATCTTTTTTGCGTAAGCGATATTGAGAGATAATCGTTTTCCCTTGTTGGAGTTGTTCTAGTGTAGTCGCATGATCTTTGTTTGCTAAATCTTCGCTATGAATGAATTCATATCCTTTTAATAAGAGTAACTCTTCACGACTATAGTCTAATATTTCGCAAATCTTATTGTTAAGTTCTAGAATTTCACTTTGCTCAGTCAACACTAGAATGCCATCAACTGAATTGTTGAACAGACTTTTATACTTGTTTTCACTCTTCGTGAGTGCTTCTTCTGCTCTTTTTTTCGCAGTTATATCAGTCGATATTCCTCCCACACCATGAATAACTCCATTAGTATCAAATAGAGGGAATTTTTGTGAAATATAAAAATGTTTCCCATCAGCTTCTATATTCTCTTCTTCAATGTCTATTGATTTTTTTAATTTTATAACTTCTATATCATTGTTACGGTGCTGCTCTGCTATTATTGCAGGCATAATCTCTTGGCGGTACTTTCCAATTATTTCTGTTTTGTCTAATTGAAATATTTTTGCAAATTTGTTGTTCGCTAACTTAATTTTACCATCAAGATCAGACACATATATTAAAGCAGGACTGTTATCAATAATATCCTCAAGAAACAATTTGTTTATGGTTAATATATGTTTCAAATTTACTTCCTTCATTTTATCAAAAGCCATTTCGAAAATATAATGAAGCGTTTCTATCAAAAAAGTCATTGTATTTTTAATTTCCGCCAAAGAAAGCACTGGCAGAAGGTTTACTGCATCACCATACTCTTTTTCATCAAATCCATATTTTTTTGCTTCTTTTTCTAAAAAAAGGGTATCAGGTTTTTCAAAAAAGAAATATCCAGAAAATAGGTTGGCAAAATGTTCTTCATTAACTAATATTGGTATAGTTACTTCAACTAATCCATTCGGGTTCTTGTGAAAATTGAATTTTTCAACCTGCGTTAATTCCAGTTTGATATTGGTATTCCATTTTGAAGTTTCTGGATTTTTAAGGTAGAAATCTTTCTGTAATTTTTTCCATTGAAATTGCGACAAAATAACCCCTTCAAGATCTACAATAGCAACAGCTAACCCAGTAGTGTTTTTGAACCCTTTAAGTAGAGTATCTATTTTTTTGAAATCGATAAATTCAAGTATACTATTTTCCATAAAGCTAATACTTAGAGTATCTGTTAACAATAAACATTAATACTTAATATAACGTAAAAAGTACTGTTAATATCTTATTTTTAAGTGCGGATTTTTACATATTTGATTTACAGTAAAATAGCAAGAAAATTCTAGATAAGTTGACTCTTTTTCAGCTAAAGATTTTAAAGCAAAATGTAATACTTGTTTAATTTTATCAGTTAAAATGTTCTGCTTGTGTTCTGCTATAAGTTTTTGATTAATCCTTGTCGCTACAGGATAAGGATATACTTTATTGACTATTTTACTGATCGTTAGTCCTGTAGTATTGGCTAAGATTAATTCTTGAATTAGTTTTCCCGCTTTTGGAGCTAACATTGTTCCTCCTAAAATAGGCTGCTTTTTAAACCAGTTTCCTGATTAGCTGTATTACTCATGACGTATAGGCCAATTGTCAAAAGGAATGGAAAAGACCTCAAGTAGCACTAGTAATTTTTCTTGATTAATGAGCCATCCTGCTATTTTATTAACTGTTGTTAATACAAAGTACTGGACTGAAATAATTTCTATAATAAATGAAATTGATGCCCAGTTTTCTTGTTATGATAAAATTTGTAAGCTGATAATGTTGATGTATCCTAAGGGTAAAAGCACCAATTAAACTAATTGAAAAACCCAGCACAAGCGGATTCTTTTTGGAAAGTGTAGCAGCAATCATTTTCATGTTTTTATACTCTGGTTTCTATTACAGGTATAGAAACGCTTAGTACTGATTCCTGACAAAATAAGTCGGATCAGATCTTTTTAATCTCTTCAATAATTCTGTTTTTTTTCTCCTCGTCTAACGTAGCGCTTTTTTTGGAGGAGTCAGCGGCAAACCATTTTCCTATGAGGGCATCAATTAATTTAGATTGGGCTTCATAGGCATTACAAGTTTGACACATGGCTTTATGAGCCTGTAATTGTATCTTTTCTTTTATCGTTAAAGGAGTAAACATTTGTTTGTCGATTAACTCTGTTGTCTTTTTACAGGGTCTCAACAATATTCTCATTACTGTATTCATTTTCTTCGAATATTAAAGTTTGATTAAACCCATTTTAATTCCAGACATTTTTTTAATAAAAGCTTGGATCTATGAACAATCTGCCAATAATTAGACGCAGTAATTTCTAATTCCTGACAAATAGCTTCTGTTTTTTTTTCGCTTAAGTATTTGGATGTTACGGCTAATTTCCATTTTTGAGGTAGGTCATCCATACACTCTTCCATGACCGTATTAAAATCAGGATTGTCTAGTAATTCCTGTTCTTGATCCCAAACGGCGTTGATATCATTATTTTTCCAGCATCCATAATTATTAAAAAGCCCGTCAGAAAGTTCATAACCACTATTTTCGGTTAAACTGAAGTTTTTCTTAGTGGTACGGGCACTCAATCGGTAATAATCAATCACTTTATTGTTGAGTATTGAAAACAACCAGGTTTTAGGCTGGCTTTTGCCTTGAAAACTATCTATTTTATGAAATGCAGCCAAAAAAGTGTCTTGTACTAGATCTTCGGCAACTTCTTTGGAGGAAGTTTTAAAAAATGCCCAAGAGTAGAGTTCATCACTAAATTGATTGACCCATTGCTCTAAAACGGATTTTGAATTTTCTTTAATCAAGCCCATGAATTTGCCTTTTTTATTTTAAAAATTCAAATATACTCTTTTTCCAGACCTTAAAATCTTACTTTTTTCATAAAAAAGAGTAAAGGATAGTCGTTAAATATTTGATAGTAATTAACTAATAATTTACACACAGTCTGTTTTAAAATAGGCGCTATTGCTTAGTCTGTAATACGGAGGATTTGTATCGTGTAAAAATGGTAATCAAAATCAGCTTAATAAGGTGCCATAGATCTACTTTATTGCAGTAATAGTCAAAGAGCTATATCAATGATAATATTTTAAAAATAAGTTGCTTTTTTCAGCTTCATTTCAGAAGTATGGAATGATTTATTAAACGATTGACTATTCGGGACTATGACTGAAGTTTGTGGGAGTTCTAGACTTTGCATATTCATAACCGTCTTTCCACCACTGAGTCATTTGGTCTGAATCAAAAATTAAGGGATTGTCGGTTAGGTGATCAGGTGTAAAGAAGAAGTTAATATTAATTTTTTTATTTATTCCAACGAGCTTTCCAATGATGATGTCTTTTGTATTATTAGTGTTTATCATAAATTGGAAGGTTCTGAACATAAGAGTAAAAGGATTGGTAATTACCTTTTGTGTTGTTTCGTTATTTTCACTTTCTAAAATAATAACGTCAATTTCGCAAGCTCCATTTTCAATGGCATGCATAATGGGAATAAAACTTCCAAATCCCCCATCTGCATATTGATGATTATTCTTGGTAATCAAAGACATAAAGGGCGTGTAATTTGAAGAAGCCCAAGTCCAATCACAAAAATCATCATAAGTACAATCATTAGAATTAAAATATTCAACCGTATTCAAAGTGAGATTTGAAACCGTTACAATTACTTTTTTATTATTGATTTTAAGTAGACTAAATTCTTCTGGAGTAATGCTTTTTCTAATTAGTTTTCTCAGATTATGGCTCTCTCCAAAAGTAGGGCATCCTTTTATAAATGTTTTAAGCGAATTAAAATGGTTAATACTCGTTTCAAACCCATTTTTTGATTTCTTGATATTAAAAGGATTTATATTAAAAATATCACGCTGTGTTACAGAAGTATAAATTTCTTTTATTTTGTCAATTTTGCCCAAAGCGAGATGGGGGAGTAATAAACTACCTGTTGAGCTACCTACAAACAATTCATACTGTTTACCACTATCGTTAATAAGGTATTCAGCAACACCGCCTGCATAAGCTCCTTTACTACCACCGCCAGAAATTACTAGTGCTTTCATAAGTTTTTTATAATTAGCTGTTAGGATTTAAGGCAAATCAATAATACATTTAAATTATAAGTGATACTTTATTAGTGATTTGCAACTTCTTTTTCTGTTGTAAATTTTTAAATTTTTCCTTAAATAAATATCATGCTAAAGATATTAAGCAATGTTTAGAGCCCCATATCTTTGCGCAAATGTTCATCAATTAACCCTTTCTTTTCCCAATATGGGCTAAGAATACTCTTGATAAGAGTCCCTGTAGTAGTCATCATTTGTTTGTTTTTAAAACCATCAGGATATGATTCTTCGAATTTTACAATGCGGTACGGAAATTTATTTTCAAAATATATTTTTAATTTTCGATTCAGTTTTTTGTAATCTAGGGTGTAGCAAGAGGTATCATTTTGTTGCTTTTCTCTTGACGCTACTACATTTTGGAATTCCATGTTTTGATGCGTCAAGCGCAGATAGAAAAAAGAGGGTAGCATCTTCATTTCTCCAAGGGGTAATTTTTCAGGATTCATTCTGATTAGTGACCAAATTTCATCTTCAAGATGTTCTTTTGGGAGTGTTAGTTTTTGTTCACCTTCGCTTTCAAAGTAAGAATGTATTTGGATGTCAAAAGCATTTCGATTTTCTAGCTGTACAAACACCTGTCCACACCATTCTTGAATGCTTGTCACTATTTTTAAGGCATGCTGATTTTCATATACAGGTAAAAAAGAACTGGTCATCATGGAGTAGGGATAAATTCCCGTTATAAAATTCTTGGTAAAGTTAAGTTTTAGAACTGAAATATCTTTTTCTGTTGGCTGATCTGCTTTGACTAATTTTGTTGTAGAAAACGGTTCGGTTACAAAAATCATAACTGCTTTTCCTTCGCGTAATTCACCATATCGAGCTTGGGTAAGTTGGAAACTTGATAACTCAGCCTCACCGTTGAACCAATATTCTTTAAAGTCTTGTGAAATTTCCCTTTTATCAACCAGATCTCGTTTTTGAGATTTACTGCAAGCCGTAATGCAGAGGGCAGCAATGGTGCATATAATTGTTATTTTGAGTTTCATCTTTTTTTAAAGTTAAAGGATTCGAAATAGGTTTTCTTGTATCAATTTAGTTAGGTGTCTTGGGTTAGCTTTACAATAGTATAGGAGTTAACTTAATATCGAATATAGATAGTGCTTTTACATTCGATACTTTATTTTTATCTCTACTAAAAATGGCAACTTCAATATGTACTAAAATAAGCATTTTAAATTTAAGAAGCTATATATAAGTACTTTAGTAGACGGAGTATTTACGATTTCCTGACAGAATTCCTATTTAATTCGGTTTTTTTTGTTTTATAAGGCTAATTCTTTTTTCCTTTTGAAAAGTCAAAGGGTATCGTATGTATTTTCCAAGTAGTTAAACTATTAGTGTGGATTGATCTTCAATAGTTTTAAGTATACTGTTTTCTGGAGGAAAGATAGTTCCGTTTTTCATAAATTATAAAAGCGAAGACTATAAAATATTCTAAACCGATGAGCCAGAAGTTCTCTTTGAATTCAGGATTTATATAAGCGCTGTAGCTCAAAATCACTGTCAAACTCCAGATAAGTGGGAATTTGTATTTTGTGAATACTCCAATAAGAATAAGATTGATTATATACCATGGATGTACTGTAGTTGAACTTAGAAAATATAATGTTAAAACAACAAGAAAACTTTTGAATAAATCAAGTGTAGTTTTATTTTTTGCATTAAAGCTTTGGTATAATATGAAAAGTAAAATTAGTACAGGAATAATTCTTCCCGTGATATGAATGATGTTGTATCCGGTAATCCAAAATCCAATCTGTCTAATGATGTAATAAATACTGGCGTTGAATTCAAAATTAGTGAACCACAGGCCTATGGTTTCGCTATAATTCTGAATTAATTCCTTCGAAAGAAAGGGGAGGAAGAGCAATACATTTACACCCATTACAATGGTGTAAAATGAAACCGCTTTTTTCCAACCTAATTTTTTTAAGAATAGCGGTAATAGCAATAATGGTAATAATTTGACAGAAATAGACAACGTCAAAATTAAGGCAGCTAATTTCCATTTATTTTGCTCTAGAAGATACATTGCCCAAACAAAAAAGAAGAGCATGATTCCTTCAAAATGTAAATTTCCAGTTAGCTCAATAAGTACTAATGGATTGAGTACATACCAGAAAATACGATGCTTATCCATTCCTAAACGGAGAAGTAATTTACCACCAAAGTAGAGTGTTCCAAAATCTGCTGCAATAATAAGCAATCGCATCCCCATTGCTGCTCCTAGTATAGATTGTGTACTAAAAAAGGCAGCAACAGCAAATAAGAATTGGTTTACAGGGGGATAGTTGGAGTAATGTCCAGCGCTCAAACTTCCCATTCCGTTATACAAATCAGAAGCGTTTGGAATAACAAAGTTGTTTTGGTTAATAAGGTCTTTTGGCAGCTGTAAATACGGATTTATATTTTCGAGGATAAGGTTCCCATCCCATATAAAGCGAAAATAATCTTGAGACAAATTAGGTAACGCCACTAGAAAAACCAATCGAAACAGTAGTGCTGCTCCAACTAAAAAAGGGATGTTATCTTTTTGCAGTTTTATAATTTGATAAAAGCAGACAAACAGAAAGCTATAAGAAATAACTAAATGTAGAAAATCAGCTCTATTTAAAACATAAGCGATATAGGCATAGATAATTAGGCTTAGTATAAGAAAACCATAGGACTTCATGCTCTTTGAAGCGTTCCAACTCATTTATTAATTTGTATTGATTTGACAAATACAAAACTAAAACCAATGAAAAGCATTAAATGCAAGGCAATCAAGCTGTAGTCATTCAGTAGAAAAGCACTATACATAGCAAAAACAAAGTAAAGGATTAATATACCTTCAACTATGATGTTTTTTGAAATCGTATGTGAAAGATAACTATTCTGTTTCCATTTTTCTTTAAGTGCCTCGATATTCAATTTTGGAGTACGCACGAATTCACTTTTCTTCCCCCACAAACCTTCTAGCACTGCTATGGTGTTGTGAAATGAGAATCCCATTGCAATGGTGTAAAAGGTGATAAATAAAGTAATGTATTTTAAGAAGTTCTTAAAACCTCCTCCATGAATACTCTTGTAAGTTGCCCAATAGCTAATAAAAAAAAGGATTGAAGTAATAACAAAAAAGATTAGTAAGTCAAATACTTTTTCAAATTCAGCAAACTCATTCTTGATGTATAACATGGGAACACTTAAGATTGCCATTGTAAAAATCGCCAAAAACATGGTACTATTCAATAAATGCAACATTCCATGAGCTTTTGTCTTGAACCCAATAGATTCTGATTGTAGTACTCGAATCGCGTTTTTGCTGAAATTTTCGGCGCCACCTTTGTTCCATCTAAATTGCTGGGAACGTGCGGCACTTATAATTGCAGGCAATTCAGCAGGGGTAACGACATTTTCGAGATATTTGAATTCCCAGCTTTTTAACTGAGCGCGATAACTTAAATCTAAGTCTTCGGTAAGGGTATCACTTTCCCAGTTCCCCGCATCGAGAATACATTGCTTTCTCCATACTCCGGCAGTTCCATTAAAATTGATAAAATGCAATTTAGAATTCCGACCTACTTGTTCTAAAGTGAAATGGGCATCTAAGGCAAAAGCCTGAATTTTTGTCAATATCGAATAGTTACGGTTCAGATGGCCCCATCGGGTTTGAACCACTCCAATTTTTGGATTTTTAAAATAAGGGATCGTTTTATAGAGCCAGTCTTTTTGAGGAACAAAATCAGCATCAAAAATAACGATAAACTCTCCTTTAGCAGTAAGTAAACCTTCCTTCAAAGCACCTGCTTTAAACCCCGTTCGATTAGTGCGTTGAATGTGTTTTATGTCTAGTCCTGACTTTGCAATTTGGCCTATTAACTCTTTCGTTTCCAGTACGCTATCATCAGTACTGTCGTCAAGAACTTGAACTTCAAGTCGGTCCTTAGGATAGTCCATTTGTGCGACGGTAGTTAATAAGCGTTCCACTACATATTTTTCATTATAGATAGGAAGCTGTATAGTTACGAAGGGAATTTCATTTGGTTTTGAAAGGTCAAATTGTACAGACTTATCTGTACGTTTTTTACTTTTTAAATAATTCAGCAGTAAGTTAAAATGGGCTAAACTATAGAAAAATAAAAGCAAAATCGAAATGCTGTATAGAATTACAATGATATATGAAAGTAGTAACATGATATTATTTAAAGGTGTATTTGAAAATCCATCCTATTATTTTTATTCCCGCCATAACGCTTCCTTTTACAGTTCCTGATACTTTTGAAATTCCTATTCTATTTTTATAGCGAACAGGGATTTCTACGTAAGTCATTTTTTGTTTTAGAACTTTAAGTTGCATTTCGACCGTCCATCCATAGGTTTTATCTTCCATATTTAAAGCGACTAACTTTTCATATTTTATGGCTCTAAAAGGACCTAAGTCTGTAAATGTAGCATTAAAAAAGCTTTTCATTAAAGTTGTTGCCAGCCAATTTCCAAAAACTTGTTGTGGCGTCATCGAATGTTTTTCCCGTAAATGTGCTACTCTGGCGCCAACAACAAAATCAATATTATCATCCAGTATCGGAGCAATAATTTGGGTCAAGTCCTGAGGATAATCAGAATAGTCTCCATCTAGAAAAACGACAATATCAGGCTTTGCTTCTAGCTGCCCAATGTATTCCAAGCCTTTCAGACAAGCATAGCCATAGCCTTTTCTGTTTTCAGAAAGAACAGTTGCACCGGCATTCTTAGCTACTTGAATCGTATTGTCTGTAGAATTATTGCTGATAACAATAACTTCCGAAACGCTGGAGGGAATATCTTTAATGACATGCCCGATGGCTTTTTCTTCGTTGTAAGCAGGAATAATTACTTTTATTTTACTCATTAGAAGCTTATTTTATTGTCTTTTTTGAATTCACTTATCGAATTCCATTCTTTAATTTTGTTACCCATAGAATATTTTTCAGCTTTAACGAGTTTATTTTTTTTGTAAAATAATGAATAACCATTTAATTGATCGTTTTCAAATTCACTTTTTTTATTGATTGCCTCATTTGATTTGTAAAAAATCCACCACTTGCATTTTTTATTAGCGGTGTAGTGACCTTCTTCTTTCTTATTTCCATTTTCGAAATAATAAAACCAGTAATCTACTTTTTGATTTTGGTTTAACCAACCCTCTGATTGCAATTGTCCGTTTTTAAAGTAGCTTTTTTGATAGTTTCTTTGAGCGGAAGCTTGAAAAAAAGTAAATATAATCAATAGGTAAATTACGCTCTTCATGTTATTTTTGGTTAATTAAATCCATTAAATCAACATCGTTTCCTAATAAAATTTCGTTCGAATTGATTCGGCCAGCCGGTGTGTCATTTTCTAATTTCAGTACTCCTCTGGGACACACGGCTGCACATATACCACAACCTACACAGGAAGAACGTACAATATTTTCTCCTTTTTGAGCATAACTACGTACGTCAATTCCCATTTCGCAATAAGTAGAACAATTCCCGCAAGAAATACATTGGCCACCATTAGTAGTAATTCTGAATTTTGAAAACAATCTTTGTTGTAACCCTAAGATTGCGGCCATAGGACAACCAAAACGACACCATACACGATTTCCCATGATAGGATAGAAGCCCACGCCCACAACGCCACTAAAAGCGGCACCGATAGCAAAACCATACCATTCTCTTAACGAGTTACTATCAATAAAAAGAATATTTTGATTCCCTGAAAAATAATTAATAAACAAAGAGATGATAATAATCGCCACTAAGGAAAGCATAGTATAAACAGCGTCTGTATCTAATTCTTTACGTTTAAATATATATAAGGTTCCTGTGAAAACGACAAGGAAAGCTATTATACCCCAAATAAATTGGTCTCTGGTGATAAAGCTCATTTCAGGATTATTAGATAGGAAAGTAAAGATAACAGCAATTGTCATTACAAATGAAAATACTAATACTGAGTGGATCATCCAACGTTCAATTTTCCACGCGGTTTCGGTTTTGTTTGACAAGTGTCTAAAGCTGTCTCCGGCAGTTTCAGCCAGGCCACCACAACCACAAACCCAAGAGCAATACCAACGTTTTCCGTAAAAATAAGTTAGAATAGGGGAGATAATGAATATCATCGCTATTCCAAAAAACAACATGAACATTCCTAAATTCCCTCCTTCAAACATGTTCTTTAAATGCCACTCATTAAAGAAATAATAATTTAGCGGCCACATATTCTTCAAATCCTTTGCAAAATAGGCTTTCTCAGGGTTCAATTTTTCGAGTATTTCAGGGATTAAAAAAGCAAATCCCAACTGAAAAAACATCACTGAAAGCGTACGTACTAACTGGTATTTATTGTGACGGTATTTTAAAATAAATTTATAACCCAGACCTAGAATGGCAATGGTGTATAATGTTCCATATACAAACCATTGGCTAGCTGCTTTTCCGTTTAAAATATAACTAAAAGGATCAAAAAAGCCCACAATTCCCGTGTTTGCACCACCGTCTTGATTTAGTCCCAAGTATTGTGGAAACCAGTATAAAACAATATAAAAGGAAGTCAGTATAATACCCGTCATCCAAGCCCAAGTCCCTTTATTAGTAAAATCCTTATGCCACAGGCCGTTGTTTTTTATTCCTTCAGGCTGGTTTAGATAGGTTCTATTAGCATAG
Organism: uncultured Flavobacterium sp.; assembly: GCF_963974175.1. GTDB lineage: Bacteria > Bacteroidota > Bacteroidia > Flavobacteriales > Flavobacteriaceae > Flavobacterium. The sequence continues at coordinate 58,279 of NZ_CAXBBR010000004.1, forward strand.
ACTACAATTCCCGTGAAAATGGAGACGATAGATCCTGCTAGCCAAATCCCTTTGTTAGGGAAGGAGACATTCAATAAGGCTAGTGTCATAATAAACAGACCTAGTAATCCAAGTGTAATGCCTAATTTCTGGATTCCATCCATCTGCATGTTTTCATGAGAGGCGATCGATATATTTTTAACTGATTTACTCATGTTATATTGTTTTTACACCAACGAATTGGCTAATGAATTGCTTTTGGATTTCTTGATTATGGGATGTATATAATTCGGGATCAAAATTAGCTTCAGCTAGATGATGAATGACATAATCGACTTTTTCTTTTTTAGTCAAAACGGTATCAAAGAACTCATGGCGCATGCGTATCCCGAAAGTATTGATGCCTAGAAAAGTGCGGTCATTTTTATCAAATGAGATTCGGATTGCTTTTTTGCCCGACTTATGTTCCCAGTAAAACTGTTCCTCATCGTCTTTGGCTGTAGCCCAAACCCATCCGTAGGTTTGATATTCAATGTCTAAAAACTTGGCCGAATTGAACCAATGTCCGGGCTTGTATGCGGTAGGCGCTCCAGTTAATGTTTGTGCTAATACTTCTCCCATCATACGACCAGTATACCAAACGGCTTCTATTGGTCTACGTAAATCAATGGCTTCATGCTGTTCAGCACAGTCTCCAATGGCATAAATATCCTTAATATTCGTTTCTAAGTAACGGTTCACCTTGATTCCTTTTCCCAGTTCTATTCCGGAGTCTTTTAAGAAATCAATATTTGGAGAAACACCAGCAGTCAAGCCAACGATTTCACATTCTATAGTCTCTCCTTTATCGGTAACGACTGCTCTAGCATGTCCTTTTTCATCTGAAAGAATTTCTACTAAGTTAGTGTCTAATCTTAAATCGATATGGTGTTCTTGTATGTGGCGGTTGATCATTTGGCTTTCGCCGAAAGGCAAAACACCACTCCAGAAGCTTTTTTCGCGAACCAGAAAAGTAACTGGTATATCGCGAGAACGAAGCATTTCGGCTAGTTCGATACCAATTAAACCACCACCTACTATTACAGCACGCTTTGTTTTAGGCGCCCAGTTCTCCAAAGCTTCTAAATCCTGTTTGTGATAAAGTCCGGTAACACCTTCTAAATCTTGCCCAGGCCATCCGTATTTATTAGGTTTTGATCCTGTCGCGAGCACTAATTTATCATAAGCTATCTTTTCATTGTTTGATAAGATAATTTCTTTTGAAGTAGGAATTACTGCTGTAACTAATCCTTGAACCAGATCAATCTTGTTTTTTTTCCAAAAATCATTTTCATAAGGCTGCATGTGCTCAAACTTCATATGTCCCATGAACACGTACATCAAAGCAGTACGAGAAAAGAAAAATTCATTTTCAGAAGAGACAATAGTAATTTTTGAATCTGATTTTTTTCGAATGTGACGCGCTAGAGTAACTCCCGCAATTCCGTTACCTATGATGACAATATGTTCCATATAAAATGAATTTGTTTGTTGTTTTTTCAATAAAAAAGACGCTACTGACCTTTAAAGTTAGGTATTTAGAATCAAAAGATTCTATTTTGTTTTAAAGTCAGCTCCAGCTGTAAAATAGTCAGTATCTGCTTTAACGAATTTGATATCAGTTAGCGTTGCATGGCCTATTTCATCGGTAAACCCTTTTCCTTCTTCCCATCCCCAGAAAACCCATTTTGTAGCCATAGGAATACCATCAACTGCTTTGTATTCTAAATATTGAATCGCATGTGGATTCTTTTCGGCTGCTTCTTTACCTCCATTTATACTAACTATATAAGCTGCTTTCTCAAGTAAATTTGTTGTTTTATCAGCATAAACTACGTACCAATCATCTGGTGCTTCTCCCGTTCCTGATTTAAAGCTTAGCTTTTCAGTTAGGTAATTTTCTTTATCTTTTTCTTTATTATCATACGCATTCCATATCGTTCCTGGATCAGATAATTTATAAGGGAATAGGAAAAAATATTCCCAGGTGAAAGCATCAAAACGAACCGATTCCTCACTTGGAATTGTAGAAGAATAGAACACTTTATCTTTATTAAAAATAATTTTAGCCCCATTTTTATATTCAATAACTCCTTTAGTTGAGTTGGTAAGAATTGTAAATTTGGCATCTATTCTTTCTTTTCCGCCAAACTCTAATTTTAAATCAAACTGTACTGCTTCTTTAGCTAAAAATTCTTGTTTATGATGTGCTTTTTCTACTTTGTCTGTAAATTTTAAGTTTTCTTCATTCGATTTACATCCTACTGCGGTAAGAATGATCGCTGTTAAAGCTAGAGCAATTTTTTTCATTATGAATTGTTTAATTATTGTATTGATTATTTTTAAGATGTCTAATTTATAATCACTAGACATTATTATCAGTTACTAGATGTTTTGCTTCCATGTATCTTTATAAATGGTAACTACTCATTATAACTCTCTATTGATTTAAATATTTGTCTTAAGCCCTTCAGGGAATAGGGTTGTATTGTGCGAATGATCGTGAAACTATTAAAACTGGTTGTGCTTAATTGATTATTTTAAAATATAGCTCTTAATCCTAAATTAAATGATTGCCCTAAACCGCTATCGTTACCTCTAATAAATTTGCTGTACAATGTTTCAATATTTAAACTTTCTGACAATTGATATTTTGCACCTAAACCTAAAGCGGTATAATTTTGTGAAAATTTATTATCAATTTCGATAAGTTGAGCATGTTGTGCAAAAACCAAAGTTGTAAATTTTGAACTTGGAAAATAACTAAGAAATATACCCGGTGCTAACTCAACGCTAGAATTGGCATAACCGCCATTTGGGTTAATCGTTCCATCTGCGTTTTTATTTTTTTCTCCAAAGAATAATCGAGTTCCTAATTCTGAAAACAATTGAAATTTAGAACCAGGAAAACTATAATCATAAAAAAAACGATTTTGCCAGATATAGCTATTGTTTGCTAAATATCCATTTTCATTACTTTCATTGCTAAATAACGGAATAAATATAGAACTTTGCATAGAAAAATTGGGTAATGAACTAAATGGTGCAATCTTAACTGAAGGTGCAATATGTGATAGCCCTGTTCTTGATTTCCCAATTTCGTTATTAAACGATAAAGGACTTGTAGCACTTTGATTTCCGAATGTATTAGAGCGATATTCTATAATTAATCCAGCATTAAATTTTTTACTCTCTGAAACACCAGTAAAAACTTCTAATAAGGTGGTGAAAAAGTTGGAGCGAGGCACGTCTATCGTAGTGCCGTTTACGTCAGCTTTCGTTTGTGTGTAGAGGTTATTAAACCATTTAACATCCCACTTTCCATTTTCTAAAAGTTTTGAAGGTGTATAGTTTTGAATATTAGAGGTCTCGTTTTGTTCTTCTCCTTGAGCATGTGTTACTGTAAAAGCAAGAATGAATAATAAGTAAAATAGAGGTTTTAACATTTTTTTCGAATTTATTAATCAGACGGACCGTTTCAGTATTCCTGACAAATATTTTTAATTTTTTTTAAAAAGTTTAATACTACATTAGCATTCCAAATATTTATATAAATAATATGAGGTTTATTATTCTTTTTATGCTTTTTTCGGTTACGATTTTTTCGCAAGAAAAAAAGGTGTCCGAAATCGTAATTAGTAATACTAAAAAAATGAATTCCGACTTTATTTTGAAAATCATCGAAACGAAAGTAGGAAGTCCGCTTGATAGCTTGAAGGTAGAAAGAGATATTGTTATCCTCACTCGATTAAATGGTGTTTCAAAAGTTGAATATCAAATTGATCTTTTGACCAATTCAAATTACAAACTAACTCTAAATTTTACAGAAAGTTATACAATTATACCGTTGTTAAATATTTGGACGACAGATGGATTTGGTTCCTATAGACTTGGTTTGTATGAGTATAATTTTCTTGGGAGAAATACGGTCTTAGGAGGATATTATCAGTATAACGAATTCCACTCTTATGGAATAAATTTTTCTTCACCTAGTTTATTTTCTGCCAATGTTGGAGCGGAAGCCAATTTTCAAAAATGGAATAGTAAAGAGCCTGTTTTTATAAACAGCAACAAAGCAAATTATCAATATACGAATACTTCTATTGAGGTGTTAGGAATATATAAGTTTGATTTTCAAAACCTTATAAAGTTAGGGGTTGCTTTTTTTAATGAAAAATATAATTATATTGATGGAGCAACTGCTACAGATATTCCTCAGAATTTAGATGTAAACAAGCAATTGTATAAATTGCAATATACTTTTGATAATTTGAAGTATGATTATTTTAAAATTGATGGACTTAAAAGCAATTTATATCTTCAATATGTAGTTTCCCAAAACAATTTTCAAGATAAGTTTGTAATTGGCTGGAATGATTTAATGTATTATAAATTAGTTGGTGTTAACGGGAATTGGGCTTCTAGACTGCGACTGGGTTTGGCATCTAATAGTAAGAGCCCATTTGCACCTTTTGCGGTTGATAATAATATAAATCTAAGAGGAGTAGGAAATATCATTGATAGGGGAACAGGAACAGTAGTTTTAAATTCAGAGTACCGACATACATTATTCGAAAAAAATAAATTGGCTATCCAAAGCAATTTATTTGTAGATGCAGGAACTTGGCGAAGCCCGGGAGGAAATTTAGATGATTTATTTAGTTCAAATAACATAAAGGTGTATCCTGGTTTTGGTATTCGATTTATCCACAAAAAAATTTACAATGCTGTTTTCAGGATTGATTATGGTTATGGTATTACTAAAAATGCTAACAATGGAATTGTATTTGGAATTGGCCAATATTTTTAAGAGGCTTACTGAACATATTTTTTATAATAATTCAACATGCTTTCCACAGAATGTCCTAGTTTACGTTTAAGATGAATTACTGTAAAATGGTATTGTAAACGCCAAACTCCATTCTTTTGATACCTTCTGGCCGATGTAATTACGTAATCAGGAATAACGACAAATTGGTTTTTGGCGTAAAGCCTTGAAATAATTTCATTATCCTCATAAATGATATACTGCTCGTCAAAACCGTTTATTTCTTTAAATAATTTTTTGGTAACAAATAGCGATTGATCTCCGCCGCGGCAGGAAATATGATTGAATCGAGTGAACCATTGTGAAACGATTAAAACGGGATGCCTGTAATCAAATTTCATTCTGAAACAGCCAGCGAGACTTCCTTTTTGAGCTTGTTTAAAAACAAGTAAATCAAAATTATAAGGAGGATAACTATCACAATGCAAAAAGTACAAAATTGTTCCAGAAGCGACTCTCGATCCAGCATTCAGTTGTATTGCCCTTCCTTTTTCTGACGAAATTAAAATGGTATTACCGTGTTTCAAAACCTCCTTTTGCGAACCGTCTATACTGCCGCCATCCACTATAATTATTTCGTAGTCTATTGTTTTGGAAATCGAATCTTCTATATGTAACAGAAGTCGAGCAATAGCATCGACTTCATTAAAAATTGGGATTATTATCGAAATTTTATTCATTCAAACTCCAGTTGTACTCTTTGTAATTTACTTTTGCTTTACTACTAATTTTGACTGTGCTGTATTGATTTAAAAAATCAATAACAGAACCTTTACTCTTAAAATCACCGGCGAACCAATCAAATATTTTTGAAATTTCAATTTTATTTGCTGTTATTGTATTCTTAGTTTTATCGTTAATAAAACTTTTTGCCACAGCTTCTAGTTGTTTGTCTAATTGTGCTGCAGTATAGGCTTCATTTAGTAAATTCGGGCAAGAAAAAGAAGCGCAATTGATGGCGAAATGGATTCTTGGTTCGTCCATTTTGCGAAGTATTTCATGTTCTATTTCTTCTAAGCTGTATTTTTTGTTCCCTAAGGAAAAGAATTTTTTACCCCAAGGATCATTAATGTCTTTAATACTTTTAGTTGGATAATTGTCTAAAATTAATTTTACGGTGTAAGCGTTATATGCATTTATCCAATAGGCAAGTGTAGCATTTTTAGACCATGTTTTTGTAGGGACATTTGACGATAATTCATTAAGGTAGGCCTGTAATTCTTTACTGTCTTTTTGAAATCCCTTGTAATTTACATTTCCGTTTTTAGAAACGTTTTTCTGTAATAACGTATTCCATTTAGCATGATTTATAGTCTGCGCATCTGCCGTAGTAGTAGTTTGGTATGCTGCAGTTGGAATTTCATTGTTGTCTTTATTTTTTCCACAAGAAAGCAGTGGCAATAGAAGTAGTGTTAAAAAATATGTTTTCATATCGTTCTTATTTTAAAATTATACAAGTATAGACAGTGATACAAGTCATTCCTGACAAAAAAAAGAGATTATTTCTTAAACGGGTAGATTTCCTGTTCAATAAAATCATTAGGAAACTCATTTTCATCGTCAAAACCAAGTTCGATATCTCTACCATCACTAGGTATGTAGTTGGTTTTAAAGATATAATCCCACAAGCTTAATGAAATTCCAAAGTTGACACCATATTTAATAGGTATTTTTTTACTGTGGTGCCAAATATGCATTTTGGGGTTATTAAAGATGTATTTTAAAAGACCGTAGTCCCAACCTATATTAGCATGGTTTAAATGGCCTATAGCAATCGAGATGAAATGTACAATAAAGACATCCTCAAGGTTTACACCTCCCACAAGAATAATAGGAATGTACAGTATGGATTTGTAAACCAATGGTTCCATCCAATTGTATCTAAAATGGGCAGCAAAACCCATTTCTTTTACGCTGTGGTGGGTTTTATGAATTTTCCATAAAAAAGGAATTGTGTGCAGTAAACGATGCACGTTCCATTGCAGGAAATCGCTAATGAGGAAGAATAGGAATAAAGCCAACGGTTTAGATAGCGCAGATATAGAAAACAGCTGAATAGACATTAATTCGAGTCCAAATACATGGAGTACGTCATTAAGAAACTGTTCCATTACATTAGATAATGCAATGAGAAGAACTAAATTGAGTAAGAAAAAATTGAAAAACAGATAGAATAAATCCAACCAGAAATCTTTACGAAAAATAGCTTGTTGTTTTCTCCAAGGAAAAATAAGCTCAAGGATCCATACGACCAAAGAAATGGCAATCAATCCATAAAAGTAGTTGTCCCACTTCCAGTATAAAATTTCGTTCTTCAGGTAATTAAAATAACCGCTGTAGGAATTTAGTAGTATGTCAATGTATTTTTCCATTTTTTTTTGCAATGCGTATTTTAAGGTTAAATGAGTTTTTTTGTCTCTTTTATTTATGCAATGAGGTTTAAAGCAGCTATGTCATAGGAGCTTCGTTCTAAATCTTCAAAGGTATCGATATCATTCAAAGTGTCTAAAAGGCCTACTTTCTTATTCTCTAAATCTCTCATGGTCGCTTTAAAAACACTAGCCGTTCCCCAGTCTTTATTCTGGAAGATAGCGTGGTCGTCTTTTTTTAATCCTAATAAATAATAACCACCATCTTCTGCAGGACCAATTACTACTTCATGATTTAAAAGTTTCTTAAAAGCAGTTTCAATAATAATCGCTTTTAAGTCAAATAGGTCACTACCTACAATAATACAATTTGAGTACCCCATTTCAAAAAGGGTTTTAAAGGCATCGTGCATCCGTTGGCCTAAATCACCATTAGATTGTAGCTTTTTTTGATAAGATGTGCCAGACCAAATGTCGTTTTCTACAATTTCGGAGTCATAAAATACAAATTTATCGCAGTCGATAGCCTGAGTTTCATTCCTGGTGTGCAGTAGCAAATCTTTGTAAACGGTTAAGGCCTTTTCGTTACCAATTGTTTTTGCTAGTCTAGTTTTTACTTTTCCTAATTCAGGATTACGAGTAAAAATGAGTAGAGCATCAGTCTTCATATACCTTAATTCCTTTGGTTAAATAAACACTCCATGCTTTATTATAAGCGTGTACGCTGTCTGTCACTTTATTTTGATTGTTCACCACTTTCCCGCCATTATTCTTATATTCAAATATGCCTCCGTACAAATTGTAGACATTTTTGTACCCTAATTTTTGTAATTTTTCACCTATTTGCTCACTTCGCACACCAATGGAGCAATAGACAATTATTGTGGCGTTCTTGTCTTTGACCTTTGCAGTAACATTGTTAGATATAAAATGATCGAAGCCTACGGGAATGGCTCCTTGAATGTGACTTACTTTGTATTCTTTTGGTTCTCTGGCATCCAAGAAAACTAGATTTGCTTTCTCTTTCAATTCATTGACTTTAATATAGGGAACAGTTTCTTTATTCAGTTTTTTCAAAACTTGAGGAATGCTGTTCTGTGCAGAAAGCATTATTGAAAAAAAGAAACTAATAAAATAGATATAGAGACGCATGGTAATTTTTTATAAAGGTATTTAATTAATTAGACGTCTAAAAACTTATTTCCTGACAGTTTGAATTTTAAATACGATAGAATAAAAATAGAGAGCTAAGGTGATTCCATTTAAAACTTACCAACTCTTTACTTATGAATTAGGATATAGGTTGATATAGCTATAGTTGGCAGAGTGTATTATTTTTAAGACGATATTAAATACGGTTTAGATAGAATGCAATTGTGTTTAAATTATTGTAAATAGTAGGGAGTAATTTATATAATCTATTGCATACCAATATAGATAAAAGCAAACTTGGTTATTTTAATAAGGTATTTACCCCTAAAATTTTATAGAGAATCTTTATAAATGCAATTTATTTATTCGTAAATTAGCAATGGCTATTGCCAAAATTATTAACTAATAGATACTACTATGAAAAACCTAGGCCTTTTTTGTTTGCTGTTAACTTGTATTGGACTCGAAAGTTGTAAAAATAATCAAAGTGAAAAACTCATTAAAGCTAAGGAAGCTGTAGAGATAGTAAGCGTACAGTGCTATAAAGCGGTTTATGAAGAAGATACGCTTGATTTGAAAATTAATACTTTCAAAAATGGAGAAATAACAGGTGATATGGATATGGCTATTGCTAATATGCCGAAGAAGGTTGGTGAAATCGCCGGAGAATTTCGTGGCGATACATTATTTGCCAGCTATACCTTTACCCAAGGTGGGTATACGGAGAAAACGTATAAGAATCCAATGGCATTTCTAAAGCGTGGTGACGAACTCATTTTAGGAAATGGGCAAATCCAAATTACGTTGGGAGCTTCTCATTTTGTTAAAGGAGAGCCTATCGATTTTGAAAAAGTAAAATATAAATTTACCGCTGTTGACTGCGTTGATAAATAATCACTAAAAAGGGGAGAGCAATCTTCCCTTTTTTTATTTATTACGCACATTAACTCTCGTGGAGATATTCGATAAAAACTCAAAAATTGACTTTACCATATAATTTCATCTGTGTTTTATAGTTAAGCAAGATATAAATGGCAAAAGAAAACGCCATCCCAAAAAGGATGTATTGAGCCCTATCTAAAAGCAGAGACACTGCAGTTATCAAAAGCACGATCAAGGTGTTTATTATTCTGTATTTACCGTTTTCAGGGGTATTGATGGCATATGCTGTTTGTTTTCCAATATATAGAAGCAGCATTCCTGACATGGCCATAATTCTAAAATCAAATAGGTTTAGATCGTTGAGGATGGCATGTCTTATTGTATTTGCAAGTATCGCAAAAGACATATATACTAATAACTGAGAGTAAATAATACCAGTTCCATATTTATCTCTTTTACTTTCAATCAAAAAATTTAGCGAGTCGAAATAAATCCACCAGATCATGGCTATTATCGAGAAGCCTACCATTCCCGTAGCCATAGTTAATATTGTCCAATCTACATCAGTAAGGCCAGATGTCAAGGAAGCTATAGACTCGCCTAAAAGAACAATGGCTAGCAGCCCGATGCGTTCTACTAAATGTTCTTTATCTACAGGTTTAGTTGAGTTTTGCGTATTTAGAGCGGTCTGGATGATAATAATTTCTATAAAAATACTAGTGGTTAGTAGTACAGCTGCTATTTTGTACGAAAAAAACAAACCAGATACAGCAAGGAGGGTTCCAATTATTAGCACCCAAATAATCCTTTTGTTTATTGATCTCCCCTTTATCTTTTGGATATCCTTAGCGTATAATCCCGCCGTAATTAGTTTGGCTACACCGTAGACTAACAAAAAAATAGCGTAGTTAGTTTCTATTCCAGAGTCGATTGTCGTGGATAAAATGATAAGGACAAACATAATCAGCAGCGTGAAAACTCTATGGAACCTACTGTCATTGTCAAATCTATTAGAAAAGGAGGTATGTAGTACCCAAATCCACCAAAAAGGTAAAAATAATATAGCAAATGATAAGTATACATGACTGTGTAGTTCATAATTATGGGTGTATGCTAATAGATGAGTTACCTTACCCAATGCCACAACAAAGATTAAGTCAAAAAAGAGTTCGAGCCAGGTTGAGTGGCGATTTTCCATTAAATACATTGTATTTTTCATAGGCTTTAATGCAAGTCTAGTTAGATAAAATAGGAAGCAATTTTTCTCATTTTTTCCGTGAGGAAAAAACTAAGTTATGAAAATTATTGTTTCTTTTACGACAAAGACGCAAATGGCAGGCAACAACTCTTCAAACTCTAATCATAGTTTGACGATCAATTTCCATTTTTCTGTTTCGGCAAATTCTTTGATGGTTTTATTCCTTTTTTCAAGAAGATTGATCATGTATTTTTTTAAGAATAATTTGTCGGCGCAAATTCCAACGAAACCTAGAGGAGATTCATATTCAAAAATATCGGTCATTAAAGTTCCGTTTTTAGTATCAACGAAAATATGTTTGTGTCTAAACCATTTAAAAGCGCCATTTTCCATTTCATCAATAAAATAATTCGGACTTTCAAATTCGGTAATCTTTGAAGTTAAAAGTTGGTAAACTCCAAAATGTTTAGCTTTCCAGGTGACACTTTCATGTAGTTCAATTAGTCCAGTTGTTTTTCCGGCGACCGCTTCTTCATTAGTATGTTTTGTAGAAATTTTATGTAAATCGATACTTCGAGAAAGATCAAAAACAATTTTCTTGTCAGCCTTTATTTCAGTTGCTAATTCAATTTTTGGCATGATGTTGAAGATGTGAGGTCTAAGGTACTGTCGCTTTAAGACTTTTGTTTTGGTCGATGCGAGTGATTATTGCTGGAAAAGGGGATATAGTAAAAGTGCGATCTCCTAGTGTTAAGTACTACAAAAACCTACTAATTTATACGGTTTTGTAAAACGTATTTATTACATTCCGTAAGGTTTTGAGGGTAATTCGTCCAGCCAATCTTTTCCATATTTTTTATTTAAATATTCTGAAATCATCTGATTATTTTTAGTCGCTCTTTTAAAGGAAAATGGGTCGATTGCACAATTTTCTATAATCAGTCCAATTCCGTATTTCTCTTTGAAATTTAAATATTCTCGCGGTATTTTATTATCAATTCCGTGAATAATAAAATTTAAATTTCCATCGATATCGTATAATCTCGCTGTTTCATTTACATTGTTAAATGTGTCTACATCCATTTTGTTACCTTTTTCATCGTAGCAAGAAATAATTCGAGTTAACTTATCATTATCCCATTCCTTTTCGGCATGAATTGAACCGTTAGTGTGATATGATTTCCATATTCCAGCCTTCTTGCCCTGGATAAAAGTCCCAATTTGTTCTCGATTACCATTTTCATAGAAAAGTTGGCATTTCCCATGTTTTATATTATTAGTAATTTTTCCTTTAGCTTTTAGGTTTCCATTTTGATAAAAGTCCTTTTGTATAGTGCAAGAAATCAATGTCAAAATTGTTATTATTATAAGAAACAGTTTTTTCATAATTTTTTATTTAAGATTAATCTTGAATGTTTACTAAATATACGATGTAAAAGGGTTCGAAATCCAGCTAGCTCAATTTGGCGGTTGTATGCTGTTTTTATATTTACTCTAATGCTTTAATAAATTGTTTCATTTCTTTCATTGTACCAATTGTAATTCTCGACCATTTCCCCTTTTCTTCATAAATTTTAGTTCCTAGAATATTATTCTTTTTTAACTGCTCAAAAAGGTCTTTGTTGTAATTCTCTAATGAAAAATAGACAAAGTTTGTGTGGGACGGAATACAACGTATTTTTAGATTCTCCAATTGATCAACTGTATATTTTCTTACTTCATTGTTAAATGTAATAGTATCAGTTACAAATTTATCATCCTTTTAATGATGCTAAAGCTCCTGAAGCCGAGACAACACTTACACTACCATTTGTGGCAAACTGCAATTGACTTATTTCCTTAATAGTTTCAGGATGTGCTATTGCATATCCAACACGTGAACCTGCTAAGGCATATATTTTTGAAAAGGTTTTGGCAATAATTAAGTTTTTATTCTCCGTTACAAGATTTGCAAGTGAGGGTTGGTCGGTAAAATCTAGGTAAGCCTCATCTACTAAAATTTTCGTTCTTTTGTGGCTTCATTTATGAAATTTAGAAGTGCTTCACTTGCACAAATTGTCCCAGTTGGATTATTAGGATTACATATATAAATCATTTTGGTATCAGTGTCAATAGCATTTAGCATTGCAGATAAATCATGCTTTTTATCTGCTGTTAATGGGATTGCAATTTTTTTAAGACCTGCATTTTCCGCTGTTATAGTCCAATAATCAAACGTAGTTTCCGCAATAATTAAATTTCCTGATTTTTTTGAGCAAAGCAAAGCAACTAAATTTAAAATTTCAGAAGAGCCCGCACCTAGTAATATGTTTTGATCAGTTAAATTATGTTTTTGGGCAATTTTTCCAATTAGTTCGTTAACAAATCCCAATTATAGCGATTGCTGGCACTTACACTATCACTCATCGCATTACTTGCCAATGTTGATGGACCATAAGGATTTTCGTTTGACCTTAACCGAATTAGGCTTGTGCTTTTTTCTTTAATGATGTTTTCCTTTGTTGGAATTGCAAAACTCTCAAACGGAATAAAACCTAAACCTACAATACCTAAACTTGTTTGCTTTAACCAATTTCTTCTATTACTCATAGTACATTTTTTTAAATGTTGTAAAATTTAAAGTTTCAATTTAGTATTGATTTCCGGTTTTAGCTCGGCAAAACATTCTGTAACGTCTAGGCTATGGTTAGTACGGGAATTAAAATTATTGAATTTCCGATTAAGCACTTAGCCAAAACTTTTTATTTTGTTTTTATCTTTTTTGTTCTAAAGCCAAATCAAAAGATTTGAAGGAATTATAAAAATACACTAACTTTTGGATAAAACATCAAAACCCGTATTAATTATAGCTTTTGTTGGCAGTAGTTTTTATCTATGTAATTAGGTATTATATTTTCAGTAAAACAGTTTATTGCTACAATTAGTTATTTGGTAAAAATGTGACTTATTAACCATGGAGGAATGTACTTATTAGTACCTTCAAAAATAATTTCATTTGTTCTATCATCACATTCAATAGAGACTCTTGTTTGAGCGCTTTGTTAATTGTAACTAAAGTAATAATTACAATTCATTGTCTTTATTTAGATAATTTTATACATTCGTTTTTAAGTAAAGATTTTTTGGTTTAAGTGATGTATGATTAATTTATGAAGTATTTATTTGGCGTTACTATTATCTGAGCTTTTTCGTTTAGCTTAATTGGTGTATATCTTTCGGGGTCTGTTGATCCATGGTTTTCAGTGTTGATGCGTATCGGTATCGCTACAATGATATTTTTGCCTTTTTTAAGGCTGAAGGAAATTAAAGCAGAAACAATTTTCAGACTTACCGCAATTGGTTCGGTTCAATTAGGTTTGATGTATTGTTTTTACTTTCAGTCGTTTCAATTTCTTACTGTGCCTGAAGTGTTACTTTTTAGTGTATTGACACCAATTTACATTACTTTATTAAATGACATTTTAAGTAAGCGATTTCATAAAGGGCATCTACTTACTGCTTTAATAGCTGTTATAGGAGCTGCTTATATTCAATACTCAAGCATTAGTGAAAATGTGTTTTTAGGTTTTTTGATCACGCAAGGTGCCAATCTTTGCTTTGCTGTTGGTCAAGTTGCTTACAAGTATTTATTAAAATCTACGCCTGAATTAGAAAGTACACCTAAGCATACTATTTTTGGATTGTTCTTTATTGGTGCGTTTTTAGTAGCACTAATTGCTTTTTCCATTCTTGGCTCAACAGAAAAGATGCCAACTACATCAGTTCAGTGGGGAATATTAATATACCTGGGTGCTGTAGCTTCAGGTGCAGGTTATTTTTTTTGGAACAAAGGTGTTGCTAAGGTAAATACAGGATCATTAGCGATTATGAATAATGCGTTAGTTCCATTAGGATTAATTGTCAACCTAGTTATATGGAATAAAGAGGCAGATATTAAGAAGATTATAATTGGTGGAAGCCTTATTTTCGCTTCCCTTGTACTTAATGAATATATAATAAAAGGAATCAAAGAATAGCTAAGTTCTTGATCATTAACTTCATAAAGGCTTATTTAGTTTGAAAATTACAGTCTTGGCTAAATTCTAGTCAGCTAGCTAAATATTAGTTGTTACTTTTTTTATACTTATGTAGTAGGTCTAAAGGAATGTGGCAATAATAGTAGTCATTTGGGTGCAAGGTTAATCTATCTTGATGTTCTTCATCACTTGGGATAAAATTTGTTAAAGGAAGCACTTCAATAGCTATTTTTTTTATTGTTTTATTTTCATGGTTTAGTGTCTGTTCTATTTCCTTAATACAATTTTTGGCCTTTAACAGGTGATTTTGATTATCGCTGTAGATACCGGTGCGATATTTTTCTCCTATATCGTTTCCTTGTTGGTTGATACTATAAGGGTCAATGATTTCTCTAAAGTAATGTATTAAATCTTCAATCGAAACAACCTTAGAGTCAAAGGTTGTTTTGACACATTCTGCATAACCATCATAGGCTGTATTAGTGGATTTCGTAAAGCCATTAGCTCTGCCGGCTTGGGTCTCAAGTACGCCAGGTAGGTGTTTTAAGAACTCTTGTACGCCCCAAAGGCAGCCTCCTGCAAAATATATCGTTTCAATTAATTGTTCTTTTTTTGTCATTTTTATTTCGGAGTAACGTTTCTTTATGTTTTTGTTTAGTGGGTTTTAAATTATTCAATTTTTTCTGTAAAACGTTACCTTAAAGTAATTTTTTTTTTGGAGAAGAGAGGAATTGCTGCTAACGTTTCGCCACTTTAAGATAGCTAGAAATTTGTAACCGCTCAATTTTCGGCTTAACGGAAACTAGCTGCGAAAAGATAATTTCACTAAACTCCCGCTACTGAAAATGGCTGTTAGATACAATTATTCCTACCATTTTGTAAAATCGGAATCAGGTCTTTTAAATGGTTTTTCTAAAAATCTATTCACGATTTCATTAAATAATTTAGGGTTTGACGCTGGTGCGAAATGTGTTTCTCCTGGCATTATACATAATTGAGCTTTTGGGATATTTTCATACATTTCTAAACTATGTTCGCTTCTAATAATATCTTCATCGCCAGCGATTATTAATACTTTTGTCTTTATTTTGGATAAATCTTCAATTGGAATATTTGGCTGATCACCCAAAAGGCCGAGAAGTTGCTTTCGTAAATTCCAATTTGCAGTAGTGTCTTTTTCTTGAATTTTTGAGTTAATCATTTTTTTAGATTGTAAAACTTCTTTAACAGCCCAAGAGTTGACAGCCGTTGAATCAGGTCTTAAATTTGCACCCATTGCTACAAGCTTCTTTATTTTTGATTTGCCTGAAATAGCCATTTCCAACCCCACAATCCCTCCATCGCTCCATCCAACAATGCTAATGGAATCTAATTTTAAGTAATTAACTAAGCCCTCCCAATCTTTTGTGATTTGAGTATATGTCAAAGAATCTGTTTTCATTTCAGATTTACCTTGCCCTCTATTATCAGCGATGATAACTCTGTATTTAGTTTTGAAATAATCGATCTGATTTCCCATCGATTCAATACTACCACCATTTCCGTGAATAAGTAACAACGGTTCGCCTTTTCCATATTCCTCATAGTAGATTTTAGCACCATTTATGGCAATATATTTCCCTACAGATTCATTGTTTCCATAAGGAGTATCAAATTTAAAGTTCATTTGAACTTGAGCATTTGTACTACTCCAAATCAAAGAGAAAAGAAAAAGTACTAGTAGTTTCATGGTGTTTTTCATTTTGGTTGGTTTTAAATGTAGCTGCTGTTATGCGCTCCCCTGTTATTCGGTCCAAGTAGCATTTTTTTTAAGTCCGCACAGCGGTTGTTCAATGAGATTTTCATTCGTTTTACTAATGTTTGAAGTCTGAATAAAACTTTCACTTTCCAACGCGTTGGTGTTTCTTTCATTATTAAACTCGCACATCAATGATTATTGTTTCCTTTTTACTAATTCCACTATTTTACTATATAGTAAGTTTTCGTTAATAGGTTTGGGAATATAATCGTCCAGACCAAATTCTTTGCATTTGGAAACATCTGCTTTGGTTACATCTGCTGTTAAAGCAATTATTGGAATTTGAGATTTCATTGTTTTGCGTATGTAATCTGTTGCCTCAAATCCATTCATTTCTGGCATCTGCAAATCCATCAAAATAATATCGTAGGTATTGGTTTTCAATTTTTCTATTGCAATTTTTCCATTTTCTACTATTTCATGTTCAAATCCAAAATCACTTAAAATAATTTTGATTAATAATTGATTTAATGCAACATCTTCGGCAACTAATATTCGCAGATTTTTAATTTCTGAATCCTGTTGTAGTATTTCTGTTTCTTCTTCAGGTTTCACATTTGTTTTTCCAAAAGGCAGGGTAAAACTAAATGTTGAACCTTTACTTAGCTCGCTCCTTAAGCTAATACTTCCTCCTTGTGCTTCTATTAGTTGTTTAACAATAGCGAGCCCTAATCCCGTTCCTCCATAGCAATTCGCTGTGCTGCATTCAGCCTGTTCAAAAACATTGAAAATTGAAGTTATTTTGTCAGCAGCAATGCCAATTCCTGAATCAGTAACAGCAAATTCAATAGTCACATTTTCTTTGTCTTCGTTTAGTAATTTGACGCTTAATAAAACTGTTCCTTTGTGTGTAAATTTTACGGCATTGCTTATTAGGTTTAAAATAATCTGATTTAATCTTAATGAATCGCCTAAAAGCATTGATGGTATTTTGCTGTCGTATTCGTTTACAAGATCTAAATTCTTTTGTTTTACTTTCAGGTTGAAAGAATGTAGTATTGTATTTAATGACTCCCGTATTTCAAACGGTTTTTTTTCAAATGTCATTCTACCTGCATCTACTTTTGCCAAATCAAGGATATCGTTTATGAGCAGGTTTAGAGACTTGCCACTTGTTTTTATCGCTTGCACATATTCTTCTTGTTCATTGCCTAATTCGGTTTTTAATAACACATTTGTAAATCCTAAAATCGAATTTAAAGGTGTTCGAATTTCATGGCTCATGTTTGATAAAAACTGTTGTTTGGACAGCGTAGCATGTTCTGCAGCTATCTTTGCGTCCATCAATTCATTTTCAAACAGTTTCTGTGCTGTAATATCAATGCTGACTCCGGTAAGCGTAATGGGTTCTCCGGCATCATTATAGAAATACTGACCAGTTGATTTTATCCAGCGTATATTTCCATTATCGGCGCGCTTTATCCGATAGCTCACTTCATACAAAGTTTTTGTTTTAAGAGCCTTTTCTACTTCAGCAAATGCAGTTTCTTTATCTTCTTCAACTATCAGTTTATGCCACTCTTCGTAGGTAAGTTTTTTTTCCAGATTAGTATAGCCCCACATTTTTTTATGTAAACTAGACCACTCCAATGTTTGATTAGCAATATCCAACGACCATATACCTACTTCGGCTGCAGTTGTGGCTATCTCAAAATGTTCTTTAGTTTTTCGTAATTGTTGTTGGCTTTCTTCTATTTTTATTTTTGCATTTGCTTGTTCAGTAACATCTGAAATGGCAAGTAAAATTAACTCTTCATGATTCATTTTTTGCAAAATGCGTCTTGCGTTGAGCACCATTGTTTTTTCTCCAATGAGTGGGAAAGTATGTGTAATTTCAAAATCATGGAAGTGAGAGTTTTTTGGAAGTAAGTTTTCCAATAGTTCACGTAGGCGCGGAATATCCCATTGCTTGTTTCCTAAATCATACAGCAGTATACCTTCTGTCTCTCCTTCTTTAACATTAAATGTTTTATAGAATGTTTTGTTAGCTGATTTTACACGAAGATTTTTATCTAACACTAGCATAGGTTCGTGTATAGTAGCAAATAAAGCTTCAGAATAATCGTATGCTTCGTTGAGTAGATCGTTGCGTGTTTGCAGCTCCTGATTAGTGGTAGTGAGTTCTTCGTTGGCAGATTCTATTTCTTCTTTTGAAGTTTCTAGTTCCTCATTTACAGTTTGCAATTCTTCGTTGCTTGATACTACTTCTTCATTGGCACTTTGCAATTCTTCGGCAAAAGCTTCCTGTTCTTGTGCAATTGCAAGTGCATCAGCGTGTGCTGCTGCCAATTCCAGTTCTAATTTTTTTATCCTTCGGTCTTTTGCAAGCGAATTGCTTTTTCCACCTTCATCATTGTGCGAAAAAATCTCTGTTGGTTCCTGC
Source organism: uncultured Flavobacterium sp. (assembly GCF_963974175.1). Classification (GTDB taxonomy): domain Bacteria; phylum Bacteroidota; class Bacteroidia; order Flavobacteriales; family Flavobacteriaceae; genus Flavobacterium. The sequence continues at coordinate 76,923 of NZ_CAXBBR010000004.1, forward strand.
TCTGTAAAAAGAACTAAGAGTAGTGGTTCATCCCATCCAATAGTTATCGGGTCAATTTTAAGCGGAACAATTTCCAAACTTATAATTTTGACTTCGGAATTTACTTTCATTTCAATTCCGGTTTTGCGAATGCTTTGCTTTGATTTTATGACTTTTGAAACTGCATTGCGCAATTCAAAAGCAATTTCGGGTCGTGCCATTTTTAAAATATTAAAAGTGGCTTTGCCTTTTGGATGTGTGAGAAATAAATCGGTTGTACCGCGAAACTGCACAATTTCCATTTGGTAATTGATCACAACGCTCGCAGGCATAAAATCAGAAACAAGCACGGCATCAATGGCGTTGTCAAGTTTGTTGTGATTATCAGAAATAATTTGTTTTGTTTTACTTTTATTCATTACAGGAAAATTGTTATCGGAAAAAGCTTGTTGCTCATAGCGTGGTAATAGAGCAGGCAGCGAGCGTGTGCCCGAATTTATTTTACGTGAAAATATTTTATAGTTTTTATCAAAGTCCGCAAAAAGATTTGCAGAGTGACTGATGCTTTCTGATTTGCCAAGCATCAAAAATCCATCTTCATTTAAAGCATAATGAAATGTATTGACGGCTTTTTTTTGTGCGGGGTTATCAAAATATATAAATAGGTTGCAACAACTAAGGAAATCGAGGCGAGAAAAAGGAGGGTCACGTAAAATATTATGAGTAGCAAATACGCACATATCGCGTAGGGCTTTGTTCACCTGGTATCCACGAGCTCCTTTGGTAAAGAATCGGTCTACGCGTTTTGGTGAAACATTTTCTAAGTCATGTTCGGTATAATTGCCAGTACGTGCCTTGTTTATTGCCTGTTCACTAAGATCTGTTGCAAAAATATGAACGGGTATATTAGTTGTATTCCTTTCCTGAATTTCAGTTAAGATCATTGCAATGGAATACACTTCTTCGCCTGTGGCACAGGCGGGAATCCATATGCGCAGTGACTCTCCAGTTTTTTTTCTTTTGAGTAGCATTGGGAAAAGATTTTCTTTTAAATATTTGTAGGTTTCAGCATCACGAAAAAAACTAGTTACATTAATCAATAAATCTTGGTAAAGAATATCAATTTCTTCTTTTTTTTGTGAAAGCAGATTTGCATATTCATTAAGTTGCGTTATTTTATACAACAACATTCTGCGAATGATCCGCCTCTTGATCGTGTTCATTTTATACACGCTGAAATCAACACCGGTGGTTTTGTGTAATAGATTTAGAATGATTTTTAAATCGGGATTGCTGTTTTCAATTAAATCTTCTTCACCACTTTTCACTCCAATGGCTTTTATAAGAGGATGTTTACTTAGCCGCGCTAATTCGAGTGCAATATCTTTTGGCGACAAAATAAAATCTGCGGTACCTGCCGCAATTGCCGAATGAGGCATACTGGTAAATTTTGCACTATCGTCTTGGGCAAAAGTTAAGCCACCCTCGTGCTTGATAGCTTGCATACCTACTGTTCCATCGCTTGCGCTGCCGCTAAGAATAATTCCGATGACTCTTTCTTTTTGTGCTTCGGCAAGTGAGGAGAAAAGAATATCAATTGAAATTGCTGTACTACTTTTTGAACGCGGAATTAATTTTATATGACCGTCAGTTACTTCAATTCCTTTGTTGTATGGAATAACAAAAACATTATCGGGCTGTATTAGATCCATGTCATCAATCTCCTGGACTATCATCTTTGTTTTCTTGGACAAAATTTCAGTCAACATGCTTTTGTGATCGGGGCTAAGGTGCTGCACATATATATAGGCCATGCCCGTGTCGGCTGGAAGATATTTTAATAACTCAATCATAGCTTCTAATCCACCTGCCGATGCGCCAATAGCAACTACTGGAAAAGAATTTTCTTTAACTTCTGCTTTTGCAGGCGATTTAGTTTTGGTTGAATTTGCTTTCATATCAAATAAGAATATTGAGATTATCTGAAATTATTTGACTAAGTTAGTCATGTAAGTACTCAATAGCTATAAATAATAGTAATTATGTTTAATCGAAGGTGATGAGGCAGGCAAAATAAAATGTGAAGTAAGTTTACGTTAGCTTTTGTGCGGTTGAGTTGCTGCTCATTTTATTTTGCGAAGGATGGCAAAAAAGGCTTGTCCCTCCTTGCACAAAGCCAGTTTCACGCAGGAAGTTTGAAGTCAAAGTCTCGTCATAAGGTTGCGCATAACGTTATGCCACTTAGCGAGGTCGTGGACTTTTGAAAACGAGAACTTTCGGTTAAACGTAAACGTCATTAAAAACGGAAATTGCACTAAATTCGCAATCTTGCCAAACGGCTGATAGCGGTTCGTTGTTTTTCTCATCTATTAATTGTTTCATTATTTATTTCTAATTTCCAATTGTATAGCGTTTCTGTTTCTCCATTTTTAGTGAAATTATTTTTTTGAAGAACTTTGAAAGATGCCGTATTTGTTTTGTCTGTCGAAGCAGTAATTGATTTTACAATTGTTTGCTTTTTAGTCCATTTAATAATTCCGCCTACAATTTCTGTCATAAATCCTTTTCCTTGAAACTCGTCATAAGTTCCGTAACCAATTTCTATTTCTCCATTCTTATTTGGTTCTCCAACAATAAGTAAATCTCCTATCATTTTGTTTTCAGCTTTTGAAATAGCTGTCCAAAGTGTCGAATATAAAAAGTCTTTTGTTTTATCCGTCACGTTTGGCAAAATTGTTTGTTCAAATGCTTCTTTTAATTCAGGTGAAATTATTCTTGAAGTTTTATTCAAGTTAAGTTCTTCTTCCAAAGAATTGTCGCATTTTGTATATTTTACTAATTGATCGTATGTCAATGGTTTTAATATTAGTCTTTCTGTTTCTATCATTTACTTGATTTTGTTTTTTTTATTTTCCCATTCACTAGAATTTATTCTATAAATGGTTACTGACATTCCTTTAAATTCGGTAGTTTTATCTTTTCTCATTCCGTTTCTGCTTGCAACTTTTTCAGAATTAATATTTTCAGTATGAATTATTGAAATTAAACTTTCAGTAAATTTATTTTCAAATGCAAAATTTTTACATTTTTCAGTTGATTCTGTTGGAAACCCCTTTTTTCTGTATTCTGACAAAATTGAATATGCAATTTCAATTTCTTGTTTTCCTTCAATTTCTCTTACTAAAAGTCCACTTTGTCCAACAATTTTATTTGTATTTTTTTCTATCAGTATATTTTGTCCGCCTAAATCATTTTTATATCTATCAAATGTCATTTCAAACCAAAGTTTACATCTTTCATTTGGAGTTTCAACTTTGTCAACTCCTAAAAAACGACAAACTTCATTGTCTTTGAACAATTCTATACAATCATCAAAATCCTCAATATTTAATAGCCTAAATTTTAACCTTTCCGTTTCTTCTCCTTCTAATGTATATTTCATTCCGTAATTCTTATTCTACAATTTATAAAAGTATAAATTTATTTTTTTGGTTTCGTTTTTTTTAGTTAATAGTATTGATAAACGTTTCGCCACTTTGAGATGGCTGGAAGTTCGTAACCGCTCAATTTTCGGCTTAACGAAAACTTGATGCGAAACGGTAATCCCACAAAATGCCAGCTATATCAAAACAGCGGTTCGTGGCTGTGTTTTTATTCAGCTGTTATAGTAAGTTCTTCTGTTTCAGTATTAAATTCTTCATCAAATTTGTGTTGTTTCAGTTTCCATAACCAGTAAATTCCACCTAATGGAATTCCAAAAGTCCAAACTGAACCCATAAAACCCATAAAACTAAAACTAATTCCAAAGAAAAATTGAAAATTTAGAATTTTATATGAAAGTCCTTCGACAGCAGAATATGTAATAGTTGGAACGTTGAAAAATAATACAGCTAGATATTTCAACCATTTTTTTGATAATGTACTTTTCTTAATTGCTCGTATTGCATAAATATTGAATAATAGAACAGCTAATGGTAGCACTCCGAAAAACCAAAAAAGAATCATATTCGGTATGGGTGCTTTTACATCTAAGGTATTTATATTAATTATCTTTTTTGAATTGTCATCAAACAAAACCTGAAAAACTCCAAATTCTTTTTCATTTGTAAATTCAATTAATGCAAGTGTAGTATTTGGTGGTGTGTTTTCACTTTCAATTGTTGAACGTTTTTTCTCAGATTTCATAAGTGAATACTCAAACTTATCTCCAAAGTTTCGTTGTACTAATCCTCGGAATTGCTCCAAACCCAATTTTAAAGTGTCAATGTTTGTGTTTTTACCCATTTCACTTTCTAAAGCCATTTGAGTAACACATTTATCATAGTCCTTTTTCATTAATGTTTCCACAAACTCTTTTGTCTTATCTTTAAAAGTAAAACTATCTTTAACAAAATCACAACTTACAAAAAGTGAAATTGTTAAAAGCAAAATTGAAATTCTAATTTTATTCATATTTTCTATTTATTCAGTTTTAAAATAGACACCAACGTTATGCCACTTTGAGATGAATGGAAGTTCATAAATGCTAAATTTTCGGCTTAACGAAAACTTGATGCGAAACGGTAATTAATTCAAAAAAAATACTGTTGCCGTATTTTTCGTTAGCAAATTAGCGAACTGTTATAAGTCCAATAAGTATTGTCTTTCTATTATTGATTATTTCAAATTTCGCACCTTCAAAAGTTCTTCCAAGTCTTTACTTCTTTTGTTTTTAGGGTCATTAACCATTTTGTAGATCAAATACAAAGGGATTAATGTAAGCATTCCCCAACTGTTTTTAACAATACTGTAAAATATTATTCCGAATAAAACCCCAATAATCAAAGCATTAGCGATTGAAAATGATCTCATTTTTTTTGCTTCATCTAATAATTCTTGGTCAGTTAATTCTGAAAGGTCTTTGTTTGTCATTGTTTATTTTGTTTGATGTTATTTATTGAGCAGTCGGCAGCGTAATAGAAGCCAACGTTATGACACTTTGAGATGGATGGAAGTTCGTAACCTCTCAATTTTCGGCTGAACGAAAACTTGATGCGAAACGTTAATTCCACTGAACTCCAGCTAGCTCAAAATAGCTGCTGCCATTTCGTTGTTTATTGCACGTTCGATTAAATTACGATTTGTACTTTTCAGCGTTTAAAATTCGGTAAGCTTTTAGTAACAATACTTCTAATTTTATTAATTCCGTATCTACGGAAATTCTTGATACAGTTCGGCTTCTACTTTCAATTCGGCAAATAAGTAATTAAATGAGCTTATATATTCATTCTTAATTTGAAAGAGAGACTAACCATATTTATAGTTTTACTCGTTAAAAAAATGTGTTTTCGATTCTATATGTTTTTCGAATTCAGATTTAATCATTTTTATTTCTATTTATTTTTTGCTTTATTTGAAAGTATTCCAACGAATACAATAGCTAAGCCAAAAAATATTACTGCAAACCCCGTCCAGAACAAAATTCTATTATTGTTGCGACCGTAAAACATAAATCCAATTCCAAAGCATTGTATAGCAATTCCAATTATTGATAAAGTGTGTTTTTTCATTTTTAAAAAAATTAAGGTTTTATTGTTTATTAATTAGTAAAATTTATTTTTTGTTGCGTCACATTCTTCACTCTGCGCCACAATGAATGGCTGTTAGCAATAGTTTTTTATATTATTAGTTTATAAGCAATAATAATTAAAAATGGTAAACTATTATTTAATGCGTGAAAAAAATAAGAATAAAAAATATTATATTTTCGGGTAATATAACAGAAAAATAAACCAGCAATTATTTTTTCTGTTATGCCTAATAAATTTATATATTCAAAATCATGGAAGTTTGATAAGTGCATAAGACCAAAAATAATTGAAGAAATCCAGATTAAATATTTTAAATTTTCATTAATAAAAAGCAAAAATTTTTCATAGAGTTGATTTTGAAAGTAAATAAAGCATGTTAAGATTATTAATACTATTATCGATGAGTTTCGATATATGTCGACTTTGATAAATGTTGCTAATAAAATTATTACAGCGATGACACTAATTATAAAAATCTTTTTGTTCTTAAATCTCAAAAATCCTCGATAACTAAATTCTTCAATCAACGGAATTAAAATTAGATATGGAAAAATTTTTTCCATATTATATAATGTTAAATCACTTTCTTCGATAAATGGTTCATTAGTATAAAAAGATTTGATAAATAAAACCAAGAAATTTAAAACTGTAAGAAAAATAAAAATTATAAAATCTTTTCTAAAATTTCTACTGCTCTTTTTGTAGGGATTATTTATAAATTTTAAAAAATCATTTTTTGTTATGCATTCAAAAAGATTCGTCATTCGATATTGGCAGTTATTATTAAAATTATGGCTAACGTTATGACACTTTGAGATGGATGGAAGTTCGTAACCTCTCAATTTTCTGCTTAACAAAACTTGATGTGAGAAGATAATTCTACTAAACTACAGCTAGCTCAATGGCTGTTAGCAGAATTTTTTTATTCACAATCACTATTATATGCTTTTACAATTTTTTCCTTGTCAGATGTTTTATAATTTTCTGTTTCATTCCAATCTTTTAAAAGACTGGGGCAATCACTTATTAATTCTGCAATTCTATTTCTTGGATTTAATACATTTAAATAAAAAATTTTATCATTTTTAACCATCACGGGTAAAATTCCATTATAACCATTACTTGTATAAACTTTATAAAATGATATTTTTCCTATAATATTTACTTCATAGAAGTTATTTAAATCATTTTTTAAAATAGTAAAGGTTCTATATCCATTAGAGGTATATGATGAAAAAGATTTAATTAGCTTTGGACTCAAACTCATTTTTGTTCCGTTTGCAATTACATTTACCCTTTTATTAGAGAAATTAATAATTTCACATTTGATAGTATCATTTTTATTATTTACATAAAATTGATCATATTTTTTTTGAGCAGACATTAAATTTCCTAAAAATAATAAGGAAAAAAGGAAAATTTGTTTCATTGTTTTTATTTGTAATTTTGTTTTAAAATTTCTGCTAACTTTAAAGCGTTCGCAAGTTTCGGTTTTTCAGTTTCCACTTTTCCAACTTCTGTTGGAAGTTTTCAACTTTCGCCTTTCTGCATTATTTAAGTAAAATCAAACTGCGAATATTATAATTATTTTCAACTGTGTCTTCTCGGCACAAGTAGCATATAACGTTTTACCACTTTTAGATGGCTGGAAGTTCTTAACCGCTCAATTTTCGGCTTAATGAATACTTGATGCGAAACGATAATTCCACTAAATTCGCAAATGGCGCAAGACGTGTGTTATGGGTTGTTAATGTATTTAATCCTTAATTTCATTTGAAACACTTTCAATTAAATTTGCACAGTTTAAAACAAAATCATCATCTACTTCTATTAATGTGTTAATTTCAGAAACGTCACCTTCATCAAAGAAATTTTCACCATGCAATTTTATTTTAAATGGGAGAAATTCAGATTTTGAAACTAAAGTTTCATAACTTCTTCCTTCTCCATGCTTTAAAACATTGATGGCACATATAAATTCATCAAAACGATTGTGAAGTTCTAAATTTTGTTTCTTCTTAAGAATATTTTTGGCTTCTTCAAATCCATTGCTGCATTCTAATTGATCCTGTAATATTGCATCAAACATCGAAAACATTCCAATCGCAAATATTGTTTTTTGAAGTTGTATCATTTGAAGATTTTTTACATGAATTGTCGATCCACTTGTTTGGAGTACTTCAATAATTTTTGAATTAGCTTCTTCTAAAGTTGCCAATGTAAAAGATGTACTTTGGTATATTAAGTCTTCAAATGCGTGCATATTTTCGTTTTTTGTTAATAACCCATAACGTGTCGCTGCTTTGAGATGGCTGGAAGTTCGTAACCGCTCAGTTTTCGGCTTAACGAAAACTTGATGCGAAACGGGAATTCCACTAAATTCCAGCTAGCTCAAAATGGCTGTTGTATGCTGTTTACTTTCGTCCAATAGTTTTATGTCTCCACACTTCAAATAAGTAACAATCTGCGTGATGTTCTTCAGGATTATTTTTAATGAGTTCTATTTGAACTTTTTTTGCTTTATCGTAATCTGAAATTAATCCGTATTGATTTAGTTCTTGAGGTAAAAATGTTTCATCAAAACCTCCACAATTTGTTAGTGCACTAATATCTCCATCTTTTTCTACCAAATCATAACCTATAAAATCAAATTCAGAACTCAAATTAGCATTCTCGCTTTTCGGTTCTTTAATGACAGCCAATAAATTAAAATATTTTAAGTCTTTTACTTTTTCCAAAACGTAATCAACAGAATTAAAAAATACTGTAACCACATTTTGGTCAGTTACAATATATTTCCATTCAGTTTCAGAATCAAAATCAGGTGTGAAGGATAAATCATTTAAAATTCCATCTAATGAAACTAATTCTTTCAGTTGATAAAGTTTAGACCATTTCAAATATTCTTCCCAACTGAATCCTGAATTATATTCTGAATCGTAAGTATTTCTTGCTGTAAATAAAATTTCTTTTTCCATTCAGGTTTTCATAAATAGCATACAACTTGTATATAGGTCTGATAACATCAGACCTATCACCCCACATTAGGGTAGATAGGTCTGACTAGAGTCAGTCTAATCTACTATCAAATATATAATAATTATCTTATAAATCATCAAATGCAATTTTTATTTGTTGCAGGCTTTTCGTACATAGATGGGTGTAGATTTCGGTTGTTTTACTGCTGCTATGACCTAATAATTCCTGAATGTAGCGTAAATCAGTTCCACTTTCTAATAGATGTGTGGCATAGCTTTGCCTAAGCCAGTGCAAAGCGACTGGTCTTCTTACAGCTTTTTTTATAATGCTTCAGAATACGTTTTTCTCCAATTGTACCGCGATTCTGTTTTCGTCTCGATGTTTTTTCAATTTTGCAGTCCAGTTCATAATGTGTTGATCTACTGATTTAAAGAGAGTACTATTTTGTTTTTAACCTCTTTTTAATCAGGTAATACGATTATTTGCAGCTTTGTTTTTGCGTAAGGGATAGCAGTGGAAATCCTTTTTACTTTATACAGCGATAGCGGAATAAAGTAAAAAGATTGTAACGAATAGCCCGACCCCGCTGCAACGGAGTGGAAGCGGGGATACGCCATAATAATCAAGCCATAAAAAAATCCGATTAGCGTTGACCAATCGGATTTTAGTAATGTAGAATTGATTCTTATTTTGTAAGTGGTAACGCCTAGCAATGACGATCTATAGATGTATCGCTTTGCGATTCCTGTTAGAAACTATTTTAAGGGCTTTAGTAGCTTATAGTAGGCTGATAGTGAATCGTTTATCAGAGCATGCAGTTCTGTGTTTACATAAGTTTTCCTTCGGCAAATAGTCTTCTAATCTCTTTTTTGTCAAATTTGCCAACGCTTGTTTTAGGCACTTCAGTTATATAAACATAGTCTTTAGGAATCTGATATTTTACAAAGTCTCTCGATAAGAATTCAATTAATTCTTCATCTGAAATTGTATCTTCAGTATTCGCTAGAACTATGGAAGCCAAAGGTTTTTCTACCCATTTTTCGTCTGCTATTGCAATTACAGCAGCTTCTCTAATTTTAGGATGCGCCATTAATGCTGATTCTAAGGCAACGCTTGAAATCCATTCGCCACCACTTTTTATAAGGTCTTTTGTGCGGTCTTTAATTTCCATATAACCATCGGCATCGATGGTGCTAACATCACCTGTTTTAAACCAACCATCGTCAGTAAAGTTTTCCTGATTATTCGTTTTAAAATAGGAATTGATAACCCAAGCGCCTTTTATTTGTAATTCTCCCATGGTCTTGCCATCTGCGGGTGCCAGAGTGCCCTCATCGGTCATAATTCGTATTTCTACACCTGGAAAAGCAGTTCCTTGTTTGGCACGAATGTTTAGTTTTTCATTTTCTGATAAATTAGCATGCACTGGTTGTAATCTAGAAACGGTACCTAAAGGAGATGTTTCTGTCATTCCCCAAGCTTGAACTCCTTTTATCCCAAAATCTTTTTCGAAACCTTCAATAAGGCTTTTAGGTAGGGCAGATCCGCCTACAATGTATTCTTGAAGTGCTAGTTTTTCTTTTGGTGGGTTTTCCTTCATGGCGTGATAAACTCCTAGCCAAATCGTGGGAACCCCATTTGCTTTAGTTATTTTCTCTTCTTGTAGAATTTTAATAATAGCTTCTGGTTGTAAGTTAGAAGATGGCAGCACCATGTTTGATCCTGACAAGAGACATAAATACGGAAACCCCCAAGCCATTACATGAAATTGAGGGACAATCAATAAAAGGGTATCTAGATTGCTGTAATTCCCTGCATTGGGTGATATAATGTTAGAAGCATGCAAATAGGTTGATCTGTGGGAATATAAAACTCCTTTTGGCAAACCGGTTGTTCCGCTGGTGTAACACATTCCGCAAGCATCATTCTCGTTTAACGTGGGCCATTCATACTCTTCAGATTGGTCTGCTAGTAAATCTTCATAATGTATCGTGTTTAGCAAAGAGGTTTTAAAATCCTTAGGCGCGTTTATTAAGACATAGCATTCTACAGTTTCTAGTAGGGGAGCGATTTTTTCTAATAGTGGGACTAAAGTAGCATCTACAAAAATCACTCTGTCTTCAGAATTGTTGATTATATATTCCGTTTGATGGCTTGTTAGTCTAATATTTATAGGATGACAAATGGCTCCAATACCTGAAATACCATAGTACAACTCTACATGTGGTGCATGGTTCCATGCAAAAGTACCCACCATGTCTCCGTTATTAATTCCTAATTTTTTAGTTAATGCATTAGCTAACTTTTTACATCGTTTATACAGATCACCAAAACGATATTCTTCTCGCGTTCCATCTGGTAAATAGGTTATTATTTTTTTATTACGATAGACGCTGTTTCCATATTCAAGAATGGTAGTTGTTGTGAGTGGATAATCCATTATTAAGCCTTCCATACTAAAAAATTTAAATTGTTATTTAATTCTATTATGTTACTTGTTGCGGAATATTAAATGAGGTTTCTTTTAGTAGGTCGTGAAATACCACACTTTTATTTTACATGAATACCAATGTCATAGTAACCCTAAAACCACTTTTGTAAGCCTTAGCTAATATATGGCTATTTTATTGCAAATCATGATAAATGAAACATTTCGTCCGTTGTCTTTTTTGAATAGCGGTCTCGAATAAGTGCAGTTAGCTGAGGCAGGACTTAGTTTTAGAGGTAGATGTAAAATTGAAAATTTGGGAGTGTTTAAAGTTGGGAGGGAGCGTTTTAATTATTTGTGTGCATGATAGTATTTTTAGTAAAAAAAACAAAGGACAGCAAATGGAAATACCGTCCCTAATTATTCAATTTTTCTAAGTATCGATGTTTGCTAAGCGCAAGTCTTATTCTATTTCAATTTCATTATATACAATCCATCGCTTTAGGTTGCCTACAAACCTTTTTAAGTGGTCTTCATTCAAAAAGATATTGGTCCAATAATCATATCTGTCGCATTGTATACTGATATAATAGGTCATAATTGTTAAACAACCGAGCGGTAGAAGTCGTTTTTCTTCCTCGCTAATTTTAGTTATCGTTTCGTAACCTTCAAGAAAACTTGCTGCTTTGATTTTGTAATCATTCTCGTTTAGATTTGTAGAAAATAGCTGAAATAGAAAATAAGAAATGTCTAAACACAACCAGCCATTACCACAGAAATCAAAATCAAAAAGGGTTACTTTATTGCCTTCATTAAAGTGCATATTATCAAACCATACGTCGAGATGAACGGCTCCAAATCGGATTTGTTCCTTATCTACAGTATTAAATTCCTGTTGTAGAAAATGAGCCATTTTTTCTAAAAAAATCGTCTCCTCAGTTTCTTTTGTAAAGAATTCCCGTGTTCGTTTAACGGAATCAATTAGCAAAACTTCGTTGTCGTATGTGATTCTGTTTAATGCAAAATCTTCTGTCTCTTTGTGGACTTTGGCCAAAGCTTGTCCGATACAAAAGCTAGTTTCAGCTGTAAATTTTGCTGATTTTGTACCTTCTGCAAACGAAAATAATACAGCATACCGTAATCCTTCAGGTGCGTTTAATTCTTGAATGTATTCGTTTAAATTATCAGTAATGGGGAAGGAAACAGGAGTTTTGTTTTTGTTCAAATGGATAAGTAGTCGTACTTCTTCGGCAACTTCTTTTTTTGTTCTCCAATTAAAAGTATAGACCCGAAGAACATATTTGGTATTATTATCAGTAACGATGTAAACGTGATTCATTCCGGCTCTGAAAAGCTTGCATTCCGTATTCTCACTTAAATCATATTTATCTTGTAATAATTCCCCAAGTTTAGTTGCAGAAAGGGTTGAATTTGTAACTGGAAATTCTTTTGTCATCTATTCTTTTATTTTTAGAATGGCTTACTATTTTTATTTTGCTTTGCGAAAAAGGGGTAATCGAAAAAAGCTCAAGATTTTTAAGGTAAATTAGGACAGATCATTACTTATCGCAAGCGCTGGGCGTTTGTTTTTTTATTAATGCCATTATTTCAGTATGCACTTTAAAGGTCTTTTTGAAATCATCTAAATTATTACCCGTGTTTTCCAAAATGATTAAGTTCATATTTGTTTGAGGATAAAAATAACAAGCAGAAACGAAACCTGGAGCATAACCTAAAGCACCAATTTGTAAATTTTGTTCACCGTCTTTAAACAGTAATCCATATCCATAGTCGATGGTGTCAAAAACAGGATGGATACGCGTAGCATATTTTGTTTCCATTAGTTTCAAGGTCTTTTTTTTGACAAGCTTTCCGGAGTAGAGTAGGTGGTTCCATTTATTTAAATCGGCAACGTTAGAGATAAATGCACCTGCTGCGGTATAATTAGATAAACTATTGGGCGTGAATTCTAAAACCCCATTTTCATTTTCCTCATATCCTTTTACCAGATGTTTATACCTTTTGTTTTTAGGGTGGAAGGTGTTTTTTAATTCATATTCGTTAAAGAGTTCTGTTGCTAGCTTTTTGAATGTTTTACCCGTTACTTTTTCAAGAATTTGTGCAAGTATTTCATAGCCTAATTGCGAATAATGAAATTGCGAACCTTGTTTGAATTCTAATGGTGCATCTAAAGCTACAATTCCGTGAGTGTGCGTAAGCAGTTGATGAATAGTGACTTCTTTTGACCAGGGTTGTTTACTATCGATCAGATATTCATTTATTTTATTGTCGAGTCTAATTTTGCCTTTTTCATATTCTCTCAGTACTAATACGGCTGTTATTTGTTTGCTTATTGAGCCAATTACAAATTGATCGTTAATGTTAAGTGGCGTTTTCTTTTTTAAATCAGAATAGCCAATGGATTTAGTGTATATCGCCTCAGAATCCTTCGTTAAAAGGACAATTCCATTAAAGCTATTATTAGCAATAATGGAATTGATATTTGCCGTTAAATCTGGGTAATCTGTCTTTTTTTGCTGTCCAAATGCTTGACAAGAGGTTAAAAAAGCAAATGCTAAAATTAGAATACTAAATTTCATTAATTGTATCTGGTTTTGAATGAAGACTCACAGTTTTGGGTAGGAAAGCTGCGTTTTTAAAAACATAACTTTCTACTATTTAAATTGAGATCTTAAAAATATTCTTTTTTATACAATTAAGCAATCTTTTTTACCAGCTGTTGTTTGACCTATTTTTAAATATCCATCTTAACCACGGTTCTTCCTTTTAATTTTCCTTTAAGCATTAAATCAATTTTTCCCTCTAATTCATTTAACGTTATTTCAGTACAAGTTTCAGTTAATGTATTTGTTTTCCAATCGTTGGATAATTTGTCCCATACTTTCTCTCTATAATTCATTGGATAATTTTGAGAGTCGATACCTATCAAGGATATCCCTCTTAAAATGAACGGAAATACAGTCAAATCAAGTTTTGGAGAGGCTACATTACCACAGCAAGTAACCACACCCATAGGACTAATGGATTTTATAATATTTTCGAGAATAACTCCACCCACGGTATCAATAGCTCCGGCAAAAGCTGGTTTTAACAAAGGTCTTTTCTCTGGTTCTTCAAAATCTTTTCGCATAATAACTTCATCTGCTCCAAGTTTCACTAAAAAGTCACGCTCTGTTTCTTTACCTGTGATTGCCGCTGTTTTATAACCTATTTTTTTTAAAATAGCGATACTTAAAGATCCCACACCACCAGTAGCACCAGAAACAACTATTGGTCCATCTTCAGGTTTTACAGTTTCGCTCAGTCGTAATACAGAAATACCTGCTGTTAATCCCGCTGTTCCAATAATCATTGCTTCTTTCATGCTTAGGTTTTCAGGTAGCTTCACTGCCCAGTCTTCTGGAACTTGGATGTATTGCCCAAAACCTCCATCAGTATTCATTCCTAAATCATAGCTTGTTACAATAACTTTGTCTTCAACTTTAAATTTATTTGATTCAGACGAAACGATTGTTCCAACAGCATCAATACCGGGTGTATGTGGATAATTTCTAGTTACCCCTTTATTTCCACTTGCAGATAACGCATCTTTGTAGTTCAATGAGCTGTAATGTACTTTGATAAGTACTTGGCCTTGAGTTAAAGTATTAAACGGCATTTCCTTAATTGTAGAAATATAATTGCCGTCTTTTTCTTCTATTCGAAAAGCCTTAAATGTTGATTGATTATTCATTGTATGTGTTTTATATGATTTGATTACTTTTGTACCAAATTTCGATTAAAATATATTGATATACAATAACTTACAAATAATTCACATACGAACATTTTGTGCTGTTTTGTATATTCATTAGCTATTTAAACAAAAAAAGATGAAAAAAAGTTACTGCCCGATTGATACTTTTATAAATGCCATTAAAGGAAAACGAAAAGGTACCATTATTTTACATCTTTATCAAGGCAATAAGAGATATAGTGAATTAGTAAGGCTAATGCCTGATATCAGTGAGCGTATGATTACTAAACAACTTAAAGAGTTAGAGAAAGATAGTTTGATTAATCGCGAAGTATTTCCAGAAGTTCCGCCTAGGGTAGAGTACAGCTTAACCGAATTAGGGAAATTAATACATCCTTTTTTAAAAGGAATGTATAAGGGAGGATTGCTTTTTGAAAATGTTATTGATAGTTTAGAAAGCTGATTATTCAGGGAGTTTTTATTTTGTACTAAGATACAACGAACAGCATACTTGCGGTCGCAGGAGTTATGCTCGCAGCAGCGACGGAGCTTTTCATTGTTGCACCAGTTAATGTTATTTTAACTCTATTTTGTCTATCAAGAGTTTGAATTTTTCCGCTTTTTTGTTCCCTATTAAAAAAGCAATTTCTTCAATATAATCTTTGTTAAAATTAGGTTGGTCAAGTCTTCTTCCTCTGAACGAAGGGTACATGTCTTTTATAGGAATTTCTATTTCTTGCCATTCACCTGAGGTAGAAAAGGGCGCTATGTAGGAGTAGTAATCTCCAGAAGTAGCTTTCATTCTGAATTGATATTTTTTACCATCACCTTTAAGTTTAATAAGTATGGTGCTGTATTCTTTTACTATTATTTTGGGGAATCGATAGCGCAAAGAAGAAAATCCTCCATTGTTGTCCAGTGATATGTTTCCTTCGAAAACACCAAAACCCTCAGGATTTAATTTAAAAGTCCCAGCTGATTCTCCTCCCATTACAACATCATCTAAAATCATCCAGTCTCGAATATCTGAATTTTTGTTAAAATCAAAAATTACTTTTGGGGTCATTGCAGAAAATAATAGTATCATATAAATTAAGTGTTTCATAGTAACTCGGCTTTTAATTTTTTTGCAAGGTCTAGTCGCGAAACCTAAGTTGCAGAAGTCGTAGTTTGGTTCAACTAAGATAAGTGTTTTTGCTAAGAAAAAGTTCGATTTTATCTAATTATCAGCAGCTTTAATTTAAAGAGTTATTTCTAAGAGTCCAACGAATAGTATTAATGATTGCACCCTAAGAATGAATTTGTAATCCTTTATTTTATTGAAAGTAAATAAATATTTAGCGCATTGTGCATAAACAGATGTAGTTGGGTAAAAAAATAAAAACGGCGGTTAATAAATTGTTTTTCATATCTTTAAAATCAAATCGAATCATTATGAAAAAACTATTACTTGTATTTCTAGTACTTTATACCACTATTTCAGTTGCTCAGGACAGCTATATTCAATGTGGCAAAATTATAGATACCAAAACCGGAAAAGTACTTGCCAATAAAACCATTATAGTTTCGAATAAAACCATAAAAGCCATTCAGGATGGTTTTATAAACCCCACGAACCCCGCAGATAAAATAATCGATCTAAAAACCAAAACCGTTATGCCTGGTTGGATCGACATGCACGTGCACTTAGAAGGGGAAACCAGCCCAACGGAATATATAGATGAATTCACCCAAAATGATGCCGATATTGCATTCAACTCAATAGGTTTTGCCAATAGTACGCTTATGGCGGGCTTCACCACTGTACGCGATCTTGGTGGCTCGGGTATAAACGTCTCGCTTAGAAATGCCATTAACCAAGGTAAAGTAGTAGGACCACGAGTACTCACAGCTGAGAAAGCATTAGCTTCCACAGGAGGACATGCCGACCCAACAAATGGCTATCGCAAAGACTTAATGGGTAATCCAGGGCCAAAAGAGGGTGTTGTTAATAGCATAGAAGATGCCCGACAAGCGGTACGACAACGTTATAAAAATGGAGCCGACTGGATTAAAATAACCGCCACAGGAGGTGTTTTATCAGTAGCCAAAAGCGGAAGCAATCCGCAGTTTACCCAGGAAGAGATGGAAGCTATCGTAAGTACTGCCAAAGACTACGGAATGCAAGTAGCAGCCCACGCTCATGGCGACGAAGGGATGCAACGAGCGATTAGAGCGGGTGTGAAAACCATAGAGCACGGAACTGAAATGAGCGAGGCCACTATGGATTTAATGATAAAATACAATGCCTACTATATCCCAACACTTTCAGCAGGAAGCTTTGTGGCAGAGAAAGCGCTTATCCCTAATTATTATCCTGCTATAGTAGTACCTAAAGCCTTAGCCATAGGGCCAAAAATTAAAGCAACCTTTACAAAAGCGTACAAAAAAGGAGTGCCTATTGGTTTTGGAACAGATGCTGCGGTATTTCCTCATGGTGATAATGCCAAAGAGTTTATCTATATGAAAGAAGCAGGCATGCCAATAATGAAAGCTATCCAAGCGGCCACAATAGTTAACGCTAAGATATTAGAAATGGATCAAAAAATAGGCAGCTTAGAACCGGGCTATTTAGCAGATATTGTTGCAACGAATGATGACCCAACCGAGAATGTCAATACTGTAACCAATGTTGTATTTGTAATGAAAGAAGGAGTCGTTTATAAGCAATAACTACAAATGCTTTTCAAGTTCCAATAGCTATTTTAACTTAATTAAGTATGAATATTTTCATATGCGAGTAAGGTAAACTTAAGCTATTATCAAAACGATGCTGAATCACCAGTTATTGAAAGTGTTCAAAAATAATATAGAGAATTAGTCTGTACAATTTTTGATTAAAAGATCTGGTGTTTAAATCATTGTCACTGGTTTGAATACAGCAGGTTTAAAAGTGCAATACACCTATTTGTTATTTAACTTATTTATCCATTTTTAAAAAGGCAAGTACTGGTTTTAGGCTTTCCATTGGGCTTTCTTCCATTGGAGTATGGCCATTATTATCCAGAATAACTAAAGTATTAATGGGTAAATCTTTATGAAATTTATTGGCGTTTTCTACTGGGATTAATAAATCGTTCGCTCCCCATAATATAAGTGTAGGTTGTTGAATGTGTTTTATGTTTTTATAAGCACTCGTATCCTTTGCCATCTTGAATCGATCTACAAAGGCTTGACGATTACCTTCTCTAAGCGTGAGTTCAAAGTAGCGATCAACTAAAGATTCAGTTACTTTCGACTTATCGAAATATACATTTTCAACACTAGCTTTCACTATAAAACGTGGAGTTATGTAGGTAAGGACCTTATTTAGCACCGGAGTTCTGCCTATTTTAAAGGCAACTGGCACACTCTTAGAACTTATGGGATATCCTGCGGCATCTATTAAAATCAATTTTCTCACCATTTGTGGTTGCTCTAGTGTAAAGTTCCATGCTATCTGTCCACCTAAAGAATTGCCTGCCAGCACACATTGTTTAATATTTAAAGCTGTTAAAAAGTTTTTTAAGAATTCTGTGTAATGAGCCATCGAATAATTTCGATCAGGAAAAGGACCCGTTAAGCCATAAGCAGGAAGATCCATTCTAATTACTCGATTTGTTTTTTTCAAGCTATCTGTCCAGATGTCAAAAGTATGCAAACTGGATGCTGTGCCATGAATAAGTACGATGGGAATCGTGTCGGTTTGGTTTCCTTCATCACGAAAATGAACATCCATTCCGTCCACTGAAACGAAAGAAGAAGCCGTATTGGTGTACTTTGCTCTTAGTTCATTCAATGGAATGTCTCGATGTCCAAAGAAAATTATAATACCTATTGTAATTAGTGCAGCACAGCTTAAAATAATTTTTAAACTTTTAGATAAGTATTTCATTGACATATAGTATTTGTTTTAATCTTCGAAAGTTGTTTTAGCAGGAATTTGATTCGTAGCTCGCTCTGCAATGGCAGTTATTGATAAGGATTAATTGACTCCTAGATTTGCTGAAATCATGGAACCATCGATAATATGAAAATTCTCGTATCCAAAAAATTTATTGTTTACCACAAAACAATAAATAGCTTATAACTGTTATTAAAATGCCTGTTTTATTTCAGCTCTCCCTTTTCATTTAGAAAAGAGAAGATTTTTTTATCAACTTCAGAAATGATATCAAGGTCGTTATAATTCAGCCATTTAATTTCTTCAATTTCGCTATTTGCTTTTAAAGTCCCAGAATATTTTGCTTTGTAACACGTCATAATCACATTTATTCCTTCTTTTTCTCCGTCAGATTGTGCTGAAAATGTTCCTATATATTTAGCCGTATTTGGGATTATAGCAACGCTTAATTCCTCTGCTATTTCTCTTATCAGCGTTTGCTCGTCACTTTCTCCATTTTCACGCTTTCCTCCAGGAATGTAATATTTAGTTTTTCCTTTGGATTTTGTACTTAATATTTTCCCTTTTTGGATTTCAATAAATGCTATTTTGTCGATTTCTTTCATACTTATGATTGTGTTTGGTCAAATAGATTGCTGTTGTGGGCTTTGCCTAACCATTATCTTTTAATTTAGATAGTCTTAAAAAGACTAATATAAAGAAGATAAAAAACACCCAATCATTGATTCCGTAAATTGAGTAAAATACTCCAGCCATTAGGTCTTTTTCATAAACCTCAGAAATAGTATTATTTAGGATCCAATTTATCCAAACACATCCATAAATGAATTTTTCAATGGCAAATATTCCAATAAGCCATTTTACTTTATCATAACTTTTTGCAACAGAAATATACGCTAATCCCCAAATAAGAATCATTAATAAGCCAAAATTAGACATTACGTTTGGGTCAGATTCGGGAATTGTTGAATTAGTAAATAGCCTCGAGAAAATTAAAACTGATGCGTTCATTAATCCAGAAATAATAAACCCTTTTGTAATTGTTGTATTTTTTACTTTCATATTTTGATTAAGTTTTTGTCAGTATCTATAAATTCCGAGTTATAAAGTATGCACAGCGTCCTTGCATTTTCCAGTGTTATGAAACCATGAGTTTTCCGTTGTAGAAAAAACGAAGTTATGAAAATCACTATTTATAGCCACCACAAAATTACAAATGGCTTGAAACGACTGTCTGTGTTGCCTATTACTATTTACAAAAATACTTTTCAGTTATTCCTTTACCAGTATCAGAAATTGTGATTTGAAGTGGAAATCCTTTTTTTTATGGAGCGGGAGCGAAATTTAAAAAAAGATTGTAATAAATAGCCCGACCCCGCTGAATCGTCACGATAGTTATCGTCACGTTTTAGCGGGGATACGCACTTATGATTTAAGATTTTAGAGTAAAGTTTGTTGATTTTAGATTGAGGATCAACTGAGTAATTCCAGTATTAGCAATCAGACATGTTCACCGCTACGGCGAGTCCGCCCTCAGAAGTTTCTTTGTATTTGTTGTTCATGTCCTTTGCCGTTTGCCACATTGTATCTACTACTTTGTCCAAAGGTACTTTAGCGTTCTTAGGATCAGTCTCCAGCGCTAGTTCAGCAGCATGGATGGCTTTTATTGCGCCCATAGTATTGCGTTCGATACAAGGAATTTGCACCAGGCCACCAATAGGGTCACAGGTCAATCCCAGGTGATGTTCCATGGCAATCTCAGCAGCCATTAAAACCTGTTCTGGAGTTCCGCCCATCAACTCACACAGTGCTGCTGCAGCCATCGAAGACGAAACGCCTATTTCTGCTTGACAACCACCCATTGCGGCTGATATCGTTGATCCTTTTTTGAAAATACTTCCTATTTCGCCTGCAACTAGCAAGAATTGCTTGATCTCCTTTTCGCCTGCTTGATGGTTTTCAATCACTAAATAATACATTAACACGGATGGAATTACTCCGGCGCTACCATTAGTAGGTGCGGTTACAATTCGTCCCAAAGCGGCATTAACTTCATTTACGGCCAAGGCAAAACAGCTTACCCATTTCAGGATTTGGCGAAATTTTACTTCGGTTAGTCTTATTTGTTCGAGCCACGTTTGTGGGTCGCTGTAATTTGATAGTCCAATTAAATTTTGATGCATGTCAAAAGCCCTACGACGAACATTCAGTCCACCAGGAAGGATTCCTTCTGTATGGCAACCAATGTACATACATTCTAGCATGGTGTTCCAGATGCGCATTAACTCATGGTCTATTACTTCTGGGGTACGCATGGATTTCTCATTTTCGTAAACGATTTCAGAGATCTTCTTGTTTTCGGATTTACAGTAGGCTAAAACGTCGACTGCTTTATCTATAGCAAATGGGAAAGCGCATTTTATTTCGATTTTCTTTTTGGCATTCAATCGTTCTTCTTTAACCACAAATCCACCACCGATGGAGTAGAAGGTAGCAATATGTTTTTTTCCATTTGCTAGAAAAGCGGTAAATCTCATTCCGTTAGAATGAAAAGGAAGAAATTTTTTGTTGAAAACGATATCTTGTGAAAAGGAGAATGGAACTAGGAACTCATTTCCTAAATGGATTTGGTTTTCCTCTTTGATAGTCTTTATAATGCCATCAATATTTTCTACTGGAATGTATTCTGGATCCTGACCGCTCAATCCGAGCATAACTGCTAAATCAGTAGCATGGCCTATTCCTGTTAAGGAAAGGGAGCCGTATAGATCTGTTTTTACTCTTACAACAGACTGAATCAGGTTTTTCTTTCTCAGTTCTTCGAGAAAGCGTTCTCCTGCACGCCATGGTCCAAGGGTATGGGAACTAGATGGGCCAACGCCAATTTTTAACATGTCAAAGACAGAGATACATTCTTCCATAAATAGAGTAGTTTATGCCACAAATATAACCGAAATTAGCAATGATTTAGTCCAAAAGGCAACTAATGTTAGTTATATGATAGCATTTAGCATTATAATTTAATTATTCTGCAATGAAAAGTAGGATTGTAATTGTTATATAAATTATAATTCCCTTATACACAGTGACTCTCTGTTTCGAGTCCAAAATAGGAGTAGGGATTTAGATTGAATTACATTTATAAACTTCTAAAAAGGATATCCAATAGCTAGATTAAAAACTAGATTTTCATTTCGCCACGAACTATTTCCAAAATTCACTTGATCCAATACCCAACGGTTGCCTTCCGGTAAATATGGTTTGCGGATAGGAAAAGCGAGATCTGTTCTAAGTACCAGAAAAGAGAAGTCAAAACGCAATCCAGCACCCACACCTACTGCAAACTCTTTTAAGAAATCTTTAGAGAACTTCGCTCCAGGTTTATCAGGATTGTCTTTTAGCAACCAGATGTTTCCAGCATCTACAAACAAGGCACCTTTTACAATATCATAAATTTTAGCTCGGTATTCTGTACTGAATTCTAGTTTTAAATCTCCAGATTGATCTGCAAGAAACGTATTGGTAGTCGTTGTGCCATTAAAGCTTCCAGGACCTATAGATCGTGCACGAAAAGCCCTGATACTATTAGTTCCGCCGTTAAAAAACTGTTTTATAAATGGCATTTCATTCGAATTCCCATAAGCGAATCCAGCACCAGCAATAATTCTACTGGCCAATTGTCTTTCGCCACCCAATTTTAAATAGTGTCTAAACTCATTCTCTACTTTTACAAATTGGCTGAAAGGCACACTAAAAACTTTTATAGTATCTCCTTTTTCCAAATTTGCTCCGGTCGCTAATCCGGCAATATTTCCTGCTAAGTCTAAACCTGCCTTATAATAGAAAGAGTGTATCCTTCTTTTTTCCATGGTGTTTGTATACGTATAGGAATAGGTAGGGCCAAAAATCAATTGCTTTTCGATTACTTTTCCAAGTGAGGGATTAGCATTTATTTGTTCTTGGTATAAAGGCGTCACATTTTGCGGACTGGCGTACGTAATTTCAGTAATATTGAACTGATGTTCTTTGCGTTCATTTTCTTTCCATAAATAGCCAAATGACCCTTTGAATGTTTGTAGTGAATACAGCTTGGTTCTGTTTTGGAACTCATAACCTAATGTAGCTTTGGTCTTTGGGACAAAACCACCAGAGGACTCAAAATGAAATGGTGTTATGAGTCGGGGCCAAACTAAATTTGCTTCTGTACCAAAACGGTAAACATTAAAACCGTTATTTACACCTGAAACTTGTACTTCCAACCCACCAAAGGCTGAGATAGTAAGTAATTCAGCACCTTTGAATACATTTCTATTGCTCCAGTTTACATTGAGCTCTGTACCCGTATAATTACCCGAATTGGTTTTGGCCAATACTTCTACACGAATGGATTTTTTGGGTAGTGGGGTGAGGTAATAATACGCATCGAGATAATTGCCGATGGTATCAGCCACTTTAAATTCATTTTTCACAAACTTAAATGTTCCTAAATTGACTAATCGGTTTAGGGATAGATTATGATTAGTACGGTTGTATAAATCATCTTTTTTGAAATATAAAGTACGATCAAAAATTCTAGGTTTAAACAAATTTTCATTATCGATAATCGTCATGTCGTTGTGCTTTACGAACGTATCCGTAGCGGTGACGAGACTATCTGCATTTATGGAGTAATTAGGATATACGATGATATCGTTTATTCGGTATTGCGTTTGCGACAGTTCAGGAGTTTCCTCTTTTACTTTGACAATTAAATCGACCTGATGGTCTGCAACCGTGCTGTCTACCTGAACTTTTAGGTAGTCTGGGTTGAAGTAGTAGAATCCTTTTTCCTTAAGCCGTGCATCAATGCGCAAGCGTTCTTCTTTAATGGTAATAAGACTGTAGCCTTCGTCTTTTTTTAACAAGGTTCTGTCTTTAGTGTCGCGTACGGCGGTAGAAAGGATAGTCGAATCTTGTGGAAATTTAATTTCTCTAATACGGTATTGCCTTTTAGGGATTACGGTATAGTTAGCTTCTGCTTTTTTGCCATGACGAGTGGAATCAGCCGCGGTTCTGGTGTTGAAGTAGCCGTTGTTTTCTGAATGGTTTTGTAAAACTAATTTGTTGTATTCCAAATCTACTTTACTGTAATAGACTGGCGCTTCTCCGACTTTAGTTTTTAGCCAGTAACGAAATCCTTTTTGCTTCTTAGGAGTACCGGCAATTTTATAAATAAATAATTTGGGTCTAAAGCCCAAAAAAGAAGAGTTGGGTTTTGGTCTTACAATCGCTTCAAATTCTGCTTTTAATGCTTTGCGTTCTTTTTTTGGAGTTGCATCCCCTTCCACTTTTACTTTGGCACCCGTATACAAGAGCTCGCCTTCGGGTAGATTTTTTGTACCACTGCAGGCTCCAGCAAACAATAGTACAAAAAGGAGATATAGTATGGAGTTCTTATTCATCAGACTTGCTGTTTGAAATGTTCTTTATTTGACTTTGTTTTTCTTCTTTTCCGCTTTGACTTTTTGAAATAACTCTTTAAATTCATTGTAATCTAAAGTAATTACAAACGCAACTCCGGTTTCAACTACCTGGCCTTGAAGCGCCACTTGGTATTTGTTGATGCGATACGCCTTTAATTTATATCTTCCATCCTTAGAGAGTTGATATTCTATGGTAACGTCACCAGCTATAGTGTTAGTGTCTTGGTTTTGTTGTTGTGGTCCTTCTAGGCCAAAGCTGCTTCCTACGGTAACCTTCAATCGGTCATTCAGTAGTTTTTTAGAAATTCCAACATTTAAATCGGTTTTATTTTCTAGTTGGCCCGTGGTATAATCCTGCGAGGAAGCTAAATCAAAATTCAGCTCGACACCGCTTATTAAATCACCTGCCAAATTATTAAGTTGTTGCGACAGGATTTTACTGGCACTTTCTCTGGCTAGAGACGAAACCGTAGTTCCTCCAGATTCGCTGGCGAAAGGATTTTCACCTATAAAACGGTTCAGTAGGAGTAGAGCAAACACTTGTTTGTTCGACTCATCTGGCTGCTGACGCAATTGAGTCAGTTTAGCTTGGGTGGTGTTGATAATTTCTGTAGAAACACTATTGTTTCCTTCCGGTAAGATGATATCAAAAGAAATACTAGGCTTCATCAGTTCACCTTTCATTTTCAATTCCGTTTCAAAAGGAATTTTTTGTTTGTAAGTGTTTCTCACATAAGCCGTCACATTGGATAGCTGGTCGCCCACAAGATCAATCGGTGCAGCTTCGTTTTTATATATTGCTGTGATATTGATATCAGCAGCCGTTGGCTCACCGGTCCATAGAATATAACTTCCGCTTTTGATGTCAAATTTGCGTTTGATCAAATTGAAATTCATTTCATAAGCTCCTTCTTTCAATTCATACCTTCCGGTTAAAGTTGTTTTTCCAGATGCATCCACACCACCAGTTAATTGGGCTTCGCCTTTTAACTTTAAAAAATCACCATTGGCTTTATCAATGACAATTGATAATTCAGCGTCCTTATCCACTTCAATATTTACAGACGCATTGATGCCTGTAATTTCTAGATTACTTAATGCTTCATCTGCTCGTAGCTTCGTTTGAATCATCGGTGGATTGTCTTGGTCGATAAATTCAACAATACCTTCTCGATCTGCTATAGAAGGATCAGACTGTGGCATTACAATCGTGAACTTAGTGTCTTTGTTTACTTTGATATTCCCGTCTACGACAGGGTTGTTAAAAGTACCGCCAATTCTTAAATGATTGTCAAGATACATTTCGCCATAATATAAATCATTGTCTTTTTCCTGCGAATTGATGGCTTTAAAATTTACTGCATCCAGCGTTAAATCATAACCAATATTGCTGATGTTTTGAGTATTGATTTTTCCGTTGATGTCTAAATCATTGTCTTTTTCATCTTTTATGATAAAATGATTGAAAGTGATAGTATTACCGGTGAATACAATTTTATCATTTAGGGATTTAAAGGTAGAATTGAGCTGGGTTACTTTGAATCCAATGTCATTGAAAAGTAAATCACCAACAACTTTTGGCTGGTCTACATTACCTGAGATTTTAAAATTCCCGCTAAAAAAACCAGTACTTTCTTTTAAGTTATCCAATGTGAAACCCTGGATACTTTTTAGATTTAATCTTGAAATATCCAAATTCATATCTAAATTTCCGTCAGCTATTTTGTAAGTTCCATTTAAATCGACAAGATTGTCTTGTCCGGTGAGAGAAACTCTGGTATTGTAGGTGTTAGCCACTTTGTTGTCAATATGTATGGTAACGGTACCAACGGTGTCTTTCTTG
This sequence comes from uncultured Flavobacterium sp., assembly GCF_963974175.1. Taxonomy (GTDB): domain Bacteria; phylum Bacteroidota; class Bacteroidia; order Flavobacteriales; family Flavobacteriaceae; genus Flavobacterium. Next base: position 102,863 of record NZ_CAXBBR010000004.1, read on the forward strand.
AATGAAAAATTATCTACAATCAAATCAGAAGTAAAAATAGGGGATTGATTCAGGTTCTTAACGATTGCATTACCATTGATGTTTCCACTTATTTCGATATCTCCTTTTACTGCAATATTGCTGATGGTCTCTATTTTAAAATCTTTGAAGTCAATTGCCAAAGGGGAATTTGCTTGTTCAGACTGTGATTGTATGCTGATACTGCTTTGCGCTTTGCTTAACTCAAAGTTATTAGCATAGATTCCTTTATCTCCAAAACGTACGACGTTATTAGAATCCATTTTCCAAGACTCATAATTGAGTAGTAGATTTTTCGGGTCAAGCCAAAGTTCGTTATTTCCCGCCGATGCTTTTAGCGTTCCTGAGATTAGGTATCTTTCTTTGTCCTTTAAATCTTTTAATTGCAAGGTATAGTTGGCGGTATTGTCTTGCACTTTCCCAGAAATAGAAGTGTAAGGCAATTGGAATTGGCTGTTTTGAATATCATCAACCACAAGATTGTAAACTAAAGCATTGTCTTTTGTGTCTATATTTAGAACTCCATTTGTTATTGTATTACCACCATAGACTAATTTAGGAATAGCACCATTCAAGATTATAGAATCATTAACCGTATTGTATCTTCCGGTTATGGTAATAGGCTCAAGACTTTTTAGTTCTGGAATAAACTTCACAAAAATAGGACTGTCTGAAATTCCAACTTTAAATTTCAGTTGTTGCTTTTCAGCAGTACCTGGTTTGCTAGACTGACTTGGATTGTAATAATTCGCTATTGAATTTGATAAAGCATCTGCTATAGTTGACAATTTGTATTTTCCTTCTACTTCCGCATTTAAAAATTGGGATTTAAACAGCAGCTCATTTTTGTCTGCTGCAGAAGTCACGATCATAGTAATAGAATCCATCACAAACTGCTCTTTTTCATCGGCAATAGTTAGATTAACGATGTTAAATTTCCCGTTAAGATAATCGAGATCAACAGACTGAATATCTGCGTCTAACACACCTCGTATCTTCATAGGTCCAGCATGTAGATTAAGTTTCTCGAGGTCGGCAACATCGACATTTAACTTTATTTTTCCAGTAGGGTATTTGTCTTTAAAACTTCCGCTGCTCACTAAGTCAAACGTTAAATTAGGATCGTTACTATCGGCAATGGCTTGAAACAGACCGTTGTTAATCGTTCCCTTAAGATCGAGATTAGTATAGTTGTATTTATTATAATTGATTTTCCCTATGGTTCCTTTTATAGAAGCATCAGCTGTTTTTGGATCTAATCCAATTCCTTTTAAAGTTGCATTTAAACTTAATTTTCCAATTGAATTATTTTTGATCAGCTTTCCTAAATCAAAATTTTCGAGTTCTGTTTTGACATCGTATTTTTCTTTGTTTTTTATTCTTTGGTCAAATAAGGCGTTGATTTTGGCTGGACCAAAACTACTTTCCGATACCAAATTAGTAGCGAAATTATTGAGTGTTCCTTTAAAAGTTCCAATGGCAGTAAATGCTGCAGGTAAACTAATTGAATTCGGAATAGTTTCTTTTGGAAGGAACGCATTAAAATCCTTTGCGGTAGATGCAAATTCTTTTATGTCCAAATCAAAATAAGCTTTTTGAGTATCAGGCAAACCAGTTATGGTTCCGCTACCCACAATTTTTGTATTACCTATGCCGCTAATTTCTAAACTCGGAATTTCAATTGCTCCTAACTTACCAAACACCTTGCTATTTACCTGAAGTATTGCATTTGGATTGTCCTTAAAAGGTACTGTATTGGCTAAACTAGGAACAAAAAGTAAAATGTCTTTAAATCCTAGGCTACTTTTTTTCAAAGTGGCATTAATACTTAATTCTTCTAAATTATCGCTAATAGCTGCAATAGATGGATAACCGATAAGGATTTCGTCTTTTACTAAAGTTTGAGGCGTTTTTAAATATAAATTTTTAAGAAATGAATTCGTTTTTCCATAGAAAAAATCCGCATTAAAAGACTGAACGTCTAGACCGCTCTGTTCTTTTGCTTTAAAGGCACTTATTTTCCCGGAGGTGCTAACAGAACTGTAGTGGATGTCCTGGGCATCTATGCTCAGTGATTGTAATTTTAAATGGTTGTAATCAAATCCTCTTGGTATCGCAGCAATATTGTTATTGTCATAGTTGAAGTCAACCCTTTTGATATTGGATTCCCTGACTTTAAAATCCCAATCCCTGCTCGCAGTTTCGGCCGATTCTTTTTTTACGAGTTTTTTTTCTGATTTACCAAAGGCAACTTTTCCATTTGCATCTGATAAATTGAGGACATCAATAAGGAAAAAATGGTTGTAAAAATCGGTTTTATCAAACTTAACTAGTCCCTTTTTTAATGAGATAGTAGCGTTTAATTTACTGGCATCGTCCTGATAATCGACCGCAATTTTAGAAAGATCAATTTCGCCTAATAGAAGTTTGTACGTGCTTTGAGGAGCATTATCAACCTGAGTCGTTGTTTGTGTTATACCTTGTTTGAATTTAAGGTTCAGTCCTTTAATCTTAATTTTGGGCACTTCAAAGTCCATCTCCTCTAGATCAAAAGTTTTGATGCGGGTTTCTAAATGCTGTAGTTTGATATACAGATCATTTTTTGAAAAGGCATCTGTATATTTTAGGTTTATTGTATCCAGATTAATTTTTTCCAGTGAAAATGTCATCGGAGTTGTGTCTGGATCTTGGTTGTCTGGGGATGAGAACGCGTTTATGATGTAGTCAAAGTTAAATACGGAGGTAGAATCCCTATTGATATTTACCGTTATTCCCTGAAAATCGATTGAGTTGATTTCAATTTTATTATTGATCAATTGAAACATGCTAATGTCAACGGCGAGGGTATGAGCACTTAATAGTGTGTCCTTTTTTTGACCTTCAAAATATACACCCTCCAGTATTACTTTTTTTGGAAAGCCAATGTCGATTTTAGCTATAGTAACCTTAGTTTTGATTTTATTTTGAATGTAAACTACTGCTTTATCCTTTGCAAAATTTTGCACGTATGGGATTTGGATAAGCACTAGCAGCAACAGGAATAATACGATGATTGTTCCTACTGTCCACTGGAAAATTTTTAAACCTTTTTTTAAATATTCTTTCAAATGGTGCTATTTTTTATCAAAAAACTCAATATCTGCCATAATTCAAAATTGAATTAACTACAAAGATGAAAATTTATATCCGCACTCTTTTATAAAAAAGTAAGTTTATATTATAAAATTATTGGATTTGAATCATAGCAAATGCATTTTTCCTTTTGTAGGTTTTTTTCGCTAGTTCAAAACGATTGAAAAGGATGGCACTAAGCCTCTACTTTCCTACGTTTTATAGACAGGAACTTCATTGAATTCCTGAGCTTGTTTTTCTTTTAATAAAAAATCTTTTACGGACATCAACATCGCTTTGTTAGAGGTAAATAGTTCTCTGTTGAAATTGATGACCGTGGTAATGTCAATTTTTTCTAAAGCTGCATTTTGTGCTTCTGTATAGAAATTGTTGAGTGCTGAAGTATAATTGCTCTTTATGATATTAAAAACATCTTGTAGATTTTCAAAACTAGCGGGTATTTCTTGAGTGATAAGGGCATTAAACTGGCGGTACAAAGCTTCTGTTTCTTGTTTGTGGTGGATGAAAAAATTGTACTTGATATCTTTTGATGAATGTCGGAGATTAGTAATATTAGTGCCAATATCCTTGACACTTTTTACCGAGTGTAAAGAACTGCGCACCGCAGAAATTAATTGGTTAACATTTGAATATTCCTCTGATTGTAATTTTGGCCTTAATTCTATATAAAACACCTGTAGCTCGCCTTGTAACTGCTTCAGAAAATCATATTTTTCTTCTATTGTATTAATGAAAAAATTATTCTTTTCGTTAATACTTTTATAGTCAGAATTTTTACTGATGTAACGTGTGTCAATTTTAAAGAGTTCTAAATTGAATAACATAGAATTGTGTATGAAATAGTTGGTTTCCCTCTTAAATAAGTCTAATGCTGTCATGGGCTCCGCTGTTGTAGCATGCCCGATAAAAGCAGTTACAGATCTATCAGACTCTTTGAAAAAACGCTCTAGAAAATGAGTAAATTTATCTAGTAAGGGTAAGAAGATGATAATGGAACCTAGATTAATTATGCTAGAGAAAATAACCAAACCGACGAGAGGGTCTTTGACACTAAAAACATCAGTAATTAGTAATAGAATAGGAGATAATAGTAGGTAAGCAAAAAGGGTGACAAAGACATTGAAAAGGAAATTCCCTAATACGATTCGCTTTTTTGAAGCGCTACCATTGATAGCGCCTAGCATTATTTTAATGGTGGTTCCAGTTTGCGAACCTAATATTATAGCAGCAGCAATTGGAAGACTGATAGCCCCAACATGAAGCGCACTCAGTGTAAGTGCCATTGTTACCGAACTGGATTGCACCAATACGGTGATGATAAAACCAATGAGTAAAAAAACGGCCAATGACATCGAAGCATATTGTGAAAAATCAAAAACTTTTACCTGAGCTTCCATGGATGTTTTCATAAAGGAAAGCCCAATAAATAACAAACCAAATCCAAAAAGAAAATAGGAAATATATCTATAGGTTTTTTGGCTTCCAAACAAAATAAGAAGAACACCTCCAGCACAAACAGCGGGATAGGAAACTACTTCTATATCCATTTTAAATCCAAGTGTAGCGACTACCCAGCTGTCAAGTGTCGTTCCTAGATTAGCTCCTAGAATAATAGCCATCGCATTTCTCATGGTAAATACACCTGCGCCCACAAAAGCCAGCACCATAAAAGAAACCATAGAACTACTCTGAAGAACACCCGTCACGATAGCTCCACCGGTTACTGCACCAATCTTGTTCTTGGTAATGCGTTGTAAAAAGAGCTTGAAACTCCTTCCAGAAAGATTTTTTAAAGACTCCTCCAGTAAATACATTGCAAATAGAAATAGGCCAATACCTGCACTGAGTTTAAGTATATGATAGAATGTATCCATAGTAGAAAATGTACTTAAAGGTAAGTGAAAATTCTTCGATATGAAAACAAGAAAATAATTTACATTTATAACTAATAGATGGGCTTACAATTTTAAGTAGTTGTTGAGTGTTGTAAATACCAACTTTGTATAAAGCTATTTTTATATGGTAGTGCTTAATTTGTAAACATATAGCATTATAGGGAGACTACGGAGCTTTTTAAGGACCATAGAATTGCGAGGACATCTTTTTTAGATTCTTCATCAATTTGTTTTTTTTCCAAAACTCCTAGTATATCATCAATGACATGTGTAAATTCTCCTCGGCTTATATTCATTCCGGTATGTGCAGTAAGCATATCTTTTCCGGAGTAGGTTTCCGGGCCTCCACTTCCAGCACTAAAAAATTCAATAGTGTGTTTCGTGATTGATGCTAAATGTTCTGGTTGTTCTTTAAGAGGAAGAAACCGTGCATTTATGGCAGGATTATTCATATGCGCCTGCACAACTTCGTTTACAATTTGAGTTATTCCTGCGGAGCCTCCTAAACGATCATAAAGTAATTTATCCATGATATTTGATTTATAAGATTAAACAAATAAAAAGTATTAGTTTATAAATTAAACACTAATACAGCGGTAGGAAGTAGAAAAACAGATTGGAGCTAATTTTTAGTAGATTACTAATTTACGACTATTTTTTGAATAGATGTCAAAGGAAGTGCTTTTTTATGACTATAAAATAGCGTTTACTACTCTCTTTTTTAGTGTTTTAGGTGCTAATAATAAAGTAATTGACAAGGATACTTTTATACTATTTATAAATCAAACCCTTTTTTAAGTAACTTTAACGTTACGTAGAAGTAGAATAATTGTTTAATATTTTAAATTATTTAAATATGTCAGGAGAAAGTCTTTTAGTGTGGTTACTTTTAGGGGTAGTTGCAGGATGGTTAGCCGGTCTAGTTATTAGCGGTGGCGGTTTCGGTATTATCGGCAACATAATTGTTGGCATAATAGGTAGTTTTTTAGGAGGCTGGCTTGGCGCAAAACTAGGGATTTCCGGTGCCGTAGTGGGAGGTTTTAGTGTAGCAAGTGTAGTTACCGCTGTTTTAGGAGCTGTCGTACTGCTATTTGTTGTCAGTTTAATAAGAAGGGTCTAGAAAGTAATAGAACCAATAAAAAAATCAAAAAGTTAATAGTTTTCTATTGACTTTTTTTTATGGTGTTTTGTAATTTTATTTTAATTGTTTCATCGCTTCAGCAACATTAGTAGTTTTATTGATTCCAATACATCACAATGATAAATAAGATTATTGCAAAAATTCCAACTAGGGAACTAATGAAAAAATTATCAGCCAATTTTTCAAGCCGGATTTCTTTCTCTAATTTCTGCGTTCGTATCGAAAAAAAAGACAAAAGTGACGAAATGGTTAATGCTAAGGCAACAATAGAGGTGAACTCATCGATAAGGCTGTCTTTTGAGGTATCAGTCATGTGTAGTGAGGTGATTACAAACAGACAAAAACCGAGTAGGTTAGCCGATGTACTTAATATATGCTGGGAGGTTTTGTTAGCCAAAATCATATTGGTTTAAAGAAGTGATTAGTATGATTTGAGAGTAATGAATTTAATCTTAAACTCAACAAAGTAAAGCTTAGGTTATTTCAGCTGGGTGCTTCTCTTTTTTTAGTAAAATATTTGGGTATTGATTACAATCGATTATAAAAGTATAAAAAAACTACAACCTTTGATGATTGTAGTTCTCTATTTTAAACTTGGTAAAAATCACAAAGCAACATACCAAAACAAGTTACCGGATTTATTAATTTCTTTTAATGCTCTTGCATCTCACTTTTACGCTTTTTTAATTGTACTTCTAGATCTCTAACAGTTTCTGCAACTGCAGCTTCAAAGCTATCTTCATTAGATGAGGCAAATATTCGCGGACCAGGGCAGCTCAACATAACTTCGCATATCTTGCCTTTCCCATAAGTGACTTTTTCTTCTTTAAATTTAACATCAGCTCGAATTATCCAATCATAGTGTCTAGCTAATTGTTCTAATTTTTCGGACACTAAAGCATCTGCTGTATTTTTTGTTTCTGCTTGTACAAATTGAGTGTTTATTTCCATGGTTACTATTTTTTAAGGTTAGTATTATTGAAATTGAATTTTTAAAATAAAAAAGCACTGCTATAAAAGGCATTTTAATTGCGCAAAATGTGCAATACTAAATTCGAGAAGTACTCAAATTTACACATTAAATTTATAAAAGTAAAATTTTGAGTGTTAAACAAATTAAAAAAATAAACAGTAATAATTAACCTTAAAATAATTGTCCTTGAAATCTAAAAAGCAATATAGGCAGGCTGAATATTTTTATGACATCTACATATCAAGGTCTAGTTCTTTTATTTGTTTTTCGAAAGTCAGTGCATATTGATAACCATAATCATAAATCTCATCCGATTTTTTTAGGTTGAAAAGACTAAATTGGCTCATGTTTGGTGGCTCGATGTATAAAGTGCAACTGTCTATTTTACTTTGAACAGAACCTTTCATAGCCAAATGAAAACAGCGGTCAACGATGTTGTTCATATGAACTTGATCTAACTCTTTCTTGACTGAATTAACATAACTACCTATGATAATATCACATTGACCGGTTAAAGGTTCAGTGGGGAAATTATTAAGTACTCCACCATCCACAAACACACTGTCGTTGTAACTTACAGGTTGGAAAATTAAAGGAATACAAGAAGAAGCCATTAACGCCTGAGATAAATTTCCTGAAGAAAAGTAAACAAGTTCTCCTTTCAATATATCAGTAGCGGTAACATACAAGGGTATGTTGAGGTCCTCAAAAGAATTATTTGGGAAGCATTCCCGATAGATGTCATTAAACCCTTTCATAGCAAAGAACCCTTGTCGCTTTATTAGAATATTAGAAAAATTAAAAATTTGTCCCTTTTTTAAGATCGCTACTATCTCAGGGATAGAATAGCCTGCAGCGTAAAATGCACCTGCAATTGCCCCTGCGCTAGTTCCTGAAATATGAGTGGGTATAATTCCAAATTCTTCTAACGCTTTTAGAATGCCTAAATGGGCAATACCTCTAGCGCCACCTCCTGATAATGCAATACCAATTTTACGTTTCATTTGCCAGTGTTAAAGGTTATAGTAATTTGTTTCATTACTCTAATCAGTTGTGGGGATGAGTGATTAAGGTCATTTCTATACAATTGAACTAATATAAATAAAAATGACTAATTATCAGTGCAAAACATTGATAATTAGTCATTTTGTTGTTATTTTTAACCGTTTAATTCCATTCTTAAATTAAGAATACAATTTGCAGGTTTTGGAATCTCAATAATTTAAAGAGCAATAAAGTCTTCTGTTTTAGGAATCCTATTCATGGCTTCCATTGCTATTTCAGGAGTTGGATTGGCTATTTTTCGAAGCTTTGTATCCATCCAAGCACCGTCAACAGTTATTGTAGCACACAATTTATCTTCTTCATTCTTAAACTCATGCACAATAGACCAACGGGAAGCATCGGGTCTCATTTTAGAAATTTTAGTATGCATAAATATGGTGTCCGAAAGTCCGATTTCTTTTCTGAAAACGCATTCTTCTCTAAAGAGTATTGGACCAAAATGATTGGTTTGTAAAACTTTCATGGTCAAGCCAAGACTTTCCAGAATCTCGATACGATGCTGAGCACCAAAATCGTAATACGCGCTGTGGCGCACATGAAAATTAGGATCTAAATCTGACCAACGAAAGGATAATTGTTTACTAAAAGATGCCATTGTAATTTTAAATTAAAAGTTTAACTTGTTTTTATTAGTTGAGGTTGAGGCGCTTTCGTCGAGATGTAGTGCAAGGGATGATTTTTAACCGTTTTTTGTAGAAAATAGTTATAGAAAGTCACTTTATTGCCATTACATGGTGTTCGGTACCTATGCAGCTACTGCTCGATCAAACGAATGTTCCGTAAGCGTAAATATAGGAAAAAACGGGAGTTTTTATAAAATAGTACTGTTGTATTTAAACAGTATTATTTAATTTTTTAATAATATAAAATTGTCCTTGTCGGAGGAAGATAATTTCGGAAAATTGACCAATTTATATACTCTTTTTGCGCTGTTAGTACTATCATAAAAAAAGCGAGTACGGAAAAGATATTAAAACTATATTTGCGCCCTTGGTATTTTAGCCAAGATTGACCCCGTTTTTTATGATGACGAAAGATGAAATAGTGCCTAAGACCGCAATAACTTCAGATGAAATTGATAGATGCATCGCCATATTGGCACAATTAAATTCGAATACCGACGAGATATTCGATATTGAGAAAGACCAAAGGACGGCTTTAATCAAAGCGGCTGGAATGTTTTCTAGACCAGATAGAGACGAACTTTCCCGACGTAAAAAAGACGGAAGGTTAGTTGCCAAACGTAAAAAGGAAAAGCAAGACAAAACCGCCCGTAAAGAAACTGGAATTCGTCATGCTAGGGAAGCAAGTATATTTGTTGCGCCAAAACTTTTGGCTTATAACGATCTTGCTAACAAAGAACAGGTAGAACTGGAAACGCCCAGAAATTGTTACGTATGTAAAACGCCATTTACTAAAATGCACCACTTTTATGATACAATGTGTACTGATTGTGGAGATTTTAATTATGCCAAACGTTTTCAAACTGCGGATGTAAAGGGACAAATAGCGATTATAACTGGTTCCAGATTAAAAATAGGATATCACATTACCTTAATGCTTTTGCGTGGTGGAGCAACCGTTATTGCAACGACACGTTTCCCCGTGGATTCAGCATTGCGTTTTTCTAAAGAACCCGATTTCATGGATTGGGGACACAACTTGAAAATTCATGGATTGGATTTACGACACATTCCTAGTGTAGAGATTTTTTGCAATTTTATTGAGCAAAAATACGAGCGTCTCGATATTCTTATCAATAATGCAGCACAGACGGTGAGACGACCGGCTGGATTCTATACCCATTTAATGGCAAACGAAGAGAGACCGATAAGTGCGTTACCAAAGCAGGCACAGGATTTATTACTAGATCATACCGATTGTTTGCAGGAATTAAAAGTATTGACCACAGGAGCTTCTTCTAATCAAAATATGCCGGTTACTTGGCATGGGCCGGAACCTGGAATAGGTTTACGGGCTTCCGCCAAATTATCTCAGATTCCGTATAGTTTTGACAATACGCTTGTAGCAAATGAAGTGTTCCCAGAAGGAGAGTTGGATGCCGATTTACAGCAAGTAGATTTAAGAAAAACGAATAGTTGGCGTTTGCGATTGGGACAAATTGAAACGACAGAAATGATTGAAGTGCAACTGGTGAATTCAGTAGCGCCATTTGTGTTGTGTAACCGCCTTTCGGAAATAATGAAGAAAGACAATACTGGACAAAAACACATCATCAATGTTTCGGCAATGGAAGGAAAGTTTCATCGCTTTTTTAAAGAAGCTCGTCATCCCCATACTAATATGGCCAAAGCGGCTTTAAATATGCTTACGCACACCGCCGCAGGGGAATTGGCAAAAGACGGAATCTTCATGAATGCAGTTGATACGGGTTGGGTAACCGACGAAGATCCTGCAGAATTAGCAAAAAAGAAACAAGAGCTTGAAGATTTTCAACCCCCTTTAGATATTGTGGATGGTGCAGCACGGGTAATGGACCCTTTGTTTGACGGTATTAATACAGGAAAGCATTGGTGCGGAAAATTCTTAAAAGATTACAACCCTATTCCGTGGTAATAAACATTGCTTTCTCTTTTTTAGCGAAATGCGCTATGTATCAAAGACACTAAATAGTTTTTATAATAAGGGAAGTTTAGCCGGCTACTTCATCCGGATTGATTTAAACTATCCTACTTACTATCGCATAAAAAGTATTTTTTTATGCGATTTTTTTTTGCCGTAAACTAAACCCAAGATTATGAGGATGAATCATTTAGAATCCTTCTGTTATGAATATAAAAATAGAGCAGAATGGAGGAACTAAACTTAATTGCCTTTTTAATCCAATAACGTGAAATTTACATACCATTCTGCAAAATTATAAGGACTATTTAATTTGAAAAATAGCAACGTTTGTAAGGGTTTTATATAAAAAAAAGCCGAAATGTGATATTTTTAATTTTTTAAATAAATATATCATTTCATTAGGGTTTCTTTAACAAAAATGGATAGCTTTGTTCTCTAGTTTATAAAAAAAACAAAAAAAACTATTTATGAAATTTAACCATTTTTTATTAGGCATATTATTTATGATAATAGGCCCCGCAGTTATGAATGCCCAAACAATCAAAGGGGTTGTGATGGATGAGAATGGGCAAGCTTTGCCTTATGCTAATGTTGTCGATAAAGTAACTTCTTCTGGAGTTACCACAGACGGGAACGGTAATTTTGAAATTAAGGTAAAAGGTTTTCCGGTTACTTTAATCGCTAAATATGTGGGATTTCAAAATAAAAGTATTGAGGTAACTAGTGCTAGTGCTGCCATTATTTTCAAATTAGATCCTAATAACAGTTTAGATGAGGTTGTTGTTACAGGAAACAGATCAAAAGTGAGAAGTGTATTAAACTCTGCTGTGCCTATTGATAAGTTGTACGCTGAAGATCTTAAATCAAGCGGACAGGTGACTTTTGATAAAATGTTAGCCTATAAAATCCCTTCATTTAATTCAAGTACTCAAGCTATTTCTGATGCAACAGCGCATTTTGACCCAGCAGATTTACGTGGATTAGGGCCAAGCCGTACCTTAGTTTTGGTAAACGGAAAAAGAAAAAATCAAAGTGCATTAGTGTACATAAACGATACTCCAGGTAAAGGAGAGGTAGGAACAGATATGAAAAGTATTCCGTTCTCTGCTATCGAAAGAGTAGAAGTACTGCGTGATGGAGCTTCATCTCAATACGGTTCAGATGCTATTGCAGGAGTAGTGAATATTATCCTTAAAAAACAAACTAACTTTACTGAAGTTAGTCTTACTTCAGGAGTAACTTCTCAAGGAGACGGTTTCAATTTTGGAGCGGATTTAAATTCAGGATTTAAAATTGCTGATAAAGGTTTTGTAAATTTTAATCTTTCTTATTTAGATCAAAATAAAACGAACAGAGCAGCAAAGCCTGGTAAAGATGATTTATTTGGTGTAGCTGCAAACGATCCACAATGGGGAGACTGGTTGAGTAGAAATCCTGATTTAGGGATGACTATTGGACAACCTGATTCTAAAATGGGAGCTTTAGTAGTGAATGCCGAATACCCACTTTCTGATAATACAACATTGTATGCGTTTGGAGATGTAAATATTAGAAAAGGAACTAGTTTTGCTTTATACAGAGCACCTTACTGGGTTTCAGATCCAAATAATTTATTACACGATGCAGGGACTACTTATAATGGATTCCAACCTACATTTAATACAGATGTATTCGATAATTTAGGATCTATTGGGATAAAATCTACTGTGTTTGGTTTTAATGCAGATTTCAGTTTAACAGCTGGTTCTAATAAGGTAGATTACACAGTGGGTAATACATTGAATGTATCTTTGGGAGCTAATAGTCCTACTGAATTTAATGTTGGTGGTTATACTTTCAGTCAGTTAGTAGGTAATGCTGATTTTAGCAGAACTTTTGATAAAGTAACTTTTGGTTTTGGAACAGAATTAAGAAAAGAACAGTTTGAAGCTAGAGCGGGTCAGGAAGAATCTTATGTAGGAGGTGGCGCACAGTCATTCCCTGGATTACAGCCTGCTAATGCATTAAAAAAAGATCGTAACAACTTTGGTGTGTACACTACTTTAGATTACGATATGACAGAGGCTTTCTTAATAGGAGGATCTATCAGATATGAGAATTATTCTGATTTTGGGGATAATGTCTCTTGGAAAGTAAACTCTCGTTACAAGCTTAATAATGATGTTGCTATACGTGCGTCGTATAGTACAGGATTTAGAGCTCCAGCATTGCACCAAATTTATTTGAGTAATATTCAAACTCTTGTTTCTGGAGGTACAATTTCTAACCAAGGAACTTTTAACAATGTTGATCCAGCGGTTATTGGATTAGGTGTTCCTCAATTGCATGCTGAGAAATCACAAAACATATCTACAGGAATTACTTTTAGATCAGGTCCTAATTTTTCTGCTTCGCTTGACTTCTACCATATAAAGGTAAAAGACCGTGTGTTGTTTTCTGGAGAGGTTGGCTTTGACGGAGATGATACAACTACAAACCCGGTTGAACAGGTTTTACTTGCTAATGATATTACTAGTATGAAGTTTTTTATCAACGCAGTTAATACAATAACTAAAGGTGTTGATGTTGTTTTGAATTACAAAAACTTAGAAATAGGAACTGGTAAACTTGGACTTAGTTTAGCATCTAATATTGCTAATACTAAAATTGACGGACAAATTGCTACACCCGCTATCTTGAAAGCTAACGGATATGATATTTTTAACCGTAAGGAGCAAGGTAGAATTCTAAGTGCAAGACCTAATACAAAAGTATTGTTAGGAGCTAACTATGATTTGAAAAAAACAACTTTCATTTTTAATAACACTTATTTTGGTGAAGTTACATGGCAACATGCTACTGATATCTCTAAAGATCAAACTTTCGCAGGAAAGGTTATTACAGATTTAGGAGTTGCTTATAAATTTACAAGTACTATATCTGCTAATGTGATGGTAAACAATTTATTCAATGTGTATCCAGACAAATTGGATCCAAAAGGAGATGTTGTTACTGATTTAGGAGGTCGTTTTAAGTATGCATGGGAAGTAAATCAATTTGGATTTAGCGGAACTACATTTACAGCGGGATTAAACTTTAAGTTTTAAAGGTTGATTAACAAAGACAATAAAAAAAAACGGGATTTATTCCCGTTTTTTTTATGCTTATATTTTGTCTTTTAATGTATTACAAGAAATAGAAGAATGGAAATCTCGCCATTGAAAAACCCTCTTTATAGAGCGCGAAGGGCTAAGTAGGGATTTTTTCGATCAAGATGGCATCAGCTGCTGGATCAAAATAAGTACAGGTCATTTCGATGATGTCCACACGCCATTTAGCAATTCCAGATTGGGCTGCCTGTTGGCAAAAAGTAAAATAATCAGTTTGTCCGTCTTGATGCATTACCAAAAACTCTATAAAACGTTCTTTATTTGCAGTTGAAGCAATCTTAATTACGTCATATTTTTTATCAGTGCTCACGGAGTAGTCATCGCTGCCATAATAGGCAACGCTACCATCGTTGAGTAGGGTATCGTATCCTTTTACACCCAAATTGATTAAGTCTTGGATATAATTTGAAAAATCAGCACCCGTTTGGACTTTATCATGTGCTTGTTTAATTTGTTCTAGGGTAAACATGTTTTTTTGTTTTATTTTTTGAGAGTTCAAATATAGTTTAAAATACTATAATTGGGCATTTATAGGTGTAGCTTTGGATTTTTTCACACCGTAAATTTACAAATCAGCAAAGGTTTAATTAGCGTATTTGTTAGATACGACTCGATAAGAAGGAGCTTATGGAGAGAGAATATGTAATGATTACATCTATTTACTTGACTTTTTTATGAATGCTGAGGCACTTGAACCCTACGTACTATTCTAGATTTTAGTTTCTCCATTTAAATCAGTTGTAAGAACAATACTTAGGTAGTCAAAAAAGGGTCGTACAGATTTAAATAATTCATTTACCTTATAAATAAATTGGGGATCAACTATCTCTTTATCTGTAAAATCATGTCTAAGGATAAATTGTTTATACCGAATTAAATCGATGGCTTCATGATCTTTAGAAAAACCTCTTGGCGAAGTTGGGACTTTATTTCCTGCTAATTCCACAAAATTATCTTTGATTTCCTTTGAGTTTAAAATTTTGCGCCACGCTGTAGGATTTAGCTCAATATCTTTCCTTATTCTTTTAAGATCATCAGGATTAGGAGAAAAGAACCCGCCCGCTAGAAAGTTATTACCAGGTTGTATGTTTAAATAATAACCCCCTCTTTTTAACTTAGTTGCTCTTTGTAAACCTAGCGCAAATCGAGGTTTGTAAGGTGCTTTGTCTTTACTGAAACGGACATCGTTATAAATACGGTACAGACTTTTCTTTCCAGACACATTTTCAATAGCATCATGAGCGTTCATTAGTACTATGAGTTGGTCAGCAAACGCAACAATGTTACTTTGTGCTGTCGTATATTGTGTTTTATTTTCGGAAAACCAGTCTCTGTTGTTGTTCTTTTCTAGATTTTTTAAAAAAGTAATGCTGCTTGATGCTATAGTAGGTTTTTCCATTTTTTTAATTTATTGGGGTTTTTTGTAGTTTGCTTTAACTGGAATGGGTAAGCTCCAAATTTAGGTAACTTTTTTATGTAGTAGAAATGAAAGAGGTTAAAGTTTCGATTGTGAAACGCGTTTTTACGGGAAAGAGCAAGTTTCTAAAATTAATATATTTAATCCTGAATGACTAACAAGATAGCTTATGTATTGGAATACATTTTCACCATTGTTATAGCGAATTGAAACGACAAATGCCCTAGCCCTGATAGCAGCGGCATCCTTTATGTTCTTTCTTTAAGAACATAAAGATACAGCGGAGAGCAGGAATAGCTTCTGAATAGTACTATTGAAACTGCCAACCGAATTTTATTGTTTTATCAATGACAGTCAGCCTAAAATGTCATCTTGGCAGATTATTTTCCGCCATTTTAACAAAAACTGACAATTTATTAGCCCCTGTTGTATTGGCATAGTGATTGACTTATGCACCATGAGTTATTAAAATAAGTATACATTATAATTAAATATAAATAAAAATGGGTAAAATAATCGGAATTGATTTAGGTACGACAAACTCTTGTGTTTCTGTAATGGAAGGTAATGAAGCAGTTGTTATTCCTAACGCAGAAGGAAAAAGAACAACACCATCTATCATCGCTTTTGTTGAAGGTGGAGAGATTAAAGTGGGAGATCCTGCAAAAAGACAAGCGGTAACAAATCCTACTAAAACAATTGCTTCTATTAAACGTTTTATGGGTCATTCTTTTAGCGAAGTTTCGGCTGAGACAAAAAGAGTTTCTTACAAAGTAGTAAAAGGGGACAACAATACACCACGCGTGGATATTGATGGTCGTTTATATACTGCACAAGAATTGTCAGCAATGACTCTTCAAAAAATGAAAAAAACTGCTGAAGACTATTTAGGTCAAACAGTTACTGAAGCAGTTATTACTGTTCCTGCTTACTTTAATGATGCACAACGTCAAGCGACTAAAGAAGCTGGTGAGATTGCAGGTCTTAAAGTTATGCGTATTATCAACGAGCCAACTGCTGCGGCACTTGCTTACGGATTAGACAAAAAAGGAACTGATCAAAAAATTGCTGTTTACGATTTAGGTGGAGGTACATTTGATATTTCTGTTCTTGAATTAGGAGACGGAGTTTTTGAAGTATTGTCTACAAATGGTGATACTCACCTTGGTGGAGATGATTTTGACCACGAAATTATTGACTGGTTAGCTGACGAATTTAAAACTGAAGAAGGTATTGATTTACGTTTAGATCCAATGTCTTTGCAACGTTTGAAAGAAGCTGCTGAAAAAGCAAAAATTGAATTGTCTTCTTCTACTGAAACTGAAATTAACTTACCTTACGTAACTGCTACAGCTTCAGGACCAAAACACCTTGTTAAAAAATTATCTAGAGCTAAATTTGAGCAATTAACTGATTCATTAGTAAAACGTTCTATGGCACCAGTTGCTAAAGCGTTGAAAGATGCAGGTTTATCTGTTTCTGATATTGACGAAGTTATCCTTGTAGGAGGTTCTACTCGTATGCCAAGAATTGCTGACGAAGTGGAGAAATTCTTTGGTAAAAAAGCGTCTAAAGGAGTTAACCCTGATGAAGTTGTTGCAATTGGAGCAGCTATTCAAGGTGGAGTTCTTTCTGGAGATGTAAAAGATGTATTGTTACTTGACGTTACACCTTTATCTTTAGGTATCGAAACTATGGGTGGTGTTATGACAACTCTTATTGAGTCTAATACTACTATTCCAACTAAAAAATCGCAAGTATTCTCTACTGCTGCAGATTCTCAACCAACAGTTGAAATTCACGTATTGCAAGGAGCTAGAGCAATGGCTGCTGACAACAAAACTATTGGTCGTTTCCATTTAGATGGTTTACCACCAGCTCCAAGAGGGGTTCCACAAATTGAAGTAACTTTTGATATTGATGCTAATGGTATCATCAAAGTTTCTGCAACTGATAAAGGAACTGGAAAATCTCACGATATTCGTATCGAAGCTTCTTCTGGATTAACATCTGAAGAAATCGAAAAAATGAAACAAGATGCTGAAGCTAACGCTGAGTCTGACAAAATCGCAAGAGAAAGAGCTGAAAAATTGAACGAAGCAGATGGAATGATCTTTCAAACTGAAACTCAATTAAAAGAGCTAGGTGAGAAATTATCTGACGAAAACAAAGTAGCTGTAGAATATGCATTAACTGAATTGAGAATGGCTCACCAATCTCAAGACATTCCTGCAATTCAAACTGCACTTGATAACATCAATGCTGCTTGGAAAACTGCTACTGAAGCAATGTACGCGCAAGGAGAACAAGGTCAAGCTGATGCACAGCCACAAGCTGATGCTCAAGGAGATGATGTTCAAGATGTAGATTACGAAGAAGTAAAATAATTATTTCCTGTAGAAATACACTTGGGTGTATTTCTACTATATAATAAAAAAAACCGAGCTAGAAATAGCTCGGTTTTTTTTATGCGTTTTTTGTATTTTTTATATGCATCATTTTGAGAATTACTAATACGTGTGGAAATGTGATAGCTGCAAGAAAAGAGAAAAACAGAGCATTAAATATCTCCTCATCTCTAAATACGAAATAGAGAAGTCCGATTCCGAATAATGAAGCCAGCCAATACGCAAAGGCGTTCCTATAATAGGCTATAAAGTTGCTAAGAGTAAATGAACCATAAATAAATTTCATTTGATCTAAAATAGAAGGAATACTATGCCAAATAATAAAGTAGATTGCAAACCCCCATATTAAACTCGAAGTTTTAAATATGATGGCAAAAACCACAAGCAAAAATAATTCTGTCTGTAATTTTTTTCGAAAGGATTCGAATTTCCAATAAAAGTAAGCGCTTATACTTAGAAAGATCAATCCGCTAGTCATGAGGATTTCATTTATATATAACGTAGGGAGTTTAAATCGTATAATCTCAGTTACGATCACTTTGACTTCGTTAGAATGAAAGAAAAACAATAAAAATAATATAACGATTCCGTAAATGAAAGGGTAAAAAATCAAGATGTATTTTGATACTTTAAAATCTAAATAGAACCCTTGCTGATCGCCAAAGTGAAAGGCACTAACTAAAATAAACAGAAGCAAAGCTACTATCGGTATCAAATAGAATAATAATAATCCAAATAGGACTACAATAACATAATACAGTACTATTTTTTTAGATGAAATTATATTTTTTGAATCGTTTGTATTCTTAATTAAAAGCAAATCATTAGCGCCATGTAGAATTCCGAAGCTAAAAATGAGTGAAAATGCAATGATTATTTGAGTTTTTTCTGTTAAAAATGAGTTTAGCCACAAACAAAAAAAGCTTGCCACGATTGCGAAATTGGTGTATTTAAGCATGGAGTTCTATTTTTTGTTTAAAATTAGGTAAAAATAATTAAACAAAATGCATTTTATTTGTTTAACTTTAACTACATTTACTTAAACAAATAGCATTTAACTTCTAAATTTTAATTATGACAAATTTTATGTTTATTTCAGGAATGGTTTCAAAATTATCTCCTACTGACTATGTAGGATTTACTTTTTTCGTAGGGTGCATGGCAATGATGGCTGCGTCTGCGTTTTTCTTTTTATCACTGAGCCAATTTGACAAAAAGTGGCGTACTTCAGTGTTGGTTTCGGGTTTAATTACTTTTATTGCTGCTGTACATTATTTCTACATGAGAGATTATTGGGCTGCATTTGGGGAGTCACCTACTTTTTTCCGCTATGTTGACTGGGTTCTAACTGTGCCATTAATGTGTGTTGAGTTTTATTTAATATTGAAAATAGCAGGAGCAAAGCAATCCTTGTTATGGAAAATGATTATTTATTCTTTAATCATGTTAGTTACAGGTTACTTTGGAGAAGTTGTTTTCACTGAGAGCGCCGCTTTTTGGGGGGCAGTTTCAGGATTAGCTTATTTCGCAATTGTTTATGAAATATGGTTAGGAGAAGCTTCAAAACTAGCGAAAGCTGCAGGGGGTAATGTACTTGCTGCGCACAAAATATTATGTTGGTTTGTACTTGTAGGCTGGTCAATCTACCCATTAGGGTATATGATGGGAACAACTGGATGGTACAACGGAATAATTCCTGCTGGTAATATTGATGTTGTTTATAACATTGCTGATGCAATCAATAAAATTGGTTTTGGATTGGTAATTTATACATTAGCTGTGAAATCACAAACGAACTAAATAAAATATTTTGTTTATTAAAACCGAGCTAGAAATAGCTCGGTTTTTTTTGTTTTATAGTAAAACATGATTTATCTCATAAAACGAAAGTAGCTGTCTTAGTACCTTTGTTTCCTATTATGATGAAATAATAGAAATCTTAGTTAATACTTATTTCAAAAACGTTAAGGAACTATTCATTGAAGAAACTTTTTTGTAATATTACTGTAGATATTATATTGTATGAGAAAAATTAAATTTAAGAAAGGCAGAAAAGCACAACCAAATCAGCTTGAATACACCGGAAGGCATAAGAAGATGGAATCGGAGATGCAATTGTTTGTATATGACACTGCAGACTTTCTTGAATATGAAGATGTTGATATTATCGACTTAAAGAGTTGTATCAATGATCAAAAAACAAATTGGCTGAACTTGCATGGTTTAAATGAGCTTGAAATAATTGAAGCAATAGGAGCTTTTTTCAAGATTGATAATTTTATGCTTTCTGACATTTTAAATACTACTAGGAGAACAAAGTTAGAAGAATCGCCGGACACTTTGTTTTTTAATATAAAATCCATGTTGCCTACTGAGAACTCTGATAACATCAGTGTGGAGCAGATTAGTTTTTTAATAAAGAATAATGTACTGATTTCTTTCCAAGAAAAGCGAAGTGATTTTTTCTCTCATATAAGGGAAAGAATTAGAAGCCAAGCGGGTAGTGTTCGCACTAAAAAAGCTGATTTTTTACTTTATTTGCTATTAGATGCAGTCATGGAGAATTTCTATGTCACTATTGAGAATGAAGAAGACAAGGTTGAAGAATTAATAAATCTATCTAAGGCGAGTGCAGACCCACAAATTCTGATACGAATTGAAAAACACCGTGATAACTTTAATTTTTTGAAACGGGCGATAATTCCGCTTCGAGACTCATTGTATGCTATTAAAAGTTTAAAAGAAGATGAAGATTTCAGTGTTATAGAATCTGAAACCTTTGGTTATTTTTCTCGTTTACACCAAAAAAGCTTGGAACTTTTAGAACAAATTGATTCAGATATGGGGATGTTAGAAAGTGCTTCTAATTTCTTTTTTTCGTCGCAGTCTCATAAAATGAATGAGATCATGAAAACCTTAACTATTGTTTCGGCCATATTCATACCCTTAACATTTATTGCAGGTGTTTATGGAATGAATTTTCAACATATGCCTGAGCTTGAGTATAAAAATGGCTATTATACGGTCATTGGAGTAATGGTTGTAATAGGGATCATTATGGTGTTTTATTTTAGAAAGAGAAAGTGGTTTTGAGTTAAGTATAGAGTTTAGAATAAATAATACAAATAGTCAGAATAGAGTTTAGTTACGAGATAGAGCGTAATCAACTGTATTTTAAAATAATATAAAAAATAAGCAAAATGAATAAAGCCATATATATAGCAACATCTGAGCATAATAGTGGGAAATCGATTATTACTCTAGGTCTAATGAGTATGCTTATTGGAAAGACAGCTAAAGTGGGCTATTTCCGACCAATAATAGAGGATTTTGAAGATGGTAAATTGGATAATCATATTGAAACTGTAATCTCTCATTTTGGTTTGGATATTGCATTTGAAGATGCTTTTGCAATTACTAAAAGCAAGCTGATTAAAAAGAAAAACAAAGGTAAAATAGGAGAGGTCCTAGATTTGATCATTGATAAATACAAACGACTGGAGGAACAATTTGATTTTGTTTTAGTTGAGGGAACCAGTTTTAGCGGTGAAGGGACCGTTATCGAACTCGATATGAATGTGCTTATCGCTAAAAATCTAGGGATACCAACAATAATTGTGGGTTCAGGTGTAGGAAAAACTTTGGAGGAGTTAGTAGATAGTTTATATTTAGCTTATGATTCCTTTAAAGTAAAGGACGTAGAAGTACTTGCAATTATTGCCAATAAAGTACAACCTGAAAACATCAAATTAGTAACAGACGGTTTGAGAGCGAGTTTACCGAAAGAAATTTTAGTAAATGCTATTCCTATAATTTCTAGTTTAAATAATCCAACGATTAAAGAAATTGTGGATGAACTGGATGCCAAAGTATTATTTGGTGGTGAATTCTTAAATAATGAAATAGGGAATTTTAGTGTTGGAGCCATGCAGCTGCGCAACTACTTGTTACACCTAAAAGATAAGGCACTAGTGATTACTCCTGGTGACCGTGCTGATATTATTTTGGGTGCATTACAAGCTAATGAATCTGCAAATTACCCAAGTATTTCAGGTATCGTTTTGACAGGTAATATAGTTCCTGATGACAGTATTCTAAAGCTAATCGAAGGGTTGACTAGTATTGTTCCCATTATATCTGTTGAAGGTGGTACCTATAGTATTACCAATAAAATAGGAGATATAAAGGCTAAGATTTATGCTGACAATAAACAAAAAATAGAGACCTCAATAAATACTTTTGAGAAGTATGTAGACTTGGATAGCCTAGCTAAAAAATTAAGTTCTTTTGAAGCAGAAGGGATGACACCTAAAATGTTTCAGTACAACTTGGTAAAAAGAGCTAAAAAACATAGAAAACATATCGTTTTACCCGAAGGGAATGATGAGAGAATTCTCATTGCGGCCTCACGATTGTTAACAATGAATGTCGTTGATATTTCTATTCTTGGAAATAAAAAACAAATTGAAAGTAAGGTCGCAGAATTAGGTATTGCCTTTGACTTTTCGAAAGTAAAAATTATCAATCCGATTGAGTCTGAGAATTATGAAGATTATGTAAACACCTATTATGAGCTTCGAAAGAATAAAAATGTGACATTGGGTATGGCCAAAGACTTAATGGAAGACGGTTCTTATTTTGGAACGATGATGGTATATAAAGGTGATGCAGACGGTATGGTTTCTGGAGCCGCACATACAACGCAACATACGATTTTACCTGCATTACAATTCATAAAAACTAAGCCAAATACGTGTATCGTTTCTTCCATATTTTTTATGTGTTTAGAAGATCGAGTTTCTGTTTTTGGGGATTGCGCGATTAATCCAAACCCTACCGCAGAACAATTAGCAGAAATAGCTATTTCATCTGCCGATTCTAGTTTGGCATTTGGCATAGAGCCAAAAGTAGCTATGTTGTCTTATTCTTCGGGGGCATCCGGTAAAGGGGATGAAGTAGACAAAGTGAGAAAAGCGACCGAAATAGTTAGATTGAAACGTCCTGATTTAAAAATTGAAGGACCTATACAATACGATGCTGCTGTGGATATGGAAATAGGGCAAAGTAAAATGCCAAATTCCGAAGTGGCAGGACAAGCAAGTGTACTTATTTTTCCTGATTTGAATACAGGAAATAACACCTACAAAGCAGTTCAAAGAGAAACTGGAGCATTAGCCATAGGACCAATGTTACAAGGATTAAACAAACCTGTAAATGATTTAAGTCGTGGTTGTACTGTTGATGATATAATTAACACGGTAGTTATTACAGCAATTCAAGCGCAGGGGTTGTAGAAAAAAGTTTCAAGTTTCAAGTTTAAAAAAATAACGACAAAGAAACTCCGCCCAGTCACCCTCTCCTTTGGAGAGGGCTGGGGAGAGGAAAAACATATTAGTTCAATGAAAATAATAATTATAAATTCAGGTAGTTCATCTATAAAATATCAGTTAATCAATATGCCTACTCAGGAAGTAATTTGTAGCGGTATGATTGATAGAATAGGATTAGATACTTCAAATCTTACCTACGTCACTAGTACTACAAAATTAGAAGAATCTTTACCAATTGCTGATCATAAAATAGGTTTAGAGAAGATTGCTCAATTATTAATGAATGTTAATATAGGGGTAATTAAAACTACGGAAGAAATTAATGCTGTGGGTCATCGAGTGGTGCACGGAGGAAGTTATTTTACAGATACAACCATTATCAATATAGACGTTAAAGAAAAAATAAAAGAACTTTCTATTTTAGTGCCATTGCATAATCCAGCGCATTTGCTAGGAATAAATGTTGCCGAAGAAATTTTTGCAACAGCGAAGCAAGTAGCAGTATTTGATACCGCTTTTCATCAAACAATACCTGTCGTAGCATACAAATACGCTATACCTAATGGTCTTTTGACAGAAAGTAAAATTCGGGTTTATGGTTTTCACGGAACTAGTCACAAATACGTTTCTGAAAAAGCAATAGAATATTTAGAGAAAAGTTCAAAAATAATAAGCATTCACCTCGGAAACGGCTGCAGTATGACGGCAATTCAAGATGGAAAAAGTATTGATCATACGATGGGTTTTTCTCCGTCAAATGGGTTGATAATGGGAACAAGAAGTGGGGATATTGATCATTCGCTTATATTTTATTTGATAAATACATTAGGATATACAGCCACTGAGGTAAATAATTTATTACTTAAAGAAAGCGGAATGCTGGGACTTACTGGATACAGTGATTTGAGAGATATTGAAGCTAATGCTGAAAATGGAAATATTGATTGTCAATTAGCACTGGCTATGAATGCCTATCGAATCAGGAAGTATATTGGTTCGTATGCGGCTGCAATGAATGGTCTCGACGCAATTATTTTCACTGCAGGAATAGGAGAAAATTCATCTTATATTAGAAAATTAGTGTGTACGGATATGGATTATTTCGGAATCGAAATAGACATGGAAAAGAATGATATTCGTTCAAAAGAGATAAGGGAAATCAATACTTTAAATTCGAAAACAAAGATCATGGTGATTCCGACGAATGAAGAAATAGAAATTGCCAACCAAGTTTATAATTTACTTTTGAATTAAAATAATATTGTATTCTAAAGCCTCTCGAACGAGAGGCTTTTTTATGCTTTAAATTGAATAAATGTGTTTATATTTGGAAATAAAACCTTCCCACAAATTGAAATCAAAGACATTACCACTACTTTTTTTCTTTTTTATATCTATTCAATTGTATGCACAGGAGTTACTTCCTTTTGTAGAGAACTACAGTAAATCTGATTATCAGGGAGATAACCAGATTTGGAATGTGGCTCAAGGTAGTGATGATGCAATGTATTTTGCTAACAATCACTATTTACTACGTTATGATGGTGTAAAATGGGAGAAAAATATGTTGCCTAATAAAACTATTATTAGGTCAATATATGTAGATGGTGATAAGGTATATTCAGGATCCTACAAAGAGTTTGGGTATTGGATTCGTAAAAATGGGAGAATGAATTATGTGTCAATTTCTAAGGGGAAATCTGTTTTTGACGATAAGGAGAATGAAGAAATATGGAAGATTTTTAAATTTAATGACGCAATTTATTTCCAATCTTTTAATACGATTTACAAATACGATGGACGTAGTGTAAAAAAAATAAAACTATCCTTTCTTATTTCGTATTGTTATGTAATAGACAATCAAATTCTAATTGCGTCCGTTAGCAGCGGTATTTATAGGATGGTCAATTCTCGTATTGAAAAAGTGATAGGATGGGACGTTTTAGAGAACAACGTGATTCATGACATCGAAAAATTTCAAAATAAAACGTACTTTTTTACAAAGAAAAATGGTGTTTATGTTGAAGAAAACGGAATCTTAACTCCTTGGACAAACCCTTTAAATGTAACTTTAAAAACGGCTAACATTAATGTTGCTCATTTCCTAAAAAACAACAAATTAGCAGTAGGAACAGGCAGTAGAGGTGTTTTTATTTTTGATCTTGACAAGAATTCGTATATTAATATTGATCGAAATAATGTGTTGATGAATAATTCTATTTTAAGCATAGGGTTAGACAAAGAGAATGACTTGTGGTTAGGGTTAGATAATGGAATCGCCCATATAGAGATTAATTCGCCAACTGCTATTTTTTATGATAATAGTGGCGCTTTAGGGTCCGTGTATTCTGTTGTTAAAACCGACAAAGGTTTTTTGATGGCATCAAATCATGGAGTATTTAAATATGTAAGTAAAAATTTGTCGTTAATACCAAACTCAGAAGGTCAAGCTTGGATTATCAATAAAATAGGCAATAAGTATATCATAGGGCATAATGAAGGAACTTATATCTATAAGGATGCGATTTTTTTAAAAATAAACAATATCAATGGAGGTTGGAACTTAGTGAAAAGCAATGTGGATAATTCTTATTTGCAAGCTACCTATAGTGGTATTTATATTTATAAAGACATCAGAAATTCATCGGAGCGAATTCAGCTGAAAGGTCTTCTCAAACCAATAAAATATGTTGCTCAAAATAAAAAAAATGAAATATGGGCTGCGGATAATTATAGAGGTTTATATAGAATAAAGTACAATGATGCTTTTGAAACTACGAGCGTGGAGAATATTACACAGAAAGGTAAAAAAAATGCTAATGACTTTGGAGTAAAAATATTTGAATTTAGAAATGAAATTCTTTTTCTGATTCACAAAAAATGGTATACATATAATTCAATTTCGAATCAATTGGTAAAAAATGAATTGTTTAACTCTAATTTTGAAAACACATCTGATATAGTTAAAATAGACGAAGACCATTTTATAGTGTTGCAAGAGGGGTTGCTATATCAGGTTGATGCTAAAGGAAATAATTTTGTTAGAAGTTTAATTCAGGAGAAATATTACAAGGGTAAAATTATCAATGATAATTTAAAAATTTTTAAAGATGGCGATACCTATTTACTGAATTTGGATGACGGGTTTATATCACTTCAATTAAAGAATGCGAAGCCAGTGAGTCCGGAAATAAAGATTGAAGCTTTTAATGAGGAAAACTTGGTCATAGGTAATTCTAAAATCAATTATAATTCAGAATTAAAAGTAAATGTAATTTCAGGAATATATGGATCAAACAAACCAAGTCTTTTTTACAAGATAAATGCGGCAGAAAACTATTCATCGGTAAATGGAGGATTGATTATTTTAAATAATTTAGACAGTGGCAGTCATACCCTTAGGGTCTACAATCACGATGGGGTACATTTTAATGAAGTTTCAAGTTTTAATTTTTATGTCGCACAACCATGGTTTTTTTCTTTTTGGATGATGCTGATGTATGTGGTCGTAATAGCAAGTGTATCATTTGTGTATTATAGATGGAATAAAATGCGCTACATTCAAAAACTCGAACTTCGAGAAGAAGAATTGAAACACCAGAAGAAAATTTTGGAAATTGAATTAAAAGCGGAGAATGAATTGAACAGTCAAGAATATGAAAAACACATTTTAGAACTAGAGTTGCAATCTAAATCGTCTGAGGTGACTGGTAAATCGCTGTCCATTGCTAAACAAAGTGAAATGATAGAAAGTATCCAAGGAATTTTAGATTCGGAAACTGATCTAAACAAACTGAAGAGTGAAATAAATAAGACTATAAAAATCAATGCGATCAATAAGCATGAGTGGGAGACTTTTGAAACCAATTTGAATCAAATCCACAACGAATTTATAATTACGCTTTCCAAGAAGTTTCCAAATCTTACTCCTAAGGATATAAAGTTGTGTATCTATTTAAAGATGAACCTTACCTCTAAAGAAATTGCACCAATGATGAATATTTCTTTTCGAGGAGTAGAACTACATCGCTATAGGTTAAGAAAGAAATTACAGCTTGTACAGGATGATAATCTTTCTAAGTTTTTATTATCAATATAAAAACTATTTAATTTTTACATATAATATATTTTTTAGGGTAATTTTTAACAGAATTACAATACATCATTACTACATCATAGTGATGTAATGTAACGCCTTGTTACTACTCTTAATACCTTTAAAAGATTGATTTATATAGGACCTCTGCTGCTGTGATGTATCTATGTAGTAATTCAGATATTGTTACTATAACGTTGTAATTAGCTAATTTGGCTCAACTAACTTTAACAAATTATTAATACATGAGAAATTTTATATTTAGCTTTTTAGCACTCATTCTACTTCCGGCATATATGTCTGGTCAAGTAATTAAAGGAAAAGTATTGGATAAAAATGGAATTGGAATACCAGGAGCCATTGTGGTTTCTCCAAGTTCAAATGCTGATACTGATTTTGACGGAAATTTTAATATCAATGCCAGTGTAGGTGATGTGTTAAAAGTAAGCATGTTGGGATTTGAAGCGGTTTCAGTGAAAGCTACGGTAAATCCAATGAACATAACAATGTTAGAATCTGAGGATACAGCATTGAGGGAAGTCGTTATTATTGGTTACGGTACTAGAAAAAAAATTGATAATACAACTGCAATTACGTCATTAAAAGCAGAAGAGATTTCTAGAACTAAAGTTTTGAATGCTTCTCAAGCCATTCAAGGAAAAGCTGCAGGAGTACAAGTAGTATCATCCGATTTACCTGGAAGTAGCCCTTCGGTTATTATTAGAGGTTTAGGAACTGCATTAGGAGGTAGAACTCCGTTGTATATTGTGGACGGAATGCCTACAGAGAATATCAATAATATTAATACAAATGATATTACTTCTTATGAAATCTTAAAAGATGCTTCGGCATTAGCAATTTACGGTACTAGAGCTGCAAATGGGGTAATCATCATTACGACTAAAAAAGGTAAAGGTGACGGTGTTACCGTTGAAGTTGAAAGTTTTGTAGGTTTTAGAGAGCCGTTGAAGAAAGTAAAAATGGCTGGAAGTAATAAATATTCTTATTATTCAAATTCAGCTTTACAAACAACAACTTTTTCGCAAGATCAACCTGTGAACACAGATTGGTTTGATGCCATTACTAGAACAGGATCGTATACTCAAAATAATATTTCCGTTTCTGGATCAACAGAAAATATAAAATATTTTTTCAGTTTAGGAAATTATCAAGAGAAAGCGGTTCTAAATGGATTGGATTATAATCGAACTACATTTAGAAATAATAACGAATACAAAATTTCTAAAAAACTGACGTTAAATCAAAACTTTAGCTTTGGTTTAACTAATTCAAATCCAAAACCTTTAAGTGCATTTACAAATGCTTACAAGCAATCACCAATTATCCCGGTTCGTTTCTCAACTGGACAATATGGTGTGTCATTTGTTGGAAATGATGGTTTTGCAGGAACTACTGGATCTTCTTTTAACAATGTAGGTAATCCAGTTGCGCAATTAGATTTCTTTGATGAAGAACAAAAAAGTATAATATTACAAGGAGGTTTAAAATTAGATTATGAAATTTTAAAATCATTAAAATTTACCTCTCAATTTAACGGTGAATATTATACTTGGAAGAATTATAATTTTGAAGATACAAAAAACATTTGGTTAGCTGCTGATCCTAGCAGAACCGAATCTCAGTACAGTACCACTGCCAATGTAAACTTATTGACCAAAGGTAGAAACCAATATTTCAATTGGAATCTATCAAATTACGTTACATACAATGAAGTATTTGGTGATATTCATGATATTGAATTAACAGGAGGGATTGAAACTTCAATTAAAGGAGCACGAGAACAATTAACAATATCAAGAAAAAATGTAAATGAAGATTCTAATTATTGGTCTCTAAGTGGTGTTAATGAAGTAGGGAATGTTACAAATTACACTGACGAAGTTTTTAATGAAACTAAACTCGCTTCTTATTTTGGTCGTTTTCAATATAAATTGATGGACAGATACTTGATTACTGGGACAATTAGACGTGATGGTTCTTCTAATTTTGGTAAAGATTATCGTTGGGGAACTTTTCCTGCCTTTGGTTTAGGATGGGTTGTGAGTAAAGAAGATTTCATGGCTAATGTAAAAGGAATCAATTTATTAAAATTAAGAGGAGGTTGGGGTAAATTAGGAAACCAAAATGTACCTCTTAATAATCAGGCTTATTCTTCAGGATTAAGTAGTTATTTAGGCGGTTCCATATTGTATCAAGGAACTACAATTAACTCTCAAGTTGATCCAAGTTTGTCATGGGAAATAACTGAAGAGGCATCAGCAGGTTTGGATTTTGAATTACTAGATAGTAGGTTAAAAGGATCGTTTGATGTTTATGATAAAACAACAACAAATGTTATTCTAAATACAAAACCTTATATCACATCTGGGATAAGTAATTCCTCGCCAGCCCATGTTGGAGAAGTTTCAAATAAAGGATACGAAGTTGCTTTGCGTTGGGACGATAAAATTACTGATAATTTGAGCTACTGGGTTGGAGGTAACTTCTCAAATAATACAAATGAATTAAAAAGTCTTAAAGATGCTACTCTCGCCCCAATTAATGGTGGAGGTTTAGGAAATGGACAGTGGACAAAATTACTAGACAATACCTCTATAGGAAAACCATTAGGCAGTTTTTACATGTATGAATATGCTGGTTTTGATCCTGAAAATGGTAAAATGTTGTATTACACTGCAGCTGGTACCACGGTATTCCAAGATGCATTAGATGCTAATAAAGATAAAAAATATACGGGTTCTATTTTACCTAGTTCGACTTACGGAGTTACTTTAGGTGCAAACTATAGAAACTTTGACCTATCAGTTGACGGATATGGAACTTCTGGAGCAAAAGTGTACAATGGTAAAAAAGCACAACGTTTTTCAGGGGAAAATATAGAAGAATCTGTAGCTACAAATTTTTGGACTTTAAATAACACTTCGGCTTCAAATCCAGCTCCATTTAATCAGGTTCCAGTTGCCTCAACTTATTATTTAGAATCTGGAGATTTCTTCAGAGTAAATAATATTAGTTTGGGATACAAACTTCCTTTGGCTGAGAATAGCTTCTTAAACTATTGTCGAATATATGTAAATGCTATAAATCCATTTATTACACAAAAGTTCTCAGGTTTTTCTCCAGAGTTAAATGGTAATGGAGATCCTTATGGTAGTCAAGGTATTGAGCTAGATGCCTACCCAACTTTAAGATCGCTCGTTATTGGTGCTAATTTAAAATTTTAATATAATGAAAAAGATATATATATCAATGTTTGTTTTATCCGTCTACTTTTTTTCTGGATGTTCAAACGATTATTTAGATGTTGATCAAACTGAATCTATCTCGACAAAAGATATTGCCTTATTTAATAATGACGAAGGAGCGACGACTTTTGTTACTGCAGTCTACAGTAAATTTTTAGAGTGGAATATGACATCATTTTCTTGGATAGGAGTGTCAAGTATCGCTTCTGATGATGCAGATAAAGGATCTTCTCCAGGCGATACAGGTTCTGATAAAGATGTTATGGATGCACTGACTTATAATGCTTCAAGTCCATCGACTAGTGAGATTTTTTCGGCTAATTATGAAGGTATAAATAGATGTAATCAAGCATTAAATATTGTACCACAATTAGATAAAGCAAATCCAGCTTTACGTACTAGATTGTTAGCTGAAGCCAAATTCTTAAGAGCTTTTATGTACTTTACTTTGGTTAAAACATACGGAGGAGTTCCTATTATTGATCATTTGCCAAACCCTTCTTCTGATGAAGATAGAATAATGCAATTGACACGTAAAACAACTGCTGAAGTATATGTTTTTATCGAAAGTGATTTAGCTGATGCTATTGCTGCATTGCCTAATAAATCAGAATATGCTGCATCAGAAAAAGGAAGAGCTTCAAAAGGTGCAGCTTATGCTTTATTAGCAAAAGTGAATCTATATCAAAAGAAGTGGCAGAAAGTAGTAGACAACTGTAATTTGGTTACAGGATATTCTATCGTTTCTAATTATGCCTCTATGTTTAGACTAGCAGGTGAGAACGATGCAGAATCAATTTTTGAAATTCAAGGTACTGGTTCAGTTCCAGCTAAAGGAATTCAGGGATACTCTGCCACACAAGGTGCTCGTGGTGCCGGAGGTTGGGGATGGGGTTTCAATACACCTTCTCAAAGTTTAGTAAATGCTTATGAGCTGGGCGATGTTAGAAAAAATGCAACTATTATTTTTGCGGGAACAACTTTATATGATGGTAGAATAGTACCAACAACTGTTGAAAATCCTAGATACAATTATAAGGCTTATTCTTCTGCTTATACTGATGCTTGGGAATCAGATATTAATATTAAGTATTTGAGATATGCTGAAGTAGTATTAATGAAGGCAGAAGCATTAAATGAATTAGATCAAACTCCTGCTGCCATTCTTCTATTAAACCAAATAAGAAAAAGAGCTGAATTAGGAAATACTACTGCGGCTTCAAAAGCAGATGTAAGAATTGCTATATGGAAAGAAAGAAGAGTAGAAATGGCTTTTGAGCACGATCGCTTTTTTGATTTAGTAAGAACAGGACAAGCCGTTGCTGCATTTGCTATTGACGGAAAAACATTTGTTGCTGGAAAACATGAAGTGTTTCCATTGCCACAGGCTTTCATTACACAGGCAAACGGATTGTCTACACAAAATTTAGGGTATTAATTTAAAAAAACAGTAAAGATGAAAATAAAAAAATATATAGGCTTATTTGCTTCTGTTCTGGTTTCACAGTTTTTCATAAGCTGTAATGAGGATAGTATTGACAAAGTAAACAGTCCAATTCCATATGAATCCATTGGTGGATACGATAATTCAGATGACATTGCTCCAAGTAATTTAATTACTAAAGTAAGTTTTGAAAATAGCGTTGCTGATTCAAAAAACGGAATAAGTGGCGGGGTTGGTACCGCTGTAACCTATGCACCCGGAATTAAAGGGCAGGCTTATAAAGGATCTTCAAGCTCTTTTATTGCTTATAGTACAGTAGCAAATTCCTTAGTAGGAGTGAAAAGTATTACCGTTTCTATGTGGATTAATACCAATCCACATACTGGAGGAGCACAATCTTTATTTATGTTACCAAAAACCACTGATTTTTGGGGTAACATCTTCACTCTGGTTGAAGGTACAGGACCTGCTACTACAATGTTGATGAAAAATCACATTCAAAAGGACGTAACGCCTAGTATTCCATGGTCTGGTCAGTTTATAGAGCATACTGGTGCTAATCTTTTGCCTAATATGTTTGGATCATGGAAGCATGTTGTTTGGATGTATAATGGAACTAGTTCCACTTATAGCATGTATATCGATGGAAAAAAGCTTGATCTACCAGCTTCATTAGCAAAGCGCTACGCTAGCGATCCTCTTGCGGGAGGAGTTGGATATGGAGAATTGGCAAATTCAAATGTTTCTAAATTCATTATTGGAGGTTTTCAGCAACATTTAGGAGCTCCTTGGGGTGCTGCTGATGGATGGATGTTAAATTATACTGGGTTAATGGACGAGTTTAGAATTTACAACACAGTACTTTCTGACAATGAAGTGGTGGCACTATATAAGTTAGAAAAAGACAATAGGTAAAAATTGTAAGAGCTAGTCCTTAAAAAACTAGCTCTTAAATTATAAACAATATTATTTTATGAAAATGAAAATTTCAATATGCTTGTTAGTAATTAGTCTCTTTAACTCTTGTTCATCATCATCTGATGAAAAAGGGACAAGTGGGGGTACACCACTACCTACTACTCCAGATGCAACTGTTAGTCCATTGACAGACACTGAAGCACTGGACCAAGTTCAAAAAGATGCATTAAAATATTTTTGGGAATATGCTGAATCCAACTCGAAGTTAGCCAGAGAACGCTACTATACAACTGATCCCGGATTTGAGTCTAATATTGTTACAACAGGCGGAGCTGGTTTTGGTTTAATGACAATTATTGCAGGTGTTGATAGAGGTTTTGTTCCTAGAGCAGAAGCCGTTTCCCGCCTGACAACGGCAATGAATTTTCTTGAGAAAGCAGATCGTTTTCATGGTGCATGGTCCCACTGGATTAATGGTAATGATGGTAAAGTAATCCCTTTTGGCACAAAAGATAATGGGGGAGATTTAGTAGAAACTTCATTCCTATGTCAAGGATTATTGACCGTAAGAGAATATTTTAAAAATGGAAGCACCGAAGAAAAGGCATTAGCTGCTAAGGCAGATGAGCTTTGGAAAGGGGTAGAATGGGATTGGTATACTAAAGGAGAAGAAGCCTTATACTGGCATTGGTCTCCTAATTACGGTTGGGAAATGAACTTCAAATTAGAAGGATATAATGAATGTTTAATTACCTATGTAATGGCTGTTTCATCGCCTACACACCCAATATCTGCAACTGCATACCACAAAGCATGGGCTAGAAATGGTTCAATTGTTAGTGGAGCCGCTCAATATGGAATTCCAGTTGTATTGAATTATAATGGAGCTAGCGGAAATGTAGGGCCAATGTTTTGGTCTCATTATTCCTATTTAGGTTTGGATCCTTCTAATCTAAAAGATCAATATGCTGATTATTGGGCATTAACACAAAATCACGCTAAAATCATGAATCAGTATAGTATTGCTAATCCAAAACAATGGAAAGGGTATTCAGATAAGGTTTGGGGTTTGACAGCAAGTTATAGTAGAAACAGTGACGGTACTACAGGATATGCAGCACACCAGCCGAATAACGATTTAGGTGTTATTTCGCCCACTGCAGCCTTGTCCTCATTTCCATTTACACCAGCAGAATCATTGAAATTCTTACATTATTTATATGATGAAAAAAAATCAGAATATGTGGGAATAGCAGGACCTTATGATGCTTTTTCACCTCATTATAACTGGGTTACTCCGAGATATTTGGCTATTGATCAGGGTACGATTGTCCCTATGATTGAAAACTACCGTACAGGTTTATTATGGAAATTATTTATGAACGCTCCAGAAGTAAAACCAGGTTTAGTAAAATTGGGATTCCATTCTGGGAAATATAATTTTTAAGAAATGAATAAATATTTATTTTTAGCAATAACGTTTTTAACCACATTGTTTTCATTTGCTCAAACTGATGTTACAGGAAAAATAAAAACGGAAATCGTTACAACCCACGAACTAAATTATGCATTGCATGTACCTAAAAGTAGTAAAGAAAAGAAACCATTACTGATTTTTCTTCATGGTTCTGGTGAAAAAGGGACTGATATAGAGAAAGTAAAAGTACATGGTCCTTTTAAATATTTAAAGTCAAATTCCTTAGACGCTTATGTTTTAGCTCCACAATGTCCAGAAAATGAATATTGGGATTCTGAAGTATTGTACCAATTGATTTTAAAAATCCAAAAAGAGAATAATATTGATTCCAATAGAATTTATCTAACTGGATTAAGCATGGGAGGCTGGGGAGCATGGAATTTAGCTTTTGCACATCCAGAAATGTTTGCTGCTTTAGTACCTATTGCAGGATTTGTAGATCGTGTTCCAATGATCGAAAATTGTAAAATAGCATCGCTTCCCATTAGAATTTTTCATGGCTTAGTAGATGATGTTGTAGATGTTAATTATTCGATTGCTATTTACAAAAAGCTTAAACCTTGCAATAGTAATATTGAACTGACCATTTTTGACAATGCAAATCATGATAGTTGGACGCGAGTATACGATAACAAAGAAATTTACGATTGGATGTTCCATCAAACAAAAAAACAAAAAAATGAATAATAAATTAATTATAGCGTTTTTATGCTTTTCTCTATTTGGCTACAGCCAAAAAAAAGCGTCAAAGAAAGCAGTTGCAATTAAAGCAAAATCAGAGTTTGTTGCCGATTTAATGGCACGAATGACATTGGATGAAAAAATTGGACAATTAAATTTACCTACATCTGGAGATATCACCACAGGAGCTGCTAACAGTTCTAATGTGGCTAAAAATATCGAAGAAGGTAAAGTAGGCGGTTTGTTTAATATTAAGTCGGCTGAGAAGATTAGAGAAGTACAGAAGATTGCCGTTGAAAAAAGCCGATTAAAAATTCCATTGCTTTTTGGTATGGATGTAATTCACGGTTATGAAACTACATTTCCTATTCCGCTTGGATTATCTTGTACTTGGGATATGAAATTAATTGAGCGCAGTGCACAAATTGCAGCTCAAGAAGCCAGTGCTGACGGAATCAACTGGACATTTTCTCCTATGGTTGATATCTCTCGTGACCCACGTTGGGGAAGAATTTCTGAAGGTTCAGGTGAAGATGCTTTTTTAGGAAGTCAGATAGCCAAAGCAATGGTCAACGGCTACCAACAAGATGATTTATCTAAAAATAATTCCATACTGTCATGTGTTAAACATTTTGCATTGTATGGAGCATCAGAAGCAGGTCGCGATTACAATACTGTGGATATGAGTAGAATAAAAATGTACAATGATTATTTCCCTCCTTATAAAGCAGCTGTTGATGCAGGTGCTGGTTCTGTAATGGCTTCGTTCAACGAAGTTGATGGAATTCCCGCAACTGGAAACAAATGGTTAATGACAGAGGTCTTAAGAAACCAATGGGGCTTTAAAGGCTTTGTGGTAACAGATTATACAGGAATTCCTGAAATGATGGCGCACGGAATGGGCGATTTACAAACGGTATCTGCTTTGGCATTAAATGCTGGAATTGAAATGGATATGGTAGGAGAAGGTTTCTTGACCACCTTGAAGAAATCTTTGGCAGAAAATAAGGTGACTGTAGAACAAATCGATAATGCGGTTCGTCTTATTTTGAATGCCAAATATGACTTAGGTTTATTCCAAGATCCGTATAAATATTGTGATGTAAAAAGAGCCAAAAGTGAAATTTTTACTAGCTCAAATCGTTTAGAAGCGAGAGAAATCGCATCACAATCTTTAGTGTTGCTTAAAAACGAAAAGCAATTTTTACCTTTAAAAAAATCAGGAACAATTGCAGTTATCGGACCATTGGCTGATGCCAAAGAAAATATGGCGGGAACTTGGAGTGTTGCAACAAACATGGATAAATCTATTTCGCTAATTGCAGGAATAAAGGAGGTAGCAGGAAGTGGGGCTAATGTGCTTTACGCCAAAGGAAGTAACCTGGATTATGATGCCGCTTTTGAAGAAAAAGCGACTATGTTCGGGAAAACATTGCATCGTGATACTAGGACTTCAGCGGACTTATTAGCTGAAGCCTTAAAAATTGCGAATCAATCAGATGTAATTTTAGCAGCACTTGGAGAATCTGCAGAGATGAGTGGGGAAAGCAGCAGCAGAACCAATCTGGAAATACCTCAAGCACAAAAAGATTTATTGCAAGCATTATTAAAAACGGGAAAACCAGTAGTATTGGTTTTATTTACTGGGCGTCCTTTAGTTTTAGTTGAGGAAAACGAAACAGTACCAGCAATTTTGAATACTTGGTTTGCAGGTAGCGAAGCTGGAAGTGCAATAGCCGATGTTATATTTGGTAATGAAAACCCTTCGGGAAAATTGACGACTACTTTTCCAAGAAGTGTAGGGCAAGTACCTATTTATTACAGTCATAAAAATACAGGAAGACCACTTGGTAACCAAGAAGGAAAATTTGAAAAATTTAAGTCTAACTACATAGATGAGAGAAATGAACCTTTATATCCTTTTGGTTTTGGATTGAGTTACACTACGTTTGACTATTCAAATTTAAAAATCTCATCTGATAAGATGAGCTTCAGTGGAAAAGTAAATGTAAGCGTTGACGTAACGAATACAGGAACTTTTGACGGAAAAGAAGTCGTTCAACTGTATATAAGAGACTTAGTAGGATCGGTAACTAGACCTTTAAAAGAGTTAAAAGGATTTCAGAAAATTGCGCTAAAAAAAGGAGAGAAAAAGACAGTGACTTTTGAGATTTCTATTGAAGAGTTGAAGTTTTATAATTCTGATTTGCAATTTGTTGCTGAGGCTGGACAATTTGAAGTTTACATAGGAGGAAGTTCTAATACAGATAATAAAGTTGGTTTTGAGTTGAATAAATAGTTTGGTTTTTATTTTAACTTGGTTTGCCCTTCGGTAGGGTTCTTATCGAAGGGTTTTTTTAATGTAACACCTAATTACGGGAAGGCTTAAAAGGATATTAAATATGGTTTTAGTATTTTAGCTGTACTAAAAACAAAAAACAATAAAAACATGAAACATTTTTTATCAGCTATACTGTTTTTTGCCTTGAGCATGCTTCAAGCGCAAAGTGTAGCCTCTCCTTCAAAAAATATTATTTTAGACTTTAATCTTAAAGCAAATGGCCAACCTACCTATGCCGTAAATTATAAAAACAAAGCTGTTGTATTAGAAAGTGCAATGGGAATTAAATTAAAAGAAAAGCCTACTCTAGACGCTAGATTTAAGATAGAAGGAACTGAAATTACTAGTTTTAATGAGACTTGGAAACCAGTCTTAGGAGAGCAATCTTCTATTGTTAATCATTATAACGAATTAAAGGTTTCACTTATTCAAAATGAAACAAACGTAAAAATGAATATCATTTTTAGAGTTTTTGATGAAGGTGTTGCTTTTAGATATGATTTCCCAAAACAATCAGAACTTAATTACTTTATTATTTCTGACGAAGTAACGCAGTTTAACTTAACTGACAATTATAAAACATTCTGGATCCCTGGTGATTTTGACAGTAATGAATATGAGTATAATGAGACAAAGCTGTCAGAAATAGACAATTCTAAAATAGACATGAATAATGGGATAGGAGTGAAATCAATTCCAGGAAAATACATCGTTCAGTCGCCATTAATGATGAAATCTGCTGCAGGATTATACGTTAATATTTTTGAAGCAGCAGTGGTGAACTATCCTGTAATGCATTTGAATGTTGATGTAAAAAACTATAAATTAAATGCACAGTTAGTTCCCAATGCAATTGGCGATAAAGTCTACCTACAAACTCCTTGTGTATCGCCTTGGAGAACTATTATGATTAGTGATGACGCGAGGGATATCGTAGGTTCTAAAATGATTTTAAACTTGAATGAACCGTCCAAAATTGAAGATACTTCATGGATTAAACCAATGAAATATGTAGGAATCTGGTGGGAAATGCACGTTGGGAAATCAACTTGGGATTTTGCAGGTTCGCAAAATGCACAAAATTCATTGACACAAGAGTTAATACCTTCAGGAAAACATGGAGCAACTACCGAAAACACAAAGAGATATATTGATTTTGCTGCCAAAAACGGTTTTGACGGAGTTTTAGTTGAAGGTTGGAACGTAGGATGGGAAGACTGGTTTGGAAATTGGAAAGAAGAAGTTTTTGATTTTACAACTCCTTATCCTGATTTTGATATCACAGCTATTTCGGCTTATGCCAAATCTAAAAACGTAAAAATGATTATGCATCACGAGACCTCGGGCTCTGTTGCTAATTATGAAAGACATTTAGATCGTGCAATGGACGTAATGAAAAAGTATGATTATCCAGCTGTAAAAACGGGTTATGTGGGGAAAATAATTCCGCGTGGTGAGTTTCATGACGGACAAACAATGGTTAATCATTTTAACTTTGTTGCCAGACGAATGGCTGATAATAAATTGATGTTGAATTCGCACGAGTCTTCAAGACCTACAGGTTATGGAAGGACATATCCTAATTACATTGCTGCCGAAGCTGCTCGTGGAAATGAATTCAACGCTTGGAGTAAAGGTAATCCTCCAATGCACGAAACTATTTTACCTTTTACAAGACAATTAGGAGGGCCCATGGATTATACGCCAGGAATCTTTGAGATCAAAATGAGCTATTATGATAAAAGCAAAACGGAGCAGGTTCATACAACATTAGCAAAACAATTAGCTTTGTACGTTACGATGTACTCTCCATTACAAATGGCAGCTGATTTACCTGAAAACTATGAGAAATACATGGATGCTTTTCAGTTCATCAAAGATGTGGCTGTAGACTGGGATGAAAGTGTCTATCTTGAAGCTGAGCCTGGAGATTATTTAACCGTAGCAAGAAAAACCAAAGGAGAAGAGTCTTGGTTCTTAGGAGCTATTACAGATGAGAACGCCAGAAAATCTGAAATTAAATTGGATTTCTTGACTAAAGGACAAAAATACAAAGCAACAATCTATGAAGATGCTAACGATGCCGATTGGCAAAAAAATCCTATCGCTTATAAAATCAAAACGATAGTAGTAACAAACAAATCAAAAGTTAATTTGAATTTGGCACCAGGAGGTGGAACTGCGATAAGTTTTGAACCTATTAAATAATTATTATATCCTGCAACTTTAAATAAAGGTGTGGGATATTTAATTTTTAAAATGTATTTTTGAATACTTACAATTATATATTATTATGATAAAAAAAACGTTATTAACCCTATTATTCATAGGGAGTTCAGCTATATATGCACAAAAAAGTGATGAGCAAACGATGAAGGATATTTACAAGTCAGCATTAACAAATTCTAAATGTTATGCTTGGTTGGATGATTTATCTAATAAAATAGGTTCGCGTTTATCGGGGTCAGCCGGAGCGGAGAAAGCGGTTGTATACACAAAAGCTGAAATGGAAAAGTTAGGTTTTGACCGCGTATTTCTCCAAGAAGTAATGGTGCCAAAATGGGTACGTGGAGAAAAAGAAACTGCGTATATCCTTGATAATAAAAATAAAGTTTCGGTTCCTATTTGTGCTTTAGGTGGATCAATAGCTACAGCCAAAAATGGTTTGACAGCAGAAGTGGTTGAAGTAAAAAGTTTTGAAGAACTAACTGCTTTAGGTAAAGATAAAATTAAAGGCAAAATTGTTTTTTATAACCGCCCTATGGAGAACGAACAAATAGAATCGTTTCATGCGTACTCGGGTGCAGTTGATCAACGATATGCTGGTGCTCAAAAAGCTGCAGAACTTGGAGCTGTTGGAACTATTGTACGTTCTATGAACCTAAGATTAGATGATTTTCCTCATACGGGAGCACAAAGTTACGGTAACCTTCCTAAATCACAATATATTCCTACAGCGGCTATTAGTACTAATGGTGCCGAGTTATTAAGCAAGAGTTTAAAAAACAATCCTAAATTGACTTTCTATTTCAAACAATCTTGTCAGCAATTTGACGATGTACTGTCGTATAATGTTGTTGGGGAATTAAAAGGATCTGAAAATCCAGAAAACATTATGGTTGTAGGCGGACATTTAGATTCTTGGGATCTTGCTGATGGTTCTCATGACGATGGGGCAGGAGTCGTGCAAAGTATGGAAGTGGTGAATATTTTTAAAAACATAGGATATAAACCCAAAAACACAATTAGAGTTGTTCTTTTTATGAATGAAGAGAATGGTTTAAGAGGCGGTAATAAATATGAGGAATTGGCTCAAGCTAATAATGAAAACCACATATTTGCTTTAGAAAGTGATTCGGGTGGATTTAGTCCAAGAGGATTTTCTTTAGAATGCAATGAAGCTAATTTTCAAAAAATAAGCAGTTTTTCAAAATTATTTGAACCCTATTTAATACACAGTTTTGTAGAAGGGCATAGTGGTTCTGATATTGGGCCATTAACCTCTACAAACATCGTTAAAGCAGGTTTAAAGCCAGATTCACAACGCTATTTTGACTATCATCATGCCGCTAATGATAAATTTGATGCTGTTGACAAGAGAGAGCTAGAGCTGGGAGCTGGAACAATGGCTTCATTGATGTACTTAATTGACCAAAACGGAATTTTAAAATAGTTATATTTCTTTGTTTGTACCAAAAGCCACAAGAGTAATTCTTGTGGCTTTATTATTTTAATGAAGGTGTAAATTTTGCAGAAAGAGCCTGTACTTCTAAAATATTTGAAATAGACCTAGAGTAAAGGTGATAGAATTAAGGCTCCGTTTTAATTTCGTCTTCATCTTCACCTTCTCCCAATAGTATCGATAAGGTTTTTAAGCTTTCTGTACGATCAGCAATTAGTTTAGCGATACTTGCGAATGGGATGAATAGAATCATTCCAGCAGCACCCCATAAAATCCCTCCTGCAGTGATCATTATGATAATAACCAAGGTATTAATTTTTAATCTACGCCCAACTGCTAAGGGAAATATTACATATGCTTCCAAAGCTTGGACAATTGAAAAAACCACAATGACACCTACTGGATACCAAATCGAATTAAATGTTATCCAGGAAACAGCAATTGGTAAAAGAGAAGATATCATGATTCCTATGTAAGGAATAAAGGTAAGTATGGAAGCGATAAAACCAAACATAAAAGGATGGGGCACGCCAACAATGAGAAGTCCAATACTATTTAAAAGTCCCACAATGATATAGACTACTAACATTCCTTTGATAAAATTATAGTAGGCACTTATCGTTTCAATCAGAACTTCATGAACTGTTTCCTTTTTGTCGGCTGGAAAAATTTGATACAATACCTTTGCTAATATCCTACGATAATAAAGAATTAGTGCTGAAAAAACAGGGATGATTAAAAGAAAAAACAGGGATTCTGAGAGCGAATATAATGAACTTCGAACCAGTGAAAATGCCTGTGTACCTGAGTTATTAATAGCATTTTTTAAAAAGGCAACTTGTTCTGCTGTACTTATTTCAAATCGTTCAGCAATAAAAACACTGATTTGATTCAAAGCTTCCACAAGCTTTTTACTAAAAAGGCTCCATTCATGGGAGAACTCATTAATTTGAAGAATAAGTAAATATACTATGATCCCAATGAATGAGATGACGATTAAAAGAGAGCTAATAATAGCACCCATTTTGTTGATTCCTTTGCTTTCCATCCATTTACAAACTGGAAAAAGAATAAAACTAATCAGTACTGCAAAACTAAGGGGAATGAAAAGTGTTCTTCCGTAATAAAGTATAAAACAAATCAATACGATGTATTGTAGTATTTCAAGTACTGAAAATTTA
This sequence comes from uncultured Flavobacterium sp., assembly GCF_963974175.1. Classification (GTDB taxonomy): domain Bacteria; phylum Bacteroidota; class Bacteroidia; order Flavobacteriales; family Flavobacteriaceae; genus Flavobacterium. The sequence continues at coordinate 145,063 of NZ_CAXBBR010000004.1, forward strand.
CCGTTCTTGGTGAGTTGATTTGGTATTTTCGGAATTTCTATCATAAGAGTTTTAAAATTAAACAAATATTAGTTTCTATAGCATCACTATTCCACTTCTGATAATTCAAGGCTAACACTTAATCCCGTATTTTTATTTTAATTCTTAAATGAGATAATAAATTTAGCGCCTTCATTTTTTTTACTTTCGACTACGATATGACCGCCAAGACTAGTAATATGGTTGTAAACTAAATAAAGCCCAATACCTTGGCTGTCAAGATTATTATTAAATTTTTGATGTAGCCCGAAAATTTTATCTTTTACCTTGTCCATATCAAACCCAATTCCATTATCAGAAATAATTAATTGCTTGTTTCCATCGACAATTTTTGAATAAATGGAAATTATTGGTACGCAATCAGTCTTAGAATATTTTATTGCATTTGTAAGTAAATTAAGAAAGATACTTTTCAAATAGCCTCTGTTGAAAATAATAGTTTCAAGTTCTGAAAAATCCACATTAATTATCGCATTTGAATTATTGATAATTGAATTTATGGAAATTAGTATTTCATTTAAGGTAGTATTTAAATTCAATTCTTCGAGATGGGAATTGATCTTATTATTTTGGTCTAAAATTGCGATGTATTCATTCAGCGTCTGTCTTAAACCTTCTGTTGAAGATTTTAGAATCGAAATAAATTCAAGTGTTTCTGCATCTTTAATTGTAGAAAGATCTAAAAGTTCAAAAACGGCAAGCATATTATTAACAGGAGACTTGATATCGTGAGCCGTTGAATAAGTTAGTTGTTTGAATTCGTGATTTATTTTTGTCAGCTCAGCTAAATGTATATTTCGTTCCTCTTCAAGTTCTTTCTTATAGGTGATGTTTTTTGCAATCGCATATACTACTTTATCACTTTCTATTGGTAAGGAAGTCCATAAAAGCCATACAACGGTACCGCTTTTAGTCACGTAACGATTTTCGAAATTAAATAAAGAAATCTGATTTCTAAGCTCATTTCTAGCGGTCGATGTATTGTTACGGTCATCATGATAAACAAATTCATTTATTGGTTTAGACAATAGTTCTTCATTCGAATAGCCAAGTAATTTTGAAACTGCTGGGTTTACTTTTCTCAAATAGCCATCATAGCCCGCTACACAAAGTAAGTCGGGTGACAAATCAAAAAATTTCTCGAAGTTCTCGAAACTATTATAATTATCATTAATAACATCTTCATTTTCGCGGTTCATTTTCTCCATTCTCATAGTAATAACGCCTAGTCGATAGCAAAGGCCAGTTTTAGAATTGAATTACTAAAGTAACCATAAATTATTAGATAGCATACTGACAGAGCTAAAACTATGATAATGAATTATAATTTGCTCTACCATTTCTTTTTAGAATGGAAAAAGGAGATTGTCTCTCAAAGACAATCTCCTTTTTTACTATTTATAACTCCCGAATTTTTAAAATTCAGTAGTACTATTCTTTATTTGAATAAAGAACTACTATGTACTTTACTTACTTTCAGGCAATTTGAAAAATTAAAAGGTATTAACCGTTTGTCTAATAGCCACAAGTTTAGTCATTAAGGCCTCAAAATAATCCAAATGTAACATATTTGCACCATCACTTTTGGCATTAGCCGGATCAAAATGAGTTTCTATGAAAATTCCATCAACGCCTACTGCAATCCCAGCTTTGGCAATTGTTTCAATCATATCTGGTCGTCCTCCCGTTACACCAGCCGTTTGATTAGGCTGTTGTAATGAATGTGTTACATCCAGCACGGTAGTTGCATATTGTTGCATCGTAGGAATTCCTCGGAAATCAACGATCATATCTTGGTAACCAAACATAGTTCCACGATCTGTTACCATTACATTTCCGTTGTTACAATCCAATACCTTTTGTACGGCATGTTTCATACTTTCAGGACTCATAAATTGCCCCTTTTTTAGGTTTACCACTCTTCCTGTATTGGCTGCAGCCACAACTAAATCAGTTTGACGAACCAAAAAAGCAGGAATTTGAAGTATATCTACGTATTGTGCGGCCATATCTGCATCTTCATTCGTGTGAATGTCAGTTACGGTAGGAACCCCAAAAGTTTCCGACACTTTTCTAAGAATTTTCAAAGCTTTTTCATCACCAATTCCTGAAAAACTGTCAATTCTTGAACGATTCGCTTTTTTAAACGAACCCTTAAAAACGTAAGGAATTTGTAATTTGTCAGTGATGCCAATTAATTTTTCAGCAATACGCATCGCCATTTCTTCACCTTCTATGGCGCAAGGCCCAGCCAGTAAAAAAAAGTTGCCGCTATCTGTATGTTTAATTTGAGGAATATCTTGTATGTTCATAATAGTTTTTTGAAAGTGCAAAGATAGTTATGATTTGCAACTTATTTTTAGATTTTATTTCTTTTTTAAGAAGCTATTTCCTGCTATTCGCTTGTATCTTACTGTTTTTAAAGAAAAACCAGTAAGGATATCGCTTCTATCAGGGCTAGGGCAATAGCTGTTATATTTAAAACTTTTTTAAACTAAGGCCCATAGGTACCATTAAGGCTCCCTTTTCATAAATATTTACATAGAGAACAATCGGTTTCTTTTGACCCTTCCATGTTATTTCATAGACATCCAGAAACCCAGCTCCCATTTCGCTTCTTTTCGTTGGAAACGGGCAACAGCTTTCTACTTTTTGGAAAGTGATTTTTTCGCCTTTGGGTCCAGCTAATGCATTTAGAAAACGTTCTTGATTTATAGAGTCGTCGTTAGTACTTCTAAAAAAAATATTTATAGGATAGTCCTTGTTGTAACCATATTTTTCATCCTTGCTATATTCAGTAATTACAAATGTGTTATTCCTTGTGACTTGGGGAATAGGAGCATTGTCATCCACGTTTTGCAAGGTAGATTTCGTGCTTACGCAAGAGACGGAGGTAATGAATAAAAAAATAAAAAATACTGTTTTTTTCATGTTTTATAAATATTGTAGGTTCCATTTGAGGCTTAAATAAGGTATTGATTTTTTTTCTATCATTACCATATAAGATACAAATATAGAGGAAACAGAACTCTTAAAATAATTGTGTCACAAATTGTGATTACTATAAAAGTTAGAATCCCTACTTTTGCAAAAAAATAAATTAAAAAGATGAATATTATTTTTCAAACATGGCCGTGGTATGTATCCGGTTTTTTGATCGGCATGATCATGCTTTCCTTAATATATTTCGGAAAAACATTTGGTATGTCTTCTAATCTACGCTCTTTATGTTCTATGACTGGCTTAGGAAAACGTATTGCTTTTTTTGACTTCGACTGGAAAGCACAACGTTGGAATTTAACCGTGGTTTTAGGTGCCATGATGGGAGGTTTTGTCGCGGTTCAGTTTATGAGTGATCCTTCAAATGTTGCGATAAATCCAAAAACTATTGCTCAGTTGGCACAATTGGGAATTGATGCTCCAAACGGAAAATTAATGCCGGACGCCCTTTTTGGACCTGATATTTTCAGTTCTCCAAAAAGTATTTTGATCTTGTTAATAGGAGGCGTTTTAATCGGTTTTGGAACCCGTTACGCAGGTGGATGTACTTCTGGTCATGCTATTTCTGGTTTGAGCAACTTGCAAATCCCATCATTAAAGGCCGTTATAGGATTCTTTATCGGAGGATTGATTATGGCTTATTTATTATTCCCCTTAATTTTCTAAAATATGAAAGTAATAAAATATTTATTGGTTGGTTTTGTATTCGGAATTGTACTCACAAAATCTGAGGCAGTTTCTTGGTATCGAATCTATGAAATGTTTCAGTTTCAGTCGTTTCATATGTATGGAATCATCATGACTGCAATTGGTACTGGAATCATTGGAATTCAGTTGATAAAAAGAAAAAATCTAAAAGACATTAAAGGTTTAGCAATTGAAATCCAAGATAAAGAGCACGGATCGACAAGATATTGGGTTGGTGGATTATTTTTTGGATTTGGATGGGCGCTTGTGGGGTCTTGCCCTGGTCCGATATTCATATTGCTAGGAGCTGGTTTCTGGAGCGTTGGTATTGTTCTTTTCGGAGCTCTGCTTGGGACTTATTTATATGGAGTTCTGAAAGATAAATTGCCTCATTAATTGCAATAACTTCAAGAAGTAAAAAAATAGCATTCTCTAAAAATTGAGAATGTTATTTTTTTTATTTAATTTTAAAATTCCTGATACAATCAAATACTGCGCTGCTAGATAAGTTATCATAATAAGAAAGGAAGATAATACAACAGGTTCGTAAAACTTATTGAACGCAAGAATACTGTCTGAACTTACAAATATAATTGCACCTACTAAAATATACCAATTTGCTGGTGTTCTCCATATCAGGAAACCCTTAAAAGCAAATAATAGCATTGTTGAGATAACTAGTGCATATAGAAAAACAGGAATAGTTAAATCACCTAGACTTGGCAGTAGTACCGCAATCATGATGATAAGATATGCCATAATTGCAGTGGCGCCTATCCAGAAAATAGCTTTATTTTTGGTGTTCTTAGGTTTTATTTGTTTGTTAAACAATAGAATATAAGTAATATGGGAGAGTAGGAAAGCGATTAAACCCATGATAAAATACATCTCGTCTCTATCTGCAAATAATAGGATGATATCACCCAGCCAAGAAAAACTTAAAGCCGTTAGTAAGTATTTTTTTGAGGTAAAATCACTGTGAAAATAGACCGCCAATATTAGAAATGGAAGAAGAAAAGGTTTAATATACCAGGCAATATCATCGTGACCCAAGAGGATAATGAAAAGATAAATTATGCTTATTACTACGTAACTTTTTAATAATGATGTGTTTTTCATTGTCGATTTTTAAGCATTGAAAAGTGTTGCGCGTTTTGGTTTAAATTCTAAAGCTACAAAATAAATTGACATTGCTAATGAAAGTAGGAGGTAGCCAAAAACTATATAATTTCCCCATGGAAATAGGGAATTAAGTCCAAACCAATCTCCAAAATAATATAGAATCCCCAAACCAAATAGAAAACGAATTGTTTCCCAATAAACAGAGAAACGGCTTTCATCCATTAATTCAGTATAACTGTATACTGTCACAAATATAAACAATCCATAAATAAAAATAACTGGCAATCCTATCATGGCTATGTTACCGAAAAAGAAGCTAACAAGAAGTAAGGTTACTAATGCTTGTGTAATGGACCAATAAATAAGTTTTGAAGAAGCCTCAGTTCCATATTTATCAAAAGAATATACGTTTGTAATCTTGTTTACTGGATATTTTTCTTCGAAGTTTTCTGGACGCCAGCCGGTAGGTTTAAACCAAATTGTAAATATATCTTTCCAGTTCTCGGCACGCCAAGCATCAGAAATTAGTAGGCTTAAATGTTGAAAGTTAATCCGTATTGGATTCCAGGTTTGTGCTGGTCTTGTAATACCAAAAACAGGAGGCACAGCTTCTAATTCCTCTTGGAAAGTATTGAATAATTTATCCCAAACAATAAAAATTTGAGAATGGTTCTTGTCGATATATTCGGGATTGATTGCGTGATGGACTCTATGGTGTGAAGGTGTAACAAGAATGTGCTCTAAAAAACCCATTTTTTTGATATGTTTGGTATGATACCAAAATTGCAAAAATAATTGAATAGGAAGTGTTATTACGATCACAGTGGTGGGAACTCCTATGATAGCTGCAGGAATAAGTAAAAAGGTGAACAAATTTACAAAGCTGGAAACGGTTTGCCTTAAAGCACAAGCCAGATTAAACTCCTCGCTGCTATGATGAATAGCATGTTTGTTCCAGAAAAAATTGACCTGATGCGCTATACGATGCGTCCAGTACCCGTAAAAGTCTATTATGACAAAGGCGACTAAGTAAGTAATGATGTTGGGTTCTAAATGAAAAATAGCGATCTTAGAAACCATCCACCCATAGGAAATAAAAGTAATGCTAAGACCCAATACATCTTTTACGGCATTTGTAATTCCAGAACTTATACTGGAAACACTGTCCATCAAAGGAACGTTATCTTCTCCTTTGTAAGTACCGTAAATTTTTTCTAGGACTATCAATACAAAGAAAAGAGGCATTGCAATCAGTAATATTTTACCATATTCTTCCATAAAAACATTCTATTTTTTTTCAAATATATAATAAAATAGAATGTTTTTGGATTATTTGTAAAAAAAAAGGAATTATGATTTTTTTATTTTTCCTAACGCGGTTTAGATGATTTCTGCACTTAATCCTGCCTCCAGTAAGCTGGTGCATTGTGGCTTCAACTTATTAAGCGGTCCCGTTTTTACAGTGCATTTTCCGTTGTAATGTACAATTAAGGAACATTGTTCCGCTTGTTCGGGAGTATGCTCACAAACACGCATTAAGGTGTCGATTACATGGTCGAAAGTGTTAACGTCATCATTATAAACGATGATTTCGTTGTTTTTAGAAGTAACTTCTTTAACACTAACTTTTTCTCTTATTTTTTCTTTTGTACTCATTTTTAAATAATTTAAGGGTTAGATAAAAATATAGTTTGACTTATCGTTTTTTAAAAATACAAAATATAAAATTTTGTATAGTTTCAAAGGGAGTTCTATGATCTTCATTAATGCATTTTAGTTTTTCAAAAGCGACCTGAAATTCTTGTTCCAGTGCCGTTTCTGTATATTGTTTAATATCAAGGCCACTACATTTTGCAGGGCCTTTATCTGAAAAAGTACCGATAATTAAAAAATCCCCAATCCATTTTTGAGTAATTTTAAAATAATTTTTTATCTGATCATCGCTGGTTAAAAAATGAAATGTAGCCCGGTCGTGCCAAATGTCATAAGTGGTATCAGGTTTGAAATCATTGATGTCCGAAACAATCCAATGTACTTTATCTGCTCTTTCTCCTAACCGAATCTTTGCTCTTTCTAAGGCTTTTGCCGAAATATCTAAAACAGTTATGTTCTCATATCCCTCGTCTAATAAGTAATCGACCAGTTTACTGTCACCGCCGCCGATGTCAATTATTTTGGCAGATTTCCCTAATTTGGTTTCTCTAATAAAGTCCAACGAAGTTTTAGGATTTTCCTGAGTCCAACTCACCTCATTAGGCATTTTAGTTTCGTAAACGGTCTCCCAATGATTTTTTCGGTTGGTTTCCATCGTTCTAATTTAGCTACTAATTTACGTATTTTAGTGAAACCCAATTGTTTCTTTCAAATTTTTTAACATAAGTTAATCCTTTTTCTGTGCACGAAGCATCAATAGAAGGGATATCTTGTTCATAAAAGCCGCTTAAAAGAAGAGTTCCTTTTGGGCTTAAACAGTCTACGTAGCTTTGCATATCGTTCAACAAAATGTTTCTGTTGATGTTGGCAATAATTAAGTCATATTTTTTGCCTTTCAATAAAGAAGCATCCCCTTCATAAACTGTGATGTGTTCACAATTATTGCGTTCTGCATTTTCTATTGAATTTAAATAACACCAATTGTCAATATCAATAGCATCAATTGGTTGAGCGCCTTTCATTTCAGCAAGAATAGCTAAAATAGCTGTACCGCAACCCATATCTAATGTTTTCATTCCTGTAACTTCAGTTTCTAACAAGTGCTGAATCATCATATGTGTTGTCTCGTGATGACCCGTTCCAAAACTCATTTTAGGCTCAATTAGAATATCAAATTCAGCATCTGTTTTTGGGTGAAAAGGAGCACGTACATGACAATTTCCTTCTACATCAATTGCCTCAAAGTTTTTCTCCCACTCTTCATTCCAGTTTACCTGATCAATTTCTTCGAATGTATATTCGATTTTAAATTCTTCAGATTGTAATATTTGGATGTTCTCCAAGACTGTTTCGTCCCATAAGTTCTTTTGAACAAAAGCAGAAATTCCAGTCTCTGTTTCAGTAAAACTTTCAAAAGCAGTTTCTCCTAGTTCAGCGATTAATATTTCTGAACCTAATTCTTTTGGTTCAACCGTAAAATGGTAACCGATATATATGTTTGACATGTTTATTTTTTTTGCAAAGGTACTATTTCCTTTTTATCGAATATTATAAAAATAAAAAAAGCGGTAAATTCAATTACCGCTTTTTCCTGTATTTTAAATAATCAGTTTAAATTGCGTTCACAATCGCTATGAAATCATCTGCTTTTAAAGCTGCACCACCTATTAGACCACCGTCTACATCTGGTTTAGAGAAAATTTCTTTTGCATTTTCTGGTTTTACACTTCCACCATAAAGAATAGAAACATCTTCTGCGATATCGCTTCCGTATGCTTTACGTACTGTTTCTCTAATAAATTCGTGCATTTCTTGTGCTTGCTCTGGAGAAGCAGTTTCGCCTGTTCCGATAGCCCATACAGGCTCGTAAGCTAAAACAATATTGGCCCAATCTGAAGCTTGAATACTGAACAATCCATCTCTCAATTGATTTTCTACTACATTGAAATGATTTTTAGATTGACGGTCTTTTAATTCTTCACCAAAACAAAAAATCACCGTCATGTCATGCTCTAAAGCAGTATTTACTTTGCTTGCAATTAATGCGTCAGTTTCATTAAAAATGGCTCTGCGTTCTGAGTGTCCAAGAATTACAATATTCACACCGACGTTTTGCAACATATCAGCAGATATTTCTCCTGTAAAGGCACCACTTTCTGCTTGATGCATGTTTTGAGCAGCAACGTCAATAGCGACGAACTCTAAATGATCAACGGCCGTAGACAAATTAATGAATGTTGGAGCTACAATTATTTGCACTTCAGTTTCAAAAGGCATTTTGTCAATCAATTCATTCAACAAATCTTCAGTTTGCTCAGCATTTTTATGCATTTTCCAGTTTCCTGCAACTATCTTTTTTCTCATTTCAATTTGTTTTATTTAGTTCTTTGTTTTTAGTTTTTTTTCGAAATTCTATTATTTTAACGAAGCTAATGTTTCATTAATTTTATCAAAATCAGTTTCTATCGCACGATATAAAACAATTTTACCGGTTTTATCCACGATGATATATCTTGGAATCCAATCTAAATCAATCGCTTTTGCAAAAACACCTTCCATTTGGTCATTAGCCATAAAATGATCCCCTTTAAGTTCGTGTTTATCTATACCTATTTTCCATTTATCCGCCGTTTTATCCATTGAGATAAATACGTAGGCTACGTCAGGATTATTTGCTTGAAGTTCTTTTATTTTAGGCATTGCTTTTACACAGTCTCCACACCAAGAAGCCCACATTTCTATAACCACCGTTTTTCCTTCGTGTTTCTTTAAAATATCCTGAAAAGCAACCTGACTTCCATCAGTCGCTAATAATGTTTCTGCTAAAGCTTCTTTAGAAAATTCGGTTTTACCCGTATTTGATTTAGAACAAGAAAATGCAAGGAATGCAATTAATAAAGCAACTATTTTTTTCATTTTTATATTTTTAACAAAGTTAAACAAACAATCTAATTTGGGTATACAGATTAAGGAAAATTGAATAAGCCCATTTTAAATAACAAAACCACACACTTTAGTTATGAAATCAGAAATGAAATCGTAATAGTTGAGCTTAAAATTAATTTGGGCATAAATTAATTAGTGATTTTATTACAAAGACGAACAAAAAAAACAATTTTAAGTACTACGAGAGTCTTATTTTAGGGTCAAGATAGGCATAAATAATATCGACCAAGATGTTGATAACGACAAATGTCGTTGAAATTACCAATACTGAACCCATTATTACAGGCAAGTCTAAATTGTTCAAAGCTTCCACTATTTCTTTACCCAAACCATTCCATCCAAAAATAAATTCAACAAATACTGCACCGGCAAGCATCGAGGCAAACCATCCTGAAATTGCAGTTACGACAGGGTTTAAGGAGTTTTTTAAGGCGTGTTTTCTAATAATTTGATATTCAGAGAGTCCTTTTGCTCTTGCAGTACGGATATAATCTTGACCAAATGTTTCTAGTAAGGAGTTACGCATCAATTGGATTACCACTGCCAAGGGACGAATTCCTAAAACCACGGCTGGTAAAATAATATTTTTCCATTGGATATAACTTCCTTCACCAAAATCGTCTACTTCATACAAGCTTCCCGTCATGTTCAGGTGTGTATATTTTTGCAATACAAAGCCAAATAACCAAGCAAATAAAATGGCGCTAAAAAAGGAAGGAATACTCATTCCTAGTGTACTTACCAGCGCAATTAAACGGTCGATCCAAGTGTCTTTATGCAACGCCGATATGATTCCAAACAGAATCCCAAAGACAATAGCGATTACAATAGCAAAAAAGGCCAATATCGCTGTACTTGGTAGGGTATTTCCAATAATTTCTGACACTTTCTTTCCGCTTTTCTGGAAGCTTTCTCTCAAATATGGAGTCTTAATTACAAGATTTGAATTGGTAAAACTGAATAATTGTGCTGCATTGTATTTTCCTTCACTCAAATAAGTATAATCGGATTCGTTTTTGCTGTGCAAGGAAATAGGAGAGAGGTCATTGAGATAATATAAATACTGGGTAGCAATAGGTTTGTCAAAACCATACTTCTTTTTAATCAATGCCAGTTGCTCTGAGTTTTCATTTTGATCCAGCATCATTCTTGCGGGATCTCCAGGCAAAACATTAAATAAAAAGAAAATGACCGTAATCACGCCATATAGTGTGAGCAGTGCATATCCGAATTTATTTAAAAAGTATTTAAGCATTGGTATTTCGTCTACAGTCAAATGCCTAAAGTTCTCGAGTAAATATATTTTTTTTCCTCGAGAACTTTAGGCTTCTGGGCTATTTATAATTTCAAATCTTTAATGTCGTTGTAATGAACTTTTTGTTTAATAGTTCCTTTCTCTAGAACTACAATACTTGGATTCGCTCTTTCAATAGTTTTTAAAGCTATGGCGTCACAAGTATAAAAGTCAAAAGTAAGACCATATTTCTTCTTAGCTTTTTCAATTTCTTCTACTGCAGAGTTTGTCATTCCAATTACTTTATATCCGTTGGCTTTAGCTTCCTGGTTTAATTTTTCCAGTTTTTCCATACCACCCTCTTCAGAAATGGTTAAGTCATAAGTTACAAACATTAGCAATTTGGGCTCTACTAACAACTCTTCTTTATAATCTGAATCGTCTTTCATCATCGTGAAATCATGAATAGGAGGAACATATCCTTCGGTGATTACTTTGTCTTTTCGATCGACGAAAGTGGCTCCTTCTGGAAGATTCATCAAGTCATCCGTCGAAAATTCTTTATCGACTCCATTCACTTTATAAATAAAAATCATTTCTACAACAGACTGTGGCGCACCTTCGGGTATTTCCATTCCTTTTTGGATATTGGTTCCTACTTTATATGGGCGAAAGTCAATTAAAGGCAAATGATTAAGTACCCATACCGCCATAAACATACATAAAATGATACTGGCATAGGCTATTATGTTTTGGGCGCTATTTGCAAAAAGCGGTTTCACTAATTTTTGATTAATGAATAAAATAAGGATGAAGAATAATAAAACGATATCCTTAGTGAAAGACTCCCAAGGCGTTAAATGCAAGGCATCGCCAAAACAACCACAATCTTTTACAACATCATAATAAGCAGAATAGAACGTTAAGAATGTAAAAAATACAATCATAAGCAACAGGCTTCCAATCGTGAATTTAGATTTGTATCCTATAAGCAACATTACACCAAGCACCACTTCGACAATGACTAAAAATAAAGCCAAGCCTAGTGCAAACGGAACTAAAAATGGAATATTAAAAACAGGTTCGCCAAAATATTCAGCCAGTTTATAAGAGAAACCTACTGGGTCGTTTAGTTTTATTAATCCTGAAATGATGAAAAGTAAGCCTACGAATATTCTAGAAAATTGAGTAATTATGTTTTTCATTTTTATCTTCTTTTTATTTACCGAAACCCATTAATATTAAAGCGAAAATGGAATAGTTAATCATGTCTTGATAATTAGCATCTATGCCTTCTGATACAATTGTTTTTCCTTTGTTGTCTTCGATTTGTTTTACACGAAGTAATTTTTGCAAAATCAGATCAGTAAGCGAACTCACACGCATCTCTCGCCATGCCTCACCATAATCATGATTTTTATTTTCCATTAATTCTTTGGTTAGTTTGACTTTAGCGTCATATAATTCAGTTGCTTTTTCAACATCTAAATCAGGTTGATCCGCTACTCCAAGTTGCAATTGGATTAAAGCCATTATCGAATAATTGATGATTCCGATGAATTCTCCGGTTTCGTCTTCGTTTACTTTTCGAACCTCATTTTCCTGCAAACTCCGAATTCTTTGTGCTTTTATGAAGATTTGATCCGTTAATGAAGGCAATCGTAAGATGCGCCAGGCACTACCGTAATCAGTCATTTTATTGATAAATAGCGAACGACAAATCGCAATTACGTTATCGTATTCTTGAGAAGTATTCTTCATTATTGATGTATATTTGTCTAAAATTTCCTCAAAAATAGGGATTAATTTTAAAAGGTTTAAAGTTTCATGTTTAAAGTTATTGGAATAGTTGAGTTTTGTATTTGAACAACTTTAATCTTTAAACGTAAAAAACTTTAAACAAGGAAAACCTTAAACAAATAATTAATGACAATCAACTGTAAAGGACGACTAATCGATTTATCAACCCCCAAAATAATGGGGATTTTGAATGTGACTCCCAATTCGTTTTTTGATGGAGGAAGGTACAATGACGAAAGCGAATTATTGACACAAGTCGGCAAAATGATAAGCGATGGCGCTACTTTCATTGATATTGGGGCTTATTCTAGTAAACCTAGTGCAGAATTCGTTTCAGAAGAGGAAGAATTGAGCAGAATCATCCCTACGGTTCGATTGATCTTGAAACATTTTCCGGAAGCCTTACTTTCCATCGATACTTTTAGAAGTGAAGTAGCCAAAGCCTGTATTCAAAATGGAGCATCTATCATAAATGACATTTCGGCTGGAAATTTAGACGAAGGGATGTTTGAAGTTATTGCCGAAGATAAAGTGCCATATATAATGATGCATATGCGTGGTACACCGCAAACGATGCAGAGTATGACGCACTATGATGATATTGTCAAAGAAATGTTATTCTATTTTTCAGAGAAAATCAATAAGGCAAGGAGTTTAGGTATCAACGATTTGATTATTGATCCCGGTTTTGGCTTTGCCAAAACAATGGACCAGAACTATGAAGTAATGCGTAAAACAGAATTATTTAAACAATTGGAAGTGCCTTTATTAGTGGGGATTTCTAGAAAATCAATGGTGTATAAACCATTAGATATCAGTGCGAAAGAAGCATTAAACGGAACCACAGTTTTAAATACTATAGCCTTAACTAAAGGAGCTAGTATCCTTCGGGTTCACGATGTGAAAGAAGCGGTGGAATGTGTGCAACTTTGGAATAAAATGAATCTATAAGTCGGAGACAAACATGACTCCAATTCGATGCAAACACGAATAAAGAAATGCAAATTCCATATTCCTTTAAAATAATAAATAATATATATCTATGAAATATTTAAGTTTAGTTATTCTTTTTATAATACTGTCCTGCGGAAATAAAGAAGATATCTTACTGCCAAAATCTAATGTGACCATGGTCGCTGATGTTAAAGATCATTCGCCAATTTATATGTTTTTTAGAACGAATGGCAAAGATACTTTGGCAGAAGTCAACAGAAAAAACAGCATCATTACAACCAACTGGATTCTAAATATTGATAAGCGCTTGCCCTTGAGGATCGTAATTCCACAAGTGATAATATTGCAAGAGAAAAAGCGTCAAGAGAAAGCTCATAAAAACGAAAAGGCCGAAAATTATTATTCTTATGCCGATAGTATCGGGAAGAATATGGCATTTATTCCTTTCACGAAGGTGTATTATAAAATGGAGAAGCCTTTTTCTGGAAATCCTAGAATTTCTTTTTATAAAGATAAAATACAAGTAAATGATTCTTTTGTGTCAAAAGCAATATTAGAAGACTACCTTAATAATATGCGAAAAGAAAATGACACTCCATTTATATTATGCTTTGATAAAAACAGTAGTTACGGATCTTACATTCAAAATAAAATTTTTATAAAAAGTATAAAACTAAATAAGAAATTAAGCGTTGATGACAACCAAGAGTTTGTTTTTTGATGTTCGAATCGAAGAACGCAAACTAAAAAATATGGAGAATGGTACCACTCCTTCTTTAAAATGGTAAACCCGCGATACAATTGTTCAATATGAAATAGCTGTCCCACTTGATGTGAGAAAGTCATTAATTAAAGGGAGAATTTTTCTTGTACTTTGGTGTAGAATATATCCTAAACCCCGTCGGATTTAGCAATTACAAATACAAAATTTGTAAGGCAGAAATCCTCTTTTTTAAAGTTCTTCGGAGAGAGCAATTGTACTAAAACCACATCGTTATGATATTATAAACATCTTTATTTCAGTTATTTAAGTTTTCGTACATGATGCATTTACTTAACTTTTCGTAAGGATTTTGCTGATTAATCGATATTAAAAGCGTTTTTAATCTGTCCTAATGGCATTTAGTCGAGTTTAATTGGTTTTATTTATTTGTAGTGATATAAAATTTAAATTTATAGTAATAACATTTTTAAATAAGTGATTAACTTTTTAAATTTAAACATTATGAAATTAGTAAAAATAATACCAATCATTGCGGTGCTATTGGTTGGAGTGCTATCAAGTTGCGATTCGGAAAATGGTTTTTCTGAGACTGTGGTTGCAAATTTAACAAAAGAAACAACTGCTAAACATTTAGATGCTGATCAATCTAAATCTTCGGAATTGAAAGACGTACATCTTGGTGTTGCTGGAAGTTTTGTTATTCTATCTAAGAGTGGAGTTACAGATGTTTATAAATCTGACGTGACAGGTGATGTTGGAACAAGTCCAATAACGGGGGCTGCTCTTTTATTAAAGTGTAATGAAGTGACAGGAACGATATACACCGTTGATGCTGCAGGCCCAATTGATTGTAGAATAACTGATGCTACGCGTTTAACAACTGCTGTGGGTGACATGCAAACAGCCTATACGGATGCCGCAGGGCGTCCTAATCCAGATTTTATTAATTTAGGAGCAGGTAATATTGGAGGAAAAATACTTACTCCAGGACTTTATAAGTGGACTAGTAATCTTTTGATTCCAACTGATATTACTATATCTGGTAATTCTACTGATGTATGGATATTCCAAGTTGCAGGAACTCTTGATATGAGCTCTGCAGTGAGAATTACGTTAGCTGGTGGTGCTTTGTCTAAAAATATTTTTTGGCAAACTGCTGGTGCAGTAACATTAGGTACAACAAGTCATTTTGAAGGGAATATATTAGGTAAAACAGGAATTAATCTAAAAACTGGAGCTTCAATAAACGGAAGAATGTTAGCACAAACAGCAGTGACACTACAAATGAATACAGTGGTGCTACCTAGTCATTAAATGTAAGAAAGAGTAAAGAGTGCTGTCAAATACGAAACTAAAAGGAAATAGTATTAAAAGTGTCGAGAAAGACTACTTCGGTAAGAACCTAGGATCACTATAATACTACTTCAAGAGTTGCCAAGAATAAATATTGTATTCAGTTCGGTTAAAATGACCGTTAATAACTTCCCGTAATTTTGTTTATTATTATGCAAGTTATGTTTAATAGAACTAGGTAGTGTAAACCAAATAGGGTTCTAATTAGGACATGAATTACTGGTGTTTTTAACTGTACAAAATCAAGAACTATTAGTAGCTTCAAGCGGGAATGCTACAGAAATAAAGGTAGGTTATATAAGTTATTCCGTTGGTCAATTAGTGTATTCTTCAACTTCAAAGGAGTAGCTCACCCTTTTGAGCATAGCAAGTTTTTTAAATTGCTAAGACCGTAGGTATTATTTCAAGGCAGGTATAATTATGTTCGATTAACTCTCAAAAAAGATTTATTTTTAGAAATTGGATTTATTACGGAACATTTTTCACTACTGATGATGATACGGTTCATTTTTCAAAATAGTGAATCCGCGATATAGTTGTTCGATAAAAAATAAACGGACCATTTGATGAGAGAAAGTCATTAAGGAAAGCGAAATCTTTCCTTGTGCTTTGGCGTAGACCGTATCAGAAAAGCCATAAGGTCCACCAATTACAAATACTAAAGTTTTTACTCCAGAATTCATTTTCTTTTGGAGTTCTTCTGAGAATCCAACGCTAGAGAAATTCTTCCCGTTTTCGTCCAATAAAATCAATTGGTCAGTTGGGGATATTTTTGCTAAAATCAATTCACCTTCTTTCTCTTTCTGTTGGCTTTCAGATAAGTTTTTTACATTCTTAATATCTGGAATAACCTCTAATTCAAACTTGATATAAAAAGACAACCGCTTGGTATAATCGTCAATTAAGGATTGCAATGCTTTATTATCAGTTTTGCCAATGGCGATCAATTTGATATTCATTAGAATCTATTTTAAAGGAAAATTAGCTTCAAAAGTTTTAAATCTCAAGTCAAGATCTTTTAATAATTGTTTTTTCACCTTATCGTCTTGTATAAAGCTGTAGTTAATACTATTGTACACGTACTGCTTAATATCAGCATAGGATACGTCTTTGTATCTCTTAGTCAACAAAACATATTGTTCGGTCATATTAGTTCTTAATATTCCGGCATCGTCAGTACTAATTACAATAGGCACATTGAATGCTCTATATAAAGAGATAGGATGACGATTTTCTTTGACTTTCAAAATAAATTCGTTACTCACTAGATTGATTTCGATGGCCACCTTATTTTTTGCCATGTAACGTAACAACTCGTATGATTTTGCTTCGTACGCCATGTCAACTCCATGTCCAATGCGATTGGCTCCAGCCGTATAAACAGCATCGCTAATATGCGATGTCAGATCTTCAGGTTGAACTAGTCCTAAGGTGAGTTCGCCCGCGTGCATCGAGTATTTTACATCAGGAAATTTAGTATGGCAATAGTTGAACATCACCATGTGCAACCAGTAGTCTTTCATGGACGTTTCACCGTCTTCTGGAGAAACGATATTAACACCAGCCATTAGCGTACTGTTGTTTGCAGAGATAAAAGCGACGACTAAATTTTTAAATAGATCAACAGGCTCCATGAAACGTAATACAAAATTTTGATAACGCATCGTGAAACGTTCATCGTCAATTTTTAAATCGGTATGTAGTTTAGTTACAAAGTTCGTATTGAAATCCATCGCATCTGCCATTGCATTTCTTTTTAGCATCGTGTTGTAAAGCGAATCAAGAAGTGATTTTACTCCTTTTTCGTTTCTGTTGTTTGCCAATTGTCTTAATTGGGTATTAAAACCTAATAGATCAGCGGTATTGATTTTAGAAGGGATAGTCGAGAATTCGGTTTCGATATAACTCACGTTTTCCTTGATTGCTCTATTTTTTAGTTCCAATAAGCCTTCGCCAAAATGCCCCGCAATTGCCGGACTGAACTTGCCAAACGACTCAAAAAATAATTTGTCTGATGGATAGCTCACATGATTATAGTCTTTTATAGACCATTTTTCCATTATTTTTTGTTTGTAAACGCTAAGTTCACCGCGATCTTTTATTGCTGAGAATTTCTCCCATGTTCCAGTAGCAGGTTTATCCTTAAGGACATCCATAGTGGTAGTATTCAAGTAAAAATCTTCAGATATGGCATCTTCCAATATCGGCTCAGCATAAATGGAACCACTAAAATGGTGGTGTAGATCTCCGCCTTTTGGCATTTGGGAAAAGAAAGCTGTAAGTTCAGCTTCATTATTTCTGATTTTCTCTAAATAAAGGCTAGGGGATTGGGAGTAGCTTAGATTCAGCATTGCCGAAAAAAGAAGCGTATAAATTAATTTCATAGTATCTGTTTTTTGTGGTTCCGATAACTATCGGTAAAATTCCAGTAAAGGAATTCATTTTGGATACCTGAATTCCAGTTTGGGTATCTTGATATAGATGCCAAGTGTGTTATTCAGAATAAATTGGAGGCAAATATAAGCGATTAAACGTATAAAAAAAATAACCTTAATAAATTACTCTTTATTCAATTTTACATTAAACGGAGGTGCTTGATATTCTTTATCCAAATAACTTTCAGGAATCGTGGTCCTATTTCCATCTCTCGCAGCACGGTAATGCGGCGACATGATTTCAATTCCTCTTTCGTTGCACACATCTTGGATGTTTTGATGAAGATCAGAGTAGATTACCGCCTGCTTGTTAGGCTCTTTGATATAAGCATTAATCTCATAGGAGACATAGAAGTCATCTAGGCTAGTTTGTAACACAAAAGGTTTTGGTTCTTGTAAAATTAAGGCTGTTTGTGAAGCAGCGTCAATCAAAGCCTGATGCATCTCTTTCCAGGGCACATCGTAACCAATAGTTACTGTGGAGTGAATAATTAGCCCTTTCTCAGGCGCATCGCTGCTGTAATTGATAGTGTGACTGCTCATGACGGTCGAGTTAGGAATAGAGATGATTTCGTTTTTAATCGTTCTTATTCGGGTGACCAATAATGACTTTTCGATTACGTCACCTACCACTTCGCCAATTTTTACTCGGTCGCCAATTTTAAACAAACGCATATACGTCAGTATCAAACCAGCAATAATATTCGAAAGTGATCCTGCTGATCCAAACGTAAACAGGAAACCCAGAAAAACAGAAACGCCTTGAAATACAGGAGAATCACTTCCTGGAAGATAGGGAAAAATTACAACAACCATAAAAGCGAATACAATAACTCTAATGATTTGATAGGTGGGATTAGCCCAATCTGGATAAAAACCAGGTAGTTCTAAATTCCCTTTTTCAATTTCGTTTTTAAGGAACTTAATTCCTTTTAATACGTATCGGAACACAAAAATAATAACCAAAATCGTAATCAAATTTGGTAGATAATTCCAAAAACCAAGACCTATCTTTTTAAGCGGATTTAGGATATATCCAAAAAGGGTAGAAGCAAAGCCTTTAGTCCATGGGAAAATTCCAAAGAGAATGGGTAATGCTATATAAACGAGTAATGCGATTAACAACCACTTAAGTACCGTATTGACATTAAGTAATGCATTCACCTGTTGCTTGGCATCAAATAAAATAAAGTTCCTAATTTTTATTCCTTGGATTCGTTTGTCTTCCTGAAATTTAATTTTAAATGCTGTCCAGTTAAAAAACTTTTTCAAATAAGAAATTAATACAAACATAATAATCAAGACAAGTAATGCTAATCCGATTTCTTTGGCTAATGTGGCCAAGCTGGTTTCACTTTTATATTTGATAATAGCGGCACTGATCAATGCTTTGTATTTCTTAGCTAACTCCTCTTTTGAGATGTTATTCCAAAGAGCATCATTTTCAGAAATACTCATAATAATGTTTTCTTCATTCACTAAATCCAACGTCGTTTCTGTTTCAGCAATTTTGATGGAATCGGTATTAAAACCATATTGGTCAGCAAGATTTGTTATCCTAACACTGATCGCATCGGCTCTTTCCTTGGCCGAGAAACTACCTAATTTACTATAGACATGAAATAGTGTGTCATTAAAAAACCCGTGAACGGGATATCCTTTAGCCGTTAGGCGCATCGAGTCAATTTGTGCTTTTTTTTCTCTAAGGCGAAGCGAGTCTTTTTCGTGCAACGCCAGTAGTTGTTTTTCTAGGTCTTGTTTTTTTAGATTATCGGTTGTTTTTAAAGAAAGGAGTTGTTTTTCTAATGCCACTTTTTTGATGGAATCGGTAAGACGTTGCGCTTCAATAATAGACAGTTTTTTGTTGAATGCCTGAATCAAGGAAGTGTTTATGGAATCATTTTGCTTATTGACGCTATCGTTTTGCGATAAGGTCACCACCGAAGCAAACAGAAAAAAAATAGCTATCAATAAGGTTCTTATTTTTGTAATAGTAAAACCCGATACAGTTTGATTGGATATTGAAAGACAAACGGTTTTATTATGTTTAGTAGGTTGGTGCTGCATAAATTAGTTCCTTTAAAGGTATTAAAAACAGTATTTCTTTATAATTGTTTGGTAAATAAACTCTCGCTTTTTAATAGGCTAAGATCTCCATTAAATTTCATTTCTATTTCTGCCCTTTCAAAAGCTTGATAGGAATGATGCATAGCGGCTATTTTTATAGCAGAATTATCGATGGCATAAACGCTGTTAAAGGCTTTTTGAAGTCGGATCATCACTTCAATATTTCCTGCACCATCTCGAGCTAAGGGTCTAAATGCATCTTCAAATAAATCTTCAATTGTAAGTTCTGGAACCGCAATGCGGTCGTATGGTTTTTTCTCTGCTTTTTTCGAGTCAAGTGGTTCAGCCCACAAAGAAAATAAACGGACATAACTGCTGATTATTTGTATTGCCGTACCAGGGTCATTGACCGCAGGAGACAAAGCACGACTTGCAATTTCGCTTAAAGTGATGAGCCCAAAACGAGGGTCTTCATCAAAATACCGCATATCACCTATTACAAATGCTTTTCTCATATCATTGTAATCCTGCTCTGTGGTTGTGCTTTCTTGTAACGATATATAAAACAAAGGCTGATCTATGGCAGAAAAACTTCCAGGAATAGCATTTATAGTAATCAACGCATCTAATTTTTCTGCAATTTCCTGTAGTTTAGACAGGTAGATTTGCTGGACATAACCGGTAAATTCACCATAAACGGCTGTACCTTTTTCTTGATTTGGATTAATAACTATTCCGTTTAGCGTAGGTGATGCTAGTCGGTTTTTTATCGCATTTGCAGTAGCATCTTCCACTAATTTAATGGTGTGGCCCATGCGTCCCAATCGCGAAATACGCTCCACCCATCGTAAAAAAGTAAGAATAACTAATGCGAAAAACAGTAGTGTAAAAACAAATAAAGTAAAGTTGCCTGCGACACCATAATAGCCATTTTTTAGCGCTACCGTGGCCACAATGCTATAAATAAACGAACCTATAAAAACAGAAAGTGCGTTTCGAGAAACGTCATCGGCAATGATTAGTTTAAAAGAGCGAGGAGTGGCTGTGTTACTGGCTGCCGAAAAAGCAGAAATCATTGAGCCCACGGCGAAAATGGCAATTACTAACATACTCGATGAAATAGTATGTAGTAATGTTTCTAAGGATTCTGTATTTATTTCAGGAACTAATTCATGAAGACGTGTACTGTCAGCCACTTGTGCAATTAGTGCTCCCAAGATGGAAAGCATACAAAAAATCAATGGTCTAAACCATAGTTTTTCTCTAAGGCGATTCATTGCAAAAAGCACATTTTCTTTCATAAATTGAAGGTTTGGGACTAAATTAATATTTATTTCTTTAAATAACTAAAATCCTTCGTCGTTACGGTTTTCTTACAATAGCTACGAAAAGCTTTCTTTAGCCTCTTTAATGCTTTTTACGAAATAATAAACGTTTTAAAATTTTAATGTAAATAGATGATTTTGCTGTTGAATATATTAGGGTAGTGAAATCAGATTTTAAATAAAGGAGATTGTTTTACAATATAAATATTAAGGATAATAATATGAGAAGGGTTTGTAGCGTAATAACGTGAATAGTAATTTTATGAAAGATAGATAGCAAATTGATAAAGATAATTTTATAACAGAAAGTTACTTTGGAATAAGATTAATTGCAGTTTAAAGTATTAAAAAAGGCGAAAATCTTATTTGTAAGTGTATAGTAATAAACTATAACACCTATTTTGTTTTTCTATATTCCAAGCGTGGGCCGTCGCAGTTTTGCCAAGTACTCACTAAGACATCAGCGTTGTCGAAATAAAGTTCTTCTTTTAAATTACCGTAACAGCTACCAATGATGTCACTTTGGGATGAATAAGTAAGTTCAAAATAAGTTTCGGTACCGCTAATTGTGATTTTATACGTCCCTGTACTTCTAGAAGTATTGCCATCTCGGGTTCTAGACTTAGTAAAAGTACTGTTGTCATTAAGTAAATAGAATTCCTGCCACTCCATAGCAGCGCCGGAAGTTTCAGAATTCAGGGTTCTGCCGCTCATTTTTACCAATTCCCATTTTCCTTGAGAATTAGTCTCTGAAACATTAACATCTGTACCTGAACAGGAAGTAAGAACGATAAATGCGATAAAAATTACGATAGTTGATTTCATTTTGTTTTTATTGTTTTAATACTCCTTCTTTTGTCAAAATAAATTTTAAAAAACAGTAAAGCAACTGATAATCTAAATAGCCGGTAAACCCAAATATTGGCATTCCAGAAAAGTAATTCGTGCGCTGAACCTTTATCAAATAAGGAGTCAACAAAAATAAGAAAAGAAATAATTGCTAATATTAGGTAGACAGTATTGGGTATTTTCATTTTGAGTTTTTTTATTCATTCTATATTTAATTGACTCGTCTTCTTTTAGCTGTTCATAACTTTTTTCGAGCCGTGGGCTTCAGTATTTATCATCTTTCCAAATATAAGAATTATTTTACTAATGGTCTAAAGATAGAATTGTATTTTTTAAATTGTTAAAAGTTGATTATTAGCTGATTAGTCTATTTTTATTAAAATTAGGGTTCAGGTAATCTGCAGTTTATTAGTCATATGACGACTGCTTTTCTATATGTGGTTGTTTTGCTTCTTCAAGCTTTGTAAATATCGGGAACTCCACATCAATAGGGAAACCAATTTTCAATTTGACAAAAATTACCTACTTTAGCATTATATAAATTTCTGAGAAAGATGATTAGCGAAGCACAATTTCAAAACGAGTTACAGATACTAATTGCAAATGCCATTCGAGAAGATGTAGGCGATGGCGACCATAGTTCGCTGGCTTGTATTCCTGCTTCGGCAGAAGGCAAAGCAAAACTATTAGTCAAAGATGACGGGATTATCGCAGGTGTTGAATTTGCCAAAATGATATTCCAGTACGTAGATCCAAATTTAATAATAGAGACTTTTATAGTTGATGGAACGCCCGTGAAATACGGCGATATAGTGTTTCATGTTTCAGGTAGTTCGCAATCTATCCTGAAAGCAGAAAGAATGGTATTGAATTCAATGCAACGAATGTCAGCCATTGCTACTAAAACCAACAAATATGTCAAATTACTAGAAGGAACGAATACTAAAATCCTGGATACCCGTAAAACTACACCTGGTTTTCGTGTTGCCGAAAAATGGGCTGTGAAATTGGGTGGCGGCGAGAACCACCGTTTTGCTTTATATGATATGATTATGCTAAAAGACAACCATATTGATTTTGCAGGCGGAATAGCTTTGGCTATATCCAAAACTAAGACGTATTTAAAGGAAAAACAACTGGATTTAAAGATCATTGTCGAGGCTAGAGACTTAAACGAGGTAAAAGAAATAGTTGCCTGTGGAGGCGTTTATAGGATTTTGTTGGATAATTTTGATTACGAAATGACGAGAAAAGCAGTAGTCTTTATTGGGAATCAAAGCTTAACAGAATCTTCGGGAAATATTAATGAAGAAACCTTAAGAGCATATGCTGAATGTGGAGTGAATTACATATCTTCGGGTGCTTTAACGCATTCTGTTTATAATATGGATTTAAGTTTAAAAGCGATTTAAAGTAATTGTTTTGTAACCTAATAGACATAGATACCCGAAACTTGCAACCTGAATACAATGAGTCACGAAATTGAAGAAAGAATTGATAGAATCCCGGTACTGCGTAATTTTGCTCGTTATATAAAAGGGGTAAAGTTAAGTTGGTTAGGAGGTTTGTCTCTTTATGAATTAATGGAATTGTACGTCATCGGTATAGCTGAAGGCGCTTTATCTAACAGGGCTGGCTCTATTGCATTCAGTTTTTTTATGGCTTTGTTTCCTTTTGCACTATTTATTCTTAATCTTATCCCATATATTCCGATTGAAGGATTTCAACAGGATTTTTTAAAATTTGTATCAGAAGGCGTTCCTCCTAATACGTATTATGCGATTGAAAACATTGTTAATGACATACTTCATAATAGTCACTCTGGTTTGCTGTCAACGGGTTTTATATTGTCTATTTTCTTGATGGCTAATGGGTTAAATGCAATATTAGGGGGGTTTGAAAATTCAAAGCATGTACTGGTTAAAAGAGGGTTTTTCCGGCAATACTTGATTGCTGTAGGAATGTCAGTTTTTTTATCAATGTTGCTATTGGTAACTGTAGGTATTATTGTTGTTTTTGAGGTGTTTATTCATAAACTAACGGCTCATCAAGTATTAAATGAACAAATTCCATTAATTGTTATGGGACGTTACGGTTTTTTAATTACAATGATTTTGATTACGACCTCAATACTTTTCAAGTTTGGAACAAAGCACGATAAAACAAGGGCTTTCATATCAGTTGGTTCTGTTTTTACTACCGTTTTGACCATCATTATTTCTTACTTTTTTGGAATTTGGGTTATCCAATTCTCGCAGTACAATCAACTTTATGGTTCTATAGGTACTTTGTTAATTGTGATGTTCTACATTTGGATTAACTGTATGATTTTACTTCTTGGCTTTGAATTAAATGCCGCGATAAATAACCTAAAAAGAAAAAAGAATATTGAATTAATCTAAATGTTTTTCGGTAAATTTATAGTAAGTTTGATAAAAATTGGGCGGTTTCAAGCTGAAAAATGGATTAGTTATAGGCAGCGCTTCTGTAATTTTTAAAAAAAAGTTTTCTCTTTATGGGAATTATAAAAAAAGTAAATAAATTATGAAAAAGAGTATCACATTAGTATTGTTATTTGTTTCAACATTGTTTTATGCTCAAGGTCAAGGGGTCATTGGAAAATGGAAGACTATTGATGATCAATCCGGTGAGGAGAAATCGGTTGTTGAAATTTATGAAAAATCAGGAAAAATTTACGGAAGAGTACTTGAGATCTTTGACGCAAGCCATAGAAAAGACCGCTGTGTTGACTGTGAAGGAGAAGATACAAATAAGCCAGTGTTAGGGTTGACAGTGATAAAAGGACTTAAAAAAGATGGAGACGAATATAACTCAGGGAAAATATTAGATCCTAAAAACGGAAAAATATATAAATGTTTCATTACGTTAGAATCAAAAGACAAGCTTAAAGTACGCGGTTATATTGGCTTCGCTTTATTGGGAAGAACCCAATATTGGTATAGAGTTAAATAATTTTTATTTTCAACTAAACTAATTAATACCCAATACCTAAAGAATGTTTTTTTTTGCCGAAGTAATTTTACCGCTTTCTCTTGCCAAGACTTTCACGTATAGTATATCTGAATCCGAGTATAATTATATAAAGAAAGGAATGCGAGTAGCGGTTCCTTTTGGAAAAAGCAGAATTTATACTGCGCTGGTAGTAGAGACTCATCAGAATCAACCCACATTATACGACGCTAAAGAAATTCATCAAATCCTTGATGAAAGTCCTATAGTAACCGAAATTCAGATTGCTCATTGGCAATGGATTGCATCTTATTATATGTGTGCCATCGGGGATGTGTATCGTGGTGCGATGCCAAGTGCTTTAATATTAGAAAGCGAAACTGTAATTTCTCAAAAAACAGATGTTTTCGTTGATGAAAGTGATCTTTCTGATGATGAGTTTTTAGTTTATCAGGCATTGCAACAGCAATCGTCGCTTAAGGTTCAGGATATCACTTCAATTTTAAACAAGAAAAATATTTTTCCTGTCATTCAAAAACTAATTGACAAAAACATATTAGTGCTTCAGGAAGAAATGCTTGAAAGTTATAAACCTAAATTAGTGCGATACATTCGTTTGCATTCTAAATACGAGTCCAATCAGGGGCTAGGGGAATTACTGGAAACGTTAAAAAATGCTAGCAAGCAAAAAGAAATTGTTTTAACGTACTTTCAATTAATCGCTTCCGAAAAGAAACCTCTTACCGTAAAAAAACTGGTGGAGGCTGCTAATTCTACCTCGGCAATTGTAAAAGTATTAATTGAAAAAGAAATATTTGAAGACTACTATATTCAAGAGGATCGTGTTAATTTTACCGGAGAAACCAATGAAAGGGATTTGCAACTAAGTGTTGCACAACAAAATGCTTTTTATGGGATAAGAGATAGTTTTATCCAAAAAGAAGTTTGTCTTTTACATGGTGTGACTTCCAGTGGAAAAACAGAGATTTATATTAAACTGATAGAGGAATATCTCGTTACAGGAAAGCAAGTCTTGTACCTGTTGCCGGAGATTGCGCTTACCACTCAATTAGTAGGAAGGTTAAGAGCTTATTTCGGGAATAAAGTAGCTGTTTTTCATTCGAAATACAACAATAATGAACGGGTCGAAGTGTGGAGTCAAGTTTTGCGAAATTCTGAAAAAGCACAAATAGTAATAGGAGCGAGGTCGGCCTTGTTTTTGCCATTTGCCGACTTGGGATTCGTAATTGTAGATGAAGAACACGAGCAAACCTTTAAGCAAATAGATCCTGCCCCCAGGTACCACGCTAGGGATGCTGCGGTGGTGTTGGCAAATTTCCATAAAGCTAAAGTTTTACTAGGTTCGGCAACCCCAAGTATTGAAACGTATTTTAATGCCAGTTCAGATAAATATGGTTTGGTCGAAATCAAAGAAAGGTACGGCAACGTAATGATGCCAGACATTCAGCTGGTTGATTTAAAAGATAAATATTTTCGAAAAAGGATGAAAGGTCACTTTAGTGATACCCTAATAGAAGGAATTACAAATGCAATTGCATTAGGAGAACAAGTGATTTTGTTTCAAAACAGAAGAGGGTATTCTCCTCTCGTGGAATGCATGACCTGTGGACACGTGCCGCACTGTCAGCAATGTGATGTGAGTTTGACCTATCATAAGCACAAGAATCAATTGCGATGTCATTATTGCGGCTATTCGATAGCTAAACCAACTCATTGCCACAGCTGTTCTAGTGTTGATTTAACCACCAAAGGTTTTGGAACAGAGCAAATACAGCAAGAATTAGTAAGCCTTTTTCCTGCTAATAAAATAGGAAGAATGGATCAGGATACCACTCGCGGTAAATTTGGATTCGAAAAAATCATTGATAGTTTTAAAAACAGGGAAGTTGATATTCTGGTGGGAACACAAATGTTAGCTAAAGGGCTTGATTTTGATAATGTAAGTTTAGTAGGGATAATGAATGCCGATAATATGCTTTATCATCCGGATTTTAGGGCTTTTGAAAGAAGTTTTCAAATGATGACACAAGTGTCTGGACGTTCAGGACGATCAGAGAAGCAAGGAAAGGTAATTATTCAAACCTATAACCCTGATCATAACACGATACAACAGGTCACTAATAATGACTATGCAGGAATGTATAAGGAACAATTATATGACAGGCAAATTTATAAATACCCACCGTATTTCAGGATTATCAAAATCACTCTAAAACATCGTGATTTTGATAAACTTAAGGAAGGTGCTATGTGGCTGTATCAGGTAATAAGCCAAAATCTAAATATACCAGTCTTAGGTCCGGAAGAACCGGCTATAAACAGGATACGAAATGAGTATATCAGAACAATAATCATCAAGATTCCAACTAATATTTCAATAGTAAGTACTAAGAATATTATTCAGAAAATGTTGAATAGTTTTGATTCAGTTGCTCAATATAGAGCAATTAAGGTTGCGATAAACGTCGATTTCTATTAAAGTAGTTTTTTATACAAATGAAAGTGCTTTTACTAAATCTTCTTTTTTGTTTCTGCTTAAAGGTATTTTAGTAATACCGATTTCTGCAAATTTACTATTGAAACGTTCTACTTTGTCAATATTAATGATGTACGATTTATGTACTCTTACGAATTTCTTTTTCGATAAATCATTTTCAAAAGACTTCATGGTAGAAAGAACCAAGTTGCTATCGTCCTCAGTAACTACTCTTACATAATCACCAAAAGCTTCAATCCATTTTATTTTTGAAGTAAAAATCTTCAATTTTTTCAAGTTGCTTTTTATGAAGATATGCTCTCCTTCTTCTTCCTTATTATCATTTCTAAGTAAATGTAAATCCATTGCCCTAATAACAGATGCATTAAATCGGTCTAATGCAATCGGTTTTTGAAGGTAATCCGTCGCGTCATAATCAAATGCTTTCATCGCATACTCTGCTTTGGAAGT
This sequence comes from uncultured Flavobacterium sp., assembly GCF_963974175.1. Classification (GTDB taxonomy): domain Bacteria; phylum Bacteroidota; class Bacteroidia; order Flavobacteriales; family Flavobacteriaceae; genus Flavobacterium. Next base: position 173,189 of record NZ_CAXBBR010000004.1, read on the forward strand.
AATAAAAATAATTTGAGGTTTAGTTTTTAATCCATCCAAAAAATCGAAGCCACTGATTACTGGCATTTCAATATCAAGAAATATTAAGTCCACATTGTGAATAGACATGCAACTTCTTGCTTCAATAGCATTTGAAAAGTCACCTATCAAATGTAGGCTTGGATGATTATTTACTAATTTGGAAATGATCATTCGTTGAATCGAGCTATCATCTACAACAACACAGTTTAATTTCATAATATTTAGTGTTTATGATTTGGAGTAGTAAATATATTCTTTTTTTTAATGTAATTTAGTTCAAGCATCATTTTTTTTGTTGTTCATCGATTAAATTGAAATTAATGTTGAATATTGAAAAATAAAAGCTATTTTTGCACCCAAATTAACAAATAAATAAATATTTATGAATCATTATGAAACTGTTTTCATTTTAAATCCCGTTTTATCTGATGTTCAGGTAAAGGAAACAGTAAGCAAATTTGAAGATTTTCTTACTACTAGAGGAGCCGAAATGGTATCGAAAGAAGACTGGGGCCTTAAAAAAATGGCTTACGAAATTCAAAACAAAAAAAGTGGTTTTTATCACTTATTCGAATTCAAAGTATCAGGAGAAGTTCTAATTGCTTTTGAAACAGAATTTAGACGTGACGAAAGAGTTATGCGTTTCTTAACTGTAAGTTTAGACAAACACGCTATTTCTTGGGCTGAAAGAAGAAGAACAAAATTAAAATCTACAAAAGCTTAATCATGGCAACATTACAACAATCTGCTTCAGGAAAAAAAGACGGGGATATCAGATATCTTACGCCTTTAAACATAGAAACTAACAAACAAAAGAAATACTGTCGTTTCAAAAAATCTGGTATCAAGTATATCGATTATAAAGATGCTGATTTCTTATTGAAATTCGTAAATGAACAAGGGAAAATTCTTCCACGTCGTTTAACTGGAACTTCATTGAAATACCAAAGAAAAGTGTCTGTAGCTGTAAAGCGTGCACGTCATTTAGCTTTAATGCCATATGTGGCTGATTTACTAAAATAATATTTAAACTCAGTTGTTGGTTTTCTGAAACATGAAACCTAACTTCTATAATAAAGGACAACAACATGGAACTTATTTTAAAACAAGATGTTCAAAATGTAGGATTTAAAGATGATGTAGTAACTGTGAAAAATGGTTACGGTCGTAACTTTTTAATTCCACAAGGATTTGCACATTTAGCAACTTCTTCTGCAAAGAAGGTATTAGCTGAAAACCTAAAACAAAGAGCACATAAAGAGGCTAAAGTTGTAAGCGATGCGCAAGCAATTGCTGAAGCTTTAAAAGCTATCGAAATTAAAATTACTGCAAAAGCAGGTGGAGAAAAATTATTCGGTTCAATCACGAATATTGACATCGCTGATGTTTTAGCAAAAGGTGGTCAAGTAATTGATAGAAAATTCATCACTAGCGGTATCGTTAAACGTACTGGTAAATATACGGCAAGCGTTCGTTTACATAGAGATGTAATTATTGAATTACCTTATGAAATTATAGCAGAATAATTCTATTTTGTTAACGTTTTGTTAAAGAAAAGTAAAAATCACTCCTCGGAGTGATTTTTTTTTGTCTATTTTTGCCGAATATAAACACATACTTAACAAGATGAAAAAAATTATTACTTTATTGTTCTTTGTTTTTGGACTACATGCAATGATAGCTCAAAGTACAACTTCCAGTATAAAAGGAACCGTAAAAAGTTCAGACACGGAGCTACTTCCAGGTGCCTCCATTTTAGCAATTCATACCCCAACAGGAACTAAGTATTCTGCATTGTCAAATGCAGAAGGTAGGTTTAGTATGTTAAATATGAGGGTTGGAGGACCATACAAAGTTGTGGTTACTTTTATTGGATTTCAAACTCAGGAAATCAACGATGTATTCCTTGAATTAGGTAAACCTTTTAGTTTAGACGTTATGTTGAAAGACGAAAGTCAACAATTAAACGAAGTTAAAATTACAGGTACTAAAAACAAGGTTTTTGCAGGTGGTAGAACCGGTGCAGAAACTACCATTGGTAGAAAAGAATTAACTTCTTTACCATCTATTTCAAGATCAGCTGAAGACTTTACACGTTTAGAGCCTTCTGCAAGTGGAGGATCTTTTGGAGGTAGAAATGATCAATATAACAATTACTCTTTGAATGGTGCCGTTTTTAATAATCCTTTCGGATTAGATGCTGCTACTCCAGGAGGACAAACCGGTTCTCAACCAATTTCTCTTGATGCAATTGAGCAAATTCAAGTTGCGACTGCACCATATGACGTAACACTATCTGGATTTACAGGAGCTTCTGTAAACGCAGTTACAAAATCAGGTACTAATGAATTTCATGGTACAGCTTATGCTTTTTTCAGAAATCAAGATCTAACGGGTAGTAAGGTTAGAGGAGAGAAAATATTTGTACCAGCATTAGAGCAAACTCAAGCAGGTGTTAGTATTGGAGGTCCAATTGTGAAAAACAAATTATTCTTTTTTGCTAATTATGAAATTGATAAAAGAAGTGACTCAGGTTCAAATTTTGTTGCAAACGACGGGAATGGAACAACAGACGTAAATGAATCTAGAGTTTTAGCTACTGACTTAATGCATGTTTCGACTGAATTAGGTAAGTTAGGTTACAATACAGGTGCTTACCAAGGGTTTACACATAATTCTGATTCTAATAAAGGAATTGTTAAATTCGACTGGAACATAAATGACAATCATAAATTGGCTGTTATTTATAATTTTCTTGATGCCTCTAAAGATAAGCTTGCGCACCCTACAGCAATCCTTCGTAGAGGACCGGATGCCACTACTTTACAATTTGCAAATTCAGGATACCAAATCAACAATAAAATTAGTTCGTTCTTAGTAGAATTGAACTCAAAATTTAGTGAAGTAGTAACTAATAAATTACAAGCTGGTTATACTCATTTTGATGATTATAGAAAACCATTTTCTTCACCAGCTCCGGTAATAAGTATTACAAAAGATGGTTCTCCTTATATTATTGCAGGACATGAGCCGTTCTCTATTAATAATAAACTAGATCAAAAAGTAATTCAAATTACTGATAATTTGAATATTGTAAAAGGTAATCACACATATACAGCAGGTTTTTCATTCGAAAAATTCATGTTTAAAAACTCATTCAATCTTAAAGGTTATGGTTTTGACGTGTTTGGTACTACTGACTTAGCTGGATTTGATACTAATATTGCTAGTGGTTATTATGCTCAAGCAATTGCAGATGCACAAAATACATTCAATACTAAAAATGCTTTAGCTGACGGTGTAAACGGAGGTTGGAACCTGGCAGAATTAAATGTTGGTCAGGTAGCATTATATGTTCAGGATGAATGGAATATAAATGATAACTTTAAATTAATCTATGGATTAAGAGCTGATAAACCATTGTATTTTAATACTTCAGACTTAGCACAAAAGTTTATCGATACTGAAAATTCAGAAGGATATTTGCCAAATATTGATTATTACAATCCTAAAGATGGTAGTGTGGTTCGTTTTGATTCTACAAAAATGCCAAACAACGACATACTTTGGTCACCTAGAGCCGGTTTTAACTGGGATATTACAGGAGACAAAACTAAACAACTTCGTGGAGGAACTGGTATTTTCACAGGAAGACTTCCTTTTGTTTGGATTGGAAATCAAGTAGGTGGTTCAGATCCTTTTTTCTACCAAGTAGTTAATCCGGACTTTAAATTTCCACAGGTTTGGAGAACGAGTTTAGGATACGATCATAAATTCGAGAATAATTATATCGTGACCGTTGATGCGTCATACAATAAAGATATAAATGGAGTTCAAGTTCAAAATTGGGGTTTAAAAAAACCAACAAGCCAATTAGTTGGTGCTGATAATAGAGCAATTTATGGTGCTAATGACCAAGGTACTTGGACTGATTATGGTTTTCCTGTTCCTACAAATGGTTATGTATTGACTAACACAAATAAAGGAAGCGCATTTAATACTTCGATTAAAATACAAAAGAATTTTGATAATGGTTTGTTTGCTAGTTTAGGGTATAACTATTTAAAATCATTAGATGTAAATTCTATTGAAGCTGAAATTGCTGGTGATGCTTTTGCTTTTAATCCTGCTTTAGGAAATGTAAATGATGCTACTTTATCTAATTCTAAATATGGTGATAAAAATCGTTTCATTGGTGTAGCTTCAAAAAAATGGAGATATGGTAATGACAAATGGTCTACTACTATTTCTACTTTCTTCGAGTATGCACAAGGAGGTCGTTTCAACTATACTTATGGTGGAGATATTAATAATGATGGTGCAAGTGGAAATGATTTAATTTACATACCTACCACTGCTGAGATTAGTACTATGATTTTTTCTGGTGCTGGACAAGGGGCGGCATTTGATAAATTCATTAGTCAAGATGATTACATGAGCGGAAGAAGAGGTCAGTATGTAGAACGTTATGGTGCTTTAGCTCCATGGAGAGGAAAATGGGATGTTAAATTTATACAAGATTATAACTTTAAAGTTTCAGGAGATAAGACGAATACAATTCAATTTAGTGTTGATGTATTAAACATAGGAAATCTTCTTAATTCTGATTGGGGATTAGTTCAGAACCCTACAAGTGTACAGCCTATTGGAGTTTCTGTTGATCAAACAACAAAAATACCGACCTATACTTTTAGTGGTACTCAAACTAAAACGTTCAATTACGATGCTAGTTTATTGTCAAGATGGCAAGCACAGTTTGGACTTAGATATATATTCTAAGCTCATTTAATAAATAAATTTAGAAAAGCCTTCTTGAAAAAGAAGGCTTTTCTGTTTTTAAATTTTAAATTTGCCACCGAATTAAAATAGTAAATGCTTTGCGCCTTTATAGCAAAAATAAATTTCATGAAATATACAAGATTAACTAAAGAACAATTTGAAGAATTAAATCAAGAATTCAGCACTTTTTTAGCAACTCAAACAATTGACAAAGCGGAATGGGATACAATCAAAGCGGATAAACCGGAGGTTGCTGAACAGGAACTAGACGTTTTTTCTGACTTAGTTTGGGAAGGAGTTTTGACACGAGCTGAATATTTAGAGCATTTTTCAAAAAACCATATTTTTCTTTTTCAGAGTTTCGACACGCATGTACGGTCTATTGTTTTAAAATCATTAGTTCCTGAAGTAGATTTTTTAACTAAAGAAGGATTGCAATGGCTTAGTGATAATATGTTTACCGAGACAATCGAAATGAAAGTAGGTAAAAAGGAGTTTACTGAAGAGCGTAATACTTCTATTTTTGCATTGATACAGCAGGGTGCTTTTTTAAGTGATGGGCAGTTATATAAGCAAATAAATTCAATTATAGAATCATAATTATTCTTGATATTTCCTTTAAATTGGCTATTTTAGTACACGATTTTCAAATACTAAAATAGCCAATATTTTTTCTATGGATGTTCAAAATACGATTCAAAAATTAAGGGACGAATTAGACCAATACAATTATAATTATTATGTGTTGGACACGCCAACCATTTCTGACTATGATTTTGATATAAAACTAAAACAGCTTCAAGATTTAGAGAATAAACATCCTGAATATTTTGATGAAAATTCACCTAGTCAACGAGTAGGAGGAGCGATCACCAAAAATTTTAAAACGGTCCCTCATGAATACAGAATGTACTCTTTGGATAATTCTTATTCTAAGGAGGATTTAATCGAGTGGGAAAAGCGCGTGCAAAAAGTGTTAGGCGAAGTTCCACTAGAATATACCTGCGAATTAAAATATGACGGAGCATCAATTAGCATCACTTATGAGAACGGAAAGCTTACAAGAGCCGTTACTAGAGGAGATGGGTTTCAAGGGGATGACGTTACTAATAATATCAAAACTATAAAATCAATTCCGCTACAGCTAAAAGGTGATTTTCCCGATAAATTTGATGTACGAGGAGAGATTATATTGCCTTTTGCCGGATTCGAAAAAATGAATCAGGATTTAATAGAAATTGGAGAAACTCCTTATTCTAACCCAAGAAATACTGCCTCTGGAAGTTTAAAGCTACAAGACAGTGCTGAAGTTGCCAAAAGACCATTAGATTGCCTTTTGTATTTTTTAATTGGAAACAACCTTCCTTTTGCGACACAGTATGATGGCTTAGAAGCAGCTAGAAAATGGGGGTTTAAAGTTCCCAAAGAAGCGAAGCTCGCTCTTAGTTTAGAAGAAGTTTTTAAGTACATTGATTTTTGGGATATACATAGACACGAGTTGCCTTATGAGACAGACGGGGTAGTGGTAAAAGTAAATCGCTTTCAATATCAGGATGAACTAGGCTATACTGCTAAATCTCCACGTTGGGCAATGGCTTACAAGTTCAAATCTGAACAGGTTTCAACCAGATTAAATTCCATTTCTTATCAGGTAGGAAGAACGGGTGCGATTACACCTGTTGCAAATTTGGAACCGGTACAGTTAGCTGGTACAATTGTTAAACGTGCTTCCCTTTACAATGCTGACCAAATCGAAAAACTAGATATTCGATTGGGAGATATTGTATTTGTTGAAAAAGGAGGAGAGATTATCCCTAAAATTATAGCGGTCGATTTAAGCAAGCGTTCTGAAAATTCAGAACCAACAAAATACATTACACATTGTCCAGAATGCCACACGGAGTTAATTAAAAATGAAGGAGAAGTAAATCACTACTGCCCTAATTTTTATGGTTGTCCACCGCAAATTATTGGACGCATCCAACATTTTATTTCGAGAAAGGCAATGGATATTGAAGGACTCGGAGGTGAAACTGTAGCATTGTTATTTAATAATGGTTTGGTGCATAATTATGCTGATTTGTATCAATTGACCGTAGAAGAAATTCTTCCATTGGAACGTATGGCACAAAAGTCAGCCGATAATCTGGTTAAGGGAGTGGAGAATTCAAAAAGCATCCCATTTGAACGTGTTTTATATGCGCTAGGAATCCGATATGTCGGCGAGACAGTAGCTAAGAAATTAGCGAAGCATTATAAAAATATTGATGCGTTGAGTCAGGCAACGTTAATGGATTTGGTTTTAGTTGATGAAATTGGTGAGAAAATAGCTAAAAGTGTCCTGGAATTTTTTGAAAATGAAGAAAATAGAATCATCATTGACAGATTGAAGAATTTCGGAATCCAATTTGAAATTATTGAAAACATAAACCCTAATGCAACTGACAAGCTTGGTGGGAAAGTATTTGTGGTATCCGGTGTTTTCCAACAGTTCTCTAGAGACGAATTGAAAAAAGCAATTGAAGAAAATGGAGGGAAAGTAGGTAGTTCTATTTCTGCCAAAACAAATTATGTAGTAGCTGGTGATAATATGGGACCTGCCAAATTGGAAAAAGCCAACAAACTTAATATTCCAATTCTATCTGAAGATGACTTTATGATTCTGATAAATGAAAATTAATATAGGAAAAATAAAGGTCCGAGGTTTCGATAAGGATATTGAAAAAGTGTTAATTATACTCTATTTCTTTACTGGAATAATTGAGATCACTTTCCAGATGTACATGGACATTTATTTTCAATATTTTATAAAACCAGTAGAGTTTTTACTATTATTAGCATTGTATAGTTATACTTCTTCTCTAAAAAACCCGCTCTATTTTATTAATCTTTTATTTCTACTAATTGGAAGAATGTTTTTTATATCAAATGAAATAGGAGTAGTGCGTTATGCTTTAATTTTTGTTTTTTTTCACCGTATCATTGAGATATATTATGTTGCTAAGTTAACCCGTATTAATGATTATATTCCACCCACCTTAGCTTCGATACCTTTCCTGTTTTATTTTTTGTATTTGGTGTCAATTCCTGATAATGTAATGGTACAAAGTTATATTAGTTTAATTATTCAGATTGTCTTAATTGCAGCACTGAGCGGAATTGTACTATCAAACTATTTATCAGCTAATAATAAAAAAGACGTCTGGTTGCTTATTTTTGGAATTATGTCATTAACCCAGACTTTCGTCGTCTTTATTGAAAAATTTTATTTATCAGATTTAAAATTAATAAGTTTAAGACCATTGGCTTTATTTCTAAATAGTATAGTTTGTTTTTCTTTTTATAAGTTTGTTATAAATAATGAGCGGTTAAACAACGATTGATTTTCCTTCAGATGCTTTTCTTTTATTCGAATCGAAATAAAAGTCAATTCGGCCTAGGTTGATTCCATAACAGCCTACTTGATTGACTAAAACGTCATTTCCTGATCTGTTTTTCACAATTGTTGGCTTATCTAGAAAAGTATGTGTGTGTCCACCTATTATCAAATCGATATCTTCTGTAAGGGCAGCAAGTTTCAAATCACAAATTTTATTAGGCTCATTTTTATAATTATAACCAAGATGTGAAAGACAAACAACTAAGTCGCATTTTTGTTCCTTTTTTAAAATCCGAACCATTTCTTGAGCTGTTTCAACAGGATTGTTATAAACAGTTTCTTGATACATTTTTTTGTCAACTAAACCGTCAAGTTCAATCCCAATTCCAAAAACGCCAACCTTAATTCCATTTTTATTGAAAACTTTATACGGTTTAACTAAGCCGTCCATCATGGTGTTTTTGAAATCATAATTCGCAGATAAGAATTCAAATTTAGCATGAGGCATTTGTGCATATAAACCCTCGATACCATTATCAAAATCATGATTTCCTATGGTAGAGGCATCATATTGCATCATACTCATCAGTTTAAATTCTAGTTCACCTCCATAATAATTAAAATAAGGTGTGCCTTGAAAAATATCACCAGCATCGAGCAGTAAAACATTGGTATCCTCTTTTCTAATGTTTTCAATCAGTGACGCCCTTCTGGCCACGCCGCCCATATTCGTATTGCGAGGGTCATCAGCAGGAAAAGGATCAATATGACTGTGCACATCATTAGTATGAAGAATAGTTATTTTTGTTACTTCGACCGTTTTGAAACTACTTAATGATAAACCTAAGCCCAACATTGCTGTACTTGCGGCAGTTTTTTCTATAAAATCTCTTCTTTTCATCTGTTTGATTTTGGAGCTATTTCCCGCTTTCTGTTACAATCTTTTTATTTTTAAAGATAAAATAAAAAGGATTTTCACTTCAATCGGGGCTAAAGTCTATTGGAATTAATAATTTTCAAATTACTCAATCGTAATTCGATTGTCTTGAGTTGATCTAATCGTATCTGTTTCTTTAAAATAATCAATCAAGATGTTTCTCAATTTGTAATTGAGATCATAAGTAGCAGTTCCTTTTTTGAAGAAATTCATGCTATCTCCACCGTTAGCAAGATAATCATTGGTCCCAACATAATATACTTTGTCTTTTTCAACCGTTTTACCTTGTACTAAAATATTTTTTGGAAGTTTGTTTTTATCAATAGTAAAGGTCAATCCAGCAAGAGGATGTGGTTGTTTTTCGGTCAAAAAATAGTCTACCATTTCTAGTATTTGCTCTCCTTTTAAGGCTATTACAACCATTGTGTTTTCAAATGGCATGATTTGAAACGCCGTTCTTGTAGTTACACTACCTAATGGCAGTATCGCTCTAATCCCTCCATTGTTGAGCAAACAAATATCGATTGTTTTGTTTTCACGAGTTTTAAAAACTATATTTCCTCGTTTTAAAGTAACATCTGCCATAAGATTACCAATAGTACTTTGGTAATTAATTGCTTTTTTGTCTAAAGTAATAGGGCAATACGATAAAACGCTATCTAAGTCTTTATTGATATGTTCTCTGAACGGTTTAATAAAGTTTTCTATTTCAGTTACTTGATTTTCTTTTTCGGTAATTGGAATTTGTTTCCCTTCAATTTTGGTCAGATGGACAACTTTGTCGCTGCAAGAAAGAAATAAAAAAAATGTTAAGAATATAACAAAAAGTTTGAAAACATCGTTATACTTTTTTAGATTTACCATTTGTTATGGGACTTAATTAATTAATTTTGTAAAACAGTAAAAATAGAATGTTTTTAAATTATATAAAAGAATTTTCTGTAAAAAAAATATTAAAAAACAGTTTGCAAAATGTTAAAGGCAAGTCGGTTTCTGGAATAATCAAAACAGTTGGCGTAGTTATAGATCAACGTCATTTTTCAGAAACAAAAGCTTTTATAAACGAGTTAATTGCTAATGGTATTTTAGAAGAAAATATAGAGGTTATTGTTTATCGAGAGGCATCAAAAAAAAGCACAAACAATGTACGAGCTACCTTTAGTTCAAAACATTTAAAGTGGAATGCAGAAATAGATAATCCCGCTGTTAATGATTTTATAAACAAGGAATTTGATTTGTTAATTAGTTATTATGATGTTGAAAAGACAATTTTACTAATTGTGACTCATAATTCTAAGGCTCATTTTAAAGTTGGTTTTTCAGCTATTGATAAAAGATTAAACAATTTGATGATCAATACCAATGGTGAGAATTACAAGGTTTTTACTCATGAATTATTTAGGTACTTAAAAATATTAAACAAAATATAATTTAACATGCAAGCATTAATAGGAACTGGTGTTGCTCTTGTGACCCCATTTAAAGCAGATTTCTCAGTTGATACGGAAGCATTGTGCAGAATCGTAAACTTTTCTATAGATGGAGGGATTGAATATCTTGTAATTCTGGGAACAACAGCAGAGAACGCCACACTATCTCAAGACGAAAAGGAGTTGGTTATCAAAACAGTGGTTGACTGTAATAAAGGACGATTGCCTTTAGTGTTAGGAGTAGGAGGAAACGATACTAGAAGGATTGTTGAAGAATTAAAGACCAGAGATTTTTCTGATTTTATTGCTATACTTTCAGTTTCTCCATTTTACAATAAACCAACTCAAGAAGGAATATACCAACATTTTAAAGCTATTTCTGAAGCTTCGCCAATACCTGTGATTATTTATAATGTTCCGGGAAGAACATCAAGTAATATGTTGCCAAAAACTGTATTGCGTTTAGCTAATGATTTTGAAAACATCGTTGCTGTAAAAGAAGCAGCAGGTGATATCGTTCAGGCGATGCAAATATTGAAAGATAAACCGAAAGACTTTTTAGTAATTTCTGGAGATGATATGATCGCTTTACCAATGGTTTTAGCGGGCGGTGCAGGTGTTATTTCTGTAATTGGGCAAGGTTTTCCGAAAGAATTTTCTGAAATGATTCGATTAGGATTGAATCGTAAGGTAGATGACGCATTTAAATTACAGTACATCCTGTCTGATTGTATTGATATGATTTTTGAACAGGGTAATCCTGCTGGAATCAAACAAGTGTTTGAGGCACTGGGAATAGCAGATAGTTTTGTGCGCTTACCGCTAGTTCAGGTTGATGAATCTTTATCGCAAAGAATAGCTCAATTTGTTAAAAATACGGTTAAATAAGTACGAAAAGTGTCGCTTATTTTTAAGCAAAGAAATATTTTGTAGTAGCTAAATTAATAACTAAATTTGCCACCGAAACTTCGGTATGATTTTTTGTGGGTTATGCGTGGCCCATAAGTCAAATAAAATAAATAAAAATGAAAAAAATTATATCTCTATTGCTTCTTGTTGTTCTTTTTACTTCATGTAATGAATATCAAAAAGCATTGAAAAACGATGATGTAGCCGCGAAATTTGAAATGGGTACTAAATTATATGAAGCTGGGAAATACACAAAAGCGATACGCCTTTTTGAACAAATTGCGCCAGCTTACAGAGGAAAACCTCAGGCTGAAAAGTTGTTTTACATGTTTGCACAGTCGTATTATAAAACAAAACAGTATTATTTAGCTGGTTATCAGTTTGAAAGTTTCGTTTCAGGGTATCCTAAGAGTGAAAAAGTACAGGAAGCTGCTTATTTAGGACCAAAAAGCTACTCGATGTTATCACCGGTGTACAGCTTAGATCAAACGGACACTTTTAAAGCGATAGATAAATTACAGAACTTCATCGATACCTATCCTAATTCGGAGTATTTAGGTGAGGCGAATGAAACAGTAAGGGTTTTACGTGAAAAAATAGAGAAAAAGGTATACGAAAATGCCAAAGGATACAATACAATCTCAGATTTTAAATCAGCAATTGTAGCTTTAGATAATTTTATCGTTGATTATCCTGGGACACCATATAAAGAAGATGCATTGTTTTATAAGTTTGATTCTGCGTACCAACTTGGAATTAATAGTGTTGAAACTAAAATGGAAGAACGTTTGAATATTGCGAAAACAGCATATTCAAGTTTGATTAAATTTGATGCAGAAACAAAATATAAAGAAAAAGCGAACTTAATGTTAGCTCGAATTGAACAAGATTTACAAAAATTTACTAAATAAATAAAGTCATGGATTTAAAAAAGACGAATGCTCCAGTAAATACAATAACATACAATAAAACTGTTATTGAAGAACCTACTGGAAACGTGTATGAAGCGATAACCATTATGGCTAAAAGAGCAAATCAAATCAATTCTGAAATTAAAAAAGAATTGACTGAGAAATTGGAAGAGTTTGCTACATATAATGATAGTCTTGAAGAAGTTTTTGAAAACAAAGAACAAATTGAGGTTTCAAAATTCTATGAAAAATTGCCAAAGCCACACGCTTTAGCTGTTCAAGAATGGTTAGACGGTAAAATTTACCACAGAGATTCAAATAAATAAAAGTACAATGTCAGTTTTAAGCGGAAAGAAAGTTTTACTAGGAATTTCTGGTGGAATTGCCGCCTATAAAACAGCGTCTTTAGTACGACTTTTCATAAAAGCAGGTGCACATGTCCAAGTGATAATGACACCTGCTTCTAAGGATTTTGTAACTCCTCTTACATTATCCACCCTGTCTAAAAACCCAGTGCATTCCACTTTCTTCAATCAAGACGATGAGAACGAAAAATGGAATAATCATGTTGAGTTAGGGCTGTGGGCTGATATAATGGTTGTCGCTCCGGCGACTGCAAATACCTTGTCAAAGATGGCAAACGGTACTTGCGACAACCTTCTAATTGCTACTTATCTATCTGCAAAGTGTCCTGTTTTTTTTGCCCCTGCAATGGATTTAGACATGTACAAGCACCCATCTACAATTGCTAGTTTTAAGTCATTACACGAATTTGGAAATACTATAATTCCTGCTGAAAGTGGTGAATTAGCAAGTGGTCTTTCAGGTGAAGGAAGAATGGCAGAACCCGAGAATATTATTCGGTTTCTGGAAGCTGATTTAGAAAGTAAATTACCTCTCAAAGGAAAAAAAATACTTATAACTGCTGGTCCAACATATGAGGCAATAGACCCGGTACGTTTTATAGGGAATCATTCTTCCGGTAAAATGGGATTTGATATTGCTAAAAGTGCGGCTAATTTAGGTGCTTCAGTGATTTTAGTTGCAGGACCTACAAATTTTACAGTAAGTCATTCGCTAATTCAAGTGGTTAACGTCGTTTCTGCTCAGGAGATGTATGAAGCATGTCATCAATATTTTGACGAGGTAGACGTTGCGATTGCTGCCGCTGCAGTAGCGGATTATAAGCCTAAAAATGTGGCTACCCAAAAAATTAAAAAAGCCGCTGATAATTTTGTGATTGAACTCGAAAAAACAAAAGACATATTAGCTTCATTGGGAAATATAAAGAAAAATCAGTTTTTAATTGGGTTTGCTTTAGAAACAGAAAATGAAATTGAAAATGCAAAGGGTAAAATCCAGAAAAAAAACTTAGATTTGATTGTTTTAAATTCTTTACAAGATCAAGGAGCAGGTTTTGGAAAACCAACCAATAAAGTTACCTTTATCGATAAGAATTTTAATATTGAACCGATGGAACTGAAATCGAAAGAAGCCGTTGCCGACGATATATTAAATAAAGTAATAGCAAATTTTTATGAATAAGATATTTACCTTTTTCTTACTACTATCAGTTGGGCTGCTTCAAGCACAGCAGTTAAATTGTACTGTAACGGTAAATTCAGATAAGTTAGGGAATGCTAATCTACAGGTTTTTAAAACCTTGGAAACATCCCTGAATGAATTTGTGAATAAAACAGATTGGACGGGGCAGACATTAAAGCAAAACGAAAAAATTAATTGTTCGATGTTTGTTACTATTTTATCAAACAATTCCGATCAGTTTACCGCAACCTTACAAGTACAATCATCAAGACCAATATTTAATTCTTCTTATTCGTCACCAATTCTAAACTATAATGATAAGGATTTTAGTTTCAGATACACTGAATTTGAGAATTTACTTTTCAATCCTTCAGTATTTGAGTCTAATTTGGTTTCTGTAATTTCTTTTTATAGCTATATTATATTAGGCATGGATCAGGATACTTTTTTGCTCGAATCGGGAAATCCTAATTTTGAAATAGCACAAAATATTGCAAACGTTGCGCAACAAAGTAGTTATAAAGGATGGAGTCAGATTGATGGGAATCAAAACCGATATTTCCTTATCAATGATATGTTATCTGGATCATTTTCAGCAGTACGCAAAACGGCATTGGATTATCATTCCGGTTTAGATCTAATGTCAAAAGATTTGAAAGCGGCAAAAGAGAAGATAAAAGTATCGTTAATCGATTTAGGCAAACTAAACAGCTCTAAACCTAATGCGTTTTTGACACGTGTATTCTTCGATGCAAAATCAGATGAAGTTCTTTCCATTTTTTCAGGAGGGCCCAGTATCAGCATATCGGATTTAATTGAGAGTTTAAATAAAACTTCTCCTTTGAACTCTAGTAAATGGGAAATGATCAACTACTAAATTTATTAGTTATTTTTCATAATAAATTTAAATCTTCAATAAAACACACCGTAAATGATAACCACTCTATCGATAAAAAACTATGCTTTAATAGAAAAATTAAGTATTGATTTTTCAAAAGGATTTTCAATTATTACTGGAGAAACAGGTGCTGGTAAATCAATTATTTTGGGGGCTCTTGGTTTGGTTTTAGGAAAAAGAGCCGATTTGACTTCTTTAAAGAATAAAGAAGAAAAATGTATTATTGAAGCCCATTTTGAAATATCAAAATACAATTTGTCTCCTTTTTTCGAAAGTAATGAATTAGATTATGAAGAGGATACAATTGTAAGACGTGAAATTTTGCCTTCTGGAAAATCTAGAGCTTTTATCAATGATAGTCCAGTAAATTTGCAAGTATTGCAAGAGTTGAGTTTGTTTTTGATAGACATTCATTCGCAACAGCAAACAAGAGAATTGTCTGACGAGAATGTTCAGTTTGATATTATTGATGCTATAGCTGACAATTCAGAAAATATTCAACAATATCAGTCTCTTCTTAAAAGTTATAAAGGAGATAAAACAAAGTTAAATACTCTTATAAAAAAGCAAGGAGAATCGTTAAAAGAGCAGGAGTACCATAGTTTTTTATTAAATGAACTGGTGGAAGCAAATTTAAAATCTGGAGAACAAGAGGTGCTTGAAGATGAGTTTGAAAAGTTAAATAATGTAGAGATTATAAAAGAATCACTTGATAAATCTTTGGCTGTTGCCAATGAAGAGCAAATTGGAGTGTTGTATAATTTAAAAGAGATTAAAGTTTCTTTGCAAAAAATAGCTTCTTTCTCTACAGATTATAATTTACTCTTAGAAAGAATTTCAAGCGTAGCAATTGAGTTTGATGATATTTCAGATGAACTGAGCAGGTGTTCAGATAAATTAGTGAACGATCCAGTGCAGTTGGATTTTATTGGGCAAAAATTACAGCTTATTTATAATTTGCAAAAGAAACATCAGGTTTCTAGTATTGATGAGTTGTTGGAAATTCAAACTGAATTAGAAAATTCAGTTTTTGAGTTGGGGAATTTAGAAGCAGAAATAGAAAAACTTACGCAAACCATTCAAGAAAAAGCAGAATTGTTAGATAGTCAGGCAACAACTATTCATGATAAGCGACTAGAAGCAATTCCTGTTTTATCTCAAAAATTGATTGTTATTCTAGACACTTTAGGAATGCCTAACGTTCGGTTTGATATTCAAGTAAAACAGTCGGTAACGTATTATGCTAATGGTAAAGATGAAATTCAATTTTTATTTTCGGCCAATAAAGGAACTGATTTCGGAATACTGAAAAAAGTGGCTTCTGGTGGTGAAATGTCCAGAATAATGCTTGCCGTAAAAGCGATATTAGCGCAATATTCTAAACTTCCTACATTAATTTTTGATGAAATTGATACCGGTGTTTCTGGAGAAATTGCTATTAAAATGGGTGAGATAATGAAAGAAATGAGTAAGACCATGCAAATTTTTGCCATTACTCATTTACCGCAAATTGCAGCTAAAGGGAATGCCCATTTCAAGGTTTCAAAATCAACGGTAGGAGAGGACACACAGTCTGAATTGAAACTGTTGACTGAGGAAGAACGCATCATTGAAATTGCCCAAATGTTATCTGGAGCAGTTGTTTCAGATTCGGCTCTAAATCATGCGAAAGCCTTGCTGAACTAGTTTTTTGGGTTATATTTGTTCTATTTAGTAAGAAAAATAAAAATTATTAAAAATAAATTGAAATAGTAAATCAACGATTAAACGATATAAAAATGATTATAGAACCAAGAATGAGAGGATTTATTTGTTTGACAGCGCACCCTGATGGATGTGCACAAAACATAAAAAATCAAATTGAATATGTAAAATCAAAAGGAGCTATCAACGGTGCTAAAAAAGTATTAGTAATTGGTGCTTCGACAGGTTTTGGATTAGCTTCAAGAATTTCTAGTGCTTTTGGATCAGATGCAGCAACTATTGGTGTGTTTTTTGAAAAACCACCCACAGCTGGGAGAACAGCTTCTCCAGGTTGGTACAACTCTGCAGCTTTCGAAAAAGAAGCGCATAAAGCAGGTTTGTATGCAAAAAGTATAAACGGAGATGCTTTTTCAAACGAAGTTAAAAAACAAACATTAGACCTAATAAAAGCTGATTTAGGACAAGTAGATTTAATTATCTATAGCTTAGCGTCTCCAGTTCGTATGCATCCTACTACAGGTGTTTTACATCGTTCTGTATTGAAACCGATAGGTGGTACTTTTACCAATAAAACCGTAGATTTTCACTCTGGAAAAGTGTCAGAGATTTCAATTGAACCATCTAGTGGTGATGATATTGAAAATACAGTTGCTGTAATGGGAGGTGAAGACTGGAAAATGTGGATCGATGCCTTAAAAGCAGAAAACTTGTTGGCTCCAGGAGCGACAACTGTTGCTTATTCTTACATAGGGCCATCATTAACTGAAGCAGTTTATAGAAAAGGAACAATTGGTCGTGCTAAGGATGATTTAGAAGCTACTGCATTTACTATCACTGACAGCCTTGCTGACATTGATGGAAAAGCTTATGTTTCTGTAAACAAAGCCTTAGTAACACAAGCAAGTTCAGCTATACCGGTTATTCCTTTGTATATTTCGTTATTGTACAAAATAATGAAAGAAGAAGGTATTCATGAAGGTTGTATTGAACAAATTCAACGTTTGTACGCTGATAGATTGTTCTCAGGAAAAGAAATACCTACGGATGAAAAAGGAAGAATTCGTGTTGACGATTGGGAAATGCGTCCTGATGTTCAAGCAAAAATAGCCAAATTATGGCAAGAAGCTACTACTGAAAATTTAGCTGAACTAGGAGATTTAGAAGGATACAGAAGTGACTTTCATAACCTTTTCGGATTTGGATTTGATGGTGTAGATTATAAAGCAGAAGCAGATGAAATGGTTGGTGTTGAGAGTATTGCATAATACAAATTAACAGCAGTGAATTTTAGAAAACACTTTAATTTCATATTGGTTTATCCTTTTGAAATTAAGGTGTTTTTTCATTTTAAATCAAACACTTTAAATAGTAATCAGCATGTATAATTTATTAAAAGGAAAAAGAGGAATCATTTTCGGTGCTTTGGATGAAAACTCTATAGCTTGGAAAACAGCGGAAAGAGTTCATGAAGAGGGTGGTGTTTTTGTTCTTTCGAATGCTCCACCTTCAATACGTATGGGTTCTATTATCCAACTTGCTCAAAAAACTGGTTCGCAAGTCATAGCAGCAGATGCTACATCGGTGGCTGATTTAGAGAGTTTAGTGGATCAGGCAATTGAAATCCTTGGCGGTAAAATAGATTTTGTTTTACACTCTATCGGAATGTCTGTCAATGTTAGAAAAGGAAATCATTATACGAATCAGAATTACGAGTATACAGAAAAGGGATGGAACGTTTCTGCTGTTTCTTTTCACAAAGTAATGCAGGTATTGTATAAAAAAGACGCTATGAACGAATGGGGAAGTATTGTTGCCTTGTCTTATATGGCAGCGCAACGTGTTTTTCCGGATTACAATGATATGGCCGACAATAAAGCGTACTTGGAATCGATTGCACGTAGTTTTGGGTATTTCTTCGGAAGAGATAAAAAAGTGCGAGTAAATACTATTTCCCAATCACCAACTGCGACGAAGGCAGGTCAAGGTGTGAAGGGATTTGGTGGTTTTATCGCATTTGCTGATAAAATGGCGCCTTTAGGAAATGCAAGTGCTTTAGATTGTGCTAATTATACAGTTTCTATGTTTTCAGATTTAACAAAAATGGTCACGCTTCAAAACCTTTTACACGATGGAGGATTCTCTAATGTGGGAGTGAGTCAGGAAGTAATGGAAATGTTTGAATAACGAGAAATGGCCTACTTAAATTTTATACAAAACCATCAATTAGTAGTTGATGGTTTTTTTATTGAGATAGTATATCTTTGTTAAAAATTAGCACTAATTGTATAATTAATTCCCCTTCAAGAATATGTTTTTTTCTTTAATTATTCCCGTTTACAATAGACCAGAAGAAGTTGATGAACTATTAGAAAGTTTATCAAAATCAAATTATAATGAAGATTTTGAAGTTGTAATTATAGAGGATGGTTCTTCTGTAAAATGCGAAGATATAGTTCGGAAGTATGATAGTAAATTAACTATTTCCTATTATTACAAAGATAATTCGGGTCCTGGAGATTCTAGAAACTATGGAATGAAAAAAGCCAAAGGTGATTATTTTATCATTTTTGATTCTGATTGTATTATTCCTGCGGAATATCTTACTGAGGTGGATAAAGCTTTAAAGCAAAATTACGTGGATTGCTTTGGTGGTCCTGATCGCGCTCTTGATAGTTTTTCAGATATACAAAAGGCAATCAATTTTGCAATGACTTCTTTTCTGACTACGGGAGGAATAAGAGGAGGTTCGGAAAAAATAGATAAATTCCAACCAAGAAGTTTTAATATGGGATTATCCAGAACAGCGTTTGAAGCCTCTAATGGCTTTGGAAACATCCATCCTGGTGAAGATCCGGACTTGTCAATCCGATTATGGAATTTAGGTTTTGAAACCAAACTCTTTCTAAATGCGTATGTATATCATAAGAGGAGGATTGATTGGGATAAGTTTTCTGTTCAAGTAAATAAATTTGGTAAAGCCAGACCAATACTTAACAGTTGGTATCCTAAATACAATAAGCTTACGTTCTTTTTTCCGTCCGTTTTTATTATAGGATTTGTAGTAGCGGTAGTATCGTTGATTTTCAATTTTGACTTATTGCTTAAGTTGTATTTCATTTATTTTTTGGTACTGTTTTTGGTTTCAACGTATCAAAACAAAAGTATTAAAATTGGGTACTTATCGGTAGTAGCTGTATGGAAGCAGTTTTATGGTTACGGAATTGGCTTTATAGAATCATTTATAAAAGTTATTATTCTAAAAAAGAAGCCGCAGAATGTTTTTCCTGAATTATTTTTTAAAGTATAATTATGACCAAAATTATAGGATTAACGGGCGGTATAGGTAGCGGGAAAACTACGATTGCAAATCATTTTCAATCTAGAGGGATTCCCGTTTATATAGCAGATGACGAAGCAAGGAAAATAATGCAAACGGCCGAAGTTATACATGCGATTAAAAAAACATTTGGTGAGACACTTTTTGACGGAATTGTTCTTAAAAGAGATAAGCTAGCTGAAATAGTGTTTAATGATCCAGAAAAACTGCAACAACTCAATGGAATTGTTCATCCTGCGGTTAAGCGACATTTTAAACTATGGCTTTTGGACCATAAAGAGTTTCCAATTGTAATTTACGAAGCAGCTATTTTATTCGAAAGTGGCAATTATAAAGATTTCGATTTAATAATAACGGTCACTGCGCCATTAGAATCGAGAATTCAAAGGGTAATTGAACGAGATAAGACAACACGCGAGCAGGTTTTGGGAAGAATAAATTCACAATGGACTGATGAACAGCGTGTTTCGAAAAGTGATTTTGTCATTGAAAACATCGATGTCGAAATTGCTAGAAGAAAAACAGATGAAATTCTTAAAATTTTGAAGATTAAACAAAACGAGTGTTAGATGTTAATCTTTGGTTAATATATTATCATTCATACTGTTAAAATGTTAATTTTGCTCCGATGAATAAACTATTTTTTAGATTACTGGTTTTGTTGATGAGCTTATCCTTAATAGGAATTATTTTAGTTCAGGTATATTGGTTTAATAGCTCATTTAAAAACAATGACGAACAATTTAAATTTCATGTAAAACAGGTTATCGGTAATGTTGCTGATAAACTTCAAAAACAAGAAGCATATAGTTTTTATGATAAATACAATCGTATAAAAGATAGTACTGGTAAAACGCCAAAAAAAGAAGATTTAACGGAGTTTTATTACGTACAGAGAAATACAAAGACAAATAAAACTATTGTGTATTCTAATAGTATTATTTCTGAAGATTACGATATTTCATCATCATTATTTAATAAGAAATTCAATAATGATAAATTTAAGAATTTCAGCTCAAAACGAGTTACCGAAGTTTATAATAGCAAGGGAGTTGATAAATCAGATTTGCAGCAGAATTTGCTTCCTGATGTTACCATTGAAAAATCGGGTAATCTTGATGTATTAGATAAAGTACAATTTGAAATCTCTTATAAAGATATTGCGGCAGCAATGCCTTTAGAAGAAAGAGTTTCAAAAGAAACACTGAAAAAATTAATAAAAAAGGAATTAGAAGAATATGGCGTAATTACAAAATTTGAATTCGGAATTTACAGCAATGGTATTGCAACAAACGTAAAGTCACCAGATTTTAAATATGATAAAGAACTGACTTATTCTATACCAGTATATACTGATAATGAGGGAAATGAAAAATACAAGTTATTAGTTAGTTTTCCACACAAGAAGAAGTTCTTGTTGTCTGAGTTGATTAGTATAACGGTATTGTCGATTATTTTTACGTTAATTATTATTGTGGCCTATACAAGTGCATTAAACCAATTGATACGCCAACGTCAAATTTCTGAAATCAAAACAGATTTCATAAATAATATGACACATGAGTTTAAAACACCTATCGCTACTATAAATCTGGCTTTGGATGCTATTAAAAACCCAAAAATAATTGATGACAAGGAAAAGGTTTTCAAATACCTGCAGATGATTCGGGATGAGAATAAACGAATGCATGCCCAAGTCGAAAACGTGTTACGAATTTCTAAGCTCGAGAAAAAAGAGCTTGATATCGAGAAAGAATCGAGTAATGTTGAAGAAGTAATTATTGACGCGATCGAACATGTTAACTTAATTCTAGAAGATAGAGAAGGACAGATTACTACTCATTTTGAAGCTTCGAGAACTACAGTTTTGATGAATGATGTACATTTTACAAATGTGATTGTAAATGTTCTTGAAAATGCGATTAAATATTCTCCTGATGTACCAGATATTGATGTGTATACAGAAAATATTAAAGATATGATCCTTATTAAAGTACAGGATAAAGGTTTAGGAATGAGTAAAGTGGCTCAAAAAAGAGTTTTTGAAAAGTTCTATAGAGAACACACTGGAAATATACATAATGTTAAAGGTCATGGTTTAGGTTTAGCCTACGTTAAAAGGATTGTAGAAGATCACAACGGTCAGGTATATGTTGAAAGTGAGAAGGGTAAAGGGAGTACCTTCATAATAAAATTACCCCTAATAAATTAAAATACCTCAAATAATATATAATATGGAAAATATTAATAAAAAAATACTTTTAGTAGAAGACGACCTTAATTTTGGTGCGGTACTTAAAGATTATTTAATGTTAAACGACTTTGATGTCACTCTTGCCAAAAATGGTATGGAAGGATTTGAAAAGTTCAAGAAAGATACTTATGATTTATGTATTCTGGATGTTATGATGCCTTATAAAGATGGGTATACATTAGCGAAAGAAATAAGAGAGAAAAATAGCGAAGTGCCTATTATTTTCCTTACTGCAAAATCGATGAAAGAAGATGTTTTAAAAGGATACAAAGCGGGAGCTGATGATTATTTGAATAAGCCTTTTGATTCAGAAGTGTTATTGATGAAAATCAAAGCGATCATTCAAAGAAAATCTTCTGATACAAAAACAGAACAAGTTCAACATGAATTCAATATTGGAAAATTCCACCTTAATTCTAAATTGAGATTCTTAACGTTTAACAACGAAGAGCCTATTAAATTATCTCCAAAAGAGAATGAACTATTGAAAATGTTGATTCTTCATGAAAATGATTTGATGCCAAGAGAATTGGCCTTGACAAAAATATGGAGAGATGATAACTATTTTACCTCTCGTAGTATGGATGTGTACATCGCTAAATTAAGAAAGTATCTTAAGTTAGATGAAGATGTTGAAATCCTGAACATTCACGGTGAAGGGTTTAGATTAGTTGTTAAAAACAAAGTAGAAAAATAAAATATAGAAGGCTTCGAGAAATCGGAGCCTTTTTTTTTTTTGGAGCTTTTTCCAGCTATCCGCTACAATCTTTTTGCCATCCCGAAGTGTCGGGATTAGCATAAAAGGATTTCCACTTCTATCTGGGCTAGGGCTTTGTATAGATAAGATGTTTTTATTTCCAATTCAATTGTAAAGCAAAGCAGGTTTTATCTTCTTTTGTTATACTAAATGTAGTGGATTCTTCAGAGAGGTTTTCATGAATTACAACGTTGTCATTTAAGGATAGTTCTTTCATGAAATTCATTTCAAAACTATTCAGTTTTTGATTTAGAATCAATTTTTCGTCCACATGGTCTAGGCACCATTCTAGGTATTTTACATTGTTTACGTGATTGACAATATCCAAATCAGACAAGTAGACCACTTTTTCAAAAACAACTTCCTTCTCAGGGTTAACCGTTATTTTTGAAAAACCTTCTTGTGTTGGTTTTCTCTCCGGATATAGTTCGAAATGCTTATAAGGTAGAGCCAATGCTTCGGGACGGCGTTTTTTAGTGTTAAATACAGCCCAAAAAGTTTCTGAGCCAACGATTTTAATGCCGTTTACATGCATTTCTAATGCACGTACTGAACGGGAATTTTCTAGGGTGTTTATCCATGTTTTTACCGTTACGACATCTCTCCATTTAGGTAATGCGCTAATTTCAACACGCATTCTGCTTAACACCCATGCTTGATCAAATTCCTGCATGTCTGAAAAACTGATGCCGCCCATATCTGAATGTGCCGCAGCGGTCAATTGCAATATATTACATAAGTCGGTGTATTTTAAAAAGCCATTAGGCATGCATTGTGTGAAATTGATTTCCCAATCCTTACTTAAAACAGAAGTGAAATTTGGAGCTATTGGCATGAAGATACTATTTTTGATTAGCGATTTTAGAATACTATATGCATTCTACTATTTCTAAAGTGTAAATTTTATTGTACGGAATTGATATAATTAATAACAGTCTCATAAGGGGTTTCAAAATCGAACCATTTTGTGTTTTGATCTCTTTTAAACCAAGTGAGCTGACGCTTAGCAAAACGTCTTGTGTTTTTCTTAATTTCCTCGATTGCAAATTCTAAGCTAAAATCCCCATCAAAGTAGCTGAACAATTCTCTGTATCCTACAGTTTGTAGGGCATTCAACTCTTTGTTTGCATATAGACTTTTGGCTTCTGCCATTAAACCTTCGTTCATCATGATGTTCACGCGCTGGTTTATTCGATTGTACATTACGCTTCTTTCCGCTTCAAGGCCGATGAGAATAGGAGTGAAGCGGCGTTCATTATTTTTCTGGTTTAGAAAGGAGGAATACGGTTGTCCTGCGCCAATACATACTTCTACAAAACGCATCATGCGTTGCGGATTTTGCAGGGTTTGCGGATTCTCTTTTGTAATTGTTTCAAAATATTCGAAATCAAGCGCTTTTAGTTGCTCTTGTAAATAGACAATACCGAGTTTTTCATACTGTGCATTAACGGCTTCACGTACTAAAGGATCTATTTCTGGGAAGCTGTCAAATCCTTTTAAAACAGCATTTACATATAAACCAGAGCCACCTACGAGTATCGCATAATCGTTTGTCAAAAATAATTCATCGATTTTTTTAATCGCGTCTTTCTCAAAATCACCAACGGTATAGTTCTCAAATATGGATTTATTTTGGATAAAATGATGCGGAGCGGCATTTAATTCAGTTGTAGAAGGAACCGCAGTGCCTATCGTCATTTCCTTGAAAAATTGACGGCTGTCACAGGAAACAATTTCGCATTTAAAATGATTAGCCAGAATAATACTTAAGGCTGTTTTTCCTATGGCTGTGGGCCCGACAATGGTGATGAGATGTTTCATATTTATTTTTAGCCCAGATAGCAACGTAAACCCCGGATGACTGCAAGTTAGTATTTCTTGACGTAAAAGAGCGCCTTTAGAAGCTCCTTTTATGTCTTAGAAATACAACTTACTGGAGGAGGAGTTGTAGTGTATAGCTGGAATTGCTTCATAGATTAAATGGTGTCAAAGGAATGTCCGCAATGAGGGCAAAAGTTAGCATTGTCTGGATAATCTTCGGTACCGCATTCCGTACATGGTTTTTTATGGATAGAGACTTTATCATGAGTTCTTTTGGCAATTTCGGCAGTTACAATACCAGTAGGTACTGCAATGATACCGTATCCCAAAATCATAACAAAAGAGGCAATAAATTGTCCTAATGGTGTTTCAGGAGAGATGTCTCCATAGCCAACGGTAGTCAATGTTACAATTGTCCAATAAATACTAGCCGGAATACTAGTGAAACCGCTTTCCTTGCCTTCTACGAGGTACATTATCGACCCAATGATTATGGTACTGATCAGGACAAAGTAAATAAAAACTATTATTTTGCCCTTACTGGCCTTGATGGCTTGGTTTAGCTGTAGTGATTGACTTGTAAACTGAGGATGGTTTAATATTTTGAATAATCTGAGTAGTCTCAGCGACCGCACGACCGCCAGGATACTAGTTCCCATAAAGAAAATGGACAAATACATGGGTAGAATTGCAAGTAAATCAATAATACCGTAGAAACTGGACATGTATTTCCAGGGCTTGTTGATTGAAATGATTCTGAAAATATATTCGATGGTAAACAATACGGTGATAATCCACTCGAGAAGTACGAGGTAGGAATGGTATTTTAAATCAAATTCAGTAACGGTTTCCATCATTACTAAAAGGACGCTCAATAAAATTAGGCCAAGGAGGATTAGGTCAAACAACCGACCCGCTTTTGTTCCTGTCCCGTAGATTATTACATTTGCTTTTTGTCTAAAACGCTGGTGTTTTGACTTTAATTCAGGCATAAGCAGTGCGGCTTTTTAAGGTTTTATCTTAGAAATTTATGATCTTAAATCCTTTGTTTTTTCTAATATGTCCCTGAATGATATTACGGGTATCACGGTTACTTTGCATTGGAATAATGATGTTCTTAAGGATTTCGATCTTCGTGATTTGATAATTCAAATCATAAAAAGTATAGCCTTTGTAAACCCCATTTTCAACTAACACCGCACTACGTTCATTGATCGTTCTTCCTTTTTCAACGATTACCATGCTCTTGTTTTCAAAGGAGCTTTGGGCGATGAAATTAGTTACTCTTTCATTATACTCGACGACAGGAATACTGCCTATGCAAGCTCCGTCACATTCATTAATTGTTTGTTCGTAACAACATGTTTTAGAAGCATATAACCCAGTTAATTTCTGGCATAACTTGAAGTCTGACGTTATTAGAGATAAGGCATGTTTACCTTCTTGTATATTGACATAAGAAAGGATTTCTTTCTTTCTGCCATCGGCTTTTTCAAGCTTCAAGTTTAAGTATCCGTTAGTATCTTTCTCAGAATAGATAGACCACGAATAATTGCTCTTTCTTGACATCCTGTTGTAAATGGGCCTGTTAATTTTTATTTCTTCTGTCTCCTTTAGAAGGGCTATTAATTCACTGCCGGTTTCTTCAAAAGTTACTGTAAACACTTCGGCTTGAATTTTTTTTGCACTTCTCGTTATTCCGGTAAAATGCTGGTTTACTCTTTTTTTAATATTCTTACTTTTTCCAATAAATATAATTTTACCTTCCTTGTTGTGAATGTAATAGACACCTGTTCTTGAAGGTACACTTTCAACGATTTCAAGTAAGTTTGGAGCAATTCCTTTTTGAACTGCCGCTTTAATGAGATCTGTGATAATAGTTTTTTCTAAATCTTTATCAAGTAACATTTTGAATAGTTTGACTGTTGCCAAAGCATCACCACTTGCACGATGTCTGTCGGCCATTGGAATTCCAAGAGCTCGAACTAATTTCCCTAAACTGTGTGAAAGTTGTTCCGGCATTAATTTCTTAGATAACTCCACTGTGCAGAGTGTCTTTGTATTGAAATCGTAGCCAAGACGTCGAAATTCTGTTTGTAGAATTCGGTAGTCAAAATCAGCATTGTGGGCCACAAGTACACAATCATTTGTCATTTCTATAATGCGCTTTGCTACTTCAAAAAACTTTGGAGCCGTTTGTAACATGGCATTATTGATACCAGTTAGTTTTACTACAAAAGGTTGAATTGGAATTTCAGGATTGACTAAACTAATGAATTGATCGACGATTTCATGACCATCAAATTTGTAAATGGCGATCTCGGTAATTCCTTCTTCATTGAATTGTCCTCCAGTGGTTTCTATGTCTAGTATTGCGTACAAAATAAGTATTCAGTGTTCAGTTTTTAGTAATCAGTTTTTTAGTAGATGTTTTGAAATCTGAAATCAAAAATCAATTTCTTCCTCCAAAGATACTACTTCCTATTCGAACCATCGTGCTTCCACATTCGATGGCCAGTTTATAGTCTCCTGACATTCCCATTGACAAGGTAGTCATTTGGCAGTTTTCAGTTTGCTGTGATTGCAATTTATCAAAAATTGATTTCAAATGCATGAATTCTTTTTTGACTTGGTCTTTTTTTTCGGTAAATGTAGCCATTCCCATTAATCCTGTAATTCGTATGTTTTTCATTTCTTTAAACTCGCTTGAAGCTAGGAGGGAATCTAGTTCTTCGTCGTCAAGACCAAATTTCGTTTCCTCCTCAGCAATATGCATTTGTAATAAGCAATCAATAATACGGTTGTTTTTTAAAGCTTGCTTATTAATTTCTTTTAGTAACTTAAAACTGTCCACGCCATGGATCAAGCTGACGAACGGAGCCATAAATTTGACTTTATTTGTCTGAACGTGACCAATCATATGCCACTGAATATCTTTTGGCATTTGCTCCCATTTAGACTCCATTTCCTGGATTTTGTTTTCACCAAAAATGCGTTGACCTGCATCATAGGCTTCCATCAAATCTGGAATAGGTTTAGTCTTGGAAACCGCAACCAAAGTTACTTGTTCTGGTAAAGTATTTTTTATAGAAAGTAAATTTTCAGCTATTGACATTGTAAGATTTTTAATTTATAGATTTTTTGATTGAACTTAAAGTTCATAAATGACTATTCCGCTTCTAAACTTTGGTTCGATGTAGGTGCTTTTTGGAGGCATAATTAAATCAGCATCTGCTAAAGCTTTAATTTCATTAATATTAGACGGAAAAAGAATAAATCCAACTTCAAATTCACCTTCATCTATGATTTTTTTTAATTCTAGAATCGATTGCTTTCCAGAAACATATTCGATACGTTCATCATCGCGTAAATCCTTTATCGCCAAAAGAGGTAAAAGTACTGTTTCATATAATATCTGGGTATCCAGACTTTCTAAAGCTGTTTTAAAAACAATTTTTTCCTTTCTTAATATTAAACTATAGAACTCATTGTCAAGATACATCCCAAATTGGTGCTTCTCAGTAGGTTGAAACGGTTGCTGTTTTAGATTCTCAACGCTGAAATTCTTTGTCAGTTCTTTGATAAAAGTTTCTTTTTCAAAACCATTTAAATCTTTAACTAATCTATTGAATTCGTATACCTTGACATTATTCTCAGAAATTAAATAACTTAGTAAATAATCCTTAGCGATATTCTCTGAATTCTCATTTTCTTCCGACAATAATGCTGCGGCTGCTGAACGGTGGTGCCCATCAGCTATATAAAGCTTGTCTATTTTTTCAAAAATATTTTGAATCCAATTAATCTCTAATGCGTCATCAATTTTCCATAAATAATTAACTTCCTTTTTAGTACTGGAAAATTCAAAATCAGCTAATTTTTGGGTTCTGTTAAAGATCCAATTTTCTAAGGTTTTATTATCGGGATAGGTCATTAAAACGGGTTCTGAATTGAACTCTGAAAATTTCATATAATCTTTAAGTAGCTGCACTCTAAAAACAATAGTTTCCTCGTGCTTTTTTATCTTATTGTTATGATAATCATCTATGCTAGTCCCAACAATAATTCCTGTAAACGAATGTTTATTAGTTATTATTTTATGAATGTAAAGCGCTGACTTTTTGTCTTTGACTAAAATTTTTTCTGTCTTGAAATCTTGGTACTTTTGATTTACTTGGCGGTATCTTTTTTCAAAGGATACTGTTTCCTGATTCGTATATGCAGGTTTTAAAACATGCAAAAATGAAAGGGGATTAAAATCCAATTGTGCGGCTAATTCAGCAGTGACGTATTCTTCGTAAGAACGACAACTTACAAGGCAAACTTTATCGCGAGTAGGGCGTACCGCTTTAAAAGGAATTATTTTAGCCATTATTTATAGTGTTAAGCTACAGTCGCAATATTCAGTAGAAATTGCGACTGCCAACTTTGACTTTATACGAATTGTTTAGAAATTCTCTCTGCTTTTTTGCTCTCTGAGTAATCGTAGAATCCTTCTCCAGATTTCACTCCTAATTTTCCTGCACGAACCATGTTTACTAATAGTGGGCAAGGTGCGTATTTTGGGTTTTTGAAGCCGTCATACATCACGTTTAGAATTGCTAGACAGACATCAAGTCCAATGAAATCCGCTAATTGCAATGGTCCCATAGGGTGACCCATTCCGAGTTTCATAACAGTATCGATCTCATATACCCCAGCTACTTTATTGTACAGCGTTTCGATAGCCTCGTTAATCATAGGCATCAAAATTCTATTAGCGACAAAGCCAGGATAGTCATTTACTTCAACTGGTGTTTTTCCTAATTTTTCTGATAATGTCATTATCGTTTTAGTTACTTCATCACTGGTGTTGTACCCGCGAATGATTTCAACCAATTTCATGATAGGCACCGGATTCATAAAGTGCATTCCGATAACTCGTTCTGGATGTGAAACTACTGCTCCAATTTGAGTAATAGAAATAGAAGATGTATTTGTGGCTAATATGGTATCAGGTGAACAAGCCTCGTTTAATTGCTTGAAAATATTAAGTTTCAAATCTACATTTTCGGTTGCGGCTTCTACCACTAAATCAACACCTACAACTCCATCTTTGATATCAGTATAGGTAATTATATTTGTGATTGTTTTTGCTTTATCTTCAGCGGTAATGACTCCTTTTGAAATCATTCTATCTAAATTGGCTGCAATTGTAGCCATTCCTTTATCTAAAGATTTTTCAGAAACATCTATTAATTTTACTGTAAAACCACTTTGCGCAAAGGTATGGGCTATTCCATTACCCATTGTTCCTGCTCCGATTACTGCTATTATTTTCATTTATTGTATATTTAATTCTAAAGTTTTCTCGTTTAACTTTTAAATTTTTATTGTTGTTCTATTTCTTAAAACAATCGATAATTTGGTAGGCAACTCGTAGTGCTTCCGTTGCTTGTTCTAAAGTCACAACAGGAGTCGAATTGGTATTTATCGCATCTGCAAATGTTTCCAGTTCCTCAAGAATGGCATTGTTTTGTTCCACCTCAGGGTTTGAGAAATAAATTTGCTTTTTTACGCCTTCTGCATTTTGCAAAATCATATCAAAGTCACCAGGAGTTTCCGGTGCATCTTTCATTTTAACGACTTCACATTTTTTCTCCAGAAAATCAACAGATATATAAGCGTCCTTTTGAAAGAAACGGGTTTTTCGCATGTTTTTCATCGAAATTCTACTAGCAGTCAAATTAGCAACACAGCCATTTTCGAATTCGATTCTGGCATTTGCAATATCTGGAGTATCACTAATTACAGAAACACCACTGGCGCTAATATTTTTAACTTTAGATTTTACCACACTTAAAATGACATCAATGTCATGTATCATCAAATCTAAAACTACAGGAACATCTGTACCACGAGGATTGAATTCAGCCAATCGATGAGTTTCTATAAACATGGGCTTATCAATCATGTTTTTAGTTGCGATAAATGCAGGATTAAATCGTTCCACATGTCCCACTTGTCCCTTAACATTATATTCATTGGCCAAAGCAATAATTTCTTCTGCTTCTTCAACGGTATTTGAAATGGGTTTTTCGATAAAAACGTGTTTGCCTGATTTGATAGCAACCTTAGCACATTTATAATGGGAAAGGGTTGGGGTTACAATGTCTATTACATCTACCGCGTGAATAAGAGTAGCAATTGTACTAAAATGTTTGTACCCAAATTCCTTAGAAATTTTCTCTGCATTTTCTTGATTTGGATCATAGAACCCAACTAATTCATATTTTTCAGACTGTTGTAATAAACGTAAATGTATTTTTCCTAGGTGACCTGCGCCTAATACTCCAATTTTCAGCATAATGATGTTGTTTCCACAAAAATAGGAATTAAATGATTAATCCGTTAAGTATAAACGACAATTATTTGTGGATTTAAAAAATATAATTTGATAATTATAATTAGAATTTGTTTTCTATTTTTACCAAAATAAAATAATAAACTTTGAAAGATACAGCCAAACATCAAGGACTTCGAAATCAATTAGTAAGCGTTTTGCAGCAAAAAGGGATCACCGATGTAAATGTATTGGATGCGATAAAAAAGATACCACGACACCTGTTTTTGAATTCTAGCTTTGAAAATTACGCCTATCAAGACAAGGCTTTTCCTATTGGCGCTGGTCAAACTATATCACAACCCTATACTGTAGCTTTTCAGTCTCAATTGTTAGAAATAAAAAAAGAGCATAAAGTTTTAGAGATAGGAACTGGATCAGGATATCAAACTGCGGTTTTATGCCTGATGGGTGCGAAGGTATACAGTGTAGAGCGACAAAATGAATTGTTCAAACAAACCTCCAGTTTGTTACCGAAATTAGGAATACGTCCAAAACATCTCTCTTTTGGAGATGGTTATAAAGGCTTACCAAGTTATGCTCCTTTTGATAGTATTATCGTTACTGCAGGGGCACCATTTATACCACAACCGCTTATGGCACAATTAAAAATAGGAGGTAGGCTTGTAATTCCGTTAGGTGATGAAGTACAAATTATGACTTTGTTGATTCGAGTAAACGAAACACAATTTGAGAAACATGAACTGGGAGAATTTAAATTCGTTCCTTTATTAGAAGATAAAAATTAAATAACTAACGATGGACTTTAAGTCCATCGTTTTGGTTTAACATCCTAAAGTTTAATTCTACTTCGATAAATTCTTAACACGGATTATACAGATTCTCACAGATTAAACCTTGCTAATTATTTTAATCTGGTGCAAGAAGTCTTTTAAAACTTCAAGGATAAAACTAAAAGACACAGTTTAAACTATTTTTATTGCTTAACAGTTCGTGTTAAATTTTCTAAACTTTCCTTTTCAATTTGAGCTATAAACAGTACAAAACTATCTTTATTTTCTTTTGTTATCGCTGCTTTTAGAGTTTGGTAGTATAAATTTCGATTGTCGCTGTCAGCCTTAATATTTGCTATGGGGTAGCCATGTTGCAACAGAATATAGTTCATAATCAGTCGTGATACTTTTCCATTTCCATTTATAAAAGGATGGGTCGCGACCAGGCGCTCTTTTACAGTGGCAGCCAATATTACAGGATGTATGCTATTTTTATTCTGTTCATACCAATTAAAGAGCTCTTCTATTTCTTGCGGAATAGCCGCTGGTTCACAAGGACTAAAACTTTTATCTTTTATTGTAATAGCTACAGAGCGATAGTGGCCAGCTTCCTTCGGTAGAATTCCCCTTAAAATGATAGTATGTAAGGAAGTAACCTCTGGTTCACCAAGAGTCGCATTGTTTTTAATCCTGTTTTGGATAAATTCAATTGCTTCCTGATGATTAATTGCTTCCAGATGTTCTCGCATACTTTTGCCAGAAATTGTTTGACCTTCATTAATAACCAAATCGGTTTCTGCCATCGTAAGTGTATTTCCTTCTATCCAATTGCTGCCAAAGGTATATTCTACCTTTAGAGCTTGTGTTATGGAATTAGCTTCAGTTAGAGAGAAAGTTTTTAGTTTCGCTTTACAAAGATCTATTTCATCTAAAAGTTGCTGAAGGATTGCCGAAACTTTTTTAACGGATGGGCTACTATTCAATTTAATTTCTTCCTCTGCTGCTCGTAACGCTTTTAAAGCAAATTCATTTTGTCCAATTTCATGGATGATCTTCTCTTTCAGCCAAGAAACCATTATAGTTTCGAAATCAATTTCAAGAAGTGTAGCCAATTTTATGACTTGTTCTTTGGTTGGTTTCCTGCTTCCGCTTTCGAATTTACTTATTAAGGCTTGATCGATCCCTAAAAGTTGAGCTACTTCTCTTGTTTTTAAGCTTTTTAATTCGCGGGCGTCTTTGAGTAGTGTTTTCATTTTCACGTCAGGATTTAAGTAGTCTTGACAAATTTAGTCATCGTTTTAGGTAATAAAAAAGGGAAATTGAATTCCCTTTTTTTATTAAAATTCTTTCTTGATTCGGGCTAAATCACGTTTAGTATCTTGTTCTTTTAGAGATTCCCGTTTGTCATAGGTTTTTTTACCTCGACAAAGTCCGATCTCTAATTTGGCTAATCCTTTTTCGTTCGTAAATAACTTTAACGGTACTATGGTTAATCCTTTTGCCTGGACACTTCGTGCTAAACTTTTTAATTCTCTTTTGTTCAACAACAATTTTCGCTCGCTACGTGCTTTGTGATTGAATTGGTTTCCAAAAGTATATTCTTCAATATAGGTGTTTATGGCAAAAAGTTCGGTACCACTAAACTCGCAAAAGCTTTCAGTAATATTAGCCTTTCCTAAGCGGATTGATTTGATTTCAGTTCCCGCCAAAACAATACCCGCAGTAAATTTCTCGATTATTTCATAATCGTATCGGGCTCTTTTATTTAGTATGTTGATTGATTTTAGCATAGAAGTACAAATGTAGGAACAAATCAATGAATCGGCACTATTTTTTATAAAATTGATTTAAATTTGCAATATGGAAAAGCAAAATTCAAAAGATCCGCTTCACGGAATAACACTAAAATCAATATTGGAAAAACTCGTGGATCATTACGGATTTGATACTTTGGGCGAATTGGTAAAAATTAAATGTTTTAATGATAATCCAAGCGTGAAATCTAGTCTTACTTTCTTAAGAAAGACAGATTGGGCAAGAAAACAAGTAGAAGAACTGTATATTAAATCGTTATCTAAATTGGATAAATAGAGTGTAGTTTAATCGATGCGATACGAGACCATAACACCACCTCGATACGGTAACCATTCTCCGCTTTTATTCCAATTCTTAGCGGTTTCATAACGTTCTCCAGTACTTAGATAATATCCATGGTAAAATCCTTGTTGATTTCCTCCACCTAAAAAGCAGTCCAACATAAAACGATCATTTATTTTTTTCTGATAGCCAATTGTTGCCCCTATAACATAGCCAAATCCCTTTTCATATTTATCAGTATTTAAATAGTTCCATTTTTGGAAATTAAATACAGTTCCTCCTATATGAGCTCCTGCATAAAAGCCATTGTATTTTTCTTTAAAATGATAGCGGTATTCTGGAATAACGATATAGAATTGTTGAGGCTTACCATCGATTGATTTCCATGGAGAACCTAGTATATCCAATTGAAAAGTTGATTTTTTGCCAATACTGGTTTCTATCCCTACATTAGGAATGGTTAACAAGGTGGTTAATGCATTTACTTTTACGTAGGTTTGACTATGCAATTGAAATGAAAGCAAAACAACAAATAAAAAAAGAAGTTTTTTCATGATATAAAGTGTACTGATCAACATAGAAGTGAAATTATTGTCAGTTTTAAATGCAAATATAAAATAATATAGCAAAGATTTGTAATCCAAATGTTATATAAAATTTAAATATTTAGTGCTGTAATTTGTTTAATCTTGAATAAATAACAGTATCTAAAAAGCGTCCTTCATAAAATTCATTCTCTTTTAAATGCGCCTCTTTTATAAAGTTATTTTTCTCTAAAACTTTCGCTGAACCATGATTTTCTGGAGCTATAATGGCTTCAATCGAATGTAATTTCATTATCTCAAATCCATATTTGGTAACTTCTTTTATGGCTTCAGTAATAATACCTTTTCCACTGTATTCAGGAAGCAGCATATATCCAATTTCGGCACGAAAATGTTCTGGTTTTATTCTGTAATGACCAATAATTCCTATTAGTTTTGGACCATTTTTATATGTAATCGCCCAATTAATACCTTCGTTACTTTCAATTTTAGCATCAATCATTGCAATGTGTTCCAAAGCATCTTCAGTCGTTTTCAGCAATGGTCTCGGGATGTATTTCATCGTTTCGACGTTAGAGCGTAATTCAAGTATGGACTCGACATCATCTTTATCCACACGCCTTAAAATCAATCGTTCAGTTTCTAAATTTGGAAATGGAGTAAAGTTTATAGACAACATATTTTTGTTCTGTTTAGTGAATTAGAGGATTTCAATACTAAATTCTGCATCAAAAATCTGATCTGCTTCAATTATTTGAATACCTTCTTTTTCCGCAAGATTCCCAATACTTTCAACTGAATCCGAATAACCAAACCAAGGTTCGATACAAAGAAACGGCGCATTCATTTTTGTCCATATTCCCAAATGAGGGAAACTTGGATAACACACTCTGATTAATGGAATATTATTTTTTAAAATTGTTAAATATTTCGATTGTAATGATTTAAAGATTAGAGCATCGTTTTCGAATAATTCATACTTTAAGGGAACCAAATTATTAGGAGAACTAAGCACTTTAGTCTCATTAGAAATTAAATCATTTTGCAATAAGTTATATTCTAAGGGTTCGTCTTTTTCGAATTGTAAACTATATTCCTCAAAATCTCCAGGTAAAGCGAAAGCAGGATGTGCTCCTATAGAAAAGGGCATTTGAGTCTTACTTTTGTTTATGACTTTGTACCCAATAGATAGGCTATTGTCGCTTAATGTATAGTTAATTTGGAGTTCGAAATCAAAAGGATATTTATTTTTGGTATCTTCTGACGCTTGAATCGAAAAAGTGGCACTATTAGCTGCTTTATCAATAAGTTCAAAGACCATATCTCTGGCAAAACCATGTCTTGATAAATGATATGTTGCATCCTTATAATTAAAGGCATTATTTTTTAATGTACCTACTATCGGAAATAAAATAGGGGAGTGCTTACCCCAAAAATCGGGGTTGCCTTCCCAAATATATTCTATGGAGAGTTTGTTTTTCAGTGAACATAATTCTGCGCCTAGGTGATTAATTCGTGCAGTTAAATTGGAGTTTGTTATTGTTGTTATCAAAATGAAAGTCTTATTTCGGATTAAATTTCTAATGGATGTAAATATATTTCTTAATTTTTATTTTAGATAGTGAAAACCGACTTATTACATTTTTTGTAAAATTTTCTTAATTTTTGATTAAAGCGTTGAATTTAATATAGTGGTATGATTATTTTTTATTAATTTGCTTACAAATAGTGAAAAACATGAAAAACATTCGGTTCAAGGTCATTCTCCAAATGGCTCTGTTATTAGGGATTTCATCCCTATCGGCACAAGAGGTTCCTGCAACTACAGCAAATGCCTCAAAATCTAATTACAACTACCATGATGCTTTTGCACCATTTTTTTATACAAAAAACGGTACATCAACACGTTCCGCTAGTGGTCAACCAGGCGCAGAATATTGGCAGAACAGAGCTGATTACGTTCTTACAGCAAAATTAAATGCACAAAATAATGAGATTATTGGTACAGATGTAATTACCTATACGAACAATAGTCCTGATGCGATGTCATTTATATGGATGAATGTAGATCAAAATTTATTTAAAGCAGATTCACGTGGAAATGCAGTTGTCCCTTTAACTGGTAGCCGCAATGGATCGCAAGGTGAAGTTTTTGACGGAGGTCATAAAATCAAATCCGTGAAGATTGTTAGCACTACGAATGGAAAATCTACTGAAGTAGACGCTAAATATGTAATTACCGATACTAGAATGCAAGTTTTCCTTCCGCAAGTGCTAAAAGCGAAAGGCGGTTCTGTAAAAGTTAAAATCGATTTTTCTTATATTTCTCCAATGGAAGGTTCAGACCGAACTGGAGTTTTGGAAACTAAAAACGGGAAAATCTTTACCATTGCACAGTGGTATCCACGTATGTGTGTGTATGATGACGTAAGAGGTTGGAATACGAATCCCTATTTAGGAGCGTCGGAATTTTATTTGGAATATGGAGACTTTGATATAAACATTACTGCTCCTGCTAATCATATTGTTGTTTCTTCAGGGGAGTTAGTAAATCCTACTGCCGTTTATAGTACTGTCGAGCAAAGTAGATTGGCTCAAGCCAAACAAAGCGATAAAACTGTTTTCATTCGTACAGAAGAAGAAGTGGCTGCTTTAGCAAATAGTACCTCTACGGCTACTAAAACATGGCATTATAAACTTAAAAACGCCAGAGATTTATCTTGGGCTTCTTCAGCGGCATTTATTTTAGATGGTGCTAAAATCAATTTACCAAGCGGTAAAAAATCTTTGGCCTTATCAGCTTATCCAGTTGAAAGTGCAGGAAATGATGCTTGGGGACGTTCAACAGAATTTACTAAGGCTTCTATCGAAAATTATTCTAAAAGATGGTTTGAGTATTCTTATCCAGCAGCGACGAATGTTGCGGGTAATGAAGGCGGAATGGAATATCCAGGAATTGTGTTTTGTGGATGGGAATCTAAAGGAGAAGATTTATGGGGAGTTACGGATCATGAGTTTGGTCATAACTGGTTTCCAATGATTGTAGGTTCAAACGAACGTTTATTCGCTTGGATGGATGAAGGATTCAATACTTTCATTAATTCATTAGCTTCAGTAGATTTCAATAATGGAGAATATAAATCAGAACCAATTGATTTACACCGCAGAGCAGAAGTTTTGACAGGTGTTGATTTAGAAACGATTATGAGTTCTCCTGATAATATGAAAGAAGCTAATATCGGTGTTTTAGCTTATTATAAACCAAGTTCAGGATTAGTTATTTTACGTGAACAAGTTTTAGGAGCAGAACGTTTTGATTTGGCTTTTAGGACTTATGTAGAACGCTGGGCTTTCAAACACCCTACGCCAGATGATTTCTTCAGAACAATGGAGAATGTTGCAGGTGAAGACTTGAGTTGGTTCTGGAGAGGTTGGTTTCAATACAACTGGCGTTTTGACCAAGGTATAAATGCAATTAAATATGTAAAAAATGATCCAAAGCAAGGGGTCGTAATTACTGTTGAGAATTTCGAAAAAATGCCAATGCCTATTATTTTGGACATAAAAGCAAAAAGTGGAAAAGTAGAAAGAGTAAAATTGCCAGTTGAAATTTGGCAAAGAAATACAGCGTGGTCATTCAAGCATGATTCTACAGAGGAAATTGAAAGTATCACTTTAGATCCAGATCATGTTTTTCCAGATAGTAATGAAGCCAATAATGTTTGGACCGCTGGAAAAGGGGTTCTCGAAAAAGATGTGATTTTAGATGGATATTTAGGAACTTATTCGAATACAAAATCACCAATGAAAATTACTTTTTCAGAAAAGAACAGTGTTCTTAATGCTGAGATTACGAACTACCCTAAGTTTTCAGTGGAACCAATAGGGAAGGACTTATTTGAATCTAAAAGAGCGGGACTAAAATTCCAATTTAATGAGAGTCAAACTGGTTTTGATATGATTATTGGTGAGACTCAAAAAATACCGTTTACAAAAGAGAAGTAATCTATAATACAAAGTATAGTAAACCAAAACACCAGCAAGATTGCTGGTGTTTTTTTATATATAAATATTTAAATTGTTTAGGCTGGGATTTGCTGACTTAAACAATGTAAAGTTCCAAAACCCCAGATTAAATCAATAGCGCTAATTCCGATAACTTCTCTATCAGGGAAACATTCTGCTAAAATATTTAGTGCTACGCGATCATTGACATCGTTAAAAGTCGGAACCAACACGCATTTATTTAGTATTAGAAAGTTAGCATAACTTGCCGGTAATCTTAAATCTTCAAAGTCAATTCGTTTAGGCATTGGTAAAGCCACAACAATAGGAGCTTTTCCATTCTCTAATGTAGCATTTTGCAAACGTTTCAGGTTGTCTTGTAATGGCGCATAATTAGCGTCGTTTCGGTCTGTTTCAACGATTGTTACAATCGTATCCTCATTGATAAAACGACATAAATCATCTATATGTCCGTGGGTATCGTCGCCTTCGACTCCGTTGCCCAACCAAATCACATTCGTGATTCCGAGGTATTCCTTAAAAACAGCTTCGTAATCTGCTTTAGTAAAACCAGGGTTTCTTACTTGAATATCAGGATGCATTAAGCATTCTTCTGAGGTCAGTAAAGTTCCACGTCCATTGCTATCAATTGCTCCACCTTCTACAATTACCGGTTTTCCTTTATACATCACTTGTGTAAGCGGAATATCCAGAAAATTAGCCACTGTAGCGGGAATATGTTTGTCTAATTGATAGTTTTTATATTTTGCCCAACCATTAAAGTTGAAATTTAATGCTTCTCTAGCGTCTCCATTTTTGATTACAATAGGGCCAGAGTCGCGCATCCAACTTCTGTTTGTTTTTTGGATAATAAATGAGATATTATCGATATTAACCCTTGCCATTTCTAGCATTTCGGTTACTTTTTCTTTCTGTTTGTCGTCAATGACTACTAAAAATACCGTTTCGTATGTCGCTACTTTTTTGATAAATTCAACAAATGCCCATTGAATGGCTTCATATTTTCCAGGCCAGTCTTTTCCGTTATGAGGAAAGCAAAGTAATATACCTTGTTGGTTTTCCCATTCTGCAGGAAATCTTCTATTGTTTGTCGTCATAATTAGTCGATTGCTCTTTTAGTGATATCTCCAAAAGCATCAATTCGTCTGTCTCTAAAGAACGGCCAGTTTTGACGCACATTTTCTTGCAAGTCTAAATCAACTTCGGCAATTAGAATTTCTTCTTTATCGTGTGAGGCTTGCGCCAAAATTTCGCCTTGTGGTCCCGCAATGAACGAAGCGCCCCAAAATTCAATTCCAGCTGTATCTGGTAAATATTGCTCTAAACCTATTCTGTTAGCCGCAGCAACGTAGACACCATTTGCAACTGCATGACCTTTCATGACATTCATCCAAGCGCCATATTGGTTTTCACCGTATTGCTCTTTCTCTCCTGGATGCCATCCTATGGCTGTAGGGTAAAACAAGACCTCTGAGCCACTTAAAGCGGTCAATCGAGCTGCTTCTGGATACCATTGATCCCAACAAATAAGTGTTCCAATTTTTCCTTTTTGTGTAGGAATGGTTTTGAAACCTAAATCGCCAGGAGTGAAATAGAATTTTTCATAAAAATGCGGGTCATCTGGAATGTGCATTTTGCGGTATAAACCTGCTTCTGAACCATCAGTATCAATAATGTAGGCGCTATTGTGGTAGATTCCAGCCATCCTTTTTTCGAAAAACGGAACAATGATTACCACGCCTAATTC
The DNA here is from genome assembly GCF_963974175.1 of uncultured Flavobacterium sp. GTDB lineage: Bacteria > Bacteroidota > Bacteroidia > Flavobacteriales > Flavobacteriaceae > Flavobacterium. Next base: position 213,402 of record NZ_CAXBBR010000004.1, read on the forward strand.
TTTTGCCAAAGCACTAAAAGCAATAAACGAGGTGCTGTAAAGCGGTTCTGCCAATGCAAAATTATCAACATCTTCACTCTGACAGAAATAATGACTGCTGTATAATTCTGGTAGTGAGATTACCTCAGCACCTTGATTGGCGGCATCACGAACCCAACTTAAACATTTTTTAAGGTTGTTTTCGGCAACATCGTTAAGGTTTAATTGAATAACCGCTATTTTATATTTTTTATTTGGCATCGTATAAATTTTAGACTGCAAAAATAGTGAATTTTATAAAGAGTAGAAAATGGGGAGAATGGAAAATTTTCGGATAATTTATTCGCGTTTATCTATTACTAAAATTGAAACAAAAAAGTATCCAGAACCTATTGCATCTAACGGTTCCAGTTTACTTTATGCTGTAATCGTTGAGGATTATTTTAATTCCCTCTGAATAAGTGGTTGTTTTAAACTCTGGAAATCTAGTTTTGAATTTTGAGGACTCAAAGATATTATCGATCGCATAACGAGGTAGTAGTTCTTGTGTTTCTTTAAGGTTATGGTTAAATAAGGACCCTATTTTAAGTACAATCCTAGGTAATACTTTGTATTTTACTTCTCGTCCTAATTGGCGCTCGATTTCTGCAATAAATTGCTTGTAGGTTAGTCTATTGTCGTCACAGGGTAAGTGCCAAGTTTGGCCATAAACATCGGCTGTATTACCAATTAACGCCATGGCTTTACTAGCATCTGGGGTGAAGATTAATGTTCGTACCACTGTGTCTTTTAAGAATACCTTAGGTTCTTTGCCTTTTTTAAGATTTTCGAAAATAAGGCTATTAGTAAGACCTTTGGTTTTACCTGGACCATAGAATTCAGGTGCTCTGCAAATCACGGCTTCAATTTCTTTAGTAGCAATGGCTTTTAATAAAAGTTCAGCGGCCATTTTTTTGCCTATTCCTTTTTTTCCGTCAGAACTTAAAGGCGTTTCTTCGGTTTGAATTTTGCTGTCTTGAGGATAGGCGTAGGTATTGTCAAAATAAACGAGTTTACAGCGGTTCTTTTTACAAGCGACAATTACATTTTGCATTACAATTACCCAATCTCTAAGCCATATTTCAGAATCGTAAGGAAGTCCAACTGTCAGGTATGCAATCTCCGTGTTTTCAAGTGCTTTTAAAACACTTTCTGGATCGAGTAGATCTGCTTTAAAAAGAAAATCGTCTGGATGCACTTTTTGAGGATTGCGTCCTACTAATTTAATTTGGTCTGTATAGTTTTTCCGTAATTCACGAGCCAATTCTTCACCTATTATTCCGTTTGCTCCTAATATTGTTTGCATTTTATATTTTTTTCATGTCACTTGTTTGTACGAATGCTAAGGTAAGCATAATAGATGCGGTATATTTCAGTATTTGAAGCAACAATAGGTAATAATAATGAAGATATAAGTTTATATAATCAGTCTTGAATTCAAATGAGAAGGAAAAGCGACTATTTTTGTTACTTAGAATCAATCAAATAAATGATTATGAAAATTATTTTTAAAGCAGGGCTAATTCTTATTACGCTAATTTTCGCTAGCACATCAGTATTGGCGCAGTCCAAGGATAAAAAAGCCGAGGCAATCGTAAAAGAAATGCTGATTGCGATGGGCGGAGCAAATAATTACAATAATACTCATTTTATCCAATGGGATTTTGTGAATAGAAAACTCTCATGGGATAAATGGACGGGTAATGTTCGCGTAGAGAATCCAACAGCAAATCAAGTAATTTTAGTAAATATCAATACTTTAAAAGGAAAGGTTTATGAGAATGGAGTTTTATTAGCAGACGAGACTAAAGCCAACGGTTTACTTGAAAAAGCGAAGAACTGGTGGATAAATGATTCGTATTGGTTAGTAATGCCGTGGAAATTACAAGACCCCGGAGTAACCCTTGCTTATGTCAAAACAGACAAATTGCCAAACGGTAAAACGGCAGATATTTTACAACTCACCTTTAGTGCTGTAGGCGTAACTCCTGAAAATAAATACTGGTTGTATGTCGATAAAGAAAATCACTTAATACAGCAATGGGCGTACTATAAAAACTTTAATGATGCCGAACCAAAGTTCATGAAGCCTTGGAATAACTATCAAAAAGCGGGTAATATCTTGCTTTCTTTTGATAGACCTAATGAAGATGTTGGACCTAAAAATGTAGTAGTAAAAAGTACTTTTGACTCTGCTATTTTTACAGAGCTATAATAGCAAGTAATTAATTTGCTTTTTCTATTGTAAAAAACCAGTCATTAAGACTGGTTTTTTATTGGTAAAGAATATAGTCTTTGACTATTTTTATGACAAGACGGGGTTATTTTATTAGATCCAAAATTTTAGTATATAACAATTTTTCATCCAGCGGTTTTGAAATATAGTCGTTCATACCTACTGATTTACATTTTTCTACATCAACGGTGGTCACATCGGCTGTTAGTGCAATGATTGGGGTTTGCAAATTCATTTTATTACGGATATATTCTGTTGCTTCAAATCCATTCATTATTGGCATTTGCAGGTCCATTAGAATAATATCATAGTCGTTGGTTTCTAGTTTTTCAATAGCTATTTTCCCGTTGTCTGCCATATCCCATGCAAATTTAAAATCATCCAATATTGTTCTTAGCAATAACTGATTTAGTTTTACATCTTCAACCACCAATACTTTTATATCTTTAATTTCATTGTCTAATTCTATCTCTCTTTCTTCTTCCACATAGCTATCAGAATCTGGTTGTTTTTTTTTGAAAACTTAAAGTGAAACTAAAAGTGGAACCTTCATCAACTTTACTTTTTACTGAAATTGCTCCTCCTTGTTTTTCTACTAATTGTTTAACAATAGCTAGTCCTAAACCGGTACCGCCATATAAACTTGAAGTGATCGTGTGCGCTTGTTCAAAGTTTTCAAAAATGGATGCAATTTTAGTTGCAGGAATCCCAATTCCTGAATCGGTCACCTTTATTTCAACTGTTACATTTTCTTCCGCTTCGCTCAGTAAACTAACGCTTACATTGATTGTCCCTTTTGCAGTAAATTTTATTGCATTGCCCAAAAGGTTAATCATAATTTGATGCAAACGAACCGAGTCACCCAGTAGGATTTCTGGAATTCTGGAGTCATATTCCTTAACTAATTCTAAATTTTTTTCCTGGATTTTTGTTTCAAACAAATGAAGAATTGTGGTTATTGACTGTGACATTTTAAAAGGCGCGTTTATAAATATCATTTTCCCAGCATCTACTTTTGCTAAATCGAGGATATCGTCAATAAGAACGATTAACGTATCGCCACTTGATTTTATCGCTTGTAAATAATCTTTTTGCTTTTCATTCAAATCGGTTTTTATCAACACTTTTGTAAAACCGATAATGGCATTCATTGGAGTACGGATTTCATGACTCATGTTTGATAAAAATTGCTGTTTTGCCATAACAGCATGATCAGCTACTTTTTTGTCAGCTTCAGCTTTCCTTTTTGCTTCTATCAATTCTGCATCAATCCTCTTTTGTTCTGAAATATCAATGGTTATACCAGTAAACGTATGAGCAATACCAAATTTATCATAATGATACAACCCGGTTGATTTTATGAAAACGAGAGCTCCATCATTTGCACGAGTAATCCGGTAATCAACCTCATAAATGCCTGGAAAAACCTTTGCTTGCTCTACTTTTTGTAAAGCCATTTCTCTATCTTCTGGCAAAATCACCGCATACCAGTGTTCATAAGTTAAGTCTTCACGATTTTCGTCATATCCCCACATTTTTTTATGCACGTTAGACCATTCCAACTTCGACGAAAGAAGGTCTAACGACCAAATGCCAACTTTGGCAGAATCAGTTGCTAATTTTAAATGGCTTGCAATTTTCTTTATTTCCTCATTGTTTGTCTCAATTTGTTTTTTTGCAAGCACCTGTTCGGTTACTTCGGTTGCGAGCACGGTAATGCCTATAATGGTATCGCCCAGATCGCGGTAGGGCTGATACACAAAATTAAAATAAGCATGTACTGGTACTCCGTTGCGAACAAGAATGGCTTTGGTTTCGTATCCTTCGAAAGCCACTCCGGTAGTGTATACATCTAAAAGCAATTGTGGAAAAGCCTGATTTTTTAATTCCGGTACTCCCTCCAGCAAAGGTTTATCAAGGATATCATTTCCTTTTCCTAGCACATTAAGCATTTGCTCATTGGCAAAAGTGACTAACATGTCAGGTCCTGTAAAGATAGCGACTGCCATAAGGGATTGTGAAAGTATATTGCTGAAACGCTTTTCACTTTCTTCAATTTGTTTTCGGGCAATTACAGTTTCGGTTACTTCAGTTCCGATTAATATGATTCCGTAAATTTTATTATCCAAATCACGCATAGGCTTATATAGCATATTGAAATAAGCCGTATCCGGTTTTCCTGTGCGTTTAACTTCAACGGGGATTTCACTGGCAATAAAAGGTTCACCAGTAGTATAAATATCGTTGAGTATCTTTGTTAAGCTATCTTCTAATTCAGGAGCTACATCAAAAAGAGGCTTGTTGATTACTTCATCGTATGACTTTTTCCAAACACTGAGCGCTATTTTATTAATGGTTTGAATAATAAAAGTAGGACCATAATAGGTAACAATAAGAACAGGCGCCTGCGAAATGAGGTTTTGAAATTTAGCTTCAGCTGAATCCATTAAAATCGGATCGGGGGGAGCTGATTTGCTTTTGTCATTTTTTGAATTTCCCATTATTTTTGACGGTTTATTTTTTTCCTCAATGGTGCAGGTTGGCTGTTTTGTTTTTTTGTGGATTTGAAGCTACAAAGTTCAACGTTCTCACTTTGCTCATAGAATACAAACAACTTGTATCTATGCGCTAAGCCGTAAAGCATATCGCGGTTGTCTGGGGGGACTTGGAGTACGTTATAGGTTTATTTCACAATTCAAATATATACTATTTTTTTATAAGTAATAGATGCTAGGGCTAGATGGGAAATATGTTCCGCAAAGTGGCTAAGAGAAAAGCCAGAGATTCAGTAAGATTAATAAATAATTTCTACAAACCATTTGATTTCATCATTCCGATAGCTATCGCACTAACTTCTAAAATAGCATTGGCATCTAGTCAAGAGATATTTCCTCAGTTTATTTGATATTTACTTTATCATTGACAATAAGCTTTGAGTATGCGGGAATTTAATTTACAAAAGCCAAGTGGACAAGCATAACAGAATCGTTGATCAAATAAACTTTACATTGATATGTAAAAGATATATAGATTTAAACCAAAATAAAATAAGGCAGGTGATGAAGCTAATAGACCGTCTTTAATTTTTAGCCTGACTATTACTCCAAAAAACATTAATAAGGCTAAGCCTCCAGAGGATATTAGTAAAATAGAATTGTATAGTAAGCCAACTAGTAAACCTATAGCTCCCACAATTTCTAAAATTGCCGTAAGTGCACCAAATTTACTCAACCCAAAGCGGATAAATTCACTTTTCATATTTGGAGTTGTAAAGTAAGCTACACCATAACCTAAAAAAGAGAGACTCGAAAAAATTATTAAAACTTCTAGTAAACTCATTAGGCAATTAGATTAAGGGTTGCAGCAGCAATATAAAGACTTAGTAGCAAAAGAAACAATGAGGGTATACGTTTTTGCCAAGGGTTATTTACTTTGAAGTGAAAATACTGTGCACTCAACATCAGGAAAGCCATCAATAGTGACGGAATTAAAACCAGAGAAGGATACCAAATTCCAGCTACAAGCAATGTTGCTAATACTATTTTAGTGGCTCCAACAATCGTACGCGTCAAATCGCTCAGACCATATTGTTTAAATTCTTTCACGATATTTTCGAAACGAAATACCCATACAATAACAACAGAAATAGCAACAATTAGTTGCGTAATCACTGATAAATTCATCATTTTAGTTCCTTTAAATTTCCTTACTAATTTGGCTTTTCAGGTTCTGCCCCGTTATTTTGAGTGATTTCTGGTCTTCACTTTTTAATCTCTAATATGATTAACTTTTATACTCGATTAAGTATTAAATATTCGCTCGTTTATTCCTACCGGCGCGTCGTCTATGAGTTGTGGTCACATTTGATGGTACCGTGGCTACAATTATTCTACTAAGATAAAAATTCTTACGAAAAATGATTATTAATTTTGTAAATTCTTCTTAATTTCACAAAATCTACGTGTTAAATTAGCACAAAATGGTATTGCAAGTAAGTAGAGTACGTAAAACAGATTATTACTATTTTCTATATATAACTTAGTAGAGCGAAGTAGAAAAAATATTTCGAAAAGAAACACAGGGAAAAGGTAGAGATTAGCGCAGATTTTAAATAATTTCTACAAACCAGGTCATTACGAGGAATGAAGTAACCACAGTATCATCGTCTACAGCAACAATATCTAACTGTATCAGTAAATTAGAAGCAATGATAATCGTTTGTGAGTGATGATACTTGCGCCAGTATTGACAAGTTACTTTAGTGGTATTGGTAATTCATAATTTCGGCTACCATCTTTTGCGCTCTCTTCAAACAGAATAAGAGTTAAAGTTGACGACTCCTCTTTTTTCTCAATATCAATTGTGAAATCAAAGTTGCCCCATTCTGGTGCACCAGCATCGGTCGTTGTGAAACCAGTTTTCAATTCATTATGGCCGTCCTCAATCACCCAATTTATGTTTGCTTCCCACACTTGAGCTTGTCCTTTTACGTGGAATTTATTTCCATCTACTTTTTCTACAGTTACTTGGCGAAAATGTTGATTTGACAATGCCGTTACTACTTGTTTTTGGGGTTCGACGGACTTTGTTACTTGAACGGTATCAATAGAAGTCGAGTTCTCATTATTGTTAGTATCGTCACTTTTTTTGTTGTTGCATGCAAATACAAGCACGGCTAATAACAAGATTGTTGATTTTATTTTCATTGTTTTCTTATATAAGATGTTTCTCTTTTTTCTCATCAAATTAATTTACCACCAAACTATAAAAAATTCTAAATACGAATCTTTGTGTTTTTGCCAACATAGTGGAGCTTGTTTTTCTCCAATACAAGTCTTTATGTGCTTTTCTATACCATTAAAGTCTGTCCAAATTTCGTTTTCAGATGGATCCATTCCCCATTCCTTTTTTGAAGGTATATAATAGTTTTTTCCAGGATTATCAAGGCTAACAAATGTTTTAAGATTCAAATAGTACCCTTTTATAGCTTTTTCATAAATAGGGCTAAAACTGCCCTTGTATTCATAAGGAATAAACAAGAAAACTAGTAAACATAGCGCTTGCGAAACTTCGTCGATTGCTATTGTATCAAACGTTGATTTAGTGCAATTATCGTATAGTAAAGGAAATTGTTTTGTTTTTAATTTTTCTAATTTTTCTTTCAAAGAATCATTCCTGTTTGGTCCAATCCAGTTATTTATTGGTTCCGAAGAAATACTTGGGTCGAATAGATAAAATTTATAAGCTAACTCCATGTGGATTAACTGCTTTGTACCTTCATCTTTAATGATAAAATCAATTTCACCTATAGTTTTCGTATCTTCAATGATCTGAGTATTTTCATATAGCACTTTGTAGTTGGTAGAGGACTTAATTAATTCAGAAACAATTTTTTCTACTAAATGACCTAATCTTAAATTAGTTGGCAATTGAAATTCTAGATCCCTTACTAGGTTTAATGCTGATAAATCAAAAGTCTGTAAACCAGTAATAGAAAAGTCTAGACTATTGGCTTTTACTATTGATGCTATCCTTGACTTCGTTTTCATTTTCTAGTAGGTATTAATGTATTTTGTTTACGCAAAGATACAGCACAGCGATTTGGAAAGAATCACAAAGAATTTCTACAGAGTTCATCATTTATTCGAAGGTGAAATCAATTTATAATGGAGGCAGCAATTCTTGTGTAACGAAGAGAAACAAGGGAAATACTGAGATTTTCAAAAGGTTAATCAAGCATTTCAAAAAACCAGATCATTATGAGGAACGAAGCAATCATACTAAGTATGTTTTTACGTAAACTTTTGGAATTATTATTCAAAAGAGTAGTAGAACTAATCTTCGTTAGCACAGAAAGGCTTTTTGCGCTAACGATCGTGTGTGAAAATCCGTTTGGTCGGGTAAATTATTCGACTAATAGTATTAGGAGGCAACATTACTAATTCAGTTACACTTTTCCGATTTTTACCACCGGGGAAGAACCAAAATCATTATCTGTTTTTGGTCGCCAAATAATGTGTTATTAAAATTACTTTTCAGCGTCTGCTAATTTCTTAGTGTCTATATATTGCTGAAAGGACATAATTTTACCGTCGTCATTGAGTATCCATAAATGTGCTGCTTGAGCATCATAGGTCTTTCCTGTAGTTATTACTTTAGCATCATACCGTAAGGTTGCTAAAACCTTATTGTCACTCATGTTGTGAAGTTGTATATCTTTCAAATTAAAATACTCGTGGTTAGCACCAAGACGTACAAAAACACCATTTAAGATAGCATCTGGACCAATATATGGATTGCCATCTGCAAGAGAATTGCTTTCGGCTTCGTTCCATACAATATCAGGATGCATAGACCCGAGAACCGTTGGCATATCTCCCGTTGCGAAAGCTTTGTACACATTGTCAATAACCTGAACGTTCTGTTTGTTTTCCATGATTTTTGATTTTAATTCATTTAGGTATTTTTAATTCATATTTTAAGTCATTCTAAAATCGTTAGTATTTGTTCTAAAGACTCCACAAGTTCAAGTGAAATAATTTTACTTTCCCTCCGTTTTTTAATAAAACACAATATAATTCTGTCAAAAAAATGCTGCTGTATTTTATTCAAATATAACACATATTTTTAAGGTAAAAGCAAGATAATGAGGTGGTTATTAAAGATTTGTTAAATTACTAATAACAAAAGTTAACGAGATGCAAAATGTAATTATATTTGTTAAACTATCGTCAATTAAATGTTGATAGTGTATCAAGGCAATAGGACTATTTAATAACTCAAATTAAATAATTATGACTATAGATTTTGAAATTATCGAGAAAGAAAAGATAGAAACTTTAAAGTTTCCACATTCTGAAGTATTAGAAGACGATAGTGCTATTAAAGAAAGAAAAAACGCATTAGAGAGAGCACTTTCTTTAGGAAATTTAGAACATTCAAAAATTCAAATTTACTTTGAAGATGGAGTGTCAAAAAAAATGGTAGAAACTACAGTTTGGGCAGTAACAGATGAAAGTGTAGTTTTAAAGAAAGGAGTTGGAATCCCAATTAATAGAATTTTAAAGATAGAGCTTCTACAAATCGGTCTCTACTAAGGATTTCTTTTTGGTTTTTCTGTTCTGACGATGGAGAAATCTACCTGTCATCTGCACAATAATTCTTGTTTCGTAAAGAGGCAATGAGGAAGCACAGAGATTCACAAAGGTTTATAAAGAATTCCCGCAAACCTTGTCATTGCGCGGAACAAAGTAATCACACTAAGTATTTTGAACTTAAACTTTTTGAATTAGAATCAAAATAATAGCAGTCTTAATCTTTGTAGGCACGGATTACAAATCCGCGCTATCGGGTTGTGATTTCTTTTCGATTTCGAATTTCAATTCTGCAATTTCACTTTCGCTTTTTTCGCCAAGAATATTTGCTAAATTATCTAACTCTATTTTTTCGTTAAGATAATAGTTTATTAATTCATCTCTTATTTTTTGAATATCATTTGAGTTGTATAGTTCATAATTACACATTTTCAATTCGCCAGAATAAAGTTTTAGCTTTATAAAATTTGCGACTCCGTTTGACCTAGGACTATTAAAGTTACCTCTCACAGAAGCAACTATTTTACCATAATAATCGTCATTTGAAATCTCAATATTTTTAATCTTTTCAATTTCAAATACTTTATTTCCAATTTCAATTGAGTTCATTTCAAAAGTTAGAAATCCATCAATTTTGCCTTTCAAAGGTTCAGTTTTAGGAATTCCGATAACGCCTAAAATTATTCCGCAAATAACAGTGATAAGCATCATTCCAAGAAGAGTATTATTGAGAAAGTTTTTTTCCAAAATTCCACTTCCATTTTTTATTACTAAAATGAGCGTACAAGTGAATATAATTGGATAAATAACTCTATTGTTACTCCAATAAAATTGCGATGACTTCTTAAAAATTGAAAATCGTTTCATTTAATTCGGTTATAGCATTACCGCTAACGTTATGCCACTTTGAGATGGCTGGAAGTTCGTAACCGCTCAATTTTCGGTTAAACGAAAACTTGATGCGAAACGGTAATTCCACTAAATTCCAGCTAGCTCAAAATGGCTGTTAGTGGCTGGCTTGATTAATTCTGTTTAATAAAGTTAAATAATGTTTTTTATTTCTTCCCATAGAAACAACTGAACTTTTCGCATTTGGATTGCAAATACTATTAAAATAAATTCTGTTTTCGGCAAAAATAATAGTTATTAATTCTCCCCAACTACCAGAAAAAAAGCCTGGATAGGTCGTAGCCGTATAATAATTTTCTGTGTTTTTATTTTTTATCCATTTTCTTTGTTCTTCAATTTCGGTTATAATCTTTTTAATTTCAAATACGTTTAAGCTTGTATAAATAACTTTAAATTTTAATCTCCTTTTTTGTGAAAAATAAAAGAGTATAGATATTAAAATTGGAATAATAATAAACCATAATTGATTTTCAGAAAAATCCCTCTTAGTTCCATTAAGTACGTCTTTTACCGATAAAAATATAATTGTTATAGGAATGATAAGGATTCCAATAACAATTCCATAGTGAGTTGTTTTCTGCCAAAAGTTTAATTTTAGTTCCCGTTTTTCTTTAGAAATTTGAATTTCTCTTTTCGTCATTTTAGATTTCTGATTTTCTTTTTTTTTTTTAAGATTGCCACTAACTTGCATATAACATCAAATATATACATCTTTTTTGGTGTTTTTTTTTCTTATAATTACTCTTTTTGGTATTGAAGTGCAATAAATTTAATAGTTAGCCCTGATAGCAAAGGCATCCTTTATATCCTCGTTCTTAAAACGAGGATATAAAGATAAAGTGGATAGCAGGAGGGATGGTGTTTTTAGAATAACTATTTCTGCTCCTGAAAATCAGCATAAAAAAAACACCGGCCTTTCGACTGGTGTTTTAATACTACAAAAAAATATAACAAATAATCAATTATTCTACTAACTCTGTTTGGTTTCTAAAAACCAATTCCCCGTTGAAAGCGTCGAGCAGTATGATACTGTCTGTAGCGATTTTTCCAGCTAGAATTTCTTTAGAGAGGCTGTTTAATACGTCTCTTTGTATCACACGTTTCACTGGTCTGGCACCAAACTGTGGATCATAACCTTTCTCGGCCAGATACGCTATAGCTTCAGGGGTTGCATCCATGGTGATTCCTTGCAGTGCGAGCATTTTGGTCACACTTTTAAGTTGTAAACTAACAATTTTAGTGATGTTAGCACTAGTCAATGGCGTAAACATTACGATTTCATCGATACGATTAATAAATTCTGGACGTACCGTTTGTTTCAATAAACTGAGCACTTCGGTTTTTGCGACCTCTGTGGCTTCTTCCATGCTGCCTTTTAGATTTTCAAATTTCTCCTGAATAATCTGGCTTCCCATATTAGAAGTCATGATGATAATGGTGTTTTTAAAATCGGCGAGACGTCCTTTATTGTCGGTTAATCGACCTTCGTCTAATACTTGTAACAAGATGTTAAACGTATCGGGATGTGCTTTTTCTATCTCATCTAATAATATTACAGAATACGGTTTTCTACGCACCGCCTCCGTTAACTGACCGCCTTCATCATAGCCTACATATCCAGGAGGTGCTCCCACTAAACGGCTCACGCTATGGCGTTCCTGGTATTCACTCATGTCGATACGGGTCATGGCATTTTCATCATCAAAGAGGTATTCTGCCAATGCTTTTGCTAATTCGGTTTTACCAACACCAGTTGTTCCAAGGAATAAAAAGGTTCCCACGGGTTTTTTCATGTCTTGTAATCCGGCGCGGCTTCTACGCACAGCATCACTTACGGCCTCAATCGCTTCTTCCTGACCTACGACACGCTGGTGCAATTCAGCTTCCAGATGCAATAGTTTTTCGCGTTCGCCTTGCAGCATTTTCATAACTGGTATTCCAGTCCATTTAGCTACTACTTCGGCAATATCTTCGCGGGTTACTTCTTCTTTTATCAGGGAGCTTCCGCCAGCTTGGTTTTCAACTAGTTCCTTATGTAAAACATCCAGACGCTCTTGGGCTTCTTTGATTTTACCGTAACGAATTTCGGCTACTTTACCATAATCGCCCTCACGTTCTGCTCTTTCAGCTTCGTATTTATAATCTTCGATTTCTGTTTTTATTCCTTGAATACTATCGACAACATCTTTCTCTGATTTCCATTTCGCATAAATTTCGTTTCGCTCTTCTTTAAGATTGGCTAAATCCATTCCTAAAATTTTGAGTTTACTTTCGTCTTTTTCTCTTTTTATGGCTTCGATTTCAATTTCGAGTTGCATCACTTTTCGATCCAAAACATCGAGTTCTTCGGGTTTTGAATTGATTTCCATACGTATTTTTGAAGCGGCCTCGTCCATTAAATCAATAGCCTTATCCGGAAGAAAACGATTGGTAATATAGCGTTGTGATAATTCGACTGCAGCGATAATCGCCTCATCTTTTATCTGTACTTTGTGGTGTGTTTCATATTTTTCCTTGATACCACGCAGGATTGAAATAGCACTCTCAGTATCTGGTTCTTCGATAATTATTTTCTGAAAACGTCTTTCGAGCGCTTTGTCTTTTTCGAAATATTTTTGATATTCATCCAATGTGGTTGCCCCAATAGCACGCAGTTCTCCACGAGCCAAGGCAGGTTTCAGGATATTTGCTGCATCCATCGCACCTTCACCACCACCAGCGCCTACAAGTGTATGAATTTCATCAATGAATAAAACAATATCGCCTTCGGCAGCGGTTACTTCTTTGACCACTGATTTTAGACGTTCTTCAAATTCTCCTTTGTATTTGGCTCCAGCAATTAAGGCTCCCATATCTAGTGAGAATACGATTTTGTCTTTCAGATTATCTGGAACATCACCGTCAACAATACGGTGTGCTAAACCTTCAGCAATTGCGGTTTTACCTACACCGGGTTCTCCCACAAGCATTGGGTTGTTTTTTGTACGACGCGTTAATATTTGGAGTACTCTTCTAATCTCTTCGTCCCGACCAATTACTGGATCTAATTTCCCTGCTTTGGCTAGTTCGTTTAGGTTTTTAGCGTATTTATTTAAAGAATTATACGTTTCTTCGGCAGAGGCGGAAGTCACTCTTTCTCCTTTTCGCAATTCGTCTATAGCGGCTTTCAGTCCTTTTTCGGTTGCACCTTGATCTTTTAATATTTGAGCAACCTTACTTTTAGAATTAAAAATAGCCAAAATCAAATGTTCGATTGAAACGAATTCGTCGTTCATTTTTTTTGCAATAGCTTCTGCCTCGTTTAAGGTAGAATTTGCCGTTCTAGAAAGCATTACTTCGCCTCCAGTTACTTTGGGGAAACTTTGTATGGTGCTGTCTAAAATTTGGATAAATAGCGGCACATTTACATTTAGTTTTTTTAAAATGAAAGGAGTCACATTTTCGTCCACTTCAAGCATGGATTTGAATAAATGTTCGTTTTCTATTTGTTGTTGGCCAAAACCTTCAGCTAGCTGCTGTGAATGCTGGATGGCTTCCTGTGATTTTATAGTAAATTTATTTATGTTCATGATTTTATAATTTTAGAGTTATTATGGTAACTTTGCAACTTGATAATCAATTTATATTCCATTACAATAGTACAGACAATATGGCGTAAAGAATATGATTTTTATCATATAACCAAGTCAAAATGACTTAATTACAGACAAAATATGAGTTTTTTAAAAAATATCTTTGGTGGCTCTTCGGAGAATGAAAATGAATCGGCACCTAAAATGAACTGGAATGCTTTAACTGATTTGGAGCAGCTAAATGAGATTGTTTCACTTTCTAATGAAAAACCAGTGGTTATTTTCAAACACAGCACTCGATGCAGTATTAGTAGAATGGCTTTGAAACAATTTGAAAATGAGTTTGATCTCACAGATAAAGTTACACCTTATTTTTTAGATTTAATAGCGCATCGCGATATTTCTAACGACATAGCGTCACGATTTGGAGTGATGCATCAATCACCACAATTATTGTTGATTAAGGGAGGGAAATCGATTTATGATGTTTCCCACAGCGATATTGATGCTGAAGCTTTGAAGGGGAAAGTATAGTTTATTTAGCTAGAAAAAAATACCGCAAATTCGCAAATTATTATTTGTTGGGTTTGCGGTTTATTGTTTTTAAAAAGTCCCACTTGAACCGCCACCACTAAAATCACCACCACCAAATTCTATATTTGACTCGGTTGTAGTTTCTGGTTTTAAGCCTAGTTGGGAAGCAATTAGTATTTCGGCATTCAAAAAAGCATTTGTTTTTGTTAAACGATCAGGCTTAAATGTGATTCCAGTTTCTTTGTTTTTGAATTTTTTTATAGCAAAATAAGTAAAAGCAAAGAGGAGTACACCGCCAAGGGTTAATGCAATTTCAATAGGTAAAACAGCATAATAAAATCGGATGGTATAAATAGAAAAACCAAGTGCTAAGAACCCAATCCAAAGCATTATTCTATCTTTTTTTAAAATCGAATAAACTAAATAAAATAGGGGCACTGCAAAGGTAAAACCATAAAAGAATGGTGCGAACGGAATATCACTATTTGGAGCAATGGCTGCACCAAGTAATGCAACTGAAAGTTCTCGTACTACCAGATAATTTCCAGAAAGATAAAAGAGTATTAGGCTGAAACTATTTGCTAAAGAAATTCCTTTGTAATAAAATGGGTTTGTTGTTTTTGGTACGATTGTTTTACTAATAAAATAGATTGCTACAGCAAATAACATCATTACAAAAGGTAAAACGGTTTTTCCGATGCTACCCAATTCAAACATCGCGTATGTTAGCGTGGCTGTTAGTGCTAAACAAAATAATAGCGCCATGGAGAGATGTAAATAACGGAGATAGCTAATTAATGCGGTAAGTGTTATAATAGACGCAATTACTATTTCGTTTCCATCTGTTAAAAGTCCTATGGCTACAGCCAAAGTTAATTGGGATCCTACTATAAAGGCATCATCTAATCCATGACCATAAAATTTTAGACGTGTCATGACTTCTGCTCCCGCAAAACCAACGGCCGCATATAGAAATACAATAACTTTAAAATTTTCACCTATTGCATTTTCGCCAATTAAAGTTAAGAAACCACAAATAGAGGAATATAAAAAACTTCCCAATACGAAAAAAGCCAGTCTGATTAATAGGTTGTTACTACTTTTTGGGATTGTTAGTTGTTTAGAAATCCCTTTATATTGTTCGCTATCTATGAAGCTAGCTTCTTTTAAAGAATGTGCTTCTTCGACTAGAGTTAAATTCTCTAATTCCACTTTATCGTATACTATCATCGCTACTATTTTTATTGAATTTTTTAATAAGGCGAATAAAAGAGATTATAGAAATTATGAAATAAAAGGGTACAAAAAAGAAGAAAGAAATTAAAAACTCATCAATATTTAGAAGCTCAATGCCTTTAAATAAAATAATATTAACCCCAATATATGCATATACGATAGTGAAAACAAAAAGAGAAACAGATTTGACTTTATAACTGGACGTATAAAAATAATACAAGGCAGCAGCTAAAATAACTGCGAATATTAACCAGTATGGTTCAAATAAATTATTGACACAGGAAATACTAATAAGGTGTAATCCAAAAGTTAAATACACTAAAGTAAAATGTTTTTTTAATCCAATCTGATTACTGTAAATCGACCAAAGAACAAGTACAATTCCTAAGGCAATCGCCGAATAGCTTAAAGTATTTGTTTCGTAGAAATCATTATTAAGCAATGCTTGTGGACTAACCGATAAACCAATGTATGCAGCCAACCCAGTGATTGCAATGGATAAGATGCTTTTGTTGTCAAAATAATAGGCGCAAAAGAGTCCGATTACTGTGGGAATTAAAGTAGCTAATCCATAATGAGTACCAAAAGCGGTGTATTGAAATTGCAAATAGCCTATAAAAATACAAGTCAAGAGAATAGCTGCAAGAATGAGGTAATCATATATTGGGTTTTCAAAATTAGTTTCGCCTTTTTGAAATCCAGTGCTATTTTTAAAACTAAAATAATAACAAATGATGGCTACCACTAATAATAATGATAAGACAGCAATATGACCAATAGTATCAATGTTTTGATAAATCAATATTCCAATTCCTGTCGTAAAAGACAAAACAGAAAGGTATAGAAACAGTTTCAACTCGGTATTTAGTGAAAAAATTTCCAAACTTCGATAGGCTTTAACTTGTTTGAATTGGGCATCCGTTATTAATTTTTTCTCAAAAAGGGCTTGAGTTGCTTGTTCTTCAAAGGGATTCATATTTATGATTTAAATTGGCTACTATTCAAATATATGTATTCTTTGTTGATTTTCTATACGACTATTTTTTGTACACTATAATTTCAAAAAAAAATCCATTCAGTTAAGAATGGATTTTTAAAGTAGTCAGGTATGGAGCAGTTTTTAAAAAGCCAATTTCATCTTTTCTTTTATCTCTGCCAAACATAAATTATTTATACTTCCTTCATGAGTATGTTTGGTCTCTTTTGGGGATTCATAAGTTCCATTCTCTAATTGTTCCGCTACGGCTTTGTATGCGTCTCTAAACGGCATTCCTGCAACAACCATTTCGTTTAAAGTATCTACTGTAAACAAGTAGTTGTATTTTTTATCGGCTAGAATATTGTCTTTTACTTTGATGTCCTTTATCGAGAAAATAGCAATATCTAAACAAGCTTGTAAGTTTTGAATGGCCGGAAACAATCCTTCTTTCAATAATTGTAAATCTCTGTGGTATCCACTTGGAAGGTTATTAGTAATTAAAGTGATTTCGTATGGTAAAGCTTGAATCTTATTGCATTTTCCACGAATTAATTCAAAAACATCAGGATTTTTCTTGTGTGGCATAATACTAGAACCTGTTGTCAAGTGCGCAGGTAAACCTATAAAATCAAAATTCTGACTCATATAGACACAGACATCCATGGAGAACTTCGCCAAAGTTGCAGCAACGCTACTCATAGCAAAAGCCAAAGTTTTTTCTGATTTTCCACGACTCATTTGTGCGGCAACCGAATTGTATTTTAAGGTTTCGAACCCCAATTCTTTTGTAGTGAATGTTCGGTTGATAGGGAACGAGCTCCCGTATCCTGCAGCAGAACCTAACGGATTTTGATCTACCACTTTCAAAGCAGCATTCAACATCGTGATATCATCAATTAACGTTTCTGCATAAGCAGAAAACCACATTCCGAATGAAGATGGCATAGCGATTTGTAAATGCGTGTAGCCAGGTAAAAGTACATTTTGATACTTCTCTGCGGATTCCATTAGTAAATCAAAAAGCGATTTGACTTGGTCTTTTAGGTCAATAACAACGTCTTTTAAATACAGGTTGACATCGACTAGAACTTGGTCGTTACGAGATCGCGCAGTGTGTATTTTTTTACCCGCATCTCCCAATTTGACGGTCAGTAAGTATTCAATTTTGGAGTGTACATCTTCAAATGAATCTTCGATTATAAAGTTTCCTTCAGCAACATCAATAATGATTTCGTTTAAAGCAGCTACTAAAAAATCAGTTTCAGTAGTGGTTAATAAGCCTATGCTTGCTAACATTTTAGCGTGAGCAATAGAGCCCAAAGCATCATATTTAGCTAGAACCAAATCCAATTCTCTGTCGTTACCAACGGTGAATTGTTCGATTTGTTTATCAGTAGGTATTCCTTTTTCCCAAAGTTTCATAATTTTTTTGTTTCAGGTTTAAAGTTTCAAGTTGTTGGTTTGAAACTAAAATAGTTTGTTTATTTCATTTCCAGATTTTCTAGCCCCGATAGTAGCGGCATCCTCTTGTGGCGGTTTTTGCCACAAGAGATATAGCGTATAGCGGGAATAGCTCCTAATTATTTTATTGCTTTAAAAAATCTCCCAGTATTTTAATATACAATTGGATCCCTTCTTTAATTTCGTTTACATATAAAAATTCATCTGCTGAGTGCGACCGCAGCGTATCTCCAGGGCCTAATTTTAATGATTTACAGCTCAAAACCGATTGGTCAGAAAGTGTAGGAGAACCATAAGTCGTGCGTCCTAAAGCAATTCCGGCTTGCACTAATCCGTGCGATTCTGGGATAGACGAGGAGCTTAAATTCATAGAGCGTGGTGTAACCTCTGCATTCACATTGTCTTTTACGATTTGTAAAATTTCGTGATTAGTATAGCAGTCGTTGACACGGATATCGATAACCAAATCACATTCTGACGGAACGACGTTGTGTTGTTTTCCGGCATTGATTTGGGTAACGGTCATTTTTACAGGACCTAATTGCTCTGATATTTTATCGAAAGTATAGTTTTTAAACCATTCCATAACTGGAATCGTTTTGTAAATTGCATTATCGTCATTTTGATGTGCGGCGTGACTTGGCGTTCCTTTTACCTTAACATCTAAGACCAATAACCCTTTTTCGGCTATAGCCAATTGCATTAGGGTAGGTTCGCCCACGATAGCACATTCTAATTCTGGTAAATGTTGTAGAACACTATTTAAGCCTTTTTTACCGCTACTTTCTTCTTCGGCAGAGCCAACAATTACAATGTTGTAAGGTAAATTTTCTTTGGCATAAAAATGGACAAAAGTAGCTAACAAAGAAACCAAACAACCACCAGCATCATTACTACCTAAGCCAAATAATTTACCGTCTTTTACAAAAGCATTAAATGGATCGTTTGTGTAGGCTTGGTTGGGTCTTACAGTGTCATGATGCGAATTTAAAAGTAAGGTAGGTTTAGCAGTATCAAAATGCTTATTGTATGCCCAAACATTATTGTTTTCTCTTTTGAAAGGGATATTGTTTGAATTGAACCAGTTTTCAATCAGTACAGCCGTCTTATCTTCTTCGCTTGAAAAAGAAGGAGTCTCAATTAGCGCTTCTAAAAGGGAAATTGCTTCTTGTGTAAGGATTTCGATGTTTTTCATTTATGTTGTTTTTTAAACACGGATTTCACTAATTAGCACTGATTAATTTGTGTTCATTTGTGAAATTTGTGTTTAGCATTTATAGTTGTATTGTTGTGCAAATAGCATCGTTGTTTTGTAACATACGATGGTGGCCAATTCGTATCTTTTGAACTCCTTTGGACAAGCTATTAAAGCAATTATCTAGTTTTGGAATCATCCCAGAATGAATGGCTTTTTCTTCTTTTAATTTCGAATATAACTCGGTATTCATATTTGCAATTACAGAGGAATCATCTTCTGAATCGAATAAAACGCCTGGTTTCTCGAAACAATAGTTCAAAGTTACTTCATAGACTTCTGATAAGGCAATGGCTAGTTCGCTGGCAATAGTATCAGCATTTGTATTTAATAACTGCCCGTTTTTATCGTGGGTAATGGCACAAAATACAGGGACGATTCCGCTAGAAAGCAAAGTTTCTAATAGTGGAGTATTCACCGATTTTACATCGCCTACAAAGCCGTAATCGATTGTGGGATGATTTCTTTTGTCTGACTGGATTAAATTTCCATCCGCTCCAGAAAAGCCCATCGCATTGGTATTTTGTCCTTGTAATTGAGCTACAATATTTTTATTGATATGACCGGCATAAATCATCACAACAACATCAAGCATAGGCGCATCAGTAATACGGCGGCCGTCAATCATTTGCGGAACTAAACCAATACTTTGTGCCATTTTTGTCGCTGACTTTCCACCACCATGAACAAGTACTTTATAGCCTTCAATTTTGGAGAAATCAGTAAGAAACTGTTTTAGCTCTTTCGAATCATCAATGATGTTTCCCCCAATTTTTATTACGGTAACGGATTTTTTATTGTCCATTTTTTAATATTTTTTGCAATACTAATTGTACTGCATAGGTTCTATTGTTAGCCTGTTCGATCACAATTGAATTTTCACTATCAATTACTTCATCTGTGACAATTACATTACGTCTAACGGGTAAACAGTGCATGAACTTGGCATTGTTTGTCAGTTTCATTTTAGCGGATGTTACTGTCCAGTTTGGGTCACTATTAGTGATTTTTCCGTAGTCACTATAACTGCTCCAGTTTTTAGTATAGATAAAATCGGCATTTTCAAATGCTTTATTCTGATCGTATTCAATCTTCGAATCTTTGGTGATTTCTGGATTCAATTCGTAGCCTTCAGGATGGGTAATTACAAAATCGGCGTCTTGCAACTGCATCATTTCCACAAATGAATTGGCTACAGCCTGAGGTAAAGCTTTAGGATGTGGCGCCCAGGATAAAACGACCTTTGGTCTGTGTTCTGTTTTGAACTCTTCCATGGTAATTGCATCAGCAAGGGATTGCAAAGGGTGTCCCGTTGCACCTTCCATATTAACGATAGGTACGGTGGCATATTTTAAAAATCCAGCCATTACAGTTTCGGCATTGTCTTTTTCCTTGTCGACCAATCCAGCAAAAGCTCTAATAGCGATGATATCACAATATTGAGATACTACTTCCGCAGCTTCCTTAATATGTTCTGAAGCACCTTGATTCATGACAGCTCCATCTTCAAATTCCAGTGTCCAACCTTCATTGGTAAAATTCATAACCATGACGTTCATTCCTAAATTTAAAGCCGCCTTTTGAGTACTCAAACGGGTTCTTAAACTTGGATTAAAAAACAACATCCCTAGGGTTTTGTTCTTTCCTAGTTTTTTATTTTTAAGAGGTTTGCTCTTAATTTTAATTGCCGATTTCACCCATTTAGAGAGAGAGTCGATATCTTTTATTGAAGTGTAATTCATAATAGGTTTTATTAGACACTGATTAAACGGATTCGCTATCGCGAAGACACGGATAAGAGCGGATTTTTTTAAATGCTTTATGTTTTTCTTTTGCGCTGCTCAAGGCGCGGATTTATTTTTTTCTATTGTTTTCAAATATTTTTCTTTTAAACTCTGGTTTTTTGCCAAAATTGAGAAGCAAACCTACTTCGCAATCTGTGCTTCTTAAGTAATTCAAAATTTGGTTTTCAAAGTCTTTAACAATATAATCGACTGCTTTTAATTCAAGAATAATTAAGTTCTCTACTATTAAATCAGCATAATATTCGCCAACTTCAGCTCCTTTGTAGTAAACTTTGATTTTCTTTTGAACTTCAACTTGATATCCTTTATTTTTCAATTCTAAATACATCGAATTTTGATACACTTTTTCCAAAAATCCATATCCTAATTCGTTATAAACTTCGTAGAAAGTTTTAATAATAGCATCTGTTAATCTTTGATGTAGTAATTCCATATTTTAAAATCTGTTTTTATCAGCGTTTTCGCTTCAGCGAATCGGTATTATCTGCGTCCCAACTTTTAAATTATTTTAGTAAAAGGTATTTTGTTTTGTAAAGCATTCAAAATGAAATTGTCATTTAAACCATTTACAACCCAAGTCTCGATATTGGCTGCTTTAGCAATTGCTGCCGCTTCGATTTTAGATTGCATACCACCAGTCCCTTGAGATGATTTATCGTCACCAACCTCTTTGTTAAGAACTTGTAGGTCTGTAACTAAAGTAATGGTTTTAGGTGAGGTATCATGGATAGACGATTTTGTGTATATTCCATTTGTATTGGTAGCGATGATTAATATATCTACTTTTAGTAAAACAGCCGCTAAGGCTGCTAATTTATCATTGTCACCAAATCGAATTTCATCAGTTGCAACGGTATCATTTTCATTGATAATTGGAATATAATTGTTCTCGACTAATACATTGATTGTATTTACGATATTGACTTTTGATTGGTCTTTTTCAAAGTCGGAATAGGAGAGTAGACACTGCGAAGTAAGCAATCCTAAATCACTAAAGTTTTCGTGAAAAATCCGCATTAAATGTGGTTGCCCAATGGAGGCCAACGCTTGTTTAACCACTATTTCTTTGCCTTTACTTTCCAATTTTACAAACTGTTTAGCAGCAGCGATAGCACCTGAACTTACAATAATAAACTCGTATTCCTCGTTTAGAGCGGCTATTTGCATTCCGATATCCTCAATCTTTCCTCTCGAAATATGATTGGTTTCTCTGGTAAGTGTATTTGTACCTATTTTTAGTAATATTCTCTTTTTAGCCATTGTATTTAACCACAGAGGGTTTTTTATGTGTTTACTTTTAACCGCAAAGGGCACAAAGTTTTTTTATTTTTAATCTTTATAAACGCGAAGGGCTTAAATTTAATTTCTCAACGAAACTTTGATAAACGCAAGATTCGCTATGCGTTGTGTGACTATTTTATAATCTTTATTTTCTGTATTTAATTTTAAAGATCTTCAATCAAAAATCATTACCTAATTTGTCCGTCTCCGTAAATATACCATTTATTAGTAACCAGGTGTTGCAGTCCTATTGGACCTCTTTGGTGTAATTTGTCTGTACTGATAGCAAGTTCACCACCAAGACCCAATTGACCACCATCAGTAAACCGAGTGGATGCATTATGATATACCGCTGCCGTATCCACGTTTTCCATGAATTCTTGTGCAACAGCATCGTTCTGAGTGATGATGGAAGCCGAATGGCCTCCACAGTATTTGTTTATTTTTTCGATTGCTTCTTGATCAGAATTGGTACTTCCAATCACGATCTTGTAATCTAAGAACTCCTCATACCAAATCAAATCAGATTCAATTTGTTTTACACCAGTTGCTTTTGCAACAGCATCATCTCCTAGTACTATAACATTAAATAGTTGAAGCTCTCTAATAATTTGCTTGGCAAAAATTTCCCAATTTGGTAAATTTGTATCAATAAGTACTTTGTCCAAAGCATTACAAACAGATATATTAGATGTTTTTCCGTTGACGATAATGGCTATAGCTTTCTCAATATTCGCTTCGGCATTTACATATACAAAATTATTTCCTCTACCGCTTACAATTACTGGGCAAGTAGCGTGTTTCTTAACAAAGTTAATTAGGTTTTCACCACCACGAGGGACGATTAAATCGACTTTTTGTGTTGGTTTTTCTAGAAAAGCTTGCGTTTCTATTCGGTCATAATTCAGATATTCAACCCAAGAAGTAGCTACATCATTATCTTTTAAGGCTTGATGCCAAAGGCTCACAATTTTTAAATTCGACAGTAAAGACTCTTTTCCGCCTTTTAGTAAAATTTTATTTCCTGATTTGAATGCAATTCCGCCCGCTTCAACAGTAACATCCGGTCTTGATTCATAAATGATTAAAATAGTTCCAAAAGTAGCCGTTTTATTGCTGATTTTCAAACCGTTTTCATGCGTAAAATTGAAACGAACTCGCCCCACAGGATCTTCTTGACTGGCCAATTGTTGTAGGGAAAGAATCATTCCGTCAATCTTAGTATCATCAACTAGCAAACGTTTCTCCATAGCCAAATCATCACCGGAATAGTTGGCAAGATCTTGCTGGTTTGTGGCTTTTATAACTGTTCTTTCTTGTTCGAGAAGCGCAGCCATTCGACTTAAAACGGCATTTCTTTTATCTATTGGTAAAATTTGGCTCATGATTATTATTTTAGTTCCACTAATGATTCTTGCAAAGCCACAATAAAAGTATCAATTGCAGCTGTCGTAATTGTTAAAGGAGGAAGGATTCTTAATAAGTTCTTATTATTAGCTCCACCGGTGAAAATGTGTTTTTCAATAATCATTTTCTTTCTCAAAGCGCTTACGTCAAAATCAAATTCGACGCCTAACATCAATCCTCTTCCTTTTACTTTGATGATTTCGGGAATCACTTTTATGGCTTGCATGAAATATGCTTCTACTTTTTTTGCGTTTTCCATCAAACTCTGACTTTCCATTACCTCTAAAACAGCAATACTTGCGGCACAAGCCAAATGACTTCCACCAAAAGTAGTTCCTAGTAAACCATAGCTCGCTTCAAAATGAGGAGCAATTAGAATTCCACCGATTGGAAAGCCGTTACCCATTCCTTTTGCCATGCATATAATATCAGGTTTGATGTCATGAAATTGATGTGCAAAGAACTTCCCGCTTCTTCCAAAACCTGATTGTACTTCATCCAAAATTAAAACAACATCATTCGCCTTGCATACTTTTTCTAAGGCTTGAAAAAACTCGGTCGTTCCTTGGTCTAATCCACCTACACCTTGAATAGGTTCAATGATTACACAAGCGACATCGCCTTTTATCAATTCGGCTTCCACTAAATCTATTTCGTTCAATGGCAGGAAAGTAACTATTTGTTGTGCGTTAATAGGTGCTACAATTTTTTTATTATCAGTTGTTGCTACAGCTGCAGAAGTACGCCCATGAAAAGCATTGTGAAAAGAGACAACTCTGGATTTATTGGTATGAAAAGAAGCCATTTTTAAAGCATTTTCATTGGCCTCAGCCCCAGAACTGCATAAAAACAAGCTGTAATCTGTATAACCTGAAAGTTTTCCTAGTTTATCTGCCAGCTCCACTTGCAACGGATTTTGAATTGCATTCGAATAGAAACTCAAATTATCCAGTTGGGCTTTTACTTTGGCTACATAATATGGTTGTGTGTGACCTATAGAAATCACTCCGTGACCAGAGTATAAATCTAAATATTCGATTCCTTTATCATCTGTAATGATACAATCTAATGCTTTTACTGGAGTGATAGGATATAATGGGTAAACGTCAAATAAGTTCATTGTGTGTATGTTTAAAAGTTTAAGGTTTAAAGTTTCAAGTTCGTATTAACCTGAAACTTTAAACTTGAAACAAATTTTTAGAATCCGCTCGGCTTCAGGTGCAATCCTGTAGATTCCTCTAATCCAAACATTAAATTCATGTTTTGGACGGCTTGACCTGATGCGCCTTTTACTAAATTATCAATTATTGAAGTAATT
The DNA here is from genome assembly GCF_963974175.1 of uncultured Flavobacterium sp. Taxonomy (GTDB): domain Bacteria; phylum Bacteroidota; class Bacteroidia; order Flavobacteriales; family Flavobacteriaceae; genus Flavobacterium. The sequence continues at coordinate 238,507 of NZ_CAXBBR010000004.1, forward strand.
AGTACCCGGTTTCCTTTTTTCATTAAGCTAATGATGCACTTATTTGTTTGCACTACTTGTTTCATGTTGATGTTCGTAGTGGTAACGGTTACGAAAGGTTGGTCTTTATAAAAAGCTTCGTATTTAGCAACCAAATCTTCTAAACTTTCTTCTACAGTAGTATACAGAGTTGCAAAAATTCCTCTTGCAAAATCTCCTCTGTTCGGTACAAAAATCAATTCGTTTGTATAATCAGCTTGTAATTGGTTCACACTTTGGTTAATCTCACCTAAATGCTGATGATCAAATGCTTTGTAATGCGACATATTATTTGATCTCCAACTAAAATGTGTAGTTTCTGACGGGCTAACGCCTGCGCCGGTACTTCCTGTTGTAGCATTGATATGTACATCGTTATTTAATAGCCCGTCAGCTGCAAGCGGTAGTAAAGCCAACTGGATTGCAGTAGCAAAACAACCTGGATTTGCGATATAGTTGGCGTTTTTAATATTGGCTTTATTCAGTTCAGGTAAACCGTAAACAAATGATTTTCTTTCAAATTGGTTGTCTTTCGTCAATCTGAAATCATTTCCTAAATCGATGATTTTAGTATGGCTGGCAAATTGATTTTGTTCTAAAAACTGAATCGATTTTCCATGACCTAAACACAAGAAAACGACGTTGACGTTCGGGTTTACAGTATCAGTAAAATTCATTTCAATATCTCCCATTAAATCATGGTGCGCCACTGATAAAGGTTTACCGGCATTTGTAGTGCTGTAAACAAAATCAAGCTTTGCGTTAGGGTGAAACATCAAAATTCTGATTAATTCTCCTGCGGTATATCCTGAGCCTCCTATAATTCCAACATTAATCATAATTCAAGTCGTTTACAGATGAAAATATGTTTTGGGCATTTCCTAGTATCTTGATAAACCCTTTCGCATCATCAGATGTCCAAGCATTGTTCATTTCGCCGTATTGTCCAAAACCGGTGTTCATCAAATCATTATCTGATTCAATTCCGTCAAGCGTAAAGTGATATGGTTTTAAAGAAACGATAACTTTCCCGTTTACTGTTTTCTGAGTGTCTTCAAGGAAAGCCTCGATGTTTCTCATTACAGGATCAAGAAATTGTCCTTCATGAAATAACATTCCGTACCAGTTTCCTAGTTGTTCTTTCCAGTATTGTTGCCATTTACCAAGAGTATGTTTCTCTAATAGATGATGTGCTTTTATAATAATTAATGGAGCAGCAGCTTCAAAACCAACTCTTCCTTTAATTCCGATAATCGTATCACCTACGTGCGTATCTCTACCAATAGCAAAGGCATTTGCTAATTTTTCAAGAATAACAATATTATCAATAGGTGATTTTTTTATATTGTTAATCTCCACCAATTCTCCTTTTTCAAAGGTTAAAGTCACTTTCTCTTCGCCTTCTTTTTGTAACTGTGAAGGGTAAGCATCATTAGGAAGTGGCTGATCTGACGTTAATGTTTCTTTCCCTCCAACACTTGTTCCCCAAAGTCCTTTGTTGATAGAATATTGTGCTTTTTCCCAAGAATAATGCACTCCGTTTTTTGATAAATAATCCACTTCCTCTTGTCTTGATAATTTCAAGTCTCTGATAGGGGTAATGATTTCAATTTCGGGCGCGATTGTTTGAAAAATTAAATCAAAACGGATTTGGTCATTCCCAGCGCCAGTACTTCCGTGAGCAATTGCAGTTGCACCAACTGATTTTGCATATTTTATAGCTTCAATAGCTTGAAAAACACGTTCGGCACTTACGGATAAAGGGTAGGTGTTATTTTTTAAAACATTACCAAAAATTAAGTACTTAATGGCTTTGTCATAATATCTGTCTACAATGGTTAGGTTAGCGTGTTTTGCACTTCCTAATTCGTAGGCTCTTTCTTCAATTGCTTTTAATTCGGCGTCATCAAAACCTCCAGTATTGATTAATACGGTGTGAACTTCATATCCTTTTTCGTTTTTTAAATACTTAAGGCAATATGAGGTATCTAAACCTCCACTATATGCTAATACAACTTTTTTCATTTCGATTTTATTTTTTTCCAACTCCCTCTCCATAGGAATGGGAGTTGGGGTAGGTGAAAAGTATTATTAATTATTTTATTCTTCTCGTTACTTTTTCTCTTTTGGCTCTCTCCCTTTCGGGGAGGGCTGGGGAGGGGATTAGTCTTCTAAAAAAAGGGCTTGTTTAATTTTTTTCAATCGGTTCCAAATCCGGACATTAAAAGGGTGTTTTGGTGGAACTTTAGCTTTTTCCTTAGGGTCATAAAGCATTCCAGTACACAAACACATTTTGTTCTCCTTACTTTTTAGGATTTCATAATTAGTACAAGTTTGACATCCTTTCCAAAAACTTGGGTCAGTCGTCAATTCAGAAAAAGGAACAGGCTTGTATCCTAGTTCAGAATTGATTTTCATTACGGCAAGACCCGTTGTGATTCCGAATACTTTAGCATTTGGATATTTTTCCAAAGAGTAATCAAATACCTTTGACTTAATTTTCTTTGCTAAACCTAAATTTCTGTAATCTGGATGTACGATTAACCCTGAATGTGCGACATAGTTGCTATCTTGCCAACTTTCGATATAACAAAAGCCAGCAAAAGTACCATTGTCTAAAGCGATGACTGCATCCTTATTTTCCATTTTTTTCAGGATATATTCAGGAGTTCTTTTTGCAATTCCGGTTCCTCTTAATAAGGCAGATGATTCTATAGTATCACAGATAATTTGTGCGTACTTGAAATGCTCTTCTTGGGCTATAACAATAGAAATATTCATTACAAGAGTTGAATTTTTGAGTTAAAAAATGATATGTACGTAGGTTTTAAAATACATTTTTTGTTTCCATGAATAAAAAAACAAAAATACGAAATTATAGTCCAATAAGTTGAATAACAATAGAGTACTGTAAAAGGTATACTGATTTTGGAAAATACTATTCCAATGGAAAATAAATGTGATTTCAAAACGGCAAAATAATAAATGAATAAAAATATTTACAAAACAACTTTGGAAACTATACTAATAGCGTCCGTACTTCGGGTGAAGCAGTAGGTTTGATTGTCCGTGAGATTGGATTAATATTTAAATTTGTATTATTCATTACTGCAAAAGTACACTATTTTCTATTACTTGATACTAACTTTATGCTTTCTAACAAAATTTCAATGCTTTGTTGTATTTCAAAAAAACCTCCTTGAGAAATAAGGTTCTCAAGGAGGTTTTTTTCAATCGTTTAATTTCTAAATGGATTTCTGCTGATTATATCTTTTATTTTTAATTTTAAATCTTCGGCGGTATCATAAACCATTTGCTCATTAGTTGGAAAAAGCAACCTACTGTTATCAAAATAAGGATAGTAATTATCGTCTGATGCTCGCCTGTCCCCTTTGTATTTGGAGTAAATATTTTCAAAAACATTTTCAGCAGTCAAAGGAAATGATTGTAAAAGACGGTTATTTTGGTAATTTACATAATCTACAATAGCTGTAATTTGGCAAGATTTGAATTGTCTGAATTCATAAATCCGAACCGTGACATCTCTAAAATTATCCACCATGATTACTTTACCATCTTTATCTAAGACCTCTTTTCCATTATCGTCTAAAAGTTTTCTGGAGCCATCCTTGATTTTACGTTCTTTTACGAATTCCGTCTGATTGATTTGCTCTGGTGAAATATATATTTGATTGAAACGAATAAGCATACCGTAATCATAATTAATGCCTTTTTGTTTGTAGGTGTGGTACACTGTCCATTTGTCGTTCAGACCATACGTACTGAAGTCTAATAGTTCGTTTTGTAAACGAGCAGGGATAATCATATTGGTTTGGTTTATTGTTTCTACCATTACGTAATCAGAGCCCTTGAATAATGCGTTGTCCATAAGACTCAAAACATCTTTATAATTAGGGTTTATCTGATTCAAATATTGTAAATCATCATACGCTTTACGGTAATTCATTTTATTGTCTGTTAATAACAACCTTTTGGAATTAGCATATAAATAGGAGGAAAGGGCATTTTTGCTGTCTATGATTTGGTCGTTATATTTGTCAAAGGGGAATATAGCATTTCGGCCTTCTCTAATTAATCGTAAAGGGAGTATTGGTTTTATTTTTTCCTGACGCTCGTTGAGTTGGAGATAGGTATTATACATTTTTTCTAATTGGGCAGGATTAGCGTCTTTGGCCAATAAATTTATAGCATTCAAATCGCGCTCTTTCGCTTTAGCAAAAGCTTCTTCTAGTAAATAGATGTAATCCTGTTTTCCTTTTTTGTCTTTATTGGTACGTAAGTTAGAAACTGCTTTATTTATAGCCGCGTCATAGTTACCGGAGCTTAATAAGTTCTGCGTGCTCTTCACACCACAGGAAGCAAGAACGATTGTGAGAGAAAGTAGGAGTAAAGCTTTTTTCATATTTAATAATTTTAAACAAATATATTTTATATAAGTTATGATTTCAAAATTGATGCCATAAAAAAACCATCAAAGTTGATTTGATGGTTTAATTAATTTGAATTAAAAGCCTTTTATATTAAGGTAATTTGTGGGTAAAAAATGAGATTAATGTCCTCCTCCTTCGCTTTCAATGTGAGTGATACCTTGTCTTTTTAAGATTTTAGGACAGTAGTAACCATAAAATCCTAAATAAGCAAAACCAAGTAGTGGTACAATGTAAGAGAAGTGCGTCCATGAAATACCAAATATTCCATTAGGACTAGTAAGATCTATATCGCAAATACTTCCTTGAACCAAAGGGATAACCCCTCCTCCAAGAATCATCATGATTAAGAAAGAAGATGCTTTTCCAGTGTTTTTACCCAATCCAGCTATAGCTAAATCAAAAATAGATGGCCACATGATCGATAAGAATAAACCTCCTGAGATAAAGAAAAATTTAGCAATTTCAGTATCTGTACAAACTAATCCTGCAAGCATCATTAGTAAACCCGATATTCCAAAAAGCATTAGTGTTTTTCCAGCATTTTTACCACCTACAAAACTTACTGCAATAAATAGTAAGATCCAGATTGGGTAAATGTAAAATGAAGAAACGTCATGTTGAGCAAAAACATTAGCGCCAATAATAACTCCAAAGGCTAATGCGGGTACGATGAACTTAAGAGCTGTATTTACAAGGTTTGAAGTGTTAAAAACATTTACACCACCGTTCCAGCGACCAATCATTAAACTTCCCCAATACAAGGCGATAAACGGAGATATAGCATCCTCTAAGATTCGGCCAAATTCTACTGTATGTAATAAAGCGGGCAAGTTACTGATTATAGTTACCTCTGTTCCAACGTAAATAAAAATGGCTAACATTCCTAAATATAACTGTGGGTAGTCTAGAATTCTAAATGAATCAGTACTGTCTGTAATAACAGCTTTTTCAACTTTGGCTGGGTTTTCAATTTTAGAAAAATTCATAAAAATGGCAACCACAATAAAAGCAACTCCTAAAATTATAAATGGAAGCTTTATGTCTTCTAAAGAAAGTGATGTTTTTTTATCTTGTCCCATACCGAATAATGCAATACCTAGTAAAATTGCACCAATTGTAGTTCCAAAAGAATTTACTCCACCGGCTAATGTCAAACGATGCGCACCAGTTGCCGGGCTTCCCATTTTAATAGCTAAAGGATTAGCTACAATTTGCTGAATTGAAAAACCTAGTCCTACTGTAAACAAAGCGGTAAGAAAGAAAGGAAAGCTTTCCATTGTTGCTGCAGGAACGAATAAAAATGAGCCAAATGCGGAGAGTAGTAAACCCGCAGAAAGTGTTTTTTTGTATCCAAATTTCTGTAAAACATCAACTTTTAGTGATATTAAGAAGAAAATAATTGATCCCACAAAGTACGCTACATAGAAGGCCCAAGCTACTAGTTGAGATTGAACTTGTGATAAGGTAAACACTTTTTTAAATACGGGAATCAATATATCATTGGCAGACCCAACAAAACCCCAAAAGAAGAAGACGATTACTAATGAAATAAATTGGCCCCATTTAGTTTGTAAATTTTCTGAACTCATAATTTTAAGGTTGGTTTTTTAAGATTAGATTTTATAGAACGGCAGTAAATGTATTTGTTAAGTAAATTAAAAAAAAATATATTCGAATAAAAATTATTAGAATTACAGAATAATCAATAATTGTTAAAGAAAGTGTTTTTTTTAAGATGTTTTTATTGAAATATTCTATTTTGGTTGTATTATTCTAAAATTTTATTTTTCACATCTTTACTGTAATTACGGCCTATAGGTAAGGTATAGGAATGTATTTGGATTCTATTGCCTTCTATAGATTTAACTTTTGTTAATGCAATCGTATATGACTTGTGTATTCTAACAAATTGCTCGGCAGGTAACTCTTCTGATAATGAGGTCAAAGACTTATGAGTAATATAGGTTTTATCTTGGGTAACTACTTTTATATATTCTTTCATTCCTTCGATAAATAATATTTCATCAATAATGATTTTAACCATTTTTTTATCGACTTTAATAAAAATGTGAGATTCAATTTTGTTAGTGTCGATCTTAACATTGTTTCGAATGTTAAAATCGGCTTCGATTTTATGGATACTTTTTATAAAGCGTGGCAATGGGATGGGCTTTACTAAATAATCTAAAACATCTAAGTCGTAGCTTTCGGCCGCAAATTCTCTAAAGGCAGTTGTGATTACTATTTTAGTTTTATTCTCAAGTAATCGTATAAGTTCAAACCCAGTCATCATGGGCATATTAATATCTAGGAAAACAGCATCGACGTTATTGTTATTAATAAATTCAAGTGCTTCAAGCGCATTATTAAAGGTACCTGTGACTTCAAAATTCACAAAATTGCTAAAGTAATTTTGTAAAATCTTTATCGCTAATGGCTCGTCATCTATCAAAACACATTTAATTTTCATTATCAATTGGTATTTGTAGTTGAATGATATAGTAATTCAGCTTTATTTTCTGCTCTAGGATATAGTCGCTTTCGAAAAGTAGATTAAGTCGCTTTCTAATATTTGCTAATCCAATTCCTTTTTTTTCTTTTACTTTTTGCGAAAGTACAAAGTTATTTAGTATTTCGAAATCTAATTTAGAACCATTAATCGTTTTACAATTAATCTGTATTTTTAGGTTATCATTATTAATCCCTCCATGTTTAAAAGCATTTTCTATCAGCGAAATAAAAAGCAATGGAGGCACTTTAACGTCCTCGATATTTGACTCTATATTTATTCTTACTTCTACATTATTAAAACGGAGTTTTTCTATTTCTATATAATTTTGTATATAATCAAACTCTTTTATTAAAGGAACTAATGTAGTTTCTTCAATATCATATAATACATATTCCATCAATTTTGAAAGCTTAATTATCACATCAGGAACCTTGTCTGATGACTCTAATGATAAAGCATATAAATTGTTTAGGGTATTAAAGAAAAAATGAGGCTGAATTTGATTTTTTAAATATTTCAACTTCAATTTAGATTGATCTTCCATTATAGCCCGATTTCGTTCTCTCTCCTTTAACCATATTAATGTTAGGTATAATGATGAAGCTATTGCCAGTACATATAATTCTCCTATACATACAGCTACAATGTGATTGATATCAAAAGGTTTGTATTCTCTATTGGCTTCTGGCCATATATCTTTAGAAATAAGATAAAAAGTCAATTCCGTTTTCAATAAATAAACAATCATCAAACTGATCAATAATCCGATGACATACTTAAAATATTTAGAGGTCAAGACATAACGAGGAATAAGAAAGAATAAATTAAAATAAACCAAAGGGATGTGTAGTGAAAACTCTAAAATATTAGACTTAAATGAATAGTTGTAATCATTAAAATAGGCTCCCCAACGAAGAAAATTCATCAAAAAAAACAAACCCCAAAACCAAAGATGATTTTCAAGCTTAATGTCAAATTTTAATTCCTCAATTTTTTTCAATTTTTCACAAGATATAGTTTTTAAATACTACTATTACAATACTAATGTTTTACAATTCTAAGTATTATTCTCAATAAAAACAATATTATTTTGAATAAAATTCTATTTTCGAGAAAAAAACATAAACATACTGAAATATCTGAAAATTTAAAAAACACATTGTAGTTGAAATAATGTCGTTCGTTGAAGAAATGATACTGTTGGTTTATTTTATTTTTTTTTGAAAACTCTTGCTTCTAAATTTACGTCATAACTAATTAAAACCAATAAAAATGAAACAAATTATTCCAATCTTTATGATTCTTTTCACTGTTCAAGTTTCGCTTGCGCAAATGAAAACGATCAAAGGTTCAGTAACAGATGCAATTGGCTCTCCTATACCTGGAGTCAATATTAATGTTAATGGAGAAAACACCTCAACAAGTACTGACTTTGACGGTAACTTCTCTCTTCAAGTTGCAAAAAGCAAAACATTAACTTTTTCTTATTTAGGTTTAGAGACAAAACTTGTGGTGGTTGGAGAATCAAGTATAATTAATGTACAGATGAAAGAGGAGGCCAGCAATTCATTAAATGAAGTAGTCGTTACTTCATTAGGTATTAAGAAAACAAGAAAATCACTTACGTATTCGGCACAGGAATTAAAAGGTGAAGAACTAGTAAGAGTGAAAGACGCTAACATTATCAACACTATTGCAGGTAAAATTGCAGGTGTTGCAGTAACAAAAAGTGCTGGTGGGGCAGGAGGATCGACAAAAGTTGTGATTAGAGGTAATTCATCAGTTAGTAATAACCAACCATTATATGTAATCGATGGTATTCCTTTATTTAACGGTTCATCAGGTCAGCCAAATGATTCTTTTGGTAGTAAAGATGGTGGGAATCGTGATGGTGGTGATGTAGTTTCATTGATTAATCCAGATGATTATGAAGGGATGACTGTTCTAAAAGGTGCCGCAGCTTCAGTATTGTATGGTAGTCAAGGTGCTAACGGAGTGATTTTACTTTCCTCTAAAAAAGTTAAAGAAGGAAGTTCTTCATTAAAAGTATCCTCTGTGACAACATTTGAATCTGCGGCTTTCTTGCCAAAATTTCAAAATGAATATATCGCTGTTCCAGGTGGAGAAGAAACTTGGGGAGCAAAACAAAGTTCTAATGATCATGTAAAAGATTTTTTTAATACAGGAAATACTCAAATTACATCATTGGCATTTTCTACGGCATCGGCAGGATCGTCAACAGCAGTATCGTATGCAAATACGAGTGGATCAGGAATTATACCAGAAAATAGTATCAAGAAAAATAATTTTGGAATTCGTCAAACGGGTACGTTTTTCAAAGAAAAATTAAATGTTTCTGCAAATGCAAATTATACCACTCAAACGATAATTAACAAACCAGTAAGCGGATTGTATTTTAATCCTTTGACAGGAGTTTACTTGATGCCTAGAGGAAATGATTTTAATGATCTGAAAAACAATTTCGAAGTTTTTGACCCATCAAGAAATTTAATGGCGCAAAATTGGGTAACTAATAGAGATATATTACAAAATCCGTATTGGGCAATTAACAGAAATAAATCAGTAGATTCGAATACTTTTTTTAATGGCTCTCTTGCTTTAGATTATAAAATAAATAACTGGTTAAGTGTTGCTTCAAGATACAGTTTCAATCGTATTGATAGTAAATACGATAAAAAGGTCTACGCAACTACCCAAGGAACTCTTTCACATACAAATGGTAGATACATTAACATTAATTCTGTAAGTACACAGCGTTATGGTGATTTGATTGCTACAATCAATACGCAAATTAATGAAGATTTTAGTTTTAATGCTATCGTTGGTACAAGTATTAATAATACCATCGGTAATGATGCTACAACATTAGACTCGGGAATTGGTGGTGGCTTAAAAATTGCTAACTGGTTTACTTTAGGAAATTTTGTAAATAACGTTGGGAACATTCAAACATTAGGTTCGTCAAGAGAAGTACAATCTGTTTTTGCAGCAACAACTTTTGGATATAAAGACATGTTATTTTTAGATCTAGCAGCTAGAAATGACTGGTCTTCAACATTGGTTAATACTGATAAATCAGGATTTTTCTACCCATCTGTCGGGGTAACAGCATTAATCAGTGAAATGACAACTTTACCAGATTTTATTAATTATGGAAAAGTGAGAGCGACTTATGCTCAAGTAGGAAGTGATGTATTTGCCTTTGCAACTTCTCCTACTAATTCGTACGATGCTGATGGTTTTCATAAGCCACTGGTAGGACCTAGACCAGGTGCTTCATTAAAGCCTGAATTAAAATCAGAATTTGAAATTGGTACGGAATGGAAGATGTTTAATAACAAGCTTGGATTTGAAATTTCGTATTACAACTCGGAAACTAAAAACCAATACTTAGTGGTGCCAGCTCCTCCTACAAATCCTTATGGTTATTTAAACTACGGTTTTAACGCAGGAAGTATTGCTAATAAAGGAATCGAAATTGTTTTATCTGGAAAAGTAATTGAAGGAGATAAATTTTCATGGAATACTGCTGTAAATTATTCGAAAAACACCAACATAGTTAAGGAGATTCCAAGTGAATTAGGTGGTAAGGTTATTTTGACTCAAGCTGGAGTTAACAATTACAGATATATTTTGCAAGAAGGACAGCCTTTTGGAGTTATTGAAGGAGTAAACATAAAGAAAGATGCCCAAGGAAGAGTACTTCTGAATGCAGATGGAACGATTCAAAAAACTGGTTTTGAGATTGTTGGAAATTCAAATCCAGACTTTATGTTAGGTTTCTCAAACACATTCAAGCTGGGTGCTTTTACTGCAAATGTACTTATTGATGGAAGATTTGGTGGTGATGTAATGAGCTTAACTGAAGCTATTAATGATGAATTTGGGGTTTCAAAATCTACTGGTGATGCTAGAAATGCTGGCGGTGTAGCAATCAACGCGGTATATCCTGATGGTTCAGCTTATGTAGGTAAATATCCTGCGGAGAGTTATTATAAACAAACAGGAGGAAGAGCAGGCGCGACGGGTGAATATGTATATAACTCTACTAATGTGACGGTTAGAGAAGTTTCAGTAGGATATGCTTTTGATGTAAAAAAACTATCTTTTTTACAATCGGCTTCAGTATCATTAATAGCTAGAAACTTAGGATTCCTTTATAAAGTTGCGCCATTTGACCCAAATATTGCATTAAGTACAGGTGAAGGACTACAAGGACTTGATGTATATGGAATGCCGTCTACAAGAAGCATTGGTTTGAATTTAAACATAACTTTCTAATAAAAAAATCATGATAATAAATAATATAAAAAGAACCGCAATCTGTTTTTCTTTTCTAGCTGTCGTCGGTTGTACTGATAATTTTGAAGAAATAAATAATAACCCTTACGGAATTAGCCAGCAGTTATTAGAACAAGATTTTAATAATATTAAAGGATTATTTGGACCAATGTTTAATAATATTTTAGTGCTTACACCAGAATGGAAATACCAAGTTCAACAAGGGTTACAAGCGGATATTTGGTCAGGGTACATGGCAACACCTACTCCGTTTAGAGGAGGAACTAACAATACAACTTATGATTTAGTTGATGGCTGGAATGGATTTGCTTGGGGAGCGGCTTATGGAGATGTAATGTCTAATGCCTACTCAATTGAGCAACAAGCAAAAGGAAAATACGATCAGTTTTATGCCTTATCACTTATTTTAAAAGTGGAAGGAATGCATAGAGTAACTGATACCTACGGGCCTATAGTATATTCTAAATTTGGAACACTAGATCCGGTTATCGGCTATGATTCACAAGAGGAAGTTTATGATTTAATGTTTAAGGAGTTAGATTTTGCAGTGGCAGAGTTAACAAAAAGAGTGGATGCAAATGAAGTGTCAACATTTGCAACCACAGACATCACTTCTTATAAAGGGGATTACAAGCAGTGGGTAAAATTTGCCAACTCGTTACGCCTCAGACTAGCAATGCGTATTGTTAAAAAAAATCCTGGATTAGCTAAAACAGAAGCTGAAAAAGCAATCGCTCAAAAATTTGGCGTATTGACTACTAATGCTGATGTTTTTAAAGTGGTTTCACCTACATTCAATAATCCTATCGCAACGATAAGTAATGCTTGGGGAGATATTCGCATGTCAGCAGATATGGAATCAATTATGGGTGGATATGCTGATCCAAGACTAGCAGTGTTTTTTAGTACTTCCTCGCAGTTTACAGGTCAATTTAAAGGAGTTCGTACAGGAATCGAAATTGCCGCAAAAGCAGATCATGTTGATTTTTCAGCAGTAGGACCAATCGTGAATTCAAAAAATATTGTTTTAATGACTACTGCCGAGGTGTATTTGCTAAGAGCAGAAGGCGTATTAAGAGGTTGGAATATGGGTGGTGGAACTGCTCAAAGTTTCTATGAAGCAGGAATTACCTCTTCTTTTGAACAACATGCTGTATCAGGAGCTGCAACTTATATTGCTGATAATGTAAAAACAGCGAAAGCATATGTAGATCCAAATTTTCCAGTTAATAATGCAGCTGCTTTAAATATAGTTACTGTTGCGTGGAATGCTATTGCAACAAACGAAGTGAAATTACAAAAAATAATTACTCAAAAATGGATTGCTGGATTTCCAGAAGGACAAGAAGCTTGGTCTGACTATAGAAGAACAGGATATCCAAAATTATTACCTGTCCTTAAAAACACAAGTGGAGGTGTGATTTCATCACAATTGGGGGTACGAAGAGTAAATTTTGTACAATCTGAAAAAGATGGAAACCCCGGTGGAGTAGCCACTGGCGTTACTAAATTAGGTGGAGCCGATAATGGAGGAACTAGAATTTGGTGGGATACTACTGCTTCTAATTTCTAATACTTACAACTATATCACTATGGTACGAGTATAAAATTTTACTCGTACCATTTTAAAAAATTATATCTTTATAACAACGTCCTAAAATATATAAAATGAAAAGTGCTCTAGAAATTAAACCTGATATTAGCTATAAAAGTGCAGGTAAATTTGAAGAAACAAGATTTGAAAAAATTCATAACGAAATTTTCAAAAATTCAGCTGAAGCTTCTATTATCGTCGCGCAAGAAATAGCGCAATTAATTAGAATGAAACAGAAAGAAAATAAACCTTGTGTTCTTGGGTTAGCTACTGGTTCATCTCCGATTAAGGTATATGAGGAATTAGTCAGGATGCATAAAGAAGAAGGACTTAGCTTTAGCAACGTTATTTCCTTTAATTTGGATGAATATTATCCAATGACTAAGGAAAATAACCAAAGTTATCACTATTTCATGCATCAGCATCTGTTTAATCATATTGATATCAAACCGGAAAATATAAACGTTCCAGATGGTACCGTTGCGATAAATGAGCTTAATCAATACTGCATTGATTATGAAATGAACATAAAAAAAGCAGGCGGACTTGATTTTCAATTATTAGGAATAGGACGTACGGGTCATGTTGGTTTTAATGAGCCAGGATCTCATATTAATTCTGGAACTAGGATTATCACCTTAGATCATATCACTAAAGTGGATGCTTCCTCTGATTTTAACGGACTTGATAATGTTCCAAAACGTGCAATAACGATGGGAGTATCAACAATTCTGAGATCCAAAAGAATTGTATTAATGGCTTGGGGCCAAAATAAAGCGGACATCATCAAAAGAACTATTCAAGGAGATATTAGTTCAGAGGTTCCTGCTACTTTTTTACAAAATCACACTAATACCACTTTCGTTTTAGACCAATCTGCTGCTTCCGAATTAACTAGGTTTAAAACACCATGGTTAGTAGGAGAATGTATTTGGACCCAAGAATTGAAGAGTAAAGCAATTGTTTGGCTTTGCCAAAAAACAAAGCAAGCTATTCTAAAATTAACCGACAGAGATTATAATAATAATGGAATGTCAGACCTTTTAGCGCAGGAAGGTTCCGCCTATGATTTGAATATCAATATGTTTAATGTGTTACAGCATACCATTACGGGATGGCCTGGTGGAAAACCTAATACAGATGATTCTCATAGACCTGAAAGAGCAAATCCTGCTAAAAAGCGAGTCATTCTTTTTAGCCCTCATCCAGATGATGATGTGATTTCGATGGGAGGTACTTTTTCGAAATTAATTAAACAAGGACACGACGTACATGTTGTCTATCAAACATCAGGTAATATTGCTGTTACTGATGACGAAGCGTTAAAATTTGCCGAGGTTTGTAATGACTTTGTAGGAGATGATGCTACTAAAATTAATTTTAGTGCCGTTATCGATTTCTTGAATAATAAATCAGAAAATCAAAGTGACTCTTTAGAAGTTCGAAAATTAAAAGGCTTAATACGTCGACGTGAATCCTATGCAGCAACAAGATATATAGGTCTTAAGGACGAGAATAGCCACTTTCTAGATATGCCATTTTATGAAACTGGTCAGGTAAAGAAAAAACCTATAAGTGCTGAAGATATAGCTATTGTAGCTGATATAATAGCAAAAATAAAGCCCCATCAAGTTTTTGCTGCAGGTGATTTGGCTGATCCTCATGGAACACACGAGGTTTGCCTAAACGCAATTTTCGCAGCTATGAAACAGTTAAAACCAAAACCGTATATGAATGATTGTTGGTTGTGGCTATACCGTGGCGCTTGGCATGAGTGGGATTTACACGAGATTGATATGGCTGTACCATTGAGTCCAGATGAAGTTTTATTAAAAAAACACGCGATTTTGTATCATCAATCCCAAAAAGACAGAGTCATGTTTCAAGGAAATGATTCCAGAGAGTTTTGGGTACGAGCTGAAGATCGTAATAAAAATACGGCTAAATTATATGACGATTTAGGGTTGCCAGAATATGAAGCTATAGAAGCGTTTAAAAGATTTGATTATTAAAAAATAAATAGTTTTAAAATGATAATAACCCCAAATCGGTTTACTGCTTTAGACGTATTTCGAGGAATAACTGTTTGTTTGATGATAATAGTGAATTCGCCAGGAGATTATAATACAACTTTTGCTCCGTTACTTCATGCACAGTGGAATGGTTTTACGCCAACCGATTTGGTTTTTCCCTCCTTTTTATTTGCAGTAGGAAACTCAATTAGTTTTGTTTTACCCAAATGGAGAAATTTAAGCCAACTTAGTGTACTAGCAAAAATCTTAAAGAGAACAACTATTATTTTTTTGCTAGGCTTTCTCATGTACTGGTTTCCGTTTGTAAAATTTAACCAGTCAAATGAATTACTATTAGCACCATTTGATGAAACCAGGATTTTTGGAGTTTTACAGCGCATTGCGCTCTGTTATGGTATTGCTTCACTATTGATATATTATTGTAAAACAAAAACAGTTTTTATAATTTCTATAATTCTATTGTTGTTGTATTGGTTTCTTTTACTCAATTTTGGAGATGTAAACGATCCTTTTGGTATGCAAACTAATTTTGGGTTTATAGTTGATAAATGGTTGGTAGGAGAAAATCACCTTTATAATGGTGAGGGCGTAGCATTCGATCCAGAAGGACTTTTAGGGACAATACCCGCAGTAAGCAATGTAATTGGAGGTTATTTAGCAGGTAAGTTTATTCAAGAAAAAGGAAAAACTCATGAGATGTTATTAAAATTAATGCTTGTTGGTAGTTGCTTACTTGTAATCTCTTATTTCTGGAATTTAACTTTTCCCGTAAATAAAAAACTGTGGACAAGTTCATTTGTTACTTTAACAGTAGGTATTGACTTAATTATTTTAGCTTTCATCATTTATGTAATTGATTTTTTGAATAAAACAAAATGGACAAATTTTTTCATAGTCTTTGGAAGAAACCCCTTAGTGATTTATATCTTGTCTGAATTAATCCTAATAACTTTGATGGTTCTTAAAGTAAATGACAGAACTACTGCGTTTAAATGGATTTATTATAATTTCTTTGCTGGTGTTGGAGATTATATTGGTTCTTTTCTATTCGCAATAACGGTTATGTTATTTTGTTGGGTTACGGGTTATATCTTAGATAAGAAAAAGATTTATATAAAGGTCTAATCGTATGTTTCCCAATAAGTAATGATAAAAAAATCAAACAAATAAATTTTAGAAGTGTTGAGTCATTAAATCTAATTCTAAAAAAAACATTTATTTTTATTAAATAATAATATAATATGAAACAAAAAATCACATTATTTCTATTGCTAGTTGTTTTGACAGCTAATGCTCAAATAAAAACGGAGCAACTAAACCTTATGCCATGGCCTCAAAATATAAATTTGAGTGACGGTGCTTTTACTTTAACCAAGAAGTTCAAAGTCAATATTACAGGAAACCCAAACGATAGAGTTTTTAAAGGAGTATCAAAGTTTTTACGCCGATTAGATGGCAGAACTGGATTGTTTTTAGAACAAGATTTTGTAACGAAAACTAATGAATATTCGGAAGCTGAATTACAAATAAATTGTTTACGCCCTGGAAAAGTAGGTTTAAATGAGGATGAGAGTTATCAGCTTTCTATTCTGTCTAACAAAGTTATAATTAATGCAACAACTGATTTGGGAGCGTTGCATGGTCTAGAGACCTTGTTACAATTAATGCAGAATAATGGTACTTCATTTTATTTTCCGGCAGCAGTGATTACAGATTCACCAAGGTTTACTTGGAGAGGATTAATGATTGATGCTGCAAGACATTTTCAACCAATTGATGTTATCAAGAGAAATCTTGACGCGATGGCTTCGATGAAAATGAATGTCTTTCATTGGCATTTAGTTGATGATCAAGGTTGGAGAATTGAAATTAAAAAACATCCAAAGTTGACCGAGTTGGCTTCAGATGGAGATTATTATACACAAGAAGAAATAAAAGGCATCGTTAAATATGCTGATGAACGTGGTATTATGGTGGTACCTGAAATAGATATTCCTGGCCATGCTTCCGCTTTACTTTCAGTCTATCCTGAAATAGGAAGTAAAAAAAGTGAAAGTATGCCTTATTCTGTTGGGCGTAGATCCGGAATTTATGATTCGGCACTTGACCCTACAAATCCGAAAACATATCAACTACTAAGTGAAATTTTTGATGAAGTGTGTCCTTTGTTTCCAAGTGATTACTTTCACATTGGCGGAGATGAAAACAACGGTAAAGAATGGAATGCAAATCCTGTAATCCAGGAATTTAAGAGTAAAAATAAAATAGGAAGCAATCATGATTTGCAGACTTATTTCAATATGAAATTAGTGCCAATGCTAAAAAAGCACAACAAACAATTGATGGGCTGGGAGGAAATATTGACAAATGATATGTCCAAAGAAGCTATAATCCATGCTTGGCGAGGAGTAAACGAAGGACTTTCGCCGGGAGGAGCTCTTGTAAAAGCGGCAAAAGGTGGCTATAAAACCGTATTGTCTAATGGGTATTATATCGATCTAATGCTTAGTGTAGACGGTCATTATTTGAATGATCCGATGCCAAAAAACATTGTTTTATCTAAGGAAGAAAAAGATAGAATATTGGGAGGCGAAGCAGCTATGTGGAGCGAACTTGTAACTCCTTTAAATATCGACTCTAGAATCTGGCCACGAACAGCTGCAATAGCGGAGAGATTATGGTCAAATGATACTATTACAGACTTAAATAGCATGCATAGAAGGTTAAAAGTCATTTCTTCCAGACTTGAAGAAGTAGGAGTAACGCATATTAGAAATAAAGAAGTGATTTTGAGAAATATTACTAATTATCAAGATACGAAGGCGTTAAATGATTTTACTAATATTTGTGAACCATTAAAAAATTACAAACGAAATGGTGGTGGAAAAAAGTATTTTATGTATTCTCCACTAACTCTGTTTGCTGATGCATGTACAGCCGATGCTTCTGACGCTTATGATTTTAATACGGCAGTAAATAAATATTTAGAAAATAAAAGTCCTGAAAATCAAATTGTGGTAACGAGTTTTTTTAGAAAATGGATAGCCATGAATAATGATTTAACTGCATTAAGTGCTAACGCTCCATTAATTCAGCCTGTTTTACCTATGTCTAATAATTTAAGTGCGATTTCAAAGCAGCTTTTGTTAATGATTGAAGAAAAACAAAATGTTGATAAAAAAGGATTGAATGAGTTAGTAGAACAATTAACTATTCGGAATTCTGCCGATGTAGAGTTAGCCATTTATTCGAGTTTAAAAAAGCTACTTTAATTTGTATTTTTTATTCTTTATTCTTTATTTCAAATTATTAAGGTTCTGTTTAATCCAAGTGTCAACGGATATTTTTCGTTCTACATATTCAGAATAGTCCTTATAATTTACTAGATCAATGTATAAAACGTAATAATTTTTTCCGTCGGCAGATACTTTAAAATTTTTAAAATCATCATAATTTTCATCTGCACCATTTAGATCAGAATTACACAATTCAAATGTTTTGATTCTGTAGAAGTTATCATATTCTGTTGGCTTATGAAAAATTTCAAAATATAGAGTTTTCTCATTACAATTCAATCCATTAATTTGTGTGATTTGGTCTTTTCTTTTTTCGAAGAAATCAAGAATCTGTTTTTCCTTATCATTATACTGAAATTGATAAGGAATAAATTGATGGTCTTTTGTTTCAAAATCTTTAGGATGATTTCTTTTATCAGTTGGTATTATTTCAAGTCCATTTTTACTCACAAATCCCCATGTTCCACCTACTAATGGTGCATGTTCTTCGTCTTTAGAGGTGTCAAAATAGCAACCATTACAAAATAACGCAAAGCCGAAGTTTATAGGAGATATCCAATCGTATTTAGCTAGTGTTACCTTATTACCTTTATCACTATATAATCCACTTTTATCGTTTTCACGATAACGTATATAACCTTCTTGAAAACCATCAGGACCTTCAGAAGTTATAAATGTTTGAAATAAAAATTCACCTTTCCTATCATAGTATCCGAATAGGTTGTCTTTAAAATCTATATTAAAGATTTCCGATTTTATTTCGCGATTATCCCAGTAGATTCCTGAATTCCATGACGGCTTTGGACTAATTATTATTTTTCCGTTTTCATTTTTAACTCCTAGTAAACTATCTTTCTCCATATAGAAAAATAATTTTTCTGTTTGCGCAGAGGCCAGCTGCCAGCTTAAAATTAATAAGAAAACAAAATATTTATTCATCATAAATCGATTTAAGAATTTAGTTTGATACGTTTTTCTTTTTACTATTTGCTACTAATATGATAATTCATTGTATCCAAAGCTAATGATTTCATTTTAAGATTTTAAAATTAAATTTTCTAGTTTCGAATAAGAAATAACAAATCAAAATTAACTTTTTAAAAGTTTAAGTAGAATATAAAATAAACCAAGTATCAACTACATTGGTATTTAGCATATATCTTAGTATTTTTTTGTACTTTTGCACAAAATTTTATAAAAAAATATACATGCTAACAATTAATAATTTATCAGTTCAGTTTGGCAAACGAATTTTGTTTGACGAAGTAAATACCACCTTTACACATGGTAATATTTATGGAGTTATCGGAGCTAATGGAGCTGGGAAATCTACATTTCTTAAAATAATTTCAGGTGAAATGGACCCTACATCAGGACATGTCCATTTAGAGCCAGGGAAACGTATGTCGGTTTTAAGTCAAAACCACAATATGTTTGATGAACATACCGTATTGGAAACCGTAATTATGGGGAACAAGACATTATATGCCATCAAAAAAGAAATGGACGAGCTCTATTTAGATTATAATGATAAAAATGCAGATAGAATAGGAGAATTGCAAGTGCAGTTTGAAGAAATGAGTGGTTGGAATGCAGATTCTGATGCCGCTTCAATGCTGTCAAATCTAGGTATTGGCGAAGAGCATCATTTTACATTGATGGGAGATCTGGAGGGAAAAATTAAAGTTCGTGTCCTTTTGTCACAAGCTCTTTTTGGAAACCCGGATTTACTGATCATGGATGAACCTACCAATGATCTGGATTTTGAAACAATTGCCTGGTTAGAAAATTTCTTGGCAAACTACGAGAATACAGTAATTGTTGTGTCGCATGACCGTCACTTTTTAGACTCCGTTTGTACACATATTTCTGATATTGATTATAGTAAAATAAATCATTATTCAGGGAATTATACTTTTTGGTATGAATCAAGCCAATTAGCTGCAAAACAACGTGCACAACAAAACAAAAAGGCTGAGGAAAAGAAACAAGAATTAGAAGAATTTATTCGTCGTTTTTCTGCGAATGTAGCCAAGTCGAAACAAGCTACTTCCCGTAAAAAAATGATCAGTAAATTAAATATTTCTGAGATAAAACCTTCAAGTCGTCGTTATCCAGCGATCATTTTTGACCAAGAGCGTGAAGCAGGAGATCAAATTTTAAATATTCAAGGTTTAAGCGCTTCAATTGATGGTGAGGTATTGTTTAAAAATGTTGATTTGAACATGGCTAAAGGAGATAAAATTGTTTTATTCTCTAAAGATTCTCGCGCAACAACGGCTTTCTACGAAATATTAAACGGAAACCAAAAAGCTGATTCAGGTACTTTTGATTGGGGTGTTACCACTAACCAAGCGTATTTACCAGTAGAAAATCATTCTTTTTTTGAAAATGATTTGTCACTTGTAGATTGGTTGCGTCAATGGGTAAAAACAGAAGAAGAACGTGACGAGGTAAATATTCGTAGTTTCCTTGGTAAAATGATTTTCTCAGGAGAAGAGGCATTGAAAACCTGCAGAGTATTATCAGGAGGAGAAAAAGTACGTTGTATGATGTCCAGAATGATGATGGAAAGAGCCAATATATTGATGATAGATGAGCCAACAAATCACTTGGATTTAGAGTCAATTCAAGCATTTAATAATTCATTGAAAAACTTTAAAGGATCTGTAATTTTTACTACTCATGATCATGAGTTTGCTCAAACTGTGGGTAACAGAGTAGTGGAATTAACTCCAAATGGAGCTATAGACAGCTATATGACTTTTGATGACTATTTAGATGATGAAAAAGTTCAGGAATTGAGAACTAAGATGTACACTAAATAAGAGATATAAAATTATTTTAAAAAACTCCTGTAGCAAATGTTACAGGAGTTTTTTTATACTATAATTTGGTTATTTTTTACCAAATAATTTACTTACGATAAAGAGGATTACTGCTAGGATTGCGATTACTATAAAAATACCCACACCCATTCCTGCTTTAAAAATTCCTTCGACTACTGAACATCCTGTTAGGGACAATACTACCGTCAACAACAGCAATACTCTAATTATTTTATTTTGCATAATTTCTACTATTTAGTTCTGAACTTGATTTATTAGGTTTGATAAAATTAAGGAGATAAGTCAAAACAACTTTTATATAATTCTATATATTTGTTATACTATTTTTATAAAAATTCATTTGTGTAAATGAATTTTTAATCTCGAATTATAAATATTAAATCCTAAATTGGAATTCGTATATTTGCGGAACCAAACACAACACTTTACTATGACTCAAAAAGTATTGCTCAATTCCAAAGAAGTCAATATCATCCTGCACCGTTTGGCTTGTCAGCTAATTGAAAAACACCTCGACTTTAAAGATACTATTCTGATAGGGATTCAGCCTAGAGGAACCTTTCTTGCTGAGCGACTTAAAAATATTTTGGAAAATGAATATAATACGCCCGAAATAAAATTAGGGCTCTTAGATATTACGTTCTTTAGAGATGATTTTCGAAGAACGGATAAACCATTGGAGGCAAATGAAACTAAAATTAATTTTATTGTCGAAAACAAGAAAGTAATCTTTATTGATGATGTTTTGTTTACAGGCCGAAGTATTCGATCTGCCCTGACTGCTATTCAATCTTTTGGAAGGCCTTCAGAAATAGAACTACTTGTTTTAATTGATAGACGTTTCAGTCGTAATTTACCAATACAGCCTGATTATAGAGGCCGACAGGTAGATGCCATTAACAATGAAAAAGTGAAGGTAGAATGGAGTGAAAATAACGGTGAAGACGCAGTGTATTTAGTGACTAATTAGAGGATTTAGTTGAAATAGTAAGGAATCTAATTTTATAAAAACAATAATAATCGTAAAAGAATGAAAGAATTAAGCGTAGATCATTTATTAGGTATTAAATATATTAACAAGAGTGATATTGACCTTATTTTTGAAACAGCCGATCATTTTAAAGAAGTCATTAATCGTCCTATTAAGAAAGTACCTTCTTTACGAGATATTACCATTGCCAATATATTTTTTGAAAATAGTACCCGAACAAAACTCTCCTTTGAACTCGCACAAAAAAGGCTATCTGCTGATGTTATTAGTTTTTCAGCAGCTCAATCTTCTGTGAAAAAGGGAGAAACTCTAATCGATACCGTAAATAATATTCTTTCGATGAAAGTAGATATGGTTGTGATGCGTCATGCTAACCCTGGAGCAGCTTACTTTCTGTCTAAAAATGTAAAAGCAAGTATTATAAATGCCGGTGACGGTGCACATGAACATCCTACACAAGGATTACTAGATAGTTATTCAATTAGAGAAAAACTGGGTGAAGTGGGAGGTAAGAAAGTTGTTATAGTGGGCGATGTGTTGCACTCGAGAGTAGCATTATCCAATATATACGCTTTGCAAATGCAAGGAGCCGAAGTTAAGGTTTGCGGACCCAAAACGCTAATTCCAAAATATATTGAATCACTTGGGGTAACTGTAGAACCTAATTTGCGTAAAGCGCTAGAATGGTGTGATGTTGCTAATATGTTGCGGGTGCAAAATGAACGTATGGATGTGAATTATTTTCCATCAACAAGAGAGTATGCACAACAATATGGAGTTGATAAAACATTATTAGATTCTTTAAATAAGGAAATTGTAATTATGCATCCGGGACCTATAAACAGAGGAGTAGAGATTACTTCTGAAGTTGCAGATTCCAATCAATCCGTTATTTTGAATCAAGTTGAAAATGGTGTAGCAATAAGGATGGCGGTAATCTATCTTTTGGCTTCAAAAATTCAGTAATATTAAAAAAAGATAGTAACTTAGCTATATAGTAATTCTGAAAACCCAGCACAATGAAAGTAGATCAAAAAGGCCACACAATTACAATTAAAGACACTCAAGATGATTTCACTTCATTTTTAATGAAAGTTACTCATCAATATAAAACCTACGAAAAACATAATATTATAATAGATCTTTTACATGATAAAGACTTAACTGTAAATGATATTAAATTATTTTTGCCGTTGTCGAAGCAACATAAAAAAGCAAAAAAATCTTTTATAGTTGTTGTTTCTGATTTGGATTATAATGCTGTTCCGGATAAATTAACTGTAGTTCCATCTTTGCTGGAAGCACATGATATTATCGAAATGGAAGAGATTGAAAGAGATTTGGGTTTTTAAAAATATTTATTTCTTAATGGATAACTTATCCTAATGTCTCTAATCGAAACGCATAATTTTGAAACTAACAATTCTAGGCTGTTATGCAGCAACTCCCCGTACGTTTACCAATCCTACTTCGCAAATTTTAGAAATTAAGAACAGACTATTTCTAATCGATTGTGGAGAAGGTACACAAGTGCAATTGCGTAAAAATAAAATCCGATTTTCTAAAATCAACCATATTTTTATATCGCATTTGCACGGTGATCACTTTTTTGGATTGATAGGTTTGGTGTCTACGTTTACATTACTAAATAGAAATACAGATTTACATATCTATGGTCCAAAGGGAATTAAAGAAATTATAAAATTACAACTTCGATTAGCCAATTCTTGGACTAATTATGGGTTATATTTTCATGAATTAGAATCAAATGAAAGTGAAATTATTTTCGAAGATGATAAAGTGATTGTGAAAACAATACCGCTACAACATCGTATTTATACCAATGGTTTTTTATTCGAAGAAAAAATGGATACAAGAAAACTCAATACGGATGCTGTTCAGAATTATGAAATTGACAAATGCTATTATCAAAATATTAAAAATGGCAAAGACATCACCTTCGATGATGGAAGGGTAATCGAAAATGAGAAACTGACATTCGATCCAACACCGCCAAAGAGTTATGCTTTTTGTTCAGATACAGCTTATAACGAGGCTATTATTCCAATAATAAATGGGGTGGATGTATTGTATCACGAATCAACATTTTTAGAATCAGAAGAAACACTGGCAGGAAAAACAATGCATTCCACGGCAAAAGAAGCGGCTACAATCGCGTTGAAAGCAAATGTGAAGCAATTAGTTTTAGGACACTATTCTACACGTTATGAGAATATTAGTCTTTTTAAAGAAGAAGCTGAGACCATTTTTCCTGAAGTGCTATTAGCTGACGATGGACGAAGTTTTGATTTTTAAATAAAGTTTTTGCTTTTAGTTTTTAGAAATGGGCAATGTAATAATAGAATAATCTTAAAATAATACGAAATGCAAGATTTAAGTAATTATAGGAAGTCATATGAAAAGAGCGAGTTATTAGAATCATCCATTCCGGAAGATCCAATTAACCTTTTCAATCGATGGTTTTACGAAACAGAGGATTTTGGAGGAAACGAAGAAGTAAATGCAATGACAGTAGCTACAATTGGTTTGGATGGATTTCCCAAATCGAGAGTTGTGCTATTAAAGAAATTTACAGAAGAAGGATTTATATTTTATACCAATTATAATTCAGAGAAAGGCAAGGCTATTGAGGCGAATCCTCAAATATGTCTTTCTTTTTTTTGGCATAGTATGGAGCGTCAGGTAATTATAAAAGGGATAGCCCAAAGGACATCAGAAGTTATTTCGGATAATTATTTTGATTCAAGACCAGAAGGAAGTAAGTTAGGTGCCATAGTTTCTAATCAAAGCGAGGTTGTTCCTTCTCGTACTTATCTTGAGGAAAATTTAAAACAATTAGAAGTAGATTTTGAGAGCATGGTAATTCCAAGACCAAAGCATTGGGGTGGTTTTTTAGTTGTTCCAGTTGAAGTTGAATTCTGGCAAGGCAGACCAAATCGCCTACACGACCGAATTCGATACACTAGTCAAGAAGATTTATCTTGGAAAATAGAGCGTCTCTCTCCTTAGTGTAAGAAAAAGAGTTGGTTAATTGTTAATTTAGTGTAGATTGTCGATTTTATTTGGTGGTTTGTCGGTAAAAAAAGTAGTTTTGGAACCTAATAAAAAACAAAAAATTAACAAATCTATACATCAGTTCGTCTTAGTAACTGATTTGTAATTAACCTACTACAAAGATTAATGAAATTAAAATCCCTGTTCGCATTATTACTAGTATTAGTAATATGTACTATGAATTCGTGCTCTGCTGATCCTTATGAAACTCTTACAAAATCAGATGCTTCCACGGCATTAGAAAAAAAAGCAGTTAAAGAAAACCCCACAACTGATTTATATAACTATTCTTATACTAGTTCCGAAATCCAACTTATGGATTTAGTAAATGCTTATAGAGTGAGTATTGGCTTAAGTTCATTAACAAAAAGTAATTACGTTTCCTTAAAGGCAGAAGAACACAATAATTATATGATAAGTACTAACACGCTTAGTCATGATAATTTTAATGCGCGATTTGATGATATCATGAAAACTGTTGGAGCTATAGCAGTGGGCGAGAATGTAGCTGATGTATATAGTACACCGCAAGCGGCTCTAAATGCCTGGTTGAATAGCCCTGCTCACAAAAAAAATATAATTGGCAGTTTCACCCACTTTGGAATTTCAATAAGAGAAAACTCTGTGACTGGCAAAAAATACTATACTAACATATTTGCAAAAATATAATATGGTTATATTTTTAAAAAAGAGGCTGCAATTTACCAAATTGCAGCCTCTTTTTTTGTTTAAGCTAATTATTGATTATACTTTTTGAATCAAATTCGATATTTCATTCAGGTGTTGCTTTAAGTTAAAAGGCATTCACATAAATAGGAATCGTTCCTATATTCTACTAATTATTTTGGAAATTTTGTTGGTTTAAATACGATACGATAGAAGCTATCTTATCATATTTAATTTATTAATGAATAATTTGCATTTTATTTTAATATTAAATGAAAGTTTAATGCGGTTTAATGTCTTTTATGGTTCTATACTTTTAACTTTTAATTGCCATAAAAGTAAGTTAAATATGATGTTTTAAATTAAAATATGTATTTCATCGATTATTTTAGTCTGTTTAACGGAATTGTATGTATGTTTGAGAAGAATTAGAACACATACTAAATACAACATTAAAGAAGTTTGCCCCACAATCTACTTTAAACTTAAACTACTGAATTATGAAAAGAAATTTACTTAAAGCAATACTTTT
The DNA here is from genome assembly GCF_963974175.1 of uncultured Flavobacterium sp. Classification (GTDB taxonomy): domain Bacteria; phylum Bacteroidota; class Bacteroidia; order Flavobacteriales; family Flavobacteriaceae; genus Flavobacterium. The sequence goes on from NZ_CAXBBR010000004.1 coordinate 264,847, forward strand.
AACAGCAGTTATTTTTACTTTAAATTCATGTTCTTCAGATGCTTCTGAAGCATCTACAGTAGAAGCAAAATCACAAGTTGTTGTAAACTATACGTATACTGCTAGCGAATTAGAAACAATGAAACTGATCAATGACTATAGAGTAAGTGTTGGTCTTAGCGCATTAGAACCAATTAATTTTATCTCTGTTAAATCAGAAGGACACGATAATTATATGATCTCTAATAATGTGGTAAATCACGATGGTTTTGTAGATCGTTCTGAAAATATAATAAAAGCACTAGGAGCTAAAACAGTAGGAGAGAATATAGCTTATAATTATAATACTCCTCAAGCAGCCATCAATGCTTGGTTGAATAGCCCAGGTCACAAAGAAAATATAGTTGGTAATTTTACTCACTTTGGAATTTCAATAAGAGAAAATCCTGTAACTGGTAAAAAATATTACACTAACATTTTCGCAAAAATATAATTGGATTATTTTTTTTAAATTAGAGGTTGTCTTCCCCAAGTCGCAGCCTCTTTTTTTATTTTAGGAAACTTAAGTGTTGTGTTTTTTTCTCTTTAAAGATTCAGTTAAGCTATTATTATCTTCTATGTATCTTCGTTATATCTTTTTAATGAAGTACCTTCAATACCTTATCTACTATATTTTAAATAGCGTTACTCTAAAATGAATCAAAAAGTATGACTGTATAGTATCTCAATATATTATGTAGTTCCAGTCTTTTTCTTGACCTTTAAAGAAAAAGTAAAGTATAATCCCTTTTTGTATTCTAGTTTGAAAGCGGAAATATGGTTTTAGACCGTACATAATTACTTGATGTCTCAAAACTAAATCACGTTACTACACTTCTTTACTTGGATTTACTCATTTGCAGGACTTTCCTCATTATTTATAAAATAAGAAATTGTGTAAATTGGGATAAACACAATACCTTTGGAACATTCAAAATAAATATAAAATGACAACCCATCTCGCACTGCTCCGTGGAATTAATGTTTCTGGTCACAACATGATAAAAATGGACGCACTAAAAACAACATTGGAAAACATTGGTTTTACAAAAGTGGAAACTTATATCCAATCAGGGAATGTTTTTATAACCACAGAAGAAGAAAATGCAGCTAAAGTTGGTTTTATCATCAAGCAGGAAATTTTTAAAGTTTTTGGTGGTGACGTGCCAGTAATCATTCTTAATGCGGCAGATCTTAAAGCTTGTTTCTCCAATAATCCTTTTTTGAAAGAGAAAGAAGTAGATACGAAGAAATTATACGTTGCTTTTGTGTCTAAAGAGCTTCGTTCTGAAAATATCAATGATTTGAAAATTAGCCAATTTAAACCTGATGAAGCGCATCTAGACGGCAATCGGATTTTTATTAAATATGCTGTCGGGGCTGGGAAAACAAGATTAGATCAGAAATACATTGAGAAAAAACTAAACCTAACGGCAACAATTAGAAACTGGAACACAGTCACACAATTGTTGAAGATGTATGAAGAAATGACTTAGATTAAGAGGTGCCTTTTGAATATATACTAACTGCTGATTCGCAAAATACTATTCTTGTATCCTGCGAATTAGCATTTTTTTTAAACTAAATTTAAAATAGTTTGTTTGTATCTACTTATGAATTAGTAAATCGTATGGTTTAGATGCAAAAACGATTTATATTTACTACTACGTAATTAATTCTATTGATTATTAGAAACCTTAATTTATAAGAGATGAATTTCAAACTTTCCGTTATCATCAGTATCTTTTTTGTTTGTTTTGCCACCGGGCAAACGGGTACTCCCAATGATTACTTAACTTCCCAGTTCCACAAAGAAAGAAGAGCTGCCTTACGCAATAAAATGCCTAATAATAGTGTAGCTGTATTTTTTGGCAATGCGGTTCGTAACAGAGCCAATGATGTAGATTATGTGTATCACCAAGATCCTGATTTTTTCTATTTAACAGGATACAAAGAACCCAATTCGGTTTTAGTTATTTTCTCGAATGAACAAACAAATAAATCCGGGAAAACCTATAATGAAGTTCTTTATGTTCAAGAAAAAAATACTCGAGCAGAGCAATGGACCGGAATTCGTTTAGGCACTGAAGGCGCTAAGAATAATTTAGGTTTTGACGTCGCTTATAACGGCAAAGAGTTTTTGAATTCAGGGATTAATTATGCCGACTTCAGTTCGGTTCTTTTTAAGGAATTTAAAGATGATTACCGGGATTCGAAACGTGATGAAGCTGATTTGTATAAATTGGCAGAAGCATTTAAGAATCAAGTGGGATACAACGTAAAAGCAGAACCAAAAATAGATCGTAATCTCCAGAATGAGTTTCGAAATAAAAAAAGCATAACTCAAAAAAAAGTAACTATCGATACCCAGTCGATTCAAACGTATATGGCGAGTTTACGTGAGATTAAATCCAAAGAAGAATTAGTATTACTGACTAAGGCAGTTCGGATTTCAGCCATGGGACAGCGTGAAATAATGAAAGCGATGCATCCTGGAATGTCCGAAACTGAGATACAAGGAATTCATGAATTTGTTTATAAAAAGTATGGTTGTGAGTTTGAAGGCTACCCTTCAATTGTAGGTGCAGGAAATAATGGCTGTGTTTTACATTACATAGAGAATAGTAAAATGAAGGTCGAAAATGATTTAGTCTTAATGGATTTAGGTGCGGAGTACCACGGCTACACCGCCGATGTAACCCGAACAATTCCTGCAAATGGGAAATTCTCGACAGAGCAGAAACTAATTTATGATTTAGTTTATCAAGCACAAGAAGCTGGAATCGCCACTGTAAAACCGGGAAATAGCTTTAATTCGCCTGATATTGCAGCACGGAAAGTGATCACAGCAGGTTTAATGAAACTGGGGATTATAGCGAAAGAAGAGGAGTCAAGAGTCTATTTTCCGCATGGAACCTCACATCATATAGGTTTAGATGTTCATGATCCGGGACTATACGACACATTTGATATTGATATGGTTCTTACGGTAGAACCAGGGATTTATATTCCTAAGGGAAGTGATTGTGATAAAAAATGGTGGGGAATTGCCGTGCGAATCGAAGACGATATATTGGTTACGGCAAATGAGCCAGTAAACTTATCTGGGGAAGCCCCGAGAAAGTCGGAGGAAATTGAAGCGCTGATGAAAGAAAAAAGTGTGCTCGACGGTTTTACTTTGCCTAGTTTAGACTAATATATTTATTTTCATAAATAGTGATTTTATGATTCACTTGTACAATTAAAACTCCGATATCAGTTGATTTCGGAGTTTTTTTATGCTAATTACTCTTAAAATAAATATAGTGTACTTCTGTTTCTTATGATAATATTCGGAATAGTTTCGGAGATTTTGTTTTAAATTTATACTTAAATTAGTAAAAGTTTGTATGGTAACGTGTTTAAAAACAAAACATTATGGAATCAAATACGAAAACAATTATTACGGTAGAAGCTATAATTGATGCGCCAATAGAAACGGTTTGGAAAAATTGGACTTCGCCTCAAAATATTGTTATGTGGAATGCTGCTTCTGAGGATTGGCATACGACTTGGGCTGAGAATGATTTGCGAATTGATGGAGAATTCTGTTTCAGGATGGAAGCCAAAGACGGAAGTGCCGGTTTTGATTTTAGAGGAAAATATGAGGAAGTTCAAGCAAATGAACAAATTACATATACCGCGGATGACGGAAGAAAAGTAAAAATTATTTTCACAAAGATGGAGTGTAAAACCAGAGTGGTACAGCTATTTGAAGCAGAAACTGAAAATCCAATTGAATTACAAAAAGAAGGTTGGCAGGCCATTTTAAATAATTTTAAAAATTATGTGGAACAGCATCTTCAAGAAATAAGTTTTTCAAAATGGAAAGTTTAAAAATTACACCTTGTTTATGGTTTGATAACCAAGCGGAAGAAGCCGCCCGTTTTTATGTTTCCATTTTTAAAGATTCAAAAATGGGAAACATAAGCTATTATACGAAAGAAGGTTTTGAAATACATGGAAGGGAAGCAGGATCAGTATTAACGGTCGAATTTCAAATAAATGGACAAGAATTCACGGCTATGAATGGAGGGCCTATTTTTAAATTTAGCGAAGCAATTTCCTTTCAGATTTTTTGTGAAACGCAGGCAGATATAGACGAGTATTGGGGAAAACTCACTAAAAATGGGGAAGAAGGGCAGTGTGGCTGGCTAAAAGACAAGTACGGCCTTTCGTGGCAAGTGGTACCGACGGTTCTTTCAAAATTAATGCTAGACCCGATAAGAGCAGAAAGGGTTATGAAAGCCTTTCTGAAAATGACAAAATTTGACATTGAGAAAATACTGCAAGCATAGAAGAGAATAAATAGGACTCATAAAAAACAAATACTCCATAGTTTCTTTCACTTCGGAGCACTTTTTTTTATGAGAACCGTTAATTTTCTATTAAATCACAATACCAAAATCCGAAATCGAAAGCATCACTTGTATCAGTATCACAAGTAATGTTAGAGGAACTTTCTTTTGGTTTTTCATATTTGCGATACACGATTTCTCCAACCTCAAAATCAATGGGCTTTGAGAAAATAGGTCCGTCAAAAGTGAAGGTATGAAACTCACCGTTTTCCCCACAAACATCTACATTTTCAGGTAAATCGTTGATAAAATCCTGATCAATTATCCTTCCTACAAAACTTTTGTCGAGGAAACGCTCGTTGACACAAACTACAATGGTTTTAAAGCCCAATCCAATGAATTCCCGTATTAAGTCATCCGTTGGTACTTTCCAAAGTGGAAAAACGCCTTCAAATCCCATAGTGGCTAATTTGTCTTCCCTGTATTTACGAAGGTCTTCCAAGAATATATCACCAAAAATTGAGTGGGTTACACCTTGATTTTTCAATTTTTCCAATGTTGTCTGCATCACGCTTTCATACACTTCCATCGTCGGCATTTCGGGAATTTGCATGATTTCAAGCGGTAAGCCGATGCTTTTGGCTTGTTTTTCCAATAATTCTACACGAACCCCGTGCATGGAAATACGCTGAAATTGTTGATTGACGCTGGTGAGCAAACAACTAATTTCAAATTCCGGATTTAGCAAGGTTTTATAAAGAGCTAAAGCAGAGTCTTTTCCACTACTCCAGTTAAAAATGGCTTTCTTTTTCAAGGTTTTTATATTGTAAATTTCTATTGGTAAACTTACAAAATTACTTCTGTTTGTTCCTGATTCCTTTGTAACTTTGGCTTTTACTTAATTAAATTTTCTTGAATGAAATACCTGTTTATTTTAATCTCTTCGCTAGCTTTCGCCCAACAGACAAGATTTGTTGATTTTAAATTGGTTTCTGGTCAATTGACTTTAGATGCAAAAGAGAAATCTGTTGCGGGTTCGTTACATTATTGGTTGGAGGTATTAAAACCTATTGATACTATAAAAATAGACGCACAAAACATGAGTTTTACAGAAGTAAAGCTCAATGATAAGCCGGTGCCGTTTATAAATACAGAGAAGCAATTACAAATTATATATCCGTTTAAAAAAGGTAGAAATGAAATTAGTTTTGGATATGCAGCCATACCTAAGCAGGCTTTATATTTCGTAGGTTCTGAAAGGGACGATGATTTGCAAATCTGGACTCAAGGTCAAGGGAAGTATACCAGTAATTGGTTTCCGAGTTTTGATGATGTAAATGAAAAAGTGATTTTTAATATAGAACTGGCTTTTAGTCAAGAGTATCAGGCGATTTCTAATGGAATATTGACTAAGAAAACGACGAACAACAACATGACTCTCTGGGAATATAGAATGGAAAAACCCATGAGTTCTTATCTGTTGATGCTTGCCATCGGTAAATTTGATCAGCGTACTGAGAAAACAAAATGCGGAACTGAATTAGAATTATATCTGGAAACTAAGGATACGGATAGGTACGAACCTACTTACCGTTATTCTGTTCGAATGTTTGATTTTTTGGAGAAAGAAATAGGAGTGAAGTATCCTTGGAAAGTATATAAGCAAATTCCGGTTCGTGATTTTCTATATGCCGGAATGGAAAATACGTCCGCAACCTTATTTTCCAGTCGTTATGTAGTTGATACCACTGGTTTTGAAGATCGTAATTATACTAATGTCAATGCACACGAGCTGGCGCATCAGTGGTTTGGAGATTTAATCACAGCCGAAAGCGGAAAACACCATTGGCTACAAGAAGGCTTTGCGACTTACTATGCTTTACTTGCAGAACGAGAAATTTATGGAGATGATTATTTCTACTCGAAATTATACGAAACAGCACAGCAAATTAAATATGCATCCAGAACGGATACAATTCCGGTTTTGAATGAAAAAGCAAGTTCTTTAAGTTTTTATCAAAAAGGTGCTTGGACCCTGTTTGCTCTCCATGAAGCAATAGGAGATAAAGCATTTAAAAAAGCGGTACGTAGTTACTTGGATAAATATTCTTTTCAAAGTGTTAAAACGCAGAATTTCTTTGACGAAGTGAATAAAGTGTCTGATTTTGATACCGCTAAATTTAGTAAAGTATGGCTTGAGTCTACTGTGTTTGATACAAAGACAGTCAATGAGTTACTTAGTAAAAATAAAACTACTCAGTTATTACTTGAATTGGATAAAATTAAGAAAAAACCACTTTCAGAGAAAGCTGGATTTATGGAAGAGATTCTTCAATCAGATGCTTATTACGCTCCAAAAGAAGCAGTTGTTAATCAGCTAAAAAATGAAAAATTTGAAGCTAAAAAGAAGCTCTTGGAGTTGGCTTTAGCTACTAATAATGTCCAAGTTCGTCAGGCTGTTGCCAATACAAATTCAAAAATCCCCGAGGATTTCAGGATTCAATATGAAAGTTTATTAAGCGATAAATCGTATCAGACGCAGGAAATAGCTTTGTTTTATTTATGGAATAATTTTCCAGAACAACGTTCTGTTTACTTGGAACTATCTAAAAACTGGATTGGTTTTAGCGACTATAATGTAAGAACATTATGGTTGTCACAGGCGCTATCTACTCCAGAATATGAAGCGGACAAAACAGCTCTGATAACAGAGCTGATCAATTATTCATCACCCAATTATGAGGCTATAACACGTCAAAAAGCATTAGAAAAACTTATCGCTTTTCAACTTATCAATGATGCTGTTTTAAAGAATTTGGTAAATGCTACGACACATCACATGTGGCAGTTTTCAAAATTTGGAAGAGACACCATCAGAAAATTATTGAAAGATAAGGAGATGGTGCTTTCGTTTGAACGAATTTTACCTCAATTAGATGAAAAAGAGCAGTTTCAGTTAAATCGACTGTTAAAAGAATTGTACATTTAGGTGGTAAATTGGATAGGATTACGGTATGAAGTAAGTTTTTCAATTGTTATTTTGTATTAAAAAATTGATTCTATGAGAGCATTAGTGATTTCTGGAGGAGGCAGTAAAGGGGCATTTGCTGGAGGTGTTGCCCAATATCTATTAGAAAAACAAAATAACAAATATGATCTTTTCATTGGGACTTCAACTGGAAGTTTACTGATTCCACATTTAGCATTGGGGAAGATTGACAAAATTTACAGTGTTTTTACAGAAGTTAGCATGAGTAAAATTTTTGACGTCAATCCATTTGTTGTCAAAAATAGAAATGGTATTCATGTTGTCTCAATCAATCATTTCAATGTAATAAAACAATTTTTGAGGAGAAGAAGGACATTCGGCGAAAGTAAAAAATTGTTAAAATATATCAAAGAAAGTTTTGCTATTGAAGAGTTTGAGCAACTAAAGACATTAAAAGCTGACATTGTAATTACCGTTACGAATCTTTCCAAAAACCAAGCGGAATATAAATCAATTCATGATTGCACTTATGATGAATTTTGCGATTGGATTTGGATTTCAAGCAATTATATTCCCTTTATGAGCTTGGCTCTTAGAAATGGTTTTGAATATGGCGATGGAGGCTTTTCTAGTTTAGTTCCAATTCAAGAAGCCATTCTTCGTGGTGCGACCGAGATTGATGTCGTCGTCTTGGAAACAGAAAAAACAATTGGTAAAATTGTTATTGGTAAAAACCCGTTTTCACTGCTGATTGATTTGTTTAGAATTGCCTTAGACCAAATTGAAAAACACGATCTATTGTTAGGAATCCTCTCAGCTTCTGACAATAACGTAAAACTAAATATATACTATACCCCAGTAGAATTAACCCATAATGCTTTAATATTTAATAAAACTAAAATGAAAGAGTGGTGGAAAAAGGGATTTAATTTTGCGCAAAATAAAAGTAAAGGTATCAACGATAGAATTTGATTTTTACCACAATTCTCCCACTTCATTTTTGATAAAGGCTAATGCGGCACTACTTGGTGATGGTTTATCCAATAAATCACTGATAACGGCTTCGCGCAAACCATCAGCATTGATCACTTTTTCGTTTTTAGCAGCCAAACGGATTATTTGGATGGTTGCATTTTTGGCAGTAACGATAATTGACCAGCATTTTTCTGAAATATAGATTTGTTGAGCTAAATTATGTTCAAACTCTTGTTCGATCTGCGCAATTACAAAATTGCGGTATTCATCTTTGTCTTGTGAAAGAGGGTTAATTCTCACTATCAATTGAGAAGGATTAATGCGCTCCATCAACAAGGTCATGCGTTCATAAGCTTGTAAACGTAATGGAAGCATTGCAGACTGATTGTCTTTTTGCAACAACCAACGTCTGTTGTTTTGTTGATCTTTAAAATGAGCATCAAATAAATAGTAGGCAACAGCGCCAGTAATTAATGATGGAATAGTGTAAGCTAATATTTCGATGATATTTATAGAACTCATGTTGATTTAAATTTTGTCAAGCAAAAATATACTTTTTGATTTAATTACTCCTTATTTATAGTGCAATTTACAATGGCTAGTACTATTTTTGTAAAAAATATATAGCTGCATTTTTCGCTGGCTGAATTGGGAATATAAATGGAAACATACATTATTGTTTTGCTTTGCGTAGCTGCTTTTGCTGCGGGGTTTATCGATGCAGTTGTTGGAGGAGGCGGTTTGATTCAGACTCCGGCAGGTTTAATATTACTACCTAATTTACCAGTTGCAACTGTTATTGGAACCTTAAAAATACCAGCTTTCAGTGGGACTTCATTTGCAGCGTACCAATACCTGAAAAAGGTCACGATGAATTGGCGGTTGTTGATAATTATGGTAGCTGTAGCAATTCCTTCAGCCTTTTTGGGTTCTAATTTACTCACCTATATGAGTAATGATTTTATGAAGCCATTGTTACTGTTTATTCTTTCGTTATTAGCCATTTATACTTATGCAAAGAAAAATTTCGGGCAACATATTGCTAAAAACCTTTCTAATCGAACGCAAATATTTAATGCTATAATGATTAGCTTTATTGTTGGTTTTTATGATGGATTTATTGGTCCAGGCGCAGGTAGTTTTTTTGTAGTGGCCTTTATTGCTTTAATGGGATTTGATTTTCTTCACGCTTCCGCAAATGCTAAAATGGTGAATCTTGCGACTAATTTTGGTTCTATATGTCTGTTTATGATAAAGGGAAAAATCATTTGGGCAATTGCTTTGCCAATGGCGGCTAGTAATGCCGCTGGTGGATGGCTAGGAGCAAAAGTGGCAATTACGAAAGGAAACGGATTCATCCGAATATTCTTTTTAGTAGTTGTGGTAGCGACATTAATTCGGTTTGCTTACGATGTGTTTTTTATATAAAATAAACCGTTTTTCAACACAAACACTTTCTAACTTAACATTATATATTTCTTGTTTCAAATTTTTTAGATAGGGATTGGATAGTCACGTCTGAATTTTGATTTTTCTAGTTCAATCATAAGAAATGAAATCTGTTTTTTAATTCTTAAATTCTTATTTTTGCATAAATAGATAATTTCCATGCAAAAATACATTTCCCAACTTAACGAAGCACAACGCGAACCCGTATTACAAAAAGACGGTCCAATGATTATTATCGCTGGTGCCGGTTCAGGAAAAACACGTGTTTTGACGATACGTATTGCCTATTTGATGAATCAGGGAGTGGACGCATTTAGTATTTTGTCGCTGACTTTTACCAATAAGGCAGCACGTGAAATGAAAAAGCGTATTTCTGATATTGTAGGGTCTAGTGAAGCTAAGAATCTTTGGATGGGAACGTTTCACTCTGTGTTTGCCAGAATTTTGCGATCGGAAGCACATTTGTTAGGATATCCTTCTAATTTTACGATTTACGATTCTCAGGATTCGCTCCGTGCTATTTCTGGAATTATCAAAGAAATGCAGTTAGATAGAGATGTTTATAAACCCAAACAGGTTTTAGGTAGGATTTCCAACTTTAAAAATAGTTTGATTACCGTAAAGGCGTATTTCAATGATCGTGATTTGCAGGAAGCGGATGCAATGTCCAAAAAACCTCGTATGGGGGAATTATACCAAAATTATGTAGATAAATGTTTCAAGTCCGGAGCGATGGATTTTGATGATTTATTATTAAAAACCAATGAACTATTAACTCGTTTTCCGGAAGTTCTAGCGAAATACCAAAACCGTTTCCGTTATATTTTAGTGGATGAGTACCAAGATACGAATCATTCTCAGTATTTAATTGTTAGAGCATTATCGGATAAGTTCCAAAATATTTGCGTGGTTGGTGATGATGCGCAAAGTATTTATGCGTTTCGTGGAGCTAATATCAATAACATCTTGAACTTCCAGAAGGATTATGAAGGGGTTAAGACCTTTCGTCTGGAACAGAATTACCGTTCGACAAAGAATATTGTGGAAGCGGCGAATACGATTATCGATAAGAATAAAACTAAACTGGATAAAATCGTTTGGACGGCCAATGATTTTGGTCCGAAAATAAAAGTACACCGCAGTATGACGGATGCTGAAGAAGGTCGTTTTGTTGCTGGAACGATTTTCGAACAAAAGATGCAAAACCAAATGAACAATGGTGATTTTGCAATCTTATACCGTACCAATGCACAATCCCGTGCGATGGAAGATGCACTGAGAAAAAGAGATATTCCGTACCGAATTTATGGAGGTTTATCTTTTTACCAAAGAAAAGAAATAAAAGATGTGTTGTGTTATTTGCGTTTGGTAATTAATCCAAAAGACGAAGAAGCATTGATGCGCGTGATTAATTATCCGGCACGAGGTATAGGAAATACCACGGTCGAAAAATTAATGGTAGCTGCTAATCACTATAAAAGATCGATTTTTGAAGTAATGCAGAATATCGATAAAATTGACTTAAAACTGAACTCGGGAACCAAACAAAAACTACTAGATTTTGTTACCATGATTCAAAGTTTTCAGGTGATAAATGAAAATCAAGATGCTTTCTATTTAACGGATCATGTATCTAAAAAAACAGGATTAGTTCAGGAATTAAAGAAAGATGCCACACCGGAAGGGATGGCTAAAATACAGAATATAGAAGAGTTATTAAACGGAATCAAGGACTTTACCGAAGGGCAAAAAGAAATTGATGGCGCTCGTGGTGCCTTATCTGAATTCATGGAAGATGTGGCTCTAGCGACAGATTTAGACAAAGATACTAGTGACGAAGACCGTGTCGCATTGATGACGATACATTTAGCCAAAGGACTAGAGTTTCCTCATGTTTTTGTTGTGGGAATGGAAGAAGACCTGTTTCCAAGTGCGATGAGTATGAGTACCAGAAGTGAGCTTGAGGAAGAACGTCGTTTGTTCTATGTGGCGTTAACACGTGCAGAGCATCAAGCCTATTTAACCTATGCACAATCACGCTACCGTTGGGGTAAATTGACAGATAGTGAGCCTTCTCGTTTTATTGAAGAAATTGACGGACAATATTTAGAATATCTAACTCCTGCAGAAAATAATTATCGATACAAACCGATGATTGATAGTGATATTTTTGGAGATGTGGATAAATCAAAATTGCGTTTGGCTAAACCGGCTAATGGAACGCCTCCACCACAAATCAAAGGAAACGTAGTGAATCCTGAAATAAATATTCGTAAATTGAAGCCTGTAGCCGGAAAATCGGTGTCAGGAGGTGCTAATTTGTTTGACAATAAATTGGTTGCCGGAAATATTGTGATGCACGAGCGTTTTGGAAAAGGGGAAGTATTAAACATAGATGGAGTTGGAGCTGATAAAAAAGCAGAGATCAAATTTGATGTTGGCGGTATAAAAAAATTATTATTACGATTTGCGAAATTGGATATAATCGGATAAAATTTGTTTAATTTTAAAGTTGCCGATATGACGAACTTTAAACTTTACATTTTTAAAACTTTAAACAAAAAATAAAAATGGCTCAATTTATAAAAATATACCCTGATAAACCCAACGAAGCGGCAATAGCCAAAGTAGTTAAGGTTTTAAAAGACGGTGGTTTAGTTATTTATCCAACGGATACAGTGTATGGGTTGGGTTGCGATATTACAAATACGAAGGCTTTGGAACGTATTGCTAAGATAAAAGGGATCAAGCTGGATAAAGCTAATTTTTCATTCATTTGCTACGATTTAAGCAATATATCTGATTACGTACGACAAATAGACACAGCGACTTTTAAACTCTTAAAAAGAGCTTTACCTGGACCGTATACTTTTATCTTACCGGGGAATAATAATTTACCTAAAGAATTCAAAAAGAAAACTACAGTTGGAATACGTGTTCCCGATAATTCCATCGCTTTGGAAATCGTTCGTCAATTAGGGAATCCTATTGTTTCTACATCCATTCGAGATGATGATGATGTGATTGAATATACCACCGATCCAGAACTTATTTTTGAAAAATGGCAGAATCTGGTTGATATGGTGATTGATGGTGGGTATGGTGATAATGTGGGCTCTACGATAATTGATTTATCGGGAGATGAACCGGAGGTGATTCGTGAAGGAAAAGGAAGTTTAGATATTCTATAAATAGCATCTTAGTCAGATAATAAGCCAGTGATTGTATTTGTTTAATTTATATATTTGCATAAAAATAACGATATGTTATTCTTAATTAATATTTAATTGGTTATTAAAAAAATTTTAAGGATACATGGGAGCAGGCCAATTGGCCTGCTTTTTCTTTTTAAAAAAGCAGCATAAAAAAAAACGTTCCGAAATTCGGAACGTTTTTATGTTTCTGTACTTTGAATTCACAAACTACATTATGAAATTTAAAACTATTGTTTTTGGTTTTTCATTTCTTTTTCAATCATTTCGTAGAATTGATCAATTTTTGGCAATACAACGATACGAGTTCTTCTGTTACGAGCTCTGTTATCAGCAGAATCATTTGCTACTAACGGAATGTAAGAACTTCTACCTGCAGCGATTAATTGTGCTGGGTTAACACCTAATTCATTCGTTAATACACGAATAATTGATGTAGAACGTTTCACACTTAAATCCCAGTTGTCAAGTAATATGTTGTTACCAATGTAAGGTACGCTATCAGTATGACCTTCAACCATACATTCGAAATCTGGTTTGTCATTTACTACTTTTGCAACTTTAGCTAAAACTCCTTTTGCTTTATCAGTTACATTATAGCTACCGCTTTTGAATAACAATTTATCAGCAATTGAGATAAATACAACTCCTTTTTCAACATTAATTTCGATATCTGGATCGTTAAATCCAACTGATCTTTTTAGACTTGTAACTAAAGCAAGTGTAACACTGTCTTTTTTAGTTAACGCATCTTGCATTCTTGTAATTTTCAAATCTTTTTCTTTAATAGACTCTAATGCTTTTTCAATATTTTCTGCACCTTTAGTAGTTAATACAGTCATATCTTTTGAAGTGCTGATCAACGTTTGGTTGTGGTCTTTTAAACCAGCAACTGTAGCTGTTAGACCCGCTTTCTCTTCTAAGCAAGAATTTAATTTCACAGTACAACTGTTTAGTAAATCTTGAGTTTCCTTGTTTCTCGCCTCTAGATCAGTGTATTTCTTTTTAGAAACACAAGACGTTAAAAGGGCTAATACGGATAAGGCAATTACAATTTTTTTCATAAATTTAATGTTTAGTGAATTACAAAAATAGTTTTAAAATAGTTAATAAAATATACAATTTAATGTTAAAATCAGTTCGCAAATACCTTGCCACAAATTACATAATATTGGTAAACGATGCTTTTGATATTGTAGTACTTTTTTGTCTGAAAACCACCTCTTTTCTTGTAAGTTATTGAAAATAAAGTATAAAAAGAATAATGGGCTTTTAGAATGGCTGAAAAATGCGAAAATTTTCCTTGAAAAATAAATTGTAATCCCGCAATTCCATCTAAAATCATTCGACTAAATAGAACTGCATACAAACTTTCCTTGGGAACGTTTTTGGTTAACATTAGTAATGAATTTCTGAAGTTTAAATAGGTTTTCTTTGGATTACCCTGTTTTAAGGTAGCTCCACCCACATGATACACCACTGATTTATAATTATACTTTATAGTATATCCCTTATTTATAGCACGCCAGCAGAGATCAATTTCCTCCTGATGTGCAAAAAAATCATCGTCAAACCCATGAAGTTCTTTATAAACATAGCTTCTGATGAAAAAACAAGCTCCTGAAGCCCAGAAAATTTCTCTTTCATTGTCATATTGGCCTTTGTCTTCCTCAACGGTTTCAAAAAGACGGCCTCGACAATAGGGATAGCCAAATTTATCGATGTAACCACCTGCTGCGCCAGCATATTCAAAGTACTTTTTATTTTTAAAATCTAATATTTTAGGTTGTACAATAGCAGTTTGCGGTTCGTTCTTAAAAGTATCTATAATAGGAGATAGCCAGTTTGCTGTAACTTCTATGTCAGAATTTACCAAAGCATATATTTCGGCGTCAATATGTTTCAGTGCTTCATTATACCCCTGTGCAAAACCAAAATTATCGGTGTTTTTTACGATTTTTATTGTTGGGTAGTGCTTTTCTACAAAAGAGATGGACTCATCTGTAGAGGCATTATCTGCTACATAAATAGTGGCTTCTGGAGAAAATGCTATTATCGAAGGTAAAAATTGCTCTAATAATTGTACACCATTCCAATTTAGGATAACGACTGCTATATTCATTTTGATTATTTAGATACTGTATTCAGGGAGTTCGGATAGAAATTGGTATTTCTCATTTTCAAAATCCATTTGGCAAAAGTAATGATTCATTCCATTGGTTACCATCAAATACTCCGCATTCATCGTCATATTGTAACGGGCAACTTGGTCAAACGTAGCTTGGCCTATTTTTATTTCGGGAGCTTTACATTCGATTAAGACGCATATTGAGCCATCCGAGTTAAAGACTACTACGTCATATCTTTTTCGTAATCCGTTGACTTTTAGAACTTTTTCTACGTTAATTAGGGATTTTGGGTATTTTTTTTCTTCCAATAAAAACCGGACGACATGCTGACGAACCCATTCCTCTGGTGTGAGAATGATAAATTTTTTCCTGATTTCGTCAAAAATAGACACTTTATTTTCGCTATTTTTGAATCGAAAAGGATAAGTAGAGAAATTGAGCTTTTGCATAAAGCAAAAATAGTTATTTAGTTTAAAGTTTAAGGTTTAAAGTTGTGCAAGATGCAGCAAACCTTAAACCTTAAACCGTTAAACCAACAAAATAAATGGACGAGGTTATAAAAATTCTGAATGATATAAAAAGCGGGAACATCAAACCGATTTATTTTTTGATGGGTGAAGAGCCGTACTATATTGATATCGTATCAGACTATATTGAAAAAAATGTCTTGTCTGAAGAGGAAAAAGGATTCAATCAAACCGTTTTGTACGGTAGGGATGTTTCTGTTGAAGATATTATTTCTACAGCTAAACGTTATCCAATGATGGCGGAACGTCAGGTAGTGATTGTAAAAGAAGCACAAGATTTGAGCCGTACTATTGATAAGTTGGAAAGCTATGCCGAAAACCCAATGCCTTCTACCGTATTAGTGATTTGTTACAAATACAAGACATTAGATAAACGTAAAAAAGTAACTAAGGTACTGGGGAAAAATGGTTTGGTTTATGAAAGCAAAAAATTATATGAGAACCAGGTTGGCGATTGGATAAAACGCATATTAGCTAGTAAAAAATATACCATTGAACCCAAAGCTAACGCAATGCTTGTGGAATTTCTTGGGACTAACTTGGGTAAAATTAATAATGAACTAGAGAAGCTACAAATTATACTACCCAAAGGAAGTATAATTACTCCTAAAGACATTGAAGAAAATATTGGATTCAGTAAAGACTTTAATGTGTTTGAGCTTCGCAAAGCAATAGGAGAAAGGAACCAACTTAAAGCATACACAATTGCTGAAAATTTCGCAAACAATCCAAAAGAGAACCCAATGGTGGTTACCACAAGTCTGGTTTTTGGTTTTTTTATCCAATTATTAAAATACCACGGACTCAAAGACCAAAATCCAAAAAATGTCGCAGCAGTAATTGGGGTAAATCCTTTTTTCCTAAAAGAATATGATGTGGCGCTTAAAAATTACCCTATGAAAAAGGTAAGTCAAATTGTAGCTTCCTTGCGTGATATCGACGTAAAAAGCAAAGGAGTAGGGGCGAGTTCGATGTCAAATTCCGACTTGTTACGAGAAATGCTATATAATATATTCAATTAGCAGTTAAATTCACGATATTTGCACTTTAAAAAACAGGCTTTAATTATGGGAATGAATAAAAATACCGTCTTAGGATGGGCTACTTTTATAATGATAGTAATGGGTTTACTCTTAATAGGTCTTGGCGCTTTTAGATACAGCGATGTTTCCGGATGGGGATTTGCTGCTGTTGGCGTTGGGTTCTTAGCAAATGCGTGGGTTTTTAGCTCACTCAAAGGGAGACTTTAAAAAAATGTTTTAAATATTGAATTTTAAATTAAAAATAATAAAAAATGGCAGACGATAAGAAAGTAATATTCTCAATGTCAAAATTGAGTAAAACCTATCAAGGAGCAGATAAACCCGTTCTTAAAAATATCTATTTGAGTTTCTTTTATGGAGCAAAAATTGGTATTTTAGGTCTTAATGGATCTGGAAAATCTTCTTTATTAAAAATTATTGCTGGTACGGATAAAAACTATCAGGGAGATGTTGTTTTTGCACCAGGTTATACTGTGGGTTATTTAGAGCAAGAACCAATCCTTGATGACAGTAAAACCGTTATCGAAATTGTTCGTGAAGGTGTTGCTGAAACAATGGCTGTACTAGAGGAATTTAACCAAATCAATGATAGTTTTGGTCTTCCAGAAGTGTATGAAGATGCAGATAAAATGGAGAAACTAATGGACCGTCAAGCTTTGTTACAAGACAAAATTGATGCATTAGGTGCTTGGGAAATTGATACAAAATTAGAAATTGCAATGGATGCTTTACGTACTCCAGATGCAGATACTCCTATAAAGAACCTTTCTGGAGGGGAACGTCGTCGTGTTGCTTTATGTCGTTTGTTATTGCAACAACCGGATGTATTGCTTCTTGATGAACCTACCAATCACTTGGATGCAGAAAGTGTATTATGGTTAGAGCAACATTTAGCTCAATATGCAGGAACAGTTATCGCAGTAACGCACGATAGATACTTCTTGGATAATGTAGCGGGTTGGATTTTAGAGTTAGATAGAGGAGAAGGTATTCCATGGAAAGGAAACTATTCTTCTTGGTTAGATCAAAAATCAAGCAGAATGGCACTTGAAGAAAAAGTAGCTTCTAAACGTAGAAAAAACTTAGAACGTGAGTTGGACTGGGTTCGTCAAGGTGCTAAAGGACGTCAAACGAAACAAAAAGCACGTTTACAGAACTATGATAAAATGCTTAATGAAGATCAAAAAGCATTAGACGAAAAATTAGAAATTTACATTCCTAATGGACCGCGTTTAGGTACTAATGTTATCGAGGCGAAAGGGGTTTCTAAAGCTTATGGAGATAAATTATTATATGATAATTTAAATTTCACTTTACCACAAGCTGGAATCGTTGGAATTATCGGACCTAATGGTGCTGGTAAATCTACTATTTTCAGAATGATAATGGGAGAAGAAAAACCAGATGCAGGTGAATTTGAGATTGGTGACACTGTTAAGATTGCCTATGTCGATCAAGCGCACTCTAATATAAACCCTGACAAATCTATTTGGGAAAACTTCTGTGATGGTCAAGAATTAATTATGATGGGTGGCCGTCAAGTAAATTCTCGTGCTTATTTAAGTCGTTTCAACTTTGGAGGAAGTGATCAAAATAAAAAAGTTTCAACGTTATCAGGTGGTGAGCGTAACCGTTTACACCTTGCTATGACTTTGAAAGAAGAAGGTAACGTTTTATTACTGGATGAGCCTACCAATGACTTGGATATTAATACGCTACGTGCTTTAGAAGAAGGTCTGGATAACTTTGCCGGTTGTGCAGTAGTAATTTCTCACGACAGATGGTTCTTAGATAGAATTTGTACACACATTCTTGCCTTTGAAGGAAATTCTGATGTGTATTATTTTGAAGGTGGTTTCTCTGAATACGAAGAAAATAAGAAAAAGCGTTTAGGTGGAGATTTAACTCCAAAACGTTTGAAATACAGAAAACTAATCAGAGGTTAATTTTAGTTTTTGATACAATAACAAAAAGGATGTCGATTTACGTCATCCTTTTTTGCGTTAAAGTAATTGTAGTTAAGTATTGCTGTTGAAGCAACGTTATCTGTAATATAATGTTCTATTTTGGAATTGCTACTGCTAATTCAAGACAAGATAACCCAGCAGTAATGAGTACAAGAAAAGTAGACATTAAATAATGACTACTTATGTATTCTGAAAGGATTAAGAAATGGGTCTGATTTTATTTCTTTTTCTTGTCGCCGTTCATTAACAGTAAGACTGTAGCCACCAAAGCCAGGCATACGAAACCAAAGACGAAAACAATAATTATAGAACCGCTATCCCAAGTAATAAGTGCTGTATTTTTCATGTATATTTTATTTTAAAATTCAAAAATATAAATTTTGTCAGTGAAACAATATGATAAAAATCAGTAAATGGAGTTTTAGGGTAAGAATTTTGATTTTAATTCTGGTGTAGGAATCATGCAGCTTTCTTTTTTACCAAACCATTTGTATCTGTTTCTGGCAATCCAATCGTATATAAAGTTACTGAATTTGGCTGGTAAAATTTTAAAAATGGCTAACAAACTATAAAATGAACCAAGTTGGGAGGCAATTTCTAAAGCAGCTTCTGATTTGTAGTAATAGGCAATTCCAGGCTCGTAGAGTATTATGCTGTCCATACTTTTTTGATCTACGCCAATATGTTTGCAAATTTCCAGACCTAAATCGGATTGCAGTGCAACAAATCTAAATGCGTCCTTTTTATCGTGTTTTATGATAAATTGTACCGCCGAATTGCACAAATTACAGACGCCGTCAAAGAGGATTATTTTTTTGTCTTTAGGTAGCTTCTCCATTTTTTTATGAGATGAATAGGATTAAAATTACTATTTGGGATGTTTGGGTCATGGCAAGGAACGAAGCTATCTCATCCAGTATAGCTGTTTCAATATGCTTTATTCAGTTTGCCGACCTATTTTAGCGTGATCAAAATCCATTGCCTAAGTCATTGCGAAGAACGAAGCTATCTCATCCAGTATGGCCGTTTCAATATTCTTTATTCAGTTTGTCGAAGTATTATAGCGTGATCAAAATCCATTGCCTAAGTCATATCGAGGAACGAAGCTATCTCATCCTGTATAGCCGTTTCAATAGGTTTACACACTTTGTTGATGTGTTTTAGCGTTATTGCTACGTTCCTTGCGATGACATTCTTTGTCGTTTATATTTTTTTATATTTTCATTCGGTCATGATATCTTTAATTTCTTCAAATAAATCATTCCAAGTTGGGTTTGTAGAACGGATTAAATTATTTTTAGATTTTCTAGAACCAGCTTTAATTTGTTTTTCTCGAGCTATTGCATCACCAATCCATTGAAATTGTTCGTAATAAACTAAAATATTTAAATTGTAACGCGCAGAAAATGATTTTGGATCTCTTTTGTTTTTATGATCAATTATCCTCTGTGGAAGATTTGAGGTAACACCAATATAAACAACTGTCTGGTTAATATTTGTAATAATATATATAAACCCTGGTTTCATTTATTTTTTTTTACCACTAATATAATTATTTATTTACAAATTCGTTCTGAGGAATGAGTACCTTCATCTAATTAACACTAAGTCATTGCGAGGAACGCGAAGCTATCTAATCCAGTATTCAGTCTCAATATGCTTGATTCTCTTTCCCAGCTTATTTTAGTGTGATTGCTTCGTTCCTCGCAAAGACACTGCTAACCTGATCTTAATACTGCAAACTGATTACTTCTTCTTCATCGCTTCCACCAGTTCCAGTTCATCTAAACTAACTTTCGATGTAAACATACCGTAATTTACTGTTGCTTTATTCTTTTCGATAGTATCAATACTTCCTACTGCTTTTCCGTCGAGCATACGCACGCGATCACCTACTCTTAAAATAGCCTTGACTTTCTCGATAACGGGTTTCAATTTCTTTTCCTTCTTTTCTTTTCTTATTTCTTCTACATGTACCGTAACTTCAGCAATAACTTCTTTCTTCTTGGCTACAATAGCCTTGGCTTCTTTCGGTGTTGCTTTCTTGCGTTTTGAATTTTCAATTTCGATGATTTTCAAAAATTCACCAATAAGGTCTTTTTTACTCTTATTATTGAAATACTTCTCCGCAATGTCCTCAATTTTCTGACCAATGTAGATGGTCTTTTGGTTACTATCATATAATTCTTGATAGCTTTCTAACTTTTGCTTGATTTTGACATTGATCGTTTCCATTTTCTTTCCTTCCTCGCGCGCTTTGGTTTCTTCTTCCTTTAGCGTTTGTGAAGTCTTTTCCATTTTCGAACGTTCTTTTTGTAAAGTCGCAATGGTTTTGTCAAAGCGTACTTTTCCAACTTCAATTTTCTTCTTAGCACGATTGATCAGACTGAACGGAATTCCGTTTTTTAATGCCACTTCAAAAGTAAAGGAACTTCCTGCTTGGCCCAAAGCCAATTTATACATAGGTTCTAATGACTTTTCATCAAACATCATATTAGCATTGGTTGCAAAAGGCAACTCATTAGCTAAAATTTTTAAATTCGAATAGTGGGTAGTTATGATTCCAAAAGCTTCTCTATGGTAGAATTCTTCAAGGAAAATTTCAGCCAAAGCACCCCCCAGTTCTGGGTCGGAACCAGTACCAAATTCATCAATTAAAAACATGGTTTTCTTGTTGCACTTCTTCAAGAAGTAGTTCATGTTCTTTAGTCGGTAACTGTATGTACTAAGATGATTTTCAATAGATTGGTTGTCTCCAATATCTGTAAGTATTCTATCGAATAAAAAGGTTTCTGAACGTTCATGAACCGGAATCAACATTCCTGACTGCAACATCAATTGTAATAATCCAACTGTTTTTAAAGAGATTGTTTTACCACCGGCATTCGGTCCAGAAATTACAATAATTCTGTTTTCCTGTTGCAGTTCAATGGTTTGCGGATGCGTAATTTCCTTTTTCTGTTTGTTGTTCAAATACAAAATAGGGTGGTAGGCATCTCTAAAATAAAGTCGGCGATTATCCGTAATTTGTGGCATGATACCGTTTATTCGGTTGGCATATTTTGCTTTAGCCGCAATAACATCAACGTCACTAAGGAAGTCCTGGTATTGAATTAATAACGGTAAAAACGGACGTATGTCATTCGATAATTGTTTTAATATCCGTGTGATTTCTTCGCTTTCTTCGTATTCTAAATTACTTAATTCACGAGAATATTTTAAGGTAGCTTCTGGTTCGATATAAGCGATGCTTCCTGTTTTTGAACTTCCTAAGATCGATCCTTTTACTTTACGACGGTACATCGCTAAAACGGCCAAAACCCTGCGGTTTTGAACAAAACTTTCTTTAATATCATCAAGATAGCCTAAGCTGTTGTATTGCGTAAGTGCTACACCGAAACTTTGGTTCACTTTACCGCGTATCGAGTTAATATCTCTACGAATATTCAATAGTTCAGGAGACGCATTGTCTTTTATTTCACCGTATTTATCGACTATCGCATCAACGGAAGTGATAATTTCTTTTGTGAGCTCCACTTGAGAGGCTCTGGTATTTAAATGAGGGTAATAGTCATCGAATTTTTTAAAATAATTCAATAAAAAATTAACCGTTGAAGACAAGGTTGCAATTTTTCTAAAACTTCCCACTTCTAAAAAACTATCCTCAATCGCCAGAAATTTAATTTCATGGCTTATGGCATCAAAACCATGATTTGGAATCGCATTGTTATTTTGGAAGGAAGAGACATATTCAGATGTTTGCATTAAAGCTTGCATCAAAGTTTCTTTGTCTCTAAACGGGGTGATTTCTAAGGCTTTTTGTTTCCCAATGTCTGTATTACAGATGGTCGAAATGGTTTCGAGTACAGTTGGGAATTGTAAATCTTGTAATGTCTTTTCGGTAATGGATATCATTCTTTTTTCTAAATTGCAATGAAGCAAAGTTACAAAGATTCCGTGTTAAAATAGACTATCACATACTGTACTTTATGATATATGTATAGTTGAATTCTATTTTACTCTTATTGGTATATAAAAAGCTAGAATATTCGGAAAGGAATTGCTGTTTGTTTATCCTAATTAGATAAATGACTTAGTATTCTTACTGTATATTTGCGCTACAATTCTATATTATGAAAATTAATCTTGACCCCAAATGGCAGGCTATTTTAGCAGACGAAATTCAGAAACCTTATTTTCCGGAATTAATAAACAGTGTGGATGAAGAATATAAGCTTCATACTTGTTATCCGCCAAAGGAGTTGATTTTTTCTGCTTTTAATTATTGCAGTTTCAATGAGGTGAAAGTGGTGATTATAGGTCAGGATCCCTATCATGGAAAAGGGGAGGCTAACGGCTTGGCTTTTTCTGTAAACGACGGTGTTCGGATTCCGCCTTCATTGCGAAATATCTTTAGGGAAATGAGTGATGATTTAGGGACTCTTTTTTTACCCTCGTCAGGCAATTTAGAATCCTGGGCAAAGCAAGGTGTTTTACTTTTAAACGCCTCGCTAACGGTACGTGAAGATACGCCCAACAGCCATAAACATTTAAAGTGGAACCTTTTTACCGATGCCGCAATTCAAAATATCTCTGATGGTAAGGAAAAAGTTGTTTTTTTACTTTGGGGAAATTTTGCACATAAAAAAGGACTCAAAATAGACCGAAGCAAACATCTGGTTTTAGAATCGGGACATCCATCGCCTATGAGTGCGAACCAGGGAAAATGGTTTGGGAACAAGCATTTCAGTAAAACAAATTCTTATTTGAAAGCAAATGGTGAAAAGGAGATTGATTGGATTTTTAATAACGGTAGTCTTTTTTAATAGCGTGGGTTATTTTTTAAGACATAGGAGAACAGATTTTTTGTTTCTTAAAAAAGAAAAATCCGCTTTTAAAAAGAATATCAATAGGCGTTAGGCTTTATGATCTTTCCTAGGTTGATATGACAAAAAAACAGAAATTCATTGACAACTCTCGTATAAAACGAGGATTCAGCGTGAGGGATAGAAGCTAGCTACCAAAGTAGCGCGTAAAGCCCGACAGCAGATAAAAAAAGGGCTTATTACCGCAAAGTAATAAGCCCTTATTTTATATGGTGGCACGCCCAAATAATGAAAGTGCCTTTTGTTTTATTTCTTTATGATTTCTTCCAGTATCGCCTTGTTCTCTCGGTTGCTTACTTTCAATATGATTTCTTGATTTTCAGTAGTCTTACCTTCAATTACGTAAAGTTTTGCTTTGTTGAATTCAGTATTACTATTGTCAAAATCCACATCTCCATACTCTAACGTATTCTTGATATCGATGGTGTCAATCCATTTTTCGGCTAATACCTTGGATGCTTTTTCAGAATATTCAAAAGGTTTATTTCTTAAATCATTTAGAACTCTGGCATTTGGAAAATAATTACAGCGTGTATCTTTTCCGCTAAATATAATGGAAACAAAAAATAGACCTATAACTAATCCCACTAAATAGTAGGCAAAACGATGGAAAAACTTCATGAATTATTTTTTTTGCAAAGGTAGCGGAAAGTTTACTTAAAAAACAATTAAATTGATATCGTTATTAGGTAAATCAAACCAATCTCCCATTACTTTATTGGTCAGGATTCCGTGGTAAAAATAGACTCCGTGCTTTAGTCCGACATCACAGCGAATAGCACTTTCAAGTCCACCATCCTCAGCAATTTGCATTAAAAAAGGAGAAATGATGTTACTGATGGCAAGTGAAGCTGTTTTTGAATAACGTGAAGGAATATTAGGAACACAATAGTGAACTACATTGCTTTTAATAAAGGTTGGTTTCTCATGCGATGTTACTTCTGAAGTTTCAAAGCAACCTCCTGTATCAATGCTTACATCCACGATTACGGCACCACCTTTCATGTGTTCTACCATAGTTTCAGTAACGACTACTGGACAACGTTCTACGCCGCTTAGTGCTCCAATGGCAACGTCGCAACGTCTTAGTGCTTTCAGTAAAGATTTAGATTGTATGGTGGAAGTGAAAATCCGTTGGTTCAGGTTGTTTTGTAGGCGACGCAATTTAGTAATTGAATTATCGAAAACTTTTACGCTGGCTCCTAATCCAATAGCCGTTTTAGCTGCAAATTCTCCGACTGTTCCAGCGCCTAAAATGACCACATCTGTAGGAGGAACTCCGGTTATATTTCCAAATAGCAGACCTTTTCCAAATTCATTGGTTATCATCAACTCGGCTGCAATTAATATCGAGGCGGTTCCGGCTATTTCACTAGATGATCGTACTGCGGGGTAGCTGCCGTCTTCATCTTTTATATATTCAAATGCTAAAGCGGTAATCTTTTTTTTGCTTAAAGCTTCAAAGTAACTCTTCTGCATCGTTTTTAATTGAATCGATGAGATAAGAATAGTCTGGTTATTCATCATGGCAATCTCGGCAAGAGTAGGTGGGCCTACTTTCAAAATCATCGGACAGCCAAATACTTTTGCAGTGTCTTTCGTTACTTCGGCACCGGCATCGCTATATTCTTTGTCAGAATAACTTGAACTTTCCCCAGCTCCTGATTCTATCATTACTCGATGTCCATTAAAAGACAGGGAGTTAACGGCGTCTGGAGTAAGACAGATACGTCGTTCTTGATAACAGGTTTCTTTGGGAATACCAATAAAAAGTTCGCTTTTTCTTCGGCTTACTTCGAGTTTTTCTTCCTGTGGTAATAACTGTTGTTTAGTGAAAGGAGTTATTGCTATTGACATTGATAAAGTGATTATTAAAGGTAAAAATACGCAAAAAGATTAAAAAAAAAAGCTTTCAAAGGGGATAAATATTCGAAAAAGAACAATTTACAGTCTCTCAATTAGTTTTTCCATTTTAATATCGGCTCTTTCGTATACGCCATCTTCTAAAGGTATTTCCTTAAACCCATATTTTTCATACAGACCAATTGCAGGTCCTAGTCTTCTGTTAGAATATATAATAATCTTTTCAAGATGGTTGTCTTCGGCAGCTTTGATACAGTGTTCCATTAATTTCTTTCCTATTCCGAGCCCTTGAACACCATCGGTAACGGCCATTTTACTTAATTCAAATTCCGTATCGTTCATCTTTATTAAAGAAACTGTACCTACAATACTGTCATTGTATTTAGCATAAAAGATCATTCCACCTTTATCTATTATTTCCTCTTGCGGATTGGACAACACACGTTCGTCTTTGGGTTCGATTTTAAAATATCTGCTAAGCCATTCTTCGTTCAATGTTTTTATCGGTTCCTTTAAATCGGAAGAAAAAGGGATAATTACAACGGTATTCTCTACATTCATGATAAGTACTGATTTAGCTTAATTCTAATAAACGTTTACCGCCTGCTAGTTCCTTGATAGTGATAACAGAATGGGAATCAGGGATAAGGTTTGGGATATTTTCTGCCCATTCGATAAAGCACCAGTTCCCAGAATATAGATATTCATCTGCTCCCATATCTAATGCTTCAGTTTCGTTTTTTAATCTATAGAAATCAAAATGGTAAACAACTTGATTGTCCACGGTATGATATTCATTAACTAAAGAAAAGGTTGGACTACTTGTTGCTTCCGTTACACCGAGCTCCTTTGCTAATTGTTTTATAAAAGTGGTTTTTCCAGCCCCCATATCTCCGTGAAAAAGAATCACTTTATTTGGTTTTTCAGCAACAATTTTACGTGCTGTATTTTCGATTTCATCTAATGAAAAAATAAATTCCATACTTTTAATAATTATGAATTATAAGTTATGAGTGCTAGATAATGATATCGGCATTTCATTAAACTTTAAACATTTTTAAACTTTAAACTTTTCAAACCTGAAACTTTAAACGTTAAACCCTTTTTTTACTTTGGATTAAAAATCAAAAACGGAATAATCATTTCTTCCAATGAAATCCCACCGTGCTGATAGGTGTTTCTGTAATAACTCACATAATGATTGAAGTTATTTACGTACGCCAGAAACAAATCATTTTTTGCAAAAATATAAGAACTACTCATATTAATTGCAGGTAAACCTATTTTTTTTGGTTCCTTGACCGCATAAACATCTTTGTACTCATACGTTAGGCTGCGCCCCGTTTTGTAACGTAAATTAAGGCTGGTATTTTTATCACCCACCACTTTTGATGGGTTTTTGACATTAATTGTTCCATGATCGGTCGTTAATATCAATTTGAAGCCCAGTTTTTGTGCTTGTTGAATAATTTCTAATAACGGCGAGTTCTTAAACCAGCTCAAGGTCAACGAGCGATACGCTTTATCATCGGAAGCAAGTTCTTTAACCACGTCCATTTCTGTTTTAGCATGCGATAGCATGTCGACAAAATTATATACTACGGTAACCAGATCGTTGTCTTTTAGACCTTTAAAATTCTCTACCAGCTTTTTACCTGCAGCCAAATTGGTAATTTTGAAATAATCTTCTTTAATGTTTAGTCCTAATCGTTTCAACTGCGCTGATAAAAACTCTGCTTCATACAAGTTTTTACCACCTTCTTCGGGATCATTTTTCCAATATTGCGGAAACTGTTTTTCCATTTCTAATGGTGTCAAACCAGAGAAAATAGCGTTTCTGGCATATTGGGTAGCCGTGGGAAGAATAGAAAAATAAGGAACTTCCTTTTCCAGTTTATAATAGTTAGACACTTCGCTTTCAAAGGTTTTCCATTGGTCGTAGCGCAAATTATCAATCACCACAAACAAAATAGGTTTGTCTTTTTTTACAATTTCGGGAACGACTAATTCTCTAAATAAAGTATGAGATTGAATGGGTTTGTCTGCTTTTGGTAAAAACCAGTCCTCATAATTGCGTTCGATGAATTTTCCAAACTGCGAATTGGCTTCTGCTTTTTGGGATTCCAAAATTTCAATCATCCCATGATCGTTGATATTCTCCAGATTAAGCTCCCAGAAAATCAATTTTTTGTACAATTCTACCCAGTCTTCATAGGAATTTACCATCGCCATTTCCATGGATATTTTTCTAAACTCTTTTTGGTAGTCTAAGGTAGTTTTTTGCGAAATCAAACGGGAATGATCTAGGTTCTTTTTCAAACTCAATAAAATCTGATTCGGATTCACCGGTTTAATCAGGTAATCGGCAATTTTAGAACCTATCGCTTCCTCCATTATGTATTCTTCCTCACTTTTGGTGATCATAATCATCGGAACGGAGGATTTTTTCTCTTTCATTTCAGAGAGTGTTTCTAGTCCGCTCATGCCGGGCATATTTTCATCTAAGAAAACAATGTCAAAATTCTCGTTTTCATATATATCAATCGCATCTCGACCGTTGTTACAAGTAGTGACACTGTAGTTTTTCTTTTCCAGGAACAGTATGTGTGGTTTCAAATAATCGATTTCATCGTCTACCCAAAGTATTTTTATCTTATCCATATATTTTATAAATAGTATTCAAAAGTTCTAATTTATTGTGCCAATTTACAGCTTTTTGAGGCGCTTATTTCCTAATATTATGATAAAATTTCTTGATAAAATTAGAGACTCGTACAAGCAATAAAATAGAATCAAGAATGAAAATAAAGAAAAAAGAATATAGAATAAAGTAAAATGAAAAAAGACGAGAGAGGAGTCACAAGATTAAAAACCATTACCTACTAATCTCTAACATCTACATTGTAACCTCTAATTTGTATTCTCTGATCTTTTTTAATTTAACTATCTATTAATAAGTAAGTTAATTACACGAAAACATTTTATGGCTAATTTCACTTAACTTTCCTTAATATTTAAACTCTCCTTTTGTCACACCTACAAATCGTCACGAATAGTAAAGTTCGATTTTATTGTCAAAACTATAGCGTGACCTGCTAAAAAAAGACCAACACCTTTAACTTAAGAACGCCTAAATAGGAGGTATTGTTGTCTATTCTAAATTGGGATGTAGCAATAAACAGCACATTAATAAATTATTGTAACATAGCACAATAAGATTGAAGCAAAAATTATGATAACAGTAGGTGTCATTTTTTAATCTTTGAATCTGTGGCAATAAATTGAAACAGTCCTTCGAGCTTTTACACTTCGCTATCTGGGCATAAAAAAATATAATTGTAGAATTTTAGGTTGTTACTTATATTAAATTATTGGTATTAACACAAAAAATTAATGTAGTTTCATAGCATTTCACTTATTTTTTACTTAAATTTATGCATAACATAAAACCATCTATTATGACTGTAAACGAAATATTAAAGAAAAAAGGAAATGAAGTTCACTCCATACCTTCTACTATTACGGTTTATGAAGCCTTAAGGATAATGGGAGAAAGAAATGTTGGGGCTGTTCTAGTAATTGAAGATGATAATTTGAAAGGAATATTGTCTGAAAGAGATTATGCCCGAAAAATTGTTTTGAAGAATAAAGCTTCAAAGGATACCTTTGTTCATGAAATCATGGATAAAGAAATCGTTAGTGTAAAACCAACCGATGATTTAGATTATTGTATGGATTTAATTACCAATAAAAGAGTTAGACATCTACCTGTTTTGTTAGAGGAGAAAGTAGTTGGAATTATTTCTATTGGTGATGTGGTAAAATCAATCATTGAATTACAAAAAAACACGATCGATCATTTAGACTCCTATATCCACGGCACTAAAGCTTAATAGGTACCAAATCATTCTAACTTAGAGAAATGCTTTATGGCAACTATTTTTCTTTCTATTCTACTTCTAGCACTTGGAATGGCAGGTATTGCCATCAAAATCTTAGTGAAAAAAAACGGACGATTTTCAGGTACTTGTAGTAGTAATAATCCATTAGTACAAGGCGATGGGGAGGCATGTGGTATATGTGGTGCTAAACCACAGGAAAAATGTAAATCTTAATGCAATTCTTTTATCCGTTTCTTTAAACTTTCAGAAGTATAGGTTTTCCATTTTCCGTTTTCGTCATAAATAAAATAAACCTCCAATTTTAAGTTTTCGTTTTTTTCCAAAAAGCCAATCGATTTTTTTAAACCCATCACCATGAAAGCGGTAGCATAAGCGTCAGCTGTAATTCCATCATCGGCGATTACTGTGGTACTTAGTAAATTATGTTTGGCAGGGTAACCCGTTTTAGGATCAATGATGTGAGACAATTTTTGATTTTCCTCAATATAAAATTTTCGGTAATTTCCAGAAGTGGCTAGCGCTCTATTGTTTAAGTTTACGACTGCTTCTAATTTTCTTTCTGTAGATTTTTCTTCACTAGGTTGATCGATTCCTACTTTCCATTCTTCATTTTCTTTTTTTCCTTTGGCCTTTATTTCGCCTCCTAATTCGACTAAGTAGTTGTCTATTCCTTTACTTTCAAGAAAATCTGCTATCACGTCTACTGAATAACCTTGCGCAATAGCATTGAAGTCAATCTTAATGGCTGGTTTTTCTTTTATAATTTTGTTATCCTTTAAGGTCACCATTTTATAATTCACTAATTGTAGTAAGCTATCTACTTTGGCTTTGTTTAAGGTGTTTTTTGTCGTTGGTCCAAAGCCCCAGGAATTAACCAATGGCCCCACGGTAATATCAAAATTCCCTTCTGTTTTTTTAGAAACTTCAGCAGATTTATTAAAAACCACTTTGAAATAATCATCTACGATAACATTCTCTTCGTTGTTGTTTATTCTAGAAATAATCGAAGTCGGAATCCATGTAGACATTGAACCATCAATCTCGGCTAGTAACGAATCAACAGCTTTTTTGTAAAGAATACCATCGTTAGATAAATAAGTGATGTGGTAGGTTGTTCCTTGCGAATTTCCTTCGAGCTTAATTATTTCTTTTTTGTCAGAAGTACAACTCGCTAGGATTAATAGCGTGCTGAGAAGAGGAAGTAGTACATTTTTCATACATTTATTTTTAACCTCCAAAATCATCAAATGCTATATTCTCTGGCGGAACTCCCAGTTCGTCGAGCATTTTAAATACGGCTGCATTCATCATTGGTGGACCGCAAATGTAATATTCTATATCTTCTGGCGCTTCATGGTTTTTTAAGTAATTATCAAATAGGACATTATGAATAAACCCGGTGTATCCCGTCCAATTGTCTTCGGGTAAAGGTTCAGAAAGTGCGACGTTGTAATTGAAATTGGGAAATTCTTCTTCAATTTTCTTAAATTCATCGGTATAAAAAACCTCTCTCGAAGATCTTCCTCCGTACCAAAAACTCACTTTTCTGTTTTTTTCTTTTACGGTATGAAAAAGATGGAATAAATGAGAACGTAATGGCGCCATTCCTGCTCCTCCGCCTATATAAATCATTTCTCTTTGTGTAGGCTTAATATGGAAATCCCCGAAAGGACCTGCAATATTGACTTTGTCACCTGGTTTCAACGAAAAAACATAAGAGGAGGACACGCCTGGATTCAACTTCATAAAACCGCCATTTTTTCGGTCAAATGGGGGAGTAGCAAGTCGGATGTTGAGAATAATTATGTTGCCTTCTGCTGGATGATTTGCCATAGAGTAGGCTCTAAATATAGATTCTGGATTTTTCATTTTCAAATCCCAAATTCCAAATTTGTCATAATCTTCTTTGAAACGGTCGTCAATTTTGTAAAGATCATTTTTAAAATCAACTTCGCACTCCGGAATATCTATTTGAATATAAGATCCCGACTCAAAGTCTAAAAAATCACCTTCGGGTAATTTAACCACTAATTCTTTGATATAGGTAGCTACATTGTCATTCGAAACGACTTCACATTCCCATTTTTTTATACCCATAACGCTAGCAGGAATTACTATTTTCATATCCTGCTTTACTTTTACTTGGCATCCTAATCTCCAGTTGTCTTGCTGTTCTTTTCTTGAAAAATAAGGTGTTTCAGTTGGTAATATTTCACCTCCACCAGATAGTATTTGGCATTTACACATTCCGCAAGTGCCACCGCCACCGCAGGCTGAGGGTAGGAATATTTTCTTATTGGACAACGTGGAAAGCAGGGTTGAACCCGCTTCAGTTTCAAGCATATCCTCTTCGTTTATGAGTATCTTGACTAATCCTGAAGGAGTAAGCTTTGATTTGGCAAACAGAATTATATAGACAAGTAGCGAATTGAAGAGTAAAAAAACAATTACGCTACTGATTATTGTTGTGCTATTAATACCTAATATTATCATTTTCAATTTGATTATAGATTTATAACGAAATCCCCATAAAGCTCATAAATGCAATTGCCATTAATCCAGTTAAAATAAACGTAATCCCTAAACCTCTCAAAGGGCCAGGAACATTAGAATATCGTAATTTTTCTCGAATAGCAGATAAAGCAACTATGGCTAGAAACCATCCCACACCAGAACCAAAAGCGAAAATAGTGGCTTCACCTAAGCTCGCGTATTCTCTTTCTTGCATAAATAACGCCCCTCCTAGAATCGAGCAGTTTACCGCAATTAACGGCAAGAATATCCCCAAGGAACTGTACAATGCGGGTGCATATTTTTCAACAATCATCTCTACTAATTGTACAATAGAGGCAATTGTTGCAATAAACATTATAAAACTTAAAAAACTAAGGTCAACGGTTTCAAAGTCGGGAGATAACCACCGTAAGGCTCCCGCTTTTAAGACATATTTCTCTAATAGATAACACACAGGAACCGAAATAGATAATACAAAAGTCACTGCAAGTCCTAGCCCCACAGCACTTTTCACGGTTTTAGAAATGGCCAAATAGGAACACATGCCTAGAAAATAGGCAAATATCATGTTCTCAATAAAAACCGCTTTTATAAATATATTGATGTGTTCCATGATGAAATGTTTAAATCGTGTTTATTAAAGTATTATTTCGATTCAATTAGTTTTTGATTTCGGCTTCTTTGAATCCAGATAAGAATCCCTACAATGATTAGCGCCATAGGCGGCATGATGACCAGGCTATTGTTAAAATAACCTAATTTGTAAATGGACTCTGGAATGATACGATACCCCATCAGTTCTCCAGAACCAAATAGTTCCCGAATCATAGAAACGATTACCAAAATCAACCCATAGCCAAAACCGTTTCCAATTCCATCTAAAAAAGAAGGCCAAGGTTTGTTAGACATAGCAAAGGCTTCTAGACGTCCCATGATGATGCAATTCGTGATAATTAATCCAACAAAAACGGATAACTGCTTACTTACGTCAAATACAAAAGCTTTTAAAAATTGATCAACTAAGATTACCATCGCGGCAACCACCGTTAATTGAACGATAATCCGAATGCGATTTGGAATAATATTTCGAATAAATGAAATAATAACATTCGAAAAGGCACAAACTACGATTACCGCGAGAGCCATAACAATCGATGGTTTCATTTTTACCGTAACGGCCAATGCGGAACAGATCCCCAATACCTGAACGGTGATGGGATTATTATCATTTAATGGATCGTATAAAAGTCTTTTATTTTTTGGCGAAAATAAAGGCTCTTTTGTCTTCTTTGGTTTTGCAGGAACTGCGATTGTTTCTTTGCTCATATCCTGTTATTTTAGTTTGTAAATGCTATTGCTTCCTGTTTTTTAAAATAGGGGATGTAATTGTTTAATGTTCTTTCAAACATTTCTGTTACCCCTTTACTCGTAATTGTTGCACCCGAAATAGCATCAACACCATGCATATCATTTGGTTTTGCGCCTCCTTTAATTACGGTAACCGAAACAAATTTGCCCGATTCATCAAATATTTGCTTCCCAATAAACTGCTGTTGGAATTTTTGCGTTTCAATCTCGGCACCAAGTCCAGGAGTTTCACTTTTGTGACCAAAACTGACTCCGTAAACAGTATTCATATCACTTTCAAGTGAAATAAATCCCCATATAGGTCCCCACAATCCTTTTCCTCTTATCGGAATAATGTAAAATGATTTCCCCTCTTTATTGCAAATGAATAGCGGAAACAACTGTTCATTTTCTTTTCCTGTTTTAACTTTATCTAATTCCTTTTTAAGGTCAATGTCAAAAGCAGTAACACTTCCTGTTACTTGTTCGCCTTTATTGTTCAATACAATTTGTTGAGTAATGTATTTATTAAAGGCAGCTTCGGTGGCGGCAGTTTCAGTAGGAATCGAAACACTGGTTAGTATATTTTTCATTTTTTCAACCCTAACATTCTTCTCCTGATAGGGAGCAAGACTTATGGCAGTCACTGATAGCAGTACGGCAATGACTACCACCATAACAGAGGAAAAAATAAACGTGGCTTTGTTACTGTCTTTATCCATTTTGATTACGTATTGGATTAACTCTTTTTAATCTTCTTTTGATATTTGCTTCTACAACATAATGGTCTATTAAAGGCGCCATGACATTCATAAATAAAATCGCTAACATCATTCCTTCGGGGTAAGCGGGGTTAAAAACTCGAAAGAGAATTGCTAGTAGTCCTATTAAAAAACCATATATGTATTTTCCGGTATTTGTTTGTGTTGCACTCACAGGATCGGTCGCCATAAAAATTGCGCCAAAGGCAAATCCTCCTAATACTAAATGATGTAGCGGACTAATTTGCATTAAAGTATTCAATCCAAAGAAATTAAAGATCACTGCCATCAAAAATCCACCGGTGAATACCGAGGCCATTATGCGCCAACTACCAATTCCTGTATATAATAAAATACCAGCGCCAATCAAGCAAGCAAGCGTAGATGTTTCCCCTACAGAACCAGGAATAATACCTATAAAGGATTCCATCATGCTCGGAATTTTATCAGCAAAACCAGCTGCAGCATCGCCTAATGGAGTTGCGCCACTATATGCATCAACAACGGCTTGTCCTTTGTCAGTACTCGTGTTTATCCAAACTTCGTTTCCAGACATTTTGCTTGGATACGCAAAAAATAGAAACGCTCTAGCGGTAAGCGCAGGGTTTAAAATATTCATTCCTGTTCCACCAAAAACTTCTTTACCTATAATAACTGCAAATATCGTCGCTACCGCCAGCATCCACAAGGGGACATCAATGGGCATTATGAGCGGAATCAACATGCCTGAAACTAAAAAGCCTTCATTAATAGTATGTTTTCTAATAATGGCAAAAATAAACTCCGTCGTCAATCCTGCTCCGTAAGAAACTATAATTAGGGGTAGTGCTTTGATGGCTCCGAAAATAAAATTATCCATTAGAGAAACATTCGTAATTCCTAAAGCGTGGTGGTGTTGGTAACCAATATTCCACATCCCAAATAATAAACAGGGAACTAAAGAGAGCACCACTAATATCATCGTACGTTTTAAATCGATAGCATCGCGCACATGTGTTCCTTTACTTTTTGTAGTATGATTAGGTACAAATAGGAAGGTTTCAAACGCGTCAAATGCGGGATAGAATTTTTCTAGTTTCCCCCCTTTTTCAAAATTAGGTTTGAGATTGTTCAGTAAGTTTCTAAGTGGCTTCAAATTCAGATTTTTTTAATGATTAAATTTGGTAACTATTAGATTGTATGGGTATTATGTATTGTTAATTAATTCATTAGATCGAACGATTAAAATGTCAGTTCGAGTATTTTTTGCGTAATGAAATGAAGCGAAAAATGTATCGAGAACCGTTTTTTAATGAAATTTTCCTTGTTCTCGATACAATCCCGACGAATCGGAATCACTCGAACTGACGAAAAATCAGCATCAAAAAACAACAACCTTAACTACTAACTAAACTCCTTCCTTACCATATCAAGACCATGACGTATGATTTCTTGCGATTTGATCTTGGATGTACAGACTAATTCGCAGAGTGCAAAATCTTCTTCTACTACTTCATATATTCCTAATTTTTCCATCATGTCGATGTCTTCAATTAAGATTGATTTTAAAAGTTGAACGGGGTAAATATCCATAGGAAAAACTTTTTCATATTGTCCTGTCATTACAAAAGGACGTTCTTCGCCATGTAAATTGGTATTTAAATCATGTTTTTTATTTGGTGTCAACCAAGAGAAAAAAGTACGTGACACACTAAATTTATCTAAGCCGGGCGCTAGCCATCCCATAAACTCATATTCATTGCCTTCAGGGATTACAGTAATTTGGGAATCATAGAAACCCAAATAACCGTCAGCTGGAATTTGGCTACCAGACAAAATAGAACCACTGATGATTCTGTTGTCGCCTTTTTTTAGCCCTGCTTCTGTAAGAATATTTTTTATAGACGAACCCACAATCGTTTTATAATATTTGGGGTTGTTAATCTGAGAACCTGTAACTGCAAGGATTCGAGTAGCGTCAAAAATTCCTTCATCAAATAATTTCCCCATAATGACTACATCTTGTGGATTGATGTACCATACTACTTCTCCTTTGTTAATAGGATCAATGTGGTGAATTTGAATGCCAACATTTCCCGCTGGATGAGGACCAGAGATCGTATTGATTTGTACATTTTGAGCCTGACTAAAAGCAGGAGCAGGGGCGGTATTCGCTTGAACGTTTAAATGTATTTTTCCAGTCGTTAATTGCTTCAAAGCATTAATTCCCGTTTGAAAATAAGACTCTTTCCCTGACATGATAAAATCAGTATCAGGAGCTAATGGATTCGTGTCAAAGGCAGATATGAAGATGGCTTTTGGGCTCTCGCTTGGATTCGCGATAGTTCCATAAGGACGTTGGCGGATAAACGGCCAAACACCACTATTCAATAGTAGGTCAATGATTTCTTGTCGAGAAAGTTGGTTGGGATTTGATTTGGTAAATCCAAGTTGTTTTATTTCCCTGTCAGCAAGGATTTTTATTTCTAAAATGACTCTTTTCTGGCCACGAAGAATTTCAATTACTTCACCACTCACGGGAGAGCAAAACTGAATTTTTTTATTGTTTTTATCGTAAAATAGCGGAGTTCCAGCTTCTACATTGGCACCAGCTTTCACTAATAATTTGGGTGTTAGCCCCACAAAATCTTTTGGTTTTATAGCAAATATTTCCGCCACAGGCAGGTCTAATACTGTCTTAGCAGCTTCACCGATCAATTTGAGATTCAATCCCCGTTTAATTTTAATATATTCACTCATACATTAATTTATTTTTAGTGGGTATTACTTATGATTTTCTGGTATAGGAATATAATTCTAGTATGCTATAAGATTAAGTTTATTATTTATTTGTTAAAAAAATGGAAGTATAAAGTACTAATTTAATGAATTTGTGTCAAAACACCAACAATAAAAACATTTTAGTTAAGGAATAATGTATAATTGGACAGAAAGTTCATTTTTATAAAGAAATGATTTTCAAAAGAATAGCCTTAAAATAAATTTTAGGAGCAGAGGGATTGTGGCTTCAAGCCCGACAGCTCCTGCTGTCCGCTATATCTCTTTATCCCGATAAGCGGGGATAAAGAGGATGCCGCTTCCATCAGGGCTAGAAATCACGAATGTGTTTTATAAGAATAAAAAAATCACTGTTGATTAAAAGTGATTTTTTCAGTAATAGAAAAGTTAAAAAGAAACTCAATTACGAACCTAAATGAGGAAAACCGTAACAATAGGAACTTAGTTCTCAATATATTTGTCAGTGAAAAATTTAAAAAATTGATTTAACAAAATAAATCCTATATTTGAACACCACGAAAAACAAAATTAATCCACAACAAGAAGATGCAGCGCATTTGTTTTTGTTGTGGATTTTTGTTTCGAGTAAAGAGAGAGAATTTTATTAAAAGAGGTATAAACTTTATGTTATATACTAGTTAGGTGCAAGCGTAACTTACGAAACTACATATTTGAAACAATAATAATATAAAACAAGAGTATATAAAACAAAATGACTTTAGAACATAAAAATCAATTATTTCGCTTGGCGACTGTATTATATGCTGACAATAATTACGAAGTTGCACCAAAAACAATACACAGAAAAATTATAGAATCGTCGTTATTAGATAACGAAAATAGACAAATGAGTATTCACGATATAATAGATTATATTGATGAAAATTATCATTTCACGTTTGATGAGGAGGAAATTAAATCCATTGTAAATAACCCTAAAGAGAAAGGGTTTAATGTTGGTAAAGATAAGGGAAATGAATATTTAGTAAGTCTTACCGAGCAAAGAAAACAAACTCTCTTATCCAAAGTTAACAAACAAAATATTGATTATTTTATTCAAGAATTCATTGAAAAAGATGAAAAAACTAATGAAGTAATCGACTCAAAAAGTTTATTATATAAATTTTTATACGAGCTTATAAATTCAAATATAAGTGGATTTTCAAAGCTATTAAATAGTAAAAAGCAACTCACTGAACTAATAAATGTTGAACAATCTCAATTTAATGAATTAGAAAGAGAAATTATAAACTCGTTTTTAAGTTGGGATAATGATGGAAAAAACAAAGCTATATTCGATATTGCAAGTTATGGAATTGAATACTGTTTAATAACAAATAATTCAGAAAACTCAATACATCTAGACAATTTAAAAAACAAAACTTTTTATCTCGATACAAATGTAATATTTAGAGCATTAGGTATTAATGGTGAAAACAGACAAAAAAGAACGTTGTCCTTTTTGTCAAAATTTAATGAGGCTGGTGAAACGCTTGTCATATCGCGCTTCTCTGAAATGGAATTTAAGGCATCTATAAAATATTATATTGCTCAAATTGCTAAACATAATTCACCTCGGATCAATCCAAAAATCTTCACAACACATATTGCGCAAAGTGATTTTTTTGACTTTTACCATAAATGGCGAATGAATAGAATCAATACAAGTTTAGAATACTTTGAATCACATATTAATGTGTTATTTGATGAATTTATAAGAAAGTTCAAAGCATCTATCGATTATGCAATCCCATTTGATGAAAAAGATGAAAAAGAAATTAAAATATTAAATGAAATTGCAAACAATATTCATAGTTTTAAATCAGCAGAAGGTTCAATGAATGGTTTTGAAACTTCAATATGGGATGCAAAAAACATACATTTAATAGAAAAAAGAAGAGGTGGAAAAAATGCTAATTTGGTTGAAACTAAATACTTTTTTTTATCAACAGACCAAGGTTTAAGAAGATGGGATTTTCAAAAAGGTATTGGGACTCCAATTATTTTATTACCGAGCCAATGGATGAGTATTTTACTTCGGTACGTTAATCGTACAAGTGATGATTTTAAAAGCTTCGTTAGTTTTCTTAATATGCCACAAAGTGAAAAAGAAATCTCATATGAAAAACTTCAATTAATATTAACAGGGATTAGTGAGATTACAGAGGATGCAGAAAAACAATCCTCATTAATAAAAGTTCTTGTTGAGAAAAAATTTAAAGATGTTATTCAAAATGGATATAGTGACGATGAAATTATAGAACAATCTAAATCATTTGCTAAAACAGAACTTGAAAAAGATTTAGGAGAACTTTCAGAAAAACATTCCGTTTTGGAAGATAAGTTTGAATCACATAAAGAAGTTTCACAAGTTAAAATTGACAGTCTTGAAACTAAAACTGACGATCAGATTACAAAACTTACCCTTAAAGAATTAGAAGTTAAAAGCCTAAAAGCTGAATTAAAGCAAAAAACAGTAAAAGAAAACTTGACTAAATGGCAAAACCCCGCATATTTGATGATTCTATTAGGTTTAATTATAGTTCTATTCATTGCATTACAGTTTTGTTTTATAACATCAGATTACAACTATTCATATAAACTTATTTGTAATATTGACCAATTAGAAAGTGAAACACTAAAAACAACATTTAGAACATTAATGTATTCGCCTTTTATTGGACTTTGGTTAATTGGAACATTTTGCTGGAATAGATTGGGAAAATCTACTCATAAACAAAATAAGATTATTGAATTTGAAAATGAATTCGAAAAAAATCACTTATAAAGCGAGGAAAAGTATTGATAAACAAGAACGTCAGCACCTAACAGCTGTTTTGATATAGCTGGAGTTTAGTGGAATTATCGTTTCGCATCAACTTTTCGTTAAGCCGAAAATTGAGCGGTTACGAACTTCCAGCCATCTCAAAGTGGC
Source organism: uncultured Flavobacterium sp. (assembly GCF_963974175.1). Taxonomy (GTDB): domain Bacteria; phylum Bacteroidota; class Bacteroidia; order Flavobacteriales; family Flavobacteriaceae; genus Flavobacterium. The sequence continues at coordinate 304,479 of NZ_CAXBBR010000004.1, forward strand.
GAAACGTTGGCAGTAACTGTACCCGAAAAAAACATAAGAATCAACCAAATAGAATAAAGAAAATATGAAAAAAATGATGTTCTTACTTGCCTTTTTTACTGCTAGTAATTTTACTTATTCACAAGTCGACAAAGTTGATGATGCAATAAAAAATCTAATGAAAAAAAATAGGATTGTTGGTTTGCAATTAGCAGTAATTAAAAATAATAAGATTGTGAAAACAAGTCATTACGGTCTGGCAAATATTGAGGATTCGATTGCCGTTGATAGTGAAACAGTTTTTAGCATTAATTCTATGACTAAATCCTTTACGGGAGTTGCCATTATGCAATTAGTGGAAAATGGTAAATTAAATCTTGGCGAACCTATTTCAAAATATTTGGATAAGCTACCTAAAACTTGGCAAAATATTACAGTAAAACAAATAGTGACTCATAAATCGGGACTTCCTGAAATTTGGGATTCACAAGGAAATTTGTTATCTGAAAATAGTGAAACTTTATTCCAAAAAATAAAAGAATTGCCTCTTATTTTTACACCTGGTAAAAAGTTTAGAGACAGTCAAGCGAATTACCTACTGCTTGGAATGCTTATTGAAAAAATAAGTGGACAGTCATTTGAAAAATTCATTACAGAAAACCAATATAAAAAAGCGGGAATGAAGAATTCCATCAAAGCTGAGATAGGCGATTTTTACAACATAAATAAACACTCCGCAAAGCCCTATTCTTATTTTAGAAATAATATTCTAACCAATGTGTATCAACCGATACCTTCAAATTTGTATCCAGCCGGTGGAATCTATTCAACGGCAACTGAAATGGCACAATGGTTAATCGTATTACAAAGTAATCAATTAATTAATGCCGAAAATCTAAATACGCTTTGGACTCCCATCCGATTAGATAATGGAGAATTATATCAAGAAAACGGTTTTCTGAATCAAAGTTTGATTGGTTTTTATTCCTCTTCAAGAGTTGAAAATCCTGTAATTGCCTCGGTCGGTGGTAATAGAAATGCTTTATACATTTATCCAAAAGATAATATTTCAGTAGTAATTTTGACAAATTTAGTGGGTTCTCGTCCTGAAAATTTTATAGAAGAAATTGCGAATTTATATTTAGCGGAGAAAAAATAACAACTACTGAAAACAGCCGTTTTGATATAGTTTGTGATTTAGTAGAATTACCGTTTTGCATCAAGTTTTCGTTTAGCCGAAAATTGAGCAGTTACGAATTTCCAGCCATCTCAAAGTGGCGAAACGTAAACAATTTTAATATAACAACGAATGAAAACAAAGATTACTTTATTACTTTTAATCAACATGATAGCAATGGCTAGCTATGGTCAATATGATTGGACACAAGGTCAGTTAATCCTAAAAAATGCGGATACACTCGTCGGTGAAATTCGTCTACCTATGATTTCGAAAAATCTTGTCGCGATAAACGGGGAAGAAAAAATAAGTTTCAGAAAAGATCGCAAATCTGAAAAAATAACATATGGCGAAAGTCAAGTAGACAGAGTCATATTTAAAAATTCGGATTCTGAAGTTGCCTATTTTGAATATATAAATTTATCTGACACTAAAAAAGGGCTATTTAAAAGAATAACCAAAGGAAAAGCAAATCTGTATGCAAGAAATGTCAGTATATCATCTGGCGGCTATATGACCTCTGGCGGAGTCAGTGGAGGAATGTGGAATTATTCTACAACTGATTTCAATGAATTTTATATTTTGCGAGAAAATGAATCAGCGGTAAGCCCTCTAGTTACAGCTGGAATCTCACGTTCGTTCAATAAAAGAGCTATCGAATATTTTAGCGATTGCCCTAGTTTGGTTTCCAAATTAGAAGCCAACATTTACGGAAAGAATGATATCCTAAAAGTTGTAGAAGAATACAACAAAAACTGTTTATAACAGCCGTTTGAGCTAGTTGGAATTTAGTGGAATTACCGTTTCGCATCGGGTTTTCGTTAAGCCTGAAAATCAGTGCTTACGAAGCGCAAACCATCTCAAAGCGGCAAGACGTTAGAAAAAAAAGATATCTCTATGAAACAGAATTATACAATCAAAAATGGCGGATTCATTTTTGATGCAAAGAAAATGGTCATTGATGACGTTTCAAAAGAACAAATTTGGAACCACCAAAGCTAGCTTAGATTTGCAATTTGTGCACGCAAAGAATGTCAACTATATAATGAACATGTAAACAATAGGAATAGCCACAATAGAAGGATTATTAAAATAAACATTAGGGCCTAATTATAACTAACAATTTTTTTTATGAAATTATCTAAAACCTTATATTTAGTAGTAGCAATACTGTTTTTATCAGTAAGCACTTTTGGACAAAAAGTAAATGATAAGATATATTTAATTGAAAATGATTTAAACCATTGGGATAAATCTAAAAACAAAAAATGGACATTAAAAGAAAGAATGGCATTTTACAACGTAAATGCGGTAAGTATCGCTGTTATTAAAGATTACAAAATAGAATGGTTAAAGGCATACGGTTATGCAGATAGTAGTGAAAAAAAACTAGCAACAACACAAACTCTTTTTCAAGCGGCTTCAATAAGTAAATCTTTCAATAGTTTAGCGATATTAAAACTAGTGGAAGAAGGGAAATTAGGATTAGATGAGGATATCAATACTTATTTAAAAGAATGGAAATTCCCGTACGATTCTATTTCTAAGGGTAAGAAAATAACAATAGCACATTTATTAAACCATACGGCAGGTTTATCAGTTGGCGGTTTCCAAGGCTATGCAAAGGGAGAAAAATTGCCAACGACAATAGAAACTCTTGATGGATTAAAACCTTCCAATTCAAATGCTGTTCGGTCTCTATTTGAACCGGGTTTAAAATTCCAATATTCAGGAGGTGGAACTACAATTACTCAATTAATTCTGGAGAATACAACGGGAGAGAAATACGAAGATTATTTGCTAAAAAATGTTTTAACTCCATTAGGAATGAGCAACAGTTCTTTTAATCAACCTCCCGCTAAAGGGAAAGAAAATATACTTGCAACAGGATATAATGTAGATAAAGAAGTGGTAGGAAAGTACCATATATATCCCGAAAAGGCTGCAGCTGGTTTATGGACAAATCCAACAGATTTATCAAAATATATCATTGAAACGCAATTATCATTATTGGGAAAATCAAATAAAATACTATCTAAAGAAATGTCGGTAAAAAGATTAGATACTAATTTCGGAGTATTCTTAAATGATTTTAATGGGGTGAAGTATTTTGGGCATAGTGGCGGTAATGAAGGCTTTGTATGCTATTATGTAGGTAGTTTTGAAGATGGAAACGGGGTAATAGTTATGACAAATGGTAGAGTATCAACGATTATAAAAGAAATAGTTAACAGTATTGCAAGTGTAAATAATTGGAAAAACTACCCATTGGAATCCCAAAAAGAATCTATTTCTTTAACGATAAGAAAAGAAAGCCAAAACAACATTGATAAAGGTATTGAACTCTACAAAAATCTTAAAAAAAATAAGAATAATGAATACAATTTCTCTAATGAAAGCGAACTCAATCAATTGGGCTACGAATTTTTAAGAGATGCAAAATTAGAATCAGCCATTAAAATTTTTAGTCTAAATATCAATGAATTTCCAAATTCGTCAAATGTTTATGATAGTCGTGGGGAAGCTTATTTTAATAAAAAGGAATATTTGTTGTCAAAAAGCGATTATTTAAAAGTGTTAGAATTAGAGCCAACAAACCAAAACGCAAAAGAAATGCTTTTTAAAATTGAAGAATTATTGAAAAAGTGACAAGAAGATTCTCTATAAATTGCAAAAAGCATGTCTCTACACGCTAGTTTGCCGCTTGTGCCGCCAGAGAATATCAATTATTAATTAACTAAAATTGTTGTCAATACCATATCGTAAGATCAAAAATGAAGAAAATATTTAATTTAAAATTGAGTCTAGTGCTAGCTTTAGTAGTCTTCCAATTGGCACAGGCCCAATCTAAAAAAGCGGCAGTGTTATCAACTGAGTATTTAAAAGCAGCAAACTGGACCGTAAATAATTACCAATTCCCTTTGATGAAATGGGAAAATAAGGATACTTTAAAATATCAAATAGTAGGAGAGTTTACATACATGTCAAAAAAGAAGTGGGATAGTTTTCTGTCTGATTTAGAACTTCTTACTGGAATGAAAATAATTGAAGCAACAGATGGATCGGATGTTCAAATAACGGTGTTTTTTGGAGAGTTAAAAGATTATTTTGTAGAGACAAAAAACAAACTTCCTTTAACCGTAGATTTTAATATGAGTAACTGGAGCAATAGAACTTACAATAAACAATATCAATTAATGAAAACAAGTTTTTGTATTGTTCCGTCTAAGATTCAGAAATACAACCATGGAACTTTTTACCTTAAAAATTTGTTTTTAAAATCATTAGGTTTGTTAGGTGTTAATGATGATTCCTTTAGTTTGTTTTACAAATATTCTACAGATAATAACGACAGTTTTTCAAAAAGTGATAAACAAATTATCAAATTACATTATAATACAAACATAAAAGCGGGAATGAACTTAGAACAAGAGAAAAATACAGTCAACAATTCTATTGACTTGGAAGCACTTGTAAATGAAAAAATATAAGTATTTATGGATGATTAAATGTCACACATGTCTGTACTATGTTAGCGCAGATTTGCAATTTATACTATAAATAATTTCCTCACTTAAACAATAGAACCCAATTATACAAAGCTACGGCAAGCGTCCAGCTTGGGTCCGTAAAGAGTGCTACTATTTCAATAATAACGATAAGCAAAATAAAAAGTTTAATAAAATATTTAAAAACAAAGCAATCACAAATGAAAAATATAATCTACCTACTTAGCCTTATTGTATTGGCAACAGCAATCTTCTTAATTATCGAATATCCGGAATCTGGAAGAATACAAGTAATCGCTGGGGCTGTACTTATCATTGGATTTACTTTAAATATTTTTGGTTTTTTATTTAAAGCAAGCGCTAACAAAAACTAGAAACTAACAAGAGCAAATAATTTTTTATGAGAATGCACAAAAACGTTTACTTAGCATTGGCTATTTTATTTTTAATTTCGTTCATCTACTCCTTATTTGATACCGGAGCGACACACAAACTATTCTTTTGGGAGGTCAATATTTGGTTGTATCGAGTCTTTCGATTGGCAATAGCAGTACTGTTTATGAAATCGTATTGGGACATCAAAAAAGCTGAAAAAAGTACAGACCAATAAATACTGAGAACAGCCACTGAAGCCCAGAAAGGATGTAAATTGAAATCTTGAATATCGCAATACACAAGCCATTACAATAGATCCAAAATGAAAAAAATCCTTGTCTTTTTAATAGTACTTGTTTCGGTACCTACTTTCAGTTGAAGGAGTATTAATTTCAACAGTTTTAAAAGAAAATACCGTGGGTTTAAAGTAAAGGTAGCTAGTAAAAGCAGGTAAAAATACCTGTATTTTTGTAGGATAAATGGAGTACATTTACGTTTTTAAATTTCGGTAAAGAGGTTCGAAATTTTTAGGTAAAAACACAAAATGTGAATTTAAAACTAAACGAATTGAAAACATTTGAAACGGAGCGACTAGTTCTGACACCCACGACTACAGCTGATGCCGAATTTATTTTGGCGCTGTTCAATACCCCAAAATGGATTGAATTTATTGGGGATAGAAACTTGCAAAATGTTCAAGATGCTGAAGAATATATCTCGAATAAGATGATACCTCAAATCCAAAAAATTGGATTTGGAAATTATACGGTAACTAGAAAATTTGACCGTGTAAAAATTGGATCCTGCGGGCTTTACGATAGAGAGGGCGTAGAGGGTATCGATATTGGATTTGCTTTTCTTCCAGAGTATGAAAAGAAAGGATACGGTTTTGAAAGTGCTAATAAGCTAAAAGAACTTGCTTTTAGTGAATTCAATCTAACCGAAATTAATGGAATTACTTCAGAAAAAAACATCGGTTCTCAGAAACTATTGATGAAACTGGGGCTTCAGTTTCAAAAAAACATCAAACTAACAGACGATACCGAAGAGGTATTGCTATATAAATTAGCGTTTTAGAATAAAAAGTATCAATTTAGCAATGATAGAAATCGTGCCTACAAGAAAAGGGATATGCGGTAATTATAAAGCAATAGTAAAGGAATTACTGTATAGCCTGAGGAATGACAAGTTTAGCTAAAAAAGAATATTTTAAAACAAAAAGATATGAAAAAAGTGATGAGTTTAGCTGTGGTATTGTTGACTGGATTGACATGTCTAGCTCAAGGGAAAGTCGAGAAAACGAGTCCAACTTATAAGAAGATTCATAGTAAAGCGATTCTTGTAGATACACACAATGATTTCTTATCACAAGCAATGGACTACGGCGTCGCTTTTGATCAGGACTTGCGCGGGAAAACACATAGTGACTTAAAACGATGGAAAGAAGGGGGCATGGATGTGCAATTTTTTTCTGTTTTTAGTGACGGTGAGCAACCCAATCCCTATGATTTTGCAATGCGTCAAATGGATAGTTTAGATGCTGCTGTCAAACGTAATCTAGATAAAATTGTAAAAGTAGCCAACACTACAGAACTATATAAAGTAGTGAAGCAACACAAAATTGCCGCATTGATAGGCGTTGAAGGTGGCCATCAAATCGAAGATGACCTGAATAAACTAGATACGTTCTATAAAAGAGGCGCCCGCTATCTGACTCTTACCTGGAACAATTCTACATCTTGGGCAACAAGTGCTGCTGACGAAACACACAACAAAGATTTAAAACACAAAGGCCTGACTGATTTTGGAAAGCAGCTGGTACAACATATGAATGCATTGGGAATGATGGTTGATATTTCTCATGTAGGAGAACAGACTTTTTGGGATGTTATCGCTACTACCACCAAACCTATAATCGCTTCTCACAGTTCAGTTTATGCGCTTTGTCCGCACCAACGTAATCTCAAAGACGAGCAAATAAAAGCCATTGCTAAAAACGGAGGAGTCATCCAAGTAAATTTTAATTCTGGATTTCTTGATCCTACTATAGAAAAGAGAGAAGATACTTTTATTAAAAAGCACATGGCCGAGGAAGATTCTATCATGCTGGCAGTTCAAAATCGCCACGTTGCTTCTTCGACAATTTACAAAAAATACGATACAGAGGCACAGGACCTTCGAGCCTCTTTTGATCTTGTAATCAAGCACATTGAATATATCATCAACTTAGTTGGCGTTGATTATGTAGGAATTGGTTCTGATTTTGATGGTATTGAATTGCCACCACAACAATTAGATGACGCCACGACGTATCCACTAATTACAAAAGCACTGCTAGAAAAAGGATATAGTGAAAAGGACATCAGCAAAATATTAGGCGGAAACTTATTGCGTGTTTTGATTGCCAATGAAAAGCACTAAGCACAGCTTTTTTTCGAAACAAATTCTAAATAAATAGTGGGAGTGTCTGCATGGTAAATAACTAAACTCAGATTATGACAGGTTTAATCTCATTAATCCATACATCGGTTGCAAAAGATTTTTTAAAGCTAAAGCAAAATATACCAAAGTACATTCGTTTAACTATTTTTTAATCGACAGCTTCCGTTCATCAATTTAATTTTTGGTATTTTGCATTCCGAAATACTAATTTAAAATTGCCAGATTATGATTCCAAGAATAGCGATATTTCCCGAAACCAAAGTTATAGGAATGCGAATGACGATGTCTTATAGCGACTATAAAGCGAGGGAACTTTGGAAGCGTTTTATGCCGAGAAGAAAAGAAGTTTTAAATACAATTGGCACGGATTATTACTCGATGCAATTGTTCAGTCCTACTTTTTACGATAATTTTAATCCTACTGCGGCTTTTGAATATTGGACAGCTGTAGTAACAACTGATTTCGAAAAAATTCCTGAAGGGATGGCTTCTTTTACAATCAGCAGTGGCCTTTATGCTGTTTTTACTTATAAAGGTGATGCGAATGGAGCGCCTGCTGCTTTTGAATATATTTTTGCTACTTGGTTACCGAGCTCCGAGTATGTTTTAGATCATCGGCCTCATTTTGAAATTTTAGGTGATAAATATATAAATGACCATCCTGATTCTGAAGAGGAAATTTGGATTCCAGTTAAACTGAAAAAAAAAGTAAATTTGCCGCCTGAAATAAAATAATAAACGAGCTATCGTAATGAATGAAAATCAAAAAATAAAGGAGGTAGCAGCACTTTTTTTAAAATTAGGAATTATAGGTTTTGGAGGTCCTGCCGCGCACATTTCTATGATGCGCGAGGAAGTAGTGGTGAAAAAAAAATGGCTTGAAGAGCAACACTTTTTAGATTTAATAGGCGCCACAAATTTAATTCCGGGTCCCAATAGTACCGAAATGGCAATCCACATTGGTCATGAAAGGGCAGGATGGAAGGGGCTTATTGTTGCAGGATTGTGCTTTATCGTCCCAGCCGTTATGCTTACAGGAATCTTTGCTTGGCTTTATAAAGATTATGGACAATTACCGGAGATTCAACCTTTTTTATATGGCATTAAACCTGCTATCATCGCCATTATTCTAGGTGCTATTTTTCCTTTGGCAAAAAAATCCTTGAAAACAGTTCGATTAGGAATTATAGGGGTTGTGGTTTTGCTGCTTTCACTGTTGCAGTTCAATGAAATAGCACTTCTTTTTGGCGCTGGATTCTTGGCTTTATTTTGGAACTCTTTGACCAACAAAGACTTGAATAGTAAATGGAATAGTTTTATTCCGTTAACGTTGCTTCCGGTTTCTAAAACCGCTTTATTGGCACCAACGAACTTAAATTTATTTCTAATTTTCTTGAAAATTGGTGCAATCTTATACGGTAGTGGCTATGTGCTTTTTGCTTTTTTAGATGCCGAATTGGTAGCCAAAGGATTGCTAACACGAACCCAATTAATAGATGCTATTGCGGTAGGCCAATTCACGCCGGGGCCTGTTTTTTCCTCGGTTACTTTTGTAGGCTATCAAATCAATGGAATATCAGGCGCACTCATTTCAACGCTGGCGATATTTTTACCTTCATTTGTGTTTGTAGCATTATTGAATCCTTTGGTAAAGAAAATGAGAAATTCTAAGCCTTTTGCTGTATTTCTAGATGCTGTAAATGTGGCTTCTATAGCGATAATTGTATCCATCTGTTATGAATTAGGTAAGGAAACGATCACGGATTGGCGCACGATTTTAATAGCCATATTAAGCGTTGGGATTGTTTTTAAGTACAAGAAGGTAAATAGTGCCTTTGTTGTTTTGGGCGGAGCAGTATTGGGATACTTACTAACACTTGGAATATTTGATTACCTCGTTTAAACTCATTATTTTTTTAAAAAAAATATAATTTTGGAGCTAATACATGCGTTTTATTAGGAGGGCAGCATAGCAAAAAAGTCTTTAATTTGAATTGGGAATATGGCAAGAAATAGCGACTTCCGCTGATTTAAAAAATATAACAAATAAAAAAAACAGTATGATTCAATTATTTCTTTTAAACCCTGATTTTACTGATCAAAAGGCAGATAACAAGGGAAAACTCTATTATTGTCCAGACTGTGCTATTATTGAAGGTATTCTAAGCTACTATCCAGAGCTTAGGAAAGAATTAGACATCGTTTATGTAGACTTTGAAACCCCAAGAACGGCTATTGTAGCATTAATAGGAGAAGAGAATCAGGGTAGTCCTGTAGTTATCATTTCAAAAGAGGAAACTCATAATGTAGATGTTAGCTATTTTACAGCTTACGGGGACGTTCTGTTCATAAATTCTACTACTTTGATTGCAAAATTTTTATCTGAAAAATATAATGTTGGTCTTATGCATCTGTAGATAGAGCTAGATGTGGGAATTAACTGCCTTTGAAAGTAATTTAAATTAATGAATTTCAATATTTTACAAATATCTTATTTTGTTATTTTCATAATTTATGAATAGAAATCAGTCAAAAGCTTTTACCAAAACACAAAAAAAGCCACTAAGAACAATACTCAGTGGCTTTTTTTGAATTAACAACTTATTATATTTTTATTTGGAATCCTTTATTGCCATCCACCACCAAGGGCTTTGTACAATTGAATTACCGCTTTGTATTGTTGGAACTTGTTGTCTACTAAACTCAATTCAGCATTTAAAGCATCATTTTTAGATGTTAATACTTCGAGATAATTTGCTAAACCATAGGTCAACAATTCATCGGAGTAATTAGATGCTTTTTTAAGTGCATCTGTCTGTTTTGTACGAATTGTAATTTTATAGGTCTCATTATTGTACTGCGCCAGTGCATCCGAAACTTCTTTACCAGCAGTAAGTAGCGATTGTTCAAACTGTAAGTACGCTTTCTCTTGATTTGCTTTCGCTATTTCAAACTTCGTTTTTACTTGTCTTTGATTGAAAATAGGTTGTGTTAAACCAGTAATTACATTGGCAAAAATAGAATTAGCACTAAACCATTCTTTCAAATCAATACTTTGAAGTCCTCCTGAAGCGGTAACCTTTAAGGTTGGATAAAATCCACTTTTGGCTACATTTGTCATTTCAAAATTAGTAATCAAATTATATTCTGCTGCAATCACGTCTGGTCTGTTTCTCAACAAACTGGCAGGAACCCCTAAAGTAATTGCTGGTTGCATTGATTGAGATTCAAAGGTATTACGTTCAATCTTACCCGATGATTCTCCCAGAAGTATACTCATAGTATTCTCTAGGATAATGATGCTATTCTTTAAATCAGCAATGATGATTTGAGTAGCATATTTTTGCGCTTCTGTTTGTTTGACCCCAACTTCAGTAACATTCCCCGCTTTTTTAAGCGCAATAATAGTTTCGACACTTTTATCCCTGTTGATTAAAGTTTCCTCAGCTACTTTTATTTGTGCATCTACTGAAAGCAATTGATAGTAAACAGTAGCAATATTTGCAATTAATTGTGTTTTTATCGCTTGATTTACTGCTGTTGTTTTCAGGTAAGCAGCGTTAGTAGCGCGTTTATTACTTCTTATTTTTCCCCAAATGTCTGCTTCCCAAGAAAGATTTCCTGACAATTGATATTGATTCGTACTACGGTCTGCCAAAAAAGCTCCAAACTGACTGTTTTTAGACAGTTCTTGATGGGTCCAGTCTGTTCCCACAGATAGGCTAGGGAAGTAGCCCGCTTTTCCTTGCTTCATCGTTGCCTGTGCAGCCACGATGTTTTGCATAGCAATGCGGATATCTAAATTATTCTGTAAGCCTTTTGAAATATAGCCTTGCAAAAGAGGGTCAGTAAAAATTTTATCCCAGGATACATTTGCTAATGAATTAGTGTCAGTCGACACCACTTCATTTCGATACAAATCAGCTGTTTTTAATTCTGGTCGTTTATAGTCTTTAGCAACAAAACACGATTGCATTACAGTTGCTGTTAGTCCTAAAAGCGCGACTCTATATATTTTATTTTTCATTTTCTTCTTCTAAAAGTGCAACATCATTTTCTTTAGTATTTACTGGCTTTCCAGAGATACGTTCTTGTAATCCTTGAAAGATCACAAACAAAATTGGAATAACAAACACTCCAAAAATAGTTCCGATAAGCATTCCTCCAACGGCACCCATACCAATAGAACGGTTTCCTACAGCACCAACTCCAGAGGCTAGAGCCAATGGCATCAATCCGAAGATAAATGCTAATGAAGTCATCAGGATAGGACGTAAACGTGCTTTTGCTCCTTCAATAGCGGCTTGTGTCAAGTCCATTCCGTTTCGTCGCCTTTGTATAGCAAATTCCACAATCAAAATCGCATTTTTGGCGAGTAGTCCAATCAACATGATTAGAGCCACTTGGAAATAGATATTATTTTCTAATCCTGCGAGTTTTACAAAACCAATGGCTCCAGCAATACCTACTGGAAGTGAAAGCAATACCGATAATGGTACTAAATAACTTTCGTACTGCGCACTTAATAAGAAGTAAACAAAGATTAAACTTAATAAGAATACGCCAAGAGCTTGATTACCTGCGAGAATCTCTTCACGTGTCATACCTGAGAATTCATAGGTATATGATTTTGGCAAATGTTGTGCTGCTACTTCTTGAACCGCTTTAATAGCATCACCAGAACTAAACCCAGCGTTTGCTTTACCGTTAATATTAACGGCTTTTAGCATGTTAAAACGAGCAACTGCCTCAGGACCGTATATTCTTTTGAAATCTACAAACTGACTGATTGCCACTTTTTGACCGGCTCCATTTTTCACATAAATATTGTTAATAGATTCAAGGTTTGCCCTGTCTTCCGGTTTTGCCTGAATCATTACTCGGTATTGTTTTCCAAACTTGTTGAAATCCGTTGTATACAATCCACCATAATAGCCTTGCATGGTATTAAATATGTCAGAAATAGCTACTCCAGCATCCTTGGCTCTTTCTATATTAATATCCATTTGATATTGTGGGAAAGTAGGATTGAAATTAGTAATGGCATATTGAATTTCAGGACGTTTCATTAACTCTCCTAAGAATTCATTTGTTACTTTACTAACGGTTGCCCAATCATCATCTCCTTTGTCTTGTACTTTTAATTCAAAACCATCGGCACTACCAAAACCTTGTACACTAGGTGGTGTAAAGAATAAGGCACGACCTTCTTTTAAACCGGCTGTTTTAGCAAACAATTGGCCAACAACAGCATCTACAGATTGATTGGCTTCGGTACGTTCGCTCCAGTCTTTCAATTTAATTACTGAAAACGCATATGAACCTCCATTTACACCGTTTAGCAAACTGAAACCTACAATATTCATTCGGGCTTCAACGATATCCATCGAAGCAATTATGGAATCCAATTCTTGTACGGTCTTTTTAGTCTTCTCCAAAGTAGTTCCAGGAGGAAGTGTTAAATCGGCCATGATAATTCCTCTATCTTCATTTGGAATAAATCCAGAAGGCGTAGTTTGGAACAACAAAATCGTAATACCGGTAAAAACTAATAAACCAACAACAGTAATCCATTTTCTTGCAGCTAAGAAACCAAGAGATTTCACATATTTAGCATTCATTCGATCAAAACTAGAGTTGAAAGCAATGAAAAAACGGTCTTTAAAATTAGCATCATGATGGTCAGAATCCGGATGCGGTTTTAATAGCAACGCACATAAAGCAGGACTTAAAGTCAAGGCATTTACCGCCGAAATTAAAATAGCAATCGCTAAAGTAATAGCAAATTGTTGGTAGAATACTCCCGATGGTCCGCTTAAGAACGATACCGGAATAAATACTGCCGCCATTACTAAGGTAATAGAAACAATGGCTCCTGTAATTTCATTCATCGCAGAAATCGTAGCTTCTTTCCCTGATTTTGCGCCTTCATCTAGCTTAGCATGTACTGCCTCGACGACGACAATGGCATCATCAACAACAATACCAATGGCCAAAATCATTGCAAACAACGTTAGCATATTGATGGAGAAGCCAAATATTTGCAGGAAGAAAAAAGTACCTACAATAGCTACTGGTACAGCAATAGCGGGAATTAAAGTGGATCTAAAATCTTGTAAGAATAAATAAACAACCAGAAAAACCAATAGAAAAGCCTCGATTAAGGTAGAAATCACTTTATCGATAGAAGCATCCAGAAATGTTTTAGTGTTAAAAGGAATAATATAATCCACTCCAGACGGGAAATCTACTTTTGATTCCTCTAAGATACTCATGATCTCTGTGGTAATATCTTGGGCGTTAGATCCAGAAGTTTGAAAAACTCCTACAACAACTCCTTCTTTACCCATGGCGATATTCTTAGTTCCATAATTGAAACCGCCTAATTCAACAGTGGCTACATCTTTAATTCTTAAGAAATTTCCGTTTCCAGTAGATTTGATTATGATATTCTCATAATCTTTTATTTCTGAAAGTCTTCCTTTGTATTTAATAACATATTCAAAAACACCGTCTGCATTTTCTCCAAATTTTCCTGGAGCTGCTTCTACGTTTTGTTCTTGCAAAGCGGCTTGAATATCTTTTGGAGCAATACCATAAGTAGCCATTTTTTCAGGGTTAATCCAAATTCGCATCGAATAATCTTTGGCTCCAAAAACATTTACCTGGCCAACTCCTTTAACACGTTGTAATTTGGGTACCAAGTTAATTTTCGCATAATTCTGAATATAAACTTCGTCGTATGCTTTATTTTTAGAATATAAGGCAAAGAACATCAAAGCACTAGTTTGGCTTTTTACTGTGGTAACCCCAGTTTGTACTACTGCAGTAGGCAACTTACTAGTAGCTCGAGCTACTCTATTTTGCACGTTTACTGCCGCAATATCAGGGTTAGTCCCTAATGCAAAATAAACAGAAATTTTAGCTGAACCATCATTAGCTGCAGAAGACGTCATATACGTCATACCTTCTACACCATTAATTTCTTCTTCCAGCGGAATTACTACACTATTCAGTACCGTTTCAGCGTTGGCTCCCGTGTAATTGGCGGTTACCTGTACTGTTGGCGGCGCTATTTCGGGATATTGTTCTACGGGTAAGGACATCAATCCCAATACACCTAAAATGGTAATTAGAATTGAGATTACGGTCGAGAGTACAGGTCTCTCTATGAAAGTTTTTAACATCTTTGCAATTATTTTTTAGTAGTCGTTTTTGTAGCAGCAGCCGCTGTTGTGGCAGTATTTGCTAGTACTTCATTTTTAGTAGGCTGTGGTACAATTTCCATATCGTCTTTTAGTTTTGAAGCACCTTCAATTACTACAACGTCCCCTGCGGCAAGACCATTCGTTACAATGTAATCCAAACCAGAAGTTCCATTGGTTTCTATGATTCTTGATTTAACCTTGTTTCCTTGTTCGACAGCATATATAATTTGTTTTCCTTGTACTTCAAAAACAGCCACTTGGGGTACCAAAATAACATTGCTTTGTACGATTGGTAACCGAATGATTCCGCTACTTCCGCTTCTTAAAAGCCCTTCTGGATTCGTAAATTCAGCTCTAAACTCTGTAGTTCCCGTAGTAGAATTCACTAAACCGTTCATTGTAGCAATCTTCCCTTTCTGGTTGTATTCCGAATTGTCTACTAAAATTAGGCTAACCGGAGGAGCAGCTTTTAGCTTTTCGGCAGTTGTAGATCCTTTAAAAGTTCTATTAAAATACAATACTTGTTTTTCATTCATTGAAAAGTAGGCACGAACAATTTTCGTATCAGATACTGTTGTCATCGGTATTTCGGCAGTAGGGCTTACTAAACTACCTTCTTTAAAGGGCAAACTTCCAATAACTCCATTTACAGGAGAATAGATAGTTCCATACCCAATATTAGCAGCAATACTTCCATACGCACTTTTTGCTTGTGCTAACTTGGCTTTGGCTGTCGCCAATTGTACATTACTGATGATATTTCTATCTACAAGGGGTTTTAAACGATCCACTTCAACTTGCGCTGCTGAAACCATTGCTTTTGCAGCCGAAGCATCTTGGTTTAACATTTGAGTTTCTAATTTGAATAAAAGTTGCCCTTTTTTAACCACTTGACCTTCATCAACGTATACTTTTTGAATAAATCCGCTTACTTTAGGTCTGATTTCAACATTTTGTTGTCCTTCAAGGTTAGCCGTAAACTCTTGGTATACGGTTGCATCCTGCAGTACTATTTCTTGTACAGCGAAAGGAGCAGGACCTTGTACTGGGGCTTGTTCTTCTTTCTTTCCACATGAAGAAAGGATGAGCAAAGAAGCTATTATTGGTAATGAAATTTTTTTCATTTTTTTAAATTTGATTAATTATTGATTACTATTATTGTTGATTTCTATTTTCTTAAATTCAGCTATCGTTTTGTGAAATGTTTTTTCTATTTCTTGAATGTGATTTTTGTACGAAATAATATTTTCTAGATTGCATTTTTCTTCGGCACAAGACGCAGTTTTATTTCGGTAATCATGCATTCTATTAATAATATAACTTTCGGCTTCTATCATTTTTAAATAATTGTTTAATCGGTCACTTAGTGGGGCGGACTTAAAGTATTTTTTTCGATCACCTATCAAAGTGAAATAGTAAATTTTCTCCATGTTAAGGAGTAACTTTAAATTCGTAGAAATAGAACTTTTACTGGCTCCTAATTTTTCTACTAGTGCTTCAAAGGTCAATCCTGATTTACATCCATCGATAATTAAAACTCCAATAATTCTTGCTGCTAAAGGAGGAACTTGATATAAAGACTCAAAATGAATACCGAATATCTCAATGATTTCCTCTCTTTCTTTTTGTATATTGTCCATACTTTTTTTTGCAAAGATATGATTGGTTCGTAAAACACCGAACTAATCGAACTTAATGTTATGTTAATTTTATCAAAATTGAATTATTGGTTAGAAATAAACTTGAAAATATAATTTCTGACGGAAATTAGGGAGAGAAAAAACACTTTAATAAGTAAAATCTATTTTACCTATATTTGTTGTCCTAAAAACAAACTTATAGTGAGTCAAATCAATAAGCTTAAAATATTCAATGATCCCATTTATGGGTTTATTACCATCCCTAATGCTTTAATTTACGATTTAATACAGCATCCTTATTTTCAACGTCTAAGACGTATTTCGCAGATGGGATTGTCATATCTGGTTTATCCAGGAGCTAATCACACGCGGTTTCATCATGCTTTGGGTTGCATGCATTTGATGCAAAAGGCAGTTGATGTATTGCGTTTTAAAGGCATTGAAATTTCTAAAGAAGAAGAAAATGCGCTGTATATCGCCATTTTATTGCATGATATTGGCCACGGACCTTTTTCACATGCTATGGAGCGAAGCATTGTTGAGGATGTTCATCATGAGGAAATCTCTTTGTTGTTCATGCATCAATTAAACGATGCATTTGACGGACAGTTAGATTTAGCAATAAAGGTTTTTAAAGGAGAGTATCATCGATTGTTTATGTTGCAGCTTATTTCCAGTCAACTGGATATGGATCGCATGGATTATCTGAAACGCGATAGCTTTTATTCGGGTGTGGCAGAAGGAAATGTAAACTCAGAACGATTGATCCAAATGATGAATGTCGTGGATGATGTTTTGGTTATTGAAGAAAAAGGAATTTACTCTGTCGAGAAATTTTTGATGTCGAGACGATTAATGTATTGGCAGGCGTATTTGCATAAAACCAGTTTAGTGGCCGAATTAATTTTGACCCGCATCCTGAAACGTGCTAAAGAATTAACGTTGAAAGGAGTGGTTTTACCTTGTAGTGAACCTTTGCAGTATTTTCTTCAACATAAGGTTACAATGGATACATTTGATGCCGAGACCTTAGATTTATTTGCTCAGCTGGATGATTTTGATATTATCAGTGCGCTAAAAGGATGGCAGCGTCAAGATGATTTTATTTTGTCATCTTTGAGTAAAATGATTATCAACAGGGATTTATTAAAAATTAAATTAACCAGTGAGAAAGTACCTATTGAAGATTTACAGCCTTTAAAAGAACGCTTTGCATTGGAAAACAATATCAGCTTACTGGAAACTAATTATTTTATTTTCAAAGGAAAAATAAAAAACCAAGCTTACAGTAAGGAAGCGGAACCGATACGAATATTGAAAAAAGACAAGACGGTTGAGGATGTTATTGAATCTTCTGATCAGTTGAATTTAAAATCATTATCCAAATCTGTGACCAAATATTACATCTGTTTCCCAAAACAACTTGTGGAAATGAACATTTAAAATCTATTTTTTTATATTTTTGTGGCAATGAAATTTACAGCAGAACAAATAGCGGGGATATTAGATGGTGAAGTTGTTGGGAATCCCAATGCTGAAGTACATGTGTTATCTAAGATTGAAGAAGGGAAGGAAGGTTCGCTGACTTTTTTATCAAACCCCAAATACAATAACTATATTTATACCACCGAAGCTACAATCACGATTGTAAATAAAAGCTTTACCCCTGAATCAGAATTAAAGACAACCTTGATAAAAGTTGATGATGCTTATATTGCATTTTCTAAATTATTAGAGTTTTATGATAAGGCAAAAGGTAATAAAAGCGGAATAGAGCAACCCTCAGTTATAGCAGAGAATGCTAAATATGGTATCAACTTATATCTAGGTAGTTTCAGTTATATCGGGTCAAATGTGGTTTTAGGAGATGATGTCAAAATTTATCCCAATTGTTTTATAGGTGATAATGTTGTCATTGGAGATAATGTCACTATTTTTGCTGGGACTAAGATTTATGAGCAAACGATAATAGGAAATAATTGCGCCATACATTCCGGTTCAATTATAGGGGCTGATGGTTTTGGCTTTGCGCCAAGTCCTGACGGAACCTTCAAAAAGATTCCTCAAATAGGGAATGTTATTATAGAAGACAATGTAGATATCGGTGCTTGTACCACTATAGACCGTGCTACTATGGGTTCTACAATTATAAGAAAAGGAGTTAAACTAGACAATCAAATTCAGATTGCCCATAATGTGGAAATAGGAGAGAACACCGTAATTGCGGCTCAAACTGGCGTTGCTGGCTCGACTAAGATTGGTAAAAACGCAATGATTGGTGGTCAGGTTGGAATTGCGGGACATTTAACTATCGGGAATAATGTTCGCATTCAGGCACAATCTGGTGTGGGAAGAAACATCAAGGATGATGAAGTCCTACAGGGAAGTCCAACATTTGGGTACAATGATTACAGTAAATCATACGTACACTTTAAAAATCTACCGAAGATTGTTGCAGAATTAGAAGAATTAAAAAAACATATATTAAACCAAAAAAACGGGAATAATGGTTAAACAGAAGACTATAAAGACAGAAATCTCGCTAACAGGAGTTGGATTACACACAGGAAAAGAAGTTACAATGACTTTCAAGCCTGCTCCGGTAAATAATGGTTTCACTTTTGTCAGAGTAGATTTAGAAGGACATCCTGTTGTTGAAGCAGATGCAAATTATGTGGTAAATACACAACGAGGAACCAATTTAGAAAAACTTGGTGTAAAAATACAAACTCCAGAACATGTGTTAGCAGCTTTAGTGGGTTGTGATTTAGACAATGTTATTATAGAATTGAATGCTTCAGAGCTGCCTATAATGGACGGTTCGTCTAAGTATTTTGTTGAGGCACTTGAAAAAGCAGGAGTTGAAGAACAAAATACAAAACGTAATGTTTATGTAGTAAAAGAAGTAATTTCATTTACAGACGAGGAAAGCGGGAGTGAAATTTTAATCATGCCAAGTGATCATTATTGTGTTACTACGATGGTAGATTTTGGGACTAAAATTTTAGGTACACAAAATGCTACTATGAAAGGCATTTCTGAATTTAAAAAAGAAATCTCTGAGTCTAGAACATTTAGTTTCCTGCATGAATTGGAATCATTATTAGAAAATGGTTTGATTAAAGGAGGCGATTTAAATAATGCTATTGTTTATGTAGATAAAGAGATATCTGCAGCTACAATGGAAAATTTGAAAATTGCTTTTGGAAAAGAAGATATAAATGTGAAGTCAAACGGGATATTAGACAATCTTACTTTGCATTACCCTAATGAAGCAGCAAGACATAAACTGCTCGACGTAGTGGGTGACTTAGCTTTAATTGGTACAAAAATACAAGGTAAAGTTATCGCTAACAAACCAGGGCATTTTGTAAATACTCAGTTTGCTAAAAAGATGGCTAAAATCATAAAAATCGAACAAAGAAATTATGTTCCTGTTTATGATTTAAACCTAGAGCCATTGATGGATATTCATAAAATCATGGCTGTTCTTCCTCATAGACCTCCATTTTTATTGATTGATAGAATTATAGAAATGTCTGAAAGTCATGTGGTAGGAATGAAAAATGTTACAATGAATGAAAATTTCTTTGTTGGACATTTCCCAGAAGCACCAGTAATGCCAGGGGTATTAATTGTGGAAGCAATGGCACAAACAGGAGGAATCCTTGTATTAAGTACAGTGCCAGATCCTGAAAACTATTTAACTTACTTCATGAAAATTGATAACGTTAAGTTCAAGCAAAAGGTTTTACCTGGTGATACCCTTATTTTTAAGTGTGATTTGATTACACCGATACGAAGAGGAATTTGTCATATGCAAGCAAACGCTTATGCTAATGGTAAGTTAGTTGCAGAAGCGGAGCTAATGGCTCAGATTGCTAAAAAACAGTAAATTAAAAGTATGTAAAAACCCTGAGATATACGATTTCAAGGTTTTTATTGTATATATATAAATTATAAAAAAAAGTAGATGAATCAACCCTTAGCATATGTTCATCCTGGCGCGAAAATCGCCAAAAATGTTGTCATTGAGCCTTTTACAACAATTCATAATAACGTAGTTATTGGTGATGGTACTTGGATAGGATCTAATGTTACCATTATGGAAGGCGCAAGAATCGGAAAGAATTGTAATATCTTTCCTGGTGCAGTTATATCTGCTGTTCCACAGGATTTAAAATTTGGTGGAGAAGAATCTTTAGCTATAATTGGCGACAATTGTACGATTAGGGAATGTGTTACTATCAATAGGGGTACAATTGCATCAGGTCAAACTACTCTTGGAAACAATTGTCTGATCATGGCTACAGCTCATATTGCGCACGATTGCCATATTGGTGATAATGCTATAATTGTGAACGGTGTTGCATTGGCAGGACATGTCACTGTTGGTAAATATGCTGTAATAGGTGGTTTGGCAGCAATTCATCAATTCATTCATATTGGTGATCATGCGATGATATCTGGTGGTTCATTAGTTCGTAAAGATGTTCCTCCTTTTACAAAAGCAGCAAAAGAACCTTTGTCTTACGTGGGAATTAATTCTGTCGGACTGAGAAGAAGAGGTTTTACGACAGAGAAAATCAAGGAAATTCAAGATATTTATAGAATTTTATATCAAAAAAACTATAACACAACACAGGCTATAGGAATTATTGAAGCAGAGATGGAAGCAACTCCAGAACGCGACGAGATCCTGGATTTTATCAGAAACTCATCACGTGGAGTTATGAAAGGATATACAGGAAATTATTAAATAAAAGCTCTTGGCTCTTGGCATTAAGCTCTTAGCCTAAAAATAAATAATTAAATATAAATTGCTAATAGCCAAAAGCTAGTAGCCAAAAGCAAACAAAATGGCATCTACATCAGACATCAAGAACGGATTATGCATTAAGTACAATAATGACATATACAAAATCATTGAATTCCTTCACGTTAAGCCAGGTAAAGGACCTGCTTTTGTTAGAACAAAATTAAGAAGTTTAAGTAATGGTAAAGTATTAGATAATACGTTTTCTGCAGGGCATAAAATTGAAGAAGTTCGAGTAGAAAACCATAAATTTCAATATTTATATCCAGAAGGAGATGATTTTCACTTTATGAATACTGAGACTTTCGAACAAATATCTTTGAACAAAAATATTTTAGACTCTCCTGATTTATTAAAAGAAGGTGAAAGTGTAATGGTAAGTATCAATACAGAAACTGATTTACCTCTTTCTGTAGATATGCCTTCATCTGTAATTCTTGAAGTTACTTATGCTGAGCCAGGAATTAAAGGAAATACAGCTACTAATGCTACTAAATCAGCGACAGTTGAAACAGGAGCAAGTGTAAATGTACCTTTATTTATAAATGAAGGAGATAAAATCAAAATTGATACGGCATCAGGTTCTTATATGGAGCGCGTAAAAGAGTAAATAATTTGATGATTAGAAAATGTGATAATGGTATATTTATCACATTTTCTAATTGATACATTTTCTAATTAAATTTATGAAATTTCCAAAAGTTTACGCTCTACACGAAATTGCCACTTTAATCAATTGTGAATATGTTGGGGATGCTAATTATTTAGTATCTGGAATGAATGAAATTCATGTTGTAGAAAAGGGTGATATTGTTTTTGTAGATCATCCGAAATATTATGACAAAGCTTTAAATTCAGCGGCAACGATTATTTTGATTAACAAAAAAGTAGATTGCCCAGAAGGAAAAGCACTATTGATATCAGAAGATCCGTTCAATGATTTCAATAAATTAACAAAATACTTTAAGCCTTTTGCGGCTTCAAGTGCTTCTATTTCTTCTTCAGCTACTATAGGGCAAGGAACTGTAATTCAACCGAATGCCTTTATAGGTAATCATGTTGTGATAGGGGAGAATTGTTTGATTCATGCTAATGTTGTCATTTATGATAATACCGTAATTGGAAATAATGTAATCATCCACGCGGGAACAGTTCTTGGAGCCGATGCGTTTTACTATAAAAAGAGAGAAGACGGGTTTGACCAATTGCTTTCGGGCGGTAGGGTAGTAATAAAGGACAATGTGGGTATTGGAGCACTTTGTACAATTGACAAAGGAGTTACAGGAGATACGATCATTGGTGAAGGAACAAAACTTGACAACCAGGTTCATGTAGGGCATGACACTGTAATTGGAAAAATGTGTCTGATTGCGTCTCAAACTGGAATTGCAGGTTGCGTTATTATTGAAGATGAAGTGACTATCTGGGGACAAGTAGGTACTACCAGCGGAATTACAATAGGTAAAAAAGCTGTGATTATGGGCCAGACAGGGGTTACTAAATCTGTCGAAGGCGGAAAATCCTATTTTGGCACACCCATAGAAGAATCTAGGGAAAAATTAAAACAACTGGCTAATATTAAAAAAATACCAGAGATTTTAAATAAATTAAAATAATATGACAGCAAAGGAACTCGTTCAAAGTTTTTACAAATCAGATGCTCTTATTGACAGCGCTACTCTGAAAGAATATTTGCACGCTGATGTTACAGTGGATTGGAATAGTAGTAAAGGTTTGGTCAAACTGGACTATGATTCTTTACTAGATCTTTCTGAAGAATTGGGTAGAGCTTATGTTCGCTCCAAGATCAGAATTAGTCATATCGTTTCCGAAAATGATACGATTAGTGTACGTTATTCGCATTTTGTAAAAACAATTGAAAATCCAAGAGAGGAGATGTTATTGGCGCATTTTATAGCAATTTGGGAAATAAAAGACAATAAATTATACAGAGGTTATCAAATGAGTCAATTATCATAATTTATTTTGATAAGAAAAGGCCGCAAAATAATTTCAAAACCTTACTTTTGCAAGACAATTTTTAAAAATCACATAAAATATATATCATGAGTGTTTTAGTTAATAAAGATTCCAAAATAATTGTTCAAGGATTTACTGGAAGCGAAGGAACTTTCCATGCTTCTCAAATGATTGAGTACGGAACAAATGTTGTAGGTGGTGTAACTCCAGGAAAAGGAGGAACAACTCATTTAGACAGACCAGTTTTTAATACTGTAAAAGATGCAGTTGAACAAGCTGGAGCTGATACTTCAATTCTTTTTGTACCGCCTGCTTTTGCTGCTGATGCAATTATGGAAGCTGCAGATGCTGGAATAAAAGTGATTATCGCTATTACAGAAGGAATTCCTGTAGCTGATATGATCAAAGCAAATGCTTATGTTAAAGAAAGAAACGCTAGGTTAATAGGACCTAACTGTCCAGGAGTTATTACTCCGGGTGAAGCTAAAGTTGGTATTATGCCAGGTTTTGTTTTCAAAAAAGGGACTGTAGGTATTGTTTCTAAATCAGGAACATTAACGTATGAAGCAGCTGACCAAGTAGTAAAACAAGGTTTAGGAATCACTACTGCAATTGGTATTGGAGGAGATCCTATCATTGGAACAACTACAAAAGAAGCAGTTGAGTTGTTGATGAATGACCCAGAAACAGAATGTATCGTAATGATAGGTGAAATAGGTGGACAACTAGAAGCAGATGCTGCTCACTGGATAAAAGCTGATGGTAACCGTAAACCAGTAGTAGGATTTATTGCAGGAGTTACCGCTCCAGCAGGTCGTACAATGGGTCATGCAGGTGCTATCGTAGGTGGAACTGATGATACAGCAGAAGCTAAGAAACAAATCATGAGAGAATGTGGAATACACGTAGTGGATTCTCCAGCTGAAATTGGTAAAAAAGTAAAAGAAGTTTTAGGATAGTCCGCTATTTTAAACTAAAATATAAAAAGCCTCACATTTGTGGGGCTTTTTTATTATAAAATAGAATTAAAGAAATACCTTTGCACTTTATTAAAAACAGCTACTTTACTGCTTTAACTTTAATAATAATAAATAGAAACGAATGGTTTAGATAATCCTCACGATTTTGTGGGGTATTTTTTTGAGGAAGCCAATTCAAATAAAAATAAAACAATATGTATAAGGAATTAAAAAAATTTAAAGTTAGCGACAAATTTTCATTTGCTGCAGATGACAGTTTAGAACAAGTTTGTAATGCTTCAGAAGGAAGCGGCGTGTTTTTAGTGTATGCAGTAGCAGAAGAAAAAGAGTTGATCATGGTGGGTTCTACTGGAACTGTACAAAATGACGGAGCTTTGAAAATAAAAAATGGTGGTTTAAAAGAAAAGATTGTTGAAGGACATCAATTCGCAAAAACAGGAAGAAAATATTCTTGGCCAGCACAAATGAAAAAAGAAGATATCAGTTTGTTAGAAGTAGTTTGGTACGAAACATTCAATGACAAAACTAAAGGTATTCCAACCGCTGTAGAAGGACAAGTTTTACAAAATTTCTTAGATGAAAACGGTAGATTACCAAAATGGAATGTAGCTTTCTAGGACATTTCAATCTATATAATTATAAATGAGCTTTACTTCGGTAAGGCTTTTTTTATGCTAAAAAAGTAAAGTATTTATCGTTTTTCATTAAAGGATGTATTACTTTTGCAGCCGTTATCACGAATCTCATTATGAGATAGCAACCTGCAAAACGAGCAAGGTGCTAAAACGATAAGCCAAATCCTTTGGAAAAAATGTTGTTTCATTCCCATTTTTTAGCTTTTGTTTTTCGTCATATTTAATTCATTTTTAAATTAACTTTATGACTATTTTTTCGAAAAAAACTGGAAATCCATATGCTTTGATTCCACTGTTTGTTTTTATTTTTACTTTTTTAGGTGCCGGAATTGTATTACATGATTTTTATGCGTTTCCTTCTCCTATCGCTGTTTTAGTGGGGATTATAGCAGCCTTTTTATTATTCAAGTCTTCCACAGATGAAAAGGTAGTAACCTTAATTGCAGGTTGTGGAGAAAGTAAAATTATGACGATGTGTTTGATTTATTTGCTTGCGGGTGCATTTGCAGTGGTAAGTAAAGCAATGGGTGGTGTTGATGCGGTTGTTAATCTAGGAATCAGTACTATTGATGTGGCTTATTTTCCGTTAGGAATCTTCTTGATTGCAGGTTTCTTATCAACTGCGACTGGAACTTCTGTGGGGGCAATTGTTGCCTTAGGACCTATAGCGGTAACACTAGCAGATAAAAGTGGAGCCTCTTTACCGCTGATCTCTGGTGCTTTATTGGGCGGCTCTATGTTTGGGGACAACCTTTCCATGATTTCAGACACTACTATTGCGGCAACACAATCCTTGGGTTGCGAATTAAAAGACAAGTTCAAAATCAATTTATTTATTGCGCTTCCTGCCGCGGTGATTACCATCGTTTTATTCTTTTACTTAGGTTTAAATTCAGAGATTGTCACAGTTGAACTACCAAGAGCAAGTTTTGAATTGATTCCTATCATACCTTATATATTAGTAATTGTTTTAGCCTTGTTTGGTATAAATGTTTTTTCTACTTTAATTATCGGGACGCTACTAGCGGGAATCATAGGTTATATTGGCGGTTCTTTTACCTTTATGGAGTTTATCCAAAAGATATATGAAGGTTTTACGGGTATGACTGATATCTTTTTATTATCGATGCTTACAGGTGGTTTAGCGGCTATGGTAGAAAAAGCGGGCGGAATAAATTATTTATTACACCAAATTAAAAGACGCATTAAGAGCAAAAAATCAGCACAAGCGGGAATAGGAGCATTGGTTGGTTTTGCTAATTTAGCTATTGCCAATAACACTGTGTCAATTGTTATTGCAGGGCCTATTGCAAAGGAGATTAATGACGAATATCATTTGAATCCTAAAAAGACAGCTGCTATTTTAGATATATTCTCTTGTATTGTTCAAGGAATTTTGCCTTACGGAGCACAGGTTTTGTTGATTTTGAGTTTTGCCAACGGTAAATTGGACTTTTTTGACTTGATTAGTAGTGCTTGGTACCATTTGTTCTTATTCACCTTTACTTTAGTGGCAATTTATAGCACACATTGGGATAAATGGGTGAATAAGTTTTTGAAAATATAAAGTTTAGTTTTAATGGACGTTTATTGAAACTGAAATTTTTTTTAAGAAGGGAATTATTATATATTTGACAAGTCGTTTTTAGCCCTGATAGCAACGGAAATCCTTTTATGTTTTTTCTTAAAAACATAAAAGATTGCAGTGAATAGCAGGAATAGCTTCAAATAAATATTAAACTAATTTTAGAACATGAAATTACTGGAAGGAAAAGTAGCCATTATAACAGGCGCAAGTCGCGGAATAGGAAAAGGAATTGCAGAAGTTTTTGCAAAACACGGAGCAAATGTTGCTTTTACATATAGCTCATCTGTTGAGTCTGCTTTAGCGTTAGAAAATGAATTGAATGCCCTTGGAATTAAAGCCAAAGGATACCAATCTAATGCTGCCGATTTTAATGAAGCACAAACTATGGTTGATGCTGTATTAGCTGATTTTGGAACTGTTGATATTTTGATCAATAATGCTGGAATCACTAAGGACAATCTTTTAATGCGTATGTCTGAAGAAGACTTTGATAAAGTTATTGATGTCAATTTGAAATCTGTTTTCAATATGACTAAAGCAATTCAGAGAACATTCTTGAAGAAACGTGCTGGATCAATCATCAATATGAGTAGTGTAGTAGGAGTGAAGGGTAATGCAGGTCAAACGAATTATGCGGCTTCAAAAGCAGGTGTTATTGGATTTACAAAATCGGTTGCACTTGAATTAGGTTCTCGTAATATTCGTTGTAATGCTATTGCACCAGGGTTTATAGAAACGGAAATGACTGCAAAACTGAATGATGATGTGGTTCAAGGATGGAGAGAAGGAATTCCGTTGAAAAGAGGTGGTACTACTGAAGATGTTGCTAATGCATGTCTTTTCTTGGCTTCGGATATGAGTGCTTACATTTCAGGACAAGTTCTAAATGTATGTGGCGGAATGTTAACATAAGAAATTATAAATTTTAAATGATGAATTTTAAATTATTGAATTCTTTCCATTTAAAATTCATCATTTAAAATAAATAGAATGACAACAAACACAGTCCTACTAATTCTACTATCAATTGTAATTGCAGGAGGTTTGTCATTTTTTCAATATTTTTATAAAGCCAAAAACAAATCAAAATTGAATTTGTTTTTGGCTTTATTGCGTTTTCTATCGTTGTTTGGGATTCTGTTATTGTTGATTAATCCAATAATTACCAGAAATACACTAGAAATTATCAAACCAACTTTGGCAATTGTTGTAGATAATTCAAGTTCGATAAAGGCATTAGACGCGAATAAAGAAGCTTTAGTAGTATATGGTGCAATAACAGCTAACTCAGCCTTAAAAGAGAAGTTTGATTTGCAGTCGTATCGATTTGACGCGGAGTTTGAACCGGCTGAAGAATTTGATTTTAAAGGTACACAGACAAATCTAGGCGGAATTTCAAAAGAGTTAAGAAGTACTAACAGAAACAGTACATTTCCTACGATTCTCTTAACAGACGGAAACCAGACTTCAGGGAATGATTATGTTTATAGTTTTGATGCTACCAATAAAGTTTTTCCAATAGTTTTGGGAGATACCACCAAGGTAGTTGACTTAAAAATTAGCCAGATTAACGTCAACAAATATGCTTTTTACAAGAATAAATTTCCTGTAGAAGTTTTCTTAAATTATTCTGGAGACAAAAATGTGTCTGCTAATTTTACTATAGCACAAGGGAATTCGGTTCTAACGAAACAGAGTATTTCTTTTTCTTCTTCAAAAAGAACAGCGATCTTAAATGTTCTTTTACCGGCCAATAAAATAGGTTCTCAAATATTTAAAGCAACGATCTCTGGTGCTGAAAAAGAGAAAAACACCTATAACAACACAAAGAATTTTGCCGTAGAAGTAATTGATCAAAAAACAAATATCGCTCTAGTAACAGCGATAAATCATCCTGACATAGGTGCTTTAAAACGCAGTATTGAATCTAATGCACAACGTAAAGTAACTATTGTTAAACCTAATGCTATCAATTCATTAAAAGATTATAATGTTTTGATTTTGTATCAACCTACCGCAGTCTTTAAAGCTGTTTTTGACGAGAACAAATCGGCGGGAATAAGTACTTTTATTATTACTGGAACCGCCACTGATTTCTCATTTTTAAGTCAGCAGCAAAGTAGCTTAGCGTTTAAAATGAGTAATCAAAAAGAGAATTATTTAGCAAGTTTTAATCCTCAATTTAATTTGTTCGCCATCGATAATATTGGTTTCGAAACTTTTCCTCCATTGGAAAATGCCTTCGGAAATATAACTGTCAAGGATAATGCTTCGGTTTTACTTTCTTCTAAAATTAGAACTATGGAAACTAATTCTCCATTATTAGTCTATGCTGAAAATCAAGGAAACCGTAGTGCATTTCTATTGGGTGAAAATATTTGGAAATGGCGATTGCAAAGTCATCTTGACACACAGTCGTTTGCTAAATTTGACGTTTTTATGGATAAAACAATTCAGTATTTAGCATCCAGTAGTTCTAAAAAAGCATTGGTTGTAAATCATGAAAGTTTTTATAATTCAGGCGACGCTATCGAAATAACAGCACAATATTTTAATAAGAACTACGAATTTGACGATAAAGCACGTTTGACAATTATTGTAACAAATACGGCCACGAAGCAAACCAAAAACTACGATTTATTAAAAGGAAATGCATTCTATAAAGTGAATTTGGATGGCCTCGCAGCGGGAACTTATAATTTTTCTGCAAAAGAATTAAATTCAAAAACTAGTTATTCCAGTCACTTTGAAATTTTGGATTTTGACAGAGAAAAACAATTTGTCAATCCCGACTTAGAAAAATTAAAACAGTTGGCCACACAAACGCAAGGAGCAGTTTACTTTCCTGACCAAGTGAACACACTGATCAAATCACTTTTAGAAGATGATAGCTATAAAGCAATAGAAAAAAATACAGTAACGCGCTCTCCATTGATTGATTGGATGTTGCTGTTAATTTTAATTGTCTCATTGCTTTCCACCGAATGGTTTGTTAGGAAATACAATGGATTGTTGTAAACTCCATTTGGTTTAACCAAAACAATACAATTATGGATTTCAGATTAAAAGTGTTTTTCACCGTTGCTAACAGATTGAGCTTCACTAAAGCAGCAACAGAATTATTTATCACACAACCCGCTGTATCTAAGCACATACAAGAACTGGAAGAAGAATATAAAGTCAAGCTCTTTGACCGGACGGGGTCTAAAATTTCCCTGACGAAGGCTGGTGAGCAATTAGTAAAACATGCCCAAAGTATTTTTGAAATCTACCGTGAAATTGATTTTGAAATGAGCACACTCATAAAAGAGCAGTATGGCACGTTACGCCTAGGAGCCAGTACAACTATTTCACAATATATAATTCCGCCATTACTAGCCCGTTTTCATCAGGAAATGCAAGGTGTAAAAGTCATTTTGCGCAATGGAAACACAGAACAGATTGAAAATGCCTTATTGAATAAAGAAATCGAAACCGGTATTGTAGAAGGTCAGTCAAAAAATAAAGCAATTAAATACACTCCGTTTTTAAAAGACGAATTGGTACTGGTTTGTAATAGCGCTAACCCATTGGTAAACAGAGGAGAAATCAACAAAGAAGAGCTCGTGCAATTACGGTTTTTAATGCGGGAGCAAGGGTCGGGAACATTAGAAGTAATCGAGCATGCTCTAAAACCTTTAAAAATTAAAATGTCTGAGTTGATTGTGGAAATGCAATTAGGAAGTACTGAAAGTATCAAATCTTATCTAATGAACTCAAATTGCGTTGCTTTTATCTCGATTCATGCTATTGAAAAAGAATTAAAAAACAAGGAGTTAGTAATTATTGATGTTGATAACCTTATAATCGAACGTCATTTTTACATCATTAGTTTACAAGGAAAAACAAATGCTCTTTCGGACTTATTTATTAAGAATATTTCAAAACAATATAACTTAAAGTTATAATAGATTATTTTTTATGATTGGTTAAAGTCGCTTATACTGATGATCTTTGTGTGGTAATAATAATATAAATTTATTGTGAAAACTCAAACGGTCATAAAGAATAATAATACTACTTTTCTGAAGATAGATCCTACACTACAGAAAATTATTTTTGGAGTATTAATTGTTCTCTGTCTTTCAGGTTCAATTTCTCCTCCAATTGCTTTAGTATTGGGTTTAGTGGTGGCTAATCTATCAGGACACCCTTTTATAGAATTAAATCACAAAGCAACCAATATCTTGCTACAAGTTTCCGTTGTTGGGCTTGGCTTTGGAATGAATGTAAATAGTGAAATCTCGGCGGGAAAAGAAGGTTTTATATTCACAGTTACGTCAATATTTTGCACTTTAATTTTAGGCCTGTTTATTGGAAAATGGTTGAAAATTGATAAAAAAACATCTCATTTAATTTCATGTGGAACTGCGATTTGTGGAGGAAGTGCCATTGCGGCAATAGCTCCAGTAATAAAATCAGATGAGAAACAAACCTCTGTGGCTTTAGCAGTGATTTTTATATTGAATTCTATTGCGCTATTTTTATTTCCCGCAATTGGGCACTGGTTGCATTTAAGCCAGCAAGAGTTTGGGTTATGGTGTGCGATTGCGATTCATGATACTAGTTCAGTAGTTGGTGCCGCTAATAAATATGGTCCTGAAGCATTACAGATTGCAACGACAGTAAAATTGGCAAGAGCGCTATGGATTATTCCAGTTGCTTTGATTACCGCTATGGTTTTTAAAAATAACTCGAGTAAAATTAAAATCCCCTATTTTATAGGATTGTTTATAGTAGCAATGCTACTGAATACCTATATTCCTGAAACAATGATCGTAGCTCCTAGTTTAGTTTCAATTGCAAAAATTGGATTAACACTAACCTTATTTCTAATTGGAGCAGGTTTAAACTTCAATGTACTCAAATCAGTTGGCTTGAAACCGTTGTTGCAGGGTATTTTGCTTTGGGCTTTTATTGCTACTGCTGCCTTACTTTCTATTATGTATTTTAATTAGGAATTCGTGTAAATCTTTTTCTTTTTAATACAAAGAATTGTAGTCGGACATAATCATACATAAGCGCTATTAAAAGAAAAAAAGCAGCGACAAAAAGAGTCTTAATTTCTAACAAAGTATAGAGGAAACCTCCAGAAATACAGCCGATAAAAAAGAAGATAATAATTGATAATCTTAAGTAGATACTAGCATTCAATCTTTTTCTTTCATTTACTTTTTTGTAAAAAAACAATTGCGACAATTCTATTCCTAAATCGGTAAAAAGGCCTGTTAAATGGGTAGTTCGTACAACCGATTTTGATATTTGAGTTACCATAGAATTTTGTACTCCCATGGAAAATAGCATAGAAAAAGCAATCCATTTACCAGAATAGCTCGACAAATCACCTTGTACACCAAAAAAACCAACCAAAAGCAAAATAGTTATTTCCAGCGAAATTGGAATAACATGTGATAGATCAGGACGTTTTACGGCAACTGATTCGGCTATAAAATTAGATGTAAAAGCACCTGCTAAAAAGAAAAGAGTGAAAATAAAAAATGTAATTGCTGCAGTATAATTCTGTTTCATAACTTCCTCCGCAAAGAAAGCAAAATGTCCTGTAACATTAGTTGTCAAAGTCTTTACTGCCAACACACCTGTAATATTTACAATTCCGGCTACGAAAGACAATAAAGTGGCTAAACGTAAATTATGAATAAAAGTTCTGTTTTTTCCTTGGTGGCGAAACATAATTATGAATAAGTTATTTCTTAATTTACGTAATCTTAAACTAGATATTTTTTAATTGAGTAAAAAAAAATACATTTGTACTTCAAAAAAATAAATATAATGATAAATATCAAATTTAAGCCTACAATGTTGTTGCTAACTGCAATAATCATTGGATTTCTAACATTATCGTGGGGAATCGTCGGGCATGAAAGAATTAATAAAGCAGCTGTGATGGCTTTGCCAAAACCGCTACAGGTTTTCTTTTACAACCATATTGATTTTATAACGCAAGAATCTACTGTTCCAGATTTAAGAAAGTATGTTTTGCAAGATAAGGCAGAGAACCCAAGACATTATTTTGACATGGAGAATTTTGGAAGCGTCGATAGCTTTCCACAGTCTATGACAGAAGCCAAAAAGAAATATGATGATAAATTTTTGTCTAAAAATGGAACCTTGCCTTGGCACATCCAAGATATGATGGCAAAATTAACGCAAGCATTCAAAGACAAACGAAAATCAGAAATCTTATTTATTGCTGCTGATCTAGGACATTATATTGCTGATGCACATATGCCTTTACATACTTCTGATAATCACGACGGACAATTGACAGACCAAAAGGGAATTCACTCTTTGTGGGAAAGTAGATTACCAGAATTATTCGTCAAAGACTATAAATTTACAGTTGCTCCTGCACACTATTATGAGGACGTAAACAAAGCGACTTGGGATATGATTATGGATACCCATAGCTTAGTAGAACCGTTATTAGCGGCAGATAAAGGTTTGAGAACAGCTTTAGCTGTAAATCAAATATTTGTAACTGATGCAGATGGGAATGTGGTAAAAAACAAATATAACGGCGTGAAATATTCAAATGAATATGCTGCTAAATTCCACGCAGCTTTAAACGGGATGGTAGAAAGCCAAATGAAAAAAGCGGTAACTGCAACAGCAAGTTTCTGGTATACGGCGTGGGTAAACGCAGGAAAACCGGATCTAAGCAAGTTAGATGCTGAAGTACTTACAAAACGCAACAGCAAAGCACTAAAGAAGGATACTAGACTGTTTAAAAAAGGAGATCTTTTTGGTATGGAAAGTGATAAAGATGTGGAATAAAAGTAATCGCATTAGATAATAAATAAGCCTGTGAAACTAAATTCACAGGCTTTTTTATTGTTCTCAAATGATAGTTAAAAGTATGTACTTTATTGTATTTTGCTTTACTTTAACTGTTTTCTAACACGAATTTAAAATTACACTATGTAGACCTAATCTATTAATTTTTAATTATTAGCGGACTATTAGGTCTTAATTTTTTTGGTATTTCTTTTTCTTCAACATATCCGAAGCAGTTTGATAGAAAGCGATGGTTTCATTCACTAAATCTGTTCTTTCTTTTTTCAACGGCTTTTGATCGTAGTAAATTTGGAAATCATCTTCAACTCCAGCTTTAGGCAATAAAGTCATTTTAAATTGTTTGACTTCTTGTTTTGGTGAGATGATGGTTAAAACATTGTCCTTTATCATTCCTAAATCCTGATAAGTCGCAATCAAAGCTCGGGGCTTGTAATCTGCTTTCAGTACATCCTGACCATAAAATTTACTTTCGTAACTAAAATTCAATAACCCAAAAACAGTTGGCATAATATCGATTTGCGACATTAGGTTAGTATAATGTTGTGGTTGAACAAATCCTGGGCTATAAATCATTGCAGGAATCCTATATTTATCTACCGGAAGTTCCGTTTTACCAGCGCTAGAAGCACAATGATCGGCTAATATAACAAAGACAGTATTGGCGAACCAAGGCTGTTTTTCTGCCATTTCGAAGAATTTCTTCATCGCAAAATCAGTGTACTTAACACCACCTTCACGTGATTTAGCATCACCGCGGATATCTATTTTATCATTAGGAAACGTAAATGGCCTATGATTACTCACCGTCATGATATGATTGAAGAAAGGTTTGTTTTCCTTGGCTTCTTTATTCATTACTTTGATAGCCTTGTTGTACATATCTTCATCACAAACACCCCAAATGTTATCAAAAGTAATTTCGTTGGGTTCGAATGTTTTTTTGTCAACGATATCATATCCATTTCCTGAAAAGAAATCTTCCATATTATCAAAGAAAGCATCACCTCCGTAAAGGTATTTTACATTATATCCTTTCTCTTTAAATACACTTCCTGTTGAGAATTTGTCTTTATTGTCTTTTCTTTTTACTACACTTTCTCCAGCTGTAGGCGGGAAGCACAAGGTTACAGCTTCTAATCCACGTACTGTTCTATTCCCAGAAGCATAGAAATTAGTAAAAAGTAAACTCTGTGTCGCTAAGCTATCTAAGAATGGTGTGATATTTTGATCGTTCCCGTAGGCTTTCATAAAGTCAGCACTATAACTTTCGATAGTAATTAAAACTACATTTTTATGATTTTCGGCAGCGGCATTTTTAATTTGTCTTAAGGTAGATTCTCCAGTAATGCCAGGAATTTGTTGTCCTAATATCGCATAAACTTCCTTCTCCGGCAGAGTTTTATAAAATTTAAAATAGTCTAACTCACTATTCATAAAAGCTAAATAGAATTTATAAACACCATTGGATTGTAACTCATTTGAAAAAATATTCTGCGAATTCTCCTCGGTAGCCAAAAACGGAATCGCCAATAACGACAGACCAAACAAGACAAAGTAAATCCCTGATATTTTAATTTTTTCAACAAATGTAGGGATGCTGTCAATGTAACTTCGGGATCCTTTTAAAATAAAATAAGTAACGGTACCTGCTATTATAAATAATCCTGAAAATAGAGGAACTACTGGATAAGACTCCATTATATTTCCAATAACTTCATTAGTATAAACCAAATAATTAACCGCTATAAAGTTGTATTTCACTCCAAATTCATTCCAGAAGAAGTATTCACTGATGGCATTTTGTAAGATCAAAACAACAAATAAAAACATTACAAAGGCAAAAAGCCAATATCTAATTTTGTCTCTGTGCTTTGGTAAAAAAAGTAAAAGGCCAAATAATAATGTTTTGATTCCGACGAAAATCATCCCAATCTTCGGTAATGCACCACCATATTCATTTAGGATTGATTTTCCAGAATATATGTATGCTAAAAGCGCAACTAATAAACCGAAGATAATGTAACCGTAGGGTTTCAGGTATTTCCCATTCGATATAAAAATAAGATACAGCCATAAGAAACCAGTGGCGAGTATAAAAACAAAAACATCAGAAACGAAACCAAATGTAAAAATCTTGATGGAGTCTGTCCAAATAAATGAGGTGTCTGTGATGGGATGGAATAGTAGTACAATTCTTAGAATGAAACTAACAGCGACGTAGAAAAAAATAAGATTATAAAAAGGAGATAATTTTTTATAGAACGACATAGGTACTTGTTTTTAGGCAAAATTAAGGTATTTAGATTGATAAATGGCTTATGTTTAGCTGCTAATCATTCTTAATTTTCACTTAAGATGAGAACCAATCAACAATATTGATTTTAATTAAGAGTTACATTTGATGACGATTATATAGTGTTGAGAAAAGACCGTCTACAAAGTGGTTTTTAAGTAGTTAATAACAATCGATTTTAAATTAAAATGATGATGAAAAAAGTGATGGTATTAGTATTCCTTTTTGTGGTAAGTCTTGGATATTCTCAAGATTGGAAAACAAATTTTGACCTCGTAAAAAAAGAGGCTGTTAGTCAAAATAAGCCAATCTTATTAGTGTTTTCGGGATCAGACTGGTGTGCACCTTGCATAAAATTAGATAAGAGCATATGGCAATCTGCAGATTTTAAAGCATATGCTGCAACTAATTTAGTATTAGAGCGCGCTGATTTTCCTAAGAAAAAACAAAATCAACTGGATGCTGATATTAAAAAGCAAAATGAAGGTCTTGCTGAAATGTATAATAAAGACGGTATTTTCCCCCTAGTTGTAGTTTTAGATTCTAACGGTAAAGTATTGGGTAAAACAAGTTATAAAAATGTTAGCCCAAAAGAATATATCGAACTACTTAACTCATTTATAAAAGGATAATGATACGTAATCTATCTTTAATTTGGTTCATATTTACAGCTGTCGTGGTCACTGGACAAGTCACCCAGAAAAGAACGTTATCCATGCTGGGCAGTCCGTTTGAAATGATTGTTGAAGCAAAAGACATTCCCGAAGCAGATGCATATATAGATATGGCTGTAGCCGAAGTGTCTCGTATTGAGAACTTAATTTCAGACTGGATTCCTACGACGCCAATCTCTGAAGTCAATAGAAATGCTGGTATAAAGCCAGTTAAAGTTCCTCAAGAAGTATTTGATTTAGTTCAACGTTCTATAAAAATATCCGAATTAACCTCAGGGGCTTTTGACATCAGTTATGCCTCCATGGATAAAATCTGGAAATTTGACGGTAGTATGACTACAATGCCTACACCGGAAGAAATTAAAAAATCAGTGGAGAAAGTGGGCTATAAAAATATAATTCTAGAGGCTGAGAACAATACAATTTTCCTTAAAAAAGAAGGAATGAAATTAGGACTTGGAGGAATTGGTCAGGGATTCATTGCCGATAAAATAAAAGCCTTACTTATTTCTAAAGGTGTAATCGCCGGAATAGTAAACATATCTGGGGATATCAATACATGGGGAAAACAGCTCAATGGAGAAAAATGGAAGGTTGGAATTAAAAACCCTTTAAATAAGGATAAAATTTTTGCCACTTTCCCGCTGGAAGATAGCGCAGTGGAGACCTCAGGAAGCTATGAAAAATACGTGACGTTTAACGGCATTAGATATTCTCATATCATTGATACCAGAACCGGTTATCCCGCTTCAGGAGTAATTAGTGTCTCTGTTTTTGCTAAATCAACTGAGTTTGCTGATGCATTAGCAACTGGCGTTTTTGTAATGGGAGTAGATGTAGGATTGGATTTAGTCAATCAACTACCAGGAATCGGATGTATATATGTCGATGATAAGGGGAAAATATTTGCTTCAAAAAATATAGATTTAAAAAAATTCAACAATGAATAAATTAGCTCTTTTTATAATCGTTTTGGTTACCCTGCAATCTTGTGTTGCGGTAAAAGAATATGATAAATTATATATTAACGATCCTGACATGAAGTTAGCGGCAAAACCGTCTGAGAAATACGAAACCACTTTTCAGGTGTATCGTGAGGCTGCAGCAGGAGCAAATGGTGGAAAAACAGGTGGTGGATGTGGTTGTAATTAATATAGTAAGATGAAAAAATTAATATTTGTGCTGGCTTTGTTAATAAACATGGCTGTTGTTGCTCAAGTTAAAGATTCAACTACTACTTTTAAAAAGAGAGTTTTAGAGAATACTGAAGTAGACTTTTTACTGAGTTATTACAATCAGGATGGTACGCATTCTGCCGTGAGCGGTGGAATAGGGTCAGAAAAATTGTCTGACATAGCTTCGAATATCGTGGTGGCTGTTCCTCTGAATGATGATGATGTCTTGACTTTTGATGTGGGAATTTCGGCTTATACCTCTGCATCGTCGAGTAATATTAATCCGTTTAATGCAACGGGGGCTTCTGGAGCAGGATATGATGATAAAACGACAATTGGAAAAAATGCCGCTGCAAGTAGTCCGTATGGTACTCCTTGGCAAGCATCATCGGGAGCGTCAAAGAGTGATCAGCTCGCTTCTGTTACTGCAAATTATAGCCATAATTCGGACAATAGAAATAACATTTGGAATGCTGATGTTTCTTTTTCGAATGAGTATGATTATACTTCAGTTGGATTTGGAGGAGGGTTTACCAAATTATTTAATGAAAAGAACACCGAAATAAGCATAAAAGCCAATGCATATTTGGATCAATGGAGACCTATTTATCCAACTGAATTGCATGAATACGCAAAGTATGGAGCTAATTTTCAAAGTAACGGATTCTTTTCTGGTGTTCCTGTATTAGATCAAAATGGTACTACATCAAATGGCTATTTACCATCGGCATTTAAGCCTTATGACAAGTCAAACAGAAATTCGTATTCTGCTTCTTTTTCATTCTCTCAAATATTGACAAAAAAGATTCAAATGTCTATTTTTATGGATGTTTTACAGCAGGAAGGCTTATTAGGAACTCCATATCAACGAGTGTATTTTGCTGATAAAGCAAATTATTATATCGGACAATCTCAATATATTCCAGTATATACTACTTCAGAGAATAAAGGGGTTTATCAATTAGCCGATGACAAAGAGCGTCTACCAAGTACCCAT
This sequence comes from uncultured Flavobacterium sp., assembly GCF_963974175.1. Lineage (GTDB taxonomy): Bacteria > Bacteroidota > Bacteroidia > Flavobacteriales > Flavobacteriaceae > Flavobacterium. The sequence continues at coordinate 342,802 of NZ_CAXBBR010000004.1, forward strand.
TTTAAAATTCCGATAGGAGCACGACTAAATTTTTATATCAATGAATACGTAGTCGCCAGAACCTATTATAGATATTATCAAGATAATTGGGGTATTCAGGCACATACCGCCTCGATTGAGTTACCCATTAAAATCAGTTCCAGTTTTACTGCTTATCCTATGTTCCGTTATTATACGCAAACAGCTTCAGATTATTTTGCTCCCTATGAAAAACATCTTTCAACAGAGAAGTATTATACTTCTGATTATGATTTATCAAAATTCGACAGCAGTCAATATGGCTTAGGCTTTACTTATACTGATATTTTTACTCGCGCTAAAATCTTTGTTTTAGGATTAAAATCAATAGATTTACGATTGAATCATTACACAAGAAGTGATGGCCTTTCGGCAAATATTGGTTCTTTAGGTTTTAAATTTGTTGTGGAATAAAAAACAAGGATATGCATATTTTAATAGTGGAAGATGAAGCGGGTATTGTACAATTTCTCCAACAAGGTTTAGAAGAGGAAGGCTACCAGATCACTAGTGCTTCTGATGGATTGCAAGGATTTGAACTTATTCAGAAACAGCAATTTGATTTGATTCTTTTGGATTGGATGTTACCCAAAATGAGTGGATTGGATTTGTGTAAGGCTATTCGAAAAAAAGACACTAGCACACCGATACTGTTTTTAACGGCTAAGGACACTGTTCAAGAAACAATTGAAGGTATTAAGGCTGGAGCCAATGATTATATAAAGAAACCATTTAGTTTTGAAGAATTAGTGGAAAGGATCAAAATTCATTTTCGAAATCAAAATGAACAAGATATTCTAACTCTTGGCACAATACAGATTGATATTGCAAAACACGTTGTTTTATCTCATGGAACGGAAGTACAGCTAACCAATAGAGAGTTTAATCTGTTGTGTTACCTTGTCAAAAACAAAGGAAAAGTGTGTACCCGAAATCAAATAATTGAAGACGTTTGGGACATTCATTTTGATTATGACACCGGTGTAATTGATGTATTCATCAATGCTATCCGTAAAAAGTTAAATTTAAAAATCGAAGAGGACTACATAAAAACAGTTCGCGGTGTAGGTTATATTGCTAATGACTAAGTACTAATGCAACAATTTTCATTCAAAAACAGAATTGCCTTCAATTACATTATCACCACAGCTTTATTGATTTTTGTGGTGTTTTGTACTATATATTCAATTGTAAAATTTAGTGTTTACAACCATCTTAATAATGATATTGGGAAAGAGGTAAAGAACCACTTGAACGAAATTGAAATAAGAAATAACTCTATTTTTCTGATTCATTTGGAGGAGTGGAAAGAAAGAGAACACAACACTGTTGATGTAAATCCTGTTTTTATTCAATTCTTAGATAAGAATGGAGATTTAATTGAAAAATCCCCCAACTTAAAGAAACAAACCTTAACGCTTCATAAGAGTATTGAAGATGACGAGTTATTTGATACCAAATTATTGAATAACAAAATTCGGCAAATACAGATTCCAATATACAAACAAACCGAAAAAATTGGCTATTTATTAATCGCAATGTCGCTAGAAGACGCTTCGATGGTGCTTCAAAACTTGTCTGAAGTATTGATTATTGCTTATCCATTAATTCTACTTGTTCTTTTTTTGATTGCACGATTTATTGCTGGAAGAAGCATAAAACCGATTAGTTCTATTATTGAGACTTCTAATATTATTACCAAAGATAACTTGACTTCCAGGATTCCGTTACCTCAAAATCGGGATGAGCTTTATGTTTTATCTAAAACAATAAATAATTTATTAGACAGAATTGAAAATACCATTGAAAGAGAAAAAGAATTCACCTCTGATGCTTCGCATGAATTAAGAACTCCATTGACGGTTATAAAGGGAACGCTGGAGGTTTTAGTAAGAAAACCAAGGAACCCTAGCGAGTACGAAGAAAAAATTAATTTTTGCATTTCTGAAGTGGATAGATTAAATAATCTGGTAGATCAATTGCTGCTGTTAGCGAGATTTGAAAATCAAAAACAAAGCTTAAAAAAGGAAAAAAATTGTTTGAATGCAGTTATTCTAGATTCAATTTCAAGATATTCGAATACAATTCAAACCAAAAATATTCAAGTTACAACCGTATTTATAAAGGACTATTATATTGAAACGGATATTTATTTATTCTCAATAGTAATTAATAACCTAGTTTCCAATGCCTTAAAATATTCAGATAAAAACGCTAAATTAGCTATTACTATAACCGAAGATAATAATACAATTGAATGCAGTATAATTGATTCAGGTATTGGGATAGCTTCTCAGGACGTTGGAAAAGTGTTTAATCAATTTTTCAGATCCAATTCAACAGAGCATCCTGAAATTAAAGGAACAGGACTGGGACTATCAATCGTGAAAAAGTTATGTCTACTACTGACTATTGGTATTCAAATTTCAAGCCAGGAAAATGTGGGAACGGCAGTAATGTTAAGCTTTCATGAAGAAGACCTTAAGTAGTTCTTAAGACAATCCTTATCTATTTACTGTATTTTTGAAATATAAAATAAAGTAAAAAATGCTTGAAAAAATTATTGCTTTTAGCCTTAAAAACAAACTTATTGTTTTATTATTTACCTTAGGAATATTTGGTTTTGGTATCTATTCTATTTTCCAAATTTCTATAGGTGCCGTACCTGATGTAACTAACAATCAAGTACAAGTGATTACTACTTCACGAAATCTCTCTACCCAAGATATTGAACAATACATTACGTATCCCGTAGAGATAGAAATGGCAAACTTGCCTGGAGTGCAAGAAATTCGTTCTATTTCAAAATTTGGTTTATCTGTAGTAACCATTGTTTTTGATGATGATTTAGGAACCTATTTACCACGCCAATTAATTGCTGAAAAAATTAAATCGGCATCAGAGAAAATTCCAGCAGGTTTTGGAACTCCAGAAATGGGGCCCATTACTACCGGTCTTGGCGAAATTTACCAATATACTTTAGAAGTAAAACCCGAGTTTAAAAACCAATATTCAGTAACGGATTTAAGAACTATTCAAGACTGGGTGGTAAAGCGTCAATTATCAGGAATAAAAGGAGTGGTTGAAATAAATACTTGGGGCGGTTATTTGAAGCAATATGAAATTGCGATTACACCTTCTAAATTAAAAGCCATGAACATCAGTACTACAGATGTTTTTACGGCCCTTGAAAACAATAATAGTATTGCCGGTGGTGCTTATATCGAAAAAGTAAATCAGAGTTATTTCATTCGAGCCGAAGGAAAAGTAAAGGCGCTAGCCGATATTGAAAATATAGTGGTTAAGAATATAAACGGAATGCCCGTTTATGTGAAAAATGTAGCTGATGTCCGTTTTGGTCATGCAAATCGTTTTGGTGCTATCACTGGTAACGGAGAAGGCGAGAAGGTACTGGGACAGGTGATGATGCTAAAGGGAGCCAACTCTAAACAGGTAATCAATGATGTAAAAGCCAGAATTTCCGAAATCCAAAAATCACTACCAGACGGAGTTTATATTAATGGATTCCTAGAGCGTAGTGAGTTAGTTGCTAAAACTACTTTTACAGTTGCTGAGAACCTTATTTTAGGTTGCTTAATCGTGATTTTTGTAGTGGTATTATTACTGGGAAACTGGCGTTCTGGATTAGTGGTTGCCTCCGTGATTCCGTTATGTCTATTATTTGCGATCTCGTTGATGAATATTTTTGGAATAGATGCAAACTTGATGAGCTTAGGTGCTATCGATTTTGGAATTATTATTGACGGAGCCGTAATTATCGTTGAGTTTATTGCCTTTCAAATAGCCAGTAAAGCGGCCCAATTAGGTCCTATGTCTAAGGAAGACCGTCAACTAGAAATTGACCAGATTACTTATAAGAGTGCTTCTAAAATGATGAATTCGGCTATTTTTGGACAATTGATTATCTTGATTGTTTTTATTCCAATTCTTTCTCTTTCAGGTATCGAAGGTAAAATGTTCAAACCTATGGCAATGACTTTTAGCTTTGCTTTAGTGGGAGCGATGATTTTTTGTTTTACCTATGTTCCAGTTGTTTCGTCGTTATTTTTGAAACCAAAAGAGGAGAATCCAAACTCGTTTTCCAGTAAATTAATACGGAAATTTAATTCATGGTATATTCCCATTATAACTTGGGGGTTAGCCAATACTAAAAAAGTATTATATGGTGCCTTAGGTTTGTTAGTGATGGCAGTTGCTTTGTTTACCACTATGGGAGGGGAATTTATACCCACTTTAGACGAAGGAGATTTTGTAATTCAGCCCGTTTTAAAAACAGGAACGTCCTTGACAAAAACAATTGCCACGACTACTAAAATCGAACAAATTATTCTGAAAAACTTTCCAGAAGTAGAGCAAGTAGTAAGCAGAATAGGTGCTGCCGAAGTTCCTACAGATCCCATGAGCATGGAGGAAAGTGATGTTATAGTTAAGCTAAAGCCAAAATCAGAATGGGTGTCAGCAAGCAGTAAGGATGAACTAGCAGATAAGATTAAAGCGGCGATTGAGAAACAGATTCCAAATATGGAAATTGAATTTACCCAACCGATCGAAATGAGATTCAACGAATTAATTTCTGGAACGCGTTCAGATGTTGCTGTTAAAGTATTTGGTGAGGATTTGAATGTATTAGCTAAGAAAGCACATGAAATTAAAAAAGCCATTGAAAAAGTAGAAGGAGCCTCTGATATTATTATTGAAAAAACGGAAGGCTTACCTCAAATGACCGTGCATTATGATCGATCTAAAATTGCCCGCTATGGTTTGAATATTTCAGAACTAAATGATATGATTGCGCTGGCATTTGCTGGAAAAACAGTGGGTAATGTATTTGAAGGAGAAAAACGATTTGATATGGTGATTCGTTTGGATCAAACCAATAGACAAGATATTAATGACTTGAAAAATTTATATGTATCAGCTCCTAATGGGGAACAGATTCCGTTACAGGAATTAGCTAACATTGAATACACGGAAGGCCCCGCAAAGATTTCTAGAGACAACACAAATAGAAGAATTGTGGTAGGAATTAATGTTCGAAATAGAGATTTACAAAGTGTTGTTACCGATATTCAACATATTGTAAATACAAAAATCAAACTACCTCCAGGTTATTATGTTCAATATGGCGGACAATTTGAAAACCTTCAAAGTGCCAAAGCAAGATTAATGGTGGCGGTACCTATAGCATTAATCTTGATTTTTATCTTACTCTATTTTGCGTTCGGTTCTATTAAAGAAGCCTTAATGGTGTATTCAGCAATTCCGCTTTCAGCAGTGGGTGGAGTATTGTTTTTATGGATGAGAGGATTGCCATTCAGTATATCAGCTGGTGTTGGTTTTATTGCGCTCTTTGGTATTGCCGTTTTAAACGGAATCGTATTAATTGAACATTTTAAAGAATTAAAACATCAAGGAATGAAAAATATTGATGAACTTATATTGAAAGGAACAACAGATAGATTGCGTCCTGTTTTGCTAACGGCAGCCGCCGCAGCCTTAGGATTTTTACCAATGGCAATATCTTCATCTGCAGGAGCAGAGGTGCAAAGACCCTTGGCGACAGTCGTAATTGGAGGATTGTTTACAGCGACCATATTGACTATGGTAGTGCTACCCATATTATTTAAAGTTTTTGACGGGAAAGAGCTAAAAAAGGTAAAATTTAAAAAACATCATAGTAATGCCTTTTTAATTCTATTATTGTTAAGTACTTCGTTTGCTTTTTCTCAAAACTCAAATTCGGAACTAGATAGTTTGATAGGTAAAGGCATCACTAATAACAAAGGTTTAAAAGCCTATCAATTGCAGGTTGATAAATACCAGGCTAATATAAAAACTGCCTATACCTTTGATAAAACCAATATTTACTATAATTACGATCAAAATAATTTGGCTTCTAATAATGAACCTTTGAAGATTTTTGGAGCGCAACAACGCTTTTCTTTTCCAACAGTTTATGGAGCACAGAAAAAGGTAAATGAAACAGAATATGAAAAAGAAAAAGCCAACTTTGAAATTCAAAAAAACAAACTATCGTTAGAAATTTCTAAGGTGTATTATCACATTGTTTACTTACAAAATCGGGAAAAATTGTATTTCTATTTAGATAGTTTGTATCAAAATTTTTCAAAAGCAAGTGACAGACGTTTTGAATTAGGTGAAACCAATTATCTCGAAAAAATAACGGCACAAGCCAAGTTCCGGCAAATAGAAACAATCCTTTCTCAAATTGAAAATGATAAAAAAGCAAAGTATGACTTGTTGTATTCTTTGATTCAAATGGATGAAAAAACAACTATAAAAAGCAATTCTGTATCTCCCATATTTTATACAACTGAAGAATTAAGTACAGATATTCATAATGCCTATTTAGAACGTGTTACGGATAATTATAAAAGTCAAATTATACTTGAAAAACAACATTGGCTACCTGATTTGCATTTGGAATATTTTAGAGGCTCGAATAAAGGATTATCACAATCATTAAGTGGTTTTCAGATAGGAATTGGGGTGCCACTTTTATTCTCCGGAAATGTTTCAAAATCAAAAGTTGCGCAGCTAGAATTACAAAGTTGGGAGCAACAAAAGCTTAATGAAGAACAAAAAAGAGAACAGTTTATTCAACAAAAAAAGAACGAATTAGCAAAGTACCAAGAAGCTATAAATTATTACAACCAATATGGAAAAAAGTTATCGGATGAAATTATTAAGGTGGCGAATTTAAGTTATAAACACGGAGAAATTGACTTCTTCCAGTACATTCAAAGTTTAGAGAATGCAACTACTATTCAAGTAGAATATCTAGACAACGTACTTCAATTCAATGCAACCCAACTCGATTCACAATACCTTAATTTCTAATACATAAAAAATGAAAAAAACATTATATATACTCGCCTTGTCAATCGTTCTGTTTTCATGCAAGGAAACTAAAACAGAAGAACCAATTGCTACTGATCATACAATGGTTACGGTTACATTACCGCAATTTAAATCTTCGGAAATGGAAATAGGAAGTCCTACGAAACAAGATTTTGAAGTAACTGTAAAAACCGCTGGAAAGATAGATGTCCCGCCACAAAACAGAGCCAAAGTAACGACTTTCGTTGGAGGAAATATAAAAGCAACTACGTTATTAGTAGGTGATAAAGTGAGAAAAGGACAAGCATTATTGACATTAGAAAATACGGAATTTTTAGATATTCAGAAAGAATATTTGGAAGTAGCAGAACAAATTAAATATTTAAAATCAGAATACGAACGTCAAAAAACATTGTATGACGAAAAAATTACTTCTCAAAAAAATTACCTAAAAGCGGAAAGTGAGTACCGCAGAGCAAAAGCTATGTATCAAAGTTTAAGAGCCAAATTGCAGCTGTTAAACATTAATCCTATAAACGTCGAAAACGGTAAATTGACCTCAGTAATTACTATTTATGCTCCTATTGCTGGTGATATAGTGATAATGAATGCTAATGTTGGGATGTATGTTGCGCCTTCAGATGTGATGCTTGAAATTATTGAAACGGATCATTTGCATTTAGAATTGAATGTATTCGAAAAAGACATCCTAAAAGTAAAAGTGGATCAGGATATCAATTTTACGGTGCCAGAAGCTACAAAAGAAGTGTTCCACGCTAAAGTACATTTGGTAGGAAAATCGATTGAAGGAAATGACAGGACAATTAACGTTCACGGACATTTAGATGACAATATGAAACAACGATTAATCACTGGAATGTTTGTGGAAGCAGCTATTGTTGTAGATTCTAAAAAAGGGCTTTCTATCCCAGCAGATGCTTTAATTACTGAGAACAACAAAAATTTTGTACTTTTATTGAAGGAAGAAAAAAATGAAAGTTATTTCTTTAAAAAGACAGCAGTCAAAATAGGAGAAAAATCAGAGAAATACGTTGAAATTCTTCCTGATAATCAAATTAATTCTTCTTCTAAAATTTTAACAAAAGGCGTTTTTGACGTAGTTAATTAATCGTAAAGTATGGATTTAAACAAATTGAAAGGTCAATTGCAAACTGAAGTTGATACCGCTTTTCTTTATGATAGTATAGCAGAAATTCAAGCCGACGAAAATCTAAATAGGGTCTTACGCGGTTTGTCAGATATCGAGAAGGGACATGCGCAACACATGTTGGATAAAGTGAGGACTATTCAAAGCGAATACAAAATGCCTGCTCCATCTTCTAGAGCTAAATTCCAACTAAAATTAGGCAAACTGTTTGGTTACGGATCTATAATCAGCAATTTGTCAAGTATCGAAAAACAATTTGCTGTCAATTCGATAAAGAATAAAATTGAAAAAGGAGAAAAACCTACTGGTTTTGAACACAATCATTTAAATATTATTGAAGCGGTGAACAATAATGCTGCTTTAAATGTCTCTGGAGGTTTTCTTTCTAAATTTGAAAGTCGCCATAAATCAGTAGGCGGAAATGCATTGAGAGCTGCTGTTTTAGGTTCGAATGACGGACTGGTTTCTAATATGAGTTTGGTCATGGGCGTAGCCGGTGCTGCAGTCTCTAACAATACTATTTTATTGACGGGAATTGCAGGACTAATGGCTGGAGCCATTTCGATGGCATTAGGAGAATGGCTTTCGGTTCAAAGTTCAAGAGAATTGAATCAACGCCAAATTGACCTAGAAAACGAAGAATTAGAAGCATCTCCCGAGGAAGAAAAAAAAGAATTGGTTTTATTGTATCAAGCCAAAGGCATGAACGTTGTTGAAGCACAAAAATTGGCTGACAAGGCATTTGAAAGCCATAAAACAGCAATTGATGCCATAATAACAGAAGAACTAGGCATAGATAAAGAGGAATTGGGAGGTTCGGCCTGGGAGGCAGCAATCGCTTCTTTCGTTTTATTTTCAATTGGAGCCATTATACCTTTATACCCTTTTATGTTTTTAGATGGGAAAAATGCTATACTTTTGAGCGTTGGTAGCAGTGTAATTGGGCTTTTTGGAATAGGTGCTGCCATTACATTGTTGACGGGAAAAGGCATTCTGTTTTCGGGATTCAGACAAGTTTTCTTCGGCTTAGCAGCAGCAGCAATAACTTATGGAATTGGATCCTTAATTGGAGTTTCCTTGGCGGGCTAAATATTACAATATATCAAGTCACATGAATTTAGTCAAAAACAGATTATTAACTATTTAAATATAATACTATGAATGATGCGCATTTACACCTGGTGGTAAACCATTTCCCTATTATCGGAACAATCTTTGGTTTGGGAATACTAATAGCTGGTTTGTTTTTAAAAAATAATACTGTAAAAAATACGGCTTACGTATTATTCGTTGTTGCCGCTATTTTTGCATTTATAAGCATGTCTACTGGAGAAGGAGCGGAAGAAATGGTGGAAGATATGCCAAATATTGGCAAACAAATCATTCATGAACATGAAGAACTAGCTGAAAAACTAGCCTTATTATTATATGCTACCGGTATTTTTAGTTTAGTAGCACTATACACAAGTTTAAAAAACCATAAATTTTCTAAAATGGCATCCTATATTACGCTGGTTTTAGCTTTAGGTGCTGCGGCTTTAGGTTCTAGTGTGGGTACTTCAGGAGGAGAAATACGTCATACTGAAATTCGTGATAATAACGTGAATACAGCTGTTGAAAACGTAAATTCGAACACAGAAAGTGCTACGGATGAAAACTAAGAATATTTTTTTTAACAAAAAAACAACATTAAGTTAAACTAAAAATAGCTTTCCAATCAAAAAAGCCTTTATATTTGCACAAGAAATAAAACAAAATTATGTTCACAATACAATTACATCATCATCATTTCCATTATTGCTCTCAAGCGATGTGTTAATGATATGGTTGTAAGTCATCATATTTTAAAACCCGTTTGAGTACATCAAACGGGTTTTTTATTTAATATCCTTTGTACTCAAACATAATATTATAAACAAACTAAAAAACATTACAATGAGTACATTAAAAATTGCAATTCAAAAATCAGGACGTTTAAACGAAGAAAGTATTCAGATCTTGAAAGATTGCGGAATTTCTATTAACAACGGTATCGATCAACTAAAAGCCGAAGCATCAAATTTCCCATTAGAAGTTTTATATTTAAGAAATTCAGATATTCCTCAATATTTGATTGACGGTGTGGTAGATATTGCTATTGTTGGAGACAATTTATTAGTCGAAAAAGGAAAGGGAATTCAAGTGGTTCAAAAACTAGGTTTTTCTAAGTGTAAAGTATCTGTTGCTGTTCCTAAAACATTCGAATACAACTCAATTCAAGATTTAAACGGATTACGTATCGCCACATCTTATCCTAATACAGTAATTGAATATTTCAATTCCTTTGGAGTAACTGTTGATATTCACCAAATTTCAGGTTCTGTGGAAATTGCTCCAAATATTGGTCTTGCAGATGCCATTGTTGATATTGTTTCTAGCGGAAGTACCTTATTCAAAAACAACTTGAAAGAAGTAGAGATTATCTACAAAAGTGAAGCAGTTTTAGCGGTTTCTCCAAAAGTGACTCCGGATGTTCAAAAACTAATCGACACCTTAAAATTCAGAATAGAATCAGTTCTAAGAGCGCGTAGATCAAAATATATTTTGATGAATGTACCAAATGATAAAATTGAGGAAGTTGGAAAAATCCTTCCTGTTTTACGTAGTTTAACCGTATTGCCATTAGCGCAAGAAGGCTGGAGTAGTGTACACTCGGTAATAGATAAAGATACTTTTTGGGATGTAATTGACCAGTTGAAAGACGCTGGTGCCGAAGGGATTTTGATTTGCCCAATTGAAAAAATGGTGCTTTAATAAAGTTTTAAGTAGTAATTCATAAGTATTAAGTTCGTTAAAGTTTTCTATGCTATGACTAACCTTAAACTTCAAACTATAAATTATGAATAAAATATACAACCCAAAACCGGAAACTTGGTCTGCAATACTAGAAAGACCAACAAAAACGGTAGATGACATTGAGCTTACAGTAAAAGAAATTTTTAAGGAAGTTCAGAAAAAAGGAGGTGAGGCTGTAGCCAAATATACTTCTCTATTTGACGGTGTTGCCATCGATAAATTAGAAGTCACCAAAGCCGAAATTGAAACAGCTGTCGCTTCTGTTTCTACAGAACTGAAAGAAGCCATTCAATTAGCTAAAAATAATATCGAAAAATTTCATGCCGCTCAAAAGACAGCAAGAGTAGCCGTTGAAACGGTTGAAGGAGTTCAATGCTGGCAAGAAAAAAGACCGATTCAAAAGATTGGTTTGTATATTCCTGGTGGAACAGCACCTTTGTTTTCAACAGTTTTAATGTTGGCCGTTCCTGCAAATATTGCAGGTTGCAAAGAAATCGTTTTATGTTCACCACCAGATAAAAAAGGAAATATAAATCCAGCTATTTTATACGCTGCTAATTTATGTGGAGTTACCAAAATTTTAAAAGTAGGAGGAATACAAGCTATTGCAGGACTTACTTTTGGTACGGAGTCGATTCCAAAAGTATATAAGATTTTTGGCCCAGGAAATCAATTTGTGACCGTAGCCAAACAATTAGCAACGCAGTTTGGAGTTGCAATTGACATGCCTGCTGGACCTTCGGAATTATTAGTTGTGGCTGATGATAGTTCAGTTCCTTCATTTGTAGCCTCAGACTTATTGTCTCAGGCAGAACATGGTTCGGATAGCCAAGTGATTTTGGTTTCAACCTCAAAAAAATTAATAGATGCTGTTGAAGAAGAAATTCAAATTCAATTAGAAGCGCTACCTCGAAAAGAAATTGCCGAGAAAGCAATTGCTAATTCAAAGTTGATTTTTGTCGAAAATGACCAAATCGCTTTGGATTTAATCAATGAATACGGACCAGAACACTTTATAGTTTGCACATCATCTGATGATTTTTACATTGATGGAATCGAAAATGCAGGCTCTATTTTTATAGGGAATTACACGCCTGAAAGTGCTGGAGATTATGCTTCTGGCACCAATCATACTTTACCAACAAATGGTTATGCTAAAAATTATAGCGGCGTAAACTTGGATAGTTTTACAAAATCGATGACTTTTCAGAAGATTTCTGAAGTAGGAATTAAAAATATTGGGAAAGCGATTGAAGTTATGGCCGAAGCGGAAGGCTTGCAAGCACACAAAAATGCAGTGACATTACGATTAAAAGCGATTAAAGATGGAAAATAGTTTCGATATAAATAATTTAGTTCGTGAGAACGTTAAAACAATGAAACCGTATTCATCTGCTCGTGATGAATTCAAAGATTTTGATGTTGCTCAAATGATTTTTTTGGACGCCAATGAAAATCCATACCAAAATGGAGTGAATCGCTATCCTGATCCACAGCAAAGTAGCGTAAAAGCGGTTTTGGCCAAACAAAGAAACCTGAAAGTAGACCAAGTTTTATTAGGTAATGGAAGCGACGAAGTATTGGATTTATTGTTCAGAGCTTTTTGCGAACCTAAAACGGATAACGTAATTACTTTGCCGCCTACATACGGAATGTATAGTGTATTGGCTAATATAAACGCTGTTGAAAACAGAGAGATTTTATTATCTACAGATTTCCAACCAGAGATTGATGCCATTTTAGAAGCAGTGGATGCAAATACAAAAATGATCTTTTTATGTTCGCCTAATAACCCAACAGGAAATTCGTTTTCTGATGAAAGTGTGGTTACTATACTTCAAAATTTCAAGGGATTAGTAGTAATCGACGAAGCGTATATTGATTTCTCAAAAAAGCAAAGTTGGTTGAATGAATTAGATGAATACCCTAATTTGATTATTACACAAACGTTATCAAAAGCGTATGGTTTAGCTGGAATTCGTTTAGGGATTTGCTATGCATCTGCAGCTATCATTTCAGTTTTAAACAAAATAAAGCCACCTTATAATGTGAATGAGTTAACACAACAAAGAGCATTAGAAAGATTAGCTGATAAAGAAAAAATACAGTTAGAAATAGACTCAATTGTAATACAAAGAGATGATTTACTTAAAGTATTACATGAAGTTATTTTTGTGTCTAAAATTTATCCGACAGAAGCTAATTTTGTTTTAATAAAAGTTGATAATGCTAATAAAAGATACGATCAGTTAATAGCTAAAGGAATCGTTATTAGAAATAGAACAACGCAACCTTTATGTGAAAACACCTTGCGTTTGACTATTGGTACAGCAGAAGAAAACAAGAAGTTAATGGAGGCATTGAAGACAATTTAAACACAAATTTCACAGTGTTATTTTGAAATTGTAGTTATTAAAAATAAAATAGTTTTAGACAAAAAACAAGAAAATAGAACTCAAAATAAACAGAACTTAAGCGATCGCTAATTGGTGAAGATCTGTGAAATTTGTGTTCGTTTTAAATCATAACAAATGAAAAAAGTACTTTTTATAGATCGTGACGGAACTATGGTTTTAGAACCGGAAGGATATCAATTAGATAGTTTAGATAAATTAGAATTTTATCCAAAAGCATTTCAATACTTAGCAAAAATTGCTAAAGAATTGGAATATGAATTAGTAATGGTAACAAATCAAGACGGTTTAGGAACGGACAGTTTTCCTGAAGATACTTTCTGGCCTACTCAAAATTTCATTTTAAGAGCTTTCGAAAATGAAGGCGTTCTTTTTGATGATATTTTCGTAGACCGTTCTTTTCCGGAGGATAATGCGCCGACACGCAAACCAAGAACTGGAATGTTACTGAAATATATCGACAATCCAGCTTACGATTTGGCTAACTCATTTGTATTAGGTGATCGTTTAACTGATGTAGAATTAGCTAAAAACCTAGGTGCAAAAGCTATTTTTATGAACGTGAGTGAAGGTGCAGGAAGTACTGAAATCGCTTCTAAACGGGAAGAGTTAGATGATGTTATTACATTACAATCAACAGATTGGAAAGAAATTTATGAGTATTTGAAATTAGAGGCACGTTCAGCTACAATTTCGAGAAAAACGAATGAAACAGATATTTACATTAATCTAAATCTGGATGGAACAGGGAAAAGCAAAATTGAAACGGGAATTGCATTTTTTGATCATATGCTAGACCAAATTGCGCGTCACGGACAAATGGACCTAGAAATCCTTGTGAAAGGCGATTTAGAAGTGGACGAGCATCATACAATTGAAGATACAGCGATTGCTTTAGGGGAAGTTTTTGCGAAAGCATTAGGAAATAAACTAGGGATTGAGCGTTACGGTTTTTGTTTGCCAATGGATGACTGCTTAGCGCAAGTAGCTATTGACTTTGGAGGTAGAAACTGGTTGGTTTGGGAAACCGAATTCAAACGTGAAATGGTAGGAAAGATGCCTACAGAGATGTTTTTACATTTCTTTAAATCATTTTCTGATGGAGCCAAAGCAAACATCAACATCAAAGCTGAAGGACAAAATGAACATCACAAAATTGAGGCTATTTTTAAGGCTTTTGCCAAAGCGATAAAAGTGGCAGTAAAACGCGATACCGAGAAAATGATTTTGCCATCAACTAAGGGGATGTTGTAAAAATTTGTTTAAAGTTTAATATTTGAGATTCTGTGAGGGATTTTAAATTTTAAACCTGAAACCTGAAACAAAAAAAATGAAAATAGTAATCATAAATTACGGAGCGGGGAATATTCAGAGCATTATGTTTGCAATTGAAAGATTGGGATTCAAAGCGGTTTTGAGTAACAAGCCTGAGGAAATTAAGGCAGCAGACAAAGTGATTTTTCCAGGAGTGGGGGAAGCAAGTTCAGCGATGAAAATGCTTTTAGAAAGCGGATTGGACAGTTTAATTCCAACACTAAAACAACCTGTTTTAGGGATTTGTTTGGGAATGCAGTTAATGTGCAACAAATCAGAAGAAGGGAATACCAAAGGTTTGGCGATTTTTGATGTGGATGTGATTAAATTCACTCCAAAAGTGAAAGTGCCTCAAATGGGTTGGAACCAAATTTATAACTTGAAGTCGGCTTTATTCCAAGGAATCGCTGAAAACGAATACATGTATTTAGTACATAGTTTTTATGCACCACTTTGTTCTGAAGCTATTGCGACTACAAATTATGAAGTGGAATATGCATCGGCATTGCAAAAAGATAATTTCTATGGAACCCAATTTCACCCCGAGAAAAGTGGTGATGTAGGTGAAAAAATTCTTGAAAATTTTTTAAAACTTTAAACCTGAAACAAATTATGCGTATAATACCAGCAATAGACATCATCGACGGAAAATGTGTTCGCTTGTCAAAAGGGGATTACAACACCAAGATAATTTATAATGAAAACCCATTAGAAGTTGCCAAAGAATTTGAAGCTCACGGAATTGAATATTTACATTTAGTGGATCTTGACGGTGCAAAATCAAGTCAGATTATTAACTATAAAATATTGGAGCAAATTGCTTCTAAAACAAAATTAAAAATTGATTTTGGTGGTGGATTGAAGTCGGATGCCGACCTGAAAATTGCTTTTGAAAGTGGTGCTAACCAAATTACGGGTGGAAGTATTGCAGTAAAAAATAGAGCGATTTTCGAAAAATGGATTGCCGAATATGGTGCTGATAAAGTCATTCTTGGAGCAGATGCAAATAACGAAAAAGTAGCCGTTTCAGGATGGTTGGAAGAATCTGATGAAGATTTAATTCCATTTATTCAAGGATATCAAGCTAAAGGAATTCAATATGTTATTTGTACTGATATTGCAAAAGACGGAATGCTTGAAGGACCTAGTTTTGATTTATACTCTAAAATTTTGGCGGAAGCCAAAGGAATAAAATTAATCGCTTCAGGTGGAATTTCTACTTTTGATGAGCTACCCAAATTAGCCGAATTAGGCTGTGAAGGAACGATCATTGGAAAAGCGATTTATGAAGGACGGATTTCGTTGAAACAATTGGAAAATTACATTTTAAGTAGTAATTCATAATTTGTAAGCAGTAAGTTACAAATTGAATAATAATTTTTTAAGTTATAAATATGGGTGAAGATGTAATTAAAACTAAAAGCTTTTTATTTGCTATTAGGATTGTAAACTTATATAAAATACTTATTTCTAGAAACGAGTATGTTATGAGTAAACAAATTTTACGTTCAGGAACTTCAGTTGGGGCAAATATTCGTGAATCAAAGAATGCAGAAAGCAAGGCTGACTTTATTCATAAACTAGGGATTTCTCAAAAAGAAGCAGATGAAACTTTATACTGGTTAGAACTTTTGCAAGCTACAAACTATATATCAAATGAAGAGTTTTTAAGCTTAAATAACGATGGTATAGAAGTTTTAAAATTGATAAAAAGTATAATTATTACTTCAAAAAATAATCTCAAAAAAACTTAATAATTACGACTTAATAATTCATAATTAAAAGATATGTTAACAAAAAGAATAATACCTTGTCTCGATATTAAAAACGGAAGAACGGTAAAAGGCATAAATTTCGTAGATTTACGTGATGCGGGTGATCCAGTAGAATTAGCTAAGATATACTCGGATGAAGGAGCTGATGAATTGGTTTTTTTGGACATATCTGCAACTGAAGAACAACGAAAAACTTTAATTGATTTAGTTCGAAAAGTAGCCTCAACTATTAATATTCCTTTTACTGTAGGTGGCGGAATCTCATCTGTAGCCGATGTTGAGATTTTATTGCAGAATGGAGCTGATAAGGTTTCAATTAATTCTTCGGCAGTAAAAAACCCGCAGTTGATTAATGATTTGGCACAGAAGTTTGGAAGTCAATGTGTAGTTGTAGCAATTGATGCTAAGCAAATTAATGGACAATGGGTGGTACATTTAGTAGGTGGAAAAGTGCCGACAGAATTGAATTTATTTGATTGGGCAAAAGAAGTAGAACAACGCGGAGCAGGGGAAATCCTGTTTACTTCGATGGATAATGACGGAACGAAAAATGGCTTTGCAAATGAAGCTTTAGCCAAACTTTCAAGTTTAGTAAATATTCCGATAATTGCCTCTGGTGGTGCTGGGAACATTCAGCATTTTGTAGATACTTTTAAAGATGGAAAAGCGGATGCAGCATTAGCAGCTAGCGTATTTCATTTTAAAGAAATCGAAATTAAAACATTAAAAACAGCACTTAAAAATAATAATATAGAAGTCAGAATATAGACGATAGAATAAAGAAAATAGACTGAGAATTAAGGATTAATTTAGAACTACCTTTTTTTGTCGATATTCTTTTTATCCTTTTTTCTTCCTAAAAAAAATAAAAATGAACATAGATTTTTCAAAAAGCACAGACGGATTAATTCCGGCAATCATACAAGATAGCGAAACCAATGTTGTTTTAATGTTGGGTTACATGAATGCAGAAGCATATCAAAAGACAATAGATACTAAAAAGGTCACTTTTTACAGCAGATCTAAACAAAGACTTTGGACAAAAGGCGAGGAAAGTGGTAACTTTTTGAATTTGGTTGATATCAAAAATGACTGTGATAACGACACCTTATTAATTCAAGTAAAACCTGAAGGACCTACATGTCACAAAGGAACTGATACCTGCTGGGGAAAAGAAAACAAAACGAATTACGGTTTCATTTCTTCTCTTGAAGATACGATTCAAGTACGAAGAGTAAATGCAGATTCTGAAAAGAGTTATGTGGCTTCTTTATTTAAATTGGGGATCAATAAGATTGCACAGAAAGTTGGTGAAGAAGCAATCGAAGTGGTTATTGAGGCAAAAGATGATAATGATGACTTGTTTTTAAGTGAAAGTGCCGATTTGCTTTTTCACTACCTAATTTTGCTTCAGGCGAAAGGATTCAAAATCAATGATGTAGTTGACGTATTAAAAACTCGCCAGAAATAGAGATTTTTTTCTTGTTAATTATACGATATAAAACCCAACAGTAATTTGATTTGCTGTTGGGTTTTCTTTTTTCTTTTATTTCAAGTTGCAATCCCCTATATTTACTATTATTTTATAAAATACCACAATACACGTTATGAATTTTGACAATACAAGCAACATATTAGAACTTAACAATACTATCATAAAAACAGGACTCCACATAATATTAACCACTGATGAAGATGATTTACGTCCAGTATATATGTCGGGAAATTTTAATAACTGGTTGACGCAGGATAAGCTGTTCATGATGGAAAAAATTGGAAACGGTTTATATCATTTTAAATTTACACATGATTTTGACTATCCAGAAACGTTGTTGTATAAGTTTACAAAAGGAGATTGGAGTGAAGTTGAAATTAACAGCAGCGGCAATCGTACTGAAAATAGGTCGACAAAAAAGCATACGGGAACACAAAAGGAACATGTTGCAAGATGGAGGAAGAATTGGTTGCCATATAAGCAAAATTATTTACCACAAGTTTTACTTATTTCTGATGAATTTGAGATTCCGCAGTTGAATAGAACCCGGAAAATATGGGCGTTACTCCCTCATGATTATGATACTTCAAAAGAAAGTTATCCCGTTATGTATTTACAAGATGCTCAAAATTTATTCAATGAGGATGCTGAATACGGTAATTGGGAAATTGACAAGAAACTGGCTGTAATGTCAGAGTATAAAATTGGGAAGATCATTATAATCGCTATTGAGCACGCTGAAGAAGACAGAATAAGAGAATATAGTGTAGGGAAAACAATATTAGGAAAAGGACAGGGGAAAAAATACATTCGTTTTGTAACCAAAACGTTGAAGCCCTTTGTAGATAATAATTTCCGTACCAAAAAAGACCGTGCTAATACCGGAATAGGTGGTAGTTCAATGGGTGCTTTAATTAGTATTTTTAGTGGGTTAAGATACCCAAAAGTATTTGGTAAATTGATGATTTTTTCTCCTTCGCTTTGGGTTAAACCTGATATGAAAATTCAAGTGGATGAAGAAGTTACAGAGGATACCAAAATATATTTATATGCAGGTGGTGACGAAAGTGATACCATGATTGAACATGTGAAAAGCTTCAAGGATCGCGCCATTGCAAACGAATTCGTAAAAGATAAAATGAAAATTAATTTGAGCATCAATAAAGAAGGAAAACACAACGAGACCTATTGGAGTGATGAATTTCCTAAAGCTATTGAGTGGCTTTTTTTTAACACAAAAGATAATTAAATGAAAACTAACCAAATAGATAAATTAGATGATTTTTCAGGAACCGTTTTAATACCGGTTTTCGAAACCAATGTAAAAAGTATAGTTCCAATCCAATTTGAAGGTTTAGAAATTTCGTCCAAAGTTTTCTATGGCAAGAAAGACACCTCTTATTTAGCCGAGAAAAACAACATCACCTACCTTTTTATTGGGCTAGGTAAAGCAATCGAGTATAAGGCATTAAAAACAATAGCGAGGAGAATTGCTGCTAAGGAAAAAGAAGCTTTTGGAAAAAATGTTGCTTTATTTGTACCGCAAGAATTCAGTAATGACCAATTAGAAGCCACCATATCTGGTTTATTGTTAGGTACTTATAATTTAGGTCATTTCAAAAAAGTGGACGAGCATCCTTTTTTAAATCCTGATTTTGAACTGGAAATTTTATCTTCTAAAGATTATTCGCCAACAATTAATAAAGCGATAAAAATTGCTCGCGCCCAACTTCAAACTTTAGCATTGGTTGATTTACCTCCAAATAAGGTAACACCGAAGTATCTTGCAAATTGGGCTCAAGATAAAGGAGATAAATACGGATTTGAAGTAAAGGTTCTTGGTCTCGAAGCATGTCAAATTGAAGGACTCGGTGCTTTTTTAGCTGTCGGAAAAGGAAGTGAAAATGAGCCACAGTTTGTGGTTATGACTTATACCCCAAAAGAAGATGTTCTTAATTTAAAGCATGTTGGTTTAGTTGGAAAAGGAATCACTTTTGACACTGGAGGTTTGAACATAAAAACAGCAGGAATGGTTCATATGAAGTGTGACATGGCTGGTGGAGCAGCAGTTTTTGGCGCCATGCAATTGATTGCTGATTTGCAATTACCTGTAAAAGTAACTGCTATCGTCCCTTGTGCAGAAAATTCTGTCGATGCAAAAGCATTTTTACCAAGTGATGTGATTCATAGTTACAACGGAACTTCAATCGAAATTATTGATACTGATGCTGAAGGCCGTTTAGTCCTAGCAGATGGTATTTCTTATCTTATAAAAAATTACAAGCCAGAATATATTGTTGATATCGCTACACTTACTGGAAGCAGTGTTGGAACATTAGGATACGAATGTGGTGCTTTGTTTACTAATAACGAAGCTATTTCTAAAAAACTGCAGGAAGCGGGAGATTCAGTAGGGGAGCGTCTATGGCCGCTACCGCTTTGGGATGTCTACAAACAAGACATTGAAAGTGATATTGCAGATGTAAAAAATTATAGCGGAAAACCAGTAGCTGGCGCTATTAGTGCGGCTAAATTTTTAGAATATTTCACAAACGAGCATGCTGCTTGGGCACATTTGGATGTCGCTGGTGTAGCATTTGGCGACGATGAATTTGCAAAAAGCAAACATGCTACGGCATACGGAGTACATTTATTAACCAAATTCATTGAAAATTTATAAGCTTATGCAAAATCCTAAAACCTTCATTTGTATTTCGAATTATTTCAAAGGAGCCGATTTTTTAATTCATTTAAAAAGTCTTGGCAACAAAGTCTATCTCATAACTAGTGCAAAACTGAGAGACAAACCATGGCCGCATGATTCTATAGACGAAACCTTTTATATGCAAGGTCAGGATATCGATTGGAACTTAGAGCATTTATTACTGGGTGTTGGGAACTTAATGAAGTCGAATCAAATTGATGCCATTGTAGCATTAGATGATTATGATGTAGAGAAAGCTACCTATCTGAGAGAAAACCTGCGCATTGATGGAATGGGACAAACTACGGGACGTTATTTTAGAGATAAACTAGCGATGCGTATGAGAGCGAAGAGTTGTGCCATTTCTATTCCTGCTTTCTGTTCTTTATTTAATGATCATGACATTAATACTTTTGCTGATACCGTTTCTCCTCCATGGGTTTTAAAACCACGTTCAGAAGCCTCAGCCACTGGTATTATAAAAGTACACGATAAAGAAACCTTATGGATTCATATTAACGAAATGGGAAACAACCGTTTCAAATACTTATTAGAACAGTTTAAACCAGGTGCCGTATATCATTGTGATAGTTTGATTTCTGAACGAAAAGTTATTTTTAGCTTGACTTCAAAATATTTGGCTACACCAATGGAAATATCACAAGGTGGTGGCGTTTTTCGTAGTTCCAATATTCCTTATAATTCGGAAGACGATAAAGCCATAAAAAAGGTAAATGAGCAAGTCATGAAAGATTTTGGATTAAAACATGGCGCCGCACATACTGAATTTATAAAAAGCGATGAAGACGGAAAGATTTACTTTTTAGAAACATCGTCTCGCGTCGGCGGAGCTCATTTAGCAGAAATGGTCGAAGCTGCTTCAAATATAAATCTTTGGAAAGAATGGGCCGCCATTGAAGATGCATTGGTAAGAGATCAAAAATATAAGTTACCAAAAGTAAAAAAAGGCTATGCAGGAATTGTATTGACTTTGTCTAAATATCAAAATCCTGATCTATCTTCTTTTTCTGATCCTGAGGTTTGCTTTAGAATTCCTCTAGATTATCATGCCGGATTAGTGGTTCAGTCTGATAAAAGTGAGAGAGTTTTAGAGTTACTAAATGATTATGTAGATCGCTTAGTGGCTGATTTTACTGTGGTGGTACCTCAAGAAACAGTCTCAAAACTGCATTAATAGTAATAGTTCCGATTCAAAAATAGAATTGTATTAAAAGATTCCGCATTCATGAAAAATTTTTTTGTTATTATTTGTTCCATAGTATTTATTTCGAATGGTAGTACTGCCCAAGGTCTTTTAGGCAAGTCAGAAATGGTGTTTACCAAACAAGACAGCCTCAGAGGAAGTATTACTAAAGAAAGGGAGTGGTGGGACCTGAAGTATTATCATTTGGACATTAAAGTGAATCCTAAAGACAGCACTATAGTAGGTTCGAATACTATTAAATATCAAGTAATACAAGAATACAACCGCATACAAATCGACCTGCAAAATCCTTTAGAGATTTATAAAGTAATTCAGGATGGTGTAGAATTAAAATATAACAGAGAAGGGAATGCCTTTTTTATTGACTTGATTGCGCTTCAAAAACCGGGTACAATTAAAGAACTTACCGTTTTCTATGGCGGTAAACCAAAAGTGGCCGTAAATCCGCCATGGGACGGAGGTATTACCTGGAAAAAAGACAGCAATGGTAACCCATTTATAGCATCTTCTTGTCAGGGATTGGGCGCTAGTGTTTGGTGGCCCAATAAGGATCATATGTACGATGAAGTAGAAAGTATGCTCATCAGTGTAAATGTTCCCGGAAACCTTACAAATGTCTCTAATGGACGTTTGCTTAGCGTTAAAAAACTAAAAGACGGAACAAAAACATTTAACTGGTATGTATCGAATCCAATTAATAATTATGGTGTAAACATAAATATTGGGGATTACGTTTCTTTCTCGGAAAAATACAAAGGCGAAAAAGGTGATTTAGATTGCAGCTATTATGTTTTGAGAGACAATTTGGCAAAAGCCAAAGAACAATTTAAAGATGTTCCTCGAATGCTAAAAGCTTTTGAACATTGGTTTGGACCTTATCCGTTTTATGAAGACAGTTATAAGCTGGTAGAAGCTCCTTACCTGGGAATGGAACATCAGAGTTCAGTTACCTACGGAAATGGGTTTCAAAATGGATACCGAGGACGGGATTTGAGTGGAACAGGTTGGGGCCTTAAATTTGATTTCATAATTATCCATGAATCTGGGCATGAATGGTTTGCTAATAACATCACAGATAAAGATATCGCAGACATGTGGATTCACGAGAGTTTTACAAACTATTCTGAGAGTCTATTTCTAGAATATTATTACGGAAAAGAGGCCGGTTATGAGTACGTTAGGGGCATCCGAAAAAATATTGAAAATGATAAACCAATAATCGGTCACTATGGTGTAAACAGTGAGGGTTCCAGTGATATGTACTATAAAGGGGCTAATATGCTGCATACTTTGCGCCAAATTGTGAATGATGATGAAAAATGGAGAGCCACCTTAAGAGGTTTAAATAGTACTTTTTATCATCAGACGGTCACCACAAAACAGATTGAAGATTACTTAAGTGAGGCGGTTGGTATGGATTTAACCCCTTTCTTCAATCAATACTTAAGGGACACTAGAATACCTACATTAGAGTATTTCTTCAAAGATAACACCCTCGGTTTTCGTTGGACTAACTGTGTTGCAGGCTTCAATATGCCAGTAAAAGCTACCCTTAATGACAAAGAAAAATGGCTCAAACCAACTACTGACTGGGTAACTGATTCCATTACAGTAGAAAATCCAAATCTTAAAATTGACGTAAATTTTTATGTGGCGGAATTTGATATTACAGAATAAAATTGGTTAATTTTACACAGGCATATTAAGAGCCAAATTGTCAAATTTCTTTTATTTTATGAAAAATTCAATTACATTACTATCGTTATTTCTATTCTTCAGTATAAATGTTTGTGGACAAAATAGTACGCAAAATCAAGAAGAGTCATTAGGTAGTATTGAAAATCCTGAAATGTCAGTTCGAATTAATCTTGATTCTATTACGCTCCTAAAATCAAGTGAAATGCTAAGTGAGGACAGCTTTTGGGCATTAATAGAAAATTCACTGAAGGAAACGACAAACCAAGAAGACCAGGAAATTTTTCTAGTTTCGGCAATTGAGAAGTTGACTCCGCAAGAAATGATAGGCTTTCGTTTACGAACAGATAAGCTACTTTATGACAGTTACAATCCAGAATTGTGGTGCGCAGCTTATATTGTAAGCGGTGGATGTTCTGATGGAGGATTTGAGTATTTTAGATGTTGGTTGATTTCTCAGGGTAAAGAAGTGTTTTATAAAGTAAAATCTAACCCTGACGCTTTAATTAATGAAGTGGTTGAAGGCAAGGAGTCCTACGAATTTGAAGGTTTTTGGTACGTAGCAATGAATGCGTTCAAAAACAGCACGGGTGAAGATTTGTATTCCTATATTGACTACGATACTTTCGTGACAAATGACGAAAACTATCCCTTACTAAAATTTAATTGGAACCCAGATGAGCCTGCAACTATGGGGAAAGTTTGTCCCGTTCTATTTCAAAAACTTTGGAAATAAAATGATTAATAAAAAAAGCGATACTAAATAAGTATCGCTTTTTTTATTAAATTAAGTTGTTCTTAATGTAATTATAACTTGCAGCTGATGATTCTATTGGATTGGGAATGTAGTTGCTTTCATGTTCTAAAAAGAAGCGTTTCATTCCAGAAAGTTCAGCTTGCGCAAAGATCGATTTAAAGTCTAGTTTTCCAGTACCAATTTCAGCGTTAAAATCAGGATTTACTTTATCCATATCTTTAACATGCCACATTTTAAAACGACCAGGGTGTTCTTTGAATAATTCCAACGGATCTTGTCCAGCACGAACTACCCAGTATAAATCCATTTCAAAATCAACTAGGTTCTTATCAGTTTCATTTAATAAAATCTCATATCCATTTGTTGATCCAAATTTTGTAAATTCAAAATCATGATTATGATAAGCTAATTTTATTCCAGCAGCTTTACAAATTTCAGCGGCTTTATTGACTTTTAGAGCTAATTTTTTATAATCATCAGCACTTTTTCCCCTTAAATTTTCAATGATGTAAGGTACTGTAATATATTCACTACCTAGAATATTAGCAGCTTCGGTATAAGACTTTAGTGGATCAGTATTACCATTCTCGATATAGCCATTGAAATCAAAATGATTACTTGTAGCTTTTAGACCATTATTAGTTAACATCGACTTAAAGTCTTTCAAAGAAGTCCCAAAAAATCCATCTTTAATTGAATAGCCAAATGTTTCCACTTCATTAAAGCCTATTTTTCCAACTTGCGATAATACACCTTTGACATCTTTTGGCAAAGTATCTCTCAATGTCCATAATTGAATGCCTATTGCTTTCTTTTTTGCAGCAAAAGCAAAGGAAGGAGCAATCGCTAATGCTCCAAGAGCCAATCCGGTACTTATTAAAAAGTCTCTTCTTTTTATCATGAGTTCTATTTTTTATAATCGTTAAATATCACATATTGCGATGGCCTTTTTCAAGGATTCCAGCTTGTTCTGGTTTTTAGGAATAAACTCCTGCGCTACATATCCTTTAAACCCAGTTTCATGAATAGCTTTCATTATAGCACCGTAATTTAATTCTTGTGTATCATCAATTTCATTTCTCCCAGGAACTCCTGCTGTATGATAATGCGCTATATAATTATGGTTGTCTCTAATTGTTCTAATCACATCGCCTTCATCAATTTGCATATGGTAAATATCATATAATAGTTTGAAATGTTCTGAATTCAAACGTTTGGCTAATTCCACTCCCCAAGGAGTAGTGTCACATTGATAATCAGGATGATTTATTTTACTATTCAATAGTTCCATAACTAAAACCACACCGTGCTTTTCTGCAATAGGAATCAGTTTTTGTAAGCCAATAACACAATTGTTTAATCCTTCTTCGTCTGTTTTACTTCTTTTATTTCCGCTAAAGCAAATAAGATTTTTAAAACCTGCAGTAGCAACTAGAGGAATCATTTCAGTATAATTCTTAACAAGTATCTCATGAAATTCAATATCATTGAAACCGTCAACCAAATTAATTTCAGCTCCATTACACATAGCGGAGTCTAGACCATACTTTTTTAGAATAGGCCATTCTTTAGGGCCAACTAAATCAATTGCTTTGATTCCAATTTTTTTTGCTTCATTGCAAAGAGTATCCAAGTCAATATCGTTAAAACACCAACGGGCAACAGAATGATTAATATTCCCTTTTAAGAGATCTAAAGTTGATTCATCTTCATTGGTACTCAATCCAAAATCAGAAAAACGGGCAGGAATCCCCATTGCTACTGTTCCTGCTAGTATCCCTTTTAAAACGGATCTTCTGCTTAAATTTGAGCTCATAATTTTAATATTAAATAGCTTGAATTTCCTTTTCTTTTTTCGAATCAAATAAAAGTGCAAATAACAAAAATACTGCAAATGCTATCCCTGCAGGAATAATCCAAACCATTTGCCAATTGATCGTACCATCAAGCATTTTATAATTGTCAGTAATCCAGCCGGCAATGGCAAAACCAACTAACATTCCAACACCATAAGTAGCTAATGTTATAAGACCTTGGGCTGCACTTTTATATTTCTCACCCGCTTTTGAGTTGGTATAAATTTGTCCTGAAACAAAAAAGAAATCATAACAAATTCCGTGTAATGCGATACCAATTATAAGCATAAAACTCAAATTACCACCATTTCCATAGGCAAACAAAGCATAACGAATAGCCCATGCCAGCATACCTACTAAAATTGTTTTCTTAAATCCGTAACGAACAAAGAATACAGGAATTAATAGCAAAAATAAAGCTTCAGAAATTTGGCCAATAGCCATTTTACCTGTTGGATTTTCAATACCAGCGCTTGTTAGAAATGGATGTGCATTTTGATAATAGAAGGCTAGGGGAATACAAATAAGAATTGATGAGATGAAAAATATGGCAAAGTTTTTATCCTTTAATAATTTCAATGCATCTAAGCCTAGTAGATCACTAACTCTAATTTTTTCATTTGAAACTACTTTCGGAGGTGTTTTAGGTAAAACAAAACTAAACATTCCTAATATAAAAGCAGCAATTCCTGATAGAAGAAAAGTGTTCTTCAATAGTCCTTGTGTAACTCCTTCTGAAGAGTCCCAATGAAAAATGTAACTAATGGATAGTCCAGCTAAAATCCAACCTATAGTTCCCCAAACTCTGATATTTGGAAATTCTTTTTCAGGATCTTTCATTTGATTAAAAGCCACTGAATTCACAAGTGCCAATGTAGGCATGTATAAGATCATATAACCCAAAACATAGGTGTAAAACATACCTACTTCCTGTGATTGATACATTTGATACATCAATAGTGCTCCTGCTATATGAAGAATACCTAATATTTTTTCAGCATTAAAATAACGGTCGGCAATAAGTCCAATTATAAATGGAGCGATTATAGCACCCCAAGACTGCGTTGAGAAAACAGAGGCCGTCTCTGAACCTGACGCTTGTAGATTTATTGCTAAATAAGTTCCTAAAGTGACAAACCATGCTCCCCAGATAAAGAATTCAAGAAACATCATTACAGATAATTTAATGCGGACGGTACTATTCATTGGTTTTTTGGTTGGTTGGTTAATTTTTTTGTAAGGTTAATTCTAATTAGGTTATAATTTTTTAATTAATATATTTCTATACCAAACATTATCTCCATGATCTTGCAAGGCAATTTTCCCCTTCTTAAAGGTTCCAAAATCTTTCCAAGCCGCAAATTTACTTCCTGCTACTAATTCCTTCCATTCATTATCCCAAAGTGTAGTTTTTACAACTTCAACTCCATTTAATATAAATGTAAGTTGACCATTGTTAGATATGATTTCAGCAGTATTCCATTCTCCCACAGCTTTAACCGGTTCAACATCTCCTTTAACTAAATCATATAAATTACCGGCTCTATGCTTATCAATTTTTCCATCAGGATGTCCATCATTATCTAGAACTTGCATTTCTAAACCTGTTTCATAAGTGTTTTTATACTTGATAGGATCTTCATTAATGTAAAATATTATTCCGCTATTTGATTTTGGAGCCACTTTCCAATCTAATTTTAAATGAAAATTGGAATATTCTTTATCTGTAACTAGATCTCCTCCTTGATTGTTTTCTTTTGCTGATGGATCAAAATGTAATGTGCCATTTTCTACTTTCCAGGCATTTCCTACTGTTGATTTTCCATACGTATGCCAACCATTAGTGGTTTTACCATCAAAAAGACTCTTGAATTCATTTTGTGCATTGGCAATTGGCATCATAAGTACAAGAAGAATTACGGTGATATTTATTTTTTTCATTTTTAGTAGTTTAAAAATTTCATTTTTTTTTAAATTGATATCCATTATAAAAATTGGCTATTTCTATTTTTTCAATGATAAAATGTATTTCACCATTGATTTAGCATCATCTTTCGTTAAAGAAGCATGAGCGCCCATTGGTAAAGTTCCCCATACACCTGAACCTCCTTTTATGATTTTTCCAGATAAATAATTGATGTTCTTATCATTTGCTGCATATTTATTAGCGATATCTACATAGGAAGGACCTACCACTTTTTTATCTTTGTTATGACAACCAATGCAGTCCGATTTAGCTATTAATTTTTCTCCATCTGAAATTTGAATTTTAGAACTCTTTATTTTTGAAGAGTTAATATAAGTTTCATCCAAATTGGCATTAGAGAAAGCGGTTAGACCAATCATGGCAACAGCTAGTAATAAATATTTTATTTTCATTTTGTTTCTATTTTAAATTCTACAATCCTAAAATTTTTCTATTAAATGCTTGACTGCTATCTACTGATGCAAAATCGTCAAAAGCTTTATCGGTAACTTTTATAATGTGGTTTTTGATAAATTCAGCACCTTCACGAGCACCGTCTTCTTGATTTTTGATGCAGCATTCCCATTCCATGACGGCCCATCCTTTAAAATCATATTGGGACAATTTGCTAAAGATCGTTTTAAAGTCCACTTGTCCATCACCGGGCGAACGATAGCGTCCGGCTCTGTTTGCCCAACTTTGGTATCCGCCAAAAGTTCCTTGCTTTCCAGTAGGATTGAATTCGGCATCCTTAACATGAAATGCTTTGATGCGTTCATGATAAAAATCAATGTATTGAATGTAATCTAATTGCTGTAGTACAAAATGGGAGGGATCATATAAAATACAAGCACGAGAATGATTATTAACGGCTTTTAAAAACATTTCATAAGTTTCTCCATCAAATAAATCCTCACCTGGATGAATTTCATAACAGAGATCGACTCCATTGTTATCAAATTCATTAAGAATAGGTAGCCAACGTTTAGCTAATTCAACAAATCCTTCTTCAACTAAACCTGCTGGTCGTTGTGGCCAAGGATGGAAATATTGCCAAAGTAAAGACCCACTAAAAGTAGCATGTGCATTTAATCCTAAATTATTAGAGGCTTTAGCAGCATATTTTAATTGTTGTACAGCCCATTCTTGTCTTGCTTTTGGTTTTCCATGTACGTTTGCAGGAGCAAAAGCATCAAATAAGTCGTCATAAGCAGGATGAACAGCAACTAATTGTCCTTGTAAATGTGTCGATAATTCGGTTATTTCTAGACCATAAGAAGCTATTTTACCTTTTAATTCATCAGCATAAGTCTTGCTTTCTGCCGCCTTTTGTAAATCAATAAAACGAGCATCTAGGGTTGGCATTTGAATTCCTTTAAACCCCAAATCAGCTGCCCATTTACAAATTCCGTCTAAAGAGTTAAAAGGAGCTTCATCGCTAATGAACTGTGCTAAAAATACCGCTGGTCCTTGAATTGTTGTCATTATCTTATGTTTTAAATTTTAAAATCAAACCATTTTTGATCTGATTTACCTGAGGCGATTACATTTTCAATAAAAGCCATTCCTCGAACACCATCTTCTACAGTAGGGAAATCTAGCATTTCTTCTGTTGGTTCTTTTCCATCTAATTTTGCTGATAATGTCAAAGCAAAATTCTTATATAAATTGGCAAATGCTTCTAAATATCCTTCGGGATGTCCGCTAGGAGTACGAGAATTGAACTGTGCATTATCTGATAAATAGCCATTTCCAGCTCTATAGATTTGAGCAGGAGCATCGGGCCATTTTACCAATAAAGTATTAGGTTCCATCTGATGCCATTCTAAGCCCCCTTTTTCACCGTAAACCTTAATTTTTAAACTGTTTTCTTCTCCACTAGCAATTTGTGAGGCTACCAAAATACCATTGGCACCATTGTCAAATTTCAATAATACATTTCCATCGTCATCGAGTTTTCTACCTTCAACAACGATATTAATATCAGCGCATAGTTGAGTAATTTGTAAACCTGAAATATATTCAGCTAGTTGAGCTGCATGCGTTCCAATATCTCCCATACAACCACTAATTCCACTTTTTTCGGGATCAGTTCTCCAAGCTGCTTGTTTGTTTCCGTCTTTTTCAGTCAAAGTACTTAGCCATCCTTGTGGGTACTCGACCATCACTTTACGGATTTTTCCAAACTGATTATCAGCAACCATTTTTCTAGCTTGTTTCACCATTGGATATCCTGAATAGGTATGGCTGAGACACAAACTAAGTCCGGTTTCTTTTACTCTTTGCTTTATTTTCTTGGCTTCATCAAGACTTAAAGTCATGGGTTTGTCAATCAAAACATGAAATCCATATTCTAAAGCCATCATAGCAGGAGCGAAGTGGGCAAAATTTGGTGTAACAATAGACACAAAATCCATTCTTTCTCCTAACGGAAGCTTACTTTCGGTAACTAACATTTCTTGGTAAGAGCCATAACATTTTGATTCAGGAAGAAATAAATCCCTTCCCGATTCTTTAGATGTTTCTGGATTAGAACTAAATGCCCCACAATGGAGTTCAATTAATCCGTCCATGTTAGCAGCAATACGGTGAATAGCGCCTATAAATGCATTTTTTCCACCGCCAATCATTCCCATTTTTAGTTTTCTCATAGCTATTCAATTCCCTATATATTTCCTTTTTTTAATTCTTTTACTGCATAGTCTGCTGCGCGAGCAGTCAAAGCCATAAAAGTCAAAGAAGGATTTTGACAAGCAATTGAAGGCATGCATGAACCATCAGTAACAAATACGTTACTAACTTCATGCATCTGATTCCATTTGTTTAGAACAGAATCTTTAGGATCATTCCCCATTCTGGCAGTTCCCATTTCATGAATGGCCATACCTGGATAACATTCATTATCAAAGGTTTTCACATTTTTGATTCCAGATGCTTCCAGCATTTCTGCGGCATCATTCATCATATCAATTCGCATTTTTTTCTCGTTTTCTTTGTATTCGCAATCAATTGCCAACACAGACTGACCCCATTTGTCTTTTCTAGTATGATCGATGTAAACTTTATTTTCATAATAAGGTAACATTTCACCAAAACCTCCAAGCCCCATACTCCAAGTGTCAGCAGGAAAACTTAGTTTGTCTTTAAAATCACCGCCAAATTCTAGTTCAGCTACTTCTTCATGCCATGAACCTCTGCTGGCTCCACCTTGGTAACCAAATCCTCTTAAATAGTCTCTTTTATCATTCCCAACATTTTGGTACCTTGGAACATAAATTCCGTTGGCTCTACGCCCATAAGTATATTTATCTTCAAAACCTACAGCACTTCCTGAAGCACCACAACGAAAATGATGATCCATTAAATTATGACCTAATTGACCACTGGTATTTCCTAATCCATTGGGGTGTGCCTCAGAAGTTGAATTTAATAAAATGAAGGTTGATCCTAAAGTAGATCCATTTACAAAAACAATTTTGGCATAAAACTCGATACTTTCGTTAGTCTCAGCATCAATAACCATAACTCCTTTTGCTTTTTTAGTGTCTTTATCATAAATGATGTGATTAACAATTGAGTAAGGTCTAACAGTTAATCGTTTAGTTACCATTGCAGCTGGCAATGTAGAAGACTGTGTACTAAAATAAGCGCCAAAAGGACATCCACGACTACATAGATTACGGTACTGACAACTACCTCTACCTTTATGAGGGACAGTCAGATTAGCAGTACGTCCAATGGTTAGAATCCGACTTTTATTATAGTGCTTTTCAATTCGATCTTTTACTGATTTTTCAACACAATTCAAATCCATGGGAGGTAAAAATTTACCATCTGGAAGTAACGGCCAGTTTTCAGCTTGACCACTTATACCTGCAAATTGTTCTACGTAATCATACCATTTCGTCAGGTCTTTATAGCGTATTGGCCAGTCATTTCCATGACCATCTTTTTTATTATCTTCAAAATTATGGTCGCTGAAACGGTAGCTTTGTCTTCCCCAAGTTAATGACTTACCACCTACGTGAAAACCTCTATACCAGTCAAAACGCTTGTCCTCAGTGTAAGGGCATTCTAAATCATTTACCCACCATTTTTCATTGGCTTCCTGATATGGATAATCTCTAGTTTGGACAGGATGGGTTCTTTTTTGTTCTTCTGTCAATTTTCCTGCATGTTCAAACTCCCAAGGAGCTTTCATTGCTGAGTCATAATCTTTTATATGTTCTACATTCATGCCTCGCTCGAGCATCAATACATTTAAACCTTTTTCAGTTAGTTCTTTTGCAGCCCAGCCGCCGCTAATACCAGATCCAATTACAATTGCGTCGTAGGTATTTTGTTCTTTTAAATTGGTATTTATATTCACTTTCCTTATTTTTTTTAAATTGATATCAAAATCTTCTATTTATCGAAATAGTAATTATGTCGCCCAAGCTTTTTGCCCAGGCTTATACTCCGCATTACCGTCATATTTACCGGGGATTGGTAGATATTCACGAGCTTGAGTACAACCAATTTCAGAAGAGAAATACCCCAAAAGAGTTAAATCTCTAGCTATAGTAAAGAAAGAATAAGGTAGTTTTTTGTCAATCGTGTCTTTTCTTAAATCTCCAACCAATTTTTGTCTTTGATCGTCGGCAAGAGATAAGAAATTTTTATTGTAGCCTTGCATTGCTTTTGACTCCATTTCTTTTAAGCCTGAAGCAAATGCATGCTGCATAGAAGCAGGATAACAATCCCTTATTATCATTGGAATAAAAGTTCCAACACCTGCTGCCTTAGCTCCTGGAGAGAGTTTTGTAGTTGGAATAATAATATCAGCAAATTCGGCTAAAATCTCTTCATCTGTTCCTGAAAAAGATACTTGATTTTTTTCATCCTCGGGAAGTGTAAAACTTTCAAATAAAACTCCAATTGTTGAGGAGGAGAGGGCAGTTCCGAGTAAAAATGCCACGTTTTTAAGTGCTTTTCTTCTATCCATTTGCTAAATTATTAAGTATGTCTTATTATTTTGCGAAATATGTAATTATTACATTATCTCAATATTACTAAAATTATTTCTATAATCGCAGTCAATAAGATTGATAACTATAATAAATATCAAATTATTAATGATTATTGAGATTTGATTGTATATGCGTATTTTTTACGATTTCAAATGGTTTTAAATTGTCATTTATTCAACGATAAATTTTTAAAAGCTTGTGTAACTGTCAGAAAAAAGACTGTAACATCTATCTTAAATAGGTAATTACTTGTTAAAAAAATATAAAAAGTTACAAAATGAAAGTTCATTGCTTGAAAATGAAACAATAAAGAAAAAGAATTGTAAAAAAAGAGTTGTAAATAAAAAGGTTACAAAATTACTCTGTAAATTACGATTATAGTAGAAATGAAATCCTTAAAAATCACTAATCTTTAAATATAAAAAAAAGTAAAATTGGAAATAATAAGGATAATAACGACAAAATGTAATTAAAGTCTATCGCTCGAATAGTCCGATAGTTCCACCCACCCAGTCTTTGTCTTTATTGAATTTAACTCCAATCATTTCACCACGACTCAAGCGAACCAAGTTGCACAATAGAGTAGGTGCGGCATCGTCTTTTTTCCAAACACAAAGTACGCGAACTTCTGCTTTTACCTTACCATCTGGAGATTGTACTATAGGGATATAGTTGACCTTTTTTTGAAGAATATAAAGCTCTTTTTCTACAACCGCTTCAATATCTTCTTTTTTGACATGAAAAATAACTCCAGTTCCTGAAAAAGAAAATAAAGGTTTTAAAACATAATTTTCTAAATCTTCGGGGATTTCAGTTAACTCACTCAGCAAAGTCGTTTCGATGAAATATTTTCCTTTTAAGAAAGGTAATATAAATTTACTGATTCTGAAGAACCAATTAGGATGTCCCGCCCATTCCACATCAAGATCATCCGAGAAACTGAAATCTAGTTTCAAATCAGTTCGTAAATCAAGTTCGTCAAAGATTACTCTGTTGTAAATTCGTTTTACAAGTACGTCCTCATTATTTTCATTTTTATAAAACAGCTGTCTTCCTCTTTTGATTAGCTCCGTTACACAAATAACTGGTATTCCAATATCTCTTTTACAATAATAAAAATCAATTTTTGTGTTTTGCTTTTCCGGCTCTATTTCGAGTAAAATAACATTCTCCTTGGGATGATGGTTGCAGATTACTTCCTCTATAATCTTCAAGTATTCTTGTGAATTGATACCATTAAAGAACGGAGTCAACTCGTTAAGAAAGGGATACTGATTTATAAACTTATCGTATAAATTAGTCTGATAATTATACAAAGAAGGAAAACCTTGGACTTCAATTAGCTTCGGGACTACAGCTCCGTTCTCCTCACAAATTCCAAAGTCGATGGCTAAAAAAGTGGTATGCTCATCTTCATTGGGCACTTTATTGTTTAATTCTAATACTTTATTTGTTAATGACTTAAAGCTATCTTCTTGAATTAAAGTTACAACTTCATTACAGCCTTCTATTAATTGTTCTTTTAGCTCGTTAGATATAAAAAAAGGAGTTTCCCCAATTCGAAAAGTAGGTTCATAATCAAAATCAGAAGCGATATCATCTTTTAGGTGTTGATACTTTTCTTCTGTGAATTGCTCATTAAATAGTTTTCGATATTTTGAAATCATAGCGATTAGGTGGGATTAATTAGACATCATCTTTTTTGTTTTCATCAGGTCGTTTATGGCAGTTCTAAGAAAATTTGGAATCAAAGTTTCATTTGTTCTGTAGATTTTGTCATCATCCATTAAATCTTCCAGCATATTTCTGAACTTTCTCTTCCCTTTCATCTCTTTTATTTTTTCTTTGGCCTCCTTATTTCTAAGATGGGAAACAAAGCTTATAGGATCCGCTTCAGGATGAAATTGTGTTCCCACAAAATAATCGGTAAAACGTACTGCCATAATTGCACGTTCATATTGGACATGGTCTCTTATTTTTTCCAAAGAGATAATTTTGGCTCCCTTTTTCTTAAAAACACTTAGCTTAGGCTGCACCACTTGGTAATCTCTGGAGTCGATGGCATAGAAAGGATCACTTAACCCTTCAAAAAGCGGATCATTTTCCCCTTCTTTAGTTTTATGAATCGTCATAACTCCGAAAGAAGTGTCATTCCTTTTGGTTATTTCTGCCAGACCAAAGTGCTTACAAGCCATTTGAAAGGAATGACAAATGAATAAGACATGTTTTTTAACTGGGTTTTCTAAGTTCCATTTTGTTAATGCATCAATAAAAGCATAGTATTTTGTATCCCAAGCGCCGTCACCAATTAATGGATTTCCTGGACCTCCTGTAGAAATATAAATGTCGTACTGGTCGATTTCGGGTAATTCACATTTGCCCCTCACATCATATATTTTGAAGGTTACAAAAGGACTAAATCTATTAATGATGTCAATTATACAGCGCATTCCCTGATTAGGTACTCCGTCGTACATGTCTAAAAGGGCAATTGTAATTTTTTTCTTATTCATGGGGCAATCTTTAATTATAGTAGCCTGCAAAGGTAATCTAATAACTTACAACCCCTTAGTGAATTCATCAGTTATAAAATCAACCACCTTAGTAATGTCATTCGTTTTCTCAAATACCGCCAGTTGTTTTGCGGCTCCAGTTCCATTTTTCAAAATCTGATGCACATAATTAATTTGTTCACGGCTTCCTAATTCATCCACAACATCATCGACAAAATCAAGTAATTCAAGAATCAGCACTCTTGTTTCTACTTCTTTCTGAAGTCCGAAATCAATCATATGACCCTCGATTCCGTAACGTGAAGCACGGAATTTATTTTCTTTTATCAATGCTAGTCTGTAAATATTGAAGCTCATGTTTTGCATGTTTAGCTTATATAATTTAGCTACAACAGCCTGTATTACAGCAACAATACACATGGTCTCTTCAACCGTTAAACTCATATCACAAATACGAAATTCAATGGTGTCGTAAAAAGGATGCAAACGCAAATCCCACCAAATTTTCTTTGGATTATCAATACAATTGGTATTTACTAAGGTGTCTAAGAAATTATCATAAGATGCTACCGAATCAAAATATTCAGGCAAT
Source organism: uncultured Flavobacterium sp. (assembly GCF_963974175.1). GTDB lineage: Bacteria > Bacteroidota > Bacteroidia > Flavobacteriales > Flavobacteriaceae > Flavobacterium. Next base: position 379,020 of record NZ_CAXBBR010000004.1, read on the forward strand.
CCGGTTCTTGGGAATTTATCAAATACTTTTGTTCTAAAGGATTTATAACCCGTTTGTCTCCCTTCCCAAAAAGGAGAATTAGTTGAAAGCGCAAAGATATGAGGTAAGAAGTAGCAGGCTTGATTCATTAATTTCAACCCAATTTCCCGATTTTCTATTCCCACATGGCAATGCATCCCAAAAATTAAGTTGGAACGTGCCGCATCCTGTAGCTCATTCACAATGGTATGATACCTTGGATCGTCAGTAATGGGTTGGTCTTGCCATTTCGAAAAAGGATGTGTTCCAGCTCCACCCACAATTAATCCTTGCTTATCTGCCAATTCAACAATTTTCGTACGCAGGAATTTAATTTCTTTTTCGGCCTCGTCTACATTCATACAAATATTAGTTCCAACTTCCACTACAGACTGGTGCATTTCTGCCTTTACTTGTTCGTTTAATATAATCTTGGCTCCATCAACAATTTTCGACAAATGCGAACGCAGGTCTCTTGTTTCAGGGTCTATAATTTGGTATTCTTCTTCAACACCAAGGGTGAAAGCAGGTAATTTTTTCATTTTTCAATTTTTTTTAGGAGCAATTTACTTCGTCAGTTCGCTTCGCTCGTGTCCAGCTATTCGATACAATCCATCTCGTTTTTTAAACGAGATGGGATTTTCTCTTCTATCTGGGCTAGGCATTCCGGTTCCTCAGAAATTTACTTGGCCGCAACCGCGTCTTTCATAAATGTTCCCCAAGTCAGATTCATTTTTCCGGGCTTTTGTTTTTTTGCCGCAGCAATAGCCATTTTAGCCGATTCTTCGACTACCCATTCAAAATTTTCTGCACCTACAGAGGTCAATTCAGCATCCGGTGCTGGATTACCAAAATCGATAGCATAAGGAATTCCATCACGTACCGCAAATTCAACAGTATTGAAGTCATATCCTAAGCCTTTACAAAGCTTCAATGTGTAATCTTTTACCGTTGCTAATAATTTTTTATCCACTGGCGGTCCATCAATTACATAACGTAAGTGAGGAGCATTTCTTGGTTCGTATTGCATGATTCTAACCGCTTTACCGCCTAAGCAATACACTCTAAAATATTCAGTAAAAACAATTTCTTCTTGAAGCATCATTACCAGCTGCCCAGTCTCCTGATGTTTCTCCCAGAATTCCTCTTTGTTTTCTAAACGATATACATTTTTCCATCCACCACCGGCGTATGGCTTCATGTAAGCTGGAAACTTTATATAATCAAATATTCCTTCCCAGTCCATTGGAAATTTTAAGTTTCTGAATGACTTTCCTGTTGTATCTGTTGGATGTTCTGCAGAAGGTAGTAGAACCGTATTGGGTAATGGTACTCCAAGCGTATCGGCTAATGAGTTATTAAAAAATTTATCATCGGCACTCCACCAGAAAGGGTTGTTAATAACATTTGTACCCGTTAAAGCGGCATTTTTCAGATACGCGCGATAGAAGGGAACATCTTGCGAAATACGGTCAATAATGACTGCATATTCTCCATCTTTATTTTGAACTACTTTGTCAATAGAAACTGCTTCTGCAATAATTCCTTTTTCGTTTTTTGAATTAACACGGTCTATAAATGCTTGAGGATAGGTGTCTTCCATTCCAAATAAAATTCCAATTTTTTTCATTTTTATCTATTTTACCTTATTAATATAATTGTATTTTTTGTATTCAATTTCTCAGTCTAAAAAAACTTGATTCGGGATAAGTAGTGCGGAAACATTTCCTTCCATATAGGCCAATCATGATTTTTGTCCTGACGAATATCAAGCCAGTGGTGTATGTTTCTTTGGCTTAATACCTTACTTAATTTAAGATTAGCATCAAAACAAATGTCCCAATTTGAAGTACCTAGAACGATATCCATTTTCCATAATTCAGGGTCTTCTAATCCGTATAAGTAATCCTCAGGACTGTTATAAAAAACATCATCGTTATGAAACCCATCCAGAAAGCTTTTTATATCAAAAGCTCCACTCATGGAAAACATATGGCTAACATAACCGGGGTGTCTAAAAGCAAAATTAGCGGCATGATATCCTCCAAAACTGCAACCGGCAACTGCAACCTTCCCAGATGAAGTATTGTTTTTGACTTTTTCTACAATTTCGTGGCAGATCATTTTGTCGTATCGCACATGGTTTTCAATCCGATGAATAGGGTGAATGTGTTTGTTATAAAAACTGTCTTTATCAATACTATCTGGACAGAATATTTGTATTAATCCTTGCTCTACATACCATTTAGCCGATTCAATCAGGCCCATGTCCTTGTTTTCATGGTAACTTCCCATTGAAGTAGGAAATAGGATTACCGGATATCCAGCATGCCCAAAAACTAACATCTCAATCTCCTTGTTTAGGTTAGGAGAATACCACTTGAAATATTCTTCTTTCATATATTTTGATTTTAACAATAATAACGAAAATATTCCTTTAAAGCGGAGAAAACACCTATATAATCTTCTTTTTTACATTAAAAATAGTATGATTCCTCAAAGTATTAGATATTTTGAATATTCTCGAGTGAAAGCCTGATTTTATTGAGAATCTGCAAATAAAACTAAACAGACGCTGATATAGCTTTCGATTAAAATGAAAGCTAATTTATATAAAATCAATATTTTACAGCCTTGATTTCTCACTGGAATCAGCTTCAAACAACTGAACCTGACTTTTTAATCTTTCGATTAGCATGTTCATCATTCTTTTATTGAGATTTGATGAATTCTTGATATAAAATGAATATTCCTCCATTGTGAATAATCCTATTACCATTCCTTTTAAGGCGTTTCGGTATTTTATGTCTTTTTGAATTGCATTTTCAATGGTAGCCATCTTCTTTTCGGTGGTTTGAGCGTAGAAATCACCCTTGTATTTCGCCGAATAATTTCTGAAAGAAGCAATAAACAAATCATTTTGTAGCTTTAATATAGGACGAAGCACCTCGTTCTGGAACATTTCCTCGGATGAGGATTGTGTACTAACACTTCCAATTGTTTCTCCGCGGAATTCTTTTAAAAAAACATCTCTTGAGTCCATCTTTTTTTCTTTAAAATTATAAAAAAATCAACGGAGATAGGTTACTTTCGCGTTATTAAATAAAAAAATATGCGATTTCACACTAGAAAATGGATAAAACCAGAAGACTTGAATCCAAATGGAACTTTATTTGGGGGTCAGTTGTTAGCTTGGATAGATGAAGAATTAGCTTTGTATTCTATAATTCAACTTGAGAACCAAAGAGTAGTGACCAAATACATGTCGGAAATTAATTTTAGAAGCTCCGCAAAACAAGGAGATATTATAGAAATTGGTATTGATGTGGTGAAGTTTGGGACTACATCGCTTTCTCTAAAATGCGAGGTTCGAAATATGATGACTCGCGAAACGATTATTTCCATAGCCAATACCACTATGGTCAACTTAGGAGATGACGGAAAGCCAAAACCACACGGTAAAACAGAGATTGAATTTGTGAAAAATCGTCTTTAGAATAAATTACTTAGAAAAACGATTTAGTATTTCCATTGCTTTACTACTATCTTTTTGGTCAACAAATATATGGTCATGATAGTAGGCAGCTACTACATTGCAACTGATGTCTTCTTGAGAAAGAGCATTCGAAAATGCGGCTGTTAAACCCACAGCCTCAAGGGAGGAATGAATCGTTAGCGTGATCCACGCCATAACAGAAGTATATTCGAGGTTTAAGGATTCAGCCAATTCTTTTTTAAGAATAATAGTAGTTGCTTCTTCTTCCTTGAAAAGCATAACAATGGCATTCAAATCGATACCTTCAATTGAATTAATAACACAAAAAACATAATCCCCTGGAATATGCTTGGGTTTCATTGTTTTGAGTAGTGTTTCCAAATCTTTTTCTCCAGCCATAGTTTTTTTTATAAAGTTGGTTTTCAATTCATAAGCTAGTCTAAAATCCCACATAATTCCGATAATCTAAGCTGAACAAACGACTAAAACAAAGGTAATGCTATTATTCCAACGTCTTACTTAATTAAAATCTGCAAAATAAAACCCACATTTCTGAACTTAGTTTTATGCTTTAATTTGAAGTTCTGTTTCTGTCATCCGTTTCCAAAATGGCATATTCAAAATTATCAGACCAGCCCGATTTCAAGGGTAGTAGTTGCCTTCCTCGTCCTTCTCGGAACATTCCTGCCTTTTCAAGTACTTTAATAGAACCAAAGTTGCCTACGGCACAACCCGCTTGTATTCGATGTAAATTTAAATCATCAAACCCAAAATCGAGAACCCTATTCAATGCTTCCGTTCCATATCCTTTTCCCCAATAATCTAAATGTAATTTGTACCAAACTTCTCCTCTTCGATACTTCTTAGGTCCCAATTTAAGTCCAAATAAACCAATGAATTGATTAGTGATACTTTCTTCTATTGCAAAAGTATAACTTTGAACTTCTTCTTCCTGATTTGCTGAAATCCAAGGGGCGATTATGCTGCTAGTTTCGCCAATATTTTTAGGAATTCCCAACGCATTAAATTCATCGGTTTCTGCTAAAGAATGCAAAATATGAATCGCATTTAAATCGGCGTTGTCAATCAACCTTAGTTTTAATCGTGAGCTAAAGAGTTTCATCTTTTTTGTAAAAGGATTAAATAATATTATCTATTGAAGAAACTCATTGCTAGAAGGCAGTTCATATAACTCCAGTCCAAAGAAAGGGACAGATGCAATTATATGATCAAAAATATCAGACATGATATACTCATAATTTTGCCACTGTTTGTCACTTGTAAAAGCATAGACCTCTAAAGGAACACCCTGTGCTGTCGATTGCAATTGACGACAGAGTAGGAGTAGGTCTTTGTTTATCGCTGGATGATTGTTTAGGTATTGGGTGATGTATTTTCTAAACAACCCTAAATTAGTGACATTTCGACCATTTATAGCTAGTGATTTATCAATCTCGTTGTCTTGATTGTATTTATCAACCTCGGCCATACGGGTATCAATATAGTCACTAATAAGCGTGATATTCTTTAACTTTACTAACTCCTCATTATTCAAAAAATGAATACTGCTGGTTTTAATGAGTATGTGTCTTTTTATACGTCGCCCATCAGAATGAAGCATTCCGCGCCAGTTTTGAAAAGAATCAGAACTCAAGCTATACGTTGGAATCGTTGTGGTGGTATTGTCAAAATTCTGAACTTTTACCGTAGTCAAATTGATTTCGATTACATCCCCGTCAGCACCAAATTTAGCCATCGTGATCCAGTCGCCTATTCGGATCATATCATTTACAGATACTTGGACACTGGCAACAAAACCCAAAATAATATCCCTGAAAATTAATATAATCAAAGCAGACACTGCTCCAAAGGTCGTTAGAAGCTCAGCATGACCAATATCAAATAATCTCGATATGATTATAGTAATCCCTACAATCCATAAAACAATCATGATAACCTGAATAAAGCTATCGATAGGTTTATCGCTGTATCGTGGTTTCAGTTTTAGATAATCACGTAAAGCGTTAAAAACGGTACGGATAATCCATAGCACTAGAATAACAATATAGATTCCTACTAACTTTCCAAAAACGCCTTCCCAATATTCATAACGCTCCAGAATCACAGGAACTGATTTATAAATAAACAACAACGGAATTAAATGCGCGATGTATTTAGCGGTTTTATTGGTCACCAATAAATCATCAAATTTCGTTCTGGTTTTTCGCGCTATAAAGATCATTATAGTCACTAACACTAATCGGAATACAATGTAAATACTGTAGGCCACAATGCAAAGCACAGCTATATTAAGAATCAGACTTAAATAGGACGCAAAGCTATATCCCATTCCCCATTTACGGAATATAGGATAAAAAAAAGTGAATGTTTTTTCTATGAATTTAAGCATTTACACAGTATTTCTTCTCTACATAAAAAGTACCAAATGGAATTAAAGAGGCTAATTGGATAATAGAAAAAGTTTTAAAATCCCAATTTTGAGGCTTCCTTAATATAAAGGCTAAGATAACATAACCAATAAATAATACACCATGACTCATTCCTATAGGATAAAGTAAGGTTTTATAAAGATCAAAATTATTAGGTTTGATAAACAACATATTCGAAAACAAAACCAAATAAGAGATTCCTTCTAGAATCGCTACCACCTTAAAAAACTTGAGCATGTACTTTATTTTTAGTAATTATGAGCAAAATTAAGTAATATGATTGATTTTATAGGTATTCCATCTTAAACTCTTTTACTTTTGTAATCTGAACCTTTTAAAATGAGCAAACGCGATTTAAAAAAATACTTGAACCAACTGACAAAAGAGCAGCTTGAAGAGCAGATTCTCGAATTGTACGAGAAATTCAGCCCTGTAAAAGTGTATTATAATTTTGTGTTTAATCCAAAGGAAGAAACGCTGCTGCAGGAATGCAAGCTTAAAATTTCGAACGAATACTTTCCTCTACAAACGGCCACCAAGAAACGCAAAAAGCCAAAAATGCGTCGATCTGTTGCCCAGAAGTATATCAAGCACTTTATCACTTTGGGCGTAGACCCATTTGTAATAGCAGATGTAATGCTGTATAATATAGAAATCGCGCAAGCTTTCTCCTCTGAAAATACCATCAAACAAGAACTCTTTTTTAAAAGTATGTTCAATTCCTTTGAACAAGCAGTCGTATTTATGATTGCAAATGGGGTTCTTAACGAATTCAAATCTAGAATCAACGCCATTCATAAGGAAACTATTACGCAAAAATGGAAAAACGAGCCCGAATTTGACGCAATCATCGAGAGATTCGAGTATTAGTCGGATCCCCATAACAGAAATTTCTTCAATCCCTCCCTATATTTTAAATTAAATATAACATAATAACTGTTTTTTAGGTGTATTTTTGCAAAAACCCAACAAAAAACAATGTTTGAAAATACTATAGAAATAGAAAAAGAAGACAGAAAAGAACTCTATGGATACCAAAAAGGAGATATTGATTCCATTTTTGAACGGATAGACAATGCACCAAAGCAACATCACCTTTTGTATCAACTGCCTACTGGTGGTGGTAAAACGGTTGTGTTCTCTGAAATCGTTCGTCGCTATTTATCTAAAAGTGACAATAAAGTAGTTGTTTTAACACACAGAATTGAGTTGTGTAAACAAACTTCTAAGATGTTGAAAGGTTTTGGCGTAAAAAACAAAATTATCAACAGTAAGGTTAAAGACCTTCCAGACCAAAACGAATATTCTTGTTTTGTGGCGATGGTAGAAACGTTAAAAAACCGTATCAATGATGAGAAGCTACATTTAGATAATGTAGGATTGGTAATCATCGATGAGGCGCATTATAACTCATTTAGAAAATTATTGAGTTCGTTTACAAATGCTTTTATTCTAGGAGTTACAGCAACGCCTTTGAGTTCTAATATAAAACTGCCAATGCACGAAAGCTACGATGAATTAATCGTAGGGGATACCATCAATTCATTGATTGAAAATGGTTTTTTGGCAAAAGCAATTACATATAGTTATGATGTAGGTCTAACGTCGTTGAAAGTCGGAATTAACGGAGATTACACCGTGAAATCATCTGATGATTTGTATACTAATATGGCGATGCAAGAGAAATTATTGCATGCTTACACAGAGAAATCATTAGGTAAAAAGACGCTAATTTTCAATAACGGAATTAATACGTCCTTATACGTTTATGAAACGTTTAGAGAAGCAGGTTATCCTATCCGCCATCTAGACAATACCAGTAGCGCTGAGGAACGTAAAGACATTCTACAGTGGTTCAAGAAAACACCAGATGCGATTTTGACTTCGGTGGGAATCCTTACCACTGGTTTTGATGAACCTACCGTAGAAACTATCATTCTGAATAGAGCAACAAAATCGTTGACATTATATTACCAAATGATTGGTCGTGGATCCAGAAAACTACCTAACAAGGATATGTTTACCGTGATTGATTTAGGAAATAATGCAGCCCGTTTCGGTTTGTGGAGTGAGCCTGTAAACTGGCAACACATCTTTAAATCACCGGAGTTTTATCTAGAAAATTTACGAGATGATACGGAAATAGAATTGTATTTCAAATATTCTATGCCTCCAGATTTGCGTGCTAAATTTAGTAAAACTGAAGAAGTAGGATTTGATGTCGATGAAGAGCACAAACTCATCATTGCGCAAAACCTGCGTTCAAAAGTAGTTTTAGACAAGTCATTAGAGCAACATTCTTCGATGTGTGTAGATAATACGGAAACATTGCAGGAAGCAAAATCATTGTCACGAGAGCTGGACGACGATATTGAATGCCGTATCAAACGCTATTCTAAATGTCTGAGCCAGTGTAGTAAAAACTATCGCGAATGGCTGGTTGATGATTACAAATTAAAAATGACATTAATGATCGGGAAGAAGTATCGTGAGAAAATCATGAACGAACCTGATGATGAATAATATAAGGAGCTAATCCTGCTATTCGTTTCAATCTCTTGTGCCGAACACCGGCACAAGAGGATTTTTACTTCTATCAGGGCTAGAAATCTAGCATACAAAATAACTATTTTTTATAAAATAATAAATCCAAAAAAATGCCAAAACAATTCTCTGATTTAGGGATTTCAGCACCAATTCTAAAAGCAATTTCTGAATTGAAAATTGTTGAACCCACAGAAATTCAACTTAAAGCAATTCCGCTACTTTTAGCAAACACCACTGATCTAGTTGGACTTGCAAAAACAGGTACTGGAAAAACGGCTGCTTTTGGATTGCCTCTTTTACAATTAATAGATACAACTTCACCTACGGTACAAGCGCTTATTCTGGTCCCTACAAGAGAGTTAGGACATCAGATTTTTAGAAACCTAGAGGATTTTGCAAAATACCTTCCTGAAGTTTCTATTGCAGCAACCTGCGGTGGAATCCCAATAAAACCACAAATCGAACGCCTAGCTGCACCCACACATATTGTGGTAGCCACACCGGGTCGTTTAATTGACTTAATACAGCGTAAAGCAATCAATCTGAAAGAAACCAAATTTCTTGTCTTAGATGAGGCTGATGAAATGGTGACTATCTTGAAAGAAAGCCTGGATGAAATTATTGCCGAATTACCTAAGGAACACAAAACATTATTGTTTTCGGCTACTATGCCGGGAACCATAAAACAGTTGATTCAGAACTACTTGAATAAAAATGTAGTTCAGGTAAGCGCTAATATGGAAACAGTAGGAAATCAAGGGATTGATCACGAGTATATTGTGGTAGATCCTATTGAAAAACTAGATGTTTTAATGCATTTCCTGAATTCAAAAGAAGGAGAACGCGGAATCATATTTTGCAAGACTAAAGCAGCGGTAAATAAACTGGCTAAAAACTTAGCCATCAACCGTTTCTCTTCGGGAGCTTTGCACGGTAGTTTGTCACAAGGAATTAGAGACCGAATCATGGAACAATTCCGTGAGGGACACATCAATATATTAGTTGCGACAGATTTGGCTGCCAGAGGAATTGACGTAAAGGAAATTTCGTATGTAGTTAACTACCATTTACCTGATGTGTATGAAGCTTACGTACACCGTAGCGGAAGAACGGCCAGAGCAGGAGCAAAGGGACTTTCATTAACGGTACTACAAGAAGAAGAGGTGAAAGAAATCGCCGACTTTGAAAAAGAATTGGGAATTAAATTCACTGAATTCAAAAAACCAAGCGCTCTAAGCATCGAAGAAAACAATACTCTTTTATGGGCTAAACAAATATTCAAAACCAAACCCAACCATGAAGTGGATGCGGAATTAAAAACTAAAATAAAAACCGTTTTTCATCATTTGACTAAGGACGAATTGATCGAAAAATTATTGGCTAATTATTTGTTACAAAACAAAAACGAGCCAGTAGAAAAACCGGTAAAAAGACAAAAAATGAAATAGTACTTTTTCTATTTTATAAATGAAAAACCATTGCAATGCTTGAAGAAGCGGGGCAATGGTTTTTTTTATGTTCTCTATATAGTTAAAATAGTAGAACAGTTATACCTCTTCGATGATTTTATTAATTGCTAGTAATCGTGAAATAAGTGTGAAAACTGTAACAAAAAATAAGTTAATTCGTCATAATAGAAACATATAAAGAAATGAAATCATATTCTATACTATTATTTATTGCTTGTTTATTTTTAGTTCATCCTTCTTATTCCCAGATTAAAGGAAAATGTATCGACGAAAATGGCAGAGGAATTCCATACGTGAATATATCTATTAAAGGAAAACCTATTGGAACAGTAAGTAATATGGAAGGCAATTTTTCTATTGAAAATTCATCTTTAGAAGAGCATGATTTTTTAATTTTTTCACACTTAAATTTTGATAAAAAGACAATCGGAATTCCTTTAAAATCTGAGCAAATTAAACTCAACGCTAAAGTTGAGAATTTAAAAGAGGTTATCGTTTCGAATAAAAAGAAAAAAGTAAAAGAAAAAATTGTTGGAACTAAAACAGAAACTGAAGGCATTTTAATGTATTTTACTTCAAATAGTTTAGGTACTGAAATTGGTAAAATAATTACAGTAAAAAAGAATAAAATTTATGACTTAAAAAATGTTCAATTCAACCTCCCGAAACTTGGATATAAATCTGCCACTTTCAGAATCAATTTTTATACTATTGTAGATGGAACTATTGATGTATTAAAGACCAATACGGTAGACAATATTATTAAAGTAACAAAAAGTGGCATGGTTAAACTAGACTTGTCAAATCAGGATCTATCATTTGAAAATGATTTTTTAGTAGCTGTAGAGTGGATTGATTTTGAAAACAAAGAAAACGTCACGAATCAAGATAATGCAATTAAATTTTCATCAGCTGTTTTCAGTGGTCCGTATATTTCAAGAGATAATATTAATCTTAAATGGAATAGTGAAAAAGTAACGTTAAACGTAGGACCTGGAATTCATTTAAAAGTGAAAGAATACTCTAAATAAAAAAGACTGGTAAAGCTTTGCAATTAATCGAAACACTATTGGTTGATTATTTGTTGCAAAACAAAAATGAGCTAGTAGAAATAGCGGTAAAAAGACAAAAAATTAAATAGTGCTTTTTCGATTTTATAAATGAAAAACCATTGCAATGCTTGAAGAAGCTGGGCAATGGTTTTTTTTGTTTTATTATTTAATTTTAATATAAGAAAAGTTGTATATATTTGATATGGTATCTAAGTTGGTAAACATTATGAAAAAGACACTAATTATTTTAACTGCTTTACTTTTATTCACGAATTGTTTTTCTCAAGAATTTAAAAATTACGAATTGAAAAGACTGAAGTCATTTGGATTAAATACGAAACCAAATGAGCTAAGTAATTCGATTAACTATTTGAATTTGGATACCATTTTAGAAAAAGATAAAGAAAGAAGAAAAAAAAAACTTTAGGAATAGTTTTTACTTCGCTTTCTGCCTTGACCACAGCATTTGGGGTTATGGTTATTTCTGGTTCAAAAAATGACCAAGAAGGTGTTGGAGAATCGATAGGAAGCATGTTTGTAGCCATGGGGGTTATCGAATTAGGAGTGTCAATTCCTCTATTTATAGCTTCAAACAAAAGAAAAAATGAGCGAGATAGATTAATTGAAATCTATAAGTCCACAGATAAATTAAATTAATCAATTTCAGAAATCCCAGATAAAGTACTTTGGAAAAGCTGTTGAGAATCTAGTAGAATACATCATTAATCAAAACAAGTACATTCTCAAGAACTCTTAATACTAGATTATACAACATAGAATTTAAAAAAGTAAATTATGGCCAAAACAAAAACATTATGTCTAATGGGGTTACTATTTTTTGTAACCAGTTACGTCTTCTTTTCTCAAGGTTCATTAAGTGCACAAAAGCATATTGATTTAGCACATTGGTTTAACTTGACAGGAGCAGTATTACTGTTTTCTTTTAATTTTGTATTTCCTAAAAACAAGCTTAACTCCGTCGCCTCTGTCTTGACTGCTTTAGGAGTGATAGCTCACATCGGCCTCTGCACCATTGACTTTATCATGTGGAGTTTTGGAGATGATGCTATAAGTAGTGATAAACTAAGTCAGCATATCAGTAATACACCACTAATTTTATACCCTTTTGTTATAGTAGGACCTTCTTTACTATTTCTCGGTTTAGCGGCACATGCTTTGAATTTTATCAAAACAAATCCAATACCTGCGCTTATGGTAGTAATAGGAGGGCCGTTTGTTGGAATTTCTTATTTTATCTGGAATAATGGAATTTTAATGTTGTTAAGCTGCATCGTATTTACTTCAGGCTTAGGGCTACTTTTGTACAGAAAAGAAGGAAAAGAATTAACACCAAAAGTTATGACTTAAAAGCAAATGAAGGCTGATCTCTCAGATATATCGACGTGATAATAGGGCCGAATTGTATTGCAATATTCTTTATTGGATAAAAACGCCCTCCAACTTTAGTTAAATGTGCTGGAAATCTATTTTAGTGGCAATAACTAGTTTTATGGGTCGTTACATTATCTAACAATAACTAGTTTTATAATTAGTTATGAAATATAAAGATTTTAACTCATGAAGAAAATGACAATGGCGGCAGTTGCCGTATTACTTATTACATCAAATATTTTTAGTCAAAACACAAATAAAATTACTGATTCAGGCACTGTAAAAAATCAGTTTGAGAATCTTATTGATAAATCAAATAATTTTCAGGGCTATAAAGTTATTAAAGCGACTTCGCTGCTGAAATTACAATCGAATGTTCTAGACTCTCTTTCTGTTTCAAAAAGCAAGCTTTTAGCAAATACAGACTTTCTGAATTCACAAAAACAAGTTATTGACAACTTACAAGCCAAATCAACTGCCTCAGAAACTGTTGTTTCTAGTCTAAGATCACAAAAGGATAGTATTTCTCTTTTTGGAATTCAATTAGAAAAAACGTTTTTTAAAACATTGTTTTTCCTAATTGTTATTGGCTTGATCGCTACACTTGTGTTTTTTATTTTTAAATTTAAACAAAGTAATAGTATAACTGTAGAGAGTAAGCTGGCGTTACAACAGTCTGAAAAAGAATTTGAAATCTATAAAGAAAAAGCCTTAGAACGTGAACAGAAAGCAATGCGTAAACTGCAGGATGAATTAAATAAAAAGAAAAAAGAATTATCTGTAGCTCTTCCTCGATGATAAAAGAGGACATTTTGAAAGCCAAGGTGTTCATCAAACAATAATAGAGAATTTAGAAAAGGACTGTTGAAAACGTTTCAACAGTCCTTTTTTTTTGCGGGTACACTATATAATATTCTGTCTTCCTAAAAAAATAGTATTACCAAGCGAACCCTAAAGGCCATAAACATTTACATTTACTTTGGGAATAGCTACTAATCAACTTGGCTTAAAACAATTCATTTAACAGATAAGATAAACTTAAAAAATGAAATGCTTAAATTAGCTTAATAAAAAATAAACTTCTGAAAAGAGTGGTTTTAAAACTGTACTTTCATTAAAATTCTATTTTTAGAATACTAAACAAAACGACAATATGATTGACAATAAATATAATTTAGGTTTTTTTCCTACTCCACTACAAGAACTTAGTAGATTATCAAAAAAATATCCTGATTACAATATCTTCATTAAAAGAGACGATAATACTGGACTAGCCTCTGGTGGTAATAAAACTAGAAAACTAGAGTATTTAATCAAACAAGCTCTGGATGAAAATTGTGATACCATAATCACCGCTGGAGCACAGCAATCAAATCACTGTAGACAAACTGCCGCCGCATGCGCTATCGCCGGACTTAAATGTCATTTGCTTTTGGGAGGTACAAAGCCAGAGGTATATGATGGAAATTTATTGCTTTCGTCAATCCTAGGAGCCGAAATCCATTTTACAGCGGAGAATAGAAAAGGAGAAGACGGAGAGAAATTGAAAAATAAACTGGAGAACACAGGAAGTAAATGTTTCGTAATTCCGTACGGAGGATCTAATTTTACTGGGGCTATGGGATTCGTTAGTGCTGCTAAGGAATTAAAAGAGCAATTAATTGAACAAAAACTAAAAATCGATTATATCTTTTTCGCCTCAAGTTCAGGAGGAATGCAAGCCGGATTAACTCTTGGAAAAGAAATCTATCAATTAGATTCAGAGTTAATTCCAATAAGCATAGATAAAGAGGAATTAAATGGGCTTTCACTCGAAGAAGTGGTTTTAAACTTAGTAGAAGAGGGAACCCAAAAGTTGAACGTAAATAAGAAATTCCAACTTTCGGATATAAAGTTAATTAGGGATTACGACGAGGACGGTTATGGTGTAGTCACTGCTAATGAAATTAATGCCATCAGTGAATTAGCTAGAAATGAAGGTGTTTTATTAGATCCTGTTTATACGGCCAGAGCATTTTATGGCATGCTTAATTACTTAAATGAAAAAAGAATTCCTGCCAACTCTAATATCCTATTTTGGCATACCGGTGGATTGCCTGCCATTTTCAAATACGCGAAAGAATTAAAATAATACATACTCTGTCAAAATGAATAACACTAACGAAAATAAGTCTGTAGTGATGCTTGGAGCAAGTGGAGCGGTGGGCACACAAGCTTTAAGCCGCCTTTTAAAGTCAAAACAGCTTACAAGCTTGAATTCTGTTGGGAAGACGATCTATTGACGCTATACAGGCTGATTTTGTGCAGCAACACGAAATCAATATTTTTGATCCAGCCACTTATGATACTTTAGTAAAAAACGCATCCGTTGGTATTTGCACATTAGGTGTTGGCGAACCTTCTAAAATGAGTAAAGAAGAGTTTCTAAAGATAGACAAACAAGCCGTTTTAGATTTTGCTCGAATATGCAAAAAAAACGGAGTTCAACATTTTGAGCTTTTGTCTTCAGTGGGAATTAGCGCCACTTCGTCCAACTTTTTTTTGAGAACCAAAGGAGAATTGGTAGCTGAATTAGAAAAACTTCACTTTGATCGCCTGAGTATTTTTCAGCCTTCCATGATTCTAACACCCATCAACAGATATGGTTTTTCGCAGGCTATTGTACTAAAGGTATGGCCTAAACTAAATTTTGTTTTGCAGGGGAAATGGCGGAAATACAGAGGAATACCAGTAGAAAAATTAGGGACAGCGATAGCAAACAACTTTTTTACAAATGGAAATGGATTAGAGTTTTTACAATACGATGACTTTATTAAAATAAGTAAGCAATAGTATAGCAATCGTATCATAGTTTTTTACTATTTCGAAATTTAATAGACTCTCATAAATATCGTATATTTATAAGAGATTTTTTATATCAAAACTATTAAATAACAGCATATGAATATTGTCATAATAGGCGGAGGATTTGCAGGGATTAACCTGGCCAAAGAACTTTTAAACCAAAAGGGGATTCAGGTAACTCTTGTTGACAAAAACAATTATAATTTCTTCCCACCGCTGATTTATCAGGTGGCTACTGCCTTTCTGGAACCATCCAGTATCAGTTATCCCTTCCGTAAATTTTTTGCAGGAAAGAAAAACCTACAGTTTCGTCTTGGAAAACTCCTAAAAGTAGTACCATCCGAAAATAAAATTATATTGCATAACGGTGAGTTGAGTTACGACCATCTGGTTTTTGCTACTGGTGCTGAAACGAGTTATTTCGGAATGGAAAATGTAAAGAAAAATGCCATTCCAATGAAAACGCTCAATGATGCCATTGAAATGCGCAACACTATCTTAAAAAATTTAGAAAAAGCTGCCATTTGTAAGGACATCCGCGAACGTCGTAAACTATTAACCATAGTTGTAGCTGGTGGAGGACCTACCGGAGTGGAAGTTTCTGGTATGTACGCCGAAATGAGAAAAAGTATTTTCCAAAAAGAATACCCAGAACTAGGAACTACAGCCAGTAATATCTATTTAATTGATGGTGGTCCAGCTTTGCTAGCACCTATGAGCAAAGCCTCGCAGGAAGATACGCTTGAAGCACTTACTAATTTAGGTGTGGTCGTACAATTGAATACGCAGGTAACTGATTATGTAGATGATACCGTGTTTTTATCTACTGGAAAAACGATTCAAACTAAGAATTTGATTTGGGCTGCCGGTGTTTCAGCCATGGTATTCGAAGGCATACCAGCCGAAAGTTACGGCCGCGGAAGAAGAATGGCTACCGATGATTTTAATAAAGTAAACGGAACGGAGAATATCTACGCGATAGGCGATACTTGTATCCAACTAACCGATACCGATTTTCCTGGCGGACATCCACAGGTGGCGCAAGTAGCCATTCAGCAAGGAATAAATTTAGCAGAAAACTTCAAGTTAATGGGGCGCAACAAACCTTTAATCCCTTTTAAATATAACGATAAGGGATCGATGGCCATTATAGGTAGAAATAAGGCTGTAGTAGATTTACCAAAACCCAAAATGCATTTCAACGGATTTTTTGCTTGGCTAATATGGTTATTCATCCATCTTATCTCATTGATAACGTACCGTAACAGAGTACAAACCTTCTTTAACTGGATGATTTCCTATTTCTCCCAAGATCAATCATTGCGAATGATAATCAGACCAGATAAGACAAAAAAGAAAAGTAATAATTAATTTTTAAACAGATAAGTCATATAAGTTTTCTTGTATGGCTTATCATTTATATTTTTTAAACCATATAAGACATATAAGTTTCCTTGCTTGATGTACAATGAATAATCAATTTCCGTAACCCCGCTCAACTCTATCTCAAAGCTTAGCTTCTTTTTAAAGACAAAAAGTCTATGTCTCTATATTTTTTTTAACTAAATGCTTATTGACCTGATAATAAATAAAATAAGAACAATCATATTAACTATACGTTTAAGAATGCATAAACCTAAAAAGTATGCCCGACGTAATTAAAATAAACAATATCCTCATCTATTTAAAAATCTTTTCCTTAAATGACTTATATGTTTAAATAACGTAGCAACTTAATATTTTACAGTAATCTTACGTCTTCCAAAAATTAAAACCACCAAAGCAGCTATCGTACTAACCATCATAATCACAACCATAGGTACCATAGAGTCTTTTACAAAAACACCTACCGCAAAAGAAGCAAATGCACCTAATCCCAATTGAATCGCGCCCATTAACGCAGAGGCGCTTCCCGCATTTTTTGAGAATGGAGCCAAAGTCAGCGCAGCGGTATTAGGGTTTGAAATCCCCAAACAAGCTAGGAATATAAACAACATCCCAATCGTTTCGTACAATCCTAAAAGGCCGTTCATCGCAGCGATTAAAAAAGTAATACTAATAACCGATTGTGTAATCAATGCTCCGAAGATCATTTGCTCACTGCTAAATTTTCTCAATAACAAGGAATTTAACTGACTGGCACTGATGAAACTCAACGACATGAAAGCAAAAATCCAACCGTAGGTTTTGGCATCCACTTTAAAAATATCCATAAATAAAATAGGGGAGGCGGCAACATAGGTAAACAAGCCCGAGAAAGCGATCGCTCCTGTAAAAGCGTAGGTATAAAACTGAGGCTCTCTTGTCACACTCCAAAAATTAAGAATAATTGGTTTTGGTTTCAAAGATATAGAAGTATCCGGTTCAAATGTATGCGGTAAGCCAAACTGAGCCGCCAAAAGAATTACAATCCCAATCCCCATTAAAATTAAAAACACAACGTGCCATCCGTAAGCTGCAGTTACATAACCTCCAATTGTTGGGGCTAGCATTGGCGAAAGCCCAACCACTAACATCAATAGAGAAAGTACTTTTGGAATTTCTTTAACAGGAAATAAATCCCGAACCATGGCTATTGAAGCTACTGTAGCAGCACAACTTCCCACGGCTTGTATGAATCGTAAACCAATAAACGTATCAATATCAGTAACAAATGCGCAACCTAATGAAGCTAAGATGTAAACTAACAGCCCTATAAACAATGGTTTTTTTCTACCATAACGGTCTAATAACGGACCGTACAGCAATTGCCCCGCTGAAATCCCTATGAAATAACTCGATAAGGTCATGGCAACTTTGGCCACAGTAGTGTTTAGGTCTGCTGCAATTCCAGAAAAACCAGGCAAATACATATCAATTGAAAACGGGCCAAGTGCGGTAAGAAAACCTAAAATTAAAACGAGCTGGAAATATTTTAATTTAGATCTATGTGTAATGGTACTCAAAATTGCTTTTTTATTTTTTTGCAAAGGTAAAAAATTAAATTCCTAAAAAACCACCGCAACGTCTTATATAATTCAGCTTTATATATTTTTTTAGGAGCTAATCACGCTATCCGTTTCAAGCTTTCCGGCTTCAACGCTTTTTCTAGGTTGGGGCAGGCGCTTCCTTTGGTCGCACTGCCACAACAAGAAAAAAGTAGTTTCAGTCCATAAAGGCTTTTCACTGCTATCGAGGCTAGTATATTTAGTGCAATTCAATCCCGTTTACGGTTTCCCGTAAAGCAACTATATATTTAGAACTTATATTTGAAAAAGTATTAAGAGCGAGAATATTTTAATAAGAAGATTCGTAAAAAAAACTATATATTTGAATATTGAGATAAACGCCAGGGAATTGCGGGTATCCACCCTAAATAAGGGGTATAGTCGCTATAGAGTGGCGAGTATACAGAAGTTAGGCAACATTTTAAAAATAAAAAAAGATGACCGAATTTATCTTAATCATAGTAATTATAATCGCAATTGTTTATTTCATTGGAAAAAGCAAATCGGAAAAGACTGTCAGAACAGCAAGAACAATTATCCATCCAAAGAAATCAATTGAAAAGCCAATTGAAATCGATTTAACAGAGGAAAAATTACTTTACAAAAGTAAAGGAATTAAAACCTTTGATATAAAAGGAATGTTTTATCAAAACTTAAACCTCCAAATTCATAATTGTGAATTTATAGGTTATGCAAAAACAGGCAGTAATTCGCACGATATGTATGCTGTTGAAATTTATAACAATGAAAATAAATTACTTGGCTATACACCAAAAGGAAACAAAAGACTTAACATCTCATTGGATGAATGGCATAATGGAAAAATAATTGTTTGGGGAGGACTTTCCCACGACGATTATGATGACAAATGGTATGGTAACGTTAATATTCCTGTTGGCTTTTCTGAAAGTCAGTTAGAAAAAGTCGAACGGGTTTTAAATCTCAAATCTGAAAACCAGAATCAGATAAACAAAAAAGAGAAAACAACTGAAAAATATTTTGAAATTCTAAATAGACATAGAGAAATAAGCAACTTATTGTCTGAATTAAAAAATCCAAAGGAATTTTATTACTCATTTCCTAAAAATATTATTCCATCAATTTCAAGTCATTTAGAAAAAGAGAAGAATTGGGAGAAACTTTTGGAATTGGAAAAGCATCAAGATTTAATTTCTGAATTGAGTGAAAAATTTAAAGAAACGACTCTAAAAAGAATAGAAACAGCAAAAAAAAACGTTGCCTAACAGCCACTACAAGGGATTTGGGGATTTGGCTTAATGGAAAATCGCTTTTGTATTTGGAAGTTTTGGCATAACCGAAAGATTACGCATTTTTAATCCCAAACCCGCTGTATTACCAGAACGTTACCACTCATTATAAATCAACAATAATCATAATATGAAGAGAATAATTTTTACATTTTTAGCCACTAGCTTGACTCTTTTGACATTTGGACAAGTTACAGAAAGCCAAAAAATGATAGAGCTCGGTAGAACTTACAAAGATTTTATGTTTCGAAACGAGCCGACAAAAGACGTTTTGAAAGAAATAAAATCAGACATACCGCAAAATTTAAAATTAGCGGCTGAATTCATTACTCAAAGCATTACGAATAAAAACAAACTTTTAACTCAACCATTTTTATCAAGACCTGAATCAAGTGTTTTGAAACAGCTTTTTATTATCAGAGCTATTAATCTTAACTTGAGAAATGAAAACCGAGTTGACAATAATAAGTTAATAGACAGTTTGTCAAACAAAGACATCCCAAACTATGAATTGATTGACAATTATTACGACATGTTATTTACATCAATAGGAAATAAAAATCAACCCTTCAACCTTTCAAATACAGACTTAAAAATCAAGGATTATAATTTAAAAGACGAAACAGAGAAAGGAATTTTCGTTCTAAAAGCAATTAGTTTTTGTGGAACTACAATCTGGGGTTATATGAATGTTGTCAAACCTGCAAACACAAAAACAGCATATGACTTTATCGAAAATTTTCCAAAGATTAATGGAAGACCATATTATCAATATACAGACTTTTATTTTGCAGACTTTGAAATGAATATCGTCGAGGATAAGGGAATTCAGAGTTATAAAAGTTATTACCTTGACAAATACTACGAGACACTTTTATATCATTTAATTTGCCTAAATAAGGAAGGTGGCTCTGAAAAAGAAAAAAATGATCTATTGCTTGGTTCAATTTTAAAAGAACGAAATCTATATAAATATACTAAGTACAAAGAAACCTTAGAAGATATTTTCAAGGAGCAGAAAAGGGAATAACCAGCGGTAACAGTTCTGGGCTAGCTGAATCTTAGTGGAATTACCGTTATGCATCAAGTTTTCGTTAAGCCGAAAACTGAGACGTTACGAATTTACGGCCATCTCAAAGTGGCAAAACGTTGTGCATCATTTTTGTGTGACAGAAACACGAAAGAACAATTTATAATAAATGAAAATATTTGACAAATTAATACAAGTAAATGAAACCAAGCGAAAATGGGTTTCGGTAACAATTACAGCTTGTATTGCTGGGGTTTTATCACTTTGGGGAATTTATGGAATTGGAGAATACGGAATTGCACTTTTTATGCTAACTCCGTTTTTAATTGGATTATGTTCAACATTCCTTTATGGTTACAAAAATAGAATAACTAAAAGTGAAGCGATTTGGATTGGTTTTACAACTCTTGCAATTTGCACTTTGGCTTTAATTGTTTTTGCAATCGAAGGCTTGATTTGTATCGTAATGGCAGCACCAATCGGAATTTTATTCACTTGGCTTGGTAGTTTAATTGGATATAGTTTATTACAATATTCAAAAAATACTACTCCATCTGCTTTAGTAATTCTTATCGCAATAATTCCTTTAACTTCTTTCGTAGAAAATAAAATCGAACCCGAATTGACTTCGGTAACAACTTCAATTATTATAAACGCTAAACCTATGGAAGTTTGGAAAAACGTAATTGAATTTCCAGAACTAGATAAACCAACTGAATTTATATTTAAAATAGGAATTGCATATCCGATTAACGCAAAAATTATTGGAAGCGGTATAGGTTCTGTAAGACATTGTAATTTTACAACAGGAAGTTTCGTAGAACCTGTAACAGTTTGGAACGAGGGTAAATTATTGAAATTTGATGTTCTTGAACAACCTGCACCAATGAAAGAATTGAGTTTTTGGAATATTGACGCACCACATTTACACGATTATTTTGTTTCAAAAAAAGGACAATTTAAATTAACAGAACTAGAAAACGGAAAAACATTACTTGAAGGAACAACTTGGTATTATCACAATATAAAACCCGCTTTTTATTGGCAAATATGGAGTGATTTAATAATACACAAAATTCACGATAGAGTATTGATACACATAAAAAAGAATTCGGAAAAAACTAACGGAAAATAAACCGATATGCCAACAAAGGTTTTGAGCTAGTTGGAATTTAGTGGAATTACTGTCTCGCATCAAATTTTCGTTAAGCCGAAAACTGAAAGTTATTATTTGCATAAGGTAAAAGCGAATGAAATACATAAATATAATTGGAATGCTAGTAGTAAAAATGTAGTTGAAATTAGGGCAAAAAAAAGGAGACGCATATTTTATTCGTGGTTCATTTGGCGCCGAATATTAACCTTTAAATCCTATTTCAATATTTGCAAATGGTATGAATATATCAATTGACAATCCAAAGATTGCAAGATATATGGTTTTAACAATGAAAAAATAAAGTCCAACATATTAAACATAAAAATGAAAAATAAAATTATCCTATTGCTTCTAATAAGTTCAGTAATCTTGAGCTGTGAAAAACAAAATCTTTGTGACGAAGGGTATAAACCACACGAACAAAATGGACAAACAATTTGTATTCCAAATTATTTAACTGGAAAAATACTTGATCCTAAACTTGGAAACACATATTATCACGATAAATACGGTGTGATAACTATCCAAAATGGAATATGGAAAGATAGAAACAATGTAACAATTGAAAATATTGATAAATAGAAAACCGAACAACTAGTCGTTTTGCCACATTTGGATATTCGGCTTGACTTGAAGTTGGTTTTGTAATTGAATTTAAAGTATTGAACCGAAAGATAAATCTTAATTTAGTCCCTAAAGCCAATGGTAGTTAGCAAACATTTTACCGAAACTAACTGTAAATTGAAATTATAATATAATTAATATGAAGAAAATTTTTATACTCATCTCTATTTTGGCACTAAGCTGTAACAAGGATGAAACTGATATTCTAACTGATAAGACTGCCTTAAATTTAGTGACTGGAATTAATTGTAGACAAACACTAGATCAAAACGAAATAATATTACAACTTGGAAACCCGAATGTTTTAGTAAATAACAAGTTTAAAATTTACCCTAATCCAGCTAACGAATCAGTTTATATTTTAGCACAAGAAAATGTTACTGATGTTTGGTTAGTATCAGCAAAACCCGAAAAAATTCATCAAGATGTAAACTTCAGCAGTATTTTGAACACAGATTTGTACAGCGAACAATCAATTATCACGAATTCAATTGTTTCTCTTAGCGGACAAACATCAAACAGTTTTACAATGAACATAGGGAATCTTGCAAAAGGATATTATAAAGTATTCGTTAAAATCAACGGAAAAACATATTGGGATAATTTATATAAATATGAAAATCAAGGTAATAATGAAGAGCAATTTAACAAATTAAATAGTTTTTGGAATTAAATTATAAAAACGTTTACTAACAGCCATTCAGCTTGCTTGAATTTAGTGGAATTATCGTTTCGCATCAAGTTTTCGTTAAGCCGAAAAATGAGCGGTTACGAACTTCCAGCCATCTCAAAGCAGCGAAATGTTATAAGCCATTGTAAAACGAAACGGACAAATATCAAGATTAATTTATGAAAAAAATTATTATCGTAATTATTACGACTTTATTACTTGTTTCTTGTAAACTGACAAAAGAATCTTATGACAGTGGTGAGTTAAAAAAGATAGGGAGAACATCCAGTGATTTACAAAATGGAAAATGGAAATTTTATCATAAAAACGGAAAGATATTTCAAAAAGGAAAATATGTTAATGGAGAAGAAATTGGTGTTTGGAAAATTTTTCACGAAAATGGCAAATTGCACCAGATCGGTAAATTTAATAATGGAAAACAAGACGGAGAATGGAAGTTTTTCCACGAAAACGGAAATAGACAAGGAATTGGCACATTAGATAATGGAAAATTAATTGGTCAATGGAATTGGTATCATACTAATGGAAAAATTTATACAGAAAGATTGTACACAGATGGAAAACTAATAAATATAATTAATTGTTTAGATGGAAATGGAAAGCAATTAGATAAAGGCACTTTAAAAGACGGAACTGGAACACTAAATTTATTTGATGTAGATGGAAATTTACTAGAAGTTCAAAACTTTAAAGATGGAAAATATATAAAATAACGATTTGCCAACAACTGTTTTAAGCTAGCTGAAACTTAGTGGAATTACCGTTTCGCATCAAGTCTTCTGCAAAGCAGAAAGTTAAAATATTATGAATTTCCCACCATCCCAAAGCAGCACAAACGTTAATCCCAATTATAAAAAAAACCGAAATAGACATACAGATCTATTTCGGTTTTTTGTTTTTCAAATCAAATTAGAATAGCCTTTAGTTACTTACTTACCACTAACATGATTCCAGATAAAAAGAGTAGCCCTAATATTATTTTTTTAATCAGCACATCATCAAGTTTTAAATAGACTTTTTTGCCTAGAAATAAGGCGAGTATAAAAAAGGGCAAAACATAAATGGCATTATACACCTGGTGCATCGTCATTAAACCAGTTACTACCAAAACGGGTATTCGCATTAGCGTTACTAATCCCAAAGCACCAAACATAGTCGCTCTAAAAGTCTTTACATCAGTAGTTTCGTTTTGTACAATCATGACATACAACGGGCCTCCGGTCGAAAACAATCCAGAGAAAAAGCCTCCTAAAAACCCAAAAACTCCCTTAACTTTTCCCAGATTCATGCTCGGTTTTTTTGTTCTTAAACTATTCAAAACAAATAGAATCACAAATACACCCAAAGCTTTTTTTAGAAAAAGTGGTTTCCCATAAATCAAAACAATCACACCCACAAGAACGCCAAAAAATGAAGAGATAGCCAGTTTTTTGAGTAAGGTTTTATCGATATCCTTCCATTCTTTATAAACATAAATAGGAGTGGAGATCAAATAAAACATCGAGATATAAGAAACCGCCTCAGATAAGGGCATCACACACAATAAAAAAGGCAAAGCAATTAAGGCCCCAGCAAAGCCAATAATAGTTTGAATAAAAAACCCTGTAAATATCCCAATAGTAAGTAATAATAACGTTGCATCCATGGTACAAAATTACTATTCGACGTAGTATTCTTAAAATTTATTCCATCGATAAAATAGCTTTTATCCATAATAAAACGGTATTTTTAGGCTCAAAAACTTTTTTAATGGTTGATACAATAGATTTAAAGATAATAGCGCAATTAGAGATAAACGCAAGAGCTTCCTATGTCGATATTGGCAAACAAATAGGACTTTCGCCATCTTCGGTACGGGAGCGTATCCAAAAACTGGAAGACAACGAAATCATTACCGGCTATAAATTATCGCTCAACAATCAAAAACTGGGTTATGGTCTAGAGGTTTTTATAATGTTTAAGTTGTTTAGCGGAAAACTAAATACCTTTTGCAAGCAGCTGAATGAATTTCCAGAAATAAGCGAAGTCAATAGGATTACTGGCACGCATAATATATTTATGAAAGTGGTTTTAGTAGATCAACTGCATTTACAGAAATTTATTGATCGTTTATTGGTTTATGGCGAACCCACGACCCACTTAATATTATCAGATTTAAAAAGTGCTAAATAAGAGAAGTGATTCTTATTTACAGGATGCAAACGTTCTTAGCAGCAGCAGTACATTGTCCTTTGTTTAAAGAATGCGCAAAAAAACATAAAAAAAATCCTGACAGATAAAGAGTTATCTGTCAGGATTTAATCAATATATTGTTTTTCTTATCCTTGAATATCAACTACTTCAAGATCAAAAATCAACTCTTTTCCTGCCAATGGATGATTACCGTCAATGACGATAGTCGCTTCTTTCACTTCAACGATTAGCAAATTCATTTCGTTTCCATCAGAAGATTTAGAAACTAATCCCATTCCAACCTCAGGTGTAATATCCTCAGGAAGTTGGCTTTTATCTACTTCTTGAATTAGATCTTGGCGCGCTTCACCATAAGCATCCTCTTGTGAAATAGTTATTGTTTTTTTCTCGTTTAATTTCATATCGATTAGCCCTTTTTCAAATCCGGGAATCAATTTTCCTTGTCCTAAAGTAAACTCTAAAGGTTCTTTTCCTTCTGAAGTATCAAATACTTGACCATCTGATAATTTTCCAACGTAATGTACCTTAACTGTGTTGTTCTCTCTAACTTGAATCATAAAATTGTTTTTTTAATTTTAAAAATACGATTTGTGTAATTTTTACCCATTGCGTATTTAAATTTAAACTTACGTTTTCTTATGCGCCAAAACCACGCCAAAGAGCCCGTAAATAGAAATAGTTTGGAGAAATGACCGATTTGGCAACTTATTCTTCTAAAACTAATGAATTTACCAACGATTTAAGAATTATATTGCCATTTTTAAAGTCTGATACTGTCTCGTCAATGCCATAAAAAGCATGACAGTCCTGTCAGTCTAGCTATCTTTTGCCACTAATCACAACGTTTACTCCTCATTTGATCTCGAGCCTCTAATTTATAATTTGTACCAAACAATACTAAAATTTAAAATTATCTAGCTAGTATGTCATGAGCATTTTTTTGCTTAGCACTTATTCAGAAAAACTTGTTTTTAAAAATCTATAAATTAGTGGCTATAATTTCTCAATAGATCATGGGACTTTATTCTCCTCCTCGTTACCACAGCTAAAAAGAAGTAGGTAATCTGTTGCAAAAAAGCAAAGCAGTGCAATCCTAAATTAAACCAAATGCGAATAAATTACGGCTACCTTTTTAGTACATTTATACTTTACGCTAACAAAACGGCGCTACAGACTTAAAAATAAAAATAATGGCAAAGACTATAAGTATCAATCCGGCAACGGGAGAAAAAATAAGTGAATACGACCGAATTACAAGTAGTGAAGCACTCGATATAATCGCAGCTTCAAAAAAGGAATTCCATCTTTGGAAACAAAAAACATTTGAAGAAAGAGCCAAACTAATCTACGCATTAGCCGATGTTCTAGACGCAAACAAGGAAGAATACGCGCAACTGGCGACCCAAGAAATGGGTAAAGTTATTGGCCAGGCGCGCAAAGAGATTGAAAAATGTGCTTGGGTATGCAGGTATTATGCAGAACATGCAAGCACTTTGCTAGCCAATGAAACCGTAAAAACGGAGGCAACAAAAAGTTATGTGACCTTTCAGCCCATTGGAGTAATTCTCGCGGTAATGCCGTGGAATTTTCCATTCTATCAGGCGATTCGGTTTGCTATTCCGGCATTAATGGCAGGTAACACCGGAGTTTTAAAACATGCTTCTAATGTTCAGGGCTGTGCTTTTGCTATCGAAGACGCTTTCATTAAAGCAGGTTTTCCAAAAGGCGTATTTATGAATTTGAATGTGGATTCTAAAGACGTGAAAAAACTTATCGAAGATAAGAATATTGCCGCCATTACACTTACGGGAAGCGACGCTGCTGGTCGTTCCATAGCTTCAATTGCCGGGCAAAACTTAAAGAAAACGGTAATGGAATTAGGCGGTAGTGATGCCTACATAATCCTGGACGACGTAGATTTAGAAAAAGCAACTGACTTGGCTACTTTGGGCCGACTACAAAACAACGGACAAACTTGTATTGCAGCCAAACGATTTATTGTTCATGATGCAATCTATGACGACTTTCTAGCTCTATTCACTAAGAAAATGAAAGCGGCAAAAATGGGTGGGCCAACCGATGAAGATTCCTACTACGGGCCAATGGCAAGACTAGATTTAAGAGATGAATTGCACGAACAAGTACAAAAAACAATACAACAAGGAGGACGTTTGGTTCTTGGAGGAACAATCCCCGAAGGGAAAGGCGCTTATTATCCTGCAAGTATATTGGTTGATTTAGAACCAGGAATGGAAGCATTTGACAACGAATTATTTGGCCCTGTAGCCTCAGTGATACGAGCAAAAGATGATGCCCATGCTGTGGAATTAGCTAACAATTCTCAATTTGGTTTGGGTTCTGGAGTATTTACTAAAGATATAGAGCGCGGAGAAAAATTAGCGTTACAACTGGAAGCAGGAAGTAGTTTTGTAAATAAACTGGTGGTTTCTGATCCAAGATTACCTTTTGGTGGAATCAAAAATAGCGGTTACGGAAGAGAACTAGCTGCTTATGGAATTCGTGAATTTGTAAATACAAAAACGATTTGGATTGATTAAGAGGTAAATAAATTTCTCTTCTATATTGTGACAGAGCACTTTTTCTAACAATGTAGAAGGAAGGTTTAATGAGTTTATAATACACCTATTATACTATAATCCAGTCAATTGTAACATTGAAATTATACATTGTAACTTGTAGATTTCGACGAAAAGAAAATCCGCTTTTTTATAAGCCCGAGCCTAATGGCGCCATTTAAAAACATAAGAGTCAAACCAGAAAAGAGACGTAGTTATGAAAATGTTAAATCTATCTTACTTGATATAAGTCAAGAAGGTTTCTGTCATAGTCCTGTAATTTTGTAAGCTTTAATAAAATATATAATAGAATATGACAACACCAAACATAGCAAACGAAGACATAGTCAACGCCTTTCAATTCAGACATGCAACTAAAGAATTTGATGCTACAAAAATTATTTCTGATGATGACATGAAATTCATCTTAGAAACAGCACATCTATCTCCTAGCTCTTTTGGATTTGAACCTTGGCATTTTATTGTAGTTCAAGACAAAGAATTACGCGAATTATTGAAGCCAGTAGCTTGGGGAGCACCGTTAAAATTAGATACTGCAAGTCATTTTGTTTTGGGTTTATCAATGAAAGCACCCATGGTAAAGCACGATTCAGCATATGTTATGTCTATGATGAAAGATGTCAAAAAAATGCCTGCTGATGTAATCGAAATGTATTCTAAATTCTACAGAGAGTTTCAAGAGCGTGATTTTGATTTGGACACAGACAAAAAACTATTCGACTGGTCGTCTAAACAAACGTACCTTGCTTTAGGAAACATGATGACTGCTGCTGCTTTAACAGGTATTGATAGTTGTCCTATTGAAGGTTTTCACCAAGAAAAAGCAGAAGCTTTACTAAGAGAAAAATTTGGCGTAGATACTGACAAATACGGTTTATCTTTTATGGTTGCTTTTGGATACAGAAAAGCAGATCCAGTAAATCCTAAATCAAGAAGAAACATAGAAGACATTGTTACTTGGATGTAAATTATGAATGTTCTTCTTTTTTTCAAAACATCTAATAATAGGTTCCAAAGTGTAAAAGCTTTGGAACTTTTTAATTTTAATTACAAAAAAGTCATGCAGCTCTAAATTTAGGATTCAATTGGATGAATTGGAACGATACTTAGAGCGATTTGATTAAAAGTTTTTTGCCGAATACCATTCAAAATAGAAAATAAACTTATTTTAGGTTAAGGTTTAAACTACAGCCAATTCAAATTAAAGCCCATATTGTGGCTGTTGAAAATAAAGTTAAATTAATCCTAATTGATCTAGGTCAATGATATTCGTGTTGCGGTAATGTAAATTTGTAGGAATTAATAATTTATAAAAAATAACATGAGCAAACAACATTTATTAACACCATATAACAAAAATATTAACCTTAATAACAGAGTTGTCATGGCACCTATGACACGTGGTAGAGCAGACAATGAAGGTAACGTTCCAACAGATGAGCTACATGGCTTGTATTACGAGCAACGTGCATCAGCAGGTTTAATTATTACAGAAGGCTCGCAAGTGTCTCGTGATGCTGTGGGTTATATCAATACAGCTGGTATTTACACAGATGAGCAAGTAGAAGGTTGGAAAAAAGTAACCAAACGTGTACATGATAAAGGTGGGAAAATCTTTATTCAATTGTGGCATGTAGGACGTATGTCTCATCCTGATTTTCATAATGGAGCATTACCATTATCCGCTTCAGCTATAAATCCAAACGATAAATCATTTACTCCAGAAGGGTTTAAAGATACTGTTACACCTAAGGAAATGACCATTGAAGATATTAAAACGACGGTAAAAGATTTTCAACATTCAGCTGCAAATGCAGTAAAAGCAGGTTTTGATGGAGTAGAAATACATTCCTCTAATGGCTATTTGTTTCAGCAGTTCTTTAACGGAACATCTAATAAAAGAACGGACGAGTATGGTGGAAGTATTGAAAACAAAGCGCGTATATTTTTTGAAGTTTTAGACGCTATTAAAGAAGTCATTCCGCAGGAAAAAATTGGAGCACGTTTTAATCCATCATTAAATGGTCCATTCGGAACGACTATGGATGAAGACACAATCCCAACGTTTGAATACATTATTAAAAAATTAAATGATTATAACTTAGCATACGTTCATCTTTCTGAACCATTTACAGATGTTTCAGAAATACCATATGCTGTGACAGAAATCGCTAAATATTTCCGACCTTTATACAACGGAACATTAATGATTAATTCAGCATTTGATCAAGAAAAAGGAAATAAAGTAATTGAAGAAGGTCATGCAGATTTAGTAGCTTACGGTAAGCCATACGTTTCTAATCCGGATTTAGTAGAGCGTTTTGAAAACAACTTGGATATAGCAGAGTGGGATCAAAGTACGTTTTACGCAGGAGGGGCAGAAGGGTACACAGATTATCCAAAAGCTTCGAATTAAATAGCAATACGGAAATCGAATTAAAAGTAACTTAAAAATCACATAATAATGGCAACGACAACAGTAAAAGCATATGGTGCAACAGCATCAACAGAAGATTTAAAACCTTTAAACATTGAAAGAAGAGCTGTAGGAACAGACGATGTAAAAATTGATATCACTTATAGCGGTGTTTGTCATAGTGACATACATACAGCTAGAAATGAATGGAATGGATCAACCTACCCTGTAGTGCCTGGACATGAGATCATTGGTCGAGTAGTGGAAGTAGGAAATAGTGTTACTAGCCACAAAGTAGGTGATTTAGTAGGAGTAGGTTGTATGGTAGACTCTTGCCAAACATGTTCTTCTTGCAAGCAAGATTTAGAACAATTTTGCGAAAATGGAGCAACATTTACTTACAACAGTCCAGACAAACATCTTGAAGGTAAACAAACTTACGGAGGTTATTCAACGTCAGTAGTTGTTGATGAAAAATTTGTACTACGCATTCCAGAAAATTTAGACGAAGCAGCAACTGCACCACTATTATGCGCAGGAGTTACTACATGGTCACCACTACGCCATTGGAACGTAAAAAAAGGAGATAAAGTAGGTGTAGTAGGTTTAGGAGGATTAGGTCATATGGGCGTTAAATTTGCCAATGCATTAGGTGCTCATGTGGTTATGATTACAACATCGCCAGAAAAAGGAAAAGATGCTACCCGTTTAGGTGCTCATGAAGTTTTAGTATCGAAAGATCAAGAAGACATGAAGAAACACCAAGGTAGTTTCGATTTTATTTTAAACACAATTCCTGTAGGTCATGAGATGGATCCATATTTAGGATTGCTGAAAATTGATGCAACAATGGTTTTAGTTGGTGCAGTAGAACCTTTAAAACCATTTCATGGAGGAAATATCATTATGGGACGTAAGCGTATTGCTGGTTCTTTAATTGGAGGTATTAAGGAAACACAAGAGATGTTAGATTTCTGTGGCGAACATAATATTACTAGCGATATTGAACTTATCAATATGCAAGATATTAATACAGCGTATGAACGTGTTACAAGCAATGACGTTAAATATAGATTTGTAATTGATATGAAATCGCTTAAATAAGAACAATATATTTATATCGCATTAAAAAAACAGCATCTAAATTGACTTTAGATGCTGTTTTTTTCGAATATGCGACAGAACTAAGCGTCTGATAAAAATTTTAGAGACATAAGATTTCATCAAAATCTTAATTTATTAGTTCCAAAGTGTAAAAGCTTTGGGACTTTTTTAGTTTAAACAACAAAAAGGGAAAGTAACCGTCAGCCACTTTTTATACCTAAAAATAGTGGTTTGTAGAAAGGCTAAAAAAACAGCAATCGAATGATCTTATTTCTGGATTTAATATATAAGGTCCAAAATGCATTTTTAAACAAAATTTGCTACCGAACTCGTCTTAAAAATTGGTTCTAATATTAGAGTCGGAGCGTTGCAATAAAAAAAAATATTAGTACTTATTTGGAACGCTAGATAATTATTTACTTACATAATGCACAATAATGGGTATCTGTTCTAACTACACAAAACAAAGTAAATAACCATTTGATTTAAAGCATTTTACATATAAAAAGTATATAGAATATTTAATTTTATAACAACTAAAATTACATTTAACTTCATATTTGTAGGATTTTATAGTATATTATTCGTATATTGAGAAATATAAATCTAGTACTTTTCTAGTTTGTTATAATTTTTTTAAAAAAAACCAATCCTCTTTTTAATTCAAAATTAAACTTTATTTGCGCTTAAAAAAGCAAGTAAAAGATGTTTTAAAAAAGGAATAAATTCACTATTTTTCATGTTAAAGTTAAATTTATCAGAATACGATACCAAGGGGTATTATGACGAAATGTTTGATGAAAATAATAACGTTCGGCCCAATTATAAGTTATTTTTAGAACGGCTCCAAAAAGTGAGTCATAAGAAGCTACAAAGCCTTCAACACGCTACTGATAGAGCCCAACTATCATTAGGAATGACCTTCAATGTGTATGACGACAATCAAGGTGTAGAGCGAATTCTTCATTTAGATATTATTCCTAGAATAATTGATAATACAGAATGGACGCACTTAGAAAAAGGCTTACAGCAACGTATTAGAGCACTAAACTTGTTTATACAGGATATTTATAATGACCAAAAAGTCATCAAAGATAAAATTATCCCAAAAGAATTAATTTTATCTAGTGCTTCTTACTTAAAGCAATTACAAGGATTTACACCACCAAAAGACATTTGGTGTCACATTACTGGTTCTGACTTAATCAAAGGTGGTGATGGACAATATTATGTACTTGAGGACAATCTAAGATGTCCTTCGGGAGTTTCTTACATGCTTGAAAACAGAGAAATTCTGAAAAGAACATTTCCTGAACTATTCAAAAAGCTAGGAGTAAAGCCTGTATACAATTACACACACATTTTAAGAGATACTTTAGAATCACTTACTGATGTTGAAAAACCTAACGTTGTTGTATTAACACCAGGTATTTTTAATTCGGCTTATTTTGAGCATTCTTATTTAGCACAACAAATGGGCGCGGAGTTAGTAGAAGGTAAAGATTTAATTGTAAAAGACGATGTCGTATTTATGATAACCACCGCTGGTTTGCAACGTGTAGATGTTATTTATCGTCGTGTGGATGATGAATTTATTGACCCACTAGCATTTAATAAAAATTCTGTGTTAGGAACTCCTGGATTATTTAAAGCCTATCTAAAAGGAAACGTAGTACTAGTTAATGCACCTGGAACAGGCGTTGTAGATGATAAAGCAGTTTATGCTTATATTCCTCGAATCATCAAATACTACTTAGGTGAAGAGATGATTATACCAAATGTGCAAACCTATATTTGTGATGAAGAAGCCGATCGTAAATATGTTATTGAAAATATTCATAATTTAGTGGTGAAACAAACGGATGCTTCAGGTGGTTATGGAATGCTTATAGGTCCAAAATCTACTAAAAAAGAGCAACAAGAATTTATTGCAAAAATAAAACACAATCCAAGAAATTATATTGCACAACCGATGATTAACCTTTCCAGAGTACCTACTTTGACTGAGGACACGATTGAAGGACGTCATGTAGATTTAAGGCCTTATGCGTTATATGGAGAAGATAGTATAAAAATTATTCCAGGAGCATTAACACGTGTGGCGCTAAAAAAAGGCTCAATCGTCGTCAATTCGTCCCAAGGTGGAGGAAGTAAAGATACTTGGATATTAAACAATTAAAATTAAAAAAATTATGCTTGGAAGAGTAGCAAACACAATATATTGGATGAATAGGTATTTAGAACGTGCAGAGAATTATGCCCGTTTTATGGATGTTAACTTTAATTTATCATTGGAATTACCACCTAATGAAATACAGCAATGGCAACCACTTGTAGTTATTACAGGAGATTGGGAATTGTATCAATCGCTTAATTCGAAAGTAGAAAAAACGAAAGTCATCTATTTTCTAGCTTTTGAGGAAAGAAATCCAAACTCAATTTACAATTGTATTTTAAATGCAAGAGAAAATGCACGTGCCGTAAGAACCGAAATCACAAAAGAAGTGTGGGAGCAAATCAATGCCCTTTATTTTTTAGTGAAAGACGGTCAAGAAAAAAAACAATGTTTAGATGTAAATATTAGAGACTTTTTTACCCAAATAAAAAACGGATGTCAATTAGTTTACGGGATGTATGATTCTACTATATCTAGGAATGAAGGTTGGAATTTTGGTAAATTGGGACAAGTTTTAGAACGTGCAGATAAAACATCAAGAGTACTAGACGCTAAATACCATCTTTTATTAGACTCTCCTAAGGAAGTTGGATCGTCGTTAGATTTAATACAATGGGCAGCCCTTTTAAAATCAGTAAGTGCTTACGATATGTATAGAAAAAAATACGGAAAGCTATCGCCTTCCTGTATTGCAGAGTTTTTGATTCTAGATAGAGAATTTCCTAGATCTATACTTGCTTGTCTACTAATTGCTGAGCAATCTCTTATTACGTTGTCTGGTAGTTCTGTTGGCTTTAGTAATGATGCACAAAAACAATTAGGCGCCTTAAGATCGCAATTAGAATATATTGACATTAATGACATTATAGATAAAGGTATGCATGAGTATCTGGATGAGATCCAAGGAAAGTTAAATAAAATATCTTCAGCTATTTACAACTCTTTCTTTGTGATACAAACTGATTACTCAGAAGTAAAATAGAATAACTAGCTGTTTAGTTTTCAAAATCGTCAGTTCGAGTGTATTTTGTAGAATGAAACGAAAAAAAAATACCTGTCTGCCACGGGCAGGTATCGAGAACTAATCCTTAAAATTAATTGTACCAAGGTGTTAGAATACTAAAAATTAGAATCAACCAATGAAATTTAAGATTACTCATAACACCGTCTATTTATTTAATTCAGAAGTATTTCTAGAGCCTCATTATTTAAGATTCCGACCAAGACAAACAGCTTATGTCGATGTAACGGATTATTCGATAACGATTCTGTCAGAACCAGTAGGGCATAAGGTAATACAAGATGAAGAAAATAATATGGTAGATTTCTGCTGGTTTGAAGGGATGACGAAGCAATTAACTATTACGTCAACGAGTATTCTAGAAACAAAAGCCTTTAATCCTTTTGATTTTCTAATTTATCCACTACACTTTAATCAACTACCCTTACAATACGATGAATTGCAGAAAAAATTACTTTTTTCTACGTTAGAGGGCCAACTCATCTCACAAGAATTAATTGAGTATGGAACAGCCATTCTAAAAGCTTCAGAGTTTAATACGATTGCATTTTTAACAAATCTGACTAAACAATTACATGACGATTTTAGTGTTGAATATAGAGAAGTAGGATCACCATTACAACCAGACGAAACCTTTACAATAAAAAGAGGATCTTGCCGAGATTTGTCATGGATGCAAATAAACTTGTTAAGACAGTTTGGAATCGCTGCTCGTTTTGTAAGTGGTTACTATTATTTTGACATGATCCACCCCGCTTATGAACTGCATGCTTGGGTAGAGGTCTTTTTACCAGGAATTGGTTGGCTAGGTTTAGATCCAAGTCACGGTATTTTTACAGGGAATACTCATTTTCCGATTGCATCCAGTGCGCACTTCGAAAATACAATGCCAGTCTCTGGAGGTATTCGAGGCAGCGCTACTTCTAAGTTAATAACCCAACTTTCAATAGAAAAATATAAGTAAACCATTATAGGCTGAAAGTACATACATTTGCAGTTCCGGACTAAAGGTCTACAAGATTAAAAATTAACCTCGAATTTCACAAATTAGCACAAATTAATTAGTGCAAATCTGTGAAATTCGTCGTGAAAAATGGTCGCAGAAGCTAAAGCGAGCTGCACTAAAGTGCAAAGTTTTAGCTATAAATACATCAAGATTAAATTTATGAAAATATTTCAATGTGGGCATTGTGCCCAGTCCTTATTTTTTGAAAGTTACAAATGTGACAATTGTGGTCATTTATCCGGTTTTAGAGATGAAGATCGCAAAATGCTTACTTTCGATCCTATTGGTGACACCTTGATTTCTGATCGAGAAAAAATCGAATACAAATATTGCAAAAACAAAGAATATGACGTTTGTAATTGGCTAATAGAGAAGGATTCTCCAGAAGAATTTTGTCAAGCTTGTCAGCTAAACCGAACGATACCTAATCTTTCTGACGAAGAAAATTTTGAAAAATGGCAACATCTTGAAGTTGCAAAACACCGTTTGATTTATCAGCTTCAGAAAATTGGTCTAGATTTGGAAAGTAAATTGGGCAATGAAGAAGGGTTTTGTTTTGACTTTGTGGTTCAAAAACATGATCCAAAGCTTATGACAGGCCATGCAAATGGGGTTATTACTATTCTTTTAAAGGAAGCCGATTCTGTGCTTAGAGAGAAAATGCGAAAGCAAATGTTAGAGCCTTATCGTACATTGATTGGGCATCTTAGACATGAAGTAGGACACTATTTCTGGGATCGATTGATATATACCAACAAGAAGGCGTTGAAAGAGTACCGAGCAATTTTTGGAAATGAAAGATTAAACTATGGTGATTCGTTACAAGAATACTATAAGAAAGGAGCTCCTGAAAATTGGCAAGAGTCATTTATTAGTAGGTATGCTACATCACATTCTTGGGAAGATTGGGCGGAAACCTGGGCACATTATTTGCATATTATGGATATGCTAGAGACAGCCTACTTTTTTGGTTTGAATGTAAAACCAATCGATAAAGCGAATACGCTGCAGGCTAGCGTTTCTTTCGATCCTTATACTGAAAAAGATTTTGATGTTATCATCGAAACTTGTGTTCCTTTATCATTTGCAGTCAATAGTATGAATAGAGCGATGGGAGTTCCTGACGTTTATCCATTTATTATCACACCAAATATGGTAAAAAAAATGAAATTCATTCACAAATTACTTTTACCAAAAAGAGCTAAAAAGAGCTAAAAAAAGAAGGTCACATAACGGTTACTCTTACTAAATGAATAAAGAAAATGAAGCTGTTGAATCCATTATAGTTCAAGATTTTAACTGCAATCCAATCGATCTACTTAAAATCTACGAAGGGAAAGCTATTTTGGCAATAATCTATAATAATCAATGTTTAGGATGCACTGGACGTGCAATTCCTTTAGCACATCAATTACAAAAGGAAAATGAAGCTGTACAAGTAGTAGGTATTCATACCAACTTTACTAATGCAAAAGTTACCGAAAGCGAAATCAAGAGTATTTTTACAATTGACGAACTTCCTTTTCCTATTTTTCTGGATGAAGACCATTCGGTTTATGACCAATTTGAATCAGATGGAACGCCACAATGGATTTTAATTACAAAAGATGGAATTTTATCTCGCTCGATATTTGGCTCACAAGAAAATGCACAAAACCGATTGTTTTATGCACTGCAGCAGTTAGATTAGAAATAAATCTCAAGAAATAGTTCAGTTTCCGCTGAAATAAAGATTTTTTAAAAAATATGAGATAATGAATCTACTGCTGAGAGTCTGCAGAGGTTTTTAGCATAGGTTGATAGGAGGTAAGCATAACATCCGTTTATAATTTAGCAGTATTCACAAGGTTGCTTTCAGATACTTTTGCCATTTCGTACCTAAATTGCTTTATGGTAAGAGTACTGCCGTCATGACTCCAACCAGGTGCGCCAAAAACATACATAAACTTGTGATACCAATTGTTTGACTTTTTCATGTCATCCCAAATATTTTTGTATTCGTGAGTTAAAATAACAAACAAATTATAAGAATCTGGAGGTATAGAAACCCCGTATTCTATAGCGATGGAATCGTCTAGTTCTTTCCAAGTTCCAAAAATTCTATCAAAAATATTGAGGAAGCCACCATGGTTTTTGTCCATGTATTCAATATTACGTGCGTGGTGCACTTGATGCATGGTGTGCGTATTGATGAACTTTTCTATAAACCCCATCTTTTTTATATATTGTGTATGTAGTTGAAATTGCCATAAAGCTTCAATACCCATGCAAACAACAAGCATTTCTGGTGGGAAACCAATGATTACAATCCAAACATAAAAAAATGGTTTGTAAAAAATAGTAAACCAACCATTGCGGACGGCCGTCCCTAAATTAAAATTATCTGAAGAATGATGTACGATATGTGCTGCCCATAAAATGCGGACCATATGATTTTGTCGATGGAACCAGTAATAAGAAAAATCATCTAAAAGCATACAAAAAAGCCAAATGTACCAAGCATATCCAAAAGATTCCCAGCCCATAATATTAGTGCGAACACCATCTACTATAGGATTGAAGAGGTCATAGGCAAAATTAAAAACAAATATTACAGCTACTGTTTTTATAAGTGCGCCAACCACTGCAGATCCAATTCCAAGTGATAAACTTGATAATAAGTCTTTCCATTTATATAATTGTTTGTCATCAAAAGCTTTGCTGTAGGTAAGCTCTATCGCGATAAAGCCTAAAAAACAAGGAACTCCATAAACTAAGGGGTTCGTAAAATCCATTAAGTAGTAGTTTTAAATAAGAATTTGTGTAACGTTAATTACGTTCTAAGTTTTATTTTGGGCAATATACTTTATTTTACGGCAAATCAGGCATTGTGGTAAAACCTTTAACCTTTAGAATACTCTATAATTTTTAACGAGTTGCTCGTAAAGCCACTATGAGAAAATTTTAACTGACAGTTATAAATTATTAAATATGAACTTTCTTTAGAATCGCGTATTTGAAATTTTATTTACCAAATACAGGAATATAGCATAGAAATTAAAAGCCTCATTGAAATAGAGCTATTAAAGAATACTTTAATTATAATTATAGATAAAATCTTAAATACTATAAATGCAATTATATGTAAATAGCCTGAATTACTGGTTGCAGGAACAATTATGTATTTGCTCTATAATGTACCGCGTTATGTAACTTGAGGTTTGCTTAAAAGTGAAAGTTGTTCCTAAAGCTTCTTCAAAAAAATTTATTCTAAAAGTTTCTACTACAATGTTAATGGAGCACTTTTTATGCGACGACTTAGAAGGGAAGCATAATGTGTGTGGAATGGAAAGATTAAACTAAAAAGTTAGATTTCAGAATTATCCACTAAAAATTTTATGAAAATTTGCTAAATAAATTATTACTCAACGATTTTAATTTTGTTTACAATATTTATTTAATAATCACAGATAATTCAGTATAAAAATTATATTCCGAATACAATTCATTTATAAATATTTTAATCGAATATATACATAGTTTTGCCCTGTAAACATGAATTTAAATAATTACAAATGGTAAAAATAGTATATGTAGGGTTTGGAATTGTATCACAAGGATTAGCTGAAATTATTTTAAGAAATAATTCTGTATTACCTGTAGCTAAAAATCTAGAAATACAAACAGTAGGAATACTGGATATAATGAAAGGTAGTAAGATAGATGCTAATGGTATTAATATGCATGATGTGCTTTTAAATGCTAAAAAAGGTAATTATAGCTTGCTAACAGATACTATAATTGATATTCCTAAAGCAATACAAGAAATTAATGCAGATATCATTATTGAGGCTAGTTTTACAGATATTAAAACAGGACAACCAGCAATATCTCACATGGAATCTGCACTAAAAACTGATAAGCATATTGTCACTACTAACAAAGGACCATTCGCTGTAGCTTATAAACAAATTTTCAATTTAGCCTCATTAATGAAAAAAACTGTAGCAATTGAAGGAACTGTAATGAGTGGTACACCTATTATTAATGTTTTAAACAATGGTCTTTTAGGCTCAGATATTACTGCTGTAAGTGGTATTATGAACGGAACATCTAATTATATTCTGTCTAAAATGGAATTAGGAATGTCTTATAATGACGCACTTTCACAGGCACAAAAACTAGGATATGCAGAGGCAGATCCTACAAGTGATGTTGAAGGTTTAGACACTTTGGCTAAAGTAATGATTTTGGCAAATGTTGTTTTTGATGTGCAATTAATTCAAGAAAATATTGAAATAAAGGGAATATCTAAAATTACACTTTCAGATGTAAAAGAAGCATCAGCAAATAATAAGAGATGGAAACTAATTGGAAGCGTTTGGAAGGATGATAAAGGTATTGTTCATGGTTCAGTCTGCCCTAAATTGATACCAATGAATGATTCATTATATGGTATTTCAGATGCCACTAATGCCTTAAAAATCACCTCTAGTATTTTAGGAGATACTACGATAGTTGGCGCTGGAGCAGGGAAAATTGAAACTGGTTTTGCTTTGTACAATGATATCATATCAATAGTTAACGGTTAAAAATTAAAACATGGTAATAGATAAAAAAAACATAAGTACCGTAACTGTTTATAATAGTTATACAGGAAAAGTAATAGGAACAGTTCCTCAGTCAACTAAGCAAGATGTAATGAATGCACTTGATCTAGCAAAAAAAGGAGAGGCTATTGGTAGAAAAATGTCCGCTTCAGAAAGAATAGCAATTCTTAGAAAAGCCGTAACCATAATGGAGCAAGAATTTGATGCATTATCGAATCTCATTGCAACTGAAGGAATAAAGACAATAGTTCAGGCAAGAAAAGAAGTCACTAGAGCTTTAAATACGATGCAACTTTCTGCAGAAGAAGCAGGAAGAATAATTGGAGAAACAATTCCGTTTAACGCTGTTCCAGGCTCAGAGGATAGAGTTGGGTACGAAACCAAAGTCCCTATTGGTATTGTTGTTGCCATTACACCTTTTAATGATCCTTTAAACTTGATTTGTCACAAATTGGGTCCAGCAATTGCTGCAGGAAATCCTGTGATATTAAAACCTAGTGATTATACACCTTTAGTAGCCATTAAGTTTGGAGAAATTCTTTTTGAGGCTGGTTTACCAAAAGAGATGTTAAGTATTATTACGGGTTCACCAGAATACTTTGGTGACGCTCTCATTAGCGATGATAGAATAAGATTGATAAGTTTTACGGGGGGAGTGGAAGCAGCAAAGGTAATCCAGAGAAAAGCAGGTTTAAAAAAAATAGTGATGGAACTTGGTTCAAATTCACCTGTTATAGTTCTATCTGATGCAGATTTAGAAGAAGCAGTTCAGTCTTGTGTTTCAGGAGCATTTTTTGCAAGTGGCCAAAATTGTGTCGGTGTTAAACGAATTTTTGTAGAAGAGACTGTTTACGATTCATTTTTAAATAATTTTTCTCAATTAACTTCTACTTTAAAGATTGGTTCACCTTTATCAGAAGATATAGATATTGGACCAATTATAAGTAAAGAATCGATTAATCAAATTGATAAATTTATTAACGAAAGTATAGCCCATGGAGCTAAGATAATTAGTGGTGGAAAAACAATTGGTAATTGCTATACACCAACCATATTAGAGGCTGACTGCAATAATGATATTGCCAATTGCAAAGAAGTTTTTGGGCCTGTGGTAACTATTTCTAAAGTAAAAAACTTAGATCAAGCTATAGAGAACTGTAATAAGTCTCCTTTTGGATTACATACGGCAATTTTTACGAATGATATTAATAATGCACATAAAGCAATTAATGAACTAGAGTGTGCTAGTGTAATGATTAACGATTCCACTGATTATAGAATAGATGCAATGCCTTTTGGTGGCGTTAAAAGCAGCGGAATAGGCAGAGAAGGAGTAAAGTCCGCTATTGAAGCGATGTCTGAAACCAAAGTTGTTTGTTTCAAATTAAAAATATAAGGAAATTTATTTTTTCGATTAGTAATTTATAGAGTAGAAGATCTAATCATTAATTTAATTAGATTTTCTCCTCTATTCATGATCTAAATAAATTGGAAACAATGGGTTTTGTGAAAAATCATAAATCAAAGAGGTTTCTAAACTTTTTACATAATCTTTTGTAAGATTATCCATTACAAAATCTCTTAAATGATTTTTATCTCTTACTGCAATGTAAAGCAGAAAATCTATTTGCCCCGCTAAATGGTAAATATTCACAACTTCAGGTAACAAAGACATTGCGTTTTTAAAATGATCAACTTGATCTTTTGTGTTTTTAGTTAATTTTATAGCAACCATTGCTTCTATATTCGTACCAAGTTTAGAAGAATCAACAATAGCATGAAACCCGAAGAATATTTTTTTTCTATGCAATTTTCTCATCCTTTCAGAGCAAGTAGATTCTGCAATTCCAACTTCTACAGCAATTTGCTTATTAGATAATCTAGCATTCTTCTGTAAGAGCCTAATTATTTGTTCATCAGTTTTATCTAATTCGTTATCATTATTGAGGCTAGTTTTACAGATATTAAAACAGGACAACCAGCAATATCTCACATGGAATCTGCACTAAAAACTGATAAGCATATTGTCACTACTAACAAAGGACCATTCGCTGTAGCTTATAAACAAATTTTCAATTTAGCCTCATTAATGAAAAAAACTGTAGCAATTGAAGGAACTGTAATGAGTGGTACACCTATTATTAATGTTTTAAACAATGGTCTTTTAGGCTCAGATATTACTGCTGTAAGTGGTATTATGAACGGAACATC
This sequence comes from uncultured Flavobacterium sp., assembly GCF_963974175.1. Taxonomy (GTDB): domain Bacteria; phylum Bacteroidota; class Bacteroidia; order Flavobacteriales; family Flavobacteriaceae; genus Flavobacterium. The sequence goes on from NZ_CAXBBR010000004.1 coordinate 421,357, forward strand.
TAATTATATTCTGTCTAAAATGGAATTAGGAATGTCTTATAATGACGCACTTTCACAGGCACAAAAACTAGGATATGCAGAGGCAGATCCTACAAGTGATGTTGAAGGTTTAGACACTTTGGCTAAAGTAATGATTTTGGCAAATGTTGTTTTTGATGTGCAATTAATTCAAGAAAATATTGAAATAAAGGGAATATCTAAAATTACACTTTCAGATGTAAAAGAAGCATCAGCAAATAATAAGAGATGGAAACTAATTGGAAGCGTTTGGAAGGATGATAAAGGTATTGTTCATGGTTCAGTCTGCCCTAAATTGATACCAATGAATGATTCATTATATGGTATTTCAGATGCCACTAATGCCTTAAAAATCACCTCTAGTATTTTAGGAGATACTACGATAGTTGGCGCTGGAGCAGGGAAAATTGAAACTGGTTTTGCTTTGTACAATGATATCATATCAATAGTTAACGGTTAAAAATTAAAACATGGTAATAGATAAAAAAAACATAAGTACCGTAACTGTTTATAATAGTTATACAGGAAAAGTAATAGGAACAGTTCCTCAGTCAACTAAGCAAGATGTAATGAATGCACTTGATCTAGCAAAAAAAGGAGAGGCTATTGGTAGAAAAATGTCCGCTTCAGAAAGAATAGCAATTCTTAGAAAAGCCGTAACCATAATGGAGCAAGAATTTGATGCATTATCGAATCTCATTGCAACTGAAGGAATAAAGACAATAGTTCAGGCAAGAAAAGAAGTCACTAGAGCTTTAAATACGATGCAACTTTCTGCAGAAGAAGCAGGAAGAATAATTGGAGAAACAATTCCGTTTAACGCTGTTCCAGGCTCAGAGGATAGAGTTGGGTACGAAACCAAAGTCCCTATTGGTATTGTTGTTGCCATTACACCTTTTAATGATCCTTTAAACTTGATTTGTCACAAATTGGGTCCAGCAATTGCTGCAGGAAATCCTGTGATATTAAAACCTAGTGATTATACACCTTTAGTAGCCATTAAGTTTGGAGAAATTCTTTTTGAGGCTGGTTTACCAAAAGAGATGTTAAGTATTATTACGGGTTCACCAGAATACTTTGGTGACGCTCTCATTAGCGATGATAGAATAAGATTGATAAGTTTTACGGGGGGAGTGGAAGCAGCAAAGGTAATCCAGAGAAAAGCAGGTTTAAAAAAAATAGTGATGGAACTTGGTTCAAATTCACCTGTTATAGTTCTATCTGATGCAGATTTAGAAGAAGCAGTTCAGTCTTGTGTTTCAGGAGCATTTTTTGCAAGTGGCCAAAATTGTGTCGGTGTTAAACGAATTTTTGTAGAAGAGACTGTTTACGATTCATTTTTAAATAATTTTTCTCAATTAACTTCTACTTTAAAGATTGGTTCACCTTTATCAGAAGATATAGATATTGGACCAATTATAAGTAAAGAATCGATTAATCAAATTGATAAATTTATTAACGAAAGTATAGCCCATGGAGCTAAGATAATTAGTGGTGGAAAAACAATTGGTAATTGCTATACACCAACCATATTAGAGGCTGACTGCAATAATGATATTGCCAATTGCAAAGAAGTTTTTGGGCCTGTGGTAACTATTTCTAAAGTAAAAAACTTAGATCAAGCTATAGAGAACTGTAATAAGTCTCCTTTTGGATTACATACGGCAATTTTTACGAATGATATTAATAATGCACATAAAGCAATTAATGAACTAGAGTGTGCTAGTGTAATGATTAACGATTCCACTGATTATAGAATAGATGCAATGCCTTTTGGTGGCGTTAAAAGCAGCGGAATAGGCAGAGAAGGAGTAAAGTCCGCTATTGAAGCGATGTCTGAAACCAAAGTTGTTTGTTTCAAATTAAAAATATAAGGAAATTTATTTTTTCGATTAGTAATTTATAGAGTAGAAGATCTAATCATTAATTTAATTAGATTTTCTCCTCTATTCATGATCTAAATAAATTGGAAACAATGGGTTTTGTGAAAAATCATAAATCAAAGAGGTTTCTAAACTTTTTACATAATCTTTTGTAAGATTATCCATTACAAAATCTCTTAAATGATTTTTATCTCTTACTGCAATGTAAAGCAGAAAATCTATTTGCCCCGCTAAATGGTAAATATTCACAACTTCAGGTAACAAAGACATTGCGTTTTTAAAATGATCAACTTGATCTTTTGTGTTTTTAGTTAATTTTATAGCAACCATTGCTTCTATATTCGTACCAAGTTTAGAAGAATCAACAATAGCATGAAACCCGAAGAATATTTTTTTTCTATGCAATTTTCTCATCCTTTCAGAGCAAGTAGATTCTGCAATTCCAACTTCTACAGCAATTTGCTTATTAGATAATCTAGCATTCTTCTGTAAGAGCCTAATTATTTGTTCATCAGTTTTATCTAATTCGTTATTAGTAGTGTTTTTTCGAATACTATTCATATTTTTATTGTTATGTTGTTCATTTAAATGTTAATAGGCAATAATACAAAATTATATTTGAGCAAAGTAAAAATGGTTGATAAACTAAGTAATTTTATAAAACAATCGAGCGCTTGGTAGCAGCTATTTTACATAGCACCTAATTATAGCTATCAAATGGATAAACCGTCATATATGCTGAATAATACATTTGAACTATAATTTATATTATGTAAAATAGAAATTATAAACAATCTCTGACTCTATTTGAAATATCATCAGTAATACTACTTTCTAACGGTACTATCACTATTCTAAAACAAGAATATTAGCTTATTAATAAATCCAAGATTTAACATTAGATATGCGAGTATATAAATAAATATTTCATTAATTTTACCCAAAGAAACTATCACAAAATTATGAACACGATTGTAGAACGGATTGCTGATTTTTTAAAAGAATACTCGCCATTTGATCATTTGACATTTCAAGAGTTATCTGAAATTGCGGCTAATATTCGTGTAGTAAATTTGCAGAAAAACAAAACATTGTTTCAGTATAACGATGTATTACACGATAGTTTTTACGTCGTGGCTTCTGGAGTAATTCACTTATCTGTTATAGCGGATGCTGAAGAAACGATTTTAAATAAATGTCACGCCGGTGCAATTTTTGGATTACGTCCTTTTTTTGCAAAAAATAATTATAGAATGACAGCAAAAGCACGTGAAGAAAGTGTAGTTTATGCCATTCCTATTGCAGTTTTTAGACCATTTGTAGCAAATAACACCGAAGTTTTAAATTACTTATTGGAGAATTTTGCAACGAATACACCAAGTTCCACAGACAACGAAAATTCACGAGGTAGTCAGATTTCAGACACCTTATTTTATACAGACAAACAGTCTGAAATGCAATATTTCCAAACTTTATCGTACAATAACACACCGCTAATAACTACTGCTAATAGCACTGTCAGCGAAGTGGCTCAGCTTATGGCTGAAATGCGAATAAATAGCGCCGTAGTTTGTGAAGCTACTCTTCCTATCGGAATTGTTACTGATATGGATATGTCGTCTAAAATTGCTACGGGCCGATTTCCAATCACTGTTTCAGTAGATAAAATTATGTCATCCCCAGTAATAACAGTACTCGAAAATGTTTCGCTAGCTGAAGCACAATTACTGATGTTGAAAAATAATGTGACTCATTTGTGCGTAACCGCAGATGGTACGAATAAATCGAATGTTAAAGGAGTTATTTCAGAACACGATTTAATTGTGGCACAAGCCAGTAATCCTGGTGTTTTGATTAAGGAAATTAAACGTGCCCAAACTTCGAACGAATTAAAACAAATTCGAGTACGACTAACCGATCTTATTCAAACTTCAATTTATAAAAACATTCCTCTTACTCATATTTCGAATATTACCTCTGAGATCAATTTTGCTCTTTTAAAACGTGCCATCGAACTCTCTATTCTTGAAATGGGCTCCCCTCCTGCTCGTTTTGCCTGGTTAAGTATTGGTAGTCAAGGAAGGAAAGAACAGCTGTTACTTACAGATCAAGATAGTATTTTAGTCTTTGAAGATGTAGCTACAGAAAAGTATAGAGAGGTGAAAGATTATTTTCTTAATTTAGGAAAGAAAACGACTTTGACACTTGAACAAATAGGCTACGAATTATGCCCTAACGGACATATGGCAAGTAATATGCTATGGTGTAAATCATTGACAGACTGGATAAAGCAGTATGACAATTGGATGAATACTCCAGGTGAAAACAGTAATAATTTGAGCAGTATATTCTTTGATTACGAACTTGTTTTTGGAGAACAGAAAATAGAAGATGCAATAAGTAACGTGGTTTTTAAAAATGCCAATAACAATATTTTATTCTTTGACTTTTTAGGAAATGATACTTTAAGAAAAAATTCGCCTTTAAGTTTTTTCAAAAAACTCATTCTGGAAGAAACAGGTCCCAATAAAGATAAATTTGATATTAAGACTCGTGCTTTAATGCCTCTTATAGATGGCGCCCGCTTATTTACGCTAAGTCATGGTATTAAAGGCATAAATAATACCTATACTCGCTTTAAACAATTGGCGATTAACGATCCAAAATATTCCGAAATATATCTCAATTGTGCTGAAGCTTTCTTAACTTTATCAAAACTAAGAACAGTGGAAGGCTTAAAAAATGAAGATTCCGGTCAATTTATAAATTTGGAGGAATTATCTAAAATAGATAAAGAAAAGCTGAAAAATGCGCTTGCTCCAATGAGAGAATTGGAAGAATTAATTAAAAATAAGTTTCAACTGACTCAATTTTCCTAGTTATGTTAGAATGGATAAAAAATATCAATAAAGAACTTCCAGAATTCTGGAAAACATACCTTGCTAAATTCGATAAAAAATCGAATCGATATGTTGTGATTTCTACTGAAACTACAGGTATGAATCCAGAGAAAGATGTAATCTTGTCTATCGGTGCATTTGCTGTTGTAGATGACAGTATATTTATAGGAGACAGTTTCGAAGTTATTTTATTACAATATAAATACCTACATGATAATAGACTTTCAAATGAGTTTATTATCGAAAGTAAGATGAATAAACTCGCTGAACCGGAAGCAATAAAAGCCTTTATTGAGTTTATCGGCAGTTCTATTTTAGTGGGACATCATGTTGATTTTGACGTTGAAATGATCAATGCAGCTTTAGAAAAATTAGAGTGCGGCCGATTGAAAAATGAAGCCTTGGACATTGATATGATGCATCGCAAATTAAACGATATTACTGATAAGCAATTCTCATTGAACGAATTATCAGAAATTTATAAAGTCCCAAATACCGAGAGAAATTCGTCAACTGAAGACGCTTACAAAACGGCTTTGCTATTTCTAAAATTAAAGTCGAGGCTAGGTATTAAATAAGCATTATCGGTTAAAATTCACAATGTAGTTTGGCAGATGAAAATTCATTCAGCTATAAACTCGCGAAGATAAAACCTTGTACATTTTATTATTTTAATCCAACCAAGACGCTGTAACGACCGTGATGGCTCAACGATACAGGTTTTAGGGAATTTGTTTTCTCCTCAACCAAAAATGGAATTCCTTTCTTTTTCACCATTTTTATTTCAGTATCTAGCTCCAACACCATCTCAAAATCCATTTTATCAGTTACTGCAACAGTGTGAATTTTATCCTTTACTATTTCAGTTTTGGTATAATAGGTATAGCCATTACATAACACTGAGCCGCTATTTGTATTTTCATAAACACATACTAAATTCAACGGAAAGTAGCCACGCACTCCCGTTGCTCTATTGTAGATTTTGTATGCTGCTTCCTTCCTGCTCCAGAGATTCCAAACCATGATATCTGGATGTTCAGCAGTTGCAATCAGTAGCTGCTCGTTTTGAGTAAATATTTTATCCAAATATCCCGGTCGTTTCCAATTGCTTTCTTTTCGCGCTAAAGCCAAATCTACAATGTCGTTTCCAATCACCTTTTTTTCGCTAATTTAGTTTCTATTATTTCCAATGTTGATTTTACATCAATCATTTTTTCCATCGACTCATTATCGATATGGATTTTAAAATAGTCTTCGACATCTAAAATGATATCTACCAAATTAGCCGAATTGATATTCAAATCCGTGATGAAATCGGTGTCTTCCGTGAAATTTTCAAAAGCTTCTTCATTATTAATGTAGGGCTTTACGATATTTCTTAATTGTAATAAAGTCTCTTCTTTGTTCATGTTTAATTTTTTAAACGGTATATTTTTTTAAAATGAGGCAGCCGTTAACATCGCCAAAACCAAAACTGGCTTTTGCTATTATATTTATTTCTTTTTCAATCAATTTTTGAGGAATTCTTGATACATCAATTATACTTTCAATTTCAGGGTTCAAGTCTTCGCAATTAATATTGGGGAAAATAAATCCCTGATGCAATTGCAATACTGCAGCAACACTTTCTACACTCCCAGCCGCTGACAGACAATGACCCACCATTGATTTCAGTGAGTTAATATAGGGGAAATCAATGCCACTTCTCCCTAAGGCTTCACTCCAATTCTCTATTTCTAAACTATCTTTAGTCGTCGCAGTCAGATGACCGTTGATGGTATCAATATCATTCGCATGAATACCGGCATGAGCAATCGCATCTTTGATACACTTTTGAACAGCAATCGGATTAGGAGCTGTCATTGTTCCCAGACCGCGCTGTCCACCTGAATTTACATTTCCACCTAACACTTCAGCATAAATTCGTACACCACGTGAAAGTGCCGTTTCGAGATCTTCCAGCACGAAAGCTCCCGCTCCGCTTCCAGGTACAAATCCCGACGCACTCGTACTCATAGGTCTTGAACCTTGCTCTGGGCTTTCATTGTGTTTAAAAGTACAAACACGCAAAGCATCAAAGCCTCCCCAAATATAAGGGCCGCTGTCACTCGTACTTCCAGCCAGCATTCGATTAGCTTGTCCAGACTTGATTCGTTCATAAGCCATCAAAATACTTTCGGCTCCAGTGGTACAGGCAGAAGAATTAGTACTTACCTGATTTCCTAAACCTAATTTTCCGCCTAGATAAGCACTAACACCACTATTCATTGTTTGCGCTACCGCTGTACTACCCAGTCTACGGGTTTGTAATTCATCAATCTTATAAATGCTTTCGCGAAATTTATCGATACCTGAGGTTCCTGTTCCAAAAATAGTTCCACTATCCCAATCCGGCTCCTCACTGTTTAAAATGGGTAAATCAGCATCCTTCCAAGCATCCATTCCTGCTATTACACCATATAGAATACCAGTGGAGTTAAAATTTCGAAGTTCTAATTCCGTGAAATAATTCAATGATAGTTCCTCCGAAATTTCCGGTTTCCCTGAAATCTGACACGAGAATTGTAGGCGTTCCAAATCTGGGTCTTTCCGAATACCGGAAATCCCGTTTTTAATTGCATGGGTAAAAGCATCAAGCCCTACTCCATTTGGAGCCACTACACCAAGTCCTGTTATTACTACTCTCCTACTCATTGTATTCTTTTTTAGATCATTAAAATTGTATCAAACCATCACGATACATTTTGGCCCCGTTATTATTTTTTTAATTCAAAATTAGAAAAAGCTAAAATCCCTCGCAGAGCTCCAACTGAAAAATTAAAAGAAAAACTAGACTATCATACCTGCAATTTCTCCAGTACATACAACAACGCCGTTCTCATTTTTCATACTCACTTTGCATTTTAACTTACCAAATCTAAAGTATATTTTTTCTGAAAAAACTGTCACTTTTTCATTAGGAAATACAGGTTTAATAAATTCAATATTAGCTGATGTTAAGGCTATTGAAGTATCTTTATTAAAGTCATTATCTAATAAAAATATACCTAGGCAAACCAATCCAATTTGGGCCATAGTCTCTGTTAAGATCACGCCGGGTGTCACCGGGTTATTTTCAAAATGACCTTTATAAAATTCTAAATTTTCATCGAGAGTAAAACTCCCTTCCACTCCATTCTCATCAATCTGAATGATTTCATCAACAAATAGGAATGGTTTAGAATACGGTAATTTTGATATAATTTCTTGACTTTTCATCATTCTTGTATCTTCTTTGACTAAAACTGCAACAATACTCTTTGTGCCGAAAATCCAGGGCCAAAACTCAACATTAATCCTTTATCTCCCTTTGGCGGCATATTATCCATAAATCGCTCCAAAACATACAAAACGGTTGCGCTCGACATATTACCGTACAAACGCAAAACTTCTTTTGTGTCATCTATATTTTTTCCCAAATCTGAAAATAGAGCTTCGACTGTTTGAACTATTTTTTTTCCACCCGGATGAAATATTAAATGATCCATATCATCAATTTTTAAATTGTTTTTTTCCAAAAAAGGATGGATAATTGCCGGAAAATGGGACGCAATCGTATTTGGCACTTCAATGTCCAAAATCATTTGCAAACCAGTATTAGTAAGCTTAAACCCCATCATGTGTTCATTTTCATAAAAATGATACATCTCTTCTGCAAGAATTTCAGGTCCCTCATCGTCCTCATGAGACGAAAGTAAAACGCAGGCAGCTCCATCGCCAAAAATGGCAGCACTTACAATATTTGCCATCGAAAAATCATTCAGCTGAAATGTCGCCGTTGGACTTTCTACTGCAATTACTGCTGCGCGTTTGCCAGGATTAGACTGCAGGAAATTTTTAGCATAAATAATACCTGAAATTCCCGCGGCACATCCCATCTCCGTTACGGGAAGACGTACAATATCCTGACGTAATTTCAGCTTATTAATTAAATAGGCATCTAATGAAGGAATCATAATACCCGTACAACTCACTGTGATGATATAATCTAAATCTTCTGGCTTCCAACCTGATTTCAACAAAGCTTTTTCCAATACTTTTTCTCCTAAATCAATGACTTCACGAACATAAATATCATTTCTCTCTTCAAATGATGTTTTTGTAAAAACTTCGATAGGATCCATGATGGAATAGCGTTTATCCACTGCCGCACCCTCAAATATCTTTTTCACCTTTCTGATGAAGCGCTCATCTTGTCCCGTGAGCCATGCATCCAAAAACGGAATAATCTCTTCGGTAGTTCTGGAATATTTTGGTAGCTGCTTTGTAACTGTATTTATTTTTACACTCATATCTTTGAAATTATCCATTGGTACCTAAAAGCCCACTTCCATTGGATTTTATATTTTTTAATACTTAACTTCTTTGAAAAACGAAGCAAATCTTCTTTTTTAAATCCTCTTAATATCGAAACCAAACCATCTTCCCTCGACATATCATTCAATCGAAAAACAAAACACAAGGATTGAAATAATCGGTAAGCGACAGCACTTCGATGCAAATCATTAATAACAACTCCAAGTCTGGAATTTTCATAAAACGATGTCATTATTTCGATAATTTCATCCTCCTTGAAATGATGTAAAGTCAATGTACATAACACGATATCGTATTTCAGTTCTTTAAAAGGTTTATCAAATATATCTTCACAGCGGTACGCTATATTTGGATATTTTTTTGATAGATTAATAGCATGATTTACAGTAAAACTATTTGCATCAACCCCTATGAGATTGAACTTTAAATTATGTTGTAAACCGTACTCGGCAAGCGTTCTCAACATATCTCCATTTCCACAACCTACATCAACAATAGTGATTCCAGTTGTTTTGGGATTGTTGGCAATCAACTCTTTCACACCAAGTAAAGTTAACTTGTTTCCGCCCAATAGCTGATTTATTTTAGCGATTTTATCTAATGCATCTCTTAATTCATCACCTTCGAGCTGAAAGTCATCCATTATTTCGGATGCATTGGTTCTATAGGTTGTATTTATAGCCATTTATATTGGTTTACCATGTGTTTTCTTTATTATTACAGATAACATAAAAGGAAAAAGAATTAAAATTTTTAAGACCACTTGTGCTGTTTTTTCATGTTCTAATAGCTTTCCTAATAGACGACCTGCTTGCAATCTTTTTTTGAAATTTTTATTCCAATCGTTTAAATAATTATTTTCTAAAGTAGCTCTATTTACTCTGTTTTCTAGAAAATCTATTACATTTTCCGATGCTAGTTTAGCACTGTGAATAGCCATCGCCATTCCGTTCCCACACAAAGGATGAATTAAACCAGCGGTATCACCAATCATAATTATATGATTTTCTACACATTTCTTTTCTTCGAAAGAAACTTGGCTAATCGTTAAAGGCTTTTCGAATTGAATTACCGCATTTTTTAAAATTTTTTCTAAATTGGGATTCTGACGTACTACATTTAATTGATAATCTTCGACAGACTTGTGCTTTTTAAACGTTTCATAATTAGCTAGATAACATATGTTCACTAAATTGTTTTCTATTTTAGAAACACCACAATAACCTCCTTTAAAATGATGTAGTCCAACACAATCCTCTGGGAAATCTACTTTGTAATGCGCCTTAACACCAAGCCAATGTGACTGCCTCTGAATAAAGTTACGTTTTAATTTAATATCTAGATTTGATCTTTTTCCAAAAGCTCCAAGGACAATTGAAGCATAATAGGTATTTAAACTTGTAGTGACTGTAAACTTACCATCTAAAAATTCAACATCCGAAACAGTCTCTTGAACAATTGTACAACCAATATTTCTTGCTTCATTGTATAAATAATTATCTAATTCATATCTACTTATTCCAAATCCGCCCAAAGGCAAAACTGTGTTTATAGATTTTCCAGAAACTAATGAAAAGGAAAGTTTATCAATGTGTTTAGGATGCAGTGAATTAATGTCTAGGCCTAGGGATTTTAAGTAAGGTAAAACTTCGTTGGAAATATATTCTCCACAAACTTTGTGTTTAGGAAATTCATTTTTTTCAATTACCAAAACATTGTAATTATTATTTTTAAGATGGATAGCAGCAATAAGTCCTGCCAAACCACCACCAACAATAACTATAGAATTTTGTATCATATGTTGTAAATTTAACAATTTAGTTCAACATGTTCTTTCAAAATTCTCTAAAATTTTACTTAATTTTTGTAATAAAAATTTAAAGCGCTAGATTTGTTTTGTCTATGGATACAATCAACATTAAGAGATCATTATTATTTATACCTTTAACTCTATTAGTAGTTTATTTTTGTGCTGGAGTTTTCTTTAGTCCTGCTCTTGTTATTTATATTAAGCCTTTTGTTATTCCTACTTTTATAATCTATGTGTTAAATAATAATTTCAAGAAACTTACTTTAAATTATTACTTATATGCTATATTATTTTATATAAATGAGCTTTTACTTTTGTTTTGGGAAGATTCAGTACAGCTATATAGAATTGCATTAATAGCATCTTTTTTTTGTTATTTAGCATTAGTGAATTTAGGATATAATTCAATTAAAACTAAAAAACTTTACACTGTACCAAAAGGAATTTCACTTTTTATATTTGCTATAAATTGTCTGCTTTTAGCAGCAATCTTATATGTTTTAATATCTGCTGTTGGCGATAGTTACCTTAATATAATTATGATTTTTAATGGAATAGCAGCTTTATTTCTTGGTGCTACAGCCGTTCTATATTTGGCCAAATTTACCGATAGAAAAGCGTACTATTACTTTTTTGGTGCTTTTGCGCTAATTTTCAACGATGTTTTTGCCGCTATTACCACTTATTATATTGACGATGTAGTTTTGAACACCTTTGATAGAGTATTGCATTTTGCTTCATTTTATCTAATTTATCTGTTTGCTATAACTGATAAAAAAAAGGTTGAAAATCTTTCGACAGATTCTCAACCTTAGCTTACTTATAATTTATTATCTTTTATTTCGTCCACAATCTCCGGATTCAGTAAAGTAGAAGTATCTCCAAAATTAGAAAAATCTCCTTCAGCAATTTTTCTCAGGATTCTACGCATAATTTTACCCGAACGAGTTTTAGGCAAACCGGAAACAAACTGTATCTTGTCCAGCTTAGCTATAGGCCCTACGTGATCAGAAATATATTGATTAATTTCTTTAAACAGGTTTTCTTTGTTTCTGATTTCCCCCGTTTCTTTTAAAATCACATAACCGTAAAGTGCGTTCCCTTTTATGTCATGAGGAAAACCAACAATTGCACTTTCAGCAACTGCAGGATGTTCATTTATAGCATCCTCAATTGGAGCGGTACCAAGATTATGTCCCGAAACAATAACAATATCGTCAACACGCCCTGTTATTCTATAGTAACCTACTTCATCGCGTAATGCACCATCACCAGTAAAATAAGTACCTGGAAAGGCCGAAAAATAAGTGTCTTTATACCTTTGATGATTACCCCAAATTGTCCTTGCAATCCCGGGCCATGGGAATTTAATACATAAATTTCCTACTACCTGGTTCCCTTCAATTTCATTACCAGTATCATCCATCAATACTGCCTGAACTCCCGGTAGCGGTAACGTCGCATAAGTTGGTTTCGTTGGCGTAACAAATGCAACTGGAGCAATCATAATTCCACCAGTTTCAGTTTGCCACCAAGTATCCACTACAGGGCATTTTTTCTGTCCCACATGGTCATTATACCAGTGCCATGCTTCTTCATTAATAGGTTCTCCAACAGATCCTATTACTTTTAAAGTATTTAAATGATGTTTTTGAACATAATCAACATTCTCTTTGGCCAAGGCACGAATAGCCGTTGGTGCAGTATAGAATTGGGTAATTTTATGTTTTTCGATAATTTCCCAAAAACGACTAAAATCGGGATAAGAAGGAACTCCTTCAAAAATCACTGTTGTCGCTCCATTCAATAATGGACCGTATAAAGAATAAGAATGACCAGTAATCCAACCGATATCTGCCGTACACCAAAAGATGTCGTTTTCTTCGTAATTGAAGACATTTTTAAATGTATAAGCGGTATAAACCATATACCCTGCGGTAGTATGTACCATTCCTTTTGGTTTTCCTGTCGAACCAGAGGTATACAAAATAAACAAAGGATCTTCAGAATCCATTATTTCAGCGACACTATTGTCTGAAGCTTCGTCTAATAAAGGTTGCAACCAGATATCTCTACCTTCCTTCATTATAACTGGAGTGTTAGTTCTTTTAACAACTAATACCTTTTCTACCGATGGGCATTTTTCTAATGCTTCGTCAATTATTTCTTTTAACTCGATTGTTTTATTACCACGGTAGCCACCATCTGAGGTAATTACCATTTTACATTCACTATCTAATATTCTGGTAGCGACTGCAGAAGCTGAAAACCCAGCGAAAACTACGGAATGAATAGCGCCAATTCTAGCACAGGCTAAAATTGAAACCGCTAATTCCGGAATCATTGGTAAATAAATACAAACGCGATCGCCTTTAGTAATCCCTTTTTCACGTAATACATTTGCCATTTTGCAAACGCGTTGATGTAATTCGTTATAGGAAATATGTAACGCATCCTCACTTGGCTCATTTGGCTCAAAAATGATTGCTGTTTTATCTCCTCTTTTATTAAGATGTCTGTCTATACAGTTTTTTGCTATGTTTACTTTTGCTTCTGTGAACCATTTTATTTCAGCTTCAGCCATATCAAATTCAACAACTTTATCCCACTGTTGATACCAAGTAAAATTCTCTTCGGCTATTTTACCCCAAAATTTTCGGGGTTCACGGACAGATTTGTTATAATGTTTGAAGTATTGTTCGAAGTTTTGAATCTTATAGTAGCTCATGCTTATTTATTTTTTATAAAAGTATTAAAATTCTATGTATTCCTAAAACAATTAAATTTATAAATTCCCTCCAGAAATTAGAAACTCGATAATAATACAATAGCTTAAGTAAGTATTCCTTAAAAACTAGGTGTTTTTGCACAATATGACAGAACGCAAAAAAGACGAAGTAGAAATTCTACCCCGTCATTTTTTAATTAACAATATTCATAACAATTAATTTAGCATCCAAAAAAAACGAATAAAACGTTTTGTTACTAACAAAATACGCCTCAACCATAATACTGATACCCTAACCTTATTTGTGATAGATCTTCGAATTGAAAATCCATACAAGTTTTAATCTTTAAATTATAAGGAACCACTTCACTTAACTTTAAAACTCAATCGAAGTTAAGTGAATGTAATAAGCTTCCATATCTCTACCATTGTTTAAATACCTTGTAACTAACTCAAAATATAAATCGACATATGATATAGTGCAAATTCCAGCACACCCTCATGTGTGGCAATTCCTCTTTTTTTTTTAATTACCCTATTTTTTTCATAGCTGTCATAGATTCTCTCAGCCACTCCCCTGTCTCTTCAATTGGGTGTTGACGAATACTTTTATTAACAGCAATCAACACAGCATTATCAATAGCATTTGTTGTAGAAAAAGATTTCCCTATAACATTAGTATCAATAGTTTTCATAAAGTCCGTCAATAACGGTTTACAAGCGTGATCAAATAAATAACAACCATATTCTGCAGTATCAGAAATAATTCTATTCATTTCATATAATTTTTTTCTAGCTACTGTATTAGCAATTAAAGGTAATTCGTGAAGCGACTCATAGTAAGCTGACTCTTCAATAATTCCGGTTTCAGTCATCGTTTCAAAAGCCAATTCAACACCTGCTTTTACCATAGCAATCATTAATACTCCGTTATCAAAGTATTCTCGCTCAGAAATAGCTGCTGTAGTAGGAGCTGTTTTCTCAAAATTAGTTTCAGCAGTTGCTGCTCTCCAAGTCAATAAGTTAACATCATCATTTTCCCAGTCAATCATCATGTTTTTTGAAAATTCACCTGAAATGATATCGTCCATATGTTTTTGAAATAAAGGACGCATAATGTCTTTTAACTCATCAGCCAATCTATAAGCTTCTACTTTTGAAGGATTATTCAAACGATCCATCATATTAGTAATCCCACCGTGTTTCAAAGCTTCTGTTACTGTTTCCCAACCGTATTGAATTAATTTTGAAGCATAAGCTGGTTCAATTCCTTTTTCGACCATTTTATCAAAACATAAAATAGATCCAGTTTGTAGCATTCCACAAAGAATAGTTTGCTCTCCCATTAAATCCGATTTTACTTCGGCAACAAAAGAAGAATTTAAAACTCCTGCTTTATGACCTCCTGTAGCAACAGCATACGCTTTTGCTTGAGCAAAACCAACATTCTCAGGATCATTTTCAGGATGTACCGCAATTAACGTAGGTACACCAAAACCTCTTTTATACTCTTCACGAACTTCTGATCCAGGACATTTTGGAGCACACATAATAACAGTAATGTCTTTACGAATTTGCATTCCTTCTTCTACAATATTAAAACCGTGAGAATAAGCTAATGTTGAACCTTTCTTCATCAAAGGCATAATTGCAGTAACTACCGCAGTATGTTGTTTGTCTGGAGTAAGGTTACAAACCAAATCAGCCGTAGGGATTAAGTCTTCATAGGTTCCCACTGTAAAACCATTATCAGCAGCATTCATAAAAGAAGCTCTCTTTTGTGCAATTGCCTCAGCTCTTAGCGCATAAGAAATATCTAAACCTGAATCTCTCATGTTTAGACCTTGGTTTAATCCTTGTGCTCCACAACCTACAATAACTACTTTTTTTCCTTTTAAAGCTGTTATACCATCAGTAAATTCTGATTGGTCCATGAATTCGCAAACGCCTAATTGTTCTAATTGTAATCTAAGTGGTAATGAATTGAAATAATTTGCCATTGTCTAATTTTTATTTATTTTTTAGTTCTTCTAATAGTGTTGATATTTCCATTTTTTCTTTGGAAACGGATATTCTTCCTGAACGCACAAACTGCATGATTCCGAAAGGTTTTAATTTATTGTATAGCTCCTCAATGTCTGAACGTCTTCCTGATTTTGAAATCACAAAAAAGTCTCTGGACACGGTAACTATTTCTGAGTTACTTTCTTTTATTATATTTTGAATTTGCTTTTCGTCGAACAGTAATCCCGATTCTATTTTGAACAAGGCATTTTCTAAGAAAATAGTTTCTTCATCAATATGATAAAAAGCTTTTATAACCTCAATTTGCTTTTCTATTTGACCTACAATATTTTGCACCCATTTTTCTGTAGTATGCACCACGATCACAAATCTAGAAACATTTTCTATCTCTGATTCTGAGACATTTAAACTTAGTATATTGATGTGACGCTTTAAGAATATACCTGATATTCTATTTAATAGACCAACGTTATTTTCTGAATAAACAGAAATGGTGAATGTTTGATTTTCCATAATATTAACTTAATCTGATATCAGAAACAGAAGCTCCTGTTGGAATCATAGGGAATACATTATTTTCTTTTTCTACCATAACTTCAAGGAAATACGATTCTTTTGAAGCCATCATTTCAGCTACAGCAGCATCTAAATCTTCTCTTTTGGTTACTTTTTTTGCTTTAATATAGTAGCCTTCTGCAATAGCGACAAAATTAGGGTTAGTCATCTCAGTCGAAGCATAACGCTTGTCAAAAAACAATTGCTGCCATTGACGAACCATTCCTAAAAATTCATTGTTTAGAATTACAATTTTTACTGGGACTTTCGTCTGAAAAATAGTTCCTAACTCCTGAATAGTCATCTGGAATCCTCCATCACCTATAATAGCAACTACTTCCCTGTCTGGCATCCCCATCTTAGCACCAATAGCTGCTGGTAATGCGAAGCCCATTGTTCCTAATCCTCCCGAAGTAACATTACTTTTAGTAGAGTTGAATTTAGAATAACGACAAGTAAACATTTGGTGTTGCCCTACATCCGAAACCATAATTGCATCACCTTTAGAATGTTTGTTAATCATTTCGATTGTTTCACCCATAGAAATTCCTTCCTTCTTAGGTTTCAACTCCTCATTTATTACTGCTTCTAATTCAATTTCATATAATTCTTTGAATTTATTGTGCCAAGATTCATGTGTGTTTGTTTTAATTAAAGGCAATAAAGCCGCCAATCCTTCTTTTACATCACCTAAAACAGCCACTTCCGTTTTTACATTTTTATCAATTTCAGCAGGGTCAATATCAAAGTGAATTACTTTGGCTTGTTTTGCATACGTTTCTAAATTTCCTGTTACACGGTCATCAAAACGCATTCCCAATGCAATTAAAACATCGCATTCATTTGTTAAAATATTAGGTGCATAATTTCCATGCATTCCTAACATTCCTACGTTTAAAGGATGCTCTGTAGGCAACGCAGAAAGTCCTAAAATTGTCCAAGCAGCAGGAATTCCTGATTTTTCAACAAATGCTTTCAATAACTCTTCAGCTTGACCAAGAATAATCCCTTGACCAAAAACAATAAATGGTTTCTTAGCCTTGTTGATTAATTCTGCAGCTTCTTTTACCTTTTCTATGTTCAATTTTGGAACAGCCACATAACTTCTAATTCCGGTACACTTTTTATAGCTGAATTCGAACTTATCAAATTGTGCATTTTTAGTAATATCTACTAAAACTGGCCCTGGACGTCCTGATCTGGCGATATAGAAAGCCTTTGCCATGATTTCTGGAATCTCAGAAGCTTCGGTAATTTGGTAATTCCATTTGGTTACTGGGGTTGAAATCCCAATAATATCTGTTTCCTGAAAGGCATCAGAACCCAGTAAATGTTTTCCAACCTGACCTGTGATACAAACCATAGGTGTTGAATCAATTTGCGCATCTGCAATTCCTGTGACCAAGTTTGTAGCTCCTGGACCTGAAGTCGCAATCGCTACTCCCACTTTTCCAGTAGCTCTTGCAAATCCTTGCGCAGCATGTGTAGCGCCTTGCTCATGGCGCACTAAAACATGGTGCAATTGATCTTTAAATTTATATAACTCGTCGTAAACTGGCATGATTGCTCCACCTGGATAACCGTAAACCAAATCTACTCCTTCTTCTAATAAGCATCTAATAACGGCTTCAGCGCCTGATATTTTGTTTGTTCCCATCGGTATTTATTTATTCGCTTAAGCGCAAAGGCTATTGGCTTTATTTGTCAGTAACACAACCTGTAGAGGCACTAGAAACTGATCTTATATATTTTAGTAATACTCCTTTTTTGATACTTGTTTCGGGTTGTACCCAATTGGCGCGTCTTGCTGCAAACTCTTCGTCAGAAATTTTCAGATTAATAGTGTTTTTGACTGCATCAATAGTGATAATATCTCCATTTTTGACTAATGCAATTCCACCACCATCAAAAGCCTCCGGCGTAACGTGACCAACAACAAAGCCATGTGAACCACCAGAAAATCTACCGTCAGTAATTAAAGCTACACTTTTTCCTAGTCCCGCACCCATAATGGCTGATGTAGGTTTAAGCATTTCCGGCATTCCTGGCCCACCTTTAGGTCCACAGTATCGAATGACGACTACATTACCTGGTTTTACTTCACCACCACGGACTCCAGTTATCACATCATGTTCATTTTCATAAACAATTGCGTCTCCTTCGAAATATTCTCCTTCGTTACCACTAATTTTTGCAACACAACCTTCTTCAGCGAGATTTCCGTATAAGATTTGAATATTTCCTGTTGCTTTTAATGCTTTCTGAATTTCGTGTATTACTTCTTGACCGTCATTCAAATCTGGAACAACAGCTAAGTTCTCAGCTAATGTTTTTCCGGTTACCGTTAAACAGTCTCCGTGTAACAATCCTTGTTTTAATAAATATTTCATTACTGCAGGAACTCCACCAGCTTCATGCAGGTCTTCCATAAGGTATTTACCACTTGGTTTCAAATCAGCAAGCAATGGTGTTTTATCACTGATGTCTTGAAAATCTTTAAGAGTAATTTCGATATCAACAGCATGTGCCATTGCAATTAAATGCATTACCGCATTGGTAGAACCACCTAAAACGGCTACCATCGTAATTGCATTTTCAAAGGCTTTACGGGTCATGATATCTCTAGGTTTGATATCTTTTTCTAACAAGATTCTGATTGCTTTTCCAGCATCGATACATTCTTGTTTTTTCTCTTCGCTTAAAGCTGGATTAGAAGAACTATAAGGCAAACTCATTCCAAGTGCTTCAATAGCTGAAGACATGGTATTTGCAGTATACATTCCGCCACAAGCTCCTGCTCCAGGACAAGCATTTTGAATCACTCCCTTGAAATCCTCAGGAGCAATCGTGTTGTTGAATTTTTTTCCTAATGCTTCAAATGCAGAAACAATATTTAAAGATTCTCCTTTCCATTTACCAGAATGAATTGAACCTCCATAAACCATAATCGAGGGGCGATTCACTCTTCCCATAGCAATTACAGATCCTGGCATGTTTTTATCACAACCGGGAACAGCTATTAAACCGTCATACCATTGTGCTCCCATAACTGTTTCGATAGAATCTGCAATAACATCTCTAGAGACTAATGAAAAACGCATTCCGTCAGTTCCATTAGAAATACCGTCACTAACACCGATTGTATTAAAAATCAAACCAACTAAGTCTTCTTTCCAAACCCCTTTTTTAATTTCTTTAGCTAAGCCATTAAGGTGCATATTACAAGTATTACCTTCGTAACCCATGCTCACAATTCCTACTTGTGCTTTCTTTAAATCTTCTTCAGTTAAACCAATTCCGTACAACATGGCTTGTGCTGCAGGTTGCGTTTCATCTTGAGTTATGGTCTTGCTATATTTATTTAATTCCATTTATAGTGTTGTATCTGTATTTTTTTTATTTAATTCGAAAAATTAAAAAGTATAATATATTTCCTTTTTTTAAACAATAGTTGACTGTCCGATAGTGACATTACTACTGTTAAAGTACATCAAGTCATCTTTGCTCAAAATAAAATTAGAGATAAACTCTCCAATTTCATTTGTTCCATATTTAGAATCCGGATTCAAATCAGTAGTTACCACTCCGTATCCAATTGCAATTTCAACCCCGTCATATATTTTTTTAGCTTCTTCATGAAGTCCAAAATGTTCTAATAACATTGCTGCAGATAATATACAAGCAACTGGGTTTGCAATATTTTTTCCTTTAGCTTGCGGATAAGATCCGTGTATTGGTTCAAATAAAGCATTTGTAGTTCCTAATGATGCTGATGCCAATAATCCGATAGAACCTGTTATAACGCTAGCTTCATCTGACAAAATATCTCCAAATAAATTTTCAGTTAAAATAACATCAAACTGTCTTGGGTTAAGAATAATTTGCATGGCTGCATTATCTACAAACAAGAAGTCTAAAGCTACATCCGGGTAACTTTCGCTAACCGTTTTTACCACTCTTCTCCATAAACGAGACGTTTCAAGCACATTAGCTTTATCAACCATTGTTACTTTTTTTCTTCTATTTTGTGCCGATTTAAAAGCCAAATGTGCGATTCTTGCAATTTCTTCTTCTGAATATTCACATAAATCAGAAGCTACGGTTCCCGCATCGTTTAGTTTTTTTTCTCCAAAATATGAACCTCCTGTCAATTCTCTAAAAATAGTAAAGTCAGCACCTTCAATTATTTCCTTTTTCAAAGGAGAAGCGTCTAGTAACGCTGGATATGGTTTTATTGGTCGAATGTTTGCAAAAAGACCTAATTCCTTTCTTAATCTTAACAATCCTTGCTCTGGACGAACTTTTGCATCTGGATTGTTGTCGTATTTTGGATCCCCGATAGCACCAAACAACACTGCATCAGTATTAAGACAAAGGTTTATTGTTTGTTCAGGAAGCGCGCTTCCCGTTTTATCTATAGCAACAGCACCAATAAGTGCGTCTTCAAAAACAAATTCATGGTCGTATATAACTCCAATAGCATATAATGCTTTTTTTGCTTGTAAGATCACCTCAGGACCTATACCATCTCCTGATAATACTGCTATTTTTAAATTCATGGCTTTCGGTTATTAATTTCTTATTAAATCACTTTCTATTTTACAAGCTTCGATAATCTGATGTATATCATCATCAACGACTTCTTTTTTAACATCTGCAAATCTCAAAAACTCAATATATACTCTATCTAATTGCACTTTTGTAAGTTCGTATCCTACTTTTTTAGCTCTGTAAGCTAATGCAGCTCTACCACTTCTAGCTGTAAGAACAATTGAAGACTCATTAACACCTACATCTAAAGGGTCCATAATCTCATACGTAGCTCTATTTTTAATGACACCATCCTGATGAATTCCTGAACTGTGTGCAAAAGCATTGGCTCCTACTATAGCTTTGTTAGGTTGTACTATCATTCCCATACTTTCAGAAACCAAACGACTCATTTCATTCAATTGTTTGGTATCAATATCAGTATATAAATTTAAATAAGGATGTTGTTTGAAAATCATTACCACTTCTTCAAGTGCTGTATTTCCTGCTCTTTCCCCTATTCCATTAATAGTACATTCAATTTGTCTGGCTCCGTTTACGGCACCTGAAATAGAATTGGCTGTTGCCATTCCTAAATCATTATGACAATGGCACGAAAGAATAACGTTTTCAATACCTTTTACGTTTTCACGTAAATATTTAATTTTTGCACCGTATTCCTCTGGTAGACAATATCCTGTTGTATCCGGTATGTTTAGTACCGTTGCTCCTGACTTTATAGCTTCTTCACAGACTCGTGCTAAAAAATCATTATCAGTTCTTCCGGCATCTTCAGCATAAAACTCCACATCCTCCACATAAGATTTAGCATGAGCAACTGCAAACTTTGCTCTAACAATAATATCTTCTCTTGTCGTATTTAATTTATGAACGATATGTGATTCAGAAGTACCTATTCCTGTATGAATACGTGGTCTTTTAGCATATTTTAAAGCTGCTGCCGCAACATCTATATCATTTTTTACTGCTCTGGTTAACCCACAAACAGTAGCATTTTTCACAATTTTACTAATTTCAGAAACGGACAAAAAATCTCCGGGACTAGAAACAGGAAATCCAGCTTCAATTATATCAACACCCATTTCATCCAATCGATTTGCTATAACGAGTTTTTGTTTGGTATCTAATTTGCATCCGGGAACTTGTTCTCCATCTCTTAAAGTAGTATCAAATATTTGGACTTTCTCTCTATTCATTTTCATTTATTTAATGTAATTTCACATCTCGATAACAAAGTTAGATTTCATTACAGTAAAATAAAATTCAATTTAATGAAATATACTGTTTATAAAGACAGTAAAAACTTTGTAAACTATTGATTTACATACAATTAAGCTCCTATATTATACAATGGCTAACCATCAAAAAGATTTTTTATTCGTATTAATAAAATCCTTATCTAAATCAGAAAAAAGACAATTTAAGATTTTTGCAAGCCGACTTGAGACCAGTTCGAATACAAAATTTATCGAACTGTTTAATATTTTAGATAAATCGGAAGTCTATGATGAAAAACTTATATTGAAAAGTGGTGTCATAAAAAAAGTACAATTATCCAACCTGAAATCGTATTTATACAAACAGATTCTAGTGAGTATTCGATTGAATATTCCAAGTCAAAACATTCGATATCAGCTAAGAGAACAAATTGATTTTGCCAGTATTTTATATAACAAAGGATTGTACAAGCAAAGTTTGAAGCTATTAGATAAGACGAAAATCCAAGCATTAGAAAACGATGAAAAGTACATGGCTTTTGAAATTGTAGAATTTGAAAAATTAATCGAGTCCCAATACATCACACGAAGTATTCAAGGACGAGCAGACGAATTAGTAATTCAAGCCAAAGAATTAAACTATAAAAACACTATTTCCAGTAAGTTATCAAACTTATCGCTGCAGCTTTATGGCATTATGCTAAAAACTGGTTACGTAAAAAGCGATGAAGACCAACAGTACATTGATTCCTATTTCCACAAGCATATCGCTAAATTTGATGAAAGTAAATTTGGGTTTCGTGAAAAGTATTGGTTTTACAATGCTAATCTATGGCATAGTTTTTTGGTTCAGGATTTTTTAGGGAGTTATAAATACGCGTACAAATGGGTGACTTTATTTTATGACAACCCCAATATGATCTATTTGAATCCAGTATTCTTCCTCAAAGGAAATCACTATTTACTAGAATCCTTATTCATGTTGAAGTACAAATCTAAATTTAAAAAATACCTTTTAAAACTAGAAGAAACGATACAAGACCCTCGTTTTCCGGTGAATGACAATATTGCTTCCTTGTCTTTTCTTTATTTATATAACAATAAATTAAATTACCACATTCTGGAAGGTACTTTTGAAGAAAGTGAATACCTGATTCCTGAAGTACTAGACAAGATTAAGTTGCATAGTGAGCATCTTGATGAACATCACGAAATGATGTTTTACTATAAAATAGCTTGTATTTATTTTGGTACCGAAAAGTATGCCGAATCCATATATTATTTAGAGAAAATCATCAACAACAAGAACTTGACGATGCGCGAGGATCTGATGTGTTTTGCTAGACTTCTTTACTTAATAGAGCATTACGAAATGGGAAAAGATTTTAATTTAGAATCTCAACTAAAAAGCACATACAAGTTCCTATTGAAAATGAATGATATGCATGAAGTGCAAAAAGAAATCATTCGATTCATGAAAAACTTGAATTCATTTTATCCAAGTGACATCAAGAAGGAGTTCATAAAAATGAGAGAGCGATTTATTGAATTGGAAAAAAACACTTATGAAAAAAGAGCTTTCCTTTATTTAGACATCATCTCGTGGCTAGAAAGTAAAATAGAAAATAGAAAAATTGCCGATATAATTAGAGAAAAAGCAAAACTTAATAACCGCTAGTAAATTAAATGGACTCGAATCCGTTTGTCTTATAAAAAGAGTCCGCCTAAAATTAGATTTTAAGCGGACTCTTTATTTTTTTTGTGTTACTTAAATTCTTTTCTCGCTCTAATTATGTCATCAAAAGAACAACATTTTACAAACTCTTCTTCTCCATCTATTGTGATGGGTAAAAAGATGAATTCTACTTCTGATAAATCTTCTTTTAAATAAAATGCAATATCGTCCAATTTATAAAACCATTCTTTATCAAATTGCACTTTATTTATTGTGGCATCTTTCAGTATTAATTTTTCATTTAACGGCTTCATTTTTGAAATCAATTTTTAGATTCTAATTTTTTTCAAAATTACACTATCAAGATATAGTTCACAAATAATAATAAAACGAGATTTCTACTCATTCGTAATAACGCAACAATCTACTTTCAAAATTCACACTTCTACTTTTTACTATTCATTAAATCACTATTTTTATAGAAACAATAAAACTAAAAAAGATGAACGGATTTTTCAAGACAATAATTGCCGGTTACGGAGCAAAAAAAATGGGTTGTGGTTGCGTAGGAACAGTCATTATGTTTATAATCATATACTGGATTCTAGGCTCTTTCTAGAATTCCAAAAATAACAGAATGCTGAATTTGATTTACTTTTTTCTCTCTTTCAGTATTAATTTCTTAATGTATTTTAATGGAGCGCTACCGTAGCTCAAGAATTACTCGTGGAATTGTTTTAAGTATAAATCGGTAAACTTATTTTAGGACGACACAACTCTATTCTCACAATCGGGGTCCTCGCGCCAAAGGAAAGAAATTCTTAAAATTTTATTTTAAGCTATCACCAAATAACTAACCAATAGATAACAGAATTATTCTCTAAATTGATTGCATATCCTCTACTAACTCCATCTTTCCAGTCATCAGGCATATGCCAAGCACCACGGTGAAATTTTTCAGAACAACATTGTTTATGCTCAGCTTCAATTAAATATATTGTATATGAATTATTTAACAAGTTATAGCTGTTTTCATCAAAATCACTTATTGTATAAAAATTAGGTATTGGAACCGCAGCTTTATAGTCTGTTTGTGTTTTAAATTGCTCATAATTTTTAGTGATGCTCAAAATATTTGAATCTCTGAGGTATTTATTTACAATATAGCATGACGTATCTGAGTATATTATTTTTCTAGAAACGGAAATCAATGAGTCTATAATTAATTTGGATTCTTTCTGTTTAAGAATTAATTGCGAAGGTGAAAATTTTGACAAATAAGTATAATGAATCTCATAATCAGATTTTATTTCCTTTATTTTTGGAAAATGGGTTGTCAGCCTTTTTGGGTATTCGTCTAATGATTGATAATAATCTACTGCTCCTACATGCACTTGTGCGGAATTATCTTGGCAGGATATAACAAAAATTAGAGCGAAAAACAGTAAATATAACCTCAATTTATTCATAACCTATTTTTTAAAAGCTAATGTAATATCATAAATAATTTTCACATTATATCTGATGAATTAAGCCCCTGCTCGTCTTACAGTTCTTTTCCGTTGTACATATACTTTAATCCGCAACTGGACTCTAGGTTCTTTCTAGAATTCCAAAAACAACAGAATGCTGAGTTTGATTTACTTTTTTCTCTCTTTCAGCATTAATTCCTTAATGTATTTTACTGGAGCGCTACCGTAGCTCAAGAATTTCTCGTGGAATTGTTTTAGGTTAAACTTAGCACCTTCTTCTTTCTTAAGCATTTCTCTAAAATCATAAATTTCAGTATAGCCTGTAAAATAAGAACACAGTTGAACCTGAGATAAATTAACGCGGTTCCACTTCCCTTCTGCTTCTGCTTGTTGCTGAAAAGCTTCTGTAACTAACAAATTCATAGCTTCTTCCTTTGTCATGTTCTTCGTATGCACGCTATAATCTAAAATAGCATTACAAGTAGTTCTTAGATTCCACTTATAATACATCAACCACATTTCATCTGAGTTTTTGTACCCGCTTTCCAGCATCATTCTTTCGGTATATACCGCCCAACCTTCCACCATCGCTCCATTCCCGAAAATTGCTTTAATCAAACTTGGTGATTGATTGCTATATACTAATTGAGTATAATGTCCTGGTATTGCCTCATGTATATTTAGTATTTGTAAAATATAATCATTGTACTCCCTTAAGTAGCTCTCTGATTTTTCTGCACTCCAACCTGACATGCTACCTACATTATAGTAGGTGTTAGCATTTTTATCATACGGCCCAGGTGCAGAAATAGATGCTCCAGCAACTCCAGCCATGTAATCCGGCTCTTTACGTACAACCAACGGTTTTGAAGGATCGATATAAAGTAAATCTTTGGCTTTTACATACGCCACAAGTTCAGGTATTTGTTTCTCTATCTCTGATTGAAATTTAGCAGGTGTGGTATGTTGCAGAGAAATCTTATCTATCACCATTTTGATCAGTTGCAACTTATCAGCTGGCTTAGGCGTTGATTTCATATACTTTGGCCACAAAGAATCGGCCAATGCAAACATCTTTCCATGCAATTCCTTTTTATGATTAACTGCCTTTTTATAAATAGTGTCGGCAGTAAAACTAGACTGAATATCCAAATCAAATTTTTCAGAGTACAGTTTTGCTCCTAATCTAAAAGAACGA
Organism: uncultured Flavobacterium sp.; assembly: GCF_963974175.1. GTDB lineage: Bacteria > Bacteroidota > Bacteroidia > Flavobacteriales > Flavobacteriaceae > Flavobacterium. The sequence goes on from NZ_CAXBBR010000004.1 coordinate 447,745, forward strand.
GGCGTTTTATTGTCTAAATCCTTTAACCAATTAGTGTAAACAACAATGGCATGTACCGCTGTTTTTGCTTTTTCCCTAATCTCTTTTTTCTCAGTATTAGACAATTTACTTTTGCCTAAAGCGAAAATCAAATCTTTCTCAAAAACAGATATGCCTCCTAAATTCTGAGAAATAGCAAGGGCGGTATGCTCTAGCGTTGGGTTTTTTATATTTGCTTTCGCTGCTTCATAATAAGCCGGAATCGCATCCATTTTAATATTAAAACTATGCAGACGGACTTCTAAATCATCATATTTTCCATTTAATATTTCTGCAAAAGCACCACTTACATTATATTCTGCAGGATTCCATTCGTACGATTTTAATTTATCAATAGAAAAAATGGAACTTTTTAATTGATTTTGTATCATGTAAAAATCAATGATATTATTGTCCGAAAGATTTTTCAACGGGTAATTTTGAAGAGAATCTAGTTGGGCATGTGCAAAATCCAATTGTCTTTTAATATAAGTCGAGTTCGAAACCACCAAAACACTATCCAACATATGATATCCTTGATTAGCAGCCCAATCTGGATACAATTCCCAAAGAGAAGTAACAAAACTTTCTTTATATTTCTCGAAGTTCTTATTGGAATCTATTGGAGCTGCCGTTTCCTCTTTTTTCTGACATGAAAATAGTAAAACTAGAAACAGAATGGAGACAATATTTTTTTTCATTGGTTGTTTTTGAGATTTTAAAGATAAAAAAAAATGCTGTTCAATGAACAGCATTTTAAAATCTATATCTAATAGGCTAAAAGAGTCAATAAATCCTTTTCAAATCGGCCTTTCGGCAAATATTGATCTTCTAGTGCTTTTGTAAATGGGATGGGTGTATCTAAACTGGCTACTCTTTTTACAGGAGCATCCAGATATCTAAAGCATTCCTCCATAATCATTGCCGATATATCGCTGGCAATACCTCCAAACATAGAGTCCTCTTGATAGATAATTACTCTTCCTGTTTTCTTAACGGAAGCAAAAATAGCTTCAGTATCTAAAGGTTGTAGCGTTCTTAAATCTAATAAATCTGCTGAAATTTCGGGATTACTTGCTAATGTATCCAAAGCCCAGTGCACTGCTGCTCCAAAAGCAATTATCGTAACCTCGTTTCCTTCCTTCAACAGAGCAGCCTTTCCTAATGGTAGAGTGTAATACTCTTTTGGCACTTCTTGGTAGACACTGCGGTACAATTGTTTGTGCTCAAAAAACAGCACAGGATTCGGATCATTAATAGAAGCGTTTAGTAAACCTTTCGCATCATAAGGAAAAGCAGGATACACTACCTTTAAACCAGGTGTTTTAGTAAACCATGCTTCATTGGTCTGTGAATGAAATGGCCCCGCTTGAGTTCCTCCGCCACAAGGCATACGAACCACAACATCAGCATTTTCCAACCAACGGTAATGTGACTTCGCCAATAAATTAACAATCGGATTGAATCCTGTCGAAACAAAATCAGCAAACTGCATTTCGACAATCGCTTTGTATCCGTTTATAGACAATCCCATTCCCGCAGATACTACGGCACTTTCACATATAGGTGTATTGATTACGCGTTCTTTCCCAAATTGTGCTACAAATCCATCAGTGATTTTAAAAGCACCACCATATTCAGCAACATCCTGACCCATAATAACCAAGTTGTCATGACGTTCCATTGATTGTCTTAAACTGCTCGAAATGGCATCTATATATCTTATTTTTTCTTTATCTTCTGACGGATTAATTACCTCAGGATTAAATGGTTTGAAAACATCATTTAATTCTTCACTTAATGTTGCTTCAATTTCTGGTTCTGCATTGGCAACAGCCAGACTCTCATCGATTTCTTTTTTTATTTCACTTCGTAACGTGGTATCAAACTCTTCTGTAAGGATTCCGCTTTCTTTTAAAAAGCTACGGTAATTTTCTACTGGATCTTTCACTGCCCATAAATCCATTAATTCTTGAGGAACATATTTTGTGCCACTCGCCTCTTCATGCCCGCGCATTCTGAAGGTTTTAAACTCTAATAAAACGGGACGTGGCTTTTCAACCATTGAATCTTTCAACTCTGATAGTAAATTATATACCTCCAGAATGTTATTTCCATCAATAATATGACTTTCCATGCCATATCCTTTTCCTTTATCTGCAAGGTTTTCGCAACGATATTGCTCATTTGTGGGCGTCGAAAGGCCGTAGCCATTATTCTCAATTACGAACATAACCGGCAGCTCCCAAACCGAAGCAATATTTAAAGCTTCATGAAAATCCCCTTCACTGGTAGCACCTTCTCCGGTGAAAACTGCGGTAATCTTTCCGTTTTTCTTTAGTTTATTGGCCAATGCGATTCCGTCAGCCACGCCTAATTGCGGACCAAGATGCGAAATCATTCCAATAATCTTATATTGTTGGGTTCCAAAATGAAAACTTCTGTCCCGTCCTTTAGTAAAACCATTAGCTTTTCCTTGCCATTGGGAGAATAAACGGTATAATGGAATATCACGACCAGTAAATACACCTAAGTTTCGGTGCATCGGTAAGATGTATTCATCCTTGTCTAAAACTGCCGTCACTCCTACCGAAATGGCTTCCTGACCGATTCCTGAAAACCATTTTGATACTTTTCCTTGACGAATAAGGATTAGCATTTTTTCTTCGATAAGTCTCGGCTTAAGGATTCTTTTATATAAATCTAATAAGGTTTCGTCAGTAAGTTTTTTTCTGTCAAAGTTCATTTTTTTGGCTTTAGTACGCGATTCAAAGATAAAAAAATATAACAGTTTTAGTTAAATTTGTTATATTATTTTATCTACTTATTGTCATTTAAAATTCTAATATAAAATTATTATATATATTTGTATCAGCAAGGCATTTTACGTCTTGTAAGTTATTAAAAAATAAGTAATATATGCAAAACATTCCTAGTGTTGACTTGCGTGATTTCCTTTCGGACGACCCGAAACGTAAACAAAAATTTGTAAATGAAATCGGAAGTGCATTTGAAGATATTGGCTTCGTAGCACTTAAAGGTCACTTTTTAGATGATCAATTGGTAGAAGAATTGTACGGTGAAATAAGAAATTTTTTCGCTTTACCATTAGAAACTAAGCATAGCTATGAAATCCCAGGAATTGGAGGGCAAAGAGGCTATGTTTCTTTTGGAACAGAACATGCCAAAGGAAGAAAAGAGGGAGATTTGAAAGAGTTTTGGCATTTCGGTCAGTATGTGAGCGAAGATTCAAAATATGCTTCAGAATACCCAGAAAATGTGGAAGTCAAAGAATTACCTCGTTTTAATGCTGTAGGTAAAGAAGCGTACCAAATGCTGGAAAAAACCGGTGTTTACGTACTGAGAGCTTTAGCATTACGTTTAGGTTTAGACGAATTTTACTTTGACAATTATGCTAAAGATGGAAATTCGATTTTAAGACCTATTCATTACCCACCTATTACCTCAGAGCCAGCAAATGCACTTCGTGCCGCTGCTCATGGTGATATCAACTTGATAACTCTTTTAATGGGTGCTCAAGGAAAAGGATTGCAGGTTCAGAATCATAAAGGCGAATGGATTGATGCCATTGCTCAACCGGATGAATTAGTAATTAATGTAGGCGATATGTTGTCGCGTCATACTAACAATAAATTGAAATCTACAATTCACCAAGTGGTTAACCCACCGAGAGAATTATGGGGAACTTCAAGATATTCAGTGCCGTTTTTTATGCACCCTGTTAGTGATATGCCGTTAAATTGTTTAGAAAACTGTATTGATGCAGAACATCCAAAACAATTTGAAGATATTACCGCTGGTGACTATTTATACGAACGCTTAGTAGATTTAGGATTAATCAAAAAATAATTCCTAATTTTACTTCTAGTAATAAAAGACATTGAGTTTACTTAATGTCTTTTTTCTTTTTGTTTAACATTGCAATATTGAGAATGCTAATTTGATTGTAATTAAATTGAACGCGGATAACGCCGATTTAAACGGATTTTAGCTGATTAATTTTAAAAGGACATTTTTATATTAATTGATTTCAATAATTATTTATGAGTAGTATTTTACATCGAGATTTAACTCAATCTATTATAAAACATTTTTATGACGTTTATAACGAACTAGGATATGGGTTTCTAGAGAGTATATATCAAAATGCAATTTATCATGAACTTAAAGAAAATGGTTTTAAGGTTGAAGCTCAGAAAAAAATTAAAGTGTACTATAAAGCCATTGAAGTTGGAGAATACTTTGCAGATATTATAGTAAATGATTTAATAATTTTAGAGTTGAAAGCTCAGGATTATCTGATTGAAGCAAATGAGTTTCAGTTAATAAATTATTTAAAATCTACTGATTGTGAGGTTGGTTTGCTTTTAAATTTTGGTAAAAAACCTGAATTTATTAGAAAAATTTATCAAAATAACCAAAAATAGTGCTTTCAGTATAAATAAATTATCCGCGATTATTCATTTTAAATCTGCCTCATCCGCGTTCTATTATTCATATCATATTCATTTTAAAAACAAAGCAATAACAGAGAGTAAGATTACAAGTAAATAAAAAAATCCGTGACCATCCGTTTTAAATCCGCGTTATCTGTGTTCAATTTAAACGCAATCTGAAAACACAAAATAAAACACACGTCATCCTCGTTTAATAAAAACATAAAATATGGACTTACAAGACCAATTAAAAAACCTATTCCCAGACCACGAGCCCGGTCCCGAAGAGAAAGTGGAAGAAGTTGCTCATGAATTATACGTTCAAAAAGAACCTATGATTTGCAAATTCGAAAAAAGAAAAGGAAAAGCTACTACTATAATTGAAGGCTATGAAGGATCTGACGAGGATTTTAAAATCCTAGCCAAAGAAATTAAAACCAAGTTGAGCGTTGGTGGTACTTTTAAAGACGATTCCATAATCATTCAAGGTGATTACCGTGATAAAATTATGGAAATATTGAAGGTTAAAGGCTTTAAAGTAAAACGTGTGGGAGGTTAATCCCCTCCTAGGCTCCCCGAAGGGGAGGAACCAAAACGGTATAAATAAAATCGCAATCTAAATCCGGCACTGACTCCCTCTCCTTTGGAGAGGGCTGGGGTGAGGAAAAAACAAAAAATCAAATGATACAATCATCAGAATTAATATTAAACCCAGACGGAAGTGTATACCACTTGAATTTAAAACCGGAACATATTGCTCACGACATCATCTTTGTGGGAGATCAAAATCGTGTTGAAAAAATCACACAATTCTTTGACAGCATCGAATTTTCAACTCAAAAAAGAGAATTCAAAACCCAAACGGGAATGTTCAAAGGCAAAAGAATAACAGTAATGTCGACAGGAATTGGTCCTGACAATATTGATATCGTGATCAATGAATTAGACGCTTTGGTAAACATTGATTTAGAAACTCGTAAACCTAAAGAAAAACTAACTTCTCTAAACATTATCCGTATTGGAACTTCAGGGTCATTACATGCTGATATTCCTGTAGATAGTTTTGTGATGTCTAAATTTGGTTTGGGACTCGATAACATGCTACGCTCCTACCTTATTGACGAAGTGTCTAACTTAGCAATGGAAGATGCTTTTGTGAAACATACTAATTGGGATATTCGCAAAGGAAAACCATACGTAATTGCCTGTTCTGAGGAATTAGAAAAAGTAATTGAAAGCGACAAGATGCACAAAGGAATCACAGCCACTGCTGGAGGTTTTTACGGACCACAGGGTCGTGTATTGCGTTTGAATATTCAAGACGAAAGTTTAAATTCTAAAATGGATAATTTTAAATTTGAAGAAAATAGAATCACTAATCTCGAAATGGAAACGGCTGCAATCTATGGCCTTTCGGCACTTTTAGGTCATAACGCACTATCGCTAAATGCTATTATCGCTAATCGCGCTACAGGAACTTTTAGTGCAGATCCGTACAAAGCCGTTGATGAATTAATTGCATATACTTTAGACAAATTAGCTAATAATTAATTGATTCAGGAGCTATTCCCGATATTCGTTACAATCTTTTTTTCGGTAAAAACCTCAAAAAAGGATTTCCACTGCTATCGGGGCTAAAACATATAGTACAAACTAGGAACTCACTGCAATATGAACATAATTATTGAAACCGAACGTTTAATCTTAAGAGCGATTGTTCCTTCCGATGCCGAAGGCATGTTTCTTTTGGATTCTAATCCTAATGTACATTTATATTTGGGTAATAACCCTGTACAATCTATCGAACAGTCAATGAATTATATAGAAAGCCTTCGGATTCAATATATTCAAAACGCTATTGGTAGGTATGCTGTTATACTCAAGGAAACGAATGAGTTTATCGGTTGGGCAGGTTTAAAGTTCATTACAGAACCGGAAAACGATCATCTTAATTTTTACGAAATTGGATATCGACTGAGGGAAGAGTTTTGGGGAAAAGGATATGGTTATGAAGCAGCAAAAGCTTGGCTCCATCACGGTTTTATTAAAATGAAAATCCAAACTATTTATGCTTCTGCAAATATTAAAAATACTAGTTCGCGCAAAATTCTAGAAAAAATAGGAATGCAACAAAAAAACGAATTTGAATGGAACTCAATTCCTTGTCTTTGGTATGAACTAGAAAAAAAAGACTATTTAAAATGAAAACAATAAAAATTGTCGGAGTACCGGAACATTTCAATTTACCTTGGCACTTATCCATAGAAAAAGGCGATTTTAAAGCCCATAATATTGATTTACAATGGACTGATATTCCTGAAGGGACTGGGAAAATGTGTCAAATGCTACGTGATGGAGAGACAGATATTGCAGTAATACTAACGGAAGGTATTGTAAAAGATATCGTTGCCGGAAATAACAGCAAAATTGTACAGGTTTATGTTCAATCCCCTTTAATTTGGGGAATTCACGTAGCAGTAGGATCCAAATACAAAACACTTTCTGATTTAGAAAACACAAAAGTGGCTATTTCCCGTTTAGGTTCTGGTTCCCAATTGATGGCGTACGTAAATGCTGGAAATCAAGGTTGGAACACAGACAACCTTAAATTTGAAATCATCAATACCATTGATGGCGCTGTCGAAGCTTTGACCGCGGGAACTGCTGATTACTTTATGTGGGAACGTTTTATGACTAAACCATTAGTCGACAAAGGAATTTTCAGACGAATTGCAGATTGCCCAACACCTTGGCCTTGTTTTGTGATTGCTGTACGTAATGAAGTATTGGAAAATAATCCTGAGGTGATTAAAGACATCTTAAGTTGTATCAATGAAACGACCAAAAAATTCAAAGACATTCCCAATATAGACAAAACTTTAGCCGCTAATTACAACCAAAAAACAGAAGATATTCAAGAATGGTTATCATTAACTCAATGGTCAGAAAAACCATTAACTACAAAAATGTTAAACAATGTTCAAAATCAACTATTTCAACTGAAAATCATTGATAAAATAGGTACTTTTGATGAAATTGTAAAACTACTCTAGTTTTTTGATTGTTGGTGGCACTATGATAAACATTAAAAATATTTCATTTAAAAATTTTATACAAAAACTTCGGGTTAAAAAACCCTGGGATGACGTTATCATTTTTGTTATGAATATTTTAATTGCGATTCCTCTTTTCATAATTGCCCATCAGAATTTAATTGAACTAAACTGGTTTTTTAATCTTGACCGAATCCTTTTGTTTTTGCTGATAATTGTATCGATACAATTGATTTTAAGACTTTTAAGAACCATTATTATAATATGTATCTTCTTATATATTTTAGTTTTGTTTTATGGCACCGCATCTGGAAATTATGGTTTTAACAGTGTTTATGAAGATTATGACTCTATGTTGTATACCATGTCTGATAATCCAAACCCGCAAGATATCATTATTGCAAAACTGCTTCCATTTCCCAATAAATCTAAAATTATAAGTGCTATTGAGTATGAAAATCCCCGAGTGAGGAATTTTGCAATTATGGCTACTTCAAAGCACTTCAAAAACATAAAAGGCTATTCTGACTATAGAACTATAATTCAATGTTTTGCCGTTTTTAAAGAAATAAACAGCCGTTGGAATTATGTAAGTGACCCAAAAGACGGAGACTATATTGCAACAGCAAGTGAATCTTTGGGGTATTTTTCGGGAGATTGTGACGACCATTCTATTTTGATGGCCGCTGCTGTACGAGCCATAGGAGGAACTCCACGACTCATTCATACAAAAGGACACATTTACCCCGAAATTCTAATCGGTACTCTAAATGATTTGGAAACCGTGAATTACTTGATTAAAAACGTGCTGTTTGAGAAGGAAAGCTATCAAAAGCAGCTTCACTATCATATTGACGAACGCGGCCAAGTATGGCTTAACCTTGATTATACCGCTAAATATCCTGGAGGGCCTTTCCTTTCCGAAGAAATACTAGGTGCCCTCACACTATACTAAGTTTAATTTAGATTTTTAATTGTCCCAAGATCTCATAGGAATGAAGTCTAGCTTGATGATCATATATAGCAGAAGCTACCATTAATTCATCGACTTTGGTTTTTTCAAGAAAATAGTCTAATTCTTTTTTTACTTTTTCTCGACCGCCTATGAAAGTATACGCAATCATTTGTTGCAATGCCGCTTCTTCCATTGGATCCATAAAACCTTCGCCAGGATCAACCGCTTCTTTAAGCTGCTGTCTGTTTCCAGTTATAATTCCGAGGAACAATCTCTTAAAAGAAGTCGCTAATCGCGCTGCCTCTTGATCAGAATCGGCTGCAATTACATTGATACAAGCAATAACATAAGGTTCTTTTAATTGTTCCGAAGGTTGAAAATTATTGCGATATATCGCTATGGCTGTTAGTAATTGTGCAGGGGCAAAATGACTTGCAAAAGCATACGGCAATCCTTTGGCGGCGGCTAAATAAGCGCTGTCAGTACTCGAACCTAAAATCCAGATTGGGATATCTAATCCTTCACCTGGAATAGCGCGAACACGTCCTTTTTTATTCCCCTCAGAAAAATACAGTTGTAGTTCTTCCACATTAGCAGGGAATTCCTGCGCTGCATGTTCATCTCTTTTCAAGGCTGCTGCCGTAAATTGATCTGTTCCGGGAGCACGTCCTAATCCTAAATCAATTCGATTAGGAAAAAGTGTGGCTAGTGTTCCAAATTGTTCGGCTACGATTAGAGGTGCGTGATTTGGCAGCATAATACCGCCCGAACCCACTCTTAAAGTAGCCGTTCCTGATGCAATATGTCCAATTAAAATAGAAGTTGCGCTACTCGCGATTCCTGGCATATTGTGATGTTCTGCTAACCAAAATCGATCATAGCCCCATTTTTCAACACGCTGAGCTAGATCTAAACTGTTTTTAAAAGTATCCGCTACATTTCCTCCATCTCTAACTATTGCGAGGTCTAGAACTGATATTTTTGTTTGGGAGAGATTATTTTTATTCATGAATTACATTTCTTATTGTAACAACAAAAGTAAGGATTGTATTATTTGTTTTGGCACAATGAAATACTAATAGCAAGTTAAAAACGATGTCTTGAAATTAGCCTTTAAGAAGATCATCTACTTTCTATTTGGTTTTCAGTTTCAATCGTTAATTTTCGCTATCTTGAAGAAGTTTAAAAACGTAATTCAATTCATTATGGGAAATTCAAAACTGAAAGCTTTTATACCTCTTTTTTATCTCGTTTGGTCTGATGATCTATTGAGCCAGAAAGAATTCTTGACTTTACAAAAATTTATCGTTTCCCAGAGCTGGCTTTCTAAAGAGGAACAAGAATCACTTCTTTCCAATATTGCTATTGCATCCCCTCCATCTAGAGAAGTGGTGGCTAATTGGAAATCTGAAATTGAAATTATTCTTCAGAAAAACCCTTTAATAAAATCCATTTTTGATATTTCAGTCTTACTTTCTGAAAACGATAAAATCATCGCAGCTCTTAGATCTGTTTTCATCCAGTTAGAAAATGATTTAGGGATTTCTGGCGAAGAAGCTTTAGCAGATTTCAAAACAATTGCAAATACCTTTACCGTAAATTATCAGGCAAATGAGAGATTTGAAATACAAAAGTTAACTCAAATTCTAGATGGAAATCAGGCGAAAATTATTAAAAAAGTAAAGTCTATTATCAGCCAACCTGAGTTTGCTTATGAAACTTCGACTGACACTGCTGTATATCGTGAGAAAGTCTACGACTGGTGTAAAATCCTGGCGAAAGAGAACCTAGGGAATATGGCATATCCAAAAGAATATGGCGGTGGCGAAAGCATTGAAGATTATTTTGCCATTATGGAAACATTGAGCTACCATGATTTAAGTTTGGTAATTAAATTTGGCGTACAGTTTGGACTTTGGGGAATGAGCATACAATCTCTTGGTACCGAAAAACATTACAGTAAGTACTTAAAAGATATTGGTACACTTGAACTTCCGGGATGTTTTGCAATGACAGAAACGAATCACGGTTCGAATGTGAAAGGATTAGAAACCACGGCGACTTATAATCACGAAAACCAAACTTTCACTATCCACACTCCGCATGAAAAGGCACAAAAAGAATATATTGGAAACGCCGCAATACACGGTCACATGGCTACGGTATTTGCTAAATTAATCATAGGAGAAACTGATTATGGAGTTAATGCCTTTATCGTTCCGCTTCGTGATGCCAATAATACAATATTAAAAGGAGTCACTATAGGTGATTGCGGACTCAAAATGGGATTAAACGGCGTTGATAATGGGACAATAAGTTTTGATAATGTGGTTATTCCAAAAGAAAACATGCTAGATCGTTTTGCTTCTGTTAATGATAAGGGAGAATTTGAAAGTCCGATTCCTAGTGATAATAGACGTTTTTTTACCATGCTAGGAACTTTGGTTGGTGGCCGAATTGGGATTCCAAGGTCTGCTTTGGCTGCAGCCAAATCCGGATTAACAATTACAATTAGATATAGCGATCAGCGCAGACAATTTGGACCTGAAGGCGGCTCGGAAGTTCCAATCTTAAATTATCGTATTCATCAACGAAGACTTTTGCCGCTATTGGCAAAAACGTATGCAACCCATTTTGCGTTACAATACGTTACGAATCGTTTTATCAATAAGAGTGAATCTGAAATGCCCGAAATTGAAGCCCTTGCTGCGGGGATGAAGGCCTATTCAACTTGGAGCACAACTGATATTCTGCAAGAATGTCGCGAGGCTTGTGGCGGAAAAGGGTATTTATCAGAAAATCGTATTGATGCGTTAAAAAATGATACTGAAATCTACACCACTTTTGAAGGTGACAATACTGTTTTGATGCAACTAGTTGCTAAAAACCGTTTATCAGAATTCCGAAAATCATTTGGTAAAATGGATGCTATGGGAATGATAAACTATGTTTATGAGAGCGCAAAAACCGCTTTTTCTGAAAAAAATCCAATTATAACGAGAAAAACGGATGAGTCACATTTAATTGATGAGGAGTTTCATTTGGAGGCTTTTCAATACAGAGAAAAAACAACATTGGCATCTGCAGCAAAGCGATTAAAAAAACTTATCGATAGCGGACTAGATCCTTACGATGCATATAATGTAGCTCAGCATCAAATGATTGATGTAGCGCAAGCCTATCTCGAACGAATTGTACTAGAGCAATTTCAAGAAGTCATTCAAACCATCGAAGACGAAAATTGCAAGGAAGTCATGATGCGATTATATCAATTGTATGCCCTTTCGCAGATTGAAAAAAACAAAGGATGGTATCTAGAAGATGGTTATATGGAAGCTGTTAAAACAAAAGCCATACGTAAAATGGTCAATCAGCTTTGCTGGGAGATTAGACCAGATGCGGTTTCGTTAGTAAATGCATTTGACATACCTGACAGTTGTCTTGCTGCGCCTATTGCATTCTAAAAGGCAGGACGTTAAGTTAGTCTTATTTATAGATTAATCCAGTACTTCTCTTCTTATCAACTAAACACTAAGTGATATAATACCCTTTAGTTTTTTTAATAGGTTCAATATGCTTATTATCAAGCTCCAACAACGTATTTTCAATCATTACAGACATCGCATCTAAGGCTAAATCATTGGGTTCAACACCAAATGGATCTTCTAATTCATCTGCAATTGCTTCCAGAGCCACAAAGGTGTAAGCGATAAAAACGATTACAAACGGCAAGGTCCACAACATACTTTCCCCAAAACCCAAAGGAAGTAAAAAGCAATAGATATATACTGTACGATGTAATAAGACACTATAGGTATACGGTATTGGAGTACTAGCTATTCTTTCACACCCTCCTATAATATCTGATAACTTATTAAGATTTTCATCAAAAGCAACCTGAGTTATACTGTCTAATTTCCCATCTCTTTTTGCTATATTTACCCAAACTCCCAATTCTTTCAAAATAACAATGGGCTTAAAAACAGCGGTTTGTAGTTTTTGACTATACGAATTTGATAGCAGCCGTTCCATATCAGCATCAGGATTTGTTTCTCTTAATTGGTGCTTTAAAGCATGAACCATGGCAGTAAGCATTAGTATAAATTGAGTTCGCTGTTTCTCATAATCCACTCCGTCTACCAGCGTATGTGATTGACGAGCGAGTGAGCGTGTATCATTTAAGAGTGCACCCCAAAGCTTTCTACCTTCCCAAAATCGATCGTAACTAACCGTATTTCTAAATCCCAAAAAAATAGCTAAAGCAATTCCAAAAAGAGTAAATATTGCTGGATTTACATAAAGATGGTATTCGAGTAAAGTATCTCTAAAATAGACAGTAGCAGTCGTATACAAGAAAAGTATAAATAAGCGTGGTAATAACTGAGGAAGCACTGAACCATTCCATTCAAATAGCATTCCGAACCAGTTTGTTTTTTTCTTTGTAATCATGTCGTAAATTTAATGATTTATGCCTACTTCACTGCTAAGTTTATCTTTGATTTATTTAAAAGCTCCTTCAGTTAGAAAAATTAAGGGCAAAAAAAAACTCTTCAATTTCTTGAGAAGTTTTGTGCATTTTTCCAACAGAGAATCCTCCCGATATTTTAGAATTAACACTATAATAAGAGATCGTAAAAATTATTTTCCAAGTATACATAGTTGTAAGTGCTATTTACATCTAATATATTCTTAAATTTTAGATTTTATTCTGCTCAGTGTTTCATTAGATACATTAATATAAGAAGCTACGATTTTATTTGGAAGCCGTTTAACAATATTTGGGTTTATTTTAAATAACTGATCATATCTTTCTGCAGCACCCAAAGTCGTAAACGACATTAATCTTTTTGAATTATTAACATATGCTTTTTCTAAATAAATAGTATAAAAGTCCTTCCATTTGGGAATAATTTTCATAAGATGTCTAAAATCGTCGTGACTAATGCAGAAAAGTTCTGAATTTTCAATCACCTGAATAATTTCCTCCGCTGGCTCCTTTGTTATAAAACTGACTAGAGCTGTGGCAAATTGATTTTCGAAGGCAATATATCTAGTGCTATCTTTTTCTTCATCATTTATAAAATAAATTCTAAGGCATCCTTTCTTTACAAAATAACTAAACTCACTAACTTTTCCATGTGCAAGTAAAATTTCATTCTTGTTCTTTTTTAAAATTTTAAAATAAGACATAATGATTTTTAAATCTTCCTCTCCAAAATCAATGTTTTTTTTTAAGTAAGCTGCAAGCTCGTCGAATTCGTTCATTTAATTATAGTCTCTAACAAATTTACGATAATGAATAATATCTTCTATAGATAAGACAACTAAATCATGTTTATCCGCAAATTTTACGATAGTATCAATGTCTGCCATTGTTCCATCAGCGTTCATTAATTCACAAAGCACTGATTCTGGCTCTAATCCCGCTAATTTCATCAAATCCATACTCCCTTCTGTATGCCCTTTCCTTTCTAATACTCCATTATTTCTTCCTCGTAATGGAAAAATGTGACCAGGCTTAGCTAAATCAGAACTACTTGCATTTTCAGTACAAGCAACCTGAATAGTTTTTAATCTATCTGCTGCTGAAACACCGGTAGTAACACCTACTTTGGCCTCTATAGAAATTGTAAATGGAGTTTGAAAACTACTCGTGTTTTCCTTTACCATATAGGGTAAGTCCAGTTTGTCCGCTTTTTCATTAGATAAACAAAGACATACGATACCACTGCATTCTCTAATCATTAATGCCATGTTCTCAGTAGATAAATTATGGGCCGAAAAAATTAAATCTCCCTCATTTTCTCTGTCTTTATCATCCGTTAAAATTATTCCTTTTCCGTTTTGAAGATGTTTGAATGCATTATCTAAACGTTCTTGACTTGTACTTCCAAATTTTTCTAACGGATTTGATTCTATAGCTACCATCATGATTTACGTGATTTAAATTTTACTTGATGCAAATCTAAAGTTGTTTTTTATCAAAAAATTTGACTTAAGTCAATTAATGAAAGTTTCAAAAATATTTTTAAATCAAGATAAAAGTGGATCAAGACTAAAAGTTGTGGGAAAATATAAAGCAAAAAAAAACTCCTCAATTTCTTGAGAAGTTTTGTGGGCGATGAGGGGTTCGAACCCCCGACCCCCTCGGTGTAAACGAGGTGCTCTGAACCAGCTGAGCTAATCGCCCTATTTCACAATTCGAATAATTTCTTGTTCCTTATTGCGAGTGCAAATATAAGCCTAGATTTTATATTTACAAGCAAAAAACGAAAATAAATTAATAATATTTTCGTCTAAATCCCTTTCGTACTCACTGACAGCGCATTAATACAAATAGCTATAACTACTATTTTTTTGTAATGAATCACTATAGTATTACATTTGCATCATAAACAGCAAATAATGGCAAGGTTCAAAGAAAATGATTTACCAAAATCAAAAATTACCGCAAGTTCTCTCAACAAAGCAACTCTTATATTTAAATATGCCGACAATCACCGCTGGAAATTTTATGTAGGATTAGTTTTTTTATTACTTACTGGAGCGACTGCATTGGCTTTCCCTAAATTGATGGGAATGTTAATTGACAGTGTGAAGAATAAAAGTTACACTGATGCCAATAACATTGCTTTATTACTGATCGGGATTCTTTTTATGCAATCCATTTTTTCTTTTTTTAGATTATCCCTCTTCATCAATTTTACGGAACACACTTTGTCCAACCTAAGACTGTCTTTATACAGCAACTTAGTAAAACTGCCGATGTCTTTCTTTTCGCAAAAGCGTGTTGGTGAATTAAACAGTAGAATCAGTTCAGATATTACACAAATTCAGGATACTTTAACTTCTACCATTGCTGAATTTCTTAGACAGCTAATTTTAATTGTGGGTGGAGTGGCACTATTAGCCACCGAAAGTATTAAACTAACTTTATTAATGTTGTCAGTCGTTCCATTAGTTGCTGTGGCAGCAGTTGTTTTTGGTCGGTTTATTCGAAAGTTTTCAAAAAGCGTACAAGATCAAGTAGCAGAAAGCCAGGTTATCGTCGAGGAAACGATGCAAGGAATTAGTATTGTTAAGGCTTTCGCCAATGAATGGTACGAAATTGCCCGTTATGACGGAAAAATAAAAGAAGTAGTGAAGTTAGCGATCAAAGGCGGAAAATACAGAGGCTACTTTGCATCCTTTATCATATTCTGTCTTTTTGGAGCTATCGTTGCCGTAGTTTGGTTTGGTGTTCGATTAAGCATCAGTGGGGAAATGAGCGTGGGTCAATTGATTTCATTTGTACTATATTCTACATTTGTAGGAGCTTCTTTTGGAGGAATTGCCGAATTGTATGCGCAAATCCAAAAAGCGATTGGAGCTACAGAGCGTGTTTTTGAATTATTGGAGGAAACTCCAGAAAAAATCAACTCGACACATAATACTTCTTCGATTGAAAAAATAAAAGGAAATGTTACTTTCAAGAATGTAGCCTTCAGTTACCCTTCAAGAAAAGAAATAAAAGTATTAAAGAACGTCAATTTTACAGCAAATTTTGGTCAAAAGATTGCGATCGTTGGACCTAGTGGAACTGGAAAATCAACTATTGCCTCCTTACTACTGCGTTTCTATGATATTGATTCAGGTGAAATACTAATTGATGGGAAAAATATTTATGATCTCGAATTAGAAAACCTTCGTGGTAATATGAGTATTGTCCCCCAGGACGTGATCCTATTTGGTGGAACCATAAAAGAAAATATTGCATACGGAAAACCAGATGCTACAGAGGAAGAAATTCTTGTAGCAGCCAAACAGGCGAACGCCTTTAATTTTATCGAAGGTTTTCCTGAAAAATTTGAAACCATTGTAGGAGAACGAGGAATTAAACTTTCAGGAGGTCAAAGACAACGTATTGCAATTGCGAGAGCCTTACTTAAAAACCCAAGTATTTTGATTCTCGACGAAGCTACGTCTTCACTTGACAGTGAAAGCGAAAAATTAGTACAGGAAGCTTTAGAGATTTTAATGCAAGGAAGAACGAGCATCATTATTGCGCATCGCCTTTCTACTATACGTACTGCTGATCAAATATTAGTACTTGACAATGGCGAAATAACAGAACAAGGTACACATCAAGAGTTAATTGCTTTAGAAAATGGTAAATATAAAAATTTAAGCAACTTACAATTTACAGACTTTTAATCTAAATACAACCAATGAAACCAAAATTAACTAAAACAGCTGTTCTAATCTTCTTGCTGTTTTTAAAATCTGTTGCCTTCCAAGCGCAAGAAACCAAAAATCCATTTAAAGTAAACCTATCTGAAGACGGAAAAAAATATATTAAATTTGGTGCTAATTTTCAACTATGGGCGCGCTACACAGAGCTAAACCCAAATAGTAAAATTGGAGATAATGTGGTCGCACAATCTACTGATATTGTTATTAGAAGATTGCGATTACAAGCTATGGGAATGCTTACTGATAATGTGTTTTTTCACCTTCAGCTAGGACAAAACAATATTAATTTCACTCAAAATACTGGCCCTTCAAATACACCATTATCTGTTTTAGATGCTATAGGAGAATACCATTTTAATGATAAATTTCATCTTGGTGGTGGATTAACAGCTTGGGGAGCTGGAACTACACGATATTCAGCTAATAGTTCCTCTTCTCAACTAACACTTGATGCCCCTATATATCAGCAGAATATTAATGTTTCGTCCACTTTTGGAAATCGGAACTTAAGTATTTATGCCAAAGGGATGTTTGACAAATTGAGTTACCGTGTTGCCATAACAAATCCTTACCGAAATGCAACGAGTACTTTAAATCTAAACTCAACGATAAGCACGCATACACCTAAGGCTCAATATGCTGGAATGTTAACTTATGCTTTTGCAGAAAAAGAATCAAATACTGAACCGTATAATAAAGGAACTTATTTAGGTACAAAAAAGATCTTCAATGTTGGTTTAGGATATTTAACGCAGGCAAAAGCAATGTGGAGAGTAGACCCTAATGATGCCACCGCAGTTTTATATGATGATATGAATGTACTAGGTTTAGATCTTTTTTATGATAAACCAATTAGTGCTAAAGGAGATGCTTTAACCGTTTATGCCGCTTATAACAACTGTAATTTTGGAAAAAATTACACAAGGAGTATCGCTACTCCAGATCCAGCCATTGCAGATGGCTCACTTGTAAACGGTTCTGGAAACGGATTTATTGGGGTTGGAACTGGAAATATCTATTATGGTCAAGTAGGATATTTGATTGCAAAACCTACAAACCCTAGTACAAAAGGAAGACTACAAGTTTATGCAGCGGGACAAATTGCCGACTTAGAAGCTTTAGACAATCCAATGAGTTTGTATGAATTAGGAGCAAATTATTACTTAACCGGAACTTTAGGACCTAAAGTAAGTTTAGGATATCAAAATAGATCTATTTTTGAAAAAACAGGCGCTCAATATCCTCAAAGTGATCGTAAAAGCATGATTGTTTTACAGTTTCAAGTTTCTTTCTAAATAAAACTAAACGCATTTAAAAACAAAAAAGGTTTCGCTATTACGGCGAAACCTTTTTAATTTTAATCAAAAACTAAGATTACTTTCTTCTTTTGCGTTCTGCTTTTATCATTTCTAACTCACGACTAGTTTGCCCAGCTACTGAAGTGTTTTCTTCTGCACGACGAATCAAGTACGGCATAACATCTTTTACGGGGCCAAAAGGCAAATATTTAGCGACATTGTAATCATGATCAGCTAGGTTATAACTGATATTGTCACTCATACCATACAACTGACCAAACCAAATTCTGTCATCCTTAGTAGATACTCCTTTTGATTGCATTAGCTCCATTAAATTATAAGTACTTTCTTCATTATGAGTACCTGCAAAAATAGACATGATCTCTAAATGATCAATCATATAACGGACTGCTGCATCGTAATTAGCATCTGTAGCCTCCTTTGATGAACAAATTGGTGTAGGATATCCTTTTTCTTCCGCTCTGTTATTTTCTTTTTCCATGTAGGCACCACGAACCAACTTCATACCGATAAAAAAACCTTCGTTCTTTGCCTGATCATGTAATTTTTTCAAGTAATCCAATCGATCCCAACGATACATTTGTAACGTATTGAAAACAATTGCTTTTTCTTTATTGTATTTGCGCATCATCTCAGTAACTAAATCATCAGCGGCATCTTGCATCCAACTCTCTTCTCCGTCAATAAGTAATGCGACATTTTTTTTATGTGCTTCGCTGCAGACCAAATCAAAACGAGCTACTACTCGATCCCATTCCTCTTGTTCTTTTGACGTTAAAGCCTTTTTTTCTCCAAGTTTATCATACAATTCAAAACGACCAAGACCTGTTGGTTTAAAAACAGCAAACGGTATTGCTAGACGTTCTTTGGCAAATTCCACTGTTTTTAGAGTCATTGCTAATGCAGCATCAAACTGATCTTCCTCCTCTTTGCCTTCTACAGAATAATCCAATACAGAAGAAACTCCTTTAGTATACATTCTATCAACAACAGAAAGACAGTCATTTTCATTTACTCCTCCACAAAAATGATCAAAAACGGTAGCACGTATTAAACCTTCGACCGGTAGATGCGCATTCAATGCGAAATTAGTAACCGCAGCTCCTATTCGAACCAATGGTTGATTGGAAATCATTTTAAAAAGAAAGTACGCTCTATCAAGTTCTGTATCACTTTTTAATGCGAAGGCTACTTGTGTATTATTGAATATTTTTTCCATCTAATGTGATATTTTTGCACAAATATAGAGAGACTTTTCAATATTATTTAGCAAAAAATACCTTATTTTGCACTTTCAATTAATCCAATAAGATGCAAACGATCCAAGCAAGTAATTATCCAATTTATTTTAATGAAAAAGGATATGAAGCGCTAAACCTTCATTTAAAAGAAAACAAGTACTCTAACTTGTTCATTATAGTAGACAGCAATACAAACGAAGTGTGTTTACCACTATTCCTACCTTATTTAGAAACGGAACTGACTATCGAAATTATCGAATTTGAAGCAGGTGAAGAAAATAAGAACATTGAGACATGCGTCCAAATATGGAATGTTTTAACCGAGCTTGGTGCCGACAGGAAAAGTCTTGTCATAAATCTTGGCGGTGGCGTAGTTACAGATTTAGGTGGGTTTGTTGCTTCAACATTTAAACGAGGTGTCGATTTTATTAATATCCCTACTACCCTACTTTCAATGGTAGATGCTTCCGTAGGCGGAAAAAACGGAGTTGATCTAGGTAATTTAAAAAATCAAATTGGTGTTTTTAACCTACCGACAATGGTAATAGTAGATACCAATTATTTAGAAACGATTCCGCAAAATGAAATGCGTTCTGGTCTTGCCGAAATGCTAAAACATGGTTTAATCTTTGACAAAGCATATTGGGAACAATTTCTAGACTTAAAAGCGATTGACTTTGCTGACTTTGACGAACTGATTTACCGTTCCGTTGCAATTAAAAACGAAATAGTAACATTAGACCCCACTGAAAAAAATATTAGGAAATCACTAAACTTCGGACATACACTGGGTCATGCGATTGAAAGTTATTTTCTTGAGAATGAAAATAAAACTACCTTATTACATGGTGAAGCCATTGCTGTAGGGATGGTTTTAGAAAGCTATATCTCTTTCGACAAGGAATTAATAAGTGAAAGCGAGTATATTCAAATTAAAACTACAATAAAGTCTATCTTTGATGATATCGTGTTTCTTGAAAATGACATAGACCCCATACTAGAATTGCTCATTCATGACAAGAAAAATGAATATGGCACCATACAATTTGCCCTAATAGAAGGCATTGGTAAAATAAAAATAAATCAATCTGTTGAAAATGAATTAATTCTTAAAGCATTTAACGATTATAAATCTTAAATATTTTTTAGTCAAAAGGATTGGATTACGTATATATTATTTTTTACATTTGCCACAATGAAAAACAATCAAAAACAAGGAAATTACAGTTCAAGTGAGAACCGAAACAATAAATCTTTTTTAAGGATATTGAGGCGTTTTTATTCGATCAAAGAATATTTTTGTTTTGATCTGTCTAACCATTTAAAAGTAGATCACGAAAAACTTCAGATTATTTATGCAAACATTAGGGTTTGAAAATTAGTTTAATTCTTAAAACCAATTTAATTAATCTACAATACTAAAAGCTACATGAATACAAAATATTCCGATCTAATAAATCAAACATATTACTTTCCACAAGAAGAATTTACTTTAAACAAAGACAATCTAAAGTTTCACAATATTGATTTGATGAAACTCGTTGAAGAATACGGTACTCCATTAAAGTTTACTTATTTACCTCAAATTTCAAATAACATCAACAAAGCCAAAAACTGGTTTCGTAAATCGATGGAGAAAAATAAATACGAGGCAAAATACTATTACTGTTATTGTACAAAAAGCTCCCATTTTGAATTCATTATGAATGAAGCTTTTAAAAACAATATTCACGTTGAAACTTCTTCAGCTTTCGACATTAATATTGTTGAAAATTTAATGGCAAATGGAAAAATAAACAAAAGCACTTACGTTATATGTAACGGTTTTAAAAGAGACCAGTACATTGAAAATATTGCAAGATTAATTAATAACGGGCATAAAAACACTATTCCTATTATTGATAATTATGAAGAGCTAGATCTACTTCAGGCAGAAATTAACGGGAAATTCAAAATTGGAATCCGTATTGCTGCTGAAGAAGAGCCAAAGTTTGAGTTCTATACTTCCCGTCTTGGAATAGGTTATAAAAACATTGTTAGCTTTTATAAAAAACAAATTCAGGATAATGATAAATTGGAACTTAAAATGTTACACTTTTTCATCAATACAGGGATTAACGATACAGCCTACTACTGGAATGAGTTGGTAAAATGTATCAAAGTATACATAGCATTAAAAAAAGAATGTCCTACATTGGATGGTTTGAATATTGGGGGTGGATTTCCTATAAAAAATTCATTGGCGTTTGAGTACGATTATCAATACATGATTGATGAAATCATCAATCAGATTAAAATTGCCTGCGATGAGGCTGAAGTAGACGTTCCAAACATCTTTACTGAATTTGGTTCTTTTACCGTAGGAGAAAGCGGAGGTGCCATTTATCAAATTTTGTATCAAAAGCAACAAAATGATAGAGAAAAATGGAACATGATTGATTCTTCTTTTATCACTACTTTACCTGATACCTGGGCAATCAATAAACGTTTTATTATGTTGGCAATCAACCGTTGGAATGAAACTTACGAACGGGTTTTACTAGGTGGTTTAACTTGCGATAGTGACGATTACTATAATTCTGAGCAAAATATGAATGCCATTTATTTGCCAAAATACAATAAAGAAAAACCATTATACATTGGATTTTTTAATACCGGTGCTTATCAAGAAACCATTGGTGGATATGGTGGGTTACATCACTGCTTGATTCCACAACCAAAACACATCTTAATCAACAGAGATGAAAATGGAATTATAGCAACCGAAGTATTCTCAGAACAACAAACAGCCGACGATGTATTAAAAATTTTAGGCTACGACAAAAAATAAACAATTAAATACACAATTAGTCAATTTAAAAATTATTATATTTGAATATAACCATTCAATGTATTGATTTTTAAATATTTAAACCAAACAAAATGAGTAAAGGACCTATAAGTCAGTTTATAGAAAAGCATTATCTGCATTTCAATTCTGCGGCTTTAGTAGATGCAGCAAAAGGCTATGAAGAGCAGCTTGCAAATGGAGCTAAAATGATGGTAACTCTTGCTGGAGCAATGAGTACTGCCGAAATCGGAAAGATTTTTGCAGAAATGATTCGTCAAGACAAAGTTCAAATTATATCTTGTACCGGTGCAAATTTAGAAGAAGATATCATGAACTTGGTAGCTCATTCACATTACGAAAGAGTACCAAATTATCGTGATTTGACTCCAGAACAAGAATGGGACTTACTTGAAAGAGGGTTAAATCGAGTAACAGATACTTGTATTCCTGAACATGAAGCATTCCGTCGTTTGCAAAAACACATTTACAAAATTTGGAAAGATGCAGACGACAAAGCAGACCGTTATTTACCGCATGAATTTATGTACAAAATGCTTTTATCAGGCGTTTTAGAAGAATATTACGAAATCGATCTGAAAGATAGCTGGATGTATGCTGCAGCAGAAAAAAACTTACCAATTATCTGTCCAGGATGGGAAGATAGTACTATGGGAAATATTTTTGCTTCCTATGTCATTAAAGGAGATTTAAAAGTCTCTACGATGAAATCAGGTATTGAATACATGACATTTTTAGCAGATTGGTATCCTAAAAATTCCGCTAATGGAGTTGGGTTTTTCCAAATTGGTGGTGGTATAGCTGGAGATTTCCCAATTTGCGTGGTTCCAATGTTGTACCAAGATATGGAAATGCCAGAAACACCTTTTTGGAGCTATTTCTGCCAAATTTCAGATTCAACTACCAGTTACGGTTCGTATTCTGGAGCTGTTCCGAATGAAAAAATTACTTGGGGTAAATTAGATATAAAAACGCCTAAGTTTATTATTGAATCAGATGCAACAATTGTAGCACCTCTTATTTTTGCTTATATATTAGACTTATAGAATATCATTATGAAAAGAGTAATTGTTGATTACGCAAAACTTACAAACGAAATCTTAAATCTTTTAGTAGAAAGATTTCCTGACGGCTATGATGACTCAGATATTGTCCGTTTTAGAAATGCTAAAAACGAATTAATTGAAGCTGTTGAAGTACGAACTGAAGACACTATTTACTTAGTAAAAGTAAGTATGAAACTGGCAGACCGTATCGAAAACCACGATGAAGATGATGAAATCGATGACGAAATCGAACCAATCATTCCAATAAAAGGACTTGATTTAGATGACGACGACGATGATGATGATGACGACGACGACAATAATCGTGACAAACCAGACACTGATGACGACGATGAAGATTCAGACAAGTCTGATTATTCTGACGACGACGATGATGATGATGAAGATTAACTTCACTTAAAAAAACACCAAAGGAACTCTTAATCGAGTTCCTTTTTTTTAGCAGATTAATAAAATATATCTTTATTGTAATTTGCATCGAATTAATACTAAAAGGCACTACTCCCTAAATGATCACATCCCAAATATTACATGACTCTTTAAAGGAAAATTTTGGATTTGAAAAATTCAGAACCAATCAAGAGCAAATTATAAATACTATTTTGTCCGGTCAAGATACCCTGGCAATTATGCCAACCGGTGGTGGAAAATCGATCTGCTTTCAATTACCTGCACTATTATTTCCCGGAATCACAATAGTGATATCACCGTTAATCGCATTGATGAAAGATCAGGTAGATAGTTTAAAAGCAAACGGGATTCAGGCTTGCTTTATAAACAGTAGTCAATCTAATGAAGAACAGCAATTACACATTCAAAACCTAAAAGACAATAAAGTCAAAATGGTTTATGTAGCTCCAGAAAGTTTGTCTTACTTAGAAAATGCATTTAGCCAAATCACCATAAGTCTTATCGCAATTGATGAAGCACATTGTATTTCTTCTTGGGGACATGACTTTAGACCTGCTTATACCAATCTAGGATATTTAAAAAATCGCTTCCCTTCTACTCCAATTCTAGCTTTAACTGCTACTGCGGATAAAGCTACACGTAAGGATATTAGCCAGCAATTAAACTTAATAAACCCGAAGTCGTTTATCTCTTCTTTTGATCGAAAAAACCTAAGTTTAGAAGTTCGTCCAGCACTCGACAGAGTCAAACAAATAATTGATTTTATAAGTGATAAACCAACCGAATCTGGAATTATTTATTGCTTAAGCAGAAAGACAACAGAAGAACTCGCTTCAAAACTTAAAAAAGCAGGCGTAAACGCAAAAGCATATCATGCTGGATTAGACAGCGCGGTACGATCACAAACTCAAGATGATTTCATCAATGATGATTGCCAAGTTGTTTGTGCTACTATTGCATTTGGTATGGGAATCGATAAATCAAATGTTCGATGGGTCATTCATTATAATTTACCTAAAAATATTGAAGGTTATTATCAGGAAATTGGAAGAGCCGGTCGCGACGGCCTACCTTCTGAAACTATTTTATTCGAAAGTTATGGAGATGTAATCCAACTGCAAAAATTTGCTTCCCAAGGATTAAATGCAGAAGTGCAACTGGCGAAGCTCGAAAGAATGAAACAATATGCCGATGCTTTGAGTTGTCGCAGGAAAATATTACTGTCTTATTTTGGCGAACTAGTCACTGAAAATTGTGGAAATTGTGATATTTGCAAAAATCCACCTGAATTTTTTGACGGAACGATTATCGCACAAAAAGCTTTATCTGCCATTATTCGTTTGAAAGAATCGGAGCCATTACCCGTTATTATTGATTTTTTAAGAGGCTCCAAGAATGCCTATATATTCGAAAATGAATATCAAAATCTAAAAACCTATGCTATTGGTAGTGATATATCTTGGTACGACTGGAATCAGTACATCATTCAATTAATCAATCAAGGGCTTTGCGAAATTGCTTTTCACCGACAAAATAAAATTCGATTAACTGCATTAGCACGTGAAGTTTTATTTGAAGGGGACAAAGTACAACTGACCACAGTTCAAAAAATAAACACCGAAAAAACCGAACTTAAAGAAACCAAAAGCAAATCAGCAGCCAACTCTCTTTTTGAGACACTCCGCAAATTGCGTTATGAAATTTCTAAAGAGGAAAGTGTTCCTGCATATGTCATTTTTAGTGATGCTGCTTTACGCCAAATGGAAACAATACGGCCAATGAGTGATGACGAATTCATTACCATTGACGGAGTAGGAAAAGCAAAACTCGAAAAATATGGGGAAGCATTCATAAAAGCGATAATCGAATTTCAAAAAAACAAAGTAGTAAAACCTAAAAAAGAGGCCGGTACATATAAAGAAACACTCCTAATGTTTCAAAGTGGGTTAACTACTCAGGAAATTGCGTTGAAACGCAAATTGGGTATTGGCACGATTATGTCTCATTTAGCAAAATTGTATTTAGACGGCGAAACGATTAACTTATACCAATTTGTTTCTGAAGAAGAAGTAAGTTTGATCGCTAAAGCCAAAATACAATTAGAAAGTCCGACAACTTTAAAACCGTATTACGATCATCTTGAAGAAAAAATAGCGTACGACAAAATAAGATTGGCTTTGGCTATTATCGAAAAAGAAAGACGTAACAAATAATCTATTCATATGATTACTTCATTTCCACATTTTGTAAATCATCAGACAGAAATCCTAATCTTAGGAACGATGCCCGGTATAGCCTCGCTTGAAAAGCAAGAATACTATGCGCACAAGAGAAATCACTTTTGGAAAATTATCTATACCCTTTTTAGCACTTTGGCTATTTCAGAAATTTTCGAAGAAAAAATAAAATTGTTACAGTCAAATAAATTGGGATTGTGGGATGTTTTAGAAAATTGTGAGCGAAAAGGAAGTTTAGATGTCCATATAAAAAATCAAAAAGAAAATGATTTTGAAACATTGTTCAATGAATTCCCCGGTATTCATAATATAATTTTTAACGGAAAAGAAAGTCACCGTTATTTTGTTAAAAAGTTTGGACAAATAGAAGGCATCACTTATTATGTGATGCCTTCAACTAGTCCTGCAAATACAATGTCTTTCGAAAATAAATTAAAAATTTGGTCGACTTGCTTCCACTAATTTATAAATATCTTTCCTGAAAAACCTTTTGATGATGCTTTTGATGCCCAATAATTATAAATCCAATCGCACGTACTGAAACGGGACTGTTTGACGCAACTCCCATTCTAGTTAACTGTTCTTCAGAAAAACTTTTAAAAAGAGCTAAAGTAGATTGTCTTACCACCGCCAATTCTGTCAATAATCCTTGCAAATTTCTTTCGTTAGCCTTGGTATTATCAACATAATCATTTTCTTCAAAACCTGGTAAAGGTGTTTTATCATTTCTAGAAATACGCATGGCACGGTAACTAAAAACACGCTCAGTATCAATAAGGTGCTGAATGATGTCTTTTATAGTCCACTTTCCTTCCGCATAACGGTAATCGAATTTATCCATAGGGATGTTCTGCACAAATTTGATAAAATCATGAAGACATATTTCTAATTCTTCAATCATATTAACATCGTCTAATACATGAACATAACCCGCATAATAGGGAGCATACTCCGTATTTGGTAATTGGTTTGATTTCATTTTTTTTCTTGTTTATGCTGAGTTTCTACTTGCGTTTGTGTTTCCAAAAAGCGAACGCATTACAATTTTTTCATACACCTTTATTAAATTCTCATCAGGTATACTTTCTTTGTTAAGTTCATTTATTCTTAATAAAGCATATTGTTGTATTGTCAACAATGGCAAAACAATACGCTCTCTTATTTGAATAGATGCTTTACCATCAGGGTAATTCTCCATCAACTCTGTATGACCAGCAATTTTCAGTAATAACCGTTTAGACTCTAAAAATTCTTCATAAATAATTTGCCAGAATTCTCCAAACTCAGGATCATTTTTCATGTAAGCCGTTAATGGAAAAAAGGATTTAGCAATTGACATCATACTGTTTTCTAAGAGTGTTTTAAAGAATAAAGAATTATCATATAAGTCTTGAACTTTATCCCATTGGTCCGTATCTTCAAAATGTTTCAATGCTGTACCTACTCCAAAAAATCCAGGAACATTTTGTTTCAACTGACTCCAAGAACCCACAAATGGGATCGCTCTTAGATCATTAAAATCTAACTGTTCCGATTTCCCTCTTTTTGAAGGTCGGCTTCCTATATTAGTTCTAGCATAATATTTCAAAGTACTCATCTGTTCCAAATAAGGAATAAACTTTGGGTGATTCTTAAAACTCAGGTATTTTTTATAGCCCAAATTAGCTAATTGCCCCATGACACTCTTTTCATCTAGAGATAATTCATTCTTATTTTTACTAAACACCTGATTTGTAACCCCAGCACTTAATAAATTTTCCAAATTATATCTACAAGAATCTAAAGTCCCAAAATTTGAACTTATTGTTTGTCCCTGAACGGTAATTTGAATTTCTTTGTTTTCTATATTCGGACCTAAAGAAGCATAAAATTTATGTGTTTTACCCCCACCACGTGCTGGTGGTCCACCACGTCCGTCAAAGAAAATTACTTTTACACCATATTTCCTTGAAATCTTGGTAAGCGCTTCTTTCGCTTGATAAATACTCCAATTTGCCATTAAATACCCACCATCTTTTGTACCATCAGAGAAACCAACCATTATCGTTTGCTTCATCCCTCTATTTTTCAAATGATTCGCATACATAGGATTAGTATACAATTGCTCCATGCTGTTGTGTGCATTCAATAAATCTTCAACTGACTCAAAAAGCGGCACAACATCAACTGTAGGCTCTTCCCAATCACATAAACGGATCATTGCAAAAGTTTCGAGTACATTAAGTGCGTTCTCGTTATTACTTATAATATATCGGTTAGCACCAAGCTCCCCATTGTTTTTCTGAATTACCTTTATCGCTTGAATTGACTCAATCGTCGACTTAGTTATTTCATTGTCAAAATCATTCGAGTTTATATCTCCTTTAACATTTGCTAATACCTCAAATTTCTCACCTTCCGATAAATCATAATAATTTTCAGGAAAAATAGCTGAATTTGATTTCACATAAAAATCATGAATATCTTTAAAAACAGCATCATGTATTCTACTATTTTGACGGATATCTAAAGTAGCAAAATGAAAACCAAATAAGTTCACTTTAATAAGAAGTGCTTCTAATTGATCTAAATACAACGACTGATGTTGCTCAATAACAATTCTCTTTATCTTATTTAATTGCACTTTGAACTCCTCTAAAGTGATATAAATTTCCCCTTTCGAATAAAAAACAGAACGGTAAAGCTTATGTTCAAGTTCAGCAACCAAAACATCTACATTAAAGAAAGTTAACTTTCTTTTTAAATTTCTAATTTCAATATAATAACACTTCAATATTGAAGTTCGCAATCGTTCAGCTACGTTCAATGTAATCTCAGTTGTCACAAACGGATTCCCATCACGATCTCCACCAGGCCAAAAGCCTAATTTTATCAAAGCATTTTGAATTGATTCTCCCTTGAATACATTTTTCTGCAAGTAATGAACCATGTCTCCTGAAGTACTGTAAAACACATTCTCAAGATACCATATCAAACTAACCGCTTCATCAAATGGATTTGGTTTTTCGTTTTTTATAAAAGGTGTTTTACCTAATTGAGCTAAAAGTTCTTTTATATTCAGTAAATTATTTCCACGTATCGCATCTGTTAAATCATTAATGATACCAAGGACAGAACCAGGATAAAACTGAGTAGGATGCGCCGTTAGCACTGTTCTTACATTAAAGTTTTCTAGAAAATCAATTAACTCTTCCTTCTTTCCTTTTGCATCTGCTTTTTCTTTAATGTCACGCAACGAACCCCTTCCTTCCATGTTATTTACAATCGGGAAAGCAGCGTCTTCGACTGCATCAAACAGAACAATTTGGCGTTCAATATATTGAATAAAACGAAACATGATATCGATTTTATCAGCTTCATCATTACTATGTGAATATTTATTCGTGAAAAAATCCACAATTTCTTTTGGAGTCGCCATTTTCTTAAAGCCACTCTCACAAACATCTGTAAACAAAGGAAGTAAAGCACCTGTATTATCTATGGAGTCGAATGGTAAAGTGATAAATACACTATTGTAAATATTGTATTTAGAAAGGACATTTTGGTTAAAACGTTCAATTTTTGGTAGCGTGTACATAATTTTGTTATAGTTGGTTTGGTTTAGCAGAAAATAGTTATAAAAAAATAACCCCAAGAACTAACTTGAGGTTATATTAAAATATAGCAATCAAGTGTATTACATGTTTTTAAATATAGTATGCATCAAGCGCTTCTTATCATTGATACTTTCTTCCAATGAGATCATAGTTTCTGTTCTATAAACACCATCAATATCATCAATCATAAAAATAACATCCTTAGCATGCTTTGTATCTTTAGCTCTAATTTTACAGAAAATATTGAATTTTCCAGTAGTTACAGAAGCTACAGTCACAAAAGGAATCTCGTTAATACGTTGCAAAACGAATTTCGTTTGAGAAGTATTATTAAGAAACACTCCTACATAAGCAATAAAAGAATACCCTAATTTATCATAATCAAGTACTAATGACGAACCCATGATGATTCCAGCATCTTCCATTTTCTTAACTCTAACGTGCACAGTACCAGCAGAAATTAATAATTTTTTTGCGATATCTGTGAACGGAACTCTTGTGTTATCGATCAACATATCTAAAATCTGGTGATCTACTTCATCTAAACGGAACTTACTCATATTTCTATAATTAATATTTATAATTGACTAATACAAAGTTTAAAAATATACATAAAAACATTAAATCGACTCAAAATTTTATTTTTTTATCAATCCGTTAACAAATTTAGTGCTATTTCCTAAATAAAAATCGGCTTTTTGATTTAATTTCGGAAAACCACCGTACTCATCTTTATACTCTGCTTCTTTTGCATCATACTCGAAATGACCGTAATACCCCTCCAAATCTCCAATTTCTACAAAATAAGCATTAAAAAACAGTTCGTTTTCTATTAATTCCTCTTTGTATTGTGCAGCAAAATTCGTAATTTTTTCATTACCATCATAATTTAATTTGACATTTTTATACAAAAAATCATAAAAAACGACTTTATTTTGAGGAATACTCAAATATTTATCAATTCTATTGTCAACTATATCGTTTTCGCTAAGTATCACAAAACTAGAAACTAATGCCATGAAAATGTATTTTCTTGTTTCTTCTCTTAGATAATCATCTGGAAAGTGTCCCGCCTCAAACAACAAAGTAGGAGCTCCAAGTGCCTGAAAAGTGTCTCCAATACAATTTAGATTAAAAGAATCATCAAATCGTCCCACCTGACCCGGTATATACTGCTGTAACGTGCTGTCAATGCCTGCAATAAGATTAATAGCCTTTAATCGAGATTCGTTTATCTCACGTTCTTCGTTATAAGAAGGAGCTAGAAAAGATACTGTA
Organism: uncultured Flavobacterium sp.; assembly: GCF_963974175.1. Classification (GTDB taxonomy): domain Bacteria; phylum Bacteroidota; class Bacteroidia; order Flavobacteriales; family Flavobacteriaceae; genus Flavobacterium. The sequence goes on from NZ_CAXBBR010000004.1 coordinate 478,457, forward strand.
GCCGGCTCACCAGTGTTATCTACTCCAAAAATAGTACGCTGATCATGGAGATTAAAGCAAAAATCAGGTTGAAACGAATCAAAAACAGTCCGCAAGACTCTGCTTTCCGGTTGAGTTAAGTTTTGCGAGTCTCTGTTTAAATCAACTTCATTTGCGTTTACACGTGTATAAGACTTCGCACCATCCGGATTCAGCATTGGAATACAATAAAAAGCAAATGTATCTAGCAATTTCGCAGCAAATGCTGAACCGTTATGTAACACATTTAAAAAGTCAAACAATGCTTTTGTAGTTGTGCTTTCATTTCCGTGCATTTGCGACCAAAGTAATATCTTAGTTTTTCCTTGACCTATTTGATAGCTATAAATTGGTTTTTTAAGTACTGATTCACCAATAACCGAAAGCTGATTATTTGTGTTTAGTTTATTTAATAAAGGTTCAATTGATTCTAAAGTAAGATATCTACCTTCAATAGATTGCTCTTTATTATCATTGAATAATTGTTCTAAATCCATAGTGTATTATTTGATTTACAAAAGTAAACATCTTTATTTTTACAATTGTAAACGAATTGAAATTGACTAATTTCAGAAATGTAAACAGTTTTACTGGATTCTTTAGACTGTTTCTACTGCTATTAGTTAACAAATGTTACTCGATTTAATTTTTAATAGTACATTACTACATATCATTATGTTATGAAATATTACTTAATCTAATAATAACAGTTAAATACTGTTTTAAATACAATTCACACTTGTAATTTTGCTATTCTTCTTCGTTTTAGTTACATTTGTAACTATATGAATTTTATTAGTTATTTACAATGGTAAACACGGAGGATTTTATTAAACGGCTGGAAATTATATTGGACTACTATAGTTTAAATGCCTCTGGATTTGCAGATAAAATTGGTGTACAGCGCTCTAGTTTATCTCACCTTCTATCGGGCAGAAATAAACCTAGCTTGGATTTTATTCTTAAGATTCTTGATGTTTTTCCTGATGTAGATTTGTATTGGATTTTGAATGGGAAAGGCAGTTTTCCAAAAAATAACGAACCGATGCAAAATCAGGAAAAGAAATTGGATGAAGTAATCAAACCAAATACGCCTACTCCAATTCCAGAATCTAGTGCGCCTCAAAATTTATTTTCAGATGAGAAAAACGATGGTAATAAAAATGGAGCCGTTGCTAAAAAAGAAGAAATTCAAAATGTAGTCAACGAATCCATTTCAGGTGAAGTAGAAAAAATTGTGTTCTTTTATAAAGATGGCACCTTCAAAGTTTTTTCGCCAAACTAAAAAAGCCAACCCTTTTTTTAATAAAAGGATTGGCTTTTTTAAATGCAACTAATTTTTAAGCTGGAATTATTCTTTAAATCCTTTTTCGGGAATCTTACCTTCTACTCCTTCAAAATGCTTTTTTAAAATAGTAAGGTCTTCTTCAATATTTCCTAATGGTATTAGTGGAGCTCCAAGATTAACTTCTTTTTTCCCAAAATCAAACGCAACAGGAATTATAGGTACATTTGCTTTTAAAGCGATGTAATAAAATCCTGTTTTAATTTCACTCACTTTTTTTCGCGTTCCCTCTGGAAGAACTGCCAAACGAAAAATTTTTCTTCGATTAAAAATTTCTGCAATAACGTCTACTTTGTTCATTCCACCAGATCGATCTAGCGGCTCTCCTCCCATGTATTTGAAGTACCAACCCAAAGGAAAAGCAAACAATTCCTTTTTAGCTACAAAATTCATTTCTAAACCTGTGATGCCTCGCGTAAAAATTCCCAGGTAAAAATCATGGGCACTCGTATGCGGCATAACCATCATTACGCATTTTTTAATGTCTGCATCAATCGTACCTACAATTTTCCAACCCATAAGGCGGAAAAAGATCCATTTATAAATTTGTTTCTTCATTACTCTCTAATTTGTTGCAAAATATATAATTTAAAACTTATTTTTGATAAAAACCGTCTTTGATGTTTAAAAAAGTACTTAGTTACCTTATTCCTATTAATATTCACACTGTAAAATCGGATTTAAGTAAATCTATAGAAATTACTTGGGCAAATGGTGAATTAGTATTGGATTCAGAAAATACTAATTATTCGTACGGAAGTTTACAGCGTATTTTGAGATTGGGATTAAAAACCATTGGCTTTCATAAAATAATTAAAATGGATCACATTTTAGTGCTCGGTGTCGCTGGTGGTAGTGTTGTAAAAACTTTAATTGATGAAATTAAATTTGAAGGCCAAATTACTGGAGTTGAAATTGATCCTGAAATAATCAAATTGGCCAATCGTTATTTTAAGCTTGATGAAATTCAACAATTGGAAATTGTAATTGATGATGCATTTGAATTTGTTTTAAAAACCAAAGAGCAATACGATTTGATTATCATTGATATCTTCCAAGATACTACGATGCCAAATTTTTTATATGAAAGTTATTTCATCAATCGGATTTGCTTCTTGCTCAAAAGTAAAGGGTTTGTACTTTTCAACACCATGCTTTTAAATGAAGAGCACAACCTTAGAAATAAAAAATACATCTCAGATTTCTGTACTACTAATTACAGCATAAAATCGATACCTAGAATTGAAATTCATAATGAGTTAATTGTTATTGAAAAAACAATTTAAAATAAATTAATGTACTCCATTTTTTCCTTTTAATAACTAAAAATTAAATATCGTACTTTCGATTAGAATAGCAAAACTAAATTTAATGAAACAAGTCATTCGCAAACTGCTCTTGGGCAATGTTACCAAAATGGCAAAGCCAAAGTTTAATCCTGTACAAAAGAGAATTCAGAACATAAAAGCAATTTGGAATAACGACCATCAGGATGATAACGGAATAGAAAAAATAGTTCGTTTGTTTCTTTCTTCGTCGCAGTTATTTTTCCCTGGGATTTATATTAAATATTTTGTTTCAAAAAAAGGAGCAGAATATGAAGACCTAGCAGTAGATTTCTATGTTTTGCTAAAAGTATGTTTGCCACTATTAATTCTTATGAATCATTGGCAAAACAATCCTTTCGTTCTTACAATGATGGCCTATGTCATGCTAGAAACAATTTTATACATTCCTACATTAATTTTTGCCTCTGATTTATTTTCGAAGCCACGTTCCTATAAAAGATCGATGCTTCTGCTGTTCTTTAATTATATAGAAATGGTATTCGGTTTTGCAGTTTTGTATTCTTTCACTAATAATTTCAACAAACCCTTTACGCATTGGTTTGATGCTATTTATTTTAGTACGGTAACTTCATCCACCATTGGATATGGTGATTTTTATCCCGTTGACCCTTTTGGAAAATTTTTAGTAAGTGTACAATCTATGATTGTGTTGATGTTTGTGGTTTTATTCCTGAATTTTTTCTCTACCAAAATAAAATCTAAAGGTTATTTCGACCAAGACAACAAGGACTAAATTACAACATCAGTCTTGCTTTTTCTAAATCTTCTGGAGTATCGATTCCAATACCTACATGTGTAGTTTCAACCATTTTGATGCGTTTTCCAAATTCTAAATAACGTAGTTGCTCTAGTTTTTCGGATGCTTCTAATGATTTCATAGGCAAACAATAGAAATCTAACAGAGCTTGTTTCCTGAAGGCATAGATTCCGATGTGCTGCATGTAGCGAACGCCCACATCTTTTTCTCTAGGATAGGGAATTACCGAACGCGAAAAATACAAAGCAAAACCGTTTTGATCTGTTACTACTTTCACGTTATTAGGATTATTGATGACTTCCTCATCTTTAATTTCACGCATCAGCGAAGCCAAATCAACTTCTCCTGTTGTATCTTTTCTGAAAATTTCAATCAATTTCATTAAAGGTTCCGTATCAATAAAAGGTTCGTCCCCCTGTACGTTAACCACAATTTCTACATCTAGGTTGGCAACTGCTTCTGCAATACGATCACTCCCCGACTCGTGCTGTCTGATGCTCATAATGGCTTTACCTCCGTTAGAAATAATCTCATCAAAAATTAAATCAGAATCCGTCACTACGAAAACATCATCAAACAATTGTGTGTTTACTGCTGCTTCATAGGTTCTTAAAATCACAGTTTTGCCTCCAAGGTCTTGCATCAATTTAGCTGGAAATCGTGTGGAAGCGTAACGGGCAGGGATGACGGCTATTATTTTCATGATATTCTGTTTATTAATTTATTAGATATTTATATTAAAACCCTAATCCTTCGTTTTCTTAATCAAAACTCTTTTTAAATATTTATTTACTGGATTTTCAAACCAGATTAAACTGATATAACTTATTATGAGCGAAACGATTAAAATAATGGAAATAATTAAATATTCATTTGTAATATGAAGAAGCGATTTATTTACCATTATAAAATATTTCAAAACTAGTTGATGAAACATATAAAAACCAAAACTTATTTCGCCTAGTAAAATCAAGGTGTTATTAGATAATAATCTTGAAAGCACTCCTTTTTGGAATGCAAAAACTAGTATTAAGAAGCTCATTGGTAACCAATAATAAATGGAATATCTAACCACTAATGGAAGCTGGCTATGAAAAATAAAAAAAACAACTAATAATATTATGGAACCAAATTCCAAGGCATTATAATTAATGACCTTCTCTGTGTTTTTTATTTTTAAATATAATTCGAAAAGAAGTATTCCAACGATGAAATCAAAAACCCTAAAAAATGGATTAACATAGAATAGGTTTTTATAATAGATTGGAGGGATTACTAACATCAATATTGGCAGTAGAAGTAAAAACGGAATCAATAATCCTTTACTGTATTTAAGAACTTTAAGTTTCGAAATTAAAAGGATTAAAAAGGGGAAAAGTAAATAAAAAAAAAGCTCATTAGAAATACTCCATGACGGAGAGTTAAAAGAAAAGTATATTTTCTTTATTGGTACGAAACTTTGGGTCAATGTCGAATTAAAAAATAACTGTTTGAACCAAAGTGAGAGTTCAAAATTAACATTTTGAATCGTTATTGGTACAGCAATCAGTAAAGTCAATAAATGAAGCGGGTAGATTCTGGCAATTCTGGCGATATAAAAATTAGATTTTGATATTTTTTGATTTAGCATCGAATCACGGTAATTATAAGCAAGAATAAAACCACTTAAAATAAAAAAGAAACTAACTCCGATATATCCTTCCTTTAATATTGACTCATGAATCCATCTCAAAGTCGATGACTTACTTTTTGCCAAAAAAGTCATATGATGCACGAATATCATAAATGCAAAAAGGAAGCGCAATGAAGTAAGCGGTTTAATCATTTATTCTTTAAAATTAGATTCGGTTATAACAGCCAAAAAAACGAAATTATTCCACAAAACTCTCATCTTTAAAACCGATCAAATATAATTTATTTTTTGCTCTCGTCATAGCGGTATACAACCATCGGATATAATCTCTGTCAATTCCGTTTGGCAAATATGGTTGTTCTATAAAAACGGTATTCCACTGCCCTCCTTGTGATTTATGGCAGGTAATCGCATAAGAGAATTTTACTTGCAAGCCATTAAAATATTCGTTGGCTTTTACTTTTTGAAATTGCTTGTACTTGGTTTCCCCTTCATAATCTTTCAAAACTTCCTGATACAATCTATTTGACTCTTCATAAGTCAAGGACGGTGATTCACTTTTTATGGTATCCAATAATAAAACGGTTTCAAACGGCTTTTGATCTGGATAATCGACCATTCTAATTTTCACATTGGCAAACTTAAAACCGTACAATTCCTTGATATTGAAAATTTCCAATACTTCAATGATATCACCATTGGCAATAAAACCGGCATGATCAGAATCTTTCAACCAAAAATAATTGTTCTTCACTACCATAAGGAAATCGCCTGAGGACAATTCGCTTTCTTTATCGAGAATTTTTGTTCTAATTTGTTCATTATATTGATTCGCTCTTTTATTCGAACGAACAATAAAAGCGGTGTCTTCTATACTATAATTACTGTAGGCTGAATTAATCGCATCCTGAATATCATACCCATCAGTCAGACGAACGATATCTTTAAACTTCCTGACATTGAATTGGAATTCAGTGATGAATGAATCTTTCAATAACTCCCGAAGCTCCGTTGCATTATACAAAATTCCAGAATCCTCTTCTTGACGCATCACTTCGTCAAGTTCGATATATTCGACTTCCTTATTATAATTCAAACTTAAAGTATGGGTGTCCAATGCCGGACTAATATCTAAATTCACCGGAGGCAATTGGGCTGTGTCTCCCAATAGAATCATCTTACAGTTCGTTCCTGAATATACATATGAGATCAAATCATCAAGTAAAGAACCGTTTTCGTACAATTTAGAATCCGAGTTAGTATCCGAAATCATCGAGGCTTCATCGACTATAAATATGGTGTTTTTATGTTTGTTTTGTTGCAAAGTGAAAGAAACGCCACCACCGGAAGACTTCTTTGGGAAATAGATTTTTTTATGAATGGTAAAAGCCGGTTTGTTCGAATAACTGGCAATCACTTTTGCGGCACGACCTGTTGGCGCTAGCAAAACATATTTCTTATTTATGTCCAAAAGGTTATTTACAATCGTCGAAATCACGGTCGTTTTTCCCGTTCCTGCATACCCTTTAAGGACAAAAATCGTGTCGTTATCAGTTTCAGTTAAAAAAATAGCGATTTTTTGAAAAAAAATATCCTGCTTGTACGTGGGAACAAAAGGGAATTTATTTCGTAAAAGACTATAAAACAAGGAGGAGTTCATCTGGCATATTTTAACTGCAAAGTAAGGGTTTCAATATCAAAAACCAATGAAAATTTCAATTTCAATTTGGATATTAGTTTCATTTATGTCTTTTTATAATTTCTATAGTCTTTTGATATTCTCATCGCTTTTTGTCACTGCCATTGGCATTGCTATTGTTATTTTAATTTGTAAGTTTGTCATCGCATTTAACCCATTCCGTTTTCTACAAACAGAATGGATTATAAATCAGATTATGTCTACACAAAACACAAATATTACCGAAAAGAAATATAAAAAACTCTCGATCCAAGTTTCCTTGGCCGGATTGTCTTTTTGCTGTTTTGACACACTCAATAATACAATTACTTCCTTTAATGAAGTCCATTTTGATTCATTTCACAAAGGAATTAAAATTGAGGATTTATTTTCGAATGCTTTCCGGGATTACCCAGAATTGAGCGAAACCTATGATGATGTCTTGATTATACACAATAACAATCTGTCCACATTTGTACCAGCTCCACTATTTGACGAAAATTTCCTAGGGAGTTATTTGCAATACAATACTAAGGTTTTTGACACTGATTTTTTTGCATACGACGAAATCAGTAATTACCAAATCAATTCTGTTTACATTCCTTATGTAAATATGAACAACTTTTTTATAGATCAATTTGGCACTTTCGATTATAAGCATGCAAATAGTATTTTAGTATCAAAGCTTTTGGATGCATCCAAAAATATTGACGATAAGAAAATGACAGTCCATTTCAGTGAAGGGCATTTTGAGATTATTGTAATCCAAAATCAAAAGTTGTTATTATTCAATTCTTTTGATTATCAAACTCCCGAAGATTTCATTTATTATGTTTTGTTTACTGCAGAACAATTGAGCTTGAATCCTGAAAATTTTCCGTTAGAACTGATAGGAAATATAGACACCGAAAGTGATTTTTTTAAAATAGCATACAAATACATCCGTAACGTTTCACTTATTGATGTCAACGATTTACGATGGAACAATTATTTTTCTGAGGCCGAAAACAGAAATCATTTTATACTTTTCAACTCATGAGAATCATTTCAGGAAAATACAAGGGAAGACGTATCTCTCCGCCAAAAGGCTTACCCGTTCGTCCTACTACCGATATGTCTAAAGAAGCATTATTCAATGTGATCAACAACCATTTCAGTTTTGAAGGATTGAAAATATTGGACTTGTTCGCAGGAACAGGAAACATAAGTTATGAATTTGCCTCTAGAGGAAGTACACCTATCACATCAGTAGATGGCGACTTTGGTTGTGTAAAATTCATCAAACAAGTGGCAACCGAATATGATTTTAATATTGCGGCAACTAAAAGTGATGTTTTTAAATTTTTGGAAAGAAACAATGCTAGTTTCGACATTATTTTTGCCGATCCACCTTATGCTCTCGATCAAAAGATTTTTGAGAAAATTGTCTTATTGATTTTCGAAAAAAATACGCTTAATGATGACGGAATGATGATAATTGAGCATTCTAAATACACGAAGTTAGACCATATGGATAATTTTTCTTTCAAGAAAAGTTACGGTGGATCTATTTTTAGTTTTTTCGAATTGAGTTCTGGTGAGGAAGAATCAGATGCTGATCTTTTTGAAGACGGCGGCGAAGAAGAGTAATCTATATCCATATATAATTAGAAATGCCTTTGTGAAAACAAGGGCATTTCTAATTTGGATTTAACTCTAAATACTACAGTATGACAAATAAGATAATAAATAGTATTAATTAGCTATTGGAAACTTCTGCTAATTTATCCAATACCATTTTATAAGTTGGTAATTCCATTTCATATTTCAGTCCTTCATTCACAACAAATTCAGTCAAAGAAGCCAATTCAAATTTTCGACCGGCCAATACATCTCGATGCATCGATGAAGTTGCTTCTTTTGGTGTTTTCTCTAATTTTTGAATTGTTTGCATAACAATATCATTGGGTAAATTCAACCCTTTTACCGCGGCTAGCATCGTAATCTCATCTAAGAGTTCAACATATACTGCTCTACTGGCATTACTATTTATAATTTCGCCTATATTTTGATTTAAATACGATGTGGCTGAAGCCAAAGCAGAAATGAAAATGAATTTCTCCCACACAGTTTCCTCTATAGTATCAACGAGGTAACTTTCTATTGACGCGTTTTTAAAAATAGTTTGTAATGCTTTTAACCTTCCTATTGGAGCAGTATCAGATCCAAAATATAATTTCTCATAAGGCCCCATTTTTTTAATGACTCCTGGAGATTCAATCATGGAAACGATATACACGCAACCTTGTAAAACTTCATTATCAGGATAGAGGGTACTTATTCTTTCTGGTGCATCGACACCATTGTATAAAGGAAGAATAATTGTGTTTTTAGTAATGCATTTTTCTAATGAAAGAAGACTTTCTTCTATATCATACGTTTTTGTCGCACAAATTAGATAATCTAGTTTTCCTATTAGCAGTGGATCATTAGAAACAACGCTTGGAAAGGCAATAATTTCCTGATCGTCAGTGATGATCTTTATTCCTGAAGCTGCAATTGTTTTTTGGGTTTCACCGCGAGCGATAAATACAATTTCGAATTGATCTGATTGAGCGCAGGCTCTCGCCAAAAGTCCGCCAAAATAACCACCTACTCCACCCATTCCTAAAATTCCAATTCTTGTTAGCATAACTACAGTTTACAGTAAAAATAAAACCATCAAGAAATTTAGAAAATTAAGCCTACTTACTTAATGACACTTAATTTCTTAATGGTTCCCTTTTAGATTTCACAATCTCTTTTATTAATTGTTAGAGTAAAAAAAACAGACCTATAAGCCGGATTCTGTATCCCGATAAATCGGGACCCTTATCATTTATCTAGATCATACATTACTGTATAACTCAAGCTATCTACCCTTCAGCAACGGACGAGAAGCCCTTAAATGCTGATATACTTGATATTTCACCGCATAGAGTTTACCTGGTTTCACTACAGCATTACCTGTACATACTTTCTGTTGCACTTGTCCTAATCTCGCCTTTACAGACAAAACCGACGGGGGTTACCCGCTATGCTTCTCTAAGGTGTCCGGACTTTCCTCCCTTTTGATTGCTCAAAACGGCGATAAGGCGGTCTGTGCCGCGAAATTACAACAATTTTAACTCGAAGTCAAACATTAAATTTTACTTTAACAGCTATTTTACAAAGTCTTAATTTTAAATTAGTTATCTTTAAATGTAATTTAAAACGCTATCTATGAAACCTATATATCACTATTCAACCGTCTCTGAAGCCCTTGATGAATTAAAAGAACTAGGATTTTCTTACGATTATAACATCAATCAGGAAGACATTATTAAGAAACCTGCTGAACATCAAGTGAAACATGTTTACAGATACGAAGGGGATTCTGATCCAGGCGATTCAGCTATCGTGTATGGCATTACATCTTCCTCTGGCAAAAAAGGAGTTTTTGTTGCTGGCTTTTCGGCAAAAACAAATAATGAAGCGGTGATTGTATTAGCGAAGTTATGTATTGAAAATAGTGACAATCAATGTAGAACATAGTTTAAGTTCTTTAATTCAATAAAAATAGCTTCTAAAAAAAATATACAAACCCTATCTAAAAATAATAATCATGACTCAAACCTATCACTATGCCACTGTTTCTAAAGCCTTAGACGAGTTAAATGAAAATGGGTTCACCTATGACTTTAACCTTCATGAAGAAGATATTGCAAAAAACCCACAAAAATATGAAATTAAACACATCTACCGTTATGAAGGCGATACTGATCCTGGGGATGAAGCTGTAGTGTATGGTATCCAATCAACATCTGGAAAAAAAGGAGTTTTTGTCGCCGGTTTTTCTGCGAATTCAATTACTGATGCGGCGCAGGCACTGATTAATATTAGTATAAAAAATAGAACAAAATAAAAATTAGACTCTCTAATTTGACAATACAGTTATTTTATATTTTTTACAATTATAAATTTAAAAATGAATTGAAAAATACCATGGAAAATATTTATCATTATGCCACTGTTTCAAAAGCCTTAGAAGAATTAAAGGAAAAAGGATTTACTTATGATTTTAATCTTCATGAAGAGGATATTGTAAAAAATCCCAACCATTATCAAATTGTGCACATCTACCGTTATGAAGGAAATTCAAATCCAGATGACGAAGCGATAGTTTACGGAATAAGAACAAAATCAGGTGAAAATGGTGTTTTTGTCACTGGTTTCGCAGCAAATTCAGCTAGTGATGCAGCACAAGTACTAATTAAACTTAGCATTGAAGGTCGGAAATAACAGTAAACACCATTTCGACCTACCAAGTTTTCAAGCCATAGTCCCTTTAAATCGTTGACAAGTGAAACAAAAATTAAAATAGGCCAAATTACTATTTGATGGTACTTTCTGAAATAATACGAGAACGAATTGCAAGAGAGGGGCCAATATCATTTCATGATTTTATGGAAATGGCATTGTATCATCCGCAGCTTGGTTACTATAATTCCACGGAAAATAAAATTGGGGCAGATGGTGACTTTTACACCAGCGCTAATCTATCCGCTTCTTTTGGAGCAATGATAGGACGCCAAATCGAGGAAATGTGGCAGATATTAGGTAGAAAACCGTTCACAATTGTTGAGTATGGTGCTGGCACAGGTCTTCTCTGTCACGACATTATGTTTTATCTAAAGGACAACCCCTCTTTATATGATTGTTTGCGCTATTGCATCATAGAGAAAAGCACCTCAATGCAAGAAATTGAAAAGAAACACTTGCACGAAAAAATCAGTTGGTATGATTCTATAAAAGACATCCAAGATATTAACGGTTGTGTCCTCTCGAATGAATTAGTAGATAATTTTGCCATCCATCAAGTAGTTATGCAAGATATTCTTAAAGAAGTTTATGTAGATTATCGCGATGGTTTTAAAGAAGTATTAGTTCCCGCAAAAAAAGAACTTGTAGACTATTTCAAAACCTTGCTTATTCAATTACCAGACGGTTTTCGAACAGAAATAAATTTAGAGATAAAAGAATGGGTAATAGAAGTATCTCAATATTTAAAAAACGGCTACGTAATTACGATTGATTATGGAGGATGTTCTTCTGATTTATATGCAATTCATAGAAGCTCTGGAACACTCTTATGCTACAATAAACATCAAAAAAATGACAATCCTTTTCAGTTAATTGGAAACCAAGATATCACTTCACATGTGAATTTTACAGCATTAACAAATTGGGGAAATGAAAATGGTTTAGAAACCTGTGGAATAACCAATCAAACTCATTTTTTAACTGCAATGGGGATTAAAGAATACCATAATGGAATTATAAATAATAATGAAAATAACTCCCAGGCTAAAATTCATGAATCCTATATTAACTATGGTCTCTTAATGAGTATGGGGTTAAAATTCAAGGTTTTAATTCAACGAAAGGGAGCAGTACAAAAACTCCTCAAAGGCCTAAATCTCTAACTTAATTAGGTCTATTTATTTTTCAAACGTAAAAGGTTCATTTTCTTATTCGAATAATTTTTGAATTAAACAAATTATCATTTTCATAATATAATGGCAATGACTATATTTGCTTTCGAATAAAAATTCTATGGAACAATTTATTGTATCGGCTCGCAAGTATCGTCCTCAAACATTTAATGATGTAGTGGGACAAAAAGCCATTACCAATACTTTGCTGAATGCCATAGAAAGCAATCACCTTGCCTCTGCCCTATTATTTACGGGACCTAGAGGAGTTGGAAAAACGACTTGTGCTCGTATTCTAGCTAGAAAAATCAATCAACCGGGTTACGATGACCCTACTGAAGACTTTGCCTTTAATGTATTCGAATTAGATGCTGCGTCTAACAATTCAGTTGATGATATTAGGAACTTGATTGATCAAGTACGTATTCCGCCACAAACTGGAAAATATAAAGTCTACATTATTGATGAGGTTCATATGTTATCTTCAGCGGCATTTAATGCTTTTCTGAAAACATTAGAAGAACCGCCAAAGCACGTCATTTTTATATTGGCAACGACCGAAAAGCATAAGATTATCCCAACCATATTATCACGTTGTCAGATCTTTGATTTTAAAAGAATTACAGTAAAAGATGCGAAAGAACATCTTGCTGAAGTTGCAACTAGTCAAGGAATCGTTTTTGAAGATGATGCCTTACACATTATTGCACAAAAAGCAGATGGTGCTATGCGTGATGCTTTGTCTATTTTTGACAGAGTGGTTTCTTATTGCGGAGCAAACTTAACACGTCAGGCAGTTACCGAAAACTTAAATGTTTTAGATTACGAGACCTATATCACGGTTACAGATTTAATTCTAGAGAATAAGATTCCTGAATTATTGATGGCTTTTAACGACATTCTATCTAAAGGGTTTGATGCACATCATTTTGTATCTGGATTAGCCTCGCATTTTAGAGACTTATTGGTTAGCAAAACGCCTTCAACTTTAACGTTATTAGAAGTTGGTGAGCAAGCTCAAAAAATGTATGGATTACAAGCTCAGAAATGCAGCCAAGATTTTCTGTTGAAAGGAATCGCTATTGCAAATGATTGTGATTTAAAATATAAACTGAGTCAAAATCAGCGATTGCTGGTTGAACTTTGCCTGATGCAACTTGCCTCTATCACTTATGATGGAGAAAAAAAAAAGTTGAGTCCTTTATAATTCCACCTACCTATTTTAGAAAAAGAGATTACTCTATAGCCGATCAGACAAAAGCTACGGAGACCAAGTCTATTCCATTACAAGCAGTTGTAAAGCCACAAGAAATTGTGGTAGAAAAGACACCTGAAATAAATACTCCCCTTCCTTCCGTTAAAACGGAGACCACATCAAATGAGCCTAAAGTTTCGGCTTTTTCATTATCTAGTATTCGCGCTAAAAGAGCGTTAGAAGAAAGTAATAAGGCATATGTAAAAGAAGTGGTTGATTTGCCTAGCGAAGCTTTTACAGAAACGGAAATGTTAGTGCAATGGACTAAATATGCAAAACGTTTAGGTGATAAAGGATTTAAGATTATGGAATCCTTGTTACTAATCAACGACCCTGTTTTGAACGGATTTGCCATTACACTCGAATTACCTAATGAAGGTTCAAAATTAGATTTTGAAAAAGAAATAAACGGCCTCCTAGGACATTTAAAGGGACATTTATACAATCATGATATTACTATCGAAGTTATCGTGAATGAAAGTTTCGAAAATAAAAAGAATTTCAATGATCAAGACAGGTACAATAGGTTACATGAAATAAACCCTAGTATTGAACTCTTAAGAACTACTTTTGGACTGGACTTAAACGCGTAAAAAGGAATCGATGCTAATCGTAACGATTTTTAACATTTATCGGAATTTATTTTTTTCTCTATTTTTTTATCTCGAATCAACCAAATCATTAGTGCAGAAATATAAATAAAGACAGAAATCAATTCGCTATAAAAAGAACAAAAAATTGCGACAAAATATAGTATAAAGCTAAGTTTCCCTTTAGCGTCTTTCCCCACAGCAATTGCTATGCGCGACTCTTTACCTTCATTTGCAATAATAGAATTTTGCAGCATCCAAAAAGATATTGAACATAAAAATAATATTATTCCATAAAAAGTAAGTGTTGTTTTTGCAAAATAATGAACTCCCATCCATTTTGTAGAAATAGGAATTAAGGAAAGCCAAAATAAGAAGTGTAAATTAGCCCAAAGTATTTGCGCATTAATTTTAGAAATACTTTGCATTAAATGGCAATGATTTTTCCAATAAATTCCGACATAGGTAAAGCTTAAAACGTAGCTAAAAAAAGCTGGAAAAAGGGATGTCAAATCATTAAACGCATTTCCGACTTGACCATCAATTTCCAATACCATAATGGTAATTATGATTGCGAGTACACCGTCGCTAAACATCTCCAATCGATATTTTTCCATTGGATATTTTTATACAAAGATAACCCCAATAAAAATATCAAATAACTAACAACCAGTTATTTAACTTTTAATTCATATAACTAACATAAGTTTATATTTTACCAAAATACATTGCCTTTACAATTCCATCAGACAATCCTATTTTAGGAACATAGATTTGTCTTGCTCCACTCCATTTCATAGCGTTGAGATATATTCTAGTAGCAGGAATAATAACATCTGCGCGATCGGGATTTAACCCCAACTCGGAAATCCTTTGTTCGTAAGTCAATGAATTTAAGAAAGAATATTGTGAAGTCAGATAAATATAGGATAGAGGCTTTTCTTGCGTTTTACCCGACATTTTAAACAGTTTATTAATGTTACCTCCTGAACCAATAAGGGTAACTTCTTCATAATCGATCGTATTTGTCTTAATCCATTTTTCAATTTCGTCCCAAACCACATCACAAACCATATTATTTAGTAAACGAACAGTTCCGGCTTTAAACGATTTGGAGGCTACGATTTTACCATTCGAAAAAAGTGTAAATTCAGTACTACCACCACCTACATCGACAAAAAGATAGGTTTGATCTGTTTTTAACAAGTGGTGCAAGTCCGTTGAAGCAATAATTGCCGCTTCCATTTTTCCATCAATGATTTCTATATTAATATCTGCTTTCTCCCTTATCAGATCAGCAACTTCTTTTCCGTTGTACGCTTCCCTCATTGCAGAGGTAGCAAATGCTTTATACGACTGTACTTTATGCACTTTCATCAACAGATTAAAAGCTTTCATGGCATCGCACATTCTATCGATATTTTCTTCGGATATTTCGCCCACAGTAAAGGCGTCCTGTCCTAAACGGATGGGCACACGAACTAATGAACTTTTATTAAATTGAGGCTCTTTGCCCTCTTGTTCTACAATATTCACAATTAATAAACGCATGGCATTTGATCCAATATCGATTGCAGCGTATTTCTTTATGTTAATCATTCTTTATTATGATTTTGATTTTACTTTTATATAAGTTAAAATGAAATTGAAATTTCTAAGAATTTTCACCTAATAATTCGACTTTTCTTTGATAGTATTTATAGGTCTCAATTTGGGCTCTAAATACTGGATCGCTATTTCTTTCACGATACTTATTATCTAATTTAGCCGAATGGTACCGTGCTTTTACATTTCCTTTCCAACCTAAATCAAAATTGTCAATCAATTCTTTTTTAATTCCCTGATCATAGATTGGACAAGTTACTTCAACTCTTCCGTCAAGATTACGAGTCATAAAATCTGCCGAAGAAATATAAACCTCCGTTTGGCCAGCATTTCCAAATATATAAATCCTAGAATGCTCTAAATAATTATCAACAATACTGATGGCCTCAATATTAGCACTCATTCCTTTAATACCAGGAATCAAGGAACAAATTCCTCTTACTTCTAATTGTATTTTTACTCCAGCATTACTAGCTTCATACAGTTTATCGATCATTCCAAAATCAGACAAACTATTCATTTTTAGCTTTATGTATGTTTTTCGTCCCGCTAAGGCATGTAGAATTTCTCTGTCTATTAATTTATAGAATCGAATTCTCGTATAATGTGGAGAAACAATAAGATGTTTATAGCGGTATAACCTATAGTTAATATTAAAGAAGTCAAATATCTTATTTATGTCTTTCAGGATCTGTTGATGACTTGTAAATAGTGTAACATCGGTGTAAACCTTTGCCGTCGCCTCATTAAAGTTTCCTGTCGAGATAAAGCCGTATCTTTTTACTTTACCATTTTCAATTCTTTCAATAACACATATTTTGCTGTGCACCTTTAGTCCCTTTACTCCGAAAATAAGTTCAATACCCTCAGTTTGCATTTGCTCTGCATAAGAGATATTACTTGCTTCATCAAAACGTGCCTGTAATTCAATCTGCACCGTTACTTTTTTACCATTTTTCGCTGCATTTATAAGAGAACTTATAATTTGGGAGTTCTTAGCTAAGCGGTACAGCGTTATTTTAATTGTTGTTACTTTAGGATCGAGAGCCGCTTCACGAAGAAATTTAGTGAGATACGAAAAAGTTTGATAAGGTGCATTCAACAAATAATCCTTTTCACTTATTTTTTGTAATATACTTCCTTCTAGACTCAAGCTTGGAATAGGCAATGGATCATTTTTCTCATATAATAGGTCGAATCGCCCTAAATTTGGAAAATCCATATAATCTCTTCTGTTATGATATCTACCACCTGGTATGATACTGTCTGTAGAAACAATATGCATCTTATCTAGAAAGAATTCTAATGTGTCTTTTTCGATTAACTGATCGTAGATAAAACGAACTGGCTCCCCTATTCTTCTGTCTTTTACACTAGTCGAAATTTTCTCCAGCATACTTTTACTCAAATCACTATCGATATCTAATTGAGCATCACGACTAATCTTGATCATATGCGCTGAAACACTTTCGTAATCAAAAATATTAAAAATACTTTTTAGATTATGTCTAATTACATCATCAATTAGAATTATATAATGCTTTTCATCATCTGAAGGCAAAACAACAAATCGATTCATCGTCTTTGGAATTTCGATAATTGCATATCGAACTTCCGAGTTCTTTTTCATTACTAATTTGATTGCTAAATAACCCATATTATCTCTCAATAATGGGAATTCAGATAAGTCATTCAAGATAATAGTAACTAATTCAGGACTTAATTTTTGTATGAAGAAATCTTTTAGATATATCTCTTGCTCTACTGAAATTTCATTCTCATTTATAATGAAAATATTTTCACTTTCAAGTTCTGCTTCAATTTTTTTTAGAATTAGAAGACTTTCTGTTTGGTCTTCAATTACTATCTCCGTAATGTCTTTTACTAATTGTTGAGCTGAAATTCCACCTAGAATTTTCTCTCCGGATTTTCCCGACAAACTTAATCTTCTTATTGCAGCAAAACGGACTCTGAAAAATTCGTCTAAATTATTTGAAAAAATTCCTAAGAATCGTAATCTATCTAAAAGTGGTACTGATTCATCTGCTGCTTCTTGAAGTACTCGGGCATTAAATGCTAACCAACTTTTTTCTCTATCTATATACTTTTTTTGTGGCACTATATTTATTTTAAATCTTTTGGAACTATTATTTTTTTTGTCTTCCCTTTGTTTATTTCTTCCCAATATTCTGTATCAAATTCTAAAGCTACAAATCCGCTGGTAGGGACGTTACTAATAGAAACGTCACCAAATTTATTAACAAAATTTGTAATTGCCGCATTATGCCCAAAAAGAATAACACTATCAAACGAATTTTCACATGATTTTATGATCTTTTCCAGCTGCTTTTCATCAAAAGTATAAAGCCCTTCTTTAAAATCAATACATTCAATGGGATGTAAAATATTTTGAGCAAAAATAAGTGCGGTATCTGAAGCCCTTTTCGCGACGCTACTCCATATTACATAGGTCTTAGGAATAAAATCCAAGATACTTAAAGATACCAAATGAGCATCTTTCACTCCTCGTTGATCTAATGGTCTATCAATATCTCGTAGAGGTGCATCCCAATTTGATTTTGCATGTCTTATTAATATTAGATTTTTCATATTTAGGCGTTTTCGTATGATCTACAATAAATACTAATTGAAGTAGAAAGATACAATATATATTATCATGACTTGTTTATTTTTACATAAATTCAACTAAAAACCTTGAATTACTTCATTAAAACCCAGGCCTTCAATATCATTATAAAACTAGATTTTATATAACATAAACCTGTTACTTGTATAAATAAATTAGCGGTCAATAATTAACACTATTTATCAGTATATATTATTACGACGAATTCTCTAAAGCTCACAAGTAAAGAGCAATTAATTACAATTTAAAACTGTAATTCAACTAAGCAAACATTACTAATTCCAATATGAAGCGTATCAAAAATAGTTGCAATTTACACTGATTAGAATGCTAGAATAGATTATTTAAATTAAAGAAAATTGAGGTAACTGAACGTAACTAAAATGCAGTAATTCTAACAAAAATATTGAAATAATTTGATTTTAAAACACTTGCGATAAAAACCGATTTTTATTTATGAAATTATCAGTAAATGTTATAAAACAACTATAAAAATCCTTGAAGTAATTATTAATTGTAAAAAATAAATTAGGAGTTTTAATAAATCATTATCTAAACGCTTAAAAAAATCAATTTAGAAGGGTGTGCCAAATCATACTCGTAAAAACCGTAAGCGTTCTTGCCGCAGTAATAATTAGTTTCGGGAATTTAATATACAATAGTATTCCCGTAATATACTTTTAAGTCAAAATATTGACTAACAATAACCTTTACGTTTCTATTTCATTTATGAGTTTTAATTAACCCAAAATCGGTTCTCGAGAGTATCTCTAAAAGTAATTTCAAAATAGAAAAGAATAGGCCAAAATTACTTCTAGTTCTAATACTATTAATCACTTCTAATATATAGATTTCATTGGATGGAATAATGATTTTATTAACCTTTTCCAGTGGAAAAAAATGGTGTATCTGTTAAAATCACACCTATACATTATACTACGATATTGTTAAATTTTAACATAAAATTCGGATTACAAACCCTATTACTTCCTGAAAAAATACCTTTTTTCTTATATGAAATTACAAAAAAAGGGTACTTAAACGAGTATTTAGGTTGTTCAAAGAAAAAATAATAAAGTTTTAGTATTTGTTATTAAGTTTGTTAAAGTATTACAAAAATTACATTACAATAGTTTCTTGCCCGAAATCTACTGTTATTTTAAAAACTTAAAACCCTACTGTTATGATAGTAACAATTACTTTATTTATACTGGCTCTTTCAATAGTTACTAGTATAAAATATTTAGATATCCAATCTCCAAAATATTGGATTAGAATGCTTTCTCTTAAAGCATTATTCATAGCATCATTTTTTGATTCCCAAAAAACAAACGTTATAGCAATATATCTGATTCCTATAGAATCAGAATTACTCAATATGCCCTTTTATCAATCAGTGCGCAAGAATTACTAAAAAAAAGGAATTACTCCTACTAACAACCCCATTTCTAACGATTTAAAACAAATCAATTATGAAACCAAACTTTACTCATACAAAATCTAAAATCACCTTCCTTTTACTGGCTTTCTTTGTGTTTTCTACAACGGTTGGTTATGCGCAGACTTATACTTTATTGCCTGGCTCTTCTGTATTGGAAGCATCGGGAACATCAAGCAATGGAAAAGTAAATGGAGAATATGCCTGGCTTGACTCATCTGGAAATTTACAGGTTGCATTTTCTTTAGTGGTTCCTGCTAATGATAAAACCCCCAGTGGAGCAACTTATAATGGATTGGGGAGTTTAAATATTGATGGTCCTTTTACAGCGAATTTAAAGATTGGAACCACCATTAATCGGGCCACACCTACTACGAAAGGGGCATGGATAGTGGCTAACTTTGGAAGAGTATCTCTATCAGATCCTTTTATTATTGGAATCAACTATACAGCAAATGGGTACGATGTTGTAGGTCTGAGTGTTGCTTTAGTGGATTACACGGTCACTTATAATGCTAATGGAGGATCAGGAGTAATGAACGATTCTTCAAACCCATATTTAGAAAACGCAACTGTAACTATCCTTTCTAATGTATTTACTAGAGTAGGACACACCTTTACAGGTTACAACACTAAAGCAGATGGTACTGGAACACCATATCAGAGTGGTGCTACTTTCACAATGCCGGCAGCAGATGTTGTTTTATTTGCACAATGGACACTAAGCTGTACTAATCCAACAGCAGGTGGTACTACTGCAGCAGCCCAAACCATTTGTTCAGGTGGCGATCCTGCTGCTTTTACAAGTTCGATAGCAGCTTCAGGACAAACTGGTGGTACTTTGGATTATAAATGGCAGTCATCTACAACAAGCAGTAGTTTAGGTTTCAGTGATATAATTGGTGCCACAAGTTTAATATATGATGTTCCTGCTGGTTTAACACAAACAACTTGGTACAAACGTTTAGCAAAAGTTAGTTGTAAAACTGATTGGAGTGGAGCAGCTGAAAGTAATGTTGTTGAGGTTACAGTGAAACCTATTCCAACACTAGAAGTAACAAACGCATCGGTTTGTAATGGAACTGCCGCAACAATAACTGCAACAGGAACAGCAACTGGTGGAACTTATTTATGGAGTACTGGAGCAACAACTGCTTCTATAACTGTATCTCCATCAACCACAACTGAATATACTGTAGTGTACACTTTAAACGGCTGTCCTTCTCTTGAAGCAAAAGGAACAGTAACGGTGAAACCTATTCCAACACTAGAAGTAACAAACGCATCGGTTTGTAATGGAACTG
>NZ_CAXBBR010000005.1:0-253563 GCF_963974175.1 uncultured Flavobacterium sp.
GAAGAAGCGAAGCGGCTTCCGAAAAATTAGGAATTGGAAAATCTATGATTTTCAAATATTCCAAATTGGAAGAAGCGAAGCGGCTTCCGAAAAATTAGGAATTGGAAAATCTATGATTTTCAAGTATTCCAGATTGGGAAGAAGCGAAGAAGTTATAATTTTTTTGAATTGATATAAATAGAATATGTCGGAAAATAAAACCGAGTTAAAACGCTCGTTAGGATTAGTTGATGCTACTAGTTTAGTAGCTGGTTCTATGATAGGTTCAGGGATTTTTATAGTAACATCAGCAATGGCGCGTGACATTGGTTCTGCTGCCTGGTTGTTGATAATATGGGTGGTTACGGGTTTAATTACTGTGGCTGCTGCATTAAGTTATGGTGAGTTGGCCGGAATGATGCCTAACGCTGGCGGACAATTTGTCTACATTCAGCGTGCTTACGGAAGATTAGTTTCCTTTTTATATGGATGGACGGTTTTTACCGTGATTCAAACAGGAGTAATTGCTGCAATAGCAGTGACTTTTGCAAGTTACGCCGCTATATTTTTTCCTTTTTTAGATGATACTTTGTTTAAAATTAGTAGTTCTATAACTTTTACAAACAGTAAGTTACTGGCTATTTTGAGTATTATTTTATTAACCTACATTAATACTAAAGGGGTTAAAACTGGAAAAGCGGTACAACTAATTCTAACTTCGGCTAAATTGATTGCTTTATTCGCTTTAATTATTTTAGGAATTTATGTGGGATTAAAAACGGATGTTTTGGTGAATAACTTCACTAATATGTGGGATGCTAGTAAAACGGTACTTAATTCGGACGGAACAGTAACGGTTACAAAATTGGCAGGAACAGCAATTCTAGGAGCAGCAGCAGCAACAATAATTAATTCATTGTTTTCTAGTGACGCTTGGAATAATGTGACTTTTATTGCAGGAGAAATTAAAGAGCCTAAAAAGAATATTCCACGTAGTTTATTCCTTGGTACTTTGATTGTTACTATTATTTATGTGTTGGCAAACGTAGCTTATTTAGCGTTACTACCAATGCAAGGAACACCTGGTGCTACAACTGTTTTTGATAGTGGAATCATGTTTGCAAGTAACGACAGAGTAGGAGCAGCGGCAGCTGGTATGATTATGGGTAATGTTAGTGTTTTTGTAATGGCTGCGCTTATTATGGTGTCTACCTTTGGCGCTAACAGTGGATTGATACTTTCGGGAGGTAGATTGTTTTATGCTATGGCAAAAGACGGTTTGTTTTTTAAACAAGCAACAGAATTAAATAAAAACCAAGTTCCAGCTAAGGCTTTGTGGGTACAATGTGTCTGGGCTTGTGTATTGGCAGTTTCAGGTAAGTTTGGTGACTTACTCACCTATGCGACTTTTGCGTCTTTACTCTTTTATATTTTAACTATTATTGGTGTATTTGTTCTTAGAAAAAAAGAACCAGATACTGAACGACCATATAAAGCTTTTGGCTATCCTTTTGTACCCGCTATTTATGTATTAATAACTTCGGCAATATGTATCACATTATTGGTCTATGATACTTTAAATACAGGTTTAGGACTTGGAATAGTGTTTTTAGGAATTCCTGTTTACTATTTTATGATGAATAAAAAAGAATAGTGAAGCTGTTTATTCGGAGATCTTTTTTAATTTACTAATGTCAATAATAGTAATTTTTTTACCTACTAATTTGATTAATCCCAATTTATTAAAATCAGACAGTAAACGAATACAGCTTTCAGTTGCTGTCCCTATCATACTGGCTAACTCGTCTCTTGATAGTTGAATTTTTAAGGAGTCATCTTCGTTTTTTCCAAAGGTTTCGTGTAAATAAAGCAGCGTTTCAGCTAATCGTTCTTTCACGGTTTTTTGAGCCATATTGACTGTGTGGCTATCGGCTTCTTTTAAGTCACCGCATATCGTTTTCATTACATTCATTGAAAACTGATTGTTTTTATCAAAGAATCCCATGACTTCGGTTTTTGGAATAAAACACACTTCCATGTCTTCAAGCGCAACGGCGCTTAAGTTAACGGGTTCTTCACTAATCATAGAGCGTTGGCCTAGTAATTCTCCTTTTGAGACTAGTTTGACAATATGATCTTTTCCATTGGGACTTAATTTAGTAAGTTTACAAACCCCGTCCTTAATACAGAATATTCCATTTACATTTTCTCCTTCTTCAAAAATGACTTCTCCTTTTCGGATAATGCGTGATGTTTTACAACCGGCAAGTTTTACCAGTTCATCTTTATTAAGAGCTTTCAGTGAGCTGAATTCTCTAACAATACATTGTTCGCATTTTGACATTATAAGAGGGGATTAGGTCGGTAAATTTACGAATTTATATGACATATATCATATTTTTATTAACATTCGTTTAAGAGCTTTGCATCAGGTAAAATGAGCAAAATTATGGACACACAAAATTGTTTCCATTGTGGTTTAGATGTTATTAAAGCAGATGAAATTATTTTTGACGATAAAAATTTTTGTTGCAACGGTTGCAAAACCGTGTACGAAATTTTCAGCGTCAATGATTTGACATGCTATTATGATTTTGAAAAATCCCCTGGAGCAACCCCACTTGATATTAAAGGCAAATATGATTTCTTAGAAAACGAAAGTATCGTTTCAAAGTTATTAGAATTTGAAGAACAGGCTACGGCTATTGTTTCACTTAGCATACCGCATATTCATTGTAGCTCCTGTATTTGGATTTTAGAAAACTTACAGCGACTTCAAAAAGGAATAAGCACTTCGCAGGTTAATTTTCCTGAGAAAAAGGTCCGAATTACGTATGATCCCCAAGCTGTTTCTCTAAGTAAAATTGTTTATTTACTGAGTTCCATTGGCTACGAGCCTTATATTAGTCTGGAAAATTACGAAACTGGAAAAAAGAATGTAGATAGAAGTTTGACGTATAAGTTAGGAGTTGCTTTTTTCTGCTTCGGTAATATTATGTTGCTTTCCTTTCCAGAATATTTTGATGTGAACGAATATTGGTTGGATACTTATAAACCGTTCTTTCGCTGGCTTATTTTTGTCATGTCCTTACCTTCATTTTTCTACTCCGCCTCCGATTATTATGTGTCGGCCTATAAAAGTATCAGGTCTAAAATGCTAAATATTGACATTCCTATTGCATTGGGAATTATTGTGATGTTTGTACGAAGTACGGTTGATATTGTTTTTGATTATGGGTCTGGTTTTTTTGATAGTCTTACTGGCTTGATATTCTTTATGTTGTTAGGAAAGATGTTTCAAATAAAAACCTATAGTTTCTTGAGTTTCGAAAGGGATTTTAAGTCTTATTTTCCAATTGCTATTACTCGAATTAATAGTGATTCTTCGGAGGAAAGTATTCCTGTTTATGATATTGAAAAAGGAGATCGACTACTTATCAGGAACCAGGAATTGATTCCGGTTGATGGGATATTAATTAGTGAAAAAGCCGCCATCGATTATAGTTTTGTCACCGGTGAAGCGGTTCCTATCACTAAGAATTCAGGTGACAAAGTATTTGCAGGTGGAAAACAGATTGGGAAAGTTATAGAAATGGAAGTGTTGTTTTCTGTTTCTCAAAGTTACCTCACCCAATTATGGAGTAATGATGTTTTTCAGAAAACTGTTGCCCAAAGACATAAAAGTATAACCGATACCATAAGCAGGTATTTTACCCCTGTGTTACTATTGATTGCTTTTGTGGCATTTGGTTATTGGATTTTTATCGACACAAATACTGCTTTTAATGTTTTTACTGCAATCTTAATTGTGGCCTGTCCTTGTGCTTTGGCATTAACTGCTCCATTTACGATGGGTAATGTCTTGCGTATCGTTGGTAAACAGAAATTTTATCTTAAAAATGCACTAGTTATTGAACAATTGGCTAAAGTTGATACCATTGTTTTTGATAAAACAGGAACGATAACCACTAATAAAAAAGCGCAAATTTCTTATGAAGGTAAGTCATTATCTAGTGAGAGTCTAACTAATATTAAAACAGTACTTCGTGCATCTAATCATCCGTTAAGTAGGATGTTGTATGACTTTCTTCCAGAAATGAAAAGTGTTGCCATTACTGATTTTGAAGAAATAACTGGCAAAGGGATTCGGGCTAAGATTCAAGGAATAGAGGTGATAATAGGATCGGCTGTATTTGCAGGTAGTCCAGACGAGAATACTGTGTTGCAAACGGCGGTTCATATTACTATTAATGAGCAGTACTTTGGGAAGTATGTTTTTAATAATCAATATAGAGAAGGATTAGAAAGTCTGTTTAAGAGTTTGAAGGATACATATCAAATCAAAGTGTTGTCCGGTGATAACGAGGGGGAGAAATCTTCTTTAGAAACACTGTTACCTTACGGAACTGAATTGATTTTTGACCAGAAGCCGGAGCAAAAACTGGAATTTATCAAGCAATTGCAAGAACAAGGAAGAAATGTAATGATGGTGGGCGATGGTTTGAATGATGCAGGGGCATTGGCGCAAAGCAATGTCGGAATTTCTATTTCAGAAAATGTCAATGTTTTCTCACCAGCTTGCGACGGGATTTTAGAGGCAAACGAATTCCAAAAATTACATTACTTTTTAAAGTTGTCTAAAAAGGCAATGACAACGATTAGGATGAGTTTTGGATTGTCTTTACTCTATAACGTAGTGGGTTTGTCGTTTGCGATTACCGGACATCTGCAGCCTTTGGTCGCAGCTATTATTATGCCACTGAGTACGATAACGATTGTTAGTTTTGTTACAATAATGAGCAATTTTTACGCTAAGAAATTAAGATAATTTTAGATAAATATTAACAAATAATAAGTAAGTATGATAATTGTCATACTTTATAAAAAAGGTGCAGGTTACCTTTGTAAACACAAATTGTAGGTATGAGTGTCATTTATTTATTAATCTCCATCAGTATAGTTGTTGCTGTGGCATTTTTTATTGCATTTTTAATTGCAGTAAGAAGTGGTCAGTATGATGATGACTATACGCCATCAGTCCGAATGCTATTCGACGACGAACTCAAGATTACCCCCAAAAAGGAAATACAAACAACAGAAGAAAAACACAATTAATTATGGAAATGCAGCAGTTTTATTATGACAACAAAATTGTAAAGAAGTTCATTTACGCTACCATCGTTTTTGGAATAGTCGGAATGACCGTCGGACTTTTATTAGCAACATTATTTTTATTCCCTAACCTTACAGATGGCGTTTCGTGGTTGAGTTTTGGTCGATTAAGACCACTACATACCAATGCTGTTATTTTTGCTTTCGTTGGAAATGCAATGTTTGCTGGGGTTTATTATTCCTTACAGCGACTGCTGAAGGCGAGAATGTTTAGTGATTTCCTGAGTAATCTGAATTTCTGGGGTTGGCAACTAATTATTGTTGCTGCCGCAATTTCGTTACCAATGGGGTATTCATCATCTAAGGAATATGCGGAACTAGAATGGCCAATTGATATTGCGATTGCATTGATTTGGGTTGTTTTTGGTATCAATATGATCGGGACGATTTTAAAAAGAAGAGAACGTCATTTATATGTTGCGATATGGTTTTATTTGGCCACTTTCGTTACTGTAGCGGTGTTACATATTTTCAATAGCTTGGCAATACCGGTATCGCCAATGAAAAGTTACTCAGTTTATGCAGGAGTTCAAGATGCTTTAGTTCAATGGTGGTACGGTCATAACGCCGTAGCTTTTTTCTTGACGACACCTTATTTAGGATTGATGTACTACTTTGTTCCAAAAGCTGCAAATCGTCCAGTATATTCTTATCGATTGTCTATTGTTCACTTTTGGTCGTTAATATTTTTATACATCTGGGCAGGACCACACCATTTATTATATTCGGCATTGCCAAACTGGGCACAAAATTTAGGGGTTGTATTTTCAATTATGTTATTGGCGCCTTCTTGGGGAGGAATGATCAATGGTTTACTAACTTTAAGAGGTGCTTGGGATAAAGTACGTGTAGATCCAGTATTAAAATTCTTCGTAGTTGCGATTACTGGTTATGGAATGGCCACTTTTGAAGGACCTATGTTATCTCTTAAAAATGTAAATGCAATTGCGCATTTCACGGATTGGATTATTGCACACGTTCACGTGGGAGCATTAGCTTGGAATGGATTTATGGCTTTTGGTATGATTTATTGGTTGATTCCAAGAATGACAAAAGGACCTTTGTTTTCTCTTAAATTGGCAAATTTCCACTTTTGGATTGGAACCTTAGGAATTATCCTTTATACGATTCCTATGTATGTTGCTGGTTTCTTGCAAGCTTCTATGTGGAAACAGTTTAATCCTGACGGTACATTAACGTATGGTAATTTTCTTGAAACAGTAACGCAAATTATGCCAATGTATTGGATGCGTGCTATAGGAGGTACTTTATATATTATTGGGATGTTTGTTTTGACTTATAATGTTATAAGAACAGTTAGAGCGAATGCAAAAGTCGAAGATGAATTAGCTGAAGCTCCAGAATTACAAAAAATTAGCAGTAGTAGAATTAAAGGAGAGAAGTTCCACCCTTGGTTAGAGAGAAAACCAATTCAGTTGACCATATTGGCTACAATTGCTATTTTAATTGGAGGGGTTATCCAAATTGTTCCTACTATAATGGTAAAATCTAATATTCCAACTATTGCAAGTGTTAAGCCATATACGCCATTAGAGTTAGAGGGTCGTGATTTATACATCCGTGAAGGTTGTGTGGGTTGTCACTCACAAATGGTACGTCCTTTCCGTAGTGAAGTTGAACGTTATGGGCCACAATCTAAAGCAGGTGAATTTGTGTATGATCACCCATTTCTTTGGGGATCAAAACGTACAGGTCCAGATTTGTTAAGAGTAGGTGGTAAATACAATGACAACTGGCATTTTAACCATATGTGGAGTCCGCAAAGTACTTCGGCAGGTTCTATTATGCCTGGTTATAAATGGTTGTTCGATAATAGCGCATTAGATATCTCAGATATTGAAGGAAAAATGAAAGTGATGCAAACGTTAGGAGTTCCTTATACAGATGCTGAAGTTGCAAATGCTAAAAATGCCATTAAAGAACAATCACAAAAGATTGAAGACAACCTTCATGCAGATCCTGACTTTGTAAAAAGTTATGAAGACAGTAAGAAGAAAGCAGCTGCAAGAGGAGAAGAATTTGTACCGATGCATCAAAGAGAAATTGTTGCTTTAATCGCATACATTCAAAGGCTTGGAACAGATATTAAAGTAAAAGATAACGCTAAAAACTAAAAATCATGTTTGAACAAATAAAACACAACATGGAAACCATCGCAGGAGTTGAGATCTATCCGATACTGTCTTTATTGATTTTCTTTTGCTTCTTTGTGGGACTGGGTTTATGGGTTGTATCCTATAAAAAGGATAAAATTGATGAATTGAGCCAAATGCCGTTGAACGATAATTAATAGTATAATTTCAAAATAATTAAAATGAAAAAATTAATTCCAGCATATGTCAGAGTACCGGTAATTTTCTTCATCATTCTTGGTGCAATGGAATATTTTATCGACTCAGGTGATCGCGCAGCATTTCTAAAATACCCTATGGTTTCGGTGTTTTTGTTAGTATTCCTATTTCTTTTAATAGCGATAGAAATTACAATAAAAGCGATTGATAATATTACTTATCAGTTGCTTACGGAGGAACAGAAAGCGGAAATGGCTGAAGTGAGTACCTCAAGTATTCAAGATAGCGAATGGTATAAAAAATTGATGAAAAGGCTTACTAAGACAGAGCCAATAGAAAATGAGGGGAGTTTATTGCTGAATCATGATTATGATGGTATCAAGGAGCTAGATAATAATTTACCACCGTGGTGGGTGTATTTATTCTACGGTTGTATTGTTTTCGCCGCAGTTTATCTAGTTCGTTTTGAAGTTATGGATGGTGACAACCAGGAAACGGAACTTAAAAAAGAATTGGCTCAAGCTAAAATTGATGTCGCAGAATATATGAAAACCGCTCCAGATTTAATGGATGAGAAGACCGTGGTTTTACTAACTGAACCAGCTGATTTGGCAGAAGGAAAAGTAATTTTCACAACTAATTGTGCTGCTTGTCATAGAGCTGATGCAGGAGGGCAAATTGGTCCAAACTTGACAGATGATAAATGGATTTTAGGTGGCGGAATTAAAAATGTATTCCATACTTTAGTTAATGGAGGTCGTGATGGAAAAGGAATGATTTCTTGGAAAGGAACGCTGAAACCAAAGGAAATGCAGAAAGTAGCAAGTTATATATTGTCTTTAAAAGATAGCAACCCTAAAGATCCAAAAGCACCGGAAGGTGAGGTTTGGGTTGACGATAACGCTACGGTTGTTAAATAAAGAATAGTTCAAATAAAACACACAAAATGTCAAAGTTACCGGATGAAGCTTTTAGAGATACCATAGGTACCATCGATGATGAAGGAAACAGAAAGTTTATATTCCCTAAAAGGCCTTCGGGTAAATTTTGGGAATATAGAAAGTGGGTTAGTTATTTTTTATTGATTATTCTGATTGCAAATCCTTTTATAAAGGTGAATGGCAATCAGTTCATGATGTTTAATATCTTAGAACGCCGATTTAATATTTTTGGATTTCCGTTTTGGCCGCAGGATATTTATTTATTCGTGCTATTTATGATTGTGGGAGTGGTGTTTGTTATCTTGTTTACGGTTATTTTTGGAAGAATATTTTGTGGATGGATTTGTCCGCAAACCATATTCTTAGAAATGGTTTTCCGTAGAATTGAATTTTGGATAGAAGGAGATAGAGGAGCTCAAATTAGACTTTCTAAACAGGAATGGAATGCAGAGAAAATCAGAAAGAAGGGTTTTAAATGGACTATCTTTTTATTAATATCTTTTGGTATTGCTAATGTTTTCTTAGCCTACCTTATCAGTAGTGATGAGTTGATCAAGATGATTGAAGAAGGACCATCTAGTCATTTGAGTACATTGATAGCGCTTTCTATTTTTACCGGAGTTTTCTATTTTATTTTTGTTTGGTTTAGAGAACAGGTTTGTATTATAGCATGTCCTTATGGTAGATTACAAGGAGTTCTTTTAGATAATAAATCAATAAATGTCGCTTATGATTTTGTTCGTGGCGAAAAAGAAGTAGGCCGGGCAAAATTTAATAAACAAGAAGATAGAGCAGTTACTGGGAAAGGGGATTGTATTGATTGTAAACAATGTGTAAATGTATGTCCAACTGGAATAGATATTCGTAACGGGACTCAACTGGAATGCGTTAATTGTACTGCCTGTATCGATGAATGTGATGTAATAATGGAGAGTGTAGGATTGCCTAAAGGGTTGATTCGCTATGCATCTGAAGATGAAATAGAGAAAAAAGAGCCTTTCAAATTCACAGCAAGAATGAAAGGATATACCGCTATTTTGGCCATTTTAGTCGGAATATTAATTGGTTTATTATTTCTACGTAATGACGTTGAAGCAAATATCCTAAGACTACCGGGACAATTGTTTCAACACAAAGGAGAAAATATCAGTAATATTTATACTTATAAAATCATTAATAAAACAAACAATGATTTTAATGATGTTCATTTCAAATTAGTAGGCATTAAAGGATCATTAAAACTAGTAGGAAATCAATCCATCAAAGTGCCAAAACAAGGAATGAAGAACGGGACTTTGTTTGTAGAGATTAATCAGTATTTATTGGAAAGTGATAAGACGACGCTTAAAATTGAGGTTTATGAGGGAAGTAAAAAAGTGGTGACTAGTTCAACAAGTTTTCTAAGCCCTAGGACTTTTGATTAGGTAATTGTTCTTTTATGGTTTTTGTATTGAATATATTTTATATCAAGAAATAAATAGTAATAAACATTCTCATTTGCCATCGGGAATTACCCTTCAGGGGTTAGCTGGCTTTGTATTATGAAAATAAATTGGGGAACAGGAATTGCCATCGCTATAGCATTATTCATGGCTTTTATTTTATATTTTGTTATTAAAGTACAGTCCAATTCGAAATATGACAATGAATTGGTTGTCGAAGAATACTATAAGCATGATGCTGTTTTTGAGCAAGAAATGGAGAGGATTCAAAATGCACATGATTTAGCTGAAAAACCTGTTTTTACAAAAACAGAAGCCGGAGTAACTGTCGTTTTTCCAGCTGTTTTTATTCCAAATAAGATTAAAGGAAAAGTGTCCCTTTATAGACCGTCTAACAAAAAATTAGATTTTGAAATTCCAATTTCGTCATCTAATCCAACTTTGCTCATACCTAAATCAAAATTGGTAGGCGGTCAATGGGACATTAATATGGAGTGGCAATATGAAGGCACAGAATATTTATCGAAGGAAGCAATTTACATTAATTAGTCACAAAGGTTGATTATCAATACTATTAATAATCAACTTTCAAACATTCGAGTCAAATGTTATATACAGCATTTTTTTTCGGTCTGATCAGTAGTTTTCATTGTATAGGCATGTGCGGTCCGATTGCTATGATGTTGCCTGTCGACAGAAATAATCCTACCAAAAAAGTGACTCAAATTATCACCTATCATATTGGGAGATTGACTGCTTATGGTACTATTGGACTTGTATTCGGATTGGTTGGTAAAGGTTTTTTTATGGCAGGAATTCAACAGAATTTATCAATATTTATAGGGATTGCGATGATAGCCGTAATTTTGATTCCAGAGAAGATATTCGCAAAATATAATTTTTCTAAACCTGTTTTCGTTTTGATTTCTAAAATAAAAACAACTTTAGGAAGTCAGTTTAGAAACAAGAGTTATAAATCACTATTCACCATAGGTTTATTAAATGGGTTTCTACCTTGCGGTATGGTTTACGTAGCTTTGTTTGGTGCAATAGCCATGCAGAATGCTGGTTTTGGAGTATTGTACATGGTTCTATTCGGGTTGGGAACTGTACCCATGATGAGTAGTGTGATTTACATCAATTCGTATTTGACCATTCCTATTCGAAACAGAATTCAAAAAGTCATTCCTTATGTTGCAGTTATTATTGGGGTACTTTTTATTTTAAGAGGGTTAGGTCTAGGGATACCTTATGTTTCTCCTTCAAATATGAGCCTTTTTGTACAAGAAAATCCGCAATGTCATTAAAATACTATTATTAATTATTTAAAATAAATATAATGGAAAGACACGATTTATTACACGAATTCCCAGAATTTCATGACAAAATTCATCAACTAAAAACGGATGACAGTCATTTTAAAAAATTATTTGACGAATACAATGAATTAGAACATCAAGTTCATCGTATTAATACAGATGTTGAGGTCGTAACTGATGAATATGCACACGAAGTAAAAGCTAAAATAACGAACTATATTCTATGTTGACTAAGGAAGAATAATTGAATTTAGTGAACTAACAAAAAGAAAACCATTTAAGGCTATAAGTTGCAATAATTGCAGTGTATAGTCTTAAATGGTTTTTATGTTTTATTATATCGGCATTATACCAAAACACTTTGAACTAAAATATAAATTAATTTGGTTCAACTTTATGACGACTTGTTTTAAATCGTCATCGAGAATAATTGGGTGTCTGGGGCTTTTCGTTTTAAATGCAAGTCAAAAGCCATGCATATGTTGCGAATATAGGGCTTGCCACTTTCTGTTACTTTTAGGCTGTCTTTATTCATTTCTAGTAGTCCGTCTTTTTCCATTTCTTTTAGTTGAATAAGAACCTCGGGGATTTCTTTGAAATAAGTAGATGTATCCGTCCAGCGAGTTGAAAATTCACACATTAAATTTAAAATGTGTTTTCTTATGATGAGGTCTTCGTCAGTCAACAAATGACCTCTGAAAACAGGTAATTTATCCCATTCTAAGATTTGGTAATAGTCTTCTATTTTTTTCTCGTTTTGAGCAAAGCTGTACCAGCTATCACTTATTGAAGATACCCCTAGACCAATCATTAGTTGTGTTTTTGAAGAACTATAGCCCATGAAATTACGGTGGAGTTTGCCGTTTTCGTATGCTTCATACAAACTATCTGTTTTTAAGGCAAAATGATCCATTCCTATTTCATTATATCCATTCTCTTGAAGTAATTCCTTTCCTATTTGATACAGCTTTCTCTTTTCACTATCTTTTGGTAAGTCCTCATCTTTAAAACCACGTTGACCGTTACCTTTAATCCACGGCACATGAGCATAACTATAAAATGCCAATCGATCCGGCTGCAATGATTTTGTTTTTTCAACGGTATCAATTACATCTTCAATTTGTTGAAATGGTAATCCAAATATAATATCGTGCCCTATAGAAGTGTAGCCTATCTCCCTAGCCCAGAAAGTTACTTTAGCCACATTGTGAAAGGGCTGCTCGCGGTGTATTGCCTTTTGAACTTTTTCAGAGTAATCCTGAACACCAAAACTAACTCTTCTAAACCCTAAGTCATATAACTTTTGTAAGTGCTCGTGCGTAGTGTTATTTGGGTGTCCTTCGAAACTAAATTCGTAATCTTTTGCCTTTGTGGCATAACAAAAAATACCGTTGATTAAATCTTCTAAATTTTTTGGAGAGAAAAATGTTGGTGTTCCTCCGCCTAAATGAATTTCTTTGATTATTGGTTTTTCGCCTAGAATTTTACAATATAAAGACCATTCTTTTAAAACGGCATCTATGTATGGGCTTTCTAATGTATGGTTTTTTGTGATTCGTTTATTACAGCCACAAAAGGTGCACAAACTCTCGCAAAAGGGTAGGTGTATATAAAGACTGATGCCTTCTTTGGAGTTACTTTCTGTAAACGATTTTTGTAATGTATCAATCCAGTTTTGATATGCGAAGTCCGCTTCATTCCAGTAAGGAACGGTAGGGTAGCTAGTATATCGTGGGCCGGGAACATTATATTTTTGGATTAGAGAGTTTTTCATGAGATATCAATTTTCAGTAATCAAAAATAGATGGATTTTTGAAAAATTAAAATGATAATTATCATACTCAAGTCGGAGAAATAAAAAAGGCCTCATTCTACTTCTAGAATGAGGCCTTTATCTACAATATTTTATTATTTTATTCTTGCTTTAGGTTTCTTAGCTGTTTTAGTTTTTCTTTCCAAACGTCTAAGCTTTCTTTATGAATAGCGATGTTTTTTCTAACTTCTAAAACAATTGAATTTTCTTTTTTTGCATTTCTCGTGTTTGTAAAAAATTGAATGTTGTTTTCCAATTGTAAAATTTCGTTTTGAACTTCATCAATTTTACGCATCAAGAAAATCTTTTCGTTTTCTATTTTTCGAGTATCATTATTTTCTGATAAATGATCCATTCGATTAGCAAAACGCAACATATCTGTATCTTTTTTGCTCAAACTCAATTTGTCAAATAGGGCATCCAGGATTTTATTAAATTTCCCTTCGATATGCCTTCTAGGAAAAGGAACTTTTCCAAAATTTTTCCAAGTTTCGATATGCAATTTTATAGCATCCAAATCAGTTTTATGATCTCCCGTCAATTGGTATTCACGCAATGTTTCTAAATAGGCTTTCTTCTTGTCAAAGGCTTCTATTTCTTCAATGCTATGTTCGTCTTTTTGCTCTTTTAGCTTGTTAAAATAATGATTACAAGCATCTTTGAACTCTTTCCAGATTTTATCTGAATATTTTCTTGGAACATGACCTATTTGTTTCCACTCGTCCTGAATTTTCTTCATGATTGGAGTAGTAGCAGCAAAATCAGTGCTTTCTTGTAGCTCTTGTGCTTTTGCTACTAGTGCGTTTTTCTTGGCTAAATTCTCATTTTGTTCTCTTTTAATTTCTTTATAAAATGAATTTTTAAAAGAATTAAAATTTCTAACGGCTAATTTAAATGCACCCCAAGTTTCTTCGTTAACATCTGAAGGTACTTTTCCTGCAGAGAAAAAAGAAGTTCTTAACGCTTCCACTTTTTCAATTTGACCAAGCCATTGCGAATGAGCATTTACTTTTACAGTTGCCAAAACTTCAATTGCAGCTATAATTTCTTTTTTCTTTTCTAGGTTTTCCAGCTCTGTACCTCTTAGTTTTTCAAATAAAACCTCACGCTTATCGTGCATTTGTTTTGTCAAATCACTAAATTGGTTCCAGATCTCATCACGATGTTCTTTAGAAACAGGACCTATATCCTCTTTCCAGATTCTATGTAAGTCTTGTAATTCTCTAAAGGCTTTATTTACATCGGCTTCGTTCACAAGTTCCTCAACACGAGCCACAATCTTTTGCTTTTGCTCTAAATTATGTTTAAAGTCAAGGTCTCTGGCCTCGCGATCAAGATGTAAATAGTCATAGAAATTCTCTACATGAAAATGGTAGTTATTCCATACGTGGTTGTATTTGTCTTTTGGAATCGAACCCGCATTTTTCCATCTGTCTCTTAACTCATTAAAATGCTTTAAGGTGTCTTTGATGTTTTCCTGTGGATTGATTAGCTCTTTCAGTTCTTCAACAATGGCTAATCTATTTTCTAAATTGGACTTCAAGTTCGTTTGTAAACTCTTGAAATGGGTGTTTTTATTGTCTCTATAAGTAGAGTAAGATTGATCAAACTTTGTTTTTAAAGGGAAATGGTATTGAAAATCTTCTGTTGTATCAGGGTTTTCATTATGATACTCCTCCTTTTTCTCTTCGATAAAATGGTTGTATTTTGCTAAAAATGCCTTTTTAATTTCTTCAACATGATCCTTAACTGACATTACCTTGTCGTTTGCAACAAGAATTTGTAGTTCATCTACAAGCTGTTCCATCGACAATGTATCATAATCTTGCATAGGGATATGATGACGGTCTTTTAAAGTTTCGTCCTCACTTTCCTCGGCATTAGAATCATCTATTGAGTTTAATGCTTTTTGATTTACATGTTCAGTTACAGCATCTGTGTTAACCACTTCTTCTTCAGGAGCCGCGACAATATTCTCTTCTACAACCTCTGTTGTTTCAGTAGCGGTCACTTCGGTTTCTGCAATTGTGGTCTCAACTTGAACAGATTCATTTGAATCATTAGCTACATTTCCATCTGCGTCTGGCAGGTTGTCATTCTTTTCTTCTAACATTTTTTCAATGTTTAAGGTTCCTATTTTATCGAAAACGAAAGATAGTAAAGGAATATTGAAATACAAAATAATTACCTTATTTATAGTGGTTTTAGGTTGATGAGCAGGCTTTTTTGTAGCAATTTCCTGCTATTCGCTATATCTTTTTATCTTTAATTTAGTTCAGAATCCTGAACTAAATTAAAGATAAAAAGGATGCCGCTGCTATCAGGGCTAGGGATTAGTGGGTTGATAATGAGTAGTTTATTTATATAAATAAAAAATCCCGCATTAAATGGCTATACCTCGGTACAGTTATTTAATGCAGGATTATATGTAAGAAAGGAATACTTTATTTATTCCAAATCTTCCACGCTTTTTCGGCCTGGAAAACGAGCATCTCATAGCCGTTTTTAATTTGTGCGCCTTTCTCTTTTGCCTTTTTTAGAAATTGCGTTTCTGCAGGATTATAAATCAAATCAAAAGCAATATGCTTATCTGTAAAATATTCATATGGAATTAATGGAAACGCTTCGATATCAGGACTTGTTCCCACAGGTGTAGAGTTGATTACGATTTGATTTTTTTTAAATGTAGCGGCATCAATTTCTTCATAAGAAATCGTGTTTTCTTTCCCATTTCTTGAGACGAAAGTATATTTAATCTCCAACTCATCTAAAGCAAAAGCGATACCCTTTGAGGCTCCACCTGTTCCCAGGATTAGTGCTTTCTTGTGATGCTTTTGCAACAATGGCTTTAATGCTTTCTTGAAACCATAGTAATCGGTGTTGTATCCTTTTAACTTGCCTTTTTTAGTAAATTTGATTGTATTTACAGCGCCAATTAATGCTGCTTTTTTTGATAATTTATCTAAAAAAGGCATTACAGCTTCCTTATAGGGAATGGTAACATTCATTCCTTCTAATTCCTGATGGTTGTTTTTTATGATGTCTTCAAATTCAGCAATATGCTGAATGTCAAAATTTTCATAAGTATACTCTTTATAGTTCTCGTCCTTGAATTTATCGGTAAAATACCCTTTCGAAAACGAATAGCTAATATTTCGACCCAATAAACCAAAGCGTTTTTTAATGATATCCTGCATTTTTATTTTTTATGTTTTGCAATGTAATTCTGAACCATTTTTTTTGTCCAAACTACTGGAAACATATCTTCAAGAATAATATAGTTGTCAAAGTTTAAACGCAAGCCATTACTCAAATGAAATTTTGCTTTCGTGTTATCTTGAATCATAAAGTACAATCCGGCTAAACGGTATTCTACTTCATTTTCTTCGGGATAATATTCAGATGCTTGTAATAAGGTTTGAATAGCACTTTCAAATTCACCTAAGAATTGTAGGATGTCAACCCAGAATAACCAAGTGTCTAATTCATGATCGCCAAATTCCACTGCTTTTCTAAAGCCAAATTCAGCTTCTTCAAAGAAGTTTATGTGTTTGTTTATCGTAGCATAACGCTTCCAGTACAAGCGATTTTGATTGTCTATTGCTAAGGCTTTATTTACATAAAATAACGCTTTTTGATAGTTTTTTTGACGAACATAAAAATCGGTGATGGCAATCCATCCTTTATCTAAAAGAGGATCTTCATGCACGGTTTCATTGTAAAATTTAAGTGCTAAAACTTTGTTGCCTAATTTCTCATGACATTTACCTATTCGAAGCAAAGCATAACTAGTCGCATCGTCTAATTCGATGGTACGGCTGTAGCTTTCTATCGCCTCTTCGTATTTGTTTAATCGTTCAAAAGCCTTTGCTCTTTCCATGAAAGCACCAAGGAATTCATCATCGATTAAGGTAGCGTAATCAAAGGCACGAATTGCATTTTCATAATCTTTTACACCATAATACAAACGACCCATTTGATGCCAAGCTATTTCGCTGTACGGATTTTTATCAATGTATTTATTTAAATAGGCAATCGCCTCTAAATTTTGATCTAAAAATTCAAAACAATACACCACATTATAAAGTGCAGATTGATCATCAAGGTCTTCTTCGAGACATTTAATAAAACTCTGTTTTGCCATTTCGAGATTATCCATAAACAGATATTCCATACCAATTAAATTATACACATCGGCATAATCATCAGTATATTCTAAAGCAGTATTTAGTAATTCCACCGCCTTCTCATGTTGGTCTCTTTTGGAGTAGATATTGGCTTTTTGAATGAAAATTTCTTCATTCGTAGGTTCGATGGCATATAGCTCATTGAGTAATTTCTCAGCTATATCCAGTTTGTCGTCAAATACGAGCATTTCTACTTGAACTAGTTTTAAACCAGTTGATTTAGGGTGTTGATCCAGTGCAAGTTTAAGTGCTTTTTTTGCCAGTGCGGCCTTACCCATATCGAGATAATGAAGAATAATTTCTTCAAATTCTTCCGAATCAAAAAAGAGTACTTTGTTGGTTTTCAACATGGACTCAAATTTCTTAAGGGATAAGTTATAGTCTTCTTCTTCGTTGCTTAATTGCATACTTTTATTTTTAGAATTTGGCCTACTTAAAATTAGGCATCCTTCGTTGTTATTGGAAGAAAAATCAGAATTGTTGTGAACAATTTAATTAACAAAAAGAAAACAATTTATTTATTTAGCTATTATTATATGTTAATCAACTGTAGTCGACAAAAGTATCTCATTCATTACCTCCAGCATTATTGCGCAACCTTCACGTATTTCATCGTCTGAAATTGTAAGTGGCGGCGTAATTCTTATCGCGCATCCTTCAAATAGTAACCAGAATAAAATAAGGCCTTTGTCTTGACATTTTAAAATCACTTCATTAGTTATTGCTGCGCTAGCTGTCATAGCGGCCAGCATTAACCCTTTTCCTCGGACTTCTTGTATCAAAGGGTGTACCAAAAGTGATTTAAATAGTTTTTCTTTCTCTAAGGTTCTAGGCATTAGGTCGGTTTCAGTAATTTCCTGCAAAGTGGCCAGGCAGGCTGACGCAATGACAGGATGACCACCAAAAGTGGTGATATGCCCCAGTTTTGGATTATCACTCAATAGATCCATCATTGCCGTTGCTGCGGTAAAAGCACCCACTGGCATGCCGCCTCCCATTCCTTTGCCCATTACAACAACATCGGGAACAACGTCATAATTCTGGAAACCAAATAGTTTTCCAGTTCTTCCAAAACCCGGTTGGATTTCGTCTAGAATCATAAGTGCACCAACTTCGGTACAACGTGCGCGTACTTTTTTTAGAAAATCATTATGAGGTTGAATAAAACCAGCACCACCTTGGATTGTTTCTAAAACTATACCTGCGGTTTTTGTCGTTATTTTAGCTAAATCGGCTTCATTGTTAAAAGTAATGAAATCGACATCAGGAATCAAAGGGCGAAAAATTTGTTTGCGCTCTTCAAAACCCATTATACTCATCGAGCCCATCGTATTTCCATGGTAGGCATTGTGACAAGAAATCAACTGACTGCGACCTGTAACGCGTCGAGCCAACTTAAGCGCTCCTTCAATGGCTTCCGTTCCTGAGTTAACGAGGTAGGTTTTGTCTAAAGGAGCAGGTAAGAGCGAAGCTAAAAGCTTGCAGTATTCGACCGCCGGACTTTGGGAATATTCCCCGTAAACCATTACATGTGAGTATTTGTCTAATTGATCTTTAATAGCTTGGTTTACTCTTGCGGGTTGGTGTCCTAGAGTACATGCCGAAACCCCTGCCACAAAATCAAGGTATTTTTTATTATTGGTATCGTAGATATAAGAACCTTTTGCATAGGATACTTCCATACCTAATGGATAGGGAGAAGTTTGTGCCTGATATTTTAAGAAATCTTGATTCACGTTTTTTGCTTAAAGTTTTAAAAAGGATAAAGAATAGTTTTTACACTATCGGGTTTACTTGTCGGGTTTTGAGTCTCCATAGAATTATCAGTACGCCAAAAATAATAAAGGGAATACTTAATATTTGTCCCATGTTTAAAGGCATCTGATTTTCAAAAGCCTCTTGGTTTTCTTTGAAAAATTCGATTACTAATCGTGCTGAAAATAATAATACTAGGAAAATACCAAATAGTAAACCGTCTCCTCTTTTTGTAAGGTTGGATTTATATAAAAATTGTAAGATTATAAAAATTAAAAAATAAGCGAAAGCCTCATATAGCTGCGTTGGATGTCTCGGAATTAAATCATCTTTTTGAAAAACAACACCCCAATTGCCATTGGTAGGTTTTCCATAAATCTCCGAATTCATAAAATTGCCTAATCTGATAAAAATAGCGGTTACAGGTACTGCAATTGCAATTCGGTCCAAAAGCCACAACAGATTTATTTTGTTTTTTCTATAAAACAATAAGATAGCAATCAAAACCCCAATTGTTCCGCCGTGGCTTGCCAGCCCTTGAAAACCAATGAATTTATAAACTCCTCCAATTTTTTTTATTGGTAAAAGAATTTCCATTGGATGTTGAAAAAAATAAGCGGGTTCATAAAACAGACAATGCCCTAATCTGGCTCCTAAAATTGTTCCGACAACAACATATACGAAAAGCGTATCTAATGTTTCTACTGGAACACTTTCTTTTATAAATATTCTCTTGACTATGCTATAGCCGAGTAAAACTCCAATGGCAAATAGCAACCCATAATATTTTAACGGAAAACTATCCGTTAACCATATAATTGTTGAGTCAGTATTCCAATAAATAATCTTGTCAGTCATATTTTAGGCTATTTATCTTTGAGCAGCATTTAACATTTCTTATTCTGAAAACTACTTATTCCCCTTCTTTCCATTTTTTGGAGGTGGTGGGCTTTTCTTTTTATCGTAGTTCAAGGTTTCCTTTCTGATTTTCATTGGGACATTTTCTTTTGCATCTTCTGTTGCGCCCTCTTTTATCATTTTATCGTTGAGTTCGTTGTCTTCATCCGAAAAGATATCTTCTTTTGATTTTATCCGTTCATCCCCTCGCCAGACAAGGCCTCTAAGTTTTCTTGCGTTTTCTGGTAAATCTTTGTCAGGATAAATGTCTCCATCAACTTGTTTGAAAAAAGTAATCGTTTCTACAGCATTATTTTCAAAAATAAGGTTGATTTTGCTGCTCAAATTTTTATTGATACCAATGAGTTCTTGTGCATCATTCCGCATATAGTAGATTACCTCTGCATTTTTTACGATATCGACATCATGTAGTTTGCCTTCTTCGAACTTTCCATATAGATTTTGCCCTTTTACCTGATTATAGCCAGTTCCCAGGGTGTCTTTCGAGACCAGAAAAGTGTTGTTGAGCACCTTGAGTGAATCAAGTTCTTGAGTAGCGTTGTTTCCTATAAGATGCATTATATCTCCTGTGATTTGGTTTTCACCGTTCCATAGTACCGGGTTTCCGATTAGTTTTGTTAAGGCTGTTTTTGAACTTGAATGTATCGAATCACATTTTCCGCTCATGTCTGTTTTAAAAAAGCGCACATTAGTGAAGGCTCGAATAATTTGATTGCCCTCTTTACCGGTCACCATCAATTTTTTACCGTGAATATAGACAGAGTCATTTTCGACAAAATTCACAGCTACCGCTCTTTTAGTGACAAACAGGGAATCTTGTTTTTTATATATTTCGGCATAATGTCCCTTTACAATTCCTCGATTAATGGAATCAGTTATTTTTACATTACGTGTTGCCGAAGCGAATTCTTTATTTCGATCATAATACAAACTGTCTCCTTCAATAAGTCGGTCTTCATATTTTATATAGGATTTTCTAAGAAAATGGCCCAAGTTTCTTTTGGTGTCATAAAACCCTTTTTCAGTATAGATGTAATTTTTCTTACTTGTAATTGTCGAAGGCCCAAAAAGATAGGAGTGACCAGAATTTGTAAAATAATCTACATGATTAGATTTTATTACATAAGTAGGATTAGTGATTGTAACAGCTGTCAGGAACTGGAATTTTTTTTGATTTACATAGTATTTCCCGGATTTACTTACTAATGTGTTGTCTTTATTGATAATTGTTCCTTTTGTATTGTAATATACTTCTTGAGAATTTCGATCGAAGTTTATCGTATCCGTTGCTAAAGTAGCATCTGGAGAACTCATGAAAGCTTCACCAGTTGCAAAAGCTTTCTTGGCGTTACCACTATACTCCGCATATTTACTGTTAAGGTATAGAGTATCACCTTGAACCAATTGCACATTTCCAAAAGCTTTAATGTAATTCTCTTTTTGAAAATAGTAGGCCTTATTACAAGTGAGTACTACACCATCATGGTTAACTCGCACGTTTCCAGTAAGTAAAAAGGCGTCAGGCATCTCTGCTTGATTAACATCTGCAAAATCAGAATGTTCAACAATAATTTTTTTTGGTGCTTGTGCCAAAACGGATTTTGAACTTAATATTGCCAAACAACAACAGATGAAAAATAAGGACTTCTTCAATGGATTTATTTTTTTTCAAATTTAAGAAAAAGGAAACAATCCTAATCTATATTAGCATTTATTTATAAGTTCAAAACCATTACTGATTAATAGTGTTTTAGTACGATCGTTAAGTTATGAACAAATAGACCAACTCTCACGTTGTAGTTCTTTTTTCAGGAGGTTTATTGGTCCTAATTGATCAAGGGGAACTGCAAATTTTAAAAAAATAGATTAAATTTAGAAACTAATTATCTAAGTCTTTACTTTTGTGAAAAAGAAGGGACATAGGCAGTAATACTAACTATAAATGATTAAAAAATCGATTCTTATTACAGGGATAAGTTTAATTCTTGTCACCGCAGCTTGTAAGACTACAGCATTACCTATGAATACAGAAAAAGAAAATACCACCGCAGAAAATAAAATAGTTGTCTATCAGGTTTTTACCCGTTTATTCGGAAATAAAAATACCAATAATAAGCCCTGGGGAACAATTGAAGAAAATGGAGTAGGGAAGTTTAATGACTTTACTGAAAAAGCTCTTAATGAAATCAAGGATTTAGGAGTGAACTATATTTGGTACACCGGAGTTCCTCACCATGCTTTGATAAGAGATTATACTGCGATTGGAATTTCAAATGACGACCCGGATGTTGTAAAGGGTAGGGCGGGTTCACCTTATGCAGTAAAAGATTATTACAATGTTAATCCTGATTTGGCCGTTAATCCAGCACATCGGTTAGATGAATTTGAAGCGCTAGTTGCAAGAACACATAAAGCAGGGTTGAAGCTGATAATTGATATTGTACCCAATCATATTGCAAGAAAATACGAAGGAAAAAATAATCCTGAAGGAGTTAGAGATTTTGGTGCTGACGATGATAGAACGGTTGAATATGCAAAAGACAATAACTTCTATTATATTCCAAATTCCCATTTTGAAGTGCCGGATACCGCTGCGCCTTTAAATGGAGAAGTAAATCCATTAAGCGATGGTAGATTTACGGAAGTTCCAGCTAAATGGACAGGGAACGGTTCTAGGATGGCAAAACCAGATAAAAATGACTGGTATGAAACTGTAAAAGTAAATTACGGGATTCGTCCAGACGGTTCAAAAGATTTTCCAGAAATTCCAGCTGACTATGATACAAAATCAGTTACAGCACATTTTGAGTTTTGGAAAGGCAAAGACGTACCTGATTCCTGGAAGAAATTCAAGGATATTGCATTGTTTTGGACAGCTAAAGGAGTAGATGGATTTCGATATGATATGGCCGAAATGGTTCCTTATGAGTTTTGGAGTTATATGAACTCAGCGATTAAGATGCAAAATGCAGATGCTTTTTTATTGGCAGAAGTATACAATCCTAGCGAGTACCGCAATTACATTCGCCTTGGAAAAATGGATTACTTATATGATAAGGTAGAAACCTACGATAAATTAAAAGATGTAATTCAAGGAAACTCGTTACCCGATGGGCTTTCTGACATTCAACGAGGAATGAAAGATATTGAACATCATATGTTGCAGTTTTTGGATAACCATGACGAGCAACGTTTGGCTAGTCCAGAATTTGCAGGTACTCCAGAAAAAGGAAAACCTTTAATGGTTGTTTCCACAACGATTAGTTCAGCGCCCACAATGATTTATTTTGGTCAGGAATTGGGAGAGGCTGGTAATGAAAATGGAGGTTTCGGAACGCATTCTAGAACTTCTATTTTTGATTACGTTG
Organism: uncultured Flavobacterium sp.; assembly: GCF_963974175.1. Taxonomy (GTDB): domain Bacteria; phylum Bacteroidota; class Bacteroidia; order Flavobacteriales; family Flavobacteriaceae; genus Flavobacterium. The sequence goes on from NZ_CAXBBR010000005.1 coordinate 23,207, forward strand.
GAGTGCCAAGTCATCAACGCTGGATGAATAATGGTAAATTCGACGGAGGTCAACTTACGGATAGCGAAAAGTCACTTAGAGATTTCTATAAGAGATTGCTTAATTTCTCTACTAGGAGTTCAGCATTAATGGGTGATTTTCAAGAAATTCAAACTTTGAACAGACAATCAACTTTGGGCTTTGACCCGGGTATTTATGCGTTTACACGCTGGTCAGATACTCAAAAACTAATTGTGGTCACTAATTTTTCGTGGCTTACAACTAGTAACTTCGAACTTAAAATCCCTGAAGATGTTATAACTAAATGGAATTTAAAAGACGGTGAATATACGATTACAGACCAACTTTATAATAAGAGCGTAATTCAGTTAGAAGTGAGCAATGGAGAGGGAAGGGTACAAGTTGAAATTGGTCCTTCGGAGTCTTTTATTTACCAATTGTAAAACACTTTTTATTAGATTAGTTCTACAGAATACAGGGTTAAACTAAAAAATGCTGATGCATACTACTTTGGTAGTGCATCAGCATTTTTTAATTAGTGTTGACTTTTAGTATTTTCGCCTTAAGGCAGCCTCGTAATTTTCGCTAACCTTAGTCCAATTAATTACATTGAAAAAAGAATCAATGTAGTTTCTTCTTCGGTATTGATATCCTAGGTAGTATGCATGTTCCCATAAATCCAAAGCTAATATAGGAGTTCCAGGAACAACTGCGTTTTTCATTAATGGATTGTCTTGATTTTGAGTGCTTGTTACCTTTAGTTTTCCAGATTTGTCAATAACCAGCCAAACCCAAGCAGAGCCAAATTGTTTAGTTGCTTCACTTTTAAAAGTCGTGACAAAGTTTTCGTACGATCCAAAATCTCTTGATATTACGCTTGCTAGTGTGTCTTTAGGTGCGCCTCCTGTGTTTGGAGCCATTGATTTCCAATACAAGGTATGGTTATAATAACCTCCGGCATTGTTTCTTAAATCAGCATTGTTCAGGTCTAACTTGGCTAAAATATTTTCGATGGGTTGGTTTTGATATTCAGTCCCAGCAATAGCATTGTTAAGATTATTGGTATACGTTAGATAATGTTTCGAATAATGCATCTCTAATGTCAAAGGAGATATTGTAGGCGCCAATGCATCATAAGGATAAGGTAGTTTTTCCAATTGAAACGAACCTTTATTTGCTTTTACATCGTCAGGAAAGCCGATAGTCACTTTTTCTTGGGCAGTTGGCAATGGAACTTCCACTACTTCTGTTAGTTTTTTGTTGTTACAAGAAACTAAAAAGCTAAGCATAAGAAAGCAAGATATTAAAACAGATATTTTTTTCATTGATAGTATTATTTTTTCACAATAGAATTGATTATTTCAATGTACTGCTCTTTTGCTTCATCAGAGGATAGATGACTGATTTGCATCCAAGCATTAGTTTTAAAAGCATCCCTTAAATGATACGTTGATGTTTGTCTAGGTTCTAAAGTGCCAAAAGTAGCCTGTTTGTAACAAGCATAAAGACGTAGCTGTACATCTTGTGGTAAAGATGCCTGAGTCATTTTGGAAGCAATATCTACAGCTTCCTGAAACCTAGTATCTAATTCTTTTTCATTCATTATCCTTTTGTTGCAATAATCGTTTTTCCTCCAATTGCTTTTTGATTAAGCACAACATCGATTGGAGTTCCAATAGGTAAAAACAAATCGACTCTGGAACCAAATTTAATGAAGCCAGCATCAGTCCCTTGGACAATTTGCATACCTTCTTCAGCATAATTTACGATTCTACGGGCTAAAGCACCAGCAATTTGTCTGTATAGAATAGCACCGAATGTATTGTTTTCAACTACAATAGTTGTTCTCTCGTTTTCTTCACTAGCTTTTGGATGCCATGCAACAAGAAATTTTCCTGGATGGTATTTACTGAATTTTACAATTCCGCTTATTGGGTAGCGCGTTACATGCACATTTATAGGTGACATGAATATAGAGACTTGCAAACGCTTGTCTTTGAAATATTCACCTTCGTATACCTCTTCTATTACAACTACTTTCCCGTCCACTGGAGCTAGTATTTGGCTATCATTTAGCATAACAGACCTCTTAGGGTTTCTGAAAAATTGTAAGATGATTAATAATATCAAAAAAGCACCAATTTGAGCTAGCTTCTTAAGCCGCATAGTGTCAATAAAATTGTCAGATAATAATAATACAGTTGCTGTAAAAATAATACCTAGTAAAATAGTCTTGGTTCCTTCTTTATGAAACATAATTTAAAATTTGATAAAATAAAAATACAATTGGTGCTACAAATATAACACTATCTAGTCGATCTAGCACGCCACCATGGCCCGGCATTATTTTTCCGCTGTCTTTAACACCTGCAAAACGTTTGAATTTTGATTCAATTAAATCACCGATGGTTCCAAAAACACCCACAATTACGGCAATAATAATCCAAATAAAAATTTTCCCTTCAGCAATCTGGATGTAATATTTTGAAATTAAGTAACTGGCAATAACGCAAAATACAACTCCGCCAATAAAACCTTCTATGGTTTTCTTTGGGGATATGCGTTCGAACAATTTTGTTTTTCCGATCGACTTTCCTACGATATAAGCAAAGCTGTCATTGGTCCATATAAGTACAAAGATACTGATAAGGATTTTTGGGTTGTAGCCGTTTATCCCAAACGGAATTTTTGTCATGATTACAAAGGGAAGTATGATGTAACCTATTAGGTAAATGTATTTTGAAAAAGAATCGATTTTGACCGTTTTACTATCAAAAAGAAAATGAATGCATTTTAGAAAAACAAACAGCGTGACAGATAGCACGATTAGATCAAATGTATTATTAAACCTTAATTGATAAAGTACGCCAGTTGTGGCAATTGTTATTTTATAAAAGAGTAGATAAGTCGCAGCGGCAAGTATGAAAGGAATTACTTTATGGATGTGTACCAAGTTGCAAAACTCTACTGTAGCGATAAGCAGAAATACACCAAACAGAATGAAAAAACTTTCTGTTGAAAATAGGATGGAAGCTATTAGTAAAATAACATAAACAGCACCGGAAATAGATCTCTTAAGGGTTTCATTCATGTTATAGATCTTCTAAAAGCAGCAAATAAAGATTTTTTGCAGAACTACCGTATTGGGTAAAGTCTTCTTCTTTTGCTTTTTCAAAATATTTTATAGCAGTAATGTTCGTTGGGATATCTCCTTCGTACTTCTTTTTTATAGCACTAAGACCATCGCTTTTTATGGAGAGAATTTGCGATGTTGTTGCAAAAACGACAATGTTAATAGGCAACTCATTTGGTTTGTGTTGTTTTATCTGTTTTGAACAAAACAAGATAGAACCTTCTTCGGCTATCAGATTTTCGCAATTGGAAAAAAGGAACTTAGGATTAGGTGCCTTTTCATAGGTGAGTTTGTTTTCATCCAGTATATTGAAAAGTTTGGGTTCATAACATAGTACGTTACTTTCGTACCAATCATTTTCTTCAAGTATATTTTCGAAATGTTCTTTAACCTCTTCTAAATTTTCACAGTATAGAAATTTACCACCGTTTTTTTTGAAGTTATAAATAAATTGTTCATCGATAGACATACTGTTCGTGTCGGGAAGAAAACTGCTGTTTTCTTTCTCTTTTTCCTCATCTGAAGATGAAATACTAGAACCAAAAATTTTTCTGAAAAGACTCATATTATGTTAAGGTACTTTTTATATTAAGTTGAAACCGTTCAAAGATAAAAAAATCTTAATTCAAAAGGTGATTTTGAATTAAGATTTTAAAAATAATTAAATTAGTGTCTTATTTAAGATACTGTTTCTTCAAGGTTTTTATCAAATGTCCTCTTTCCGAAAATGGCTTCTAAATCATCTTTAAAGATTACTTCTTTTTCGATTAGTATATCTGCCAGTTGATTCAACTTGTCTTTATTCTCTTCTAAGATATCGATAGCTCTTTGGTACTGTCCTTCAATAAGTAATGAAATTTCAGTATCAATGATTTTTGCAGTTTCTTCAGAATAGGGTTTAGAGAAATTATATTCACTTTGCCCTGTTGAATCATAATAGGTTACATTTCCTATTTTATCATTCAATCCGTAGATTGTTACCATTGCACGTGCTTGCTTGGTTACTTTTTCTAAATCGCTTAAAGCGCCTGTAGAAATTCTACCAAAAGTAACTTTTTCAGCTGCTCTTCCTCCCATAGTAGCGCACATTTCGTCTAACATTTGGTCAGGACGAACAATTAAACGCTCCTCAGGTAAGTACCAAGCTGCTCCAAGACTTTGTCCTCTAGGAACAATAGTTACTTTGATTAGTGGTGCTGCATGCTCTAACATCCAACTTACTGTTGCATGTCCTGCTTCATGAATAGCAATTGCTTTCTTTTCTCCAGGAGTTACAATTTTGTTTTTCTTTTCTAAACCACCAACTATTCTATCAACAGCGTCCAAGAAATCTTGTTTGTCAACAGCAGTTTTGTTGTATCTGGCAGCAATTAATGCCGCTTCATTACAAACGTTAGCTATATCGGCTCCTGAGAATCCTGGAGTTTGTTTAGCTAAAAATTCAGTGTCAAGGCCTTCCACTTTTTTCAATGGTGCAAGATGTACTTTGAATATTTCAGCACGTTCACGAATATCTGGTAAGTCTACAAATATTTGTCTGTCAAAACGACCAGCACGCATCAATGCTTTATCTAAAACGTCTGCTCTGTTCGTTGCTGCTAATACAATTACATTTGAATTGGTACCAAAACCATCCATCTCAGTAAGTAATTGATTTAGCGTATTTTCTCTTTCGTCATTTCCACCTGACATATTGCTTTTTCCTCTTGCTCTACCTACAGCATCAATTTCATCGATGAAAATGATTGCAGGAGACTTTTCTTTAGCTTGTTTGAATAGGTCACGTACACGTGATGCTCCTACACCTACAAACATTTCAACAAAATCAGAACCTGACAAAGAGAAGAAAGGTACTTGTGCTTCTCCAGCCACTGCTTTTGCTAATAAAGTTTTTCCTGTTCCAGGAGGCCCTACAAGTAAAGCTCCTTTAGGGATTTTACCACCAAGATTAGTGTATTTCTCCGGATTTTTCAAGAATTCTACAATTTCTTGTATCTCTTCTTTTGCTCCTTCGAGTCCAGCAACATCTTTAAATGTGGTTTTTACGTCTGTTTTTTCGTCAAAAAGTTTTGCTTTTGATTTTCCAATATTGAAAATTTGTCCGCCGCCGCCACCGCCGCCGCCTGACATTTTTCTCATTATAAAAATCCAAACACCAATGATAATGATGATAGGCAGTAAACTGATGAAGATATCAGACCAATTGCTTTTTGACAAGAAATTGAAATCTTGTAATTTACCTTCGCTAACTGCTTTCTCTAACTTGGTTTGTAATATTTCATCATTACCTATAATAAAGGTATAATGCGGTCCTTTGTTAGGACTGTCAAATATATCCTTTGCTACTTTTTTGTTTTCAGTTAATTTTAATGCGCTAGCAGTTAGGAAAACTTCTGCATCCGCTTTATTGTAAACGATTACTTTTTGAATTTCACCTTTATCTAAAAGCTCATTAAATTTAGATGATGTTATTTGTGCAGGTTCTTGTAAACTGGAGCTACCAGTCACGAAACTAATAAATAAGAAAATAAGTAGGATGGCTGTATAAACTAGCCAAGGGCTTACTTTAAATTTATTAGGAGTTGGATTGTTATCTTTAGCCATTCTTCTGTTTTTCTTTCTTTAGTATTTGTTTTCTATTGTAGTTATTTTTGCATCTCCCCACAAACTCTCGATATTATAATATTCGCGTATTTGTTTTTGGAAAACATGAACTACTATATTAACATAATCCATAAGTACCCATTCTGCATTGTCAGATCCCTCAACATGCCATGGTTTGTCTTTTAATTCTTTTGAAACAGTTTTTTGAATGGAGTTAACAATCGCGTTAACCTGTGTGTTTGAGTTTCCGTTGCATACAACAAAATAGTCGCAAACTGCGGTGTCAATATCTCTTAAGTCGAGAATATCTATGTCATTTCCTTTTACTTCTTCGATTCCCTTAATAATGTTTGCCAGAAGGTCATCATTATTTATAGTCTTTTTTGCCATGAATTATTTTTATATAAGTTTGTAAAGTTACCATTTTTTGTGATTATTTTTGGCTCTTAACATAATATTAAATTCTGTTCGATAAATAATTACAAAATGAAACTAATCAAACTCGATGCCATAGATTCAACAAATGAGTTTCTTAAGGGATTATCAAATAAGCAGGAGCTGGATAACTTTACCGTTGTAATTACTGAAAAACAAACCAAAGGAAAGGGGCAAATGGGTTCCGTATGGGACTCTGAGGGTGGTAAGAATCTAATAGTGAGCGTTTTTATTAAAGATCCATTGTTAAAAGTAGATCAGATTTATAATCTCAATATCGCTATTGCTGTGGCTGTTGTTAACGTTTTAGAAAGCTATAATATTCCTCAATTAAGTATTAAATGGCCAAACGACATTATGTCATATAATTTTAAGATAGGTGGCATTTTGATAGAAAACAGCCTCAAAAGTGACGGAACTATTTCTTCGGTCGTGGGTTTAGGACTGAATATTAATCAAACAAATTTTGAAAATTTGCCTAAAGCGTCTTCATTAGCGGTAATTTGCAAATCTCAATTCGACAAAGAACTGTTGCTTTTTGATATTATTGAAAAGGTTAAACAAAACATTGATTTAGTAAAGGAACATCCGGAGGTGTTATGGTTAAAGTATGCCGACAAACTATTCAAAAAAGGAATTCCAATGCCGTTCAAAAACAATTCTGATAAGAATTTTATGGGGATTATTCAGGGTGTTTCTGCATTGGGAAAGCTTCAGGTACTTTTAGAAGATGATTCCGTTTCAGAATTTGGTATTAAAGAAATTCAAATGCTGTATTGATTAGCATAAAGATTGTAGTTGGTTGTTTTTAATTTAATTTCTGATTGTTTTAGTGACTTTAGATTCTGTTTTTATATTCCAATAAAGGCTCCTGTCAATTTTTTATGATGAGTTGTGGTTTGTCCGTTTCATTTAGCAAAAAAAAAGTCCGATTAGAATTTCTAATCGGACTTTTAAATTTCATTTAATTTGAAAACTATAGTTTAGTCATGTTTGTGGCTAAGGTTTCGATAAACTTACCAATAGGTCCTTTTATCATCATCGCCATCATAGGGTTGAAATCACCTTCAAAATCAAGTTTTACAGCACTTGAACTATCTGAAACAGCATCAATGTTTGCTACTAAAGTGAAAGGTAGTTTGTCGCTTGCAGCTCCAAGTACCACTTTGCTTGGTGCTACTTTTTCTTTCATTTTTAATTTGATCTCTGGCATCCCTTTTAATCCAAAAATAAAAGCATCTTCTCCGATTACCTCAAATTTAGCGATGTTATCCGGCATTAATTTTTCAAAGCTTTTTACATCAGTCAATAAATCGAATAATTCCTGGGCTGATTTTTGAACAGTAACTTTTGGACTTTCTAAGTTCATATTGTGTTAATTTTATTTATTTTCAATATCCCAAGTAGATGGAGTAACACTCCATTCTCTCAATGTTTTTTCTTCTTTTTCTGAGATATAACTTTTGGCTACAGCCAGATTCAACAAGTTTTGATAATTACTCAAAGTGTATAAATCAATATTGGCGTTTTTAAAGTTTTGTTCAGCTACATCAAAACCGTAGGTAAAGATGGCTGCCATCCCTTTGATGTTAGCGCCAGCTGCGCGCAAGGCTTCCACAGCATTCAAGCTACTACTTCCTGTACTAATTAAATCTTCTACAACGACAACATTTTGTCCTTTTTGCAAGAAACCTTCTACTTGGTTTTGACGTCCGTGTTTCTTTGCCTCTGGGCGAACATATACGAACGGAAGCCCCATACTCTCGGCTACAAGCATCCCAATTCCTATTGCTCCAGTGGCAACACCGGCAATAACATCTGGTTTTCCAAATTGTTTTTCAATATTTTTAGAAAATTCATCTCGGACGTAATTTCTTATCGTTGGAAATGAGAGGATTAGGCGGTTATCACAATAAATAGGTGATTTCCATCCGGAAGCCCATGTAAAAGGATTTCCTGGATTCAATTTAATTGCATTTATTTGTAAAAGCAATTCGGCTGTTTTTTCGGCAGTATCTTTATTAAAAATCATAATACAAATGTATAAAGTTTTTGTTAACGACAAACCACTTTTTTTGACAAATAAAATTTCAAAAGAAACAGATTTTCAATTGTTCTTACTGGAAAGTATAGACATTGAGCAACTTATCGTAAAAATATTTCAAAATAAAATTCAAAAAGCCTATCTCTATCATCCCGATGAAAAGGAAATAATGAAGACTTTGAAAGCTAAAATTCCTGTTTGTAAGGCAGGAGGAGGCTTTGTCTATAATAAAAAAGGTGAGATTTTATTCATTTTTAGGAATGGAAAATGGGATTTACCGAAGGGTGGTATCGAAAAAGGAGAGGGAATAGAAGATACTGCGATGCGTGAAGTCGAAGAAGAAACGGGAGTGAATCAATTGCGAATTACAAAAAAACTCCAAAAAACATATCATGTTTTCAAACGCAATGGGAAATACAAGCTTAAAATAACCCACTGGTTTGAAATGCAATCTGATTTTGACGGTGTACCACAAGGTCAACTAGAAGAAGGAATTGAAAAAGTAGCCTGGTTGAAGCCAGAGGAAATTCCAATGGCTTTAAAAAATTCGTACGAAAATATCAAATTATTGTTTGAAGAAGAAGCAGTTGTTAAATAGTACTTTTTATAAGACACGATAGATTGGGTACTGTAAATGCGCTTTTTCATAATAGACTGAGTGTTTGTATACCCAGTCTAATTGAGCTTCGGGACTTTTAGCAAAAAGGAGGTCATCGTTTTTTTTCTGTTCGAATTCCGCTTTCAGTTTTGGGTTGTCTTTCAAGATTTGGGCTGCAGTATCCTCAAAAACATATTCAGAGTATCCTTCTTTTTGTTGTAACATAGTATCGAAAAAATTCCAATTAAAAAAAGAATCTATTCCCTCTGGTTCTAGCGTTTCCAATAAATATTTCACTCCTTTTTGCTGTGCATCAACGATGTAATCACCTTTGGCGAAGGCCTTAGTCTCCTTTTTAGTGACGATTTTAGTGTCTCTATGGATGTAGTGTCCTTCGTAAGCGGCTCCCGAAGTTTTATAATCGGCAATCTTATAACTTTCTACTTCGATTAAGGTGTCGTTTTTTAACTGTGTAAACGCAATGTTATTACTTTTTAATAAATCAATGATATTCCAAAACGCCTTTGGAATAATATACGCTTTAGGGATAGTGATTTCTTTTACAGATTTGTATTCTTTTAGATAGCGGATGTCTTTCTTGAATGGTTTGCTTCTATCATAGAACAGCCTATTTCCATTAGTAACTTCACTTTGTTTATGCCCGGCTTCGAAACCTAAAAACGAAAATTTGGAGACTTTTGTAGTGTCAATTTCCCATTTGATAGAGTAGGAGTTTCTAGGCGTATATTGCTCTTCGTTTTTTAAGCGCATTTGTTTGATTTTTTGGTAATTGGTATCCATAAAATCAATTGTGGAGCTCATATAATCGTAGGTTGCTTTTACCCGATCTGCATATTTTTTAAGCATGTGCGTTTCTACAACAAATCCAATAGTATTAAATAGCGATGTGTAGCCTGTTGAATATCTAGGGCTGTCAAAAAATTGCATAAATCCATTGTCTGGTGTTTCGCTGAAAGCATTTACATAGGGAGTAGTAGGAACGTTTTTTCTCAGTAGATCAAGGACAATCGAAGGCATCATTTCTTTATCCAAGTAGTTGCCTAAAACAGTTCCTAACTGGTTCTGTTGTGTCATGATATACGTTAGTTTGTATTGATAGTCGGCGCCATTGCTAACGTGGTTGTCAATAAAAACATCTGGATTTAGTTTATGAAAGAGTTCCGAAAAACTTTTGGTATTTCTAGTGTCTGATTTAATGAAATCCCGATTCAAATCATAATTTCGACCATTGCCTCTAAAACCATAGATTTCTGGGCCGTCCTGATTGGCTCTTGTAGTCGAATTTCTATTCAGCGCCCCTCCGATATTATAAACCGGAATAGTGGATACAATCGTATTCTTTGGAATTTTGATTTTTCCTAAAGCCAAATCTCGAAATAATTGCATTGTGGCATCAATACCATCGGGTTCTCCAGCATGAATACCGTTATTAATTAATAGAACTGCTTTGTTTTTTTGAATTTCGGCAAGGTTAAAAGATTTTTCAGGATTGAAAATTACTAGATGTAAGGATTCTCCACTGTCGGTAGCGCCCATTTCAATCATTTTTATGGTGGAGAAATCAGTTGCTAGTAGTGTATAATAATCGATAGTTTCTTGATAGGTTGCCGATTGATTTCCGTTTCCTTTTTCGAAAAAAGTACTGTATTTAGAATCTTTTTGGGCAAAACTTGCCAACGAGAATAATAGGAATGCAACAGTTAAGAATCTCATGTCTGGTTGTTTTATGGTGTAAGCCAAATGTAATATTTTTTTAAGGGTAATTTAAAAGATCGAATTCATAAAAATGAAAATGATGTAGGAACACTAAAAACTGACCACTTTTTTTAATTACTTTTGCAAAATGAATCAGAGACACCATTCCAACAATATACTTTTGAATTTAGGCATCGAAAACCTAAATGAAATGCAAGAAGCAGCACAAGAAACAATCTTAAATGATAACAATGTTTTGTTACTTTCACCTACAGGTTCAGGGAAAACCCTGGCTTTTTTATTGCCTATACTAGAAATGTTACAACCCGAAATTCTTTCGGTTCAATGTTTAATTCTAGTTCCTTCAAGAGAATTAGGATTGCAAATTGAGCAAGTTTGGAAAAAAATGGGTACCGATTATAAAGTAAATGTTTGCTATGGCGGACACTCTATTGACACCGAAATCAAGAATTTAAGCAATCCGCCAGCTGTTTTAATAGGAACTCCGGGACGTATTGCGGATCATATTGACAGAGGTACTTTTAGAATAGATAAAATACAAACCTTGATTTTGGATGAATTTGACAAATCATTGCAATTGGGTTTCCATGAGCAAATGTCATTTATCATTGGTAAATTAACTAAACTAAACAAACGCGTATTAGTTTCGGCTACTTCAGATATTGAGATTCCAAAATACACCAGAGTTGTCAATCCGACGATTTTAGACTTTATTCCAGAAAACGAGCAAGAAACTAATCTTTCTACAAAATTGGTTGTTTCTAAGGAAAGAGATAAGATAGGAAGTTTGTTTAATTTGATTTGTTCGTTAAAATCACAGTCGGCCATTGTTTTTTGTAATCATAGAGATGCTGCAGAGCGTATCAGCGACACTTTAAACGAAAAAGGCATCTATTCTACTTATTATCATGGCGGAATGGATCAAGACGAGAGAGAACGCGCTTTAATCCAATTTAGAAACGGAAGTGTGAGTTATTTAATCACTACTGATTTAGCAGCTCGTGGTCTTGATATTCCTGAAATGAATCATGTTATCCATTATCACTTACCTTCAAAAGAGGATGAGTTCACGCATAGAAACGGTAGAACAGCACGTATGCTAGCTACGGGAACGGCCTATGTTATTGCTCATGAGAGTGAGAAAAAAGTAGATTATATCAACTACGGAATGGAAGTTTTTAAAGTGGAAGAGACGGTTTCATTGCCAAAACCTCCTCAGTACCAAACGATCTATATCAGTGGTGGAAAGAAAAATAAATTAAATAAAATCGACATTGTAGGTTTCTTTTCTCAGAAAGGAAAGCTGGAAAAAGGTGATTTAGGATTAATTGAAGTAAAAGATTTTATTTCTTTTGCGGCAGTAAAATTTAATAAAGTAAAAGACTTACTTCATAACATCCGGGATGAAAAAATGAAAGGCAAAAAATTCAAAATTGAAGTGGCTAGGAAAGTGATTAAGAAAGAAGAGGAGTCTTAGTTTGCAGTATTCAGTTTTGAAAAAGTGATTAGTCGTCCGTTTTTTAGTATTCAGTTATTAATTGCGCTGAAATGAAAATACTCACTTGAATTGATCGGAAAAGTATAAAAAAAACGTTAGCAGAAAATGTACTGCTAACGTTTTTTTGTTTTAAATAGGTGACTGATTACTATATTTTCTTCACGTATTGTGTAATGATTACGATCGTTTGTCCGTCTACTTTACCTTCAATGAATTCGGCATTTTCATGATCTAGTCTGATGTTACGCACTGCAGTTCCTTGTTTTGCAACCATACTCGAACCTTTTACTTTTAAATCCTTGATCAAAACTACTGAGTCACCAATTTCTAGAATAACTCCGTTGCTGTCTCTGTGAATGACTTTATTTTCATCTTCTTCTCCTTCACCTGTTGCTTGAGCCCAGGCTAAAGTATCTTCGTCAAAATACATTTGGTCGATTAACTCTTGAGGCCACCCTGCAGAACGCAAACGGCTCAACATTCTCCAAGACGCCACTTGTACTGCAGTATGCTCGCTCCACATGCTGTCGTTAAGACATCTCCAATGGTTTAGATCTTCATTACCGGGAGTTTCGATTTGGTCAATACAGGTACTGCAAGCCATGATACTTTCGTCCAATCCACCTTTTTTGGTAGGTAGTACTTCGTATACTTTTAGGTTTTCAGTTGCTGCACAAAGTTCACATTTCGATCCGCTTCTTTTGTTTAATTCTCTTTCTATACTCATTGTTGAAATTTGTTATGATTTGGCGAAAATACGGTTATTTAAGTACTTCCTACACGTTTATGATATTTAGTGTCTGTTTACTGCAAACTGAAGACTACTTAACTCTCACGGCTTTTGGGACTAACATTTGGTATTCTCCGCCATTACGGATGACGTCTCTTACAATACTCGAACTGATGTACGAAGTACGTGCTGCAGTTAATAGAAACACCGTTTCTATTTTTGATAAATGTCGGTTCGTGTGTGCGATTGCTTTTTCGAATTCAAAATCGGCAGGATTACGCAAACCACGCAGAATGAAATCCGCTTTGATTCTATGGCATAAATCAATGGTCAAACCTTCATAAGTTATCACCGTAACCTTTGGTTCATCTTTAAAAGTTTCCTCGATAAAACGTTTTCGCTCTTCTAGGGAAAACATGTACTTTTTTTCGGCATTGACCCCAATTGCAATAACTATTTCGTCAAAAAGAGAAACCCCTCTTTTTATGATGTCTTCGTGTCCTAATGTTATAGGATCAAAGGATCCAGGAAATATGGCTTTTCTCATTTTACTTTTTTCTAGTTGGTTATTTCGATGTAAAATATATCTCTTTGAGAGTTTTTTTATGTCGAAATGCCAAGTTTGTATTGGAATTTTTGAGGACATTGTCCCTTATTGATAACTTAGCGTAACGCCAGCTCTATTGCATTTGCAAACAAATCTTCCAGTGAAATCCCTGCCGCTAAGGCTTGTTGTGGTAGTAAACTTTCATTGGTCATTCCAGGAACAGTGTTCATTTCTAGCATAAAGGGTTCATCGTTTACAATGATAAACTCGCTTCTAGAGAATCCTTTCATTTTTAGTAATTCGTAGGCTCGTTTTGCAATAGCACCTACTTTTGCTGTCATTTCATCAGAAATTCTCGCTGGGGTGATTTCTTGTGATTTACCAAGATATTTAGCTTCATAGTCGAAAAAATCATTCTCAGAAACAATTTCAGTAATAGGTAAAACGGTTATAACTCCTTTGTAGTTGATAACTCCTACTGATACTTCAGTACCGTCAAGAAAGCTTTCTATAATGATTTCATTGTCTTCTTGATAGGCCACTTCAATGGCGATAGGTAGCTCAGCTTCCGTTTTTACTTTTGAAATTCCAAAACTAGAACCTGCTTTATTGGGTTTTACGAAACAAGGCAATCCCACTTTTTTTACAATTTCGTCCGTATAGATTTTGTCTCCTTTATTTAAGTAGTAAGAAACGGCGCTTTTAATACCATAGGGTTTCAATACAGAAAGCGTATCTCTTTTATTGAAGGTAAGTGCAGCTTGGTAATAATCACATGAGGTTTGTGGAATTTCTAGTAATTCAAGATAGGCTTGCATGAGTCCGTCTTCCCCTGGAGTTCCATGGATTGCATTGAAAACGCAATCAAAATTGATCTTAGTTCCGTCAACAGTTACTGAAAAATCATTTTTATCGATTGGGAATTCGGTTTCAGTATCATCTACATAAACCCATTTTTCTTTGAATATGTGGATGCAATATCCGTTGTATTTTGTTTTATCTAGATATTGGCGTACAAGATTCCCGCTAATTAATGATATTTTATATTCACTGGAATAACCGCCCATGATAATGGCAATGTTTTTCATTCTTTTTTGTTTAAGGTTTCAGGTTTAAAGTTTTAGATTTAAACTCAAATTTAGGATTTGTTGTTTTGATTACGAATTGAACTAGCCCCGATAAAAGCGGCATCCTTTTCTTGTTCTCGTTTTCTAACGAGAGCAGGAAAAGATATAGCGAATAGCGGGAAATAGCTCCTAATTAATGTCTGCTCTACACAAGTTACACTTTTCTTTGAACTAGTACCACATTAATTAAAATGCAGGGTATTAATCTCGATTTCTTAATGGTTCAAAAGTAGAAATGTTTTTTTACTTTCTCTAAAGACTAACGTTAAATAGTATTAAACAAAATTATCATTTTTTTTGAAACGAATAAGGTATATCTTTGCCGTATTATAAAAATAAATTTATGAGTTTACGTAAATATCTTACTAGCCGTGTGTTTCTTGTTCAAGTATTTCTAGCCGTTTTGATAATTGCCGTACTGGGATTTCTCTTTATGCACTGGTTGACTTTTACTACAGATCACGGAAATGAAATTACAGTTCCTAATTTGAGTAAATTAACAGAGGAGCAAGTCGAGGAAAAACTGGATGAGTTAGATCTTGATTATGTATTGCTGGATAGCGTAAATTATAAAAGCGATTACCCTAAGTTTTCTGTGGTACAGCAGGATCCTTTACCTGGTGCTAAAGTAAAAGTAGGAAGAAAAGTCTATATTAAAATTAATAGCTCTGGATTTTCATCAGTGAAAATTCCGGATTTAGTCAATAAAACCTATCGTGAAGCGGTTCCTACTTTAAAAGCATTGGGACTGGAAGAAGGAACAATTACCTATGTGCCAAATCTTGGAAAAGACATGGTTCTGGAAATGCGTTTCCAAGGAAGAAACATAAAACCGGGGGACAAAGTCTTGAAGTCTTCTAAAATCGATTTGGTTTTAGGTGACGGGAAAGCGAGTTATGAAGAAGATTTAGGAACGGATGAGAATGCAAATCCAACAGAAGAATTACCAAATGAACAATAATGTAGAGTCAGTTGACTTAGAAGAAGAATTATACGAACACTTTAAATTTGAAGTTCCTAAAGGGCAAGCGCCTTTGCGAATTGACAAATACTTGATGAGTTTGATTCAAAATGCAACCCGAAACAAAATTCAAATTGCAGCTACGGAAGGGAATATTTTTGTAAACGACGCCACAGTAAAGTCGAATTACAAAGTAAAAGCTTTTGATGTAGTACGTGTGATGCTAACGCATCCGCCTTATGAAAATCATATTGTACCAGAAAATATTCCACTGGATATTGTTTTTGAAGATGACAGCTTGTTGTTGATTAACAAAAAGCCAGGAATGGTTGTTCATCCTGGGCACGGAAATTATACTGGAACTTTAGTACATGCCTTGGCTTATCATTTTGATAATTTGCCAATGAACAGTAGCGAAAGACCTGGACTAGTACACCGAATTGATAAAGACACTTCAGGATTATTAGTTATCGCTAAAACAGAAGCTGCAATGTCACATTTGGCCAAACAATTTGAAGCTAAAACATCCGAAAGGGAGTATGTGGCTCTTGTATGGGGGAATGTAGTTGCCGATGAAGGAACAATTGAGGGTAATGTAGCTCGTCACGTAAAAGACCGTATGCAAATGGCTGTTTTTGCTGACCCTGAAATAGGGAAGCCAGCAGTTACACATTACAAGGTGTTGGAGCGTTTTGGTTATGTGACATTGATTTCATGCCAACTGGAAACAGGGAGAACACATCAAATTCGTGTTCATTTAAAGCACATTGGTCATACTTTATTTAATGACGAGCGTTATGGCGGTCATTTGATTTTGAAAGGAACAACGTTCACGAAATACAAACAGTTTATAGACAATTGTTTTAAAATATTACCGAGACAGGCTTTGCATGCCAAAACGCTTGGCTTTGTTCATCCTACAACTGGTGAGATGATGCGTTTTGATACTGAACTGCCTCAGGATTTCCAGGACTGTATTGAGAAATGGAGAGGATATTCTAAAACTAATTTATCCGAAGAAGGAGAGTAATAATCTCACTCTACAATAAAACTGTCTGAGATACTGACATAAATGAAAATCCCTCTTGATTTTAATCGAGAGGGATTTCTTATTTTTTTTCTTTTGTTATGGGAATCAGTAAAATAGTTGGCTGAGGCAGGAGTTTAAATCCTGGCTGCCAGTTGCTTATTGTTAAAGGTATTGTATATTTACAGATTAGAAATAGCGTTTAATAATAGCAATTGTTAAAGAGCATGAAAGAAGATAAGCCAACTTACGAAGCCTTACTCAAAAAAATAGAAGATCAAGAAATTGAAAATCGACGACTTCTTGAAAATGAGGGGTTCAGAAACGGTTTTGAATTTTATTTTAAAGAATCAGCGGATTTAGTATGTTTCGCCGGGACTGATGGATATTATAAAAAGGTAAATCCTGCATTTATAAATACTCTAGGCTATACTAAAGAAGAGATTTTAAGTTCTCCAATAACCTCATTTATACATCCCGAAGATTTAGAGAAATCTATTACAGAGCTTGCAGTTTTGTCAAATGGTGTTACCTCAATAAATTTTGAGAATAGAATAATTAAAAAAAATGGAGAAGCTGTATTAATCCAATGGACTACTACTGTCGATGAATCAAAAGAGTTTATATATATCATTGGTAGAGATAATACCGATCTGGAAAATTCAAAAGACTTACTCAATAAGACATTTGATCGTATAACTGATGCATTTATAGCGCTTGATACTAACTTGTGTTATACTTATATGAATAAAAAAGCTGGAGAAACTTTTAAAGTAAATTCGGCTGAAATGATTGGTGAAAGCCATAGAAAGATATGCCCAGAAGAGACAAATCTCCCTTTTTATAAGGCATGTCTTGATGCTATGGACAACCAAAAGTATTTGTACTTTGAAAATTATTATGAGGCTGATGAATTATGGTTTGAAAACCATATTTATCCATCATCTGATGGGTTGTCTGTATTTTTTAGGGATGTAACGGATGAAAAAAAATCAGAGATAAAATTACAACAAAGCGAAAAACGTTTTCACGCTCTAGTAGAAAACAATGAAGCTATTATCTCATTGATTGATAGAGATAAAAGGAGTTTGTTTAGAAGTTCTTCCTCTTCTAAGTTAACTGGATGGACCGATGAAGAATTTGACGAAATCCCCGAAAACGAATTTTTTCACCCAGATGAGTTAGCATATATTCAAGAGTTAAAACAAAAGACATTTACTAGTCCAGGAGTTTTAATACCGGCTTTATTTCGAGTGAAACATAAAGAAGGGCATTATATTTGGCTAGAGGGCACTTTAAACAACATGTTTGAAGATAAGGACCTTAATGGTATAGTTGCAAACCTAAGGGATGTGACAGAAAGAATTGAAGCAAATCGAAAAGTCATTAAAACAAATCGTCTTTATTTATTTATCAGCCAAATCAACCAAATGCTTGTTCGTACCACTGACGAACAAACTCTTTTCATGGAGGTCTGTGACATAGCTGTAAACATTGGTGGTTTTAAAATGGCATGGGTTGGAATTATTGATGAAGTTAATAAAAAAGTTGTTCCCGTGATGGTTGCAGGAGAAGACCAGGGGTATTTGTCAATAATTACTTCTATCCCAATTGATAGTGGACCGGAGAGTAAAGGCCCCGTTGGGACTGCTGTTAGAGAAGAAAAGTATATTGTTTGTAACGACATTCAAAATGCGTCTTTTATGGATCCATGGAAAGATCCAGCTTCTAAAAGGGGGTACGCTTCGTTAGTTTCGGTTCCTATAATAAAATTTGGAAAAGTAATTGGCGTTGTTTCCTTTTATTCTAAAGAGAAAAACTTTTTTGATGAGGAAGAGGTTGCATTATTGGAAGAGGCAACCAGCGATGTCGCTTTTGCACTTGAGAATTTTGAAAAAGAAGAGATAAGGAAGAAAGCAGAAGACGCAATCTATGAAAGTGAGAAGAAGTATCAAACCCTTACGGAAGTATCTCCTGTAGGGATATATAGAACAGATGTGTTTGGAAATACTACTTTTGTGAATTCACGTTGGTGTAAAATTTCCGGGTTGACTTATGATGAATGTATAGGTTTAGGTTGGCAAAATGGGATTCATCCTGAGGATCGAGAGTCAATAATAAAAGAGTTTGATCAGGCATTAGAAGATCAGGCAAAAGTTAATTTGTCTGAATATCGTTTTCTTCGTCCAGACGGTAGCACTTCATGGGTAATCGACCAAGCTATACCGGAGCGAAATGTTACTAATGAGATTGTGGGATATATTGGTACCGTAACAGATATTACTGAAAGGAAACTTGCCGAAGAAGAGATTAGAAAGATCAACAAAAAAATCGAGGCGGTCATTGATGCCATTCCTGATTTAATGTTCGAAGTTGATATTGAGGGTAGAATTTACAACTATCATGCTAGAACGGATGATTTATTAGCCGCCCCAGCAGAAATGTTTTTAGGAAAAAAAATTGTAGAAATATTGCCTCGGGAAGCGGCCAATATTTGTCTGGCAGCAATACAAGAAGCCGCAAGAAAAGGATTTTCTTCGGGTACTCACTATAAATTAGATTTACCGCAAGGTCAGTTGTGGTTTGAACTTTCTATAGCGCCAATGGAACGATCTGAGGAGCATGATCTTCATTATATATGCCTTTCACGTGACGTTACAGCCGTTAAGCTTGCTGATGAGATCGTTCATAAAAGTGAAGAAAGGTATCGTGGACTTTTAAATAATCTCGATGCCGCAATTATCGTTTTTGCAAAAGATGGGTCAATAATTGCCCATAATCCAAAATCCAATCAAATATTTAATTTACAAGAAGAAAAATTAATAAGTAAAAAAGATATCTATTCAAACGGCGAATTTTACAGTGAAGAAGGTGATTTAGTAGGAGAAATAAATTCTCCATTTATGAGGATACGTTCTCATCAACAACCTATTAAAAATTTAACGTTAGGATTTAAAAATTTAACAGCAAATAAATTATTTTGGATTTTAGTAAATGGATACCCCATTTTTGATAAAAAGGGGAATGTTATTGAGATTGTTATTAGTTATATTGATATCACCGAAAGGAAATCGATGGAAATCGAAATCATTAATAGTAAGAAACAAGCCGAAGCAGCAAACAAAGCTAAGTCAGATTTTCTGGCAAATATGAGCCACGAAATTAGGACTCCTTTAAATGGTATAATTGGTTTTACTCATTTGCTGTTGCAATCAAATCTGGATAAGAATCAATCGGAGTATATGACTACCATTAACGAGTCTGCATTTTCATTAATGCAGATTATTAATGATGTTTTGGATTTTTCTAAAATTGAATCTGGAAAATTAGAATTGAATACTGAAGAACTTGATTTGTATAAATTGACGAACCAAGTTATTGATTTATTTATATACCAGGCAGATCTAAAAAAAATAGAATTACTACTTAATGTAGATAAAAATGTACCGCAATTTATCATAGTAGATTCTGTCAGATTAAAACAAGTGCTAGTAAATCTAATAGGCAACGCCTTGAAGTTTACAGATTTTGGGCAAATACGATTGGATATTAGTGAAGTAGCTGTTGCAGATGAAAATTGGTCAACCTTGAGGTTTTCAGTTAAAGATAGCGGTATTGGGATCAAGGACGAGAACAAGGAAAAGATATTTCATTCTTTTGTTCAAGAAGATACTTCTACGAATCGAAAATTTGGAGGAACTGGTTTAGGCTTGGCAATTTCAGATCAGCTATTGACTTTAATGGACAGTAAGTTGCAATTGATGAGTATTTATGGAAAAGGAAGCGATTTTTTCTTTGAAATTAAAGTCCAAAAAACAGAACTTAAAGAAAACGTAGAGCCTGAAATCGCTATTGCAAATGATAACGAAATTGTTGTTCCGGAGTTTCTCAGTAATTTAAAAATTTTAATAGTTGAGGACAATAAAATTAATATGCTTTTGGCAAAAACACTAGTGAAAAAATTAATGCAAAATTGTACGATTTTTGAAGCAGAAGGTGGAAATGAGGCAGTAGCAATTTGTAAAAAAGAAAAGTTGGATGTCATTTTGATGGATATTCAAATGCCTAATAAAAATGGTTACGAAGCAGCCCTAGAAATAAGAGGATTAGAGGGAGGAAGTAAAATTCCAATTATAGCAATCACAGCAGGAATAATGCCTGAAGACAAACAGAAATGTTTTGAATCTGGAATGAATGATTATTTGTCGAAGCCAATTGTTGTTTCTGATTTAAAGGACATGTTAATTAAGTGGCTGAAAAAATAAAGAAGTAATTAGATAAATGTCAAAAGACAAAAAATCAAACATGGTGTTTTTTGTCATTTGACATAAATCTATAAAATAGCTGCGCTCGCCTTACTCTATTTATAAGGTTGAATTTAACTATTCTAGTGTTAGATGTTATTACATTTAATGGTACTGTAAATAGTATCTAAGAGCTTGAACAACATTCTAACGACTCCAGTTTGAATGCTGAAAATGGATTTTTCGACAGTATTATTTTATGCTAAAAAGCTTATTTAGTTTGTTGCAATTCAACTTTTTTATTGTCAACGAACAGTCTACAACTTACGGAGAAAAAACCCGAGAGATTGGTTTTGATATTTAGTTCTGCTCCATTTTTGGTCTTTAATTTTCCGGTCATTTGACTTGGAGTTATAAAGTTTAATTGCTCATCCTGCAATTCATTATTTATAAATAGTTTTTCGCCAGTAAACCAGCCATTTGTTACTTTTATTTCAGAACCTTCATAGGTTGCAATCCATTCACTTTTCATAGTTTTTTTGTTTGTTGAGGTTGTAGTAAAGACACAAATTTAAATAGTAATTTACAATACCCACTTTTAGTGATATTGTCTATTTATTCTTACAACATGTAGTTGCTTATTTCAACTCAATTGTTCGAAAAGTAAGGTTCACTCTAGGAGTAGTGACGCGAGTAGTAGGAGGTAAGCGGTGCAACCAATGAGTCTGAGTCTCGTCTTTCATTAGCAGTAAGCTTCCGTGGGCTAAAATTTTTGATATCGTTTCCTTGCTGTCTTTGTGTTTGAAGGCAAATTTTCTTTCGGCTCCAAAGCTTACTGAAGCAATGGCTCCGTTTTTCTTTAAATCTTTCTCACCATCACTGTGCCAAGACATACCCTCGTTGCCGTTGTGGTATAAATTGAGCAGGCAGGAATTGTAGGTTTCGCCCGTTTTTTCTTCAACGAGGTTTTTTAATTTTAGTAACTCCGGAGTCCAGATTAAAGCTTGCTTGGTGGTATTGGAATAGGTATAGTTGAAATTTGTGTCGCCGTACCACGCCACTTTTCTTTTGGTAATAATAAGTTTACCAAAGATGATGGCTTGGTCGTTTTTCCAGGCAATGATTTCCAGTAAATTTTGTAGATAAAAGTTGGCTTCCTGCAACGGCATAATATGGCCATAATAGAGTACGGTTCCGTCTTTGGGGAGCAAGTTTTGGTTTTCGTCTAGTTCGGTGCTGAATAAATCCATTGTTTGTATGCTGTTTTCATGCAATGACCACAAGGTCGGAAATTGTTTTGAATTGCTTCTGCCTCAGAGGTGAAAAATACTCGATTTTCTTTTTTCATTCGCTTGCCTGATTTGCAGTGCAGGGTTCCATAAATTTTGAGTTTACTGTTTCCTGCGAAGAGAATCTCCTGGTGTTTGATTTTGGATTTTAGTGAGGCGGCTGTTATTTGTTTATGTGCTATCATTGTTTTTGTTTTGCGTGAGGGGTTGCAGTGGAAATCCTCTCTTGTCTCGTTTGTAAAACGAGACAAGAGAGATTGAAACAAAAGACCCGACCCGCAGGGGCACGCCCAACTTATGCTTACAATTTGATTTCAAACAAACAACAACCTTTGGTCGTTTGATAGTGTGCAGGCAATCCCGCTGTGGATTGTAAATCGAATATCCCTAGAAAATTAAAGCCGGCATTGGTATAATGTTCAATAAGTTTGATATTATTGCCCAAGGTGTCTAAACGAACAAAACCTTTCTCGATACTTTGTGCATATTCTTTTGCCCATTCCACTAGAATTCCAACAAAATTATGGCCTCTAAAGTCAGGGTTTGTTGCAATGCGATGAATGTATATTGCGGCATCCTGATCTCGTTCTTCCCAGATTTCGGGATCATTGAAAGTTACGGCCCATACACAAGCAATTTGGCCGTCGATAAGGAGTTTCCATTGACGGTTTTCGGCTAGTTCTGTTTCGACAAGTTGGCGGTCAAAGTCAGGCCAAACTACGACATTTTTTGTTTTTTGGTATGCCGATGCGATGGCGTACAATTTGAATATTTCATCGATATCCGTAGCAATGGAGTTTTCTATTTTCATAGTTTAAAGTTTGGTTTTTTGTGCGGATTCCCATCCAATAATTGCTGTTTTTCGGGTTGTTCCCCACATGTAGCCACCCAGAGCGCCTGTCGCTTGGATAACACGATGGCAGGGAATTAGAAAAGCTACGGGGTTTTTACCTATTGCGGTACCTACAGCTCTTGAGGCATTGGGTTTTTCTATTTGTTGTGCAATAGCTCCGTAGGTTGCTAACTGTCCCATTGGAATTCTAAGCAACGTTTCCCACACTTTAAGCTGAAAGCCAGTGCCTTTTAAATGTAGTTTAATTTGGGGCAGTTGAGCCCCTTTTTGATTAAAAATAAGAAGTGCGGCCTGTTGCAGTGAATCGGTTATTTGTAGAAATTGGGCATTGGGGTAGTGGTATTTCATCTCTAGGAAAGCGGTTTCCTCGTTAGTATAAAAGGCCATATGGCAGATTCCTTTTTTGGTAGAAGCCACAATGATATCCCCAAACGGACTTTCGGAAAAGCTGTAATTAATAATCAGGTTTTTGGCGCCATTTTTATATTCGGCAGGAGTCATTCCTTCGATGTTGACAAATAGATCATGCAATCTGCTGGTGCCGGAAAGTCCCGTTTCATGCGCTGTTGCAAAAAGTGTGGTTTGACTCTCTTTTAATAATTGTTTAGCGTGTGCTACACTAATGTATTGTAGAAATTTTTTCGGACTTGTTCCAGCCCATTCCGTAAAAAGGCGTTGAAAATGAAAGGGGCTAAGACTCACTTTGGCAGCGACTATATCAAGATCGGGTTGATCCTTGAAATTTTGCGCGATGTAGGCTATTGCTGCGGCAATGCGGTTGTAATTAATAGTTTGCTGTGGATTCATTGCATTTCATTTTATAAAGCAAATATCGTAAGTATTTTGTCTTTATAAAATCCGAAACTTGCTCTATTGTGTTTTTGAATAAAATATAATCTGTAATATATATTTTGGCTACGATAAACTTATTCATGTACAATTGTTAATTCTAAGTTAAATACAGTTATAAAAACGATTAAAGAAAGGGTTACAATTATTTTTGATGCTGATTAATCATTAAACAACCATTAAATGAAGAAAATATTCATTTTGACTACTTTGGCTGCTTTTATTTTTGCGCCAAGTCTAACATTCGCCCAAAAACAGTGGCACAAGGATGAGAAAAAGAATAAAAAGACTGAAGTAGCGCCAGCAGTTACTCCACCAGAAAAAAAGCCAGAGGCAACAATTAAACCCTACGATAAGGTAATTACTAAAGGTGCCATCTCAGATGATGGTCTGTTTACAGTTCATAAGGTAGATAAAAAATATTATTTTGAAATCCCCAATAAATTATTGAACAAGGATATGCTTTTGGTCAGCAGACTATCAAAGCTGCCTTCTAATTTGGGAGGAGGATATGTTAATGCGGGTTCGGAAACAAACGAGCAGTTGGTTATTTGGCAACGTTTTCAAGATAAAATTTTAATCAAATTAAAGTCTTACACTGCGGTGGCCAATGATAGTTTGCCAATCAGTATCTCTGTGAAGAATAACAATTACGAGCCTACTTTGTATGCCTTTGATATTGCGGCTTTTAGCAAAGATTCAGCCAATACGGTAATCGATGTAACTAAGTTTTACGGAAGTGATGTTAAGGCTATTAGTGGATTATCGGCCAATATGAGAGAGGCTTATAAAGTTAAAGGCATGGATGACTCGCGTAGTTTTATCACGGCGATGAAAAGTTTTCCAATGAATATAGAGGTGATTCAGGATTTTACTTATAATGCGGGCAAACCACCAGTACTTGAAGATACGGAAACGATTAGTATCCAGATGAACCAATCGATGATTTTGCTTCCTGAAAAAATGATGCAGCCTCGTCTTGCTGATCCAAGGGTAGGTTGGTTTACCATGAGTCAATATGATTATGGAAGTGAGGAATTGAAATCTGATAGTAAAACCTACATTCGCAGATGGAGATTAGAGCCAAAAGATCCTGTGGCTTACGCCAATGGGGAACTTGTTGAGCCAATTAAACCTATCGTATATTATATTGATCCGGCGACACCAGAGAAACTACGTAAATACATTAAACAAGGTATTGAAGAATGGCAAAAACCATTTGAAACAGCAGGTTTCAAGAATGCCATTATTGCAAAAGACCCGCCAACAAAGGAAGAAGATCCTGATTTTAGTCCGGAGGATATGCGTTATTCTGTAATACGTTATGTAGCAAGTACGACACGTAATGCAGTTGGTCCTAGTGTTTCTGATCCTAGAACAGGAGAAATAATCGAGAGTGATGTAATCTGGTACCACAACCACCTACGTTCGTACCGAAACCGCTATTTATTAGAAACAGGTGCCGCTAATCCTTCTGCAAGAACACTAAATACTAGTGAAGAGGAAATGGGAGAGATGATGCGTTTTGTAATTGCTCATGAAGTGGGACATGCTTTAGGTTTTCCACACAATATGGGAGCGAGTTGCGCTTATGATACCGAGAGTTATAGAAATGCAGCTTTTACACAAAAAAACGGAATAGCAGCGAGTTTAATGGATTATGCTCGTTTCAATTATATAGCGCAACCAGGAGACAAAGGAGTACGTTTTATCAGACAAATGGGACCTTACGACCATTATGCAGTAAATTGGGGGTACAGAGTAATTCCAAATTCAGTTTCTCCAGAATCTGAAGTACCTACATTAGATAAATGGATTCTTGAAAAAGCTGGAGACCCAATGTATAAGTTTGGTAAACAAAGCAGTAGTTTTGATCCTACTTCTCAAACAGAAGATATCGGGAATAGTTCGATGAAAGCCAGTAGCTACGGACTTAAAAACTTGAAATTTGTTGCGGAACATTTGTCAGAATGGACTAGTGATGTGACTAATAGTTATGAGGATTTAGATGAATTGTATAAAGAAATGTTAGACGCATGGAGTAGGTATGTAGGCCATGTTGTGACCAATGTGGGTGGTGTTTATGAAGATACTAAGAAGCCTAATCAAAAAGGAGTAATTTATACGGTTGTTTCTAAATTACAACAGCAAGAAGCCATGCAATGGTTGCAAACCAATGCTTTTTCTTCGCCAACTTGGCTGGTTAATGTAAAGACTTTAAGAAATACAGATTATTCTGGTTATACAGAGCGTTTTAGAAACTTACAGGCTAGACATTTGAATAATGTGTTGAGTTTTGATCGTATTGGTCGATTAATGGATGCCGAAATTTTGGGGACGGCTAATTATACTGCTTTAGATTTACTACGTGATATGCGAAAAGGAATTTGGAAAGAAGCCAATACCGCCACAACAGTGTCTATTTATCGTAGAAACTTACAACGGGCCTATATTGAAAGAATGGAATATCTTATGAAAGAAGAAATTAAACCTAGCCGTTCCGGAGATTATTACAATGTATCACAATCTGATGTACGCGCTTTGGTAAGAGGTGAGTTAGTAACCTTAAAGTCGGTATTAGGAACAGCAAAGAATAGTGCTGTAAATACAGAAACTAAATACCATTATGCAGATTGTATTGAGCGAATCGCTTTGATATTAGATCCTAAATAAAGGTAAGTATTAAGTAAAAAAAGGTCCGCTCATGAGCGGACCTTTTTTTATATGGCGTTAACTGGATAGGTTTCAGGGCTCTTTGTACGTATCGATTCTGTCACTGGACTTACTACTTTATATTCTTTGGTTGGAAATTCAAAAGTGTAACTTTTACCTGTGAGGTATATTAATCCGTGGACTATTGATTCAGGCAGAAAACTGAGTTTATCCAAAAAGTAATCATAGGTTTTATTACAATAATTGGTAATCAGAAAAGGGAATGAGTTAGGGATAAGATAAATATCCTCGATATATTGTTTATCTACAGTAACTTTTTTGTTGAATTCAAAATAATGAATTTCTTTGTTTTCTTTTTTTAATTGTATTAAATCGAAAACAGATAAAGGTATTTTGGAATTGGTATGGTAAAAAAATATGGATTTTGACACATCAATTATAACCCACTTTTTAAATTCTTTAGAGTATACCTCGTTAAAGGAATGTCCGCCAAGGATACTGTGGTTGTCTGTTATTATTTTCAACCCCCATTCTTTTACTTTTAAATCGTTGATGACACAGAAATTATTATAGACCTGTGACATGTCACTACAAACGCCTCCTTCGCCTCTTATCATTTTCCGAAGCGCTTTGTTAGAGGATTTTCCAAGTCCTGGTCCTCCTTTGATATGGTTTCTGAGCCATTTTGCTATTTTTTTGGCTTTTTCAATATCACTTAAATCGGCTTCTGGTTTTGCCAAAATCATGTTGTTCAGCTGAAAATAGATAGGAGGAATATCATACTTAGGATTGATAGCATTGTAGCAAAAATTCTCAATACGATCCAACGACGATTTCCGAGAAACCATTTTGAATCTTATTTTAAACAAAAGAGAATGTCTCCTAAAATACCAAAGTAAGGGTTTACTCATAATTTATTTTATTTGAGAATTACACATTCTAAATATAGGGCATTAAATAGCTAAAGCAAAGAACTAATCGTTGAGTATCAGATATACACGATGAACAGCTTGTGTTGTAGTAAATTTATTAACTACGATGTTTGGTTAACAGCTATAAATATCAAAACAAGAAACTCCCAATCTTCAAGTGCTTAGATTGGGAGTTTCTTGCTTATTTACGCATAGAAAAGGACGTTGAATAGCCGTGTTTTTATACAAGTGGACTAAGAGTAAGGGAGACTAAATACCAATTTTAATTAGTATTTAAATAATGTTATTTTTTCACGACTCCTTTTGGTTCTATTTTATTGACCGCTTTGATAGGTTGTCTGTATACTTCGACATCATCTTTAACTAAGCGTTTTTGTAACCACTTAGACAATTTTTCTACGGAGTTTTCAGGAAGGCCTTTTGTACTTTTATATATCAATACAGGTACTGTTTTGGTACTGTCAGTACTTTCATTGAAGGTATGATTAGACATTGAAATATTATCTACCTCAGGAAACAAAATTTTTATTTCAGCTAATAAGGCTTTGTTATCATACTTATTTGCGACAAGTTGTTTTTTTAGACTTAAAATTGAAACATCTTTTTTACTTAGCTGTGATTTGTTAAAGCTAATTTCGTTAAGAATATCGCTTTTAAGATCTGTTGTGTCCTGTATTACAGATAGGACGGTATTGTTTATATCATAGGCTTTAAGCCTTAGATTTAGTTTCTTAATTTCATCTGCACTATATCTTTTTGAAAGAAACCCGAGCTCCAGTTTTTTTGGGTTTTGATTGAATTTAGTTTTCTTATACAAAATGGCAATTCCTTTGTTTGAAAACTCATTGTCTGTAAAAAGATCAATCTGGTGTTGGTATTTTTTTTCTTCAATTAAGATGTAGGCAAAATAGATACTAGGTAGGATTAACACTGTGATCAAGCCTGAAATAATATATTTCACCTGTTTTTGGGCTTTCTCGTCTAGTTGTTTTTTGGTAGGATACTTTAAATATTTTACGATGAAAAAAGTAGAAATACAAATGAACACGCAGTTGATAGAATACAAATACATGGCTCCAAAAAAGAATTTAAAACTCCCTAATGCTAAGCCATATCCTGCGGTACAAAGTGGCGGCATAAGCGCCGTTGCTATGGCAACACCGGGTATTGGATTTCCTTTTTCTACTCTTGTAATGGCTATTGCACCAACCAAACCACCAAAAAAGGCAATAAGAATATCGTAGATATTAGGTGAAGTTCGAGATAGTAATTCAGGCTGCGCTTCTTTAAACGGGCTGACATAAAAATAGAGGGTAGAAACAACGAGGCCAACAAGAGTGGCTATCAGTAAATTTTTTAACGATTTTTTCAGTAAATTGAAATCATAAACACCCAACCCAAAACCAGCTCCTATAATCGGACCCATTAATGGAGATATTAACATCGCGCCTATTATAACTGCGGTGGAATTTACGTTTAATCCTATAGATGCAACTACTATAGCACAAGCTAAAATCCATAAATTAGAACCCCTGAAGGAAATATTGGACTTTACGAAATCCAATACTTTCTTCTTTTCTTCCTCTCCTTTGCTTAAATTGATGTAAGCAAAAAGACTATTTACTATTGTTTTCATCAATGCCTTCTTTTAAAGTTTTTTTCAAAAAGATAAAGCCTACTAATCCTGCTATTAACGACGAAAGTAGAATGATAAATTTTGCGTTGCTAATTATAGTTTGGTCATCAAAAGCGAGTAAAGTTATGAAGATCGACATTGTAAACCCAATACCTCCCAAAAATCCAACTCCAATGATTGTTCTCCAATTCAAATCAGAGGGGAGTTTACAAATTCCTAAAGAAACAGCCGCAAGTGAAAAGACAAAAATACCTAATGGCTTCCCTACGATTAACCCTAAAGCGATTCCTATACTGTAATGCTGAGCAATAGTTTCTCCAATATTTGAACTGATAACAATTGCTGTATTGGCTAGTGCGAAGAGCGGGAGTATAAAAAAACCAACTGGTTTATGGAGAAAATGCTGTAAAATAGATGAGGTAGATTCTTTATCTCCATTTCCAAACGGAATAACAAAAGCTAATAGTACTCCGGTAACAGTAGCGTGAATACCTGAATGAAGCATGAACCACCACATTATTACCCCACCAATAAGGTAAGGAATCAGGTTTTTAACTTTCATACGGTTAAGTACAAACAACACTAACATTGTACCTAAAGCATAAAACAGGTTAGACCAAAGAATAGTTTTAGTATAAAATATGGCAATAACCATAATAGCTCCTAAATCATCTATTACCGCTAATGCTGTTAAGAATATTTTTAAAGAAAGTGGCACTCGATTCCCTAATAAAGACAGAATTCCCAATGCAAAAGCAATATCAGTTGCCATAGGCACACCTGCTCCAGCTTGCGCAATAGTTCCGTAGTTGAGCATTAAGTACAGTCCCGCAGGAACTAGCATTCCTCCTAAGGCTGCAAATATGGGTAATAGAGCATCTTTTATGTTTGATAACTCACCTTTGTAGATTTCTCTTTCTAATTCTAAACCAATTAATAAAAAGAATATGGTCATTAAGCCATCATTAATCCAGTATTCCAGACTTTCTCCTCCCAGTTTCATATGCCAGGTGTTGATGTATTGTGCCCCAAATATTGAATTTGCCATAAACAAAGAAAATATGGTGCACGCTATAAGGATAAGACCTGTTGATTTTTCGCTTTCAAAAAATTCATTAAATAAATCTGAATTGTAAATGCGCTTTATTGTTTTTTTCATTTTTGTCTTCATGTATTCTTTTTACCCTAAAACCGGAAGAATTCCCGTTTTGTTACTAATTTAAACGACTAATTCGTAGATTCACAAAAATAGCTAAATAGTTACGAATCTCCTCCTAGAAATTGATAATATTATCAGAGGTTACTGTATTAAAAATTGTAAAACAGGAATTTAAATTCTGTTTTTTTGATAATCCGATACTAATAGAAAGGGGTTGATATACGATTTAGTTGATAGGTTTCTTAAAATGAAACTAACAACGTGGTTGTTTATGATTACTTTAATACTGAAAGTGAATGCGGGTTCAATATGATGAAAGATGTTTGTTAAGAGTTATTTTTTTATTTGATGCTTTAATAATAGGTCGGTTTGTATGTCATCGCCTAATGTAAAAACATGTTTGTCAAATGCGACAAATCCATTTTTAGTATAAAATCCAAGCGCTCGGTAATTCTCTTCCCAAACTCCCAACCAAATATATTCAACTTGAGTTTGCTGAGCTATTTCCCATACGTGATCAAGAAATAACTGTCCCACTTTTTTACCGTGGTATTCCTGTACAACATAAATACGATGAATCTCCATTGCATTCTCGTTCATTAACTCAGTTTGTGCTTTACCAAAATTGATCTTTAAATAGCCAATAATTTTAGCGTCTAATAGGGCTAAGTAAAAGGAAGATTCTGGATTAGTCAATTCCTCTGTTATTTGTCCTGTATTAAAGCTTTGTGCGATGTAATTTGAAAGGTTTTCAGGAGTATTTACCGATGCAAATGTTTCGGTGAAGGTTTGCTTGCCAATAATTTGCAGCGATTCTAAATCGGATAGAGTCGCTTTTTTAATTTCAATTTTGCTCATGATAAAAAAATAGAAGGTCGTGTCATAAAATTCAGAATCAAAAATAGCATAATTAAAATTTGCAGCAATTTTTATTTTCTATTTCGTCATTAAACAAATCGATTTGTATATGTGTGTTTATTGTTTTTCAATTAGTACTTTTGATTTTATATTAAAAAGAACCTGAAATAGGATTATTTATGAAAATTGTTATATCGCCAGCCAAATCTTTAAACTTCGAAAAGGAACTACCTACTTCACAATATACGGAACCTGCTTTTCTAAAAGAATCAAGACAAATCCAGAAAGTGTTGAAGCAACAATCCCCAAAAGATCTATCTGCATTAATGGATATTTCAGATAAATTAGCGGACTTGAACTGGCAACGCAATAAAGATTGGAAAACTCCTTTTACGCCTGAGAACGCACGTCCTGCCGTCTATGCTTTTGATGGCGACGTTTATACTGGTTTAGACGGTTATTCGATTCCAATAGAAAAAATAGAAAATTTACAAGATAGTTTACGCATACTTTCGGGTTTATATGGAGTACTGAAACCATTGGATTTAATTCAGGCGTACCGATTAGAAATGGGGACAAAGCTGCCCATTGGAGAAGATAAGAACTTATATGAATTTTGGAAAACTAAAGTAACAAAATCGTTAAATAAAGAATTAGAAAAAGGGGAGCTGTTTGTCAATTTGGCAAGTATTGAATATTTTTCGGCGGTAGATAGTAAAGCATTGAAAGTTCCGGTAATCACTCCAGACTTTAAGGATTATAAAGATGGAAAGCTTAAAATAATTAGTTTTTTTGCTAAGAAAGCAAGGGGGATGATGGTGAGGTATATTATAGATACGGAAGCAAAAACAATAGAAGATTTAAAAGGCTTCAATTACGATGGCTATCAATTTGATGCTAATCTTTCAAAAGGAGATCATTTAGTATTTACTAGATAGTACTTTTAAAATAATCCATAAAAAAACTCCGACTTAAATCGGAGTTTTTTTATGGGTTTAATGCATTGCATCGGCTGGATTGATTTTGTTTTTTCCTTTTTTGATGAAGAATATAATTGGAATACAACAGAGAAACATAATACCCAGATACATGAAAATATCCATATACGATAAAACAGTGCTTTGCTTTAAAACGGAATAATCAATTGCCTGATAGGCTTTTTTCATAGATTCATTTGCAGTGAAGCCTTTTGACATAAAACCCTTTTGCAACAGCAGCAATCGTTGTTGTACTTCAAACTTACTGCTATCTAAATGCGCAATTAAATTGACGCGGTGTTCCTGACTGAATCGTGTGATAAAAGTAGTAATTATGGCAATACCAAAAGAACCTCCCAATTGTCTCATCATACCGGTAAATGCAGCTCCTTCACCAATGTTTTTACCGGATAAAGTAGATAGCGATAAAGTAGTAATTGGGACGAAAAGTAATCCTAGGCCAACTCCTCTTAGAATTAATGCCCAATACATATGTTCTTCCCCCGTATCTGGTGTCATGCTATTGTGCATCATTAAGGTAAATAGAAAGAAAACTAAGAACCCAATACCAATCATGTAGCCTTGAGGAACTCCTTTTTGTATCAATTTACCAATAATAGGCATCATAAAAGCTGTAGTTATAGAACCAGGAATCAACAATAAGCCAGCATCAGTAGCAGTCCATCCTAAAATGGATTGTGTATATATTGGAATTATCAATGTGGAACCATATAAACCAAAACCTAGTATGAAAGCCATAAGAGTACCAATTCTCAAGTTCCCGTCTTTTAGAACGCTTAAATTTACAATTGGATACTTATAGGTTAACTCCCTCCAGATAAACAGTATTAATCCAAATAATGAAACGACACTTAATAAAACAATTAAGTTGTTGTTAAACCAGTCATCTTGTTGTCCATGTTCCAGTACGAATTGTAGTGAACCAATGAAAGATGCCAAAAGAATGATTCCAATCCAATCGACTTGATTCGATTTCAGTTTTTCTCCATATTTTGGGCTTCTTACAAAACTTAAAGTCAAAAGGGTAGCTATAATACCTAAAGGAATATTGATGTAAAAAATGTAAGGCCATGAAAAATGATCCACAAGATATCCACCTAATGGCGGACCTAGTGTAGGACCTACAATTACACCCATTCCATAAATAGCTTGCGCCATTCCTCTTTTTGCAATAGGGTAACTCTCGGTGATAATCGTTTGTGCAGTTACCAATAAGGCACCACCTCCAAGACCTTGAATAAATCGGAAGGCCACTAATTCCCATATATTGGTAGCGTTACCACATAAAAAGGAAGCAACGGTAAAAATAATGATCGAAACAGCAAAGTAATTTCTTCTTCCAAATTGTTGTGAAAGCCAACTGGTCATAGGAATTACAATCACATTTGCAATCGCATAGGCAGTAATAACCCAGGCAACATCAGTTAATGTTGCGCCAAGGCTTCCTCTCATGTTTGTTAGTGCAACATTGACAATAGTGGTATCTACAATTTCTAGCAAAGCACAAAGTACTGCCGTTATTGTAATGATAACCCGTCTAAAGCCGTATTCGACTAAATCGTCGTCTCCTTGTCCTATTACCATTTTATTTTATATGTACGTCTACATCCACATTCATTCCCGGACGTAATAATTTTATTTTCTCAATATCGTTGTTTGCATCAATGCTAATTTTTACTGGTAAACGTTGAATCGTTTTTACAAAATTACCAGTGGCATTATCTGGAGGCAAAATAGAAAAACGCGCTCCAGTTGCAGGAGAAAAGGAAGTAACCGTTCCATTAAAATCATAATCAGGATACGCATCTACTTTGATAGTCACTTTTTGTCCAGTCACCATTTTATTTAATTGCGTTTCTTTAAAATTAGCTACAACCCATGCTTCATTGTTGTTGATAATATAAAAAAGAGACTGTCCTGGTTGAACTAATTGTCCTGGTTGAATGTCAATTTTAGAAACCTGCCCGTCAATTGCAGCAGTGATCGCCGTATAACTTAAATTTAAAATTGCAGAGTCAAGTAATGCTTTCGCTCTTTTAATATTGGCTGAAGCCACATCTGTTTGTTTGTCCGTTGCTTTTGATTTTGCCACAACAACTGATTTTTGAAAAGCAGTTGCTTTTTCTTGCTGTTGCAAAATGCGTACTTGATTTTCAGCTTCTAATTTAGCTGCTAATGCCTGCTCGTATTGTTGTTTTGTAATCGTATGGCTTTTATATAAATTGTTATATCTGTTGTAATCACTGTTGACACGATCCAATCTGATTTTAGCGCTTTCAATGTTTCCACCCGCTGATTTTACATTAGCTTCTGATACAGAAATACTGGCCAAAATACTACCGATGTCGGCTTTTGTAACTTCTAAATTTCCTTCGGCTGCAGCCAAATTTGCTGTTGCTTCGTCAATTTTTAATTGGTAATCTTTCTTGTCAATCGTAAACAAAGTATCTCCCTTTTTTACAAAATCGTTGTCTTTTATAAACACCTTACTTACATATCCCGATACTCTTGGAATAATTGGGTTCATGTTTTTCTCAATCTGCGCATCATCAGTTCCTTCGTGAGAAAGGGAATGAACATACTTATAGGTTCCATAAATAACACCTAGTAGTACTAATGAAGTGATTATAATGATAAACTTGGTATTGGTTTTTTTCTTAGTCATTTTAGGTGTCGATTATATTTTTGAAAGATTGAAAGTTTGGTTTAATTGCCCACTTACAGAAAGCAACTCATAGTATTTTTGGATCACATTAGCTCGAGCTAGTGTTTTATTGATATTGGAACCCAGTTGTTCCACATCAGCCTCAAGAAGATCATTGGTATCAGATAAACCGTTATCGTATTTGTCTTTTATAATTCTGTAGTTCTCTGATGCTTGTTCCACTGCCTGATTGTAAACTAAATCTTGTTTTAAAGCTAGATCATAATCTTCAATGGCTTTCTGTACTTGTATTTTAATATAGTCAGTAAGCATCATTTCTGAATTTTGTATTTCAAGTGCTTTGCTTTCCGCTATTTTAACATTGGTACCGTTTTTCAGAATACCGCTTAAATCATATGAGACACCAACACCTATATTCATAGCGTTTTGTACCGTGATAACATTTTTTAAATCTAATGCCGTATACCCGCCAATGATTGAAATAGAAGGATAATAACCGCTTTTGGCCATTTGAACATTAGCTAAACTTGCTTTTTCTTGTAGTCGAATGGATTCTAAATCTTTACGGTTTCCCAATGCTAGTTCGTCATTCGTTGGAATATTCGTCATTAGGAAGTCGGCAAAATCACTTTCTTTGATTTCTAATTTTGTCTTGGCGTCCATTTTTAGCAGACTCACAAGCTCAAAATTCACCGTGTTTAATTCACTGATGGCTCTGTCTAATGAAAGCTGTACTTTTGAAACCTGAAGTTGTGATTTTAATAAATCGTTTCTTGGAATAATTCCGTTTTTTTCTAATTCAAGAAAATCACTAACACGTTGTTTTGCACTTTTTTGATTTTCTTTTAAAAGTTCAACCGTTTTTTGTGCTTTGTACAAACTTGCATAGTAATTAACGACCATCATCGCCACTTCTTCTTTGGTTTGCATGGCAGCGGCCGTTTCAGCCTGATACATATTATCGTAGGCTTTAATGGTATTTTGAATTTTAAAACCTGAAAATACGGGAAGACTAGCACTTACCTGTCCTATCATTAATTGATCTACGACAGGAAGCGGTTGCGCGTCGCTACTTTTATTTATTTTGAAATCAATGGATGCCTGCGTTAAGCGCTGGTATTGACCTGATATTTTCAAATCAGGATACTGACTGTTTTTAACCGACTGTAATTCGTGTTTTTTGGTACTTACTTTAGTGTTTGCCAAAGAAACTTCATTGCTTTTGGCCCAAGCCAAATGAATGGCTTCACCGAGCGTTAAACTCGTTTTTTCTTGCGCTTCTATTGACGAAATTCCGATAAAGAATATCCCAAAGAGCATGAGTTGACTAACTTTCATATATCAGAAGTGCTTTTATGGTTTGTTGAATGTGTTTTGTCAGATTGACATTTATATAATTATTGTATACGTCTTCAGTATTTATATTTAATAAATCCATGAAATACTCTTTATTCATATGGAAATGAAAAAAAGTACCCAGAATAGTAGGGGTTATCAGCGGAATTGAAATGTCTTTTCTAAATACGCCTTTATCCTGACCTTCGGTGATGATGGCTTCAAGCGATTTTAAATTGCTTTTTCGCAAGTCGTAAAAGGATTTAATATTTAGTTCCTTTTTTTTGGTGGCCATCTCAAAATGAAGAATTCTAAAAATCCCTTTATTGGAATTAATCCTATTGATGTAAATGGCAATCAGCTTGTTGATCTTGGCAATGGGTTCTAGATCTTCAACCAACAAATTTTCTATTTGAATCTTTAAATCTTTGGTTCTATAGAATATCAGCGATTCCAGCAAACGTTCTTTCGAACCAAAATAATAAGAAACCATGGCGATATTAATCTTGGCTTCTTTTGCGATATTTCGAATGGAAGTTCCATCAAATCCTTTTTCGGCAAATAAGGTTTCTGCCACCAAGAGAATTTGAATTTGTTTTTCGTTAAAATCGGGATTACTAGACATAGTTGTTTATTACAATACGAAATTAAACAACTGTTTAAATTAAACAGCTGTTTAATTTTTATTTAACATAATATTAACAAAAACAAAAAAGGTTTTGTAAAGATGATAAGTGATTTTGTTTAGTTCTGGAATTTTAAATCGTGTAAGAAAAGAATTACGATGTTTCTATTTTGTCTTTGGTTTTTTAATACATTAGCGGTAATTATTAGCAATAAAAATTCATTATGGAAAAGACTAAATTTAACAATACTACTTATTATTGGGCTGTAATGACGATTTTTATTTTGCTCTTGGCGAATAATTTATTTGTAGCAATCGTAGGTTTTAGGGTAATGGTTTTACTACCCGTAGTAATTTTGTCTACTTTGCTTTTTCTAACCATTACCAAGAATAAATTGGCGAAAAGTGGAATTAAAATTTGGGCCATGATTTTTTTAATTATTGCATCAGGATTACAATTTTTCGGACAATTTCTTAAAGATATCGCTGACGGATTTGGTAATATCGATTTTGGGTACTACATGAAAACTAGCCTCTCAGTGTGTTTAGGAATACTAATTTATATCTATGCAAATAAAACAATTGATATTGTAGCTGTTGATATTAATGAAGAAGAAACAATTCACTAAAATTTAAAATTGTACTTAAACATCCATCTTAACGAAGGTTGAGCGGGGTTATATATTTGTACAGTTAAAATTCTGATAATAAATGTGATACATTCTCTATCGAAAATTGTGAATATCTATTTTATGAATACCCTATTTTTTTTTCTTTAAAATCTATCTTTGACATCCTAAAAAATAAAGAGATGAGCACAACTTGGTACGAATGCAAAGTAAAATATAGAAAAACAGATGAAACTGGCGGACAAAAGATTACGACTGAACCTTATTTGGTAGATGCTTTATCGTATACTGAAGCCGAAAGTAGAATCAATGAAGAGATGGCGGCTTACATCAGTGAAGAGTTTAAAATCACGAACATAAAAGTAGCTAATTATGCAGAGATTCATCCTTTTGAAAATTGTGATCGTTGGTTTAAATCAAAAATTTCTTTATTGGCTTATGACGAAGAAAGTGGTAAAGAACGTAAAACCAATATGTATTTTTTAGTACAGGCAAACGATGTAAAAGAAGCTTTTGATAATACAATGGGTATCATGCAAAGCACTATGGGTGAGTATAGCATTCCAGCTGTTTCAGAATCTCCTATTATGGATGTGTTTCCTTATTTCTCTGGTGAGGAAGAAGATTTGGAAAAAATAGAAAAGTTTAATGCACTGAAGGCGTCTAGACCTGAAGTTGTAGCAGACGCTGAGGATACTATGGAATTTGCTGTAGAAGAAGAAGCGGCTTCCTAAGAGTTTTGTTTTTTTTTAAAATACCGCAAATTCGCAATTTATGAAGTCCAGTAAGGTCTTTAAAATTGCGAATTTGCGGTTTATATAGTAGTTGGTAGTAGTTGAATCTGTTTATCGAATCGCTCTTACAAAATCTGCAATTTTAGCTGTTCCGTTTTCGGTTAGGTGCTGGATAAAAGCACTCCCTATAATGGCGCCTTTTGCAAATTGTGTCGCTTGGTTAAACGTTTCTTTGTTGTTGATTCCAAACCCGATTACTTGAGGGTTTTTTAGGTTCATGTCGGCAATTCGTTTGAAATAAGCTTCTTGTGTACTTCCAAAACCAGATTGTGATCCAGTTACACTTGCGGAGCTTACCATATAAATAAAACCGTTTGAAACGCTGTCGATAAAAGCGATGCGTTCGTCAGAAGTTTGTGGTGTAATCAATAACACGTTGATTAGGCCGTATTTTTCAAAAATGGCTTTGTATTCATCAGCATAAACGTCAACTGGAAGATCAGGAATGATTAATCCATCGATACCGATTTCAGCACATTTCTTGCAGAAATTCTCTACTCCGTATTGCAACATTGGGTTAAAATAGCCCATGATTATCAACGGAATCGATACTGATTTGCGAATGTCTTTTAGTTGTTCAAATAATTTTTGGGTAGTCATTCCGTTATGCAACGCCTGGGTAGAGCTAGCTTGTATGGTTGGACCATCGGCTAATGGATCAGAAAACGGCAATCCGATTTCAATCATGTCTACACCATTTTTTTCTAAATCCTGAATGATTTGTACAGTGTCGTTTAGGTTAGGATATCCAGCAGAAAAATAGATGGAAAGGATCTTTTTGTCTGCCTGTAATTGTTGATTTATTCTGTTCATTTTTGTTGTTTTATCAGATCTTGAATCTGTTTTGCAGCCTGTTTTTTAATCGTTTATACTTTGGCGCTGTAAGCCCATACCATTTGTTTGGATTGCAATGGCACTTCAATTCTGGTATAAGAGTTTCCTTCGTAAGTATCAGAAAGGGAGAGTTCTTCTAACGTTAGTTCATACACTATGCCATGAATTGAGTCTTCATTATCTTCGGTAGGGACGATAATTGGATACGTTTCTATTCCGAATTCTTCTTCAATTTGTATTTCTTTTACTGCATATCCTGATAATTTTTCTGGAACCCCTTTTAGGATCCGTCCAAAAACTGTTTTTTGTACTTCTTCTTCTCTTAGGGAACCGTAGGCAAATAAATTTTCCATTTTTTTCTATTTATAATTTATTTTTAAATCTGATCTTCTTGTGTGGATAGCGAGCGCCCTGAAAATGATTCAGGGTTAACCCTTTTTACAATTTAAAGTAGTCAATATACGTATTTAAATCTTTGTCGCCACGTCCAGACAAATTAATCACAACAATATCCTCTGGTTTGAATTTCATTTCGTCCAGAACAGCAAAGGCATGAGCGCTTTCAATCGCCGGAATAAGTCCTTCCATTTTAGAAAGTTTTAATCCCCATTGCATCGCTTGTTCATCAGTAATCGAGATAAACTGTGCTCTTCCCGTTGCATAAAGATTAGCGTGCATAGGACCAACGCCTGGGTAATCCAATCCTGCCGAAATGGAATACGGTTCGGTAATCTGACCATCTGTAGATTGCATCAATAAGGTCTTGCTACCATGAATCACACCTACTTTTCCTAATACGGAGGTAGCTGCACTTTCTCCAGAATCTACTCCTAGACCTGCCGCTTCGACAGCGATGATCTTTACGTCTTCATCATCCAAAAAATGGTAATACGTACCGGCAGCATTGCTTCCGCCACCAACGCAGGCAATGACATAATCAGGTTTTTCTGTTCCTTCTTTTTCCAGCAATTGTGTTTTTATTTCTTGAGAGATGACACTTTGAAAACGAGCCACCATATCAGGATATGGATGGGGTCCTACTACAGAACCGATGATGTAATAAGTGTCTACTGGATTGTTGATCCAGTCGCGAATAGCTTCGTTTGTCGCATCTTTTAATGTTTTGGATCCTGAAAGTGCCGGACGCACTTCGGCCCCTAGCATTTTCATACGCGCTACATTTGGCGCCTGGCGCTTGATGTCAATTTCGCCCATATAGACGATGCATTGCAATCCCATTAAAGCACAAACAGTTGCTGTCGCAACGCCATGTTGACCTGCACCAGTTTCGGCAATAATACGGGTTTTACCCAAACGTTTGGCAAGTAAAATTTGGCCAATTGTATTGTTGATTTTATGTGCTCCAGTGTGACATAAATCTTCTCTTTTAAGGTATATTTTTGTATTGTATTCTTGAGATAAGCGTTCTGCAAAATATAGAGGAGTTGGTCGCCCTACATAGTCTTTTAAAAGTGCATCAAACTCTGCTTGAAAGCTTGGTTCTGCAGTGATTTTTAAATATTGTTGGCGTAATTCTTCAACATTTGGATATAACATTTCAGGAATGTAGGCTCCTCCAAATTCACCGTAATAGCCTTTTTCGTTTACGTGGTATGACATTGTTTTTATGTTTAAGGTTAAAGTTTCAAGTTTTGTTGAAGCTCTCTAACTAGTTTTATGTTTTTTAATCCCGGCGCTGTTTCAAATTTACTATTTACATCGATAGCATAAACGGGTAAATTCGTTTTTATGATTTGTTCAACTGCATCTAATTCTTCGAGTCCTATACCACCACTTAGAAAAAATGGTTTTGTGGAAGGATAATTTTCTAATACTTTCCAATCGAAAGTTGTTCCGTTTCCTCCAGGTAATTTCCCCTTAGTATCAAAAAGGAAATAATCACAGACAGCTTCAAATGGTTCTAAAATACTAAAGTCAAATTCATCTTGTATAGAAAATACCTTGATGATTTCGATGTCTTTTGGAAGTTGGTTTCGCAACGCTTCACAAAACGCTACTGATTCTTTTCCGTGTAACTGAACTGCCAGTAAATCATGTTTCAATACTTTTTCGGCAATAATAGCTGCGGTTTCATTTACAAAAACGCCAACTTTTTTAATAGAGTTTGGTAAATCTGGAATCATACCGTCAAAATACCTTGCCGATTTTTCCCAAAAGATAAAACCCATATAATCGGGCAGGAGTGATCCCACTTCTAGTATGTTATCGGGGTATTTCATTCCGCAGATTTTGATCCCCACCCCAGTCCTCCCTGATGGGGAGGGAGAAGTTGTGTTGTACTTGTTTGGGTTTATCATTGTCTTAATTTTTAATCACAAAGTTCACGAAGAATGCGCTAAGTTCACTCAGGGTTTAACAATTCTTTTTGTTCTCAGCCTTAATTTAGTTTCATAATAAATTCCTTAGCCGCTTTTCCCGCATTTTCTGTTTTCATGAAGTTTTCACCTATTAGAAACCCTTTGTAACCAAAGGGTTTTAATTCAGTTATCGCTTCAATCGATGAAATACCACTTTCAGAAATTTTCACAAACTCATCCGGTATTTGTGAAGCCAATTGTTTGCTGAAATCTAAACTTACTTCAAAAGTTTTTAGGTTTCTATTGTTCACCCCAATCATGTCGAGAGTTGGCATAATCGATTTCTCCAATTCTTCTTGATTGTGTACTTCTAATAGTACTTCCAGTCCTAAACTCTTTGCAAATTGAGATAAAGATTTGATTTCTTCTCGGGTTAATACCGCTGCTATGAGCAAAATCAAATCGGCTCCATAGGCTTTGGCTTCGAGGATTTGGTATTCATCCACAATGAATTCTTTTCGCAGTAATGGAATGTTTACCGAGGCTCTTGCCAAAAGTAAATCATCTAAAGAACCGCCAAAATATTTCCCATCAGTCAATACCGAAATTCCACATGCACCCGCATCTTCGTACCCTTTTACCACTTCTTCCACCGTGAAACTATAATTTATCTCCGCTTTTGAGGGAGAACGTCGTTTGTGCTCGGCAATAATTCCAGAAGTGCTATTTCTTAAATTTTCACTTAATGAAATAATCTTTTTTGAGAAAAAAACGGAAGCTTCTAATTGTGAAGCTGGTATGATTGATTTTTTGAGAATAACTTCTCTTCTTTTATCAATTATTATTTTATCTAGGATGTTCATCTTCTTTTTGTTTAAAGTTTTCTTTGTTTAAGGTTTAAAGTTGCTGAACGTTCCTCCAACTTTAAACCCTAAACTTTAAACTATTTTATTTACTTAACTCTTGTAATTTATTCAAGGCTTTCAATCCTTTTCCGGACAACAAACTTTCTTTAGCTAATTGAAATCCTTCGAGCGGCGTACATTTTGTTACTGTTGCAATTGCCATTCCTGCATTGGCACAAACCACATTATTTTGGGCTTCTGTTCCTTTTCCTGAAATGATGTCAGTAAACATTTGGGCTGATTCTTCAATTGTTTTCCCTCCTTCGATTTCACTTTGTGCTAAGAGACTAACACCAAAATCTTCTGGATTTAGAACTCCTTCCATCGAACTGGTGATAATCTTTGTGGGACCAGTCAATGAAACTTCATCGTAGCCATCTAATGAATGTAGGATGGTGACATTCACATCCGTATTTTGATATAAGTAAGAATATATTCGAGCCAGTTCCAGATTAAAAACGCCTACCAATTGATTCTTAGGGAATGATGGATTTACCATCGGCCCCAGCATATTAAAAAAAGTTTTTACTGCTAGTTCCTTTCGAATTGGACCTGCGTTTTTCATAGCGGGGTGAAATAAAGGAGCGTGTAAAACACAAATACCCGCTTTGTCAATACTTCGTTCTAAGAAATCGGCATCATTACTGAATTTGATTCCCAGTTTTTCCATCACATTACTAGAGCCAGAAATAGACGAAACTCCGTAGTTCCCATGTTTGGCAACTTTTATTCCTGCTCCTGCAGAGATAAAAGAGGCTAGAGTAGATATATTGAAAGTATCTTTTCCGTCACCACCTGTCCCACATAAATCAATTGTATTGTAATCTGATAAATCAACACGGATACATAAGTCTAATAAGGCTTCTCTAAAACCAGAAAGTTCTTCAATGCTAATACTACGCATCATAAAAACCGTCAAAAAAGCGGAGATTTGACTTGGGTTGTAACTGCCGTTTGATATATTGACCAAGACCTCTTTTGCTTCCGCTGCGGAAAGCATTTCATGATTGATCAATCTGTTTAATATGTTTTTCATTTTGATTTTATTGTTTAAAGTTTGAGGTTTAAAGTTTTATTGCTTGACCTCAAAACTGTAATCTAAGTATCTGTTTTGGCTCCCTCTCCTTCGAATGGGGCTGTTGGAGAATCTAAGCTTTCAACCAATTCTCTAATATCTTTTTTCCGTTTGGCGTCAACACGCTTTCGGGGTGAAATTGTACCCCGCGTACATCAAACGTTCTGTGACGCAACGACATTACTTGGCCATTTTCATCAAAGGAAGTAGCTTCCAGCATTTCAGGTAAAGTCGCATCGACAACCCAAGAGTGGTAGCGTCCCACTTCAAACTCTTTTCCAAGTCCTTCGAATAATAGCTCATCCTCAACCACTGTTTTTACCATTGTAGCAACCCCGTGATACACTTTGTCCAAATTAGACAATGTTCCTCCAAAGACTTCACCAATAGCTTGCTGCCCAAGACAAACACCAAGAATGCTTTTGGTAGGGCCATATTTCCGAATCACATCTTTCAATAATCCGGCCTCATCAGGAACTCCAGGACCAGGAGAAAGTAGAATTTTATCAAATCCTGCAATCTCATCAATATCAAACTCATCGTTTCTGTACACTGTCACTTCGCACTCTAGATCTTCCAGATAATGGACTAGATTGTAAGTGAAACTATCGTAATTATCTATAACTAATACTTTTTTCATTTTGTTTTTTTGTTTAAAGTCTAAAGTTTCAGGTTCTGCCAACTGATACTAAAAACTGACCACTTATTTTTTATATTGTCTCCGCTAAATCCAAAGCTTTATTCAACGCAAGGAGTTTATTGTACACTTCTTGCATTTCGCTTTCTTCGTCTGAACCAGAAACAATTCCGGCTCCCGCTTGGGAGTGCAACTGATGATTTTTGCTCAGGAAAGTTCGAATCATAATAGCATGGTTAAAATTCCCTTCAAAATCCATAAAACCTATGGCGCCGCCATAAAAATTACGGTTTGTTTTTTCATATTCTTCGATGAGTTGCATCGCTCTGTGTTTTGGAGCGCCGCTTAATGTCCCAGCTGGAAAAGTATCGGCGACTACTTGCATAGTTGTTGCTTTTTCATGTAAATGACCAGTTACTTTGGAAACCAAATGGATTACGTGCGAGAAAAACTGTACTTCTCTGTATTTCTCTACATTTACGTTATGACCGTTGCGACTCAAATCATTTCGAGCTAAGTCGACTAACATGACGTGCTCACTATTTTCTTTTTTGTCTTCGGATAATTGTTTAGCCAGTATCGCGTCTTTTTCATCATCACCTGTTCGTTTAAAAGTTCCGGCGATAGGGTGTATTTCGGCTTTACGATCTTTGACAATAATTTGTGCTTCGGGTGAAGAACCAAATATTTTGAAGTCTCCGTAATCAAAAAAGAATAAATAGGGAGAAGGGTTGATGCTTCGCAACGCTCTGTATACATTGAACTCATCACCTTTGAAACCTTGGGTAAACCTTCTGGATAAAACCAATTGGAACACATCCCCACGGAAACAATGCTTTTTGGCCAAAGCCACATTGTGTTTGAACTCGTCGTCGGTTAAATTTGAAAAGCCTTCGCCTTCTTTCAAAAATTTATAGGAAGCAATATTTCTAGATTGCAATAATTGTTCAATTTCAGAAATGTTATTTTTTCCGTCCAAACTATGGCAG
This sequence comes from uncultured Flavobacterium sp., assembly GCF_963974175.1. Classification (GTDB taxonomy): domain Bacteria; phylum Bacteroidota; class Bacteroidia; order Flavobacteriales; family Flavobacteriaceae; genus Flavobacterium. The sequence continues at coordinate 67,945 of NZ_CAXBBR010000005.1, forward strand.
AAAATATACGCTTGATTTTTAAAATGATTGATGGCAATTATGTTTTGATACACCGCATAATAGACATCTGGTATTGAAATACTATTGTCTTTTTTGGCAATAGTTACTTTTTCAAAATAGCGAACGGCATCATAAGAAATGTAGCCAAACAAACCATTATTGATGAATTTAAAGTCATTTTTTTCGGATTTAAACTGTGCGGAAAACTCTTGGATTACTTCAGGAATACTCGTGTTAGCATCGATAGCTATTTTTTCAGAAGTACCGTCTGGGAAGGTTTTGTAAATCGTTTCGTTTTCTATTTTTATAGAAGCAATCGGATTGCAACATATATAGGAAAAGCTGTTGTCACTCCCGTGATAGTCGCTACTTTCTAACAAAAGACTGTTCGGAAATTTGTCACGTATTTTTAAATACACACTAACAGGAGTTATGGTGTCTGCGAGAATTTGTTTGTATTTTGTATTAAATATAAAAGATTTCAAGTTGTTTAAAGTTTAAGGTTTAAAGTCTTAAGTGATGTTGAAAATAAAATAAGCATAAAAAAAAGGCTTGTCGTGATGACAAGCCTTTTTTTTATAGTTGATAATACCATAGGAGCTTAGTTCACGACGTTTGACGTAAATTGTTCCACCACCAAGTATTGTTCATTGTTATTTTCATACTACAAATATATAAAGGTAATTTGGTTTAACAATCGGAAAGGAATAAAAAAAAACTAAAATATCAGTCTTTTTTGTTAGATTACTATTCTGATTGCAATAAAAAGCCCCAACAATTGCTTGTTGAGGCTTATGTATTTATATTGAAAAATATTAGAACTTTAAGGCTACAGCTAATTCAAATTCATTTGAAATTGCTTTGTCTCCTAAATTGTCAAAGAAACTTCCTGAACCATATTTAATGTCATATTTAGTTCTGTCAACATTGAAAGCTGTTGTAGCAGTATTTCCGTTTACAGTAATATCAAACGTTACTGGATTTGTTTTGTCCTTGATAGTCAAGTCTGCAGTTACAGTATATAGAGTTTTAGATTTTGCTGCGATAGTTTTGAATACTAAAGTAGCAGTTGGGAATTTTTCAGTTCCAAAAAAATCTTCTGATTTCAAGTGACCGTTTAATTTTCCTTGGTATTCACCAGAAAGATCTGTAGCAGTTAATGAAGTCATATCAACAGTGAAAGTTCCTCCAGCTAATTTGTCTCCTTTGAAGATTAAAGTTCCCGCTTTTAGATTTACAGTACCATTATGTTGTCCTGTTACTTTTTTCCCAACCCAGTTGATTGTACTTGCAGTTGCGTCTACTTTTTTAGTTTGTGCTGATGCAGTTGCTGTTGCGAAAACTACTACTAATGCTAATGCAATTGATTTTAAATTTTTCATGTGTTTAATTTTTTTGTTTGTATTGAAATTTGATTGTTATTATAATGTGATAAATAAATCTTCGTTTGATTTTCTAACTTTCTTGTAATGTTGAGAGGCATCTTCATCATGTCTGTAACCCAAAGTTGCTATTAAAGAAGCATTAAGACCTAGTTTTTCTAATCCTAATATTTCGTTTACCTGCTCAGGAACAAAACCTTCCATAGGAGTAACGTCAATTTTTAATTCGGCAGCCGCATTTAATAAGTTACCCATGGCTAAATAGGTTTGTTTTGAAGCCCAAATGTTTTTTGAATCTTTATCAAGAGTTACTATTTTTGACTTCATGAAGTCTGAGTATCCATTTAATGAATCAATAGGTACGTTTCTTGTAGTACTTATATTTTTAACATAACTATCAATAGATTGTTCCGCAATTTGAGTTTCATTTGCAAAAACGATAAGATGTGAAGCTTCCACTATTTGAGATTGACCCCAGGCAGCAGGTTGGATTTTAGCTCTTAATTCTGGGTTTTCAACAAGGATAATTTTGTAAGGTTGTAATCCATAAGAAGAAGAACTTAAACGAATAGCTTCTTTTAAAGTATTTAAATCTTCTTTGTTTATTATTTTGCTGGCATCAAATTTCTTTGTTGCGTATCTCCAATTTTGGTGTTCTAAGAAAGTACTCATAATTTATATTTTATTGATTTCTGTATTTTTCTAATAATGTATTTAATTGCTCTAATTCCTCTTCATTTAAATTTTTTGAGAAGTAATTGCCATGCTCAGTTACTTTAGGGTCTAGTTCATGTAAAACGTCCAATCCTTTTTGCGTAATCAAAACCTCTATTTTTCTTCTGTTTTCCGGACAGACTTTTCGGGTAACCAGCTCTTTTAATAATAATTTATCTACCAGACGGGTGGTGTTACTCGTTTTGGCAATCATGCGTTCCTGAATGACACTCATATTAGCGGGATTTCCTTTTTGTCCTCTTAGTATGCGTAACACATTGTATTGTTCTCCAGATAATTCATACGGTTTCAAAACTTCATTGAATTTCTCACTGATTACGTTTTCGCTATACATTACATTCAAAATAATTCGATTTGAATTATTCAAAATGGCTGTAGTCTTTATGATGTCTTCAATTTTCATACCAATACGTTGTTTATTTGTTGGTACAAATGTAACACTTATTTTATTTGTATATACAAATGTTTTCTTGTTTTTTTGTTAAAATTTTAATTGAGTGTTTCAAAACAATTCGTATTTTCAGGTTTAACTAGCTGTAAATTAGTGTTTTACAAGGTGTTTTGAAGACTAGGTGTAGTTGCTTTTTTAGAGGTGCTGATAGGAGTTGTAAAAAACGAACCTCTTTTAAATCATTTTTAAAGAGGTTTGTTTAGATTGTTTCATGAAAAACTAAATAGGATTTATATGTTTTTATGGCTGCCAATGAGAGTAGGTAGCTACTGACTTTATCGTCTAGTTTTTATTTTTTTGTTACCAATTCTATAAATCTAAACTACTACAGCCAAAATTTAGACTCGCAGTACCCCGCGGAATCCTCTGGCTGCATAATACGAATCGGCACCATTGTGATACACAAAAACGGTGTTGTATCTAAAATCACAAAAGAGCGTGCCTCCGAGTTTTCGAATTGCTGCCGGTGTTTTTATCCAACTTGACGTTTTGGTGTCAAAATTACCTAGTTGCTGTAATTCTTTATACTCTGCTTCGGTTAAAAGGGAAATTCCCATGGCTGCTGCCACATCGAGGGCATTGTTTTCTGGTTTGAATTTTTTTCTTGACTCTAATGCTTCTTGGTCATAACAATAGCTTCTTCGTCCCTGCGGACTTTCAGTAGCGCAATCATAAAAAAGAAATTCGTCTGTTTTTTTATCATGACTTACAACATCTGGTTCGCCACCAGTATTTTCCATTTCATTGAGGGACCAAAGTTTTTCTGGATTGATTTCCAGCTTTGTCTGTATCGTTGTCCACTCCAGATTTTCATGACGGTTTTTGTTTTTCTCAAAACGGGTTTGTAGTACCATCAGTAGTTCTTGACTTTGGTCTGGTGCTAACTCTTTTTTAGTACTCTTTGTCATAAGGTGTTATTTAAAGTGGCAGAAAGATCTTGCAATTAGTTAACTCTGACTATTTAGAAGTTCATAGATACTGTTGGAATCATTGTCTTGATCTTTTCGGTTTTCCATAAAATGAAAACCAGTTTTTTCTAGTAGTTTTTTAGAGCTCTCATTTTTATAATGGGTGAATGCCTCGATCTTGATTAGTTTTAGTTCTTTGAATCCATAATCAATAACACACATTAGTGCTTCGGTCATAATTCCTTTATTTTGGAATGCAGGATTAAGACCGTAACCCACTTCGGCAATAGTATTGTTCTCGGAAATGTTCCACAAACAAATTGTTCCAATAAGATGCGGTTCGTTTTTATAAATAATGCCCCAAGTTACCGATTTATTATTGTGGTAGTCCTGGGTTATTTCATTAATAAATTGGAGTGCTTGCGCAATAGTCTTCGTCTTTCTGTTTTCTGGTCTTTCGATATATTGATTAATCGTTTCGTCAGAGCGCAGGTATAGGATTACGGCATCATCAGATTCTTCAATTTTTCTTAATAAAAGACGTTCTGATTTTATTTTTGGAAAAGATTTGAAGTTCATTTTTGTATCGTTTTGTGCAGAACGAATATAAGAAATAAACAGGTATAATTAAAATTTTGGTTGTGGGGAGTGACAGCGTATTTATTCACAAACTTGTGTTTGTCACAAAGGAGAAATCTACGCTAGCTTTCGGTTTACGCTTCCTATATTTAAGGAATCGTTCATGAGTAGCGTAGTTATAAGATATAAGATAGAGAAAAAAAAGCGGTTTGAGTATAAACCCAAACCACTTTTTATTCTATAAAATCAGTAACTTTTTTATTACTAATCAATTAAAGTAACTAAATCTTCTTTGCTTTTTCTTACTTTGGTAAGATTAACTAACCAGTCATTTTCAGTGTCTCTGTAACCTACAGGAAGCATAACGCAACTTCTAAGTCCTTTGGCTCTTAATCCTAAAATTTCATCCAATGCATCAGCATCAAAACCTTCTAAAGGTGTACTGTCAACTCCCTCAAAAGCGGCAGCAGCAATAGCTTGAGAAAATGCGATATAAGCTTGTTTAGCGGCGTGGGTAAAGTTTTCCTCAGCATCCTTTTGCGGATAAAGATTTAAAAGCATTTGACGGTAATTTTCCCAACCTTCGTTTTTAAAACCGCGAATGGTGTTTGTCAAATCAAACATTTTGTTAATTCGTTCCGCTGTATAAGTATCCCAGGCAGCGAATACAAATAAGTGAGAACAATCAGTAACAACGGATTGGTTCCAAGAAATAGGCCTGATTTTTTCTTTTAATTCTTGATTTGTAATTACAATTACTTCAAACGGTTGTAAACCACTTGAGGTAGGAGCAAGTGATATTGCTTCAATTATGTTGTCAATTTTTTCTTGTGATACTTTTGTACCATTCATCGCTTTAGCAGCGTATCTCCAATTTAATTTGTCTAATAATTCCATATTCTTTGTTTTTATTTTTTTGTTTTATTCTAAATTTTTGTTGTCTTCTGTGAGTATTTTAATCCATTCATTCAGCATCTCTTTTAGCTGCAGTACATCGGATATCTTGATGTTTTCAGTAAGCAATATTTTGATGAGTTGATCAGGAATGGGCTTTGCTTGGTCTTTTAAGTTTTTTCCTTTTTCTGTAAGCTGTACAATAACACTTCTTTCATCTGATTCAGAGCGATTACGTTGTAGCAGTTGCATTCTCTCCATGCGTTTTAGCAATGGAGAAAGAGTGTTAGTGTTCAGAAGTAGCTTTTCTGTAATCTGATTTACAGAAAGGATATCGTTTTCCCAGAGAACCATTAATACCAAATACTGTGGATAAGTAATCCCCATTTCGTCTAAGTAAGGTTTATAGGCCTTAGTGATCAAACGAGAAGCAGAGTAGATCGGGAAACAGACTTGGTTGCTTAATTTTAATTGAGCATCATCCATAATTAGTTGTTTGTTTTACTATTTCTCCAAGCTTGATACGAACCTGCTGACCACAAGGCCCAGGCGATCAGTACGGGTTGGAAAAACAGACGTGTTAAACGTGCGTTATCTGAATTTAAAGCTCCAAAAGCATCTTTATGATCCAAGTATTGCGCAATATTTCCAGGAAACACTAAAACGAAAAATAGTGCCAGTGCCCAACCGAAAGTTGCTCGTTCCTTTTTCCAAAAAGCCAAACCGAGACCCAATGCCATTTCTACTACGCCTGATAGTATTACCACCAAGTCTTTGCTTAGCGGCAACCAGTCTGGTACTTGTGCCTGAAAGTCAACTCTATTAAAAGTAAGGTGACTGAATCCAGCATAGACCATAAAAAAGGCTAATAGTATTCTGAAAATATTTTGCGTTAACGTAGTTTCTATAGTTTTACTCATCGTTTTTATTTTAATCGCAGTCGTTTATATCGTGTGCGATGCAAATATAGTCAATTGTTTTGTATCCAATAATTTATTGGGAAAATATTGTGTGTTTATCTAATTAAGTGATGATTGATTTGAAATCTAAAATAGCTTTCGAGAGACGTATCGCAAGGTCTAGATTCATTTTCGTTCCTTTCCTTTTTTATTTGTTTTCGATGACTATATCTAGCCAATAAACCATAAGTAACCCAAAAAAATAAGTGCATAAAAAAATCCGAGCTGCTGTTGCAACTCGGATTTTGAATTTTATATCAAAACTGGAATTAGTCTTTCAATCCTAATTTAGTCAAAATAGTTTCCAATAAACACCATTTAGTAAAACCAGATTGAATTAAATTAACGCCTATAAATACCGTAAACCACAACCAGTTTATATTTACATAGATTGCCAATGCTAAACTGATTAGGATAAAAGAGCCTACTACAATTCTAAATACTTTATTTTTCATTTTTTATAATTTTTATTAGTTGTGTTTTTCAATATTTAATACTGCCACATGAATGTTTGATAAACTTTCTTGCTGCGTATTGAATTCGTTTACTTTTTCGATCAATGTATCTACATTTCCATTGTCTACAAAGGCATAATAGAGTATGGATTCGTTTTCGCTCATTTCGCTTCCAAACCAATTTCCTTCCATTGACACTTCCGAAATATCCTTAAATCCTGTTACCTCTTTGTAGCTAAAGTTTTTTACCTCGGCTTGTTTTAGCATTTTTTTGATGTCTTGGTCAAATGCCGCTATGGCGGTTATAATAAGTAGTTTCATTTGTTTTTTTGTTTTGGAATTGTACACTAAAAATGGAACACGGATAACGCAGATGTAGCGGATAAAAACGGATTTTAATCTGTGGAAATCGACTCAAATCCGTTTTATCTGCGTGCCATTCTATTTTTGTTTATTGCTCTTCGTTAGATGTTGGTTCGTTAGATGTTTCCCATTTCTTTCTCTCCGTCACATAATAAATCAACGGCACTACAATCAATGTTAGAATAGTAGAAACGATAGCTCCAAATACTAACGAAATTGCCAATCCTTGAAACAGTGGATCAAATAAGATAATAGAAGCTCCAATAACTACTGCTCCAGTTGTCAATAGAATAGGAGAGGTTCTTACTGCTCCAGCCTCAATAATCGCTTGTTTTAACTGCACACCGTCATTCAATCTTATTTCGATAAAGTCAATCAGTAAAACCGAGTTTCTAACCATAACTCCTGCCAAAGCAATCATACCAATGAAAGAAGTTGCTGTGAAATAAGCACCTAACAACCAGTGGCCAAACACAATTCCAATTAAGGATAGCGGAATCGCTAACATCATCACCATAGGTGTTTTAAAGTTCTGGAACCAGCCCACAATCAACATGTAAATTATCACGATAGCTACTAGAAAGGCTACTCCTAAATCACGGAATACTTCTAAAGTAATCTGCCATTCACCATCCCATTTTACAGTGAAATCACTTTCATCTGTTGGTTGATCCATGTATAATTCATTGACTTTATATCCTTTTGGGATATTCATTTTGTCTAATTTCTCCGTCATTCCCAGAATGGCATACACAGGACTTTCTAATGCGCCAGCCATATCAGCGGTAACATAAACCACACGTTTTTGATCTTTTCTATAAATGGTTTTTTGTAACGTATCTGTTTTTACTTTTACTAAATCACTCACCGGAATCATATTCCCTTGGCTTCCTTTTATTTTTAAGTTCTGAATGTCTTGCAAGCTTGTTTTGTCTTTATCGTCAAGCGAAAGAACAATACCTACATTGTCATTTGAATTTTCAGCATACAAATTAGAAACAGGATATTCTTTCAATAAATAAGTCAAATTCCCAACTATTTGTTGCGGTGCAATCCCATTTAGCATTGCTTTTTCTTTATCAACTTCCAGCTTGTATTCTGTTTGATTGTCTTCTACAGTCCAGTCAATATCTACAATACCATCTGTTTTATGAAGAATATCTTTTACTTGTTGCGCTACTTTAATTTGGTCTTTGTAATTTGGACCATAAACTTCAGCAACCAATGTTGACAAAACAGGAGGTCCTGGCGGAACTTCGATAATTTTTACATTCGCACCATATTTTTTAGCGATTTTCTGAATTTGCGGACGCACATTTTTAGCAATGTCGTGACTTTGTAATTTTCGATCTTCTTTGTGCAATAAGTTCACTTGAATATCAGCCATATTACTTCCACCACGCAAATCATAATGACGAACTAATCCGTTAAAAGTGATTGGTGCCGATGTTCCAATGTAGTTTTGATAATCAACAACCTCTGCAATTGTGGTTAAATACTGCGCAATTTCTTTAGTAACCGCTGATGTTCTTTCCAGAGTCGTTCCTTCGGGCATATCAATTACCACTTGAAATTCATTTTTGTTGTCAAAAGGCAACATTTTTACTAATACGGATTTGGTAAAAAACATACCAACAGAACCAAACAATAATAAAACAGTCACTCCCACAAGTACTCTTCGCTTCATGCTACTTTCCAGTAAAGGACGTTCCAGCTTGTTGTACATTCTATAGATAAAACTAGTTTCTAGTCCTTCCTGCTCTTTATGTTCTTGTGTATCTTTTTCTTGTAATAAATGATATCCTAAATAAGGCGTAACAGTCAATGCAACAAACAGCGACAATATCATGGCAATCGAAGCGCCTATAGGCATCGGACTCATGTAAGGTCCCATCATTCCAGATACAAACGCCATTGGTAAAATAGCTGCAATAACCGTAAATGTTGCTAAAATCGTTGGGTTTCCTACTTCATTTATCGCATAAATAGCGGCTTGTTTAAATGGTAATCGCTTCATCTTGAAATGCCTGTGCATATTCTCTGCGATAATAATACTGTCATCGACGACAATTCCCACTACGAATACTAAGGCGAAAAGCGTGATTCTATTTAATGTATAATCCAGCATATAATAACTGAATAAGGTCAATGCAAAAGTCAATGGTACTGAGAAGAAAACAACTAATCCACCTCTCCAGCCCATAGCAAGCATCACTAAGAACGTTACCGCCAAAATTGCAATACCCAAGTGTAGCAATAATTCACCCACTTTATCTGATGCCGTTTCACCGTAATTTCTAGTTACTTCGACATGAACATCATTAGGTATGATAGTAGTTTTTAAATGGTTTACTTTATCAATGATTTTCTCCGAAATTTTCATCGCATCCGCACCTTTGACCTTCCCTACAGATATGGTTACGGCAGGATATTCAGATTTTGCGTCTTTGTATTTTTCGTTTGATTTACTATACCCAAAGGATACATAACTTTTTGCGGTAGACGGACCGTCTTGAACTGTAGCCACTTGTTTTAAGTAAACAGGCATATTTTTATTAATCCCTACAACCAGATTTTCTACATCGTCAGCTGAGGTTAAGAACTTCCCTGTCGTAATTAAATATTCCTCATCGTTATTGACAAAACTCCCTGATTGCGAACTGCTATTATTCGCTTGAATCATTTGCATAATACCCATAGGGTCGATGCCATTCTCTGCCATTTTATCTTTGTCCAAAATCACTTTGAGCACTCGGCTTCTTCCACCAATTTCTTTAGTAATCGCAACATCTTTTACTTTTTCAACTTCAGATGTTACTTCTTCGGCAATTTGACGCAGCTGAAAATCGTCCATTTTGTCGCTCCAAAGCGTGATTCCAAGCATTGGTACATCATCAATAGAACGAGTTTTTACCATTGGTTTGTACACTCCTTTTGGGAACATATCTTCGTGTTTTGCCAGTTCGTCGTATAACTTCACATACGAACGCTCTACATCCTGACCTACATAAAATTGAACAATAAGCATCGCCTGACCATTCATAGCCATCGTATGCACGTGTTCCACCCCTTTGATATTTGAGATGATTTTCTCTAGCGGTTTTGCCACACGGCTTTCTACCTCAGTAGGGCTCGCTCCTGGATAACCGACCATGACGTCGGCCATCGGAACATTAATTTGTGGTTCTTCTTCTCTTGGAATAAGAAAAGAACTGTACACACCAATGATCATCAAACCGATCATCATCAAAATAGTTAGTTTTGAATTGATGAAAAAATTGGCAATTTTACCTGAAATTCCTTCTTGCATAATAATTTTTTTATTTGGGCGTGACCACAAGGGTCGGGCTATTCGTTTCAATCTTTTTCTTGTTCTCGATACTTCCGCTAAAAAGCGGAAACTCGAACTGACGAAAAAGGATTTTCACTTCTATCCCTCACGCTGGAATTAACAATGATATTTATTTTATTCATTTTCAGTTTAGGGGTTCTGTTTTTTGAACTTTTAAACCTTAAACCTTAAACTTTAAACTTTAATTTTTTTACTGAACATTTACCTTCGCTCCGTTGAATAATTTTCCTTGAGCAGAGATGATGTAGTTTTCATCAGCTGATAATCCAGACAATACTTCCACTTGGTCACCATAAGTTTTTCCAGTACGTAACCATCTTAAGATCGCTACATTTTCATTTCCTATAGTGTATATTCCAGTAAGTTGACCTTGTCTTACCAAAGCACTTTCTGGAACTAAAATCACATCACTTTTGGAAATATTCGATTTGTTTTCAACAGGAAACTGTACATTTACAAACATTCCTGACAAGACTGAACTGTCCGTTTTATCTAAATTTATTTTTACCAGATATTGTCCACCCGTGTTTTTTGCAGACAAACTCACTTCACTTACTTTACCCGTCAATTTTTCATTAGATGATTTTACTAAAATGCTAACAGGCATTCCCTTTTTTATACTAGTAATATCAGTTTCAGAAACCATGGCGCTTACCTCTAATTTAGAGGCACCTTCCATACTTACTAATGGCATTCCAGGGTTAGCCATATCACCTTCTTTTACAAAAGTATTAGTCACCACACCAGAGAATGGAGCCGTAATATTAGAATAATTGAACTGTGCCAAAACTTCATTTCGCATTTGTTTTGCCCCTTCAAGTCCCGCTTTGGCCATTTCATAACGAGCGGTCATGTCATCTAATTCTTTTTGTGAAGCACTTTGTTGTTTGAACAAAGCAACAAAACGATCGTAATCTTTTTTAGCGCTATTGTACCCTGCAGTTGCTTGAAGAATATTAGCGTCTGCTTGCGCTTTTTTGGCCAGTAAATCAGAGTTGTTAATACTTACTAATGTTTGCCCTGCATTTACTTTTTGTCCTATCTGAACATATACTTTAGTTACATAGCCCATCATTCTAGTACTCAAATCGGCACTGTTTTCTGCTTCGATTTTCCCACTTGCACTTACAAATGGGCTATTGTCATTTTCAGAAACGCCACTTACTGTAACGGCAATTGCAGGAGATTCAGCTACCGCTTCTTTTTTCTCTCCATTACAGGATGTTAAAATAAAAAGGGAAATTGAAATTAGTGTTATTATTTTTTTCATGGTTTTTCGTTTGATTATTTTTGTCTTAAATCTTTATTCTTTTCTCTCTTCTTAATTATTACTTCGTTAAGAATTGTAAGTACTGTTGTGTATAATTGTATTCAAAAACAGCTTGTAAGTATTCCAATTCTTTTTTGAACATTTGAGTTTCAGCTTGTAGTAAGTCTGTCGTTTTTTCTAAACCTTGTGTAAAACGATTGCTTCTAATTCTATATGCTTCCTGTGATTGTTCTAAATCTAACTTAGAAAGATTGACCTTATTCTCAGCATCATTCAGCTGGCGATTTGCTTTATTCAATTCCAGTTGGCTTTTAGCTTTGTACTGTTGTGTTTCAATCTCCGCTTTTTGGAAATCAGCCTTCGCTTTTTCCATTTTTCCAATTGATTTATAACCGTCAAATACATTCCATGATAATTGAGCTCCTACCACATATCCTTTTGCGTTAGTCCCAAAAAGTGTGTCATCGTACAATTCATAACTTCCAAAAGCATTCAATCGAGGCAAGAAGGTCATTTTACTTGATAACAACATTTTTTGATAAGCTTCAGTAGATTGATCCATCGCTCGAATATCTTTTCTGTTCGCTGAAAGGGAAGTGTTGATCGTTTGTATGCTAATGGTATTTTCTAAAGCATCAGCGGGTTTGTATACTTTGTCTCCAAGATCTTCATTCAATAAAAAAGCCAAGTAATCAGAGGCATTTTGCACATTACTTTTTGCATATTGCAATTGGTTTTTTATTTCACTCACACGAACCTGTACAGATAGCAAATCTGTTTTTTGAAGAATCCCTTGTTTAAAATAGTTTTCTATTAATTTCAAGTTTTCGGCAGCAGTTGCGTTCGCTTTGTCTAAAACGGCAACAGCTTTATAAGCAAGTTGCAATTCCATAAAAGATTTGTTGACTTCTAGTTCGAGGTACTCTTTAGTGCGTTCCGTTTGTAGCGAATAAGCATTCATCTTTGCTCTTGCCGCCTGTCTTCCATACAATCCATCGATATTGATGATGGGTTGCAGAATTTCAATTTTAGTGGCAAAGTTTGTAGTTCGATCTGGATTATTTAATAGTTCTGGATTAAAATCAGATGCCGTCAAAATCGCCTGATTCAATTTAGATCCAAAAGCCATCAAAGGATTAGTAGTAGCAATAGCCGTGTGTGAAGCGGTGATATTGGGTAAAAATAAAGAATTGGATTGTCTGTAATCTGCCTGTGCCGATTTAAACTCCTGATCTGCAATCTTAATTTGTAAATTTTTATCGGCCACCTTCTGCCAAAGATCAGTTTTAGAAATAGCCAATGTATCTTGACCATAACTAAAAGCAGAGATGAAAATGGTTGCTAAGAGTGCTATTAAATTTATTTTCTTCATAATTTTTGTTTCTAATTATTAGGGCAAAGATAATTTCGCAATAAGGGCTACACAGTAACAAATGTCACATTCGAGAAATTAAATGGAAAAAAGGGCGGTTTATGAGATCAATCGTTCATTAAAATGTAAGCTAGATTGAGGTTAAAGCGATTAAGGGAATAGTAGTAGTTTGCTGTCGAGGATTAAACTTTCATTTTAAGATTAATAATTATATAAATTTAGATAGTTTCTAAGAAGTATAATATGATAATTATCAGTAAGACAGTAATTTAAAGTTTGTTTTTTGTTGAGTCAGATGAAGTTAGAGATAATCAATAATGGCAAAAAGTTTAAAATAGACCTGTTATTATTGATTTGATTAAATGCAAATTGTTCTGAACTACATTGCGATAAATTTGTAGGTAAAATAGCCCTGTTTTGTTACATGAATAGTTGTAGTCACTTAAATTACGAGTTTAATAGGTATAGAATGTAAATTAAATTTCTAAGTATTGATTTATACCGAATTAAATAGTATTTTTAAGTTTCAATTGCTAATCGCTGGGTTTCTGACGTAGATTCGGTTCAATCGTCCTTATGGAAATCATTAGATGATAGATAATCAATAGCATATAAAATAGCTCTATATCTGTATACAGTGGTTTAAAGATTATAAATAATTATATTCAAAAGCATTTGAGCTTTTAATATCTAGTTTAATTTTTTATGAATACAAATTTGCCCCAACCTACCTACGATGACTTACTCAAGATTATAGAAAATCAAAAAGAGGAGATAAATAACCTAAGCAAAGGGCGTAGTGGCTTTGCTAATTTTGATTTCTATATTAAAGAATCCGAAGATTTGTTATGCGTAGCAGGAATGGATGGGTTTTTTAAAGAGGTTAATCCAGCATTCAAAAAAAAATTAGGGTATACAAAAAAGGAGTTACTCAGCAATAGTTTGGTTTCATTTATTCATCCTGAAGATATTCTAGAAACCAATCTAGAAATAGAACGATTGTCGAAAGGTGAGGGTTCAATTAGTTTCGAAAATAGATATATTAAAAAAAATGGAGCCATTGTAACTATTCAATGGACTAGTAGTGTCGACCACGCCGGAAAACTTATTTATGGAATTGGAAGAGACATATCCCAAATAAGGGAAGTACAACAGAATTTAATTACAAGCGAGAGACTGCTAAATGACGCTCAAAAGACTGCTAAAATAGGAAGTTGGGAATTCGATATAATCAATAAAAAAATGATTTGGTCGGAAGAATTATATTCTATCTACGAAATTAAAAAGAAGCCGAAGGAGGATTTGTTTGAATCCTATTTAAAGCGTTTTTCAAAAGAAGAGGTTATTCAATTTCAAAATAAAATACATCAATGTATAAAGGATAAGAAGTCTTTTGAAATTGAAAAGGCGGGCCATTTTTCTGCTAATAGAATAAAATGGCTTCATGTAATCGTTATTCCTGTAACAGATGTAAATGGAGAAGTGATTGCTCTTAGAGGAAATACGCAAGATGTATCAGAAAAGAAAATCATTACTGAAAAGCTAAAAGAAAAAAAGCAAGCTCAAGCTAAAATCAAACTTCAGTTAATAGAAGAAGAAAGTAATCGTAAGTTTAAAAACTATATTGAAAATGCGCCTGATGGAATTTTTGTTGCTGATGAAAACGGAATTTTTGTCGAAGTAAATAGAGCAGTCTCTTCCATATTTGGATATTCAGAGCAAGAACTTTTAAAATTGTCGATGATGGAAATTACATTTCAGGAATCTTTAGAAGATTTAGGAATGTGTTTCAATAAAGTAAAGAAAGTAGGAGAGTCAAAAGGAGAGTTTAAAACGGTTCACAAATCGGGAGAAATTAGATGGAGTAGAGTAGATTCAGTAAAGCTTTCAGAAAATCGCTTCATGGGTTTTGTTAAAGACATAACTGAGATTAAACGTGCCAACGAATTACTGACCAATACTTTTGCGCGTATAACGGATGCTTTTATTGCACTAGATTCAAACTGGTGTTATACCTATATGAATATAAAAGCAGGAGAATTTCTAAATCGAGATCCAGCAGAAATGATTGGAAAACACATTTGGACGGAGTTTCCTGAGGTTGTTGATAACGCTTTTTATAAAGCATGCTATAAAACGATAACAACACAAGAGTATTTTAAATTTGAAGATTATTATAAGCCAAATCAGCGATGGGTAGAAAATCATATTTATCCATCCAAAGATGGACTTTCTATCTTTTTTAGGGATATTACTCTTGAGAAAGAGGCAGATCTTAAAATTGAAAAAAGCGAAAAACGCTTCCGTTCTTTGGTTGAAAACAACGAAGGGATTATCACTGTTGTTGATGAAAAATTAGAAGTTTTATTTCGTAGTCCTTCTTCACAGCGAGTAACGGGTTATACTGATGAAGAATTTAATACCATAGCTCATGAAGAGTACTTTCACCCAGATTATTTAGATTATATACATCAAAATATACAAAATGCGATAGCAAGCCCAGGGGAAGTAATTCCTTTGTCGTTTCAGGTAAAACATAAAAAAGGGCATTATATCTGGCTTGAAGGTGTTGTGACCAATAGATTTCACGACAGCAGTGTAAAAGGGATAATTGCAAATTTCAGGGAGGTTACAACACAAAAAAATATCGAATTAAAATTAAAACAAAACGAAAAATACTTTCGTGCCTTGGTCGAAAACAACGACGGTATTATCACCGTACTTGATGAAAATTTAAAGACTATATTTCGTAGTGCTTCTTCCACCCGGATTACAGGCTACACAGCTGATGAATTTAGGCAAATGCCTGACGTCGAATATTTCCATCCTGATTATTTGGAATATATGCAGCAGGAAATCCAAAAAACATTGAGTAATCCAGATGTTCCAAATCCAGTTTTGTTTAAGATTAAACATAAAAATGGGGGGTATATATGGCTCGAAGGGATGCTTAGCAACTTGATTAATTACGATAGCGTGAAGGGAGTTATTGCTAACTTAAGGGATGTGACCGAAAGAAAAGAAGCAATCGAGTCATTGGAAAAAGAAAGGGATAAATTTGTTAAAATAGCTGCTACAGCGCCAGGGTTAATTTATTCGATGCGTCAAAATAAAGATGGTTCATTAACTTACCCTTATGCAAGCGATGCTATTATCGATATTTATGGGTTGGAATTTGCGGAGGTCGAAAAAGATGCCAATAGCATTTTTAAACTGATCCATCCTGATGATTTAGCAGCTGTTATTAAAAAAATCACTAAAACAAAAACGGAACTAGTCCCACTAAAAGGAACCTATCGTTATTATCATCCTACTAAAGGATTAGTGTGGCACGAAGTGAATTCACTACCTATTGTAGAGCCTTCTGGAACCGTAATTTGTCATGGTATCGTTACAGATATTACTGAAAGAATAGAAGCAGAGCAAAAAATTATTAAGGCTAATAGACTCTACTTGTTTATTAGTGAGATTAACCAAATGATCGTTCGCACAACGGATGAAGAAACACTGTTTAAAGAGGCCTGTACGATTGCTGTTGAAAGAGGGAAGTTTAAAATGGCATGGATTGGGTTAATAGATGAGGTTAATAATGAATTAGTACCTGCAGTGGTTGCAGGAGAAGATACGGCGTATCTCTCCAAAATTAAAACAATTTCAACTAAAGATATACCAGAAGGAAGAGGTCCAGTAGGAACAGCGATAAGAGAGGAGAAGTATGTTGTTTGTAATGACATTGAAAACTGTATTCTTATGACGCCATGGAAAGAAGATGCATTAAGCCGAGGTTTCAATTCATTAATGTCATTACCTATTAAAAAAGGGGGTAAAGTAATTGGAGTTTTTAGTCTTTATTCTACTGAAAAGAACTTTTTTGATGCCGAAGAAATTGCATTATTAGATGAAGCGACTGATGATGTATCTTTTGCTTTGGAGGTGTTTGAAAAAGAAATTCAAAATAAAAAAGCGGAAGAAGCCGTTTTTCAAAGTGAGAAAAGATACCATACGCTAACTGAAGTTTCTCCAGTTGGTATTTTTCGCACGGACGCCTCAGGTTATACGACCTATGTCAATCCGAGCTGGACTCAAATTTCAGGCCTGTCCTATCAAAAGGCATTGGGTAATGGTTGGTTAGATGCTGTTCATGAAGAAGATAGAAAAGCCATTCTTTATCGTTGGGAAAATGCTACGGGAAAGAGTGAAAAAACATTGTCTGAATATCGTTTTGTAAAGCCTGACGGTACTATTGCCTGGGTGATGGGTCAAGCCATTCCGGAAAAAAATAGTAATAATGAGATTGTAGGCTACATTGGAACTGTTACCGATATTACAGAACGTAAGCAGGCAGAAGAAATAATTTTTAAAGAAAAACTACTTTCAGAAACGATAATAAATAATCTACCAGGAATATTTTATCTCTATGATGAATCTGGAAAATTTGTAAAATGGAATAGAAATTTTGAGCTTGTTACAGGGTACAGTGGCCATGAAATTAGTCAGATGAGTCCATTGGATCTTTTTGATGAACATGAAAAGGAAAAGATCAGCGCTAGAATTAGTACTGTTTTTGAAAAAGAATCTGCTGGGATTGAGGTTGAATTTTATACTAAAGCCAAAAATAAAATACACTATTATATCAATTCTTTAGCAATAGAATATGAAGGGAAAAAATGCCTGCTAGGCATGGGGTTAGACTTAACGGACCGTAAAAAGGCCGAAGAAGCAATTAAGAAAGCAAATGAACGATTCGAATTAATTGCATCGGCAACAAATGATGCTTTATTTGAATTGGATTTTATTAGTGGTGAAAATTGGCATAATAAAATATCTTATGATAATTTAAATTCGTACGGTGATGATTTGTCCACTGAGGAACATAAAGCACTATGGCGATCTAAGCTGCATCCTGACGACAGAGCTAGAGTTATTAAAAGCATTGAAGAATGTTACGCTGGGACCTCAAATACCTGGTCAGAGGATTTTCGTTTTTTAAGGGCAGATGGTACTTATGGTAGTTTTTACGAACGTGCTAAAATTGTAAGAGATGATCAAGGAAAACCGACACGTTTTGTAGGGTCAATGTTAGATGTTACTGACCTTAAAAAGGCCGAAGAAGAATTCAAGAACGCCAATAAAAAGATGGAGGCGATTATTGATGCTATCCCGGATTTAATGCTTGAAGTAGGTCTAGACGGTACGATTTATAACTATCATTCACATCATAAAGATTCATTTACGGAATCTACAGGTCAGTTTATTGGCAAGAAAATTTCAGAAGTGCTACTTGCAGATGCTGCAAATTTAGCTTTTTCGGCAATACGTGAAGCTGCTGAAAATGGTTTTTCAACTGGGCGTCAATACACCTTAGAAAAGAAAGGTGAATTGCGTTGGTATGAACTGTCAATAGCACCTATGAGAGAAACGGAGGAACATGATACCCATTTCATCTGTCTTTCACGTGATATTACTAAGGTGAAGCTTATTGATGAATCACTAGCGAGAAGTGAAGAAAGATATCGAGGATTATTAGATAATCTAGATGCGGGAATTGTAGTGCATGCACCAGATACTTCCGTAATTATGAGTAATAATAAAGCATCGGAATTATTGGGATTAAGTACCGAACAAATTTTAGGTAAGAAGGCTATAGATCCAATTTGGAAATATCTAAATGACGATAATTCGATTATT
This sequence comes from uncultured Flavobacterium sp., assembly GCF_963974175.1. GTDB lineage: Bacteria > Bacteroidota > Bacteroidia > Flavobacteriales > Flavobacteriaceae > Flavobacterium. The sequence goes on from NZ_CAXBBR010000005.1 coordinate 86,353, forward strand.
GATATTGAAAAACACCCGATAAACCTTATTCTTAAAACAAAAGAAGCTGTCAAAAACTTTACTTTAGGAATTAATCATCCTAACAGTGATAAAATTGTTTGGGTTTTAGTGAATGGTTTTCCAGTTAAAAATCAAAGTAATGAAATCATTGAAATTGTAATCAGTTTTATTGATATTACGGAGCGTAAGTTGATGGAAATTGAATTATTGAAATCAAAAGAACAATCGGAAGCAGCGAATAAAGCCAAAACGGATTTTCTGGCTAATATGAGTCATGAAATTAGAACTCCATTGAATGGAATCATAGGATTTACCCATTTGTTGATGAAGTCAAAAATGGAAAAGAATCAGGAAGAGTATATGACCACCATTAATGAGTCAGCCGCTTCTTTAATGCACATTGTAAACGATGTTTTGGATTTTTCTAAAATTGAATCCGGAAAATTAGAATTGCATATGGAAGAAGTAAATCTGTATCAATTGACGCGTCAGGTTATTGATTTATTCAGCCATCAGGCAAACCAAAAAAATATTAATTTAATATTAAATCTAGATGCGAATGTTCCAAAATATGTACTAGGAGATTCTGTCAGGTTAAAACAGATTTTGGTAAATTTATTGAGTAATGCAATAAAATTTACCAGTTTTGGAGAAATATGTTTGGATATCAATGTGGTATCAGAATCAAAAAAGAAAACCAAAACTTTAAAGTTTTCTGTAAAAGATACCGGTGTTGGAATTAAATTAGCGAACAAGGATAAAATATTTAATTCATTTGTACAAGAGGATAATTCAACCAATAGAAAATTTGGAGGAACAGGATTAGGATTGGCTATTTCAAATCAATTGTTGGCGTTGATGGACAGTAAATTACAATTGATTAGTAAATATGGAGATGGAAGTGACTTTTTCTTCGAAATTGAATTTCAAAAATTCAAAATCAAGAAAGAGGTAGTTGATGAATATATTACGGCAAGTGAACGTGTGGTAATGGAAAGTATTAGTAACAAAAAGGTTTTAATTGTTGAGGACAATAAAATCAATATGCTTTTAGCAAAAACACTAGTTAAAAAAATAATCTCTAATTGTACTATTTATGAAGCAAGAGACGGGAATGAAGCGGTCGAACAATATAAAGTAGAAAGACCGGATATTATTCTAATGGATATTCAAATGCCTAATAAAAACGGATATGAAGCTACCCATGACATCAGAGCGTTATTAGGTGGTCCAAGTACGCCTATTATTGCAATAACTGCCGGCATAATGAGTGGCGATAAAGAAAAGTGTATAGAGGCAGGATTAGATGATTATTTATCAAAACCAATTATTGAAGTTGACTTAGAACAAATTTTGATTAAATGGCTAAGTAGGTAGCGTATTTTGTTATCGTTGTTACTTCTAAAAATTGGAGTAAGTTATTTGCTATCATTCATTTAATTTTAGTAAAGGTGGTTTTATTGATTGTTTTTAAGGATGAGCGAGAGATTGTAGAGCAAACTTTATTGAAACAAAAAATTGGTAAGCCAAATTTATCAAGTAGACAGCAAGAACTTGAGGCGGAATTGAGACAATTAAATCAAGACTTGTTAACCTCAAGAGAACAGATGCAAGCCTCGCAGGAAGAGCTGAAATCTATCAACGAAGAATTGCAATCAACGAACGAAGAATTGCAATCAACTAATGAGGAACTGACCACTTCCAAAGAAGAGATGCAAAGTCTAAATGAAGAGTTGCAGACTGTAAATGCGGAACTTCAAAATAAGCTTAGTGATTTTGAGCAAGCAAATAATGACATGAAGAATTTGCTTAACAGTACTGAGATTGCAACACTTTTTCTAGACAAAGAGCTAAATATTCGTAGGTTTACAGATGCTGTAACCAAATTATTTAAAATTCGATCTAACGATGCCGGCAGGCCTTTTACAGACTTAGTTAATGATTTGAATTATCCTGATATGGGGCGTGATTCACGGAATGTAATCAAAAATCTGGCACCTATTCAAAATACAATTGGTACAGGGGATGGAAGATGGTTTAATGTGCGAATTATGCCCTATCGAACATTAGATGATCGCATTGATGGTATTGTAATCACATTTACAGACATCACTTCTTCCAAAAAGGCTGAAGAGGCATTAGTCATGGAAAATCGATACCGACGACTATTTGAATCAGCTAAAGATGGTATTCTAATCCTAAATGAAGAAACAGGTGATATTATGGATGTTAATCCGTATTTAATTGAAATGTTGGGTTACTCTTATGAACAATTCGTTGAAAAGGCAATCTGGGAAATAGGGCCCTTTCAAGATATCGTAGCTAATAAAGAAAAATTCTCGGAGTTAAGAAAAAAGAAATTTGTTCGTTATGAAAATTTACCGCTGCAAACTGCTAAAGGTAAGGAGATTAAAGTTGAATTTGTTAGTACATCGTACTTGGTGAACAATAAAAAAGTGATTCAGTGTATCATTAGAGATATTACAGAACGTAAACGTATTGAAGAAGCATTGGCTTTAGCAGAGACACGTTATCATCATCTTTTTGAATCAGCAAAAGAAGGAATATTTTATATTGATTCCTTGACGGGGAAAATAACGGATGTAAATCCATTTTTGACTCAATTATTAGGGCATCCCAAAGAAGAGTTTGTAAAAAAAACAATTTGGGAACTCAAATTTTTAAAAAATATAATAGCCAATGAGGATATGTTTAAAGAATTAAAGAAGGATAAACCGGTTAATTATGAAAATGTCCAAATTGAAACAGCTACTGGGCAAAAAATTAATATTGATTTCACATTGAACATGTATATAGTTGATAATCATGAAGTAATGCAATGTTTTATTCGTAACTTTACTATTGTAGATTCGAAATAAGTGTTTCGAATCGATAATTAAATAGTGTCTAATTATAAAATATATTTTATAATTGTATACTATTTAAAATAGTTAGTTTGGATGGAAAAAGCTGAAAACAATTCGAAAGTTGCTGCACTTCTTAGGTTAAGGGCCGAAGAGTTGCAGAAAAATAAAAATCAATCTAAATTTGACGGAAAACTTGCCGAAGTGAATACTTTGAAACTCATTCACGAATTAGAAGTTCATAAAATTGAGCTTGAAATGCAAAACCAAGAACTACTCTTGGCTAAAGAGCTTGCAGAGCATACAATTGAAAAATATACTAAATTGTATGATTATGCACCTTCTGCATATTTTACGCTCTCTACCGATGGCAAAGTTATTGAAGCTAATCTAACTGGGGCCGATATGCTTGGCAAACTGCATTCAAGTGTATTAAATAGTCAATTTGCTTTTTTCGTTTCTGATGACACAAAATATATTTTCGATGCCTTTTTGGAGAAAATTTTTGAAAGTAAGGGTAAAGAATCTTGTGAAGTCAATCTTATAACCAAAGATAAGAAACCCTTCTTTGGTCACTTATCTGGTGTTATTTCAATAGACCATGAACAGTGTAACGTAACATTAATTGATATTTCTGAACTTAAAGAGGCTGAGTTTGCCTTGCGAAATAGTCAAGAAAAATTCAGGGGTCTTTTAAATAGTTTAGCCGAAGGGATTATTGTTCATTCCCCAGACTCATCTATAGTAGTGAGCAATCCTAAAGCTTCTGAATTGCTTGGTTTGAGCGAAGGCCAGTTGAAAGGAAAACAAGCGGTAGATCCCGATTGGAAATTTTTGGATGAAAATTATTTGCCTTTACCCTTTGAGAAATATCCTGTTAACCAAATTTTAGCCAATAGAAAACCACTCAATAACTTCATTGCAGGAGTTAAAAGACCTCATTCTAAAGCGGTATTGTTACTTTTAGTAAATGGATTTCCAGTACTCGACTCGACGGGCAATCTAACAGAAATTGTAATTAGTTTTACTGATATTACAGAGATAAAACTAATGCAAAATGAATTGATAATAGCGAAAAATCTAGCGGAAGCTGCAAACAAGGCTAAATCTAATTTTCTGACTAACATGAGTCATGAAATCCGTACGCCCCTTAATGGAATAATTGGTTTTACTGATTTGTTAATGAAAACGGATCTCGATATAGATCAATCAGAATATATTAATATAGTAAATGAATCTGCAGTCATATTGATGGATATTATCAATGACGTTTTGGATTTTTCTAAAATTGAATCAGGGAAATTAGAATTGAATATTGAAGAAGTTGATCTTGTTGCATTGACTAAGCAAGTGATTAATCTTTTCAAGCATCAGGCAAATTTAAAGAATATTGATCTAGTGTTAGATCTCGAAGGTGATTTACCTCATTTTATCTTTGCTGACTCGGTACGGCTAAAACAGATTATTGTAAACTTGATAGGAAATGCTTTAAAATTCACAATGGAAGGTTCTATACAGTTAAATGTTATGGAAATCGCCTCCGATGATGATGCTATTTCCAGAATACATTTTTCAGTAAAGGATACTGGTATTGGGATAAAACAGCAAAATCAAGAAAAAATATTTCAATCTTTTGTGCAAGAAGACCTTTCTACTACTCGAAAATTTGGTGGAACAGGCTTAGGATTAGCAATCTCTAATCAGTTGTTAGCGTTAATGAATAGTAAATTACTTCTTACGAGTAAATACGGCAAAGGAAGTGATTTTCATTTTATAATAGATTTTAAGAAGTCAGATAAGAAAAAAATCAATACTATTCCGTTTCTTGATCAGACGGCTGAGTACAAGGAGCCGCACAAAGAATATCTGAATAATACAAAAATTCTAATTGTTGAGGACAATAGAATTAATATGCTCCTGGCAAAAAAATTAATAAAAAAAATAATACCCAATTGTACCATTTTTGAAGCTAAAGATGGAAAAGAAGCAATAAAGATTTATAAAAAAGAGACGCTCGATATTATTTTAATGGATATCCAAATGCCTAAAAAAAATGGTTTTGAAACTACTATTGAAATTCGAAAATTAAGCCGTTCTGCATCTCCACCAATCATTGCTTTGACAGCTGGAATTTTTATTGAAGAAAAAGATAAGTGTTTAGAATCTGGAATGAATGACTATATTTCTAAACCCATTATTTTACATGATTTAGAAACCGTGCTACACAAGTGGGTGAAGGAGTAAATGTAGTTTTAAGATTTTACTCAAAATCCTAATTCGTTTTTTTATAACTCCATACAGCAAATCCATTTATAGCCAAAGCATAAAGTGCAATGATGCCTATTTTATTTTTAATTTCATCAAAGCCTGCACCTTTTAGCATCACCATTCTTATAACTTCAACAAAATAACGAATAGGGTTGAAATAAGTTAAGTTTTGAGCCCATGTTGGCATACTTTCAATAGGGGTGAATAATCCACTCATTAAGATAAAAATTACAGTAAAGAACCAAGCGATGAACATGGCTTGTTGTTGGGTTTCGGTATGATTAGAAATGAGCAGTCCAATTCCTAAAATTAGTATTAAATAGATAGAAGTGAAACCATAAATCAAAAAGATATTACCTAGAATTGGTACGCTAAATACAACTTTGGCGATGACTAATCCAACCGTTAAAATCACCAATCCTAATACCCAAAACGGAAATAATTTACCAATGATAAATTGGTGTTTTTTAATAGGGGTTACATTAATTTGCTCTAATGTTCCCACTTCTTTTTCTCGAACAATATTCATAGAGGACAAAAACAAAGACAACATCGTAACTAATAAAACTAAAATACCGGGTACCATGAAGGTTTTGTAATTTAAAGTTTTGTTGTACCAAAAGGACGGAATGGTCATAATGTTTTCGGGTTGCGTTGTATTTCCATCATTATAAGTTTGTAGTTGTGTTTGTATGGATTGATTGAAACTGGAAATAATTTGCGTAATGTACACATTAGAAACTCCTGCCGCAGCACCGTCTATAGCATTGATACTAACTGAAAGATTGGTATTTTTTTGTTTGATTAGATTGCGTTCAAAGTGAATAGGGATTTCCAGAATGACATCTATATTTCCTTTTTGCATTTGGAAATTAGTTTCTTTTTTAGATTGAAATTCAGAACTAACATTGAAATAGCTTGACGCTTTAAATTTGTTGATCAACTCGCGTGAAGTTGCAGAGCGGTCATGATCGATATAGGATAATTTAATATTTTTTACTTCAAAGCTCGCGGCATTGGATAGAACGACCAATTGTAACAGAGGTAAAATAAAAATAATAGGCAGCATGCTTTTATTTCTAAAAATTTGCTTGAATTCCTTTTGTATGATGAATAAGATTGTTTTCATATTTTGGTTTGTTTTTGCCACGAAGGCACAAAGGCACGAATTTTTTTAAATTGCCATTGCCATTGCCATTGCCATTGCCATTGCCATTGCTTACTCTAATCGTATTTTGTATTTTTTGATGCTTACTACGATGAAAAACAATGTCATTCCAACTAAAATTAAGGTTTCTTTCCAGATTACCGAAAAACTTGCTCCTTTTAGCATTATCGCTTTGATGATGATTATGAACCATTTAGCAGGAATAATATTGCTGATGAGCTGTAAAGGCAAAGGCATACTCGAAACAGGAAAAATAAATCCTGACAATAAAATCACGGGCAACATGAGTCCGAATAGCGAAATCATCATAGCTGTTTGCTGAGAATCTGATAGTGTGGAAATTAAAATCCCTAGTGCTAAGGCACATATAATAAACAAAACGCTTTCTATGGCTAATAAAAACAGACTTCCTTCAATGGGCATTTCAAAAACAAAATAACCTAAAAGTAGAATAACTGCGGCGTTGATTACTGACAAAAAGATGTATGGAAAAACTTTCCCAATAATTACTTGGAACGGTTTTAATGGTGAAACTAAAAGGACTTCCATAGTACCTAATTCTTTTTCACGAGTGATTGAAATCGATGTCATCATAGCAGAAACGAGCATTAAAATAACCGTCATTACGCCTGGAACAAAAGTGAAAACGCTTTTCATGGCTGGGTTATAAAATAGTTGTGTTTGCGTTTGAATTTGATAAGCTTGCTTGTTGTTTCTGTTTTTTTCTTGGATAAAATTTTGAAGAATTGAGGTAATGTAATTAGAAATGGTGTTGGCCATATTTGGATCGGTTGCGTCAGTGATCACTTGAACTTTTGCGTTTTTTTGAGTTTGCAAATGTTTGATAAAATCTTTTTCGAAAACCAAAACAGCTTTAACTTCTCCTTTTTTGAAAACGGATTCGATTTCGGATTCCGTTTTAATTTCTTGTGCTATTGTAAAATAAGAAGAATTACTTATTTTTTGGATTATTTTTTGGGTTTCAGTATCTTTTGATTGGTCTAAAACAGCAATTTTTACGTTGTTGATTTCGTTTGTAATGGCAAAACCAAACAACATAATTTGTGCAATTGGCATTCCGAAAAGGATAAACATAGAACGTTTATCACGAAAAATGTGATAGAATTCTTTTTTTACAAAACCAATAAATCTTTTCATTCTATTTTTTGTTTAACCGCTAATTTCGCAAGGGCTTTCGCAAGGTCAGCAAAGTTTTTTTATGTTTGAATTTCTACAATATACTTAGTTTCCCCTTCGGCGGTCAGGGGGATTACTCTATATTCCTCGCCAATTTTAAAAACACATCATTCATAGAATCTACATTGAACTGTTGTTTCAAGTTTTTTGGAGTGTCTAGTGCTTCAATAACGCCATCAACCATGATGGAAACACGGTCGCAATATTCAGCTTCGTCCATGTAATGCGTGGTAACGAATATAGTTGTGCCTTTGTAGGCCTGAGTGTAAATCATTTCCCAAAATTGTCTTCTAGTAATTGGGTCAACGCCACCAGTAGGCTCGTCAAGAAATACTATTTTAGGCTCGTGTAATAAAGCAACAGAAAAGGATAATTTTTGTTTCCAACCTAATGGTAAGGAACCAACTAAATTATCGGCTACGTTTTGCATTTCTAATTCGGCAATTAGTTGCTGTGTTTTTTCTTTGATTTTTTTACGAGATAAACCATAAATTCCTCCAAAAAAAGTAATATTTTCCTTAATCGTTAAATCATCATATAGTGAGAACTTTTGACTCATATAGCCAATGTTTTTTTTAACTAAATCCGCTTGAGTGGCTACATCTAAACCTGCTACAATGGCGCTGCCAGAAGTTGGACTTGAAATTCCGATAAGCATTTTCATTGCCGTCGTTTTCCCTGCTCCATTTGCTCCTAAAAACCCAAAAATTTCTCCTTTATAAACATCAAATGTGATGCCTTTAACTGCTGTGAAGTCTCCAAATGTTTTGGTTAGTTTTTCAACTTGTATGATTTTCTCTTTCTTCATTTTTTAAACACGAATTTCACGAATTTGGATTTTATTTTTTTGCTACAGATTCATAGATTATTTTTAGAAACGCTGAATTCATAATTCATAATTCACAATTCATAATTGAATTAAAGGTCCATAAAAACGTCTTCGATGGTTGTTATTGCTTTTTTTATGATTATTTCTGAATGGTTTTTAGATTCTAAATAAGTCTTTAGATTTATAGGTTTAAAATCTACATTTTTATCGATGTAATGAATAAATTCACCAAAAGCATAGACACTGTAATGACTTGGATAGTTTTTTAAATCGTGAATTAAACCGTGCGTATTTTTAGATTGAATATCGTAAATCACTTTTTCGTAATTGTCAGTAATTGCTTGTGGCGTATCGATTTTTAATACTTTTCCTTTTTGGATTAAAGCAATTCTATCACAAAGTGACGCTTCATCCATATAAGGTGTAGAAACTAATATTGTGATTCCTTTTTGTTGCAAACGTTTTAGCATTTGCCAAAATTCCTTTCTAGAAACAGGATCAACTCCGGTTGTTGGTTCGTCTAAAAACAACACTTTTGGTGCGTGAATCAATGCACAACACAAAGCTAATTTCTGTTTCATTCCCCCAGATAGAGCTCCGGCTCTACGCTTTTTGAAAGGTTCAATTTGAATATAGATATCTTTGATTAGTTCGTAATTTTCTTCAATAGTTGTTCCGAAAATGGTAGCAAAAAACGAAAGATTTTCTTCGACAGTTAGATCTTGATACAACGAAAATTTTCCGGGCATATATCCCACTGAATTTCTAATAGCTTTATAATCTTTAATTACATCATAATCTACGACACTTGCTTTTCCTTCATCAGCGATTAAAAGGGTAGTCAATATTCGGAATAGAGTTGTTTTTCCAGCACCATCAGGGCCAATCAATCCAAATATTTCTCCTTCTTTTACTTCAAAAGAAACGGCATCAATAGCTTTGATTTTGGCGTAGGATTTTGAAATATTTTGAACTTGGATACTCATTATTTAATCAATAAAAAATTACTTTCTTCTACTGCGTCAATTCGATGTTTTACATCAGGTTCTATATTCACAAAGTCACCCGATTTTAAATTAAAAACAGATTCTTTTTCGTCTTTATAAATAGCATTTCCAGAAACACAAACTAAAAGTGCTGGAACTTTACTAAGATGTTCTTTCAATTGTTCTCCTGCTGCAATTTGTAATGAAATTACTTTGCCTTCCGGTGCTGAGAAAAGAAGTTTAGTTTGTACTGCTTTAGTTTCTGTATGAAGATTTTTTAAGTTCATTTTGATTGTTCTAAAAGGTTTATTTATTGATCCACATTTCTGCGGGCATTCCAATTTTTAGGCTGCCGTCATTTTTGACTTTCACTTTTACGGCATAGACCAGATTCACCCGTTCTTCTTTGGTTTGGATCACTTTTGGAGTAAATTCTGCAGAAGAAGCAATCCAAGAAATCGCTCCGGGGTAGGATTTCATTTCGGTATCCGTATCAATTTTGACAGTAACTTTTTGTCCCGCTTTTATTTTGGGCAGTTGGGTTTCGCTAACATATACGCGCAACGTCATTTCGGATAGATCGGCAATTTTATAAAGCGGTTTCCCAAAAGCAGTGATTTCATTTGGCTCAGCGTATTTGGCTAAAACCGTTCCTTTTATCGGGTTGGTGATTTTACTTTTCTCAATTTGGTCGTTAATTTTTTCTATTTGAACATCGATCGATTTGGCTTCATTTAGGATTGGCGCATCTTGTGTTCCTACGCTCTTTATTTGTTCTTTTAATACGTTCACTTTGCCTTCCACTTCATCAACTTGGCGTTTTGTAGCTGCATTTTCAGCATACATATTCTGAACTCTCTTTTGCTCAATCGACGTTGTTTTGAGTTGCTCTTGCAAAACATTAGCTTGAGACTGTACATTTTTTGATTTCGAAAAAATGGTGGTTTTCGAAGCGAGTAATTGTTGTTTATTCAAGTACAATTGGGTGGTGTCTATTAGTCCTATTGAAGTATTGGGCTCAAGAACAGCACCTTCCTCCAGATTTAAGAATTCAATTTTCCCATTGGCTTCCGCCGAAATCGTAACTTCAGTAGCTTCAAAGTTACCGTAACCATCTGCCTTGTCGTTATTTTTGTTGCAAGCCGCTAGACTTACTATAATTAGAGCGATAATCATTTTTTTCATAATAGTTTATTTATTGTTCGCTTTAGAAGCCGAAATGGTTTTTTAATTTCCTTTTATAACTTGGTAATTAGCTTTCGCCAAAAGCAATTGAATTTCATGTAATTTCTGATTCGTTTTGGCTTCGTATAGATTTGTCAATTCGACCAAATAGTCAGAGGAAGTGATTACACCATTTTTTAGTTGTGCATCAGATGATTTTACGACGTATTCTCTTAAGGAAATAATATCTGTATCAGTGACGATTACTTCCTGCAACTTATTTACTTCATTTTCTATTTCCTGCAATTGAAGGTCATTATTAAGCAAAAAGGTTTCTTTTTCGGTAGTCACAATTGCTTCAGATATGACTAGCGCATCTTTCTCTTTTTTCGATTTATTCCAGTCAAACACATTCCAATTTGCTTTTACACCGAGCATGTAAAAAGTTTGAAAGGAATTATCTAGCATATTTAGTCCCGGATTTCCGTAACCCGCCTGACCAAATGCATTTACTCGTGGTAAATTATTTTTTGAAATTGTGTTTTTTGAGATTTCAATTTGTTCGTTTTGTAAATCAAACAATTGCAGTTCGGGGCGGTTGTTTACCGTACTTATTTTCCAATCAATTACAGGCTTTACTAACGTTACCTCGTTATTTATGGTCGACGCCGTTAGGGACGAAAGACTTTCCAATGCTTTTTTCTTATCAAATTTAATTTCTGTGAGCTGTTGTCTTATTTTTAGTTTTTCTGCCTCTAGCACTTTCTCAGATGCGGGAAGGATAGCGCCATATTTTATTCCGGATTTTACTTCTTTAATCTTGGCGTCTAATTGTTCTTGTTTTGATATCAAAATAGTATGACGCTCTTGTAGAAGAAAGGAGGAGAAGTACAGCTGATTTATTCTAGATTTGAGTTGGTAGAGGTTGACTGCCGTTTGTTGCTGTAGTGTTTTTGTTTGTGCTTCTTTGATTTTTGCATTAGCATTAATCAGACTGCCGTTATAGATTAATTGGTTGACATCTAGGGTAGCGCGGTATTGATCTTTGTTAGGTGGGTTTACTGTGACATTTGGTACACTAATTGGCAGAGCTGTTACATCTGACTGATAAGTTGCTTGTGCATTTAAGTCAATCTTAGGTAGTTTCGCTTTATTAAGCGCTTCAATTTCTAAGGCTGATTTTTGTTGAAGTAGATTAGCTTGTCTGGCAATAGGATAGTTTTTATTGGATAAAGCATAGCACTCTTCCAGAGACAGTGTTTGCTGGCCTATAGATAATAGTGGTAACAGCAGTAGAAATAGGAGGTTTATTCGTCTCATTTTTTTATCGAATTTATAATTTGTGTAGCAATACTGGTTTTTCGTTCTTCCATCATTTCGTTAAATTCCGATTCAGAAATTTGTACTAATCCTTTGATTAACATTTGCGCTGCAAAGGGAAAAACAGTCAAAGAAAAGATATCCATCAAAAGTTGTTTAGGCTTCAAAGGTTTTATTATTCCAGCTTCAATTTCCTTTTCAATTTGGGCAATTAGCACGCTAGGATTAGGTCTGCTTTCATGGTTGAGAAATCTCATTACAAACTCAGGATTGTTGTTCATTTCCTGAATTACAAATGGTGGCAAATATGGATTGTCAATGACGAATGAAATATAATTATGGGTGAACTTTGTTATTTTTTCAAAAACTGATTCATTAGAATTAAAGATGGCATTGATTTGAGGAGCCAATTGGCCAAAGGCATTCATGAATACTGCCTCAAAAAGAAGTTGTTTATTTTTAAAACAATAATGCAACATGGCTTTGTTAATTCCCGCTTCATCTGCAATTTCCTGCATACGCGCTCCCGCGAACCCCTTTTTTTGGAACACAGTTCTTGCCGCATTAAATATTTTTTCTTCCGTATTCATTAGTATTAACTTTATGGTTTAACCGTTTGGTTAGTAAAGGTAGAAAAAAAAAGCAACGAGAGTTACTTTTTTTCTTTTTTTACAAACATATTAAATAGTAAACCACCCATTAGACTTCCATATAAAGTGGAGTTGAGCGGTTTAGACGTGATAGCACAGGTTCCTGAGGTACAGCCTACATAATGGTAATATGCATATCCTGCAATGGCACCAATTAGTATACCTGTTCCAGTAAGAATCACGGCTTTTTTTGTCATTTGTTGCTCTTTTCCAATATGATTTTGATAATAGCATTTTTATCCAAGACACCTGATTCTCTCCACAATTGTTTCCCTTCTTGAAAAAGAATCATTGTGGGAACACCGCGCACCTGATACTGAGATGCTATTTGTTGGTTTTTATCCACATCAATTTTTATAATTGAAATTCGGTCTCCTAAATTGTCTTTCACTTCTTTTAAAATGGGTCCGAGTACTTTGCAAGGTCCGCACCAAGTAGCGTGGAAATCGATTAGTACTGGTTTCTCTGATTTTATGAGATTATCAAAACTATTATTCATTTTTATTTTTCTTTAAAGGTGATACTGAGCATCCATTAAGGCTGCATCCGGTATTAAAAATCGATTGGAATAGAAAAAAAGCAGCCATGAAACCGAATAATATCTGTTGATATTGTATGGCTTGCTGTATTAAAAACAGTCCAATTGCAAGCCGAATCCAGCGCATGCTATGCCAGTTTGTAAATAGCAATTGTTTCATTGTGTTATTTTCTTTATTTTGTAATGGTCATCATAAGAAACTATTTTTTGTAGTTCTTCTAATGGAATTTCTATAGTGCTAACAATTAGAACTTCCGTAAAATTGCCGTTCATGCTTACATTAAGTACGTCCTTACCCGCTGCAAACTTTTTAGTAACCGTATCCATACAGCCACTGCAAGTTATTCCTTCAAATTCATAAAGATTTACTTCAGCAGTACTGTTTTTTTTAAATTCGAAAAACAATTCTGAATTACTTCTCGGAGCAATAGAATTATCACTTTTCTCTAATTTGATAAAGTCAAATGCATTTTTAAAAAGTAAGTCATATTCTTCTTGGCTTCCGCCAAAAGGTGGGCTTACCTCAAATGTTCGATTAAATAACAATCCAGCAAGTATTCCGTCTTTTGCTAAAAGCTCGTGCATTTTCCAAACATATTTTTGACGCATTACGGGCGGTAAAGCACAAAAAAATGTTTGTTCAATAATTAAGTCATATTCGCCCTTATGGTTGAAAAAATCACCCAATAGGACTTGTATGCGGGTATCGCTTATAAATTTTTGCTCAATAATTTTTACTAATGTAGGAGCAATATCTATTACCGTAACATTTGTAAATCCTTGTTCCAGAAGGTAGGCAGCCTCGTAAGTGTTCCCACAACCTGGAATTAAAATAGCGATGTCTTTATTCTTTAAAGTATCGATATAGGCTTTAATTGGTGGAGAGACCAAACCCAAATCCCAACCAGTAGTATTTGCTTTATACTGTGCGTCCCAATAGTCTTGATCTAATGGTTTATCACAGGATACAGTACAACAAGATATGTCATTCATAATAATCTAATTTATAATCTCCAATGTGTTTTCTATTTTCAGTAATCATCTTTCTGTGCTTAAAAAAATTCAGCAGACCTAAGATTAAAATAACAAATGCAATCGTATAAAATGCAACTTCGATTATTAGACTGTTTTCAATCGCCAATAGATTTCTGGTACTTAAACCTGCAACAAAAAAATACATCGCGGTACGAATAAAGGCTAATACAGTGGTTTGGTTTGCTAAAGTGGTTCGCTGTAATGCGAGGCGTTCTCTTAAGATTAAGTCTTTATTGACTGTTTCCTTCATAAGTTTAAATTACGTTTTACTTTTATTGTAGCGACTGCTACTATGACCAAATATGGAATACATTGGGCAAAAGCTGATGAGACTTGTAATGAATAAAATAGCGGCAATACTACCAAAAACAATTGCTACAGTACCACTTATGATATCAGCAAAATACATTACTACGATAATAGCTGCTATAGTTCCTCTAATAATTTTGTCCGTCATACCTAAATTCTTTTTCATAATATTTCTTTTAAAAAATTAAAACTCTTGAATTAAAATAGTTATTATGAATTTACGGTATAAATTACTGAAAAACAAGTACTTTAACAGGTAGTTGTGCCATATTTTTATTTTGATAAAATTTTACTTTGACATACAAAATCAGTTTTAGGCAATTCCGTTTTAGCAATAGCATTAAATCCGCCTTCAATTTCTTTGAAATTTCTGAAACCACGAGCCTGCAATATCGAAGCGGCAATCATGCTACGGTATCCACCTGCACAATGCAAGAAAAACGGTTCTTTAGGATCGATATCTTTGATCCAGTCATTTATACTAGATAGCGGCTTGCTAAATGCATCTTCAACATGTTCTGCGCTATATTCACTGTCTTTACGAATGTCAATAACTTTGCTTTGGCCTACTTTAACTTCTTTGGCAAACTCTTCTGCGTTTATTCTGTTGACAGTATCGATTTCTTTGGCTGCTTTTTTCCAAGCTTCAAAACCACCGTTTATATGACCTACTAAGTTGTCAAATCCTACACGACTTAAACGTGTTACCGATTCTTCTTCTTGACCTATTTCTGTAACGAGAATAATGGGTTGTTTTACATCACCAATTAAAGCACCTACCCATGGAGCAAAGTCGCCTTCAATTCCTATGTTTATTGATTGTGGAATAAATCCTTTGGCGAAAGCACCATTTTTACGAGTGTCTAAGATTAGAGCTCCAGTCTCTTCGACTACCGCTTCAAAATCTTTTACCTCAATAGCTCTCATACCGTTGTTTAAAACAGACTCAAAGCTTTCATATCCTTGCTTGTTCATGGCTACATTCATTCCAAAATAAGCTGGAGGAGGCAATAAGCCATCCGTTACTTCTTTGATAAATTCAGCCTCAGTCATATTAGCTCTTAAAGCATAATTAGTTTCTTTTTGATTACCAATGGTTCCTACAGTTTCCTTGCTCATGTTTTTACCACATGCACTACCGGCACCGTGAGCGGGATACACAATTACATCATCAGGCAAAGTCATGATTTTGTCTCTTAGCGAATGAAATAATATTCCTGCTAATTGTTCCTGTGTCATAGAAGCTGCTTTTTGAGCCAAATCGGGTCTTCCTACGTCACCAATAAACAACGTGTCACCAGAGAAAATAGCATGCTCTTTACCATTTTTGTCAATCAATAAATAGGTGGTACTTTCCATGGTATGCCCAGGAGTGTGTAGCGCTTTTATTTTGATGTCTCCAAGAATAAATTCCTGTCCGTCAGTGGCGATGATCGCTTCAAATTCAGGGTTTGCATTCGTGCCATATACTATTGGTGCTCCAGTCGCTTTACTTAAATCGAGATGTCCCGAAACAAAATCAGCGTGAAAATGCGTTTCAAAAATATATTTAAGTTTTACATTATCTCGTTCTAATCTGTCCAGGTAAGGTTGTACTTCGCGAAGGGGATCTATAATAGCCGCTTCACCATTTGAAGTGATATAATAAGCGCCTTGCGCTAAACATCCTGTATATATTTGTTCTATTTGCATGATAGTGTTTTTTAAGATTCTTATACAAAGGTAATTCTTGTATTTCTATTTCACAGTGACTAATGTTACATAATATACCTTTACTACATATACCTTTACTACTATTAATTAGCTATATCAAAGTTATTACTTATAATTATCACAAACTATGATAAATATCAGCAGATAAAATGAGTGTTTAAATGATTCAGGTTATTTAAATAGGTTAAATTTGTGGGCATCTCTATAAAAAATACTTCAGTATGGAAGAAATGCTTTTTTACGATAGAATGCAGTTCGCATTCACGATTACTTTCCATTATCTTTTTCCGCAATTAACAATGGGTTTGTCCTTAATCATTGTTTATTTTAAGTGGAAATTTCTAAAAACAGACGATATACATTACAATAAAGCGACTCATTTTTGGATGAGGATTTTTGCTTTGAATTTTGCTATGGGGGTGGTGACGGGAATTCCGATGGAATTTCAGTTTGGAACCAATTGGGCTAAATTTTCAGAACTAACAGGAGGGATTATTGGACAGACTCTAGCGATGGAGGGCATGTTTTCCTTCTTTCTGGAATCTTCCTTTTTAGGAATGTTTCTCTTTGGTGAAAAAATCATAGGACATAAATGGCATTTTGTAACAGGGCTTCTCATTTTCTTAGGGTCGTGGGCGAGTGGTTTTTTAATCATAGCAACACATTCCTGGATGCAGAATCCTGTAGGTTATGAGATTCTCGCCAATGGAAAATTTGTACTTACTAATTTTAGTGCTTTATTTACTAATCCATGGTTGTGGCCTTCTTATTTGCACAATCAAGCGGCTTCGCTGGTAACCAGTTCATTTGTTGTAGCAGGAATTGGAGCGCTTTATATTTTGAGTAAACGCAATGAAGATTACGGCAAAATGTTTCTAAAAACAGGAGTTGTTTTTGGATTAATATCAAGTCTAATTGTTGCAGTGCCTACAGGAGATTTGTTAGCGAAAAACGTGGTAAAGTACCAACCGGTAACTTTTGCTGCTATGGAAGGAATTTTTCATACCGAAGAAAAAGGAGCCGAAATTGTTTTAATAGGACAACCTGACGTAAAAGATAAAAAACTAGATAATAAGATTGCTGTGCCCAATGTTTTAAGTTTTTTGACTTATGGGAATTGGGATACTGCTGTAAAGGGATTGGATCAATTTGATGAAAACACACATCCTACCAATATTTCAGGACTGTATTATGCTTATCATATTATGGTAGGTTTAGGAACCGTTTTTATTGGTTTGATGTCTTTAGCAGCTTTACAATTATTTAGAAAAAAGCTATTTGGAACCAAATGGATTTTATGGGCTTTGTTCTTCATGATGCCATTTCCATATATCGCAAATACTACTGGATGGTATACCTCAGAGCTAGGAAGACAACCTTGGTTAGTGTATAATTTATTACGAACATCAGAAGGAATATCGCCCACAGTTTCTTCAGGGAACACCTTATTTACCTTATTGGGGTTTGTAGGTTTGTATTTGTTGTTAGGTTTGTTGTTTCTACTCTTGGTTGGAAAAATAATTAAAAATGGTCCCGAAACTGTAAAAAAATAAAGATTATGGAATTCTTTTGGTATGTTGTTTTAATGGGGATTTTAGCAGTTTATGTCGTTTTGGATGGCTATGATTTTGGAGCAGGAATTATTCATTTATTTTTTGCCAAGACGGAAAAAGATAAAAAAGCGATAACAAATGCCATTGGTCCTTTTTGGGATGCTAATGAAGTTTGGTTAATTGCCGCAGGAGGGGTTTTATTCTTTGCTTTTCCTACATTATATGCCTCGTCCTTTAGTGGCTTTTACTTGCCTTTGATGATGATTTTATGGTTGCTTATCTTTCGAGCCATTGGATTGGAATTGCGTGGACAAATACATCACCCAATGTGGGAAGTGGTCTGGGATAAAGCGTTTGGTATAGCTAGTTTATTATTGGCATTATTCTTTGGTGTTGCCTTAGGGAATGTGGTTCGCGGTGTAAACCTTGGAATGGTAACTAATGGAGTTTCTACTCAGGAAGCGCACTTTTTCTTTTTGCCTTTGTGGAATCCTACATTTAGCCCTAAAGCGGATCAGTTAGGGATTATCGATTGGTTTACCTTGTTTTTAGGCGTTGTAAGTGTGGTGGCTTTAATGATTCATGGAGCCAATTGGATCATCTATAAAACCAACTCAGATTTGAATCCCAAGTTAAAACAAGTCGTTTTTAAACTCAATTTTGTACTGCTCGCTTTGGTGATTTTTTCGTTGCTAATTTGGCATAATATTGAACCACAGCCTTTTCATAATTATATAGATAATCCGCTACTTTGGTTTTTTCCTTTATTATGCTTTATTGGTATTTTTGGATTGTTTAAAGTGAAATCATATACCCATGATGGTGCTGGGTTTTTATTCTCAAGTTTGTTTTTGGTAGGAGGGTTTACTTCAACCGCAGCTTCTATTTTCCCTAATGTTTTACCTTCTACAAATACGGTTAATCCTTCCTTGACCATTTATAATGTGGCCGCAGATAATTACGGATTATCAGTAGGCGTATATTGGTTTGTAATTGCATTGATCTTGGTAATCGCATATTTTATTATCCAATATAAAGTGTTTAGCGGAAAAATGGATAATGTAGGCTACGGCGAGCATTAACTTATTAGAATACATATAAAAAACTCCCTTGTCAATTAAGTGTGACAAGGGAGTTTTTTGTTGGAATACGTTTATATTATGCTGTTCCTTTTAATATTTTATTCCAATACAACCAAGGTAATATCTTGGTTTTTAGTATCCACATCGTCCAGCGTGGTTTTGCTTGATCGAATGGGAAAGTCATTTTTGGTTTGTTGTCATAATCAAATTCAGCAAGCATTAATTTACCATATTCGGTAGGAATAGGGCAAGCGCTATATCCATCATATTTTTCGGTTGGAGCTTTGCCTTCTAATACGGCTAGAATATTTGCGACTACCACGGGAGCTTGTTTTCGTATTGCCGCTCCAGTTTTACTGCAAGGGGCATTAGTACAATCGCCTAAGGCAAACACATTAGGAAAACGAGAATGCTGCAAAGTAAATTTATCAACTTCTACAAATCCTAAAGGACTATTGGGATCAGCAATTGGGCTTTTTTTAATAAAATCGGGTGCTGATTGTGGTGGAACTGCATGGCAAAGATCAAATTGCATTGAAACTTTCTTCGTTTCAGCGTTATCATTAGTCGTAGCAATGGAATAACAAGCAGCGTCAATCGTAGATAAACTTTGTTTTATCGTTTCATCGGTGGCTTTAGTCTCGTATTCAACTGTTTTTGTTGGTCCGTTGATTGCTGTTACGTTAGCGCTAAAATGAGTTTGTATTTTATATTTTTGTAATACTTTTTTAAGTGTTTCTGCATATTCGGGTACGCCAAATATACTGGCTCCTCCAGATATATAATGAACATCACATTTATCTAATATGCCTTTTTTTCGCCAATAGTCGCAGGCTAAATACATTATTTTATTAGGAGCTCCACCACATTTTATGGGTGTGGAAGGATTTGTAAATACAGCAGTTCCGCCTTTAAAGTTCTCGATAAACTCCCAAGTTTTTGGTGCAAATTCAAAGGAGTAATTACTACTCACATTGTTTTTCCCTAAAGTTTCTTTAAGGCCTTTAATTTTGTCCCAGTCTAATTGGATACCTGGGCTTACAACTAGATATTGATAACTGATTTCTTTTCCGCTTTGGCAGATCACTTTGTTTTCAGTGGGAACAAATTCAGTAACGGAATCAATAATCCAGGTACTATTTTTTGGAATATAATCCTTTTCTTTTCGTCTTGTTTTATTGATGTCATAGATACCGGCACCCACTAATGTCCAAGCTGGTTGGTAATAATGTTTTTCTGAGGGTTCTATGATTCCTATTTTCAGGTCGCTTTTTTTACGAAGTAGTTGGGAAGTAACAGATAGTCCTGCATTACCGCCGCCAACAATTAGTATTTGAAAATGTTCTTGCATGGTTGATAAGTATTAGAGTTACTACAATAGTACAATACTAGTTGCTGTATTTCAGTGACTTATGTTACATAGCGTTTTATTTAAAGAAAAGCTCTTTAAAGATAATATAGATTCCCATTACCAATACAAACCATCCAAAAGCAGGTTTCAATTTAGCTCCATCTATTCTTTTAGACAATTGGGTTCCGATAAATAGTCCAATGATAGCCATGGCCGAAATAATGAGCAACAACTTGTAGTTTAAATCAACGCCTCCTAGTAAGTCACCACCAAAACCAATTAAAGAGTTGATAAATATTATGAATAGTGAAGTTCCTACGGCTTGCTTCATAGGAAGGTTAGCAAAAAATAATAAAGCTGGAATAATTAAAAATCCTCCGCCAGCACCTAAAAAACCTATTATTAACCCAACAAATAATCCAATTGTTGAAAGTATCAGAAAGTTAATTTCTTTTGCTTCTTTGACTTTTTTCGATTTTCGAATCATAGAAACCGAGGTTGCAATCATAAGAAAAGCAAACACAATCATGATTAATAAATTCTTAGTAATGTCAAAATTATCAATAGAAAAGAGAATATCGGGAAGTAGTGGGAGAATAATTTTTCGAACAAAAAGTAAAGATAAGATCGAAGGAACTGCAAAAACCAGTGCCGATTTAATTTTTAAGTTACCTAATTTGTAATGACTAAATGAACCTATCATTGAGGTGAACCCAACTATGAATAAAGAATAACTAGTTGCTTGTTCTGGATGTATTTTAAAAAGATACACTAAAATGGGTACGGCAAGTATTGATCCTCCACCGCCTATTAAACCCAAGGAAAGACCGATAATAATTGAAGCTAAATAACCAATATATTCCATCTCTTAATTTTTCTTACAAAGGTTGTTCCTCTTTATTTCGCAAACAGTAACAATTGTCACATAGGTCGTTTTTTTTTAGGTTAAAAGTTCAATGTGATTGCGATGTAATTTTACTAATTCGCGTTGTTCCATTTTTTTGAGCAGTCGCGAAATCACTTCTCTGGAAGTATTTAATTCTGTCGCAATTTCTTGGTGTGATAATTTTAAATCTTTGCAGCCGCAGGCATCTGAATGGCGTTTCAAATAAAACTCTAAACGCTCGTCCATTGCCCTAAATGCAATACTGTCTACGACCTCTAGTAATTCCTCAAATCGGATTCGGTATGTGAAAATTACAAATTCATACCAAGTGCGGTGTTCCATCATCCATTTTTCCATCAAAGCAAGTGGCACCATAATCAATTCCACATCATCAACAGCCTTAGCCATTATCTGACTGGTTTGACTTTTAGTAGCACAGATCATCGAAACTGCACATGCTTGTCCCGGTTGCAAATAATACATTAGAAACTCGCCACCATTCTCCCCTTCTCTAAAAACCTTCAGTTGACCTTTAGTAATCAACATAGTATAGTTGATATACTGACCAGTTCGCATGATTACATCTCCAGCTTTAAAGGATTGAATTGATGCATTTTTTTGAATATCTTGAATCAACTCATTGGAAAAAGTAGGGAACGTTTTTTTTAGAGAATCTTGCATTTTGAGTTTGAGTTTGAATTAGCTTTTGTGTGCAATAATGTAAAAGTACGTTAATTATTGAATAAGTTAAAGGAACGGATGTAGTAGTTGGTCATCTTATTTCTAACAGTATCTTCTCTGAAGAATTGACAATTTTCCTATCGATTTAGTGGACTATTTTTGATGATTACTAGTGAAATATATAATTGACTGATTATTAAATAGTCGCGAAAACGTTTTCACTGATTTATTATTTAATTCTAAAATCGTAGGTTTATTGTTATCAAAAAACATCGTAAATTTACAAAAAACAGTTTTATGAATTTATCACAAGAAGATTGGGCATCTCAACTTGAAGGAGATGCAAACGCGGTAATCCTAGATGTACGTACAGAGGATGAATACAATGACGGAATAATCTCTAATGCGATAAATATTGATATCCATCAGGGACCGGTTTTTGTTTCTGAAATTGAAGCGTTAGACAAGAGTAAAAACTATTATGTTTATTGTCGTTCAGGAGCCAGAAGCGGCAAAGCCTGCGAAATAATGAATGAATTAGGAATAGAAAACGCTTTTAATTTAACTGGAGGAATCTTAGGCTGGGACGGAGAAATCGTATCGCCCTGAGACTTTATATAGATATAAATCTATTGCTATACCTTATAAAACATAATATCAAAAAGAACCAAAAATGAACGCAATACCGGAAGAATTTCAGATAAAGACATTATTAAATCAAGATACCTATTTAGTAAATGGTGAGTTGAAAAAATGGGATGGTCAAACATCAGCAGTTTTTTCTACAATTTCATCTACCGAAAAATACGAACCAACCATATTAGGTTCTATTCCATTTATGGGAGAAAGAGAAGGACTAGAGGCAGTACATGCGGCAGATGTGGCGTTTAACAACGGTCAGGGATTATGGCCTACTATGAAAGTGGCAGATCGTATCAAATGTATGACTCGTTTTGTTACTCAAATGGAAACTACTCGCGACGAGGTGGTGAAGTATTTGATGTGGGAAATAGGGAAATCACTTCCTGATTCTCAAAAAGAATTTGATAGAACGGTAGAATACATCTACGATACAATTGAGGATTACAAACAATTAGACCGTAATAGTGCGCGTTTTACAAAAAGTCAAGGTGTAAATGCCATGGTACGTCGTGGACCACTTGGAGTTGTGTTGTGTCTTGGACCGTACAACTATCCTTTAAATGAAACTTTTTCGTTACTAATTCCCGCTTTAATTATGGGAAACACAGTAGTGTTCAAACCTGCAAAAAATGGAGTTTTATTAATTTCACCGTTATTAGAAGCTTTTAAAAATAGTTTTCCAGCGGGTGTTATCAATATTGTATATGGTCGCGGTCGTGAAGTAGCTGCTCCTATTATGAAATCAGGAAAAGTAACTGTTTTGGCTTTGATTGGAAACAGTACATCGGCTATAGCATTGCAAGACCAGCATCCTAATAAGAATAGATTGCGTTTAATTTTAGGCTTGGAAGCTAAAAACCCTGCAATCGTATTAGCGGATGCCGATTTAGATCTAGCCATTCAAGAATGTATTTCAGGAAGTTTATCCTTTAATGGACAACGTTGTACCGCTTTGAAAATTTTATATGTACACGAAGACGTAGTGGAAGAATTCAACAAACGTTTCGCTGCTAAAGTAGATGCACTAGTTTTTGGAAACCCTTGGGACAAAGCTGTGTCTTTGACTCCATTACCGGAGAAAGAAAAACCGGCTTATATTCAAGAATTGATTGATGATGCAATCGACAAAGGAGCTAAAGTGATTAATGAAAAAGGAGGAGAGCATTCTCCTAATTTTATCTTCCCAGCGGTTTTATATCCTATTAACAAAGAGATGCGTGTGTATCATGAAGAGCAGTTTGGACCTGTAGTGCCTATTATTAGTTTTAAGAACATACAAGAGCCTTTAAATGATATGGCAGAGTCTAACTACGGGCAACAAGTAAGTTTGTTTGGAAAAGATATTAAAACTATTGCGCCGCTTATCGATACTTTAGTGAATCTGGTATGTCGTGTAAATTTAAATAGTTCTTGCCAGAGAGGTCCGGATATTTATCCATTTACAGGACGTAAAGATTCGGCTGTGGGAACCTTGAGTATCCACGATGCATTACGTTCCTTCTCAATTAGAACTTTCGTAGCTTCAAAAGACAATGACTATAACAATGAAATTTTACAAGCGTTATTGAATAGCGATCAGTCTAATTTCATTACGACTGATTATATTTTATAATAAATAGTACTACTTATAATAGTAACCGCCTAATTCTAAGATTAGGCGGTTTTTTTATGGAGTTTTATGTTCTTTTCACTAGAGAAAGAAACTAATATTTTTTTTCTTTTTCAATTATATTAAAATATAAGTATCTGATAATCAGTATTTATTACTATATTTACTTAGTGTAATTAACTTTAAAAGTAATAGTATGAAAAATAGTAAACGATTGTGGATGTCAGTTTTAGTTATAGTTTTTACTGTTGTATTTTTTTCATGTAAAAACAACAAAGCTGAAAAAGTAGAGGAAGTAAGTACAATGGAAGAGGTTGATACCGCGAGTACTGCATTCATGCCTTTTAAGGTTATTGTAATCAAACACGATGTTGCTGACTACAATAAATGGAGACTAGCATATGACGCTCATGATTCAGTCCGAATGACCTATGGAATTTCGCATTTTGTTATTGGTAGAGGGATGGATAATCCCAATACGATTATGGTAATTGATAAAATGGATGATGTCAATAAAGCAAAAGATTTTAGCATGCTCCCCAGCCTCAAGGACGCAATGAAGAAAGCGGGTGTGCTGAATACTCCTAAATTTGGTTTTTATGAAGTAATTCGAAATGATGATTCAAAAATAAATCTGAAAGATAGACTAATGGTAACCCACCGCGTAAAAGATTTTGACGCTTGGCTCAAAGTATATGACGAAGAAGGAATAATCAAAAGAATGGAGGGAGGCTTAATTGACCGCGGAATGGCAAGAAATATTGATGATCCTAATATAGTGACTATAGTATTTGCAATTTCAGATATTGATAAGGCAAAAGCATTGATCAAATCAGAAGAACAGAAAAAAGTGATGATGGACGCAGGAGTAGAAGGTGTTCCGGAAATGTTCTTTTATAAGTTAGTAGAATAAAGTATATAATATCTATCGAACCGCAAAAGGGTGCTCTTTTGCGGTTTTTTAATGTCTATTATTAAGTTTTTTTAAACAAAATGATAATGGGGGTTTTATTTGCAAAAGGAATCTAGGATGCTAGTGTATTTTTCGCGATTGATAGGTTTGACTATATAATCAGTCACTTCATTTATGTTCTCTGCTTTAATAAAGTCATCCGGATTTTTTGAAGAACTAACTATATAGATCGTTATTTCTTTCTTAATTTCCGATTTGATTTCAATATATTTATTTAAGAATTGCCAACCATTCATAACTGGCATATTAATATCAAGAAATATAATATCAGGAAGAGTATCGAGCTCATTACGGTTAGAATCGATAAAATCGATGGCTTCTTTTCCATCCGAGAATATAATTGTTTGGTGTTCAGAATTAATTGATTCGATCAATCTTTCTGCGATAAATTGGAAAATGAGATCATCGTCTACAATCGCAATTAGTAATTTTTTGTTCATAATATTGTTTTAAAATATAATTTTAAATTTTGTTCCAACATCAACTTTGCTCTCTACGCTTATTGTTCCTCCCATTCCTTCAACTTGCGCTTTTACTAGGAAAAGTCCAACACCTTTTGCATCAGGATGCTTGTGGAAAACTTTATTAAACCCAAAGATGTCCTTTCCATGTTCCTCTAAATCAATTCCTAGTCCATTATCAGAAACCGTAAGTACAACTTCATCGTTGATAATATGGGATTCAAAATGAATTTTGGCAGTTCGTAGAGGGGAACTATATTTTAAGGCATTGCTCAGAAGGTTTTGAATTATACTTTCTAAATACAAGGCTGAATATTCTATACCTAGCGCCTTTGAAAAATCACTTGTGATTAGAGCCCCAGATTTAATAATGTCTCCTTGAAAAGATTCGACTGCAGTTAAAAAACAGTTGTTGAATAATAAGTGGTGTTTTTCCTTTTTTGAATCATTTTTAACGGAAATACCGTTTAATAGATCATTTAGTGTCGTATCAAGATTATTTATTGTTATTTCAAATTTCTCTAATAATAGGTCTTTAATTTTGATGTCTTTTTCCTCCTTATAAAAATCTATAAGAGAATGTAAATTACTAACGGGTGCTCTAAAATTGTGAGAGACTACATATGCAAATTCCTCTAACTGCTTATTTTGTTGCGTTAGATGGTTTGTACGTTCCATAATCCTTTTTTCAAGGCTGTTGTTTGCTAAGACAATTTTACTTTCAGCTTCTTTTCTTTTATCATCAATTTTATTTAAACTCTCTTTTGTAAAGTAGATTATAAATAAGGCGATTAAAATATATGAGGTTTGTAATAG
Source organism: uncultured Flavobacterium sp. (assembly GCF_963974175.1). Lineage (GTDB taxonomy): Bacteria > Bacteroidota > Bacteroidia > Flavobacteriales > Flavobacteriaceae > Flavobacterium. The sequence goes on from NZ_CAXBBR010000005.1 coordinate 112,448, forward strand.
TGCATTTGCGGAAGCTTCATTTATTAAAGCTGATCGTGCTATTAAAATTTTTAAATATCCTACGATTAAAACCGAGAATAATATTTTCGGAAATAAAGAACGGCTAATTTCGTGTCCTATTTTAGAACCAATAAATGTTGCAGCAAAACCCAAATTGGGCTGAAGAGCTGCGGCCATTATGGATAATAACATGAGCATAAAAGCACCGTATATCGAAAAATTACTAAAGAAGTAGAGTTGATCTAAACTTGGGATGTGATCTGATAAGCCTAAGATTGCAAGAATTGAAATTAGTGTAACTAGATGTAAAGTAGCTTGTGCTATTTGATTAAAAATTTTATTTTTTGAACGTATCCCCAAAAAAGAAAACCCTATTAACGTAAAGCTAAGGATACTTGCTACGCAAGGACGGCCATTAGTGTACCTGGTAATTAATACACTATCTAAAATAGGGTTAGTAAATATTGAATTAAGAATGCCCGAGTCAAGGTGTATAATATAGAGTAAATTTAGAAGACCATTTACAATTATTAGTATTGAGCAATATTTAATAAAAAGATTGTTTTTTTTGTTAACTATAAAATGTAACAAAACACAAAATAAGACTAAGTTTATTGAGGAATTTACTTGAATAGGTAAGGACCAAGGATAAGGTAAAATTGAATAAAAACTGAATTTGAATAGATAGCCTAGAAAACTAACTATGGAAATGACCACAATTATGATGCTTAGAATTTCTAGTTTTTTTCTATTTTGCAGATTCATTAGTAAATGGAATTTCATTAAATTCATTTGTTTATCTATTTTATAAGAAAAGAAAACACTTGTTAAAGGTACTTTAAAATTATCCCTTAGAATGTTTTTAAATCTTATAACATCAAACTTTAAGACTTGTTTAACTTTGCTATGATCAGAACGTAGATTATAGTGAGTAAAATAAATTTGTGACATCAAACAAAATTTAAAAATTTGTTTTGGTAATAATATATGGAATGTAAATTTTATAATTGTTTAAAAACGGCATAAAAAAAAAGCTATTCAAATTTATATTTGAATAGCTTTTATAAAAAAAACAAACAGCTTATAACTTTCTATTTTTTATTAAGTTCTACTTTTTTTGCTTCTTCTTTAACTTCTTTTCTATGTGATTTTTTTTGTTTTCCCATTTTCACTTCTTTTACAGAAGTTGCTTTTACAGGAGTTGTTTGAGCATTTACCATAGCTGTAGTTCCTAAAACTAACATTGCTAACATCATTACTTTTTTCATAATTTCTAAGATTTAATAGGTGATATTGATATAAATGTTTTTATTTATAGGTCAAATGTATAATGCTTAAATGAAGAAGAAATGAAGATTTGACTATGGTAAGCCCTTTAACTAATTATTAACTTTTTATGGATGGGGAATATCACTTTGAAACAAGTTCCCTTATTAATTTCTGATTCTACTTGAATTTCAATCTGATTTAATCTTGCTATACTGTCTACAATTGCAAGCCCTATACCGTGGCCTTCTTGTTCAAAATTTATACGCGTAAAACGATTAAAGATTTGAGTGAGTTGCTCTTCGTTTATTCCTATTCCAGTATCTGAAATAATCAAGGTATAATGACTGTCACTAAATTTATCCGTTATAGTAATCGTTCCCGTAGGCTTATTGTATTTAATTGCATTTGTCATTAAGTTAGCAAGCATGATTTGAACAAGTGTTTTATTGCCTTTGAACTTAAAGTTATTACTGATGTTTTTAATGACCATAAGCTCTCTTTCTTGAATTCTATCTTCTAGATTATCAATTAATTCACTAACAATTAAATTAATACTAATGTCGTCATTGGTTTGAAATTGCTTGTTATCTATCCTTGAAATTAAAAGTAAATTATTTATTACTTTTTTCATTGCGTCCAGCGTATTTAACGAATCAGAAATTTTATCAATAGCAGTATCATCTAAAGACTGATTTTGAATTAAGTTTTCAAATCGATTTTTTAAAATAGCAATAGGGGTAAGTAGCTCATGTGAAACATTTCCTATGAATTGTTTTTCCTTTATAAATGCTTGTGTAATCCTACTCATCATATTATTTAAGGCATCATCTAAATCCTTAAATTCAGAAGTTTTACTATGTATTTCGACATGATTAAATTTTTCGGGTTCGTTGATTAAAGCAATCTTCGTTGTCACAATTTCACGAAATGGTTTTAATAGGTAAGAAACGTAAAATAGATCTATGATGAATGTAAAAAAGGTAACTACTAAAAAAATGATTATAATTATATAGTGAAGTAAGGCTATTATATCATCGATAGCTTTAATATTTGTTCCTATCTCAATTTGATAGGTAGTAGTGTTATATCTAAAATGATGTTGTAAAATTCGATATTCAGACTCTTGATTCTCGATTTTTCGTATGTCATTGTAAAATAGATCTTTGCTTGCTTTTTTTTGATTAGGAGAAATTTCTAATTGCATAAATTCTTTATGTAAAATGGTAAAACTATCATACACTTTTGTAGAATCATTAGCCAGTAAAAAATCTTTAATTTCTTTAGAATCGAGATTATGAACAAACTTTTCTTTCTTTTCTAGTAATTCATCATCAGCGTTGTTGTAAATAACTATTTGTACGATAAAGGGTAACACAAACCATAAAATAATTATCAAGAATAATTTAGTAACAATATTGAATAATGAAAGTCTATGTTTTAATTTCATGTTTTGGCTGTTAATCTTTTAAATATTTATTCTGTAACCAACATTTCTAACCGTTTCAAACCATTCTATCGAGCTGTGTTTGTCTAATTTTTTTCGAAGATTTCTAACATGAACATCAATGAAATTACTATCAGAACTTAGTTCGAGAATGTCACCCCAAACATGTTCAATAAGTTGCATACGCGTAATTACCCTATTTTTATTTAATATTAAATACTGAAAAATATCAAATTCCTTTTTTGTTAATTTTATAGGGATTTCTTTGTAACTCAATTTGTAATCTTGCAAGTGCAATTTGAAATCATACAATTCGAGTTCGTTTTGCGCAAACCCACCTAACCGCCTAACTATGGCAAACAACCGGGCCTGCAATTCAGTAAGAGCAAACGGTTTTGTCAAGTAATCATCGGCTCCAAGTTGTAATCCATTTATTTTATCGTCTAGTTCTCCACGCGCTGTAATTACAATAACAGCCATTTTAGATTGATTTTTTCTAATAGATTTTAGAACATCAAAACCACTGCCGTCTGGCAAACCTAAATCCAACAGCATGATGTCATAATTGTTACTATTAGCCTCATCAAGTGCGTCTTCGCAAGTATTTGAAATTTTGCATATATAGCCTGAACTAGTAAGGAATTCTTTTAATTCGATTGCCAATTCTTTATTGTCTTCAACTATAAGTAAGTTCATTTTGTAATTATTAGTTGTTTTGCTTTAAATCATCTAAGTCAGATAACGTGAAAAATTACATGTAGTTAATTTTCATGTTAACTCTAATTTTGTATTTTATATTCATGAATCTCATTTCATGATTTTTTTTTTTGAGAATCAAATCAAATATAACCATTTTTGGACATCGTTTTAAGTAATACTGAATACAGAAAAAAGCGCTTAACTAAAAAAAAAAGTCAGTAAATTGCTTCACTGACTTTCGAACTAACAATAACTATTTACTAAATTTAAACTATTTTTTTTTCAAATTCATTGATGACTCCTTCTAGCACTGTTACTGGTTCGATGTGACATCGATCGACTTCTGTTAAAAGCGCTTCCTTAGTTTCTATTTGCATTTCGATTAAAATTCTGATTATGAAAATTTTGTCTATAACCTTCATTACCAAGTCTTCTAATATAAATATTTCTAGAATATTTTACATGAAATTTGATTATTTGTTTTCATTTTATCTAAAGCCTTATTATTAAGTCAAAATTACATTCCTTAAATGAATTTTAAATGAAGATTTTTTTTAAGGAACAAAATTTTCGATAATTTTTTATTCAATGACAATTTTATTTCCTGGAAATAGGGAACCGATATCTCGCTTCGACCTTTAAAAAAGCACTATAGTCTAATTCAGAATTTAATTTAGTTCTGTTGTTCCCAAACTTAAAAGGAGTAATTGATAGATCAATTTTATCATTAACGGCATATACATCATAACTGTTTGTAGAATATCCAATTTTTAAACGTAGAAGAAGGTTTTTGTCAAATGAATTATTTTGAACGTAGGACGAAAGCTCGAGGGAGTTATTTTCTGAATAAGTTAGGGGATTATCGTTGTGAATTTTGAAAGTTTCAGAGTTTCCTTTATAGTCGATTCCCAGTCTCGTTTTACTGGAAACACCAAAATTCATGTCAAAAAACCCCGGTAGTAAAGCGCTAATTTCAAAACGAGAATCAGGGTTGAGGTAGTAAATACCCAGTAAAGGAGTAATGTAAAAACCAAAGGCTTCATTACCAGTATATATTCCAAATTTATAATTAAAATTTTTACGCTTTTTATACGTCCATACCGCAATTCCTCCCATATAAATATCATCTGCGCCTATATTTTTATAATCAGAAGCTAGTATGGGAAGTAAGATATAAGTTCCGGTCCAGCGATCAGAATGCTGAGTAGAAAAACCTAGTTTAAGGCGAGTGTAGTATAATTTGCTGAAATTAGAGTAAGGAAGTAATTGTAGTTTTTTAATGTTGAAATCAAATCCAGTGATAAGGGCTGTTTTTTCATTTAAAACAATAGGTAAAGTTACTTTAGAGTCAAAAATCGAAATAGTGGTGTGTTCAGAACTATTTTCGAAAGAAGTATCTCCTGTTTTAGAATAGCTTAGGTTCAGTAGATCCACATATTCTTGTGAATTACTTAGCAAGGGAGATATTAAAAACAGCAAAAGAAATAATTTATTTACCATTTTATAAATATAAGTTTTTTTATTATACGAAAAGGCCTATTTTTAGGGCCAGCTAGTATTTTTATTTCAGTTTAGTAGGCTTTATAGTAAGCAGTTATGTTGAAATAAATAAGATAATACAGGCTTGAAAGTTCAAGTTAAAATCTGTTGAGGAATTTACATAAAGACCTGACAAAAATTAGAAATAAAGAAAACCGTTTAAAAGACAACTTAAAAGTATGCAATACGATTTTGATTATATAATTATAGGTAGCGGGTTTGGCGGTTCAGTAAGTGCTTTACGACTTTCAGAGAAAGGATATAAAGTACTAGTAATAGAAAAAGGGAAATGGTACAAGGCGAATGATTTTGCCAAGACTAATTGGAATCTAAGGAAATGGCTTTGGATGCCGTATTTGCGTTTCTTTGGTATCATGAAAATGAGTATTTTCAGGCATGTCGTAATTATTTCAGGAACAGGAGTTGGTGGTGGTTCTTTGGTCTACGCCAATACCTTACCCATTCCTAAAACTAATTTTTATAAATCAGGAAGCTGGAGTGAACTCGAGGATTGGGAAACGGAACTCAAACCTTTCTATCAACAAGCGCTTAGAATGTTGGGCGCTTCTAAAAATCCAAAATTGTTTGATGGTGATATTGCTTTAAAAGAATTAGCAAAAGAGTTGGGACGCGAAGATCAATTTGAGCATCCTGATGTGGCTGTTTTCTTTGGGAAGGAAGGACAAAAAGTAAAAGACCCCTATTTTGATGGTAGAGGTCCAGATAGAGCAGGATGTACTTTTTGCGGAGGATGCATGACGGGTTGCAGGCATAATGCAAAAAATACGTTAGACAAAAATTATCTTTATTTAGCTCAAAATTTAGGTTCTACAATTCTAGCTGAAAATGAAGTTTATGATGTAAAACCTATAGACGGTAAGGAGGGAGCAACAGGATTTAAAATTTCTGTTAAGTCCAGCACTCAATTTTTCAAGAAGAAAAAGGAATTCACTTCAAAAGGGGTGATTTTTTCAGGCGGGGTATTGGGAACCGTAAAACTCTTGCTTAAACTTAAAATGAAATCGCTTCCGTTATTGTCAGATAAATTAGGAGACGATATCAGGACAAACAATGAAACCCTGATTAGCGTTTCTACTTTGGATAAAGATAAAAATTTATCAAAAGGAGTGGCGATAGGAAGTTTATTGCATACAGATGATAACAGTCATTTAGAAATTGTGCGCTATGCTGAGGGATCCGGTTTCTGGAAATTACTTCATTTGCCTATTTCTCACGGAAAAAATGCAGGAGCTCGTTTTGTAAATATGGTACAACAACTGCTAAAATATCCTTCGAGTTACTTCAAAATTTATTTTAGGAACAGCTGGTCAAAAAGTACTACCGTTTTGTTATTCATGCAATCCATAGACAGTACATTGAAATTTAAGAACAACTTTTTTGGAGGAATGTCTTCCAATATGAGCTCAGGAGTAAAACCAACTGCTGATATTCCGGAGTCGAGAGACTTGACGGATAAATACAGCAAGATAGTTAATGGAAAAGCAACTTCTTTTGTTTTAGAAGCCGTTGCCGGTATACCATCGACGGCTCATGTTTTAGGTGGGGCAGTTATGGGAAAAGACCCTTCAAAAGGAGTAATAGACAAAAACAACAAAGTTTTTGGGTATGAAAATATGTTTGTCATTGACGGCGCTATGATATCAGCAAATCCAGGAGTAAATCCTTCGTTATCAATCACAGCAATTGCCGAAAGAGCGATGGCTCAAGTTCCATTGTCCAAAGAGGTAACAGCCTAAAACAACAGAGAATTCGATTAAATGATAAAACGGAGAGCTAAACACCGTGTTCTTTCCGTTTTGTAATTACTTTATATTGAATTAATTGTTTAATTTAGTAGTGTCAAAAAGGGGGCTAAAATTAGTAATTCAGCTGCAACGATGTAATTGTTTTTTCAATTTATAGTGGTGAGTGTAGCGCGTAAAAATAGGTTGTTATCAAGAAAAAAATAAAAATAGTAAAAGAAAATTTCCACGAGAGACTTCATCGTGAGCCTTACTTTTCGCATCCCAGACTGAAGTTTATTCCTAATATTGTTGTGAATCTGATTAGCTTCCTAATTTCTTTTGTAGTGGTTGTAAGCGTGCTTTATTTTGTTTTGAAATTTTTGATTTCAAAATTTTATCATTTAGACTAAGTACAAATTCCGCGGTACAAACTTCATCATAAAAAAGTCTTAGACATCTTATGCCTTGGCAGATTGACTTCCTATGCGATAGTGTTTCGATGAGTCGTGCTCACACCTTCTTCAATTTGCTGATGTGCTTTGCATTAGCTGTCTTTGACGTTGGAATAAGAAGTGTGTGGATAACATAATTACCATAACACCTTCAAAAAATCCAAAATAAGGAGCTTTAATTTACTATTTAATACTAATTTCGGGGAAACTAATTTTATATGTTGCGTCCCCCGATTTATATTTTGTTGCTTTTGTTTTTAATTACCTCTTGTCAAAAAGATACTAAAACAGTTTCTGCTAGTACTAAAAACAATAAAAGTAAACGTAGCATCCAAGCCAAAAAATACTCTGAACTAGGCGATTTGTTTTATAGGGATAATAAAGTCGATAGTGCTTTCTATTATTATAACAAGTCAAAAGAATTATTTGTAAGTGATGGGAACAGCCCTTACATTGCCTATAATCTACTTGGAATGGCACATATTCAGCAGACCTATGGCGATTATTATAGTAGTGAAGAAACCTTGATGGAGGCTTTGCCATACATAAAGAATGATTTGCAATATCAAATGGCTGCAAATAATTTATTCGGAATTGCAGCAAAAGAAGTAAAAAATTATGATGACGCCGTTCGCTATTATGCTACAATTTTAAAAGCAACAAACGATTCTGTATATAAAGTGACAGCGTTCAATAATATCGCTACTGTTTATATAAAAGAAAAAGAGTACAGAAAGGCTATTGCTATTTTAAAGCCAATTTTAAAATCAAATATTTTAGATACGTTACCCAATAAAAGGGCCATAATTATTGACAATTTGGGGTTTGCTTATTATAAAGACAATCAGATTCTAGAGGGGTTGAGGTTAATGAATGAGGGTCTAGAAATCAGAACTAAAATTAACGATTCCTATAGGAGTATTGAAAGCTATTTGCATTTGGCCGATTTTTATAAAAATAGAGACTATCAAAAATCGAAGGAAAATGCATTACTGGCTTATAAAGTAGCCACAAAACATCAAAGTATTGATGAACGACTAGAGGCGTTGGAACTCTTAATGTCTTATAATCTGGAAAAAGGAGTGAACAGCTATGCCACATTGTTCATAAATCTTAACGATAGTATTAAAACAGTACGTAGTAAAGCCAAAAATCAGTTTGCTAAAATTAAATATGATTCGAGAAAGACAACTTTAGAAAATATAAAATACAAAGGACAAAGAGCAGAAACCTTACTCCAACTAGAAACACAAAAGAGCCAGAAGTATCTCTTAGTTTTTGGATCCCTTCTTTTACTTGGAACTATAGGGTATTTGATTAATTATTATAGAAATAAAAACCGACAAGAACGCTTAGAAGCTAGTTATAATACGGAAACTCGTATTTCTAAACAACTCCATGATGAACTGGCCAATGATGTTTTTTATGCAATGACTTTTGCCGAAACTCAAGATTTACAGAATCCTGTAAAAAAGGAAACGCTGATAGATAACCTTGATAAAATATATGTTAGGACGCGAAATTTCTCTAGGGAGAATAGTAATATAGAAACGGGAGAGAGTTTTGACCAGAATTTAAAGCAAATGCTAAGTAGCTATAAAAGCCGCAGTACCGAAGTCATTATTAAAAACGGAAATCCAATAGATTGGTCGAAAGTAAAAACCGAGAAAAAGATCGCGGTACAAAGAGTATTGCAAGAACTCATGGTCAATATGAAAAAATACAGCCAAGCAAGCTTTGTGATCATTGGTTTTGATTGCGATCAAAAAAATCTAAAAATAGACTATTCAGATAATGGGGTAGGCTTCTCGGAAAAACTAGTTTTGAAAAATGGTTTACAAAATGCAGAAAACCGTATTCAGGCAGTCAACGGAATACTTACTTTCGATTCTCAAATTAATAAAGGTTTCAAAGCAAAAATTGTGGTTCCAAAATAACAGAAAGAACGTTTTTTACTCGAAAAATAATCAATTGGAATTCATCTTATGCCTTGGTAGATTAATTTCCTGTGGATAAGGCGCTCGATGGGTCATACTCACATCTTCTTTAATTTGTTGATGCGCTTTGTATTGTCGGTCTGTGGAATTAGAATAACGCGGGTCAGGTATGAACGGCATTTTTGCCATTTTGGTGATGGTAATAGTAGGGAAGTGGTAATCGACTTCGACAGTTCCTAATAACAAATAACAACCTCCGCCCTGAAAAGGATATTTCTGTAAACTATCAGCAAAATGGGCTGTGTCAAAGAATTCTCCTTCGGCATCAATCCAGGTTCCAAAATACATAGTACCTCTTTTGGTAGGCACGTGTTTCCTCGAAATAAGATACGCCAGCATTTTCACGGTTCTCTTATGATGTTGCAATAAATCTTTGGCCAATACATCACCGCGGTATTTTGTCTGCAACAAATCGAATGGGGAGCAGGAGACTGGAAAACTGAGTAGTTCTATTTCGTCGAAGGCATCTTCAAAAGGAGAACGTTCTAATACCGGAAGCGTGTATTCTTTGACCGGTTCCTGAAGTAGCATTAAATTCCGATTCTCTGGTTTGAAATTCACCAGAATCAATCTGGCGATGACGAGCAATTGATTTTTTGTCTTAGTTGTAAAGCGGAAGGCACCAATGAAAATCAATATTTGGATCCCCTCTATACCTATCGGAATGCGATTGATAAAATCTTCGAGTGATTGGTATTTCCCGTTCGTATTGCGCTCTGCAATGATGCGATGTGCTGTTTTAGATTCGAGGCCTTCGAGTTGCATCAAACCCAGATAAACGTCAACGCCATAAACGGTAGCTTCATACTCGCTTTTATTCACACAGGGAGTATTGATGATACCGCCAGACATTTTAGCCTCATGCACATAGACTTCCGTCCTATAAAAACCGCCTTGGTTGTTGATTACAGCCACCATAAATTCTACAGGATAATACACTTTCAAGTACAGACTTTGATAACTTTCGACCGCATAAGAAGCCGAGTGTGCCTTGCAAAAAGAGTAACCCGCAAAAGACTCTATCTGTCGGTATATTTCCTGACTGAGCGCTAAAGGATGTCCTTTTTGAGCACAGCACGCAAAGAAATTATCTTTTACTTTTTGCAATGCTGCCATGGAGCGTCCTTTGCCACTCATCGCCCGACGTAGAATATCTCCATCAGAGGCGGGAACTCCTGCAAAGTGCAGTGCGATTTTGATTACATCTTCCTGATACACCATAACGCCATAGGTTTCTCCTAGATGTTCTTTGAATGTTTCATGAAAATATTCAAATTGATCGGGATGGTTGTGTCTAAAAATGTACTCTTTCATCATACCACTTTGCGCCACACCAGGGCGAATGATGGAGGATGCAGCGACCAATATTTTATAATCTTCACATTTGAGTCTTCGCAATAAGCCACGCATCGCGGGACTTTCGATATAAAAACAGCCAATGGTTTTTCCAGTACTTAAAAATTCATTGCACTTTGCTTCATTTTTTGACAATGCCGTATCTCGGATATTGACTTCAATTCCGCGGTTTTTTTTAACCAGTTTCACCGTGTCGTCAATATGACCAATGCCACGCTGGCTTAGAATATCAAATTTTTCAAAGCCAATATCTTCGGCTACGTGCATGTCAAACAAAACAATGGGAAAGCCTTTCGGGGGCATTTCTAAAACGGTGTAATTTGTAATTGGCTCTTCTGAAATTAATACTCCGCAGGAATGCATGCTGCGTTGATTGGGATATTTTTCGAGTAGCATGCCGTATTTTTGCACCAAAGCAACTACCGAATTAGTATCGTGCAGCTGCATTGGGTTTTTTGCCAAAGTATCCAGTTCCTCTTTGGGTAAACCAAAAACTTTGCCCACTTCCCGAAATATCGAACGGTATTTGAATTCTACATTGGTACCACAAAAAGCCACATGATCTCGACCGTACCGATTAAAAATGTATTCGAGAATACTATCCCGCTCTTTCCAACTCCAGTCAATATCAAAGTCGGGCGGGCTTTTGCGGTTCAGGTTTAAAAAACGTTCAAAGTACAAGTCCAATTCGAGCGGGCAAATGTCTGTAATACCTAGGCAATAACTCACGATGCTGTTGGCACCGCTCCCTCGCCCAATATGCATGAATCCCATGCTGTTGCTGTACCGAATAATATCCCAGGTAATTAAAAAATAACCGCTAAACTTTAGCTCATGGATGACTTTCAATTCTTTCTCTACTCTGGCACGTGCTGGAAGATTATTGTTGCCATATTTCTTTATTAAGCCTTGGTTGGCAAGGCTTGTCAGTAGCTGGATATCGTTTTCTCCACTTTCTGTATAATTGGTTTTGTTTTTGGGTGTTTTAAATTCGAATTCAAAATTACATTCGGCAATGATGCTTTCGGTGTTTTCAATAATTTGAGGGTAATCACTAAATTTATCCAGCAGTTCTTCTAATGGAATCATCGTTTCTGATGTCCTGCAATAATCGGCTTCGGTAAGTTTTGATAAAATGACATTGGTATCAATTGCCCGAAGTATTTTATGCAGATTAAATTCTCTCTTTGTTCTGAAATTCACTGGTTGCAAAACCACCATTTTCTCCAGTTTGCTTTTCCATTGATTATGAAATAACATCGGAAGCTGCTCTGGACGCATACCCAAAAATTCAAAATCTCTAAAAATAGCAGGAGCATTTTCGATCGGATATATAATACTTACATTATGAAATTGGGGTGCTTGAGCGGGTAGGGGCGTTTTATCGAAATTATGCTGGGTCAGAAAACGGTTCATTTCGGCAAGACCTAGAGCATTTTTGGCTAAGCCAATGTAAAGTAGTTTGTTATTGTACCGAAATTCAATTCCGACGATGGGTTTTATAGCAACAGCCTGACATTCTTTGATGAAATCATAAATTCCGGTAACCGTATTTATGTCAGTTAATGCCATGGATTGTACACCGTATGCGGCGGCCAGTTGCACTAATTCGGTTAAGGGAATAGTGCCATAACGCAGGCTGTGATAAGAGTGGCAGTTGAGGTACATTATTTATTTTTTACTTTGAGAGTGGCGCCGGCACAACGAGCTACAGCATCAAAACCATAGCGTTTTTTCATTCGATCCATCGCCTGATACAGCGACAGCATTTCCTCCGTATCTTCAAACATATTGATTTGGTACGTTCCGCGAACCAACCCGCTAAAGCGAATACCAATTAACCGCAACCGCATCCGACGCTGATACAACTTGTCAAACAATTCGGTGACACTTCTTGTCAAAGTATGATCAGCCGAAGTGTATGGGATTCGGCATTGTTTTGTTTCGGTATCAAAATTAGAATAGCGTATTTTTATTACGACCGTTGAGGTCAGCCATTCCTCAGAACGCAACTGAAAAGCCAGTTTTTCGACCATGCCTACCAGTATTGATTTTAATTTTTGAATGTCGATAGTGTCCTGACCAAAGGTGTGTTCTGTCGAAATTGATTTTCTCTCTGTATAAGGCTCCACCGGATTGTTGTCAATACCGTTTGCTTTTTTCCAGATATCGATACCGTTTTTACCAATCATTTGCTGCAGCACCTCTGCAGGCATTTCTGATAGCGTTTGAATGGTTCGAATGCCAATGCGCGAAAGCAATTGAAAAGTAACGTCGCCAACCATGGGGATTTTTTGGATGGACAACGGATTCAAAAAAGACTTCACCATAGTTTCTGGAATCTCTAATTTCCCTGTTGGTTTCGATTCGCCAGTTCCAATTTTAGAAACCGTCTTGTTAACCGATAATGCAAAACTTAAAGGCAATCCTGTTTCTTTAGTGATTGATTGTGAGAGTTCGTTTGTCCATTGGTAACAACCATGAAACCGATCCATTCCCGTGATGTCCAAGTAAAATTCATCGATGCTTGCTTTTTCTACAATAGGCGCTTTCTCTTCAATGACTTGCGTAATATCATGGGATAATTTAGAATACAATTCCATATCACCTTTCATTACTTTTGCCTGCGGACAAAGGCGCAGTGCCATTTTTATGGGCATTGCAGAGCGAACTCCAAACGTTCGGGCTTCATAGGAACAAGAAGCGACCACGCCTCTGTCACCACCGCCAATAATGAGTGGCAAACCATTTAGTTTTGAGTTGGTTAACCTTTCGCAGGACACAAAAAAAGTGTCCATATCCATGTGTACTATTGACCTTGCCATATTGATTTTGTTTTTCAAATTATACATTTATCCATTTCATCTAAAATTTTTTCCGGCAAATTTGAACTACAAAATTAGTACAGATTATAACAAAATAAAGTATATTTGCTGTTACAAATTATAACAAAATAACTATGTCTTTATTTTCCGACAACATCAGACAGCTAAGAATTAAAAAGGGTATTTCTCAGGAAAAACTAGCTCAAAATCTTTTAATAACAAGAGGAAGGTATGTCAAATATGAAGACGGCAGTTCTGAACCTCCGTATGATATTTTGAAGAGGATATCGTATTATTTCCATGTCAGTATTGATATTTTACTCTCGGTTGACGTGCAGAAAATACCCATTGAAGACTTGTTAAAATTGGGAGACAATAGGATATTATTGCCGATAACCGTTGACCAGCAAGGGGAGAATATTATAGAAATTGTTCCTCATAAAGCACAGGCAGGATATCTTAGCGGTTATGCCGATCCGGAATTTATAGAAAGTTTACAGCATATTTCGCTTCCTTTTTTACGAAACGGAAAATTCCGAGCCTTTCCTGTAGATGGAGATTCCATGCCGCCACATAAGAAAGGTTCCTTTGTCGTAGGGCAATATGTAGAAAGGTTGGGTGATGTAATGGACGGGAAAACCTATATCGTGATCACCAAAAGTCAGGGAATAGTGTACAAACGATTGAATAAAAACGGGAAAAACGCATTGATGCTGCATTCTGACAATACGATTTATTTACCTTATGAAATTAAAGCTTCGGAGATTCTGGAAATTTGGCAGTATGCCTGCAGTATTGCTACTAATGAGTTTACACCAGATGATTTGAGTGCAGAGAGTTTAAAGGACATGTTTAGAGAACTGCGAAGAGAAATCCGAGAAGTAGGGAATAAAATTAATTAATTAAAGAACAGAACCGCTGGAATAGCGCTTTGGCTTATGCCAATTTCTTTAAAAATAAAATATACATTAGGTTTGTGATTTGGCTGTAAGTGTCGATCCAACGGAAGCGACTACTACAAAAACAACGGCTACCACCTCGTTAAGAGCAAGGTATTCTTGCAAGAAAATCAGCGCACAAATAGAAGCTGCCGCCGGCTCTAGGCTCATTAAAATACTAAATGTACGTGCTGGAAGTTGACCCAGTGCTTTCATTTCTAATGTAAAAGGAATGGCACTGGACAAAAGAGCAAGCGCTACTCCTAAAGAAAGAAATGTTGGTGTGAGATTACTGAATCCGTTTCCCATTATTCCAAAAGGGACAATCAACAGCGAAGCAAAAAGCATTCCGGTTGCAACAGCCTCTCCATCTTTCATTATTTTCGATACTTTCCCTCCCAAAACAATATAAAAAGCCCAAAAGGCTCCTGCTAATAAAGCAAATAAGACACCTAATACGTTTATTCCGTTATTTGTCCACGGAGCAATCAAAACAATTCCTGCCGCTGCCAGAAGTACCCACAAATAATCTATAAAACGTTTTGAGCCAAAAACAGCTACTAGTAACGGCCCTATAAATTCTAGTGTTACCGCTAGTCCAATGGGAATACGCTCTATTGCCATGTAAAAAATTAAATTCATAGCTCCGAGGCACAAACCATAGGGAATTACAACTTTCCATTGCTTTGGGGTAATCTTGAAAAGGTTTGGTCTGTAAACTGCGAAGAGTATGATAGCCGAAATACCTATTCTCAGGGAGGCAGTTCCAGCTGCACCAATAGCAGGAAAAAGACTTTTTGCAATTGCAGCACCAGACTGAACACTTATTATCGCAAAAAGTACGGCTGGTATTGGAGGTATGTTGAGTAGTTTGTTTTTCACTTTATTATCGAGATGTAGAAGGACAAAACTACAAATTTATAATTTGAAAAGTGGTTTGTAAATAAGCGTAGATTAGAAAAGGGAAAAGAATTTTAGACAACCTATTATTAACTTGTTAGGAGTACTTTAAAATCTACCAACTAATCCAATTCCTGTTTGCTTTCCATTATAAAATGGAGCAACCATAACAGCCGCTTTTGTTTCTTTTTTGAAAAGCATTTTTTGCATTTTTGGATACAACCAATAGGCGGTTTTAGTACATAAAATACCGATTCCTGCACCAGCTGCTACATCAGTTAACCAATGTCGATCATTATACATCCTAAAGAAACCAGTACCTGTAGCTACGATATAGCCTGAAATACCGTACCAAATAGAAACATCCTTATATTCTTGCCAAAGAAATTCGGCACCTGCAAACGCCGTTGCTGTATGACCAGACGGAAAGGAATTAAATGAGGAACCATCTGGACGTTGTACGTGAGTGATGTTTTTTAATGGTAGCGTTGTAGCTGCAACTAAGAGATAGGATGTAGCCAAAATTAGAGTTCTGTCTTTAAAATTACTTTTACCTTTTATACCCATTGCATTTAAGCCATAGACTGAAGCTGCTGGTAGGTATTGTGTAAAATCGTCGATCGTTATTTTGTGATCAATATTTTCAGTAACTTCTTCTTTAATTTCTACATTTAAATTTTTAATTGCATCACTCTCAATACCAATTACCCCATAACCAATAAGCACTGTAGGAATAATTAATGCTTTATAAGAGATTTTTTTAGTGATAATAGAATCATTTTTAATTTCCTGCGCAAAGATTGATTGACAGCATATTAATGCTAATAAAAGGAATTTGGGATTCATTTTTTTTAATTAAGGCGGTTACATTTTTTATTGTTTACGATAAGAAGTTTTTCATTGTAAATAATTAATCCCCAAATATAAATTTGAATTCTGTAGTAAATCTGTATTTTTGAAAGGCGATAGATTTAGAATAGATTTACGTGCTACTTTTACTTTCGAATTATTTACTTAAACTTAATTTATGAAAATCTTAGTTGTTGAAGATGAAATAGAAATGCAAAAAAGTATCACTCAATACTTAGAGCTTGAAAAGAATATAGTTGAGGTAGCAAATGATTTTAATAGTGCCTACGAAAAAATACAAGTATATGAATACGATTGTGTTTTATTAGATATTACTTTGCCTAATGGCAATGGTTTAGATTTAATAAAAACCATTAAAAACAGCAGACCAAAAACAGGAATTATTATTATTTCTGCCAAAAATTCATTCGATGATAAAATAGATGGGTTGAATTTAGGAGCTGATGATTACTTACCAAAACCCTTCCATTTACCCGAACTAAATGCACGGATAAAAGCGTTGATTAGACGCAATAATTTTGATGGAGTTGATGTAATTGTTATCAATGAAATCACTTTATACCCAGATGAAAGGAAAGTCTTGATTAATAACAGTCCGATTAACTTAACTTCAAAAGAGTTTGATTTATTAGTTTATTTTATTGCCAATAAAAATAGAGTTATTCAAAAAAACGCATTGGTGGAACACTTGTGGGGAGATAGTGCGGATCAATTTGATAATTTTGATTTCATCTATAATCACGTAAAAAATCTTAGAAAGAAACTGCTTGCAGCCCATTGTAATGACTACATTCAGTCCATATATGGCATAGGCTACACTTTTAAAACTGAACTATGAAGCTACTAACAAAAACGAGCCGATATTATATTCTTTATACCATTCCGGTAATTTTATTTTCTGCCATTTTTATCTATTTTTTTCTTCTAAATGAAATTGGAGAAAGCAATGAATCTATTTTGTTAACGAGAGTTAAAGTAATTGAAAATTACATCGCAAAAGGAAATACAACTGTTTTAAATGTATTTGAAGTCAATAATGAGGTTTATATAAAGGAAATTGAAAAAGACAGGATAATTCCACAAACGATAAAGGATACTTTAATGTATTCTGAGATTGAAAAAGAATATATTTCTAGTAAAATGATAGAGCAAAATTCTATTGTAAAGGGGAAAAATTATCAGATTAAAGTTTGGAAGAGTACCATAGAATATGATGAATTAATGGAAGTAGTCTCTGTTGTTTTTATTATTTTATTGCTTTTGCTTTTCTTAGTTACAGCGTATATAAATAGTAAAATTTCCAAGCTCATTTGGACACCATTTAAGAACACCTTAGATTATATTAAGGATTTTAGTGTGAATACAACGGACTATAAAAAATTAGAATCAAATGAAATTACAGAATTCAGCGAACTAAATTCTTCTATAAATCACATGACTTCAAAAATGATTAGTGATTATAAAAACCAGAAAAAATTTGCAGAAAATGCTTCGCATGAATTTCAAACTCCATTAGCCATAATTACGGGTAAAATAGATTTACTACTTCAAGAAAACTCGTTGAATGAAGAGACGATGAAGTTGTTAGTTTCTATTGAAGAGGCAACAAGTCGTTTGAGTAGAATAAATAAATCATTGTTATTGCTTTCTAAAATAGAAAACCAACAATACGAAAAAACAGATACGGTAGCACTACTTCCTTTAATTGAAAAAATAAAAGCCATAAATGAAGATTTTATTTTGGATAAAAAACTACAGTTTGTTTGTGAACCGACTGAGGAGTTGTATTTTACAATTAATTCAGAATTGTGTTTTATTTTAATTAATAATTTAATTCAAAATGCTATAAGACATAATGTTAAGAACGGACAAATTACGATTTCGATAAAAGACCAAGCATTACTTATAAGCAATACAGGTTCATTAGAACCTTTAGATGAGGTTAGTATTTTTGAGCGTTTTGAAAAAAAATCTTCTAATGTAAATTCTATTGGTTTAGGGTTAGCGATAGTGAAAGAAATAGCAGAAGCAAATTCGATTACAGTTTTATATAAATACGAAGACAATGAACATGTTTTTTCTTTAAGTCAGTTTAAAAGATAGATTTGAAATAGATTCATTGTAGTTGTTTGTTTACTAATTTAAAAACACCCAATAAAGTGATGAAAAGCAAAATAATTTTTTTACTCTTAGGAATAATTATGTTAGCGATTTCATCTTGTGATGTTTATAACACTATGCGGTTTGGTGCATTACCAGGTCAGAATGACTTTTCACATTTTCCTCAAAGAAAAATTGACAATCAATCGCCAGTTTTTAATTTTATAAAACCCGATAAAGATTATAAGTTAGGGCAATTGATTGGTTTAACTAATAAGTCATTAAATCCAACGAATGTTGCTCTCGATACCTTCGTAAAACTCCACAATACAATTTCGTTTATGATCATCCGGAACGATACTATTTTGTATGAAAAATATAATGGTAAATATAGGGACACTTCCTTAGTCTCTTCGTTTTCTATGGTCAAGCCAATGGTGTCCACATTAATAGGAATAGCCGTTGAAGAAGGGAAAATTAAAAGTATAAATGACCCTATTACTGATTATTTACCTGAATTTAAAAATAACCCAGGATTTGAGAAGATTACAATAAAAAATCTACTTCAACATACTTCAGGAATAAAATTTTCAGATCAGGAATTTAATATTGTTTCAGATAATGCAGAATTTTATTGGGGACATGATTTAAGAAAAGAAATAACAGCATTAACTATTAAAACTGCACCTAATATAGAATTTCATTATAGCAGTGCAAACACCCAGTTATTAGCCTTAATTATTGAAAGAGTAACAAATAAGCCCGTTTCTAATTACTTAGAGACTAAAATCTGGAAGCCATTAGGCATGGAAGCAGCCGC
The DNA here is from genome assembly GCF_963974175.1 of uncultured Flavobacterium sp. GTDB lineage: Bacteria > Bacteroidota > Bacteroidia > Flavobacteriales > Flavobacteriaceae > Flavobacterium. Next base: position 131,402 of record NZ_CAXBBR010000005.1, read on the forward strand.
CTATTGGAGTTTAGACAGGGATGATGAGAATGGTATGGAAAAAGCTTTTTGTTGCCTACAGGCAAGGACAGTTGATTTTGCCAAATTTGGTAGATTGTATCTCAATAGAGGCAATTGGGAAGGAAATCAAATTGTTTCAAAAGAGTGGGTAGAGCAGTCAACACATTCAGATCCGTCTAATAATAACAGACATTATTATAATAATAATTGGGGAATAGGGCCTTTAAAATACAATAGTTTCTATGCTGTTGGACTATACGGTCAATACTTGTACCTCTATCCGGAAAAGAATATTCAAATTATTCGATTTGGTGATTCCTCACTTTCTTATAACCCAAATTATTGGCAAGATATTTTTATTCAAATTATTGATCAGTTAGACGTGTTGAAATAAAACGAATCACAACTATAAAATTTCGTCTTTTGATTGTAGTAGAAAGATTAAATTAGAATCAACAAACATTTATTTTCTTTCAACCAATTTTAAAAATAGATTTGAAATAGATTCATGTTAGATATTTGTTTAATAATTTAAAAACAGCAATCATGAAAAATGTAATTTTATTTGCCGCTATAGCGATAACTTCTATAGGTTGTGCACAGTCTAAAGACAAGAAAGAAGTACCTAAAGTAGTTAAAGAAGCTTTTCAGAAAGAGTATCCAAATACAAAAGTAGATTGGGATATTGAAAAGGACGGTTTTGAAGCAGAGTTTAAAATGAACGGAAAGGACGCTTCTGCAAACTATGATAAATTAGGTCATAAACTTGCCACAGAAATTGAAATCACAGAAACTGAAATGCCTGCAAAAGCATTAACTTATTTTTCAACGACTTATCCTAATAAAAAAATCAAAGAAACAGCTAAAATTACAGATAACAAAAATGTAGTTACTTATGAAGCGGAGGTTAAAATTGATGGAAAAATATGTGATTTGATTTTTGATGCTTCAGGGAAATTCTTAAAACTGAATAAAGACTAATAATCAGAAATAATTAACGGTGTTTATTATTAGAACATCTTTTAAATAAAGGTGTTCTAATTTTTTATCTTTATCCCATGCGAATTTTTTTACTCTTCATAACGACACTTATTTCATTTGCTTCTTTTTCACAAAAAAGAGAGGTGAATTTTTTTATCGAAAAAGCCCTTTTGAATACGGCTTTGCTAGACGATTTAAACAATCAATCCAGTTCTTTGTCAATAGATAGCTTATTGTATAAAGCCAATTTAAAACCACAATTAAATGCAAATCTATTTGCTAATTATGCGCCAGTAATTAATAATTATGGGTATGATACTGCGATTAGTAATGGGCAAAATCTTAGTGGTTTAGTGAGCTTTTCGCAAAAGATATTTGGCAAAAGCCAAAAAAACAATCAGCTTGGTGCCATCACTTTATTAAAAGATAAAGTGGATGTTAATAAGAAAATCACAAAAAATGATATTGCTAAAGCGATTCGTTTGCAATATATCGTTGCGTTTTCTGATAACAATCAATTTTTGAATCTTCAAAAGCAGTTTGGTTTATTGAATTCCGAATTAGAAATTCTTAAAAAGTTTACTCAGAAATCCATTTACAAACAAACTGATTATTTGCTGTTTTTATCCACAGTAAAACAGCAAGAGTTGCTCCTGCTTCAGATGAAATATCAATTTGAAAATGATTTAGGAATACTAAATTATTTATCTGGAACGAATGAAAAATCGACCATTGTATTAATCGAACCCCAAATTCAATTGAAGCAACTCATCAATTCAGAGCATTCTATTTACAATCAGCAATTTGAAATTGATAGTTTGAGCATTCAGAACCAAAAACAAAATATTGCTAATAATTATAAACCATCGTTACTATTGTTAGCAGATGCCGGTTACAATTCGACTTTAGTAGGTCAATATTATAAGAATTTTGGGAACAGTGTTGGTGTCAACCTTTCGATTCCTATCTATGACGGAAATCAAAGAAAACTACAAATCACTAAAAACAAATTGGCTTTAGAAACCAATGCGGCCTATAAAAAGCAATTTGGAAGACAGTTTAAACAACAGCAAGAACAGCTTGTGTTAAAATTAAGTCAGAACGAAATGATTAATGATCAGCTGCAAACTCAATTGAAAATTAACAAAACCCTACTAGACGCTTTTAATAAATTATTGGTCACTGGAAACGCAATTATTCCAGATTTTGTTATTGCATTGGGGAATTCACTGTCAATTACAAATGCGATTGCTCAAAACAATACAGAGCGCTTACTGTTAATTAATGAACTTAATTATTGGAATACAAATGAAAAATAAGATAACGATACCCTTTATAACTGTATTATTTTTAATGCTTTTACAGTCTTGTAAAAAACAAGAAGCGGCAATTACAGAAACAGAAACTATTATTCCAGTAACAGTAACAACTATTGACACGACAGGAATTGATGATTATGAAGAAGTTTCGGGAACGGTTTCTTATATCGTAAAAACACCTATAAAATCAATCATTACGGGGTATATAACAGCAGTTAATGCAAAAACGAATGACAAAGTTGCAAAAGGAAAGCGTTTATTTTCGATAAAAACAAAAGAAGCAATTGCACTGGGAAATGATGTAAATAAATTAGATCCTAAATTAAATTTTGGTAGTGCAGTTTCAATTCCATCAAGTTCAACTGGGTTTATTACTGCGGTTAATGTAGAAAACGGCAACTATGTTCAAGAAGGTGATGTATTGGCCATTATTAATGATTCTAATAATTATGGAGTGGTAATTAATGTTCCTTTCGAATTAAAAAAACACATTTCGATAAATCAACAACTATCGATGTACTTACCCGATGGAACATCTATTTCATCTACAGTGAAGCAATTTATTCCTGCTGTGGATGCCACTTCGCAAATGCAAAGTGTATTTTTAAAAATGAATTCAAATGACGTTTTACCGGAAAATTTGATCGTGTCTGTACGCATTCCAAAATCGAATAAATCGAATATAATTACGTTGCCAAAGACCGCTATTTTAAGTAATGAAATAGAAACGGAGTATTGGATTATGTTGCTTAAAAATGATTCTACGGCGATTAAAGTTCCGGTTCAAATAGGTTTAAAAAACCAAGAAAGAACAGAAATAATTTCCCCAAAATTTAAAGGAACAGATAGAATAGTCACTTCTGGAAACTATGGAGTAGGCGACACCATCAAAGTGAAAATTATAAAAAGTGCCAAATAATGAATAATTTTTTTGTAAAACATAAAAGCGGTTTAAGCACTTTAATTTTCTTGGTATTATTGGGAGGTATTTTTGCATACTCTAAAATGCAAACCAGTTTATTTCCAGAAATTACTTTTCCTAAAATAAAAGTCATTGCAGATGCAGGGCAGCAACCGGTAGATAAAATGATGGTTACCGTGACTAAACCATTAGAAAATGCAATCAAGAAAATTCCAAATCTAAAAACGGTTCGAAGCACGACCAGTAGAGGAAGTTGTGAAATTTCGGCTTTCGTAGATTGGAATGCTGATTTAGATGTAAGCAAACAACAAATCGAATCCCGAATTAATCAGATTAGAACTGATTTGCCGGCAGGTATTCAAATAACAGTAGAAAAGATGAATCCATCTATTCTCCCCGTTATAGGATACGCACTGGAAAGCACAAATAGATCGCCTATTGAATTAAAAAAAATAGCGAACTTTACGATAAAGCCTTTTCTTTCACAAGTAGATGGAGTAAGCGAAGTTAGAGTGATAGGTGGAAAAGAAAAAGAATACTGGATTGAACTCAATCAGAGTAAAATGGTTGCTTATGGAATCACTCCAGAGGCCGTTTCTCAGGTTTTAAGCCAAACCAATTTTATTACTTCCAATGGGTATTTGTCAGACAATCGCTTTTTATATTTGACCTTAACGGATGCTCAGATCACTACTAAATCAGATTTAGAGAATCTAGTAGTTATAAACAACGGGAAAGGGATAATAACGTTAAAAGATATAGCAACGGTAGCCATTGAAGAAGCTAAAGAATATATTAAGGTAAATGCTAACGGAAAAGAAAGTGTCTTAATTGCGATCATAAAGCAACCTGGTGCCAATTTGATTACCATGTCAACCGATATGGATGAGAAGTTGAAAGAACTGCAAAAAATAATTCCAAAGGATATAAAAATCAAACCCTATTATGAACAATCCAGTTTTGTGGGCGATGCCGTAAAAAGTGTTACAGACAGCTTATTAATTGGATTGTTTTTAGCAATCATTGTGGCTATTTTATTTTTAAAATCGGTTAAAGCAAGTGCTACTATTTTAATTGTAATTCCGGTAACACTTTGTGCTACTTTGCTAGTCTTATATTTTACGGGACAAACCTTTAACATAATGACGCTGGGTGCAATCGCTGCTGCTTTAGGTCTTATTATTGATGACGCGATAGTGGTTGTGGAGCAAATCCATAGAACACATGAGGAGCATCCTGATGAACCAACGACCGCATTATTGCAAAAAGCAATTCACTATCTCTTTCCAGCAATGGTAGGTTCGTCATTATGTACGATTGTTATTTTTCTTCCTTTTGCATTAATGAGTGGTGTTGCAGGCGCGTATTTTAAAGTGCTAACGGATACGATGATTATTACATTAATCTGTTCGTTTTTTGTGACTTGGATCCTATTACCAGTTGTTTATTTGTTGCTTACTAAAAAAGGCAGCAATCCTTCTGAAGCAAAATCAACAACGGAGCATCACGAAGTTAAAAGCCAAAATTGGGTAGCCTATTTTATTGAAAAACCGTTATTGAGTTTTTCTTTTTGTGCACTTTTGATTATTTCAATAATTTTAATTTTGCCCCGATTAGAAACTGGTTTTTTACCAGAGATGGATGAAGGAAGTATCGTTTTAGATTATGAATCGCCGCCAGGAACTTCATTAGAAGAAACGGATCGAATGTTAATTGAAGTAGAGAAAATAATACATACTATTCCAGAAGTAGAAGCATATAGTAGAAGGACAGGGACGCAAATGGGCTTTTTTATAACTGAACCCAATAGAGGTGATTATTTAATTCAGCTTAAGAAAGACCGATCTAAAACTAGTAATGATGTTATTGACGAAATTAGATTAAAAGTAGAAACTTCACAGCCTGCACTCCGAATCGATTTTGGTCAAGTGATTGGTGATATGTTAGGCGATTTAATGAGTTCTGTTTCTCCTATTGAGGTAAAAGTTTTTGGAAACAATCAACAAGAATTGCAAAAAATCGCAAAGCAAGTAGCTCATATAGTCGAAAAAACAGAAGGTACCGCTGATGTATTTGATGGAATTGTTTATGCTGGGCCATCGATAAGTATTACGCCAAATTACAATCAATTATCCCAATATGGCATTAGTCCGGCTAATTTGCAATTTCAATTGCAAACGTTACTGGAAGGGAATGTGATCGGTTCTATTTTAGAGTTAGATAAAGCAGTACCAATACGGATGATTTACCCCAATACTCAAAATAGAAATTTAGAAGAAATTAGAAAGATTTTTATTTTTTTACCAAATGGAAAATCAATCCCAATAACTAACCTCGTTACTATTTCGATTTCAAAAGGAATTGCTGAAATAGAGCGAGAAAATTTACAGATGATGTGCGTCGTTACCGGAAGGTTAGACAATAAAGATTTAGGTACCGTGATGCAAAATATTAAAAAAGAAGTATCAAGCAAAGTTACTCTTCCGAGTGGTTATTATATTGATTATGCTGGAGCTTACAAAGACCAACAGCAATCATTTCAAGAATTATTACTTATTTTAATGGCTTCGTGTTTATTAGTTTTTGGTGTTTTGTTATTTCTATTTCGAAATCTAAAAGTGGCTTTCATCCTGCTGTTTATTTCAGTTCTGGGTATTGCTGGCAGTTATTTATTATTGTTTTTGACAAATACACCATTAAATGTAGGTAGCTATACCGGATTGATTATGATTGTTGGAATTATTAGTGAAAATGCCATTTTTACCTATTTACAATTTAAAGAAACTTTTCTTAGTTCGAATAATAAAAAGCAATCTCTAGTATATGCAATTTCAACCCGTTTGCGACCAAAATTAATGACCGCTTTAGGTGCAATTATTGCCTTATTGCCTTTAGCGATTGGTATAGGTACGGGTTCAGAGTTACATCAACCTTTAGCAATAGCGGTAATAGGAGGGTTTTTAATAGCGATGCCTTTACTTTTAATAGTGCTACCAAGTTTATTGTATTATTTTGATATTGAACATAAAGAATAGTTTACTTATCAAATGGCAGGTTGTTTTACATTTTGTTCGTCAAAAGCATACCTTGACAGTATTTTAAATCTAAGTTAAGTCAGTAATCAAATAGTATAAGTAAGCAATCGTTGTTTTGATTACTTTTGGAATAAAAAGAAAACAATGGGTTTCAAACATTTATTTAAAGCAAAATTGAATTGGTTTTCCACCAAAGAGGAGGGGGTTTCAACTTCTAAAATTTACAGTAAAAGCCATACCGTTATCATTGAAGGGAAGCCGATTTTGAATATTTCAGCTGCCAAAGCTTTTAAAGGAGATCCAACATTGTATAATCCGGAAGACTTGTTATTAAGTAGCTTGGTTTCCTGTCACATGATGTCGTATTTGTATGTATGTGCCCAAAACGGAATCGAAGTGCTTTCATACACTGATAATGCGGAGGCAACGCTTGAAGTTTTAGATAACGGCAGCGGACGCTTTATTGAAGTTCGCTTGTATCCAAAAGTGATTATAACACAAAAAGATAAAGTAGCAGAAGCGATAAGTTTACATAAAAAAGCAAACGAACTTTGTTTTATTGCTAATTCCTGTAATTTTCCGATTGTTCATGAGGCAAGTTGTGAAGTACGATAAACTCTTAGAAGTTTAAAAGGCGCTTTTTGTGGTTTCGCTAATTTATTTACATTTCAACGATGTTGGGGGTTTATTTTTTAGATGAAGACAGAAAAAGAGTCCAACTAAAAGTGAAAGTTGTAATTATGAAAACAGCTGCCGAAGAAGCAGCGAACGAGGAAGTAGCAATAAACAAAACGGCTAAGAACAAGAACACCGAAACAATTTTTCTTCGAGATAATAAGAACAACCTAAAGGATTCCACAAGCTCCATAAATCTTGAAAAACCAAAATTTACAGATAGATATTTGGTCGCTAAAAGAGTAAAGTCTAAAAATTGATGAACTACACGAAAATAAGAGCTACCGCTTAGTTCAAAATAAGGTGATTTATTCGTTAGTTTTTTCATTAGTTTTTTTGATTTACTCAAAGTTACGAATTCAAATTTCAATCTCTTACTTTTCTACCAAGAACTAACAATACAATTACGATAGCGCAGATTTTTAATCTGTACTCATTGACAGTTAACTAAAAGAACAAATCTGATTCTAGCTCTCATTTGTAACCAGTACTGATTTATAAAAAAAAAGCCTTGCAAATCAAAGATTTACAAGGCTTTTTGTGGAGTCGGGGAGAATCGAACTCCCGTCCAAACAAGCAACTAAAAGGCTTTCTACACGTTTATTTCCTGATTAGATTTTCGATATTGAGCCGGGCCAGAAACAGCCACTCAATACTTATCTTCTTTATTTCGAAGTCCACCCGAAGCTTATGGAAATCTAGGTTTAAATTTACGATTCACCTTTATCGACCGCTATAAACCAAAGCTTTCGAGGTAAATCCTGCTTTCCTATCTAATAGGACGAGGCTAATCTTACTATAATTCAGATTATGCAGCAAGAGCGTAGTTTCCTTCGCCGTGTATGTGTTTTGGAACCTTTTATTAACGAGAATTGTCCCAGTTCTCCACGTGCTTACTTTTCAATTCGACTTGCTGTCAAAACCAGTCGACCCCTTTTTTATTCTAACTCAAAAATTAATTTGAGTTTGCAAATGTATTGTATTTTAACTGAAATCTGCCATCTGCATTCACAATATTAAACATCAAATATCATTCCCCTTTTCCGTCGTCATCTAATTTGAAAGGATAGTCTCCAAAAAGAGCGGATAGATTTCGAACTTTATAGGTCATACGATTGAATTTGTTCGATAATGCTATAATAGTCACTTTTTCCTCTGGTAAAGTAATATAGGCAGAAGTATTACCATGCCACCAACCGTTGTGAAAATAAAAGTTCTGTCCGGTTGGCCAGTTAATCATTCGTATACCTAGGCCATAGTTATTTTTTCCTTTATGTTCGTTACTGTATCCAATGAAGGCTTTTTGCAGAAGTTTTGCTGGAAAGAACTCAGGAGAATTTCTTCCCATATCAAATTTTAATAAATCCCTTGGTGTAGAGTAAATATTTTTGTCTCCATAAATACCATCTAAATAATCTAGATTTACTTTAGAAAAATTCCCCTTGTAAGACGGTGTTGCTGTTTCTTTGTCTTTCTCATAATCAAATACATAGGTGTCGTTCATCTCTAAAGGCTTGAATATAATTTGCTCCATTGCCTTTTTATATGGAAGTCCAGTCACTTTTTCAATAACTAATGCCAACATGGCATAATTAGTATTGCAATAACTAAAACGGGTATCTGTCTTGAATTCTAAATCAATCCCTTTTGTAGCCATGATGGTCAAAATATCTTGATTAGTAAGTATCTTATGACGGTCCCAAATCCCTTTTTTTTCTGTGAAATAGGCATAATTACGCATACCTGTCCTATGACTTAAGAGCGTTTTTATAGTTACGTCAGGATAAGGAAACCCTTTTAAAATAGTGTTTAACTTTTGATCTAAACTTAATTTTTTTTGATCTATTAATTTTAAAACTGCAGTAGCGGTAATTACTTTGCTAACAGATGCAATATGTAGAGGTGTACTACTGCTCATCGCTAGCTTAGTTTTGTAATTAGCTAGTCCTTCATATTTTTCAAAAATAATATGCCCATTTTTAGCGACTAGAAAGCCTCCATTAAGACTATTACGGGGCCAGTTTTTATTATAAAAATGAGTAATTGAACTTTTCTTAGATGCTATATAGCTTTCAGAAAGTTTTGGCCCTTTTTTTATGAATTCAACTTTTTTAGTTTTAGTTGTTTCTTGTAATGCTGTGGTGGATTCATTCTTTTGTTTACAGGAACCCAAAACCAATGACAGCATGAGTATTTGTAGTATATTTGCTTTTTTTATAAAGATCATTATTTGGTGGAGTTGAAACGCAAATATATAGAATCAAACTTTGTTGTGATTATTTTTTTTTAAACCTTAACAGTATTTTATTAAAGTTTTTTACTTCTAATTACTATCATTTTGGGCTTCAGCTTTTAATACATTGAAGGATTATTTATTTTATAAAAATTAAACAATTTTAGTTTAAAGTGTTATATTTGTAACAATTAGATTTTGCAAAAGTAGAATAAGCCAAAACGAAAGCCTTAAATATATATGAAATTCGGAATTTTAAAAGAAAGAAAGAGTCCACCAGATAGAAGAGTTGTTTTTTCACCTGATGAACTGCTACGACTAAAGCAACTTTATAAGGATGCTACGATAAAAGTGGAAAGTTCAGATATCAGAATTTTTACCGATGAACAATATAAAGAATTGGGAATAGAAATTGTTGATGATATTAATGATTGCGATGTTTTATTTGGAGTTAAAGAAGTTCCAGCGGACTCTTTAATAGCTAATAAATCGTATTTCTTTTTTTCGCATACAATCAAAAAGCAACCTTATAATAGGGAATTGCTACAAACTATTCTTGAAAAAAACATCGATTTATATGATCACGAAACGATAGTCAACGAAAATAACCGCAGGTTAATTGGTTTTGGAAGATACGCCGGAATTGTAGGGGCTTATAATACGATTCGCGGGTTCGGACTAAAGTTTGGATTATTCAAATTAGCTAAAGCAGAGACACTATCCGGAAAAGAGGAACTGATCAATCATTTGAAAAGACTGGTTTTGCCTCCGTTAAAATTTGTGATTACAGGATCAGGAAAAGTGGGTGGCGGTATCAAGGAAATTTTGGATGCTATGAAGATCAAGGAAGTTTCTATTGAAAACTACTTAACTAAAAATTATGCGCAAGCTGTTTACACGCAGATTGAAGTATTAGATTATAACAAAAGGATAGATGGGAAAGTTTTAGATTGTAAAGATTTTTATAAAAATCCAACGGAATACGTTAGTGATTTTGAGCGATTTACAAAAGTATCTGATATTGTTATTACAGGGCATTTTCATGGAAATAATGCACCAGATATTTTAACCAAAGACATGCTGCAGTCAAAAGATTGTAAAATTAAAGTAGTAGGGGATGTTTCCTGTGACATTGATGGTCCTATCGCTTGTACTCTTAGATCATCTACAATTGCAGAACCGTTCTATGGTTACTTGCCTTCTGAACATAAAGAAGTCGATGTATTTCATCCAGCGGCGATCGTAGTAATGGCGGTAGATAATTTGCCATGTGAATTGCCAAAAGATGCCAGTGAAGGTTTTGGAACAATGTTTATGGAGCACGTTATTCCTGCATTCTTTAATGATGATAAAGATGGGATTTTGGCTAGGGCCAAAATGACTGAAAAAGGAAAATTAACAGCAAGATTCAGCTATTTACAGGATTTTGTAGACGGGAAATAGATTCTGAATTAAGAGTGTCTGGTCACTTCTTCAAATACTTTTAGCTTACAGATAAAATTAAATTAAAAAACCCTGCAATGTAACATTGCAGGGTTTTGAATTTATGACTTTAATTAGAACTATTTAAGGCTTCCAACCATATCTTCTGGTTTTACCCAAGCATCAAAATCTTCTGGAGTAACATACCCTAAACGAACGGCCTCTTCTTTAAGAGTTGTTCCGTTTTTATGAGCAGTTTGAGCAATTTCTGCCGATTTGTAATATCCAATTTTAGTATTTAAAGCAGTAACAAGCATCAATGAGTTATCAACTAATTCTTTAATACGTTTGTAGTTTGGTTCAATACCTTGAGCACAATGTTCGTCAAACGACATACAAGCATCTCCTAATAGACGTGCTGACTGTAAGAAGTTGGCAGCCATAACTGGTTTGAATACATTCAATTCATAATGCCCTTGCATTCCACCTACAGTGATAGCAACATCATTCCCTATAACTTGAGCACAAACCATTGTCAATGCTTCGCATTGTGTAGGGTTTACTTTTCCAGGCATGATTGAAGAACCTGGTTCGTTTTCGGGGATGATTAATTCACCAATTCCTGAACGTGGTCCTGAGGCCAACATACGGATGTCATTTGCAATTTTATTTAATGAAACAGCCAATTGTTTTAATGCGCCATGTGATTCTACAATGGCATCGTGAGCGGCAAGTGCTTCAAATTTATTTTCGGCAGTTACGAAAGGATGTCCTGTAAATTCAGCAATGTATTTTGCCACTGTTACGTCATAACCAGCAGGAGTATTTAATCCTGTACCTACTGCCGTTCCTCCTAGTGCTACTTCTGATAAGTGAGCTAAGGTATTTTTTACCGCTTTTAAACCATAGTTCAATTGCGCAACATAACCAGAAAGTTCTTGACCTACTGTAAGTGGCGTGGCATCCATAAGGTGTGTACGACCTATTTTTACTACGTTTTTGAATTCGGTTGCTTTTGCGTGTAATGTGTCTCTTAATTTTTCAACACCTGGAATTGTAACTTCTACGACTGCTTTGTAAGCTGCAATGTGCATTCCTGTTGGGAAGGTATCGTTTGAAGATTGTGATTTGTTAACATCATCATTAGCTTTAATGAATTGTTCGCCTTCACCAATTTCAAATCCTTTAAGAACTTGAGCGCGGTTAGCAACCACTTCGTTCACGTTCATGTTACTTTGTGTACCAGAACCCGTTTGCCAGATTACTAATGGAAATTGATCGTCTAATTTACCAGCTAGAATTTCGTCGCAAACAGCAGCAATAGCATCGCGTTTTTCAACAGGTAAAACGCCTAAATCGCAGTTAGCATAAGCAGCTGCTTTTTTTAGATATGCAAAACCCTCTATGATTTCTTTTGGCATAGAAGCCGATGGACCTATTTTAAAATTGTTTCTAGAACGTTCTGTTTGTGCTCCCCAGTATTTGTCAGCTGGAACTTGCACTTCACCCATGGTGTCTTTTTCTATTCTGAATTTCATTTTATTGTTGATTTGTATGTGTTAGTTTAATAATTAATTTGTGGAACTCTACCTGATGCCATAGCCCCGATAGCAGTGAAAATCCTTGTATGCCATTGTTTGGCGTATAAGATTGTAGCGAATAGCGGGAATAGCTCCTTAAATTGAGCTCAAAAATACGGATAAATACTTTTTTATGAAAATTGAATTGGATTTTTATTGCTAAGAAAAAATAATAAACATACATTTGTACTTACATTCAAAAATTCCGGAAAACATGTTTGAATTTTCACAGTACTTAGGTTTTTTACTTTTTTTAACCATCCTAACAATGGGATTTTGGTTAATGTTTTTTTTAGTTAGTTTCGTATCCTATTGGGTAGGTGGCGCAACTTGGGAAGCATATAAAGAGAAAAGAAAAGCAAAGAAAGAGCAATCAGTTTAGTTTGATTGACACATAAAAAAGGACCCGTTTGTACGAGTCCTTTTTTTTTATGCCTATACTTTACTGAAAGTATATAAAAAGGGATTCATTTTCATGAATCCCTTTTTAGTGTTAAAATCCGCCGCCTTCTTCTTCATTACTTTTTGCGGCATTTTTATCTCTTTCATTTTTCTTTTTGTTGATTCGGTACGTAAATGACAAATTGAATTGTCTTTTTCTCCATTGAAATTCACTGTAAGAACTGACACTTGGTAAATTAGTTTCTGATCTTCTTTTACTGGAGTTGAAAATGTCACTTACGTTAAAAGAAATTGTCGCTCTATCTTTCATGATATCCTTACTAAAAGCGGTGTTAACCATAGTTAAGCTTAGATTTCTACCTTGTGCTGTTCTGCTAGGTCCAAAATACATAACGCTCGCTTGCCACTCAACTTTTCCAGGTAATGTTAAACGAGAATTGATGCGGGTAAACCAGGAGAAAGCTTCATTATCCAAGTTTTGAACAATCACCTCGTTTTGTGAATTGGTGTACATGAAATCTCCCGTAGTTTTAGTATTAAATAGATTAAAACTACTATTTATTTTCCATATTTTAGATGGATTATAATTTAGAGAGAGTTCAAATCCAAATCTTTGTTCTTTTCCAATATTGATAGGCGTACTAAGAATTACTGGTGTACCATCTACAAATTCACCACTTTCATAACGTACAAAGGAGAATACATCAACCGTATTTTCAAAATACATAGATGTATTGAAAGTCACTTTATCCCAACGTTTGATGTATCCAAAGTCAAATTTATCCGTCAAAGAAGGATCTAAATCCGGGTTCCCTCTAAAGATATTGATGTTACTTGAAACGTTAGGAGTAGGATCTAAAAAGCGTCCTCTAGGTCGAGATAAACGTTTGCTGTAACTTAAAGAGACACTACTCTTATCTGAAATTTCATAAGTAGCGAAAGCACTTGGGAAAAACTTATTGTATTTCTTATTATTGTACTCTGCTGAACCTAATAAGTTCACATCTATGTTAGTGTCTTCCCAACGTAAACCAAATAAATAAGAAAATTTATTTACTTTGAAACCATACTGCGTATAAAGAGCGTTGATTTTTTCTTTGTATTCTAATGTATTTGATAACAAATTACCAACATTATTTCCATTATCATCAGAGAAAATATCATATGCTTTATTTAGATTATTGAAGTTTCCTTTATAACCTGCTTCAAACTGACTTCCTTCTCCAATGGGTAAAACATAATCAGCTTGAAATTGATACTGTTCTTGAACTTCATCGTTGAGCGTGCTAGTTGAAGTAGATTTTTCAGGAAAGGTAGTGTTAACCCCCTTAATAAAGGAATCTTCTTTGTCATTGCTTTTAGTAAATGATCCGTCAGCGGTTAATTTATGACCTTTGTCGTTGAAGTTCTTAATGAAGTTAGATGAAAATTCAAAGTCATTACTATTATCATTTCCGTCATTTAAGCGGAAATTATTGGAAGTGAAAGCTCTATTGCTATCAAAATTATTAAAATTCACTAAGTCTTCATCCTTTCCAGTATTTTCTCGATAATTAATAGCATTGGTCCAAAAAGTAGTTGGATTTATGGTCCATTCTACACCAGATCTTGTGCTTATCCCTTTTCTCGTTCTCTCTGTATTGCGACTTTCATCGATATATTTATTAGTAGAACCGTCAGGATTAAAATATTCTGCATCAGTCAATCCTCCTCCTTGAGTAGTTCTATAATTATAACCAGTAGAAGTAAAGTAATTCAGTTTTTCAGTTTTGTAATTTAAGTTGGCACTTAAACCATAGGTTTCAGGAATTCCTGTTGATGCTATGAACACTCCGTTGAATCCTTGGTTTTTACCTTTCTTTAGGATGATGTTTAAAATACCAGCCCCTCCTTCAGCATCATAACGCGCGGATGGATTAGTGATTACTTCTACTTTATCAATCGCATCGGCAGGAATTTGGCGCAAAGCTTCGGCCATGTTCAAAGCATTAGAAGGACGTCCGTCGATAAAAATACGAACATTATCACTTCCTCTTAAACTTACATTTCCTTCAATATCAACAGAAACGGAAGGAACATTGCCTAAAACATCACTTACTGTTCCACCTTTAACCAACATGTCCTGACCTACATTGTATACTTTTTTATCGAGTTTAATCTCGACAGTAGATTTCTCTGCACGAATAATTACTTCATTTAGTTGTGCCGCATCTTCACTTAATGAGATAGTACCTAAATCAGTATTTGCTTTAAGTACTTTGTCTTTTAATTCTATTGATTTGAAAGAAATAAACTCAATTTTAACGGTATAAATTCCTGGATTCACATCGATATTGAATTCTCCTTTTGGACTTGTAATACCTCCAGCTACAACTTTAGCATTTTTAGAACTGATGAAGGTTACTGTTGCGTATTCTAGGGGTTGTTTGCTTAATTTTTCAATAACAGTTCCTGTTATCTTAATTTTTTCTCCCATTGGACCTCCTTGTCCTTGCTGAGAAAAACTCATAAAAAAGGTTAGAAATAAAGTGAGGGTAAAAATTTTTTTTAAAAAGTGCTGCATCATTACTAATTTTAGTTATGCAAATTTGACTACAAATTTTAGATATGGTTTAATGTACAAATCATAAAAAACTGTTAAATAAAACTACTGCAGATTATAGAAAACGGGTCATTTTTTCTAAGTCTCTGCCAATGATTGCCTTGTCTCCGTTAATTACGATAGGGCGTTCTATGAGAATTGGATTTTCGACCATGGCTTTTATGATTTCTTCGTCTGTCATTTCTTTATTTTTAAAGTTTTCTATCCAAATTTTCTCTTTTTGGCGTACTAACTCCAATGGTTTAAAGTTTAACTTTTTCAAGAGCGCTGCTAGTTCGTTTAGAGTAGGAGGGTTTTCTAGATATTTTATGATTTCATATTCTTTTCCTGCCTCTTCTACATAGGCAACACAGTTTCTTGATTTTCCGCAACGTGGGTTATGGTATATTTGTATCATGTGATTGTTTTTTTCTTTACTAATGAAAATTGAAATAAATAAAGTATTTTCGAGGGAACAAAAGTAGACTTTGATAGTCTAACTAGTTATATATAATTAAAGAAATAATACATGTTTATAGAACAGGGAGTACATTCAGAGAATAAATTTTGGAAATATTTAATTGGTTCAGTAATAATAATTGCGACTTCATTTGTTGGTCAGGTTCCGTTGCTATTGGGGATAATTTATGAAACAGAGGTAAAAGGAGTCCCTTATCCTGCCGGAAATGACGAGTTGATGCATTTTTTTGACCCGAATTTGACTTTGTTTCTCATTTTGATTTCGTTTGTTTTTACCATGGCGGGTATTTTTTTTGTAGTGCGTTATCTGCACAAGCAAACAATGCGGTCCGTGACGACATCGAGACCAAAAATTGACTGGAAGAGGGTTTTTTTTTCCTTTTCTTTATGGTCTGCTTTTACGGTTATTTCCACATTACTTTTTTACTATACTAATCCGGGTGATTTTGTATTGAATTTTAAACCCGTCCCCTTTGCAATATTAGTAGTTATCGGAGTGTTTTTAATTCCAATTCAGACTAGTACAGAAGAATACGTTTTTAGAGGGTATCTCATGCAGGGGTTTGCTAATCTGACGAAGAATAAATGGTTTCCTTTACTGATGACGTCAATAATTTTTGGCGCTATGCATCTTTCTAATCCAGAAGTTTCAAAAATGGGGAATATCATTTTTGTATATTACATAGGAACAGGCTTATTTTTAGGAGTATTAACCTTAATGGATGAAGGAATGGAGCTGGCCTTAGGTTTTCATGCTGCCAATAATCTAGTAAGCGCTTTATTAGTTACTTCAGACTGGTCTGCTTTTCAAACACATTCTATATTTAAGGACATATCTGAGCCTAAAGCTGGACTGGATGTAATATTACCAGTAATGGTAATTTACCCAATACTTTTATATATCTTTAGTAAGAAATACCAATGGAGCGATTGGAAAGAAAAATTGACAGGTAAAATTCAGATACAAGAAAACAACACTATTTAAAATAACAAACTAGTAATGAAAGAAGTAACTTATAAAAACGTACACAGTGATTTTAAATTGAATGGATTTTCTCTAAATAAAAAAGATTTATGCAGAGTGTCCTATTGTTTGATAAAAGAAGGAGATGAATTTGAGAAGTCGATAGGTGATTTTTTATTAGACTGGTTTGATGAAAAACCATATATCGATTTACAAACTTCTGGTACTACAGGAATACCTAAAATGATTAGAACAAATAAACAAATGATGGTGAACTCTGCCTTGGCTACAGGTGATTTTTTTAAATTAAGCCCTGGAGATAAAGCTTTGTATTGTTTGCCTACTAAGTATATAGCTGGAAAAATGATGCTGGTTCGCAGTTTTATTCTTGGGTTAGATGTAGATTTTGTTGCACCAAGTTCACATCCATTAACAAAGAATGAGACCAAATATGATTTTGTGGCCATGGTCCCTTTGCAAGCTGAAAATTCATTGGCAGGATTGAAAGATGTAAAAAAAATGATCGTTGGTGGTGCCAAAATGAGTAAATCACTTGAAAAAAGACTTTTAAAAGGCAAAACAGAAGTGTACGAGACCTACGGTATGACCGAAACTGTCACACATATTGCTGCCAAAAAGATAGGGGAGAAGGCGTTTTCAATTTTACCGAATATTCAAATTTCACAAAATGATAAAAATTGCTTAGTAATTGATGCACCAAAGATTTCTGATGAAATTATTGTCACTAATGATTTAGTAGAATTAATAAATGATCATCAATTTATTCTTTTGGGAAGAATTGATAATGTAGTCAATAGCGGCGGAATTAAATTGATTCCAGAGCAAATTGAAGAAAAATTATCACATGGAATTCATTCCAGATTTTTTGTAGGAGGAGTTGCAGACGCTGTTTTAGGAGAGAAATTAGTACTAATTATTGAAGGGGAAAAACTGCCACTAGATGAGGATATTTATAGTTCATTAGACAAGTATGAAAAGCCAAAAGAAGTTTTTTATATTGATAAATTCTTCGAGACAGAAAACGGAAAAATTAAAAGACAAGAAATGTTAGAAAGTATCTAAATTTTTTTCTGTTTTAAAAAAAAAATGCATCATGAGTAGTCATCATGATGCTTTTTTTGAATATAGAAATTTTCTTCTTATTTACTTCTTAAAGCAGTAATTAAATTTTAAGCCAAGTGTATTTTCGGCATGGCCTTTAGCTACAAAGTTGGTCAGATTTAGTGATATTCCTAATGTTCTATCATTTGTACCAGCGGTAAAGTATTTACCAAGATATATTCCAGAGCACGATCCAAACTGCGCTTCCCCATTGTATTCCGATATAAAACCAAGACCAATGCTATTATTTTCGTCTGAAAGAGCGTAGCCAACACCTGTTTCAACACCTAAAAACCAATTTTTCCGCAGTTCAAATTGCACGTTTGGTTTAAGAGCAAATAAACTGAAGTTTTTGTGCAAAGCCCTTCCACTAGCTGTATCAGTAGTATCAGGGCCATTATCCCTTGCAAAGCGGTAATCATATTCTCCCCTAATACCAAGTTCTGTTTTTGGAGAAATTTTCTTTGAAACTCGCACGTTAACCCCAATTCCAACTCTATGTGAGCGATACATTTGAATATGAACAGGTACTGACAGATTTAAGCCACCCTCCAATAGTAATGTTTTAGAATAATCAGGTATTGCTATTTTTTTCTCTAACTGTTGTGCCACAGTTAAATGTATAAATAATAGCATTGTAATTATAGACATGACCGTTGACTTTTTCATCTTATTTATATTTTAGGATCAATAGATTAATCAGTTATGATTTTAGTATTGCATAAAATAGAAGATAGAATAACATAAAGCAATAAATAAAATTTTTACTTTAGATGGCAGAGTCAGCTACATAAAGTTAGAAAATATAATTATAAGTATCTGTTATACAATACTTTATTTTCATTAACCTGATTTTCTTTGATGGTTTTAAGTAATTTGTGTACTATTTATTCATCCTGAATACAATTAGGTTGGTTGAATAACTGTAGCGTTATATTCATCATTTATTTCTGAAAAGTTTTATTGACTGGTTCTTAGGTCATTTAAAATCCAGTTAAGTTCAGGATCATTTTCTTTCAGTCGGTCTTCAAGGGTAGTGCTGATTTCTTTGTCGGGAAAAATACCACGCCCTTTTATTTCGGTTTTATGATGAGGAGCCATCATCATTAATCCAATTCTAATTTTTAATTTAGAATTGGGTAATTTTAAGACAGGCATAAATCCCGCTACTGTTCCATTAAAAGCTCCTCCAGTTTCCTCTCCCACAAAAGTCACTCTTTGCGAACTTTTTAAGTTGGAAGAAATAAGACTGGAAGCTGAAAAGCTACCGCCGTTTATCAGAACATAGATTTTTCCTTTGAACGAATTAGTATTCACTTTATGCTGTCTTGTGTGGGTAGCATACCAATTTTTACCTGTATCGTCTTTATGAACCGTCAGGAGCAGGTAAGAATAAAGCAGCGGAGCGTAAATCGCTTTTAGGATTTTTACGCCAAAAGAACCTCCATTAAAATAAGCGCCTTCCATCAAGCTTGATTTTGAGACTACTTCCGACTTATCCAAGAATACAAAAGTAGAGTCGGCCAGATAAGAGTATAAATCAACAATTTCATTTAAGCGTCCACCGCCATTATCTCTTAAATCAAGAATCAGGGTATTGGATTTATATTTTTCAATTTTACGAAAGCTTTCTTTATAAAAAGGTCTGAAATCTCCTTTGTTAAAACTTCTAATTTTCATGATGACGGCACTGCTGTCTTTTTCGATGAAATCTAAATTTCTATTGTAATTTTTCAAATCAGTATTATACCCATTTACTCGTTTCATTCTTCTGGCTTCCCTTGATTTTGCTCTGTCTAGCGCAGTCACTTTTTTTCGGATTTTGGGAGCTTGTTTTTTAATCGAATCTTCCTTGTATCGTCTGATGGTGATTAATTGAATGCTGTCGTTGTATTTTATAGTATAGGTTAGGCTGTCCTTAATTCCATTTTCTACGGTAAAGTAGGACGAGAAGCGCTTACCAGAAGTACTATTTTTTAAGGTAGTATTATAGCCGTCAGAACTGTAGTAGTTGTTGTATTCCTGAATTAAATCAAACGGTTTTACACCATTAACGGCGATCACTTCGGCACCTGCTTGAATTCCTTTGTCGTACGACTTATTGTTTACGACATACAACTTGTTGTCAAAAAAATCGAAGTCAAATTGTGAAAATGGACCCGTTCCTTTTTTAATAAGATCTTTCGTTTCCTTTTTTGCCATTTCTTTTGAAGCAGGATATAGATAGGTATGACCTTGTCTTACGGCGGCGACAATAGGGCTCAGTTTTTTATAAAAAGCAAGTGGGGTAATAGGTTGAGTAATAGTGGACTTTAAACTATCAAATTTAAAGTCTAAAGCTTCCTTGCTAGTATACCAATAAAGTTGAGGATGTAAGCTTTGTAATTTAGTATACGTAAAATCGACATCTGATTTTAACTGATCTACGGGTAGTAGAGTCATTAAATGTGCATTGTGCTTTTTTACAGAACTACATTGGGTAAATAAAAGGACGATAAAAACGTGTAGAATTATTTTTCTCATGTGTTCTGAAAAGGGTTTTGACTTTTGTTTTTCTATTGTGTAAACGAGCTGTTATTTAGTGTTTAACGATTACTTTTTCGTATGCTTTCCTGGCACTTCCTCTAAAATGCACTTCGCCACAATAGCTGTACCGCATTTTTTCAAAAATAGTCATCATGGCAAAATTATCAAAATTAGTATCTGCTTTCAGGCTGCTGATGTTGTTGCTTATTGCAAATTCTTCTATGAATCCTAGTAGTTTTTTGGCTAAGCCTTTCCCTAAATGTGTTTCTGAAATAGCTACTCTATGAAACACAACAAAATCACCGTTCGTAAGCCATTTTCCTTCTATTTTTTCGTAGGCAGGTTCGTCATTTATTAATAGCGCACTGTATCCAATGATAGTGTCTCCCTCAGTCAAAACAAAACCTGCATTTTTATCAATGTCATTTTTTATCACTTCTGGATTAGGATACCCATCTTGCCATTGGTTGCTGCCGTCTTTTTTTCGACGTGCGATTGCCTGTTGTAATATGATCCAAATTTGTGGGATTTCTGAATTTGTGGCTTTTCTAAAATGATAGGTCATTGCTATACGATAGGAATTTAGTTTATTCTAAAAGTAGTGTTTCGTGTTCAGGTTAATACATTGAAATAGGTGACTGTTTTTTCTAAACTTAGATTTACTAGCTCTTACTTTTGTACGTAAAAATAGGGAAAAATAATTTTAAGAAAGGTAGTTATAAATGGGTTTTCGAATGGATTATTTTGGCTGTTTTATGTGCGCTTCCATAAGTAGGAAGTTTATATGCGCCATGGTATTGCGTTTGTACAAACGCATTTGAACAGAATTGTGAACGGCTTTGTTCAATAAAGGGTTTATTGTTGGCTTTGCAATCGTAACTTAGACTTAAATGTTACAGGTAGTTTTTGTTCTCACGCATATGAATTGTTCAAAGGCAACATGAATTTGAAATCACTTCCTTTACCTTCTTCACTTTCAACCCAAATTTTACCATTGTGTCTTTCTATAAATTCTTTGCAAAGTACTAATCCTAAACCCGAACCTTTTTCGTTTGCCGTACCATACGAAGTCATATGTGTCGATATTTTAAAGAGCTCTTTAAGTTTTTCTCTCTTTATTCCTATTCCATTGTCAGAGATGGAGATTTCCACATGATCTTGTCTTGAAACAGCATGGATGTTAATGTGACCTCCTAATTTTGTGAATTTAATTGCATTGGAAACGAGATTTCGCAAAATTGTTCTCAGCATGTTTTCATCTGCATAAACTTCGGTTTTCTCCAATGAGGAATAATTTAAAGAGATGTTTTTAGATTTTGAAAGAGAAGTATTTAGTTTTATTATTTTCGGAATAACGTCTGATAAAATTATTTTACCTGGGTTAAAACTAATTTGTCCTGTTTGCGATTGTGCCCAATTTAACAAGTTGTCAAGTAAAATAAGTGTGTCTTTAGCCTGTGAATTTATAATGCCTAAGTACTCTTCACATTCTGCATCCCCTAAGTCGTTTGGACTTTCAGTTAATAATTCCGAAATTCCTATAATGTTACTAAACGGGTTTCTTAAATCATGAGCTATTATAGAAAATAATTTGTCCTTTGTGGCATTAAGTTCTATTAATAGTTTTTTACTTTCTTTAAGTGCATTTTCAGCTTTCTTCCGTTCAGTGATATCATGAATTACTCCTACAAGAAACTTCTTTCCGTCAGAATTAATAAACCGCCTCTTCCTTGTGGAAATTATTCTGGTTGCAACACCGCTTATTGTAAGTGATTCTTCATTTATATTTTCCACTCCATCTGCTATTACTTGCTTGTCAATTTTTAAAAAGCTCTCTTGCTCTTCAGGAGGAACAACCTCGGCAAGTGTCTGGCCTATAGCGTCAGCTTTAGAACGACCAATCATTTCGCAGAAAGCATCATTTACAATAAGTAGCTTGCTTTGCTCATCCTTTAGAAAAACTGGATCACCAATATTGTTTAGGATAGTCATGTAATCATAATCTAGCTCCTCTTCATTTTGAATTGAAGATTGTAATCTTAAAATTTCATTCTGTTCTTTGAGTTCAGCAATTTGGTCTAGTAATTCTTGATATGTCAATTTATCTTTTTCCATACAGAGGTTCTTTTACAAACCAAAGCCATTTCTTTTAAAGAAAAATATTTGGTTTTTATAAAAATACAAAAAAATCAGAAGATGTTAGCGGCTCAGCGTCAAATATTTAATCGTGTAATGCTCCTGGAAAGGAATTTAAGAGTTTGAAATGGTTACCAATGGATTAGTATCATTAACAAACCTTTATTTAGCTAATTTTCTATGATATTGTTTTGTAACGAATACCTTACTTAGATTTATGAACCAAATAAAGCGTTGCAAACCATATATAAGGATGGGATTCCAATTGTTTTTTTAATGAGATTGTTCTGAAAATAGTCCGCAGTCGATTAGCCCCGATAGAAGCGGCATCCCCCGACTTAAATAAAATAAGGCAACAAGCCTTGTTTTTTTAAATTGGGGAATACAGCGGATAGCGGGAGGGATCTGGTTCTGAAACCGGAGACTTTCTGCTCCTAGAAATAAAAAAGGCTTTGTTACACCTGAATTACACCCAAGTTAAATTTTTTCTCAATAGGGGAGTGATTTGCCGCTTCAATACCCATAGATATCCAAGTTCTCGTGTCTAGAGGATCGATAGTCGCATCTGTCCACAATCTGGAAGCAGCATAGTAAGGAGAAACCTGTTCGTCGTATCTGGCTTTTATCTTAGCGAATAATTCAGCTTCTTTAGCCTCATCTACTTCTTCTCCACTTTTCTTCAAGGATGAAGCTTCAATTTGTGCCAATACTTTTGCAGCTTGTGTACCACCCATGACGGCTAATTCTGCACTTGGCCAGGCGAAAATTAATCTTGGGTCGTATGCTTTTCCACACATGGCATAATTTCCTGCACCGTAGGAATTCCCTACAATAACCGTGAATTTTGGCACTACAGAATTACTTACTGCATTGACCATTTTGGCACCGTCTTTTATGATTCCACCTTGTTCTGATTTAGATCCCACCATAAAACCGGTGACATCCTGTACAAAAACTAAAGGGATTTTTTTCTGATTACAATTGGCGATAAAACGGGTTGCTTTGTCGGCACTGTCTGAATAGATTACACCACCAAACTGCATTTCGCCATTTTTAGTTTTTACCACTTTACGCTGGTTAGCTACAATTCCTACTGCCCAACCGTCAATTCTTGCGTAACCTGTGATTATAGTTTGACCGTAGCCATCTTTATACGCTTCAAATTCTGAATTGTCCACAAGACGGTTGATGATTTCCATCATGTCGTATTGTTCATTTCTAGCTTTGGGTAAAACACCGTATAGTTCTTTTTCGTCTAAGGCTGGTTTTTCTGATTTCACTCGGCTATAACCGGCTTTGTCAAAATCACCAATTTTATCAACGATATTTTTTATTTTGTCTAAGGCGTCTTTGTCGTCTTTCGCTTTATAATCTGTCACTCCCGAAATTTCGCAGTGCGTCGTCGCACCTCCTAAAGTTTCATTGTCGATACTTTCGCCAATAGCTGCTTTTACCAAATAACTACCTGCTAGGAAGATACTACCTGTTCCTTCAACTATGATGGCTTCGTCACTCATTATAGGTAAATAGGCTCCTCCGGCAACACAGCTTCCCATTATCGCCGAAATTTGGGTAATCCCCATACTGCTCATTTGGGCGTTATTTCTAAATATACGCCCAAAATGTTCCTTGTCTGGGAAAATTTCGTCCTGCAGCGGTAAATAGACACCAGCACTATCCACTAAATAAATGATAGGCAGGCGGTTTTCCATGGCGATTTCTTGCGCACGAAGATTTTTCTTGGCGGTAATAGGGAACCAAGCACCCGCTTTTACCGTGGCATCATTAGCAACAACAATACATTGTTTTCCTCTGATATATCCTATTTTTACAACAACTCCTCCGGATGGACAGCCACCGTGTTCTTTATACATTCCTTCACCAACAAAAGCTCCAATTTCAATACACTTTGCCTTAGGATCAAGTAAATAATCAATACGCTCGCGCGCCGTCATTTTACCTTCAGCATGTAGTTTTTGAATTCTTTTTTCACCTCCTCCTAATTTTACTTTGGAAAAATTTTGTCTTAATTGAGACAGTAAAAGTTTATTGTGATCTTCGTTTTTATTGAAGTTTAAATCCATGTTGTAATAGTGTTATAAATAGTTTGCGCTAAAATACAAAATCGAACGAAATAAAATTTATTATTTACGTTCGATTCCAATTAAATTTCGATATAAAACCAAAAAAACAGAAGCGAACTCCTGTTTTTTTACGAATATGATAAAATCTACTTGTTTATTTTTTTGAATCGTTGACTAATCGTTTTAAAATAGCCCATTGTTTTAAGGCATCGCGTGCTTCAACAGCAGGATAACCTAGTACTGTTTTTCCGGCAGGGACATCGCAGGTAACGCCAGATCCAGCGCCTACGATTGCGCCACTTCCTAATGTTGCATGATCTTTTATGGAGGCGCTTCCGCCAATAATAACTCCGTCGCCTAAAGTTACAGAACCAGCTAATCCGCTGTGTCCTGCCATAATGCAAAAACGACCCAATTTACTGTTGTGACCTATTTGAACTAAATTGTCAATTTTACAACCATCTCCTAAAACCGTGGAACTAAATTTGCCACGATCTACACAGGAGTTGGCACCAATTTCGACATTGTTTCCTATTATTACATTTCCTATTTGTGGAATTTTAACCAGTCCTCTTTGAGGACAAGGACGAAATCCAAATCCATCTGCGCCAATTGTTGCGTTAGGATGTATAATACAATCATTACCAATGTGGCAACGCTCTCTAACTACAGTTCCAGACCACAGTACTGTATTCTTTCCTATGGTGCATTCATCCAAAATAGTGACATTAGGATAAATGATTGCGTTTTCTCCAATTTTTACGTTTGGTCCAACATAACTTCCGGCGCCTATTTTTGTTCCAATTCCGATAGTCGCTGATTTATCAACAACTGCCGTAGGGTGAATGTCAATATAAAATTGAGGCATTGGATGAGCAAAAAGTTCCAAAACTTGAGACATCGCTAAATCAGCATTTTTTACTTTGATGAAAGCTCTGTTTTCTCCCGGTTCTATTGAAATATCCTCGTTTACAACAGCAACGCAAGCTTTAGATGTTGACCATAGTTTCTCATACTTTTTGTTTCCAATAAATGAAATTTCAGAGTCAGTTGCAACCTCTAGTTGCTCAGGTGCTGTAATTGTTTGTGAGGTACTACCAGATATGACTCCTTTGAGGACTTCGTTTATTTCTTGGACGGTATAAGATTTCATAATGTTACTGATAGATTGGGTTATGATAGAATTCTCAAATAAAGTGATTTAGTCTTAAAGTTCCAAATGTTTGCAGATACTTTAACAAGATTAAAAGTAGTATTTATATAACTTTTTAAAATAAAAGTGTAACGTAGTGAGATGTCAAACTACTATTTTTGCGGATTAAATTTTGATTCTAGAATATGAAATATTTTCAAATTAAGCTTTCTATTTTTCTACTTCTTTTTTCTTTTTTTACTGTTAATGCTCAGGTTCAGGCCTTGTTTAACCGTAAAACGCAACTTAGAAATATGACGGAAAGATGGGAACTGGATACTACTTCAGTGAGGGGAACCTTTTTGATTACTCCTTACAAGCCTATGTTTGTTTTGCCCGTGCGCTGGACGAATAACCCGAATGAACGGCCTGAATCAGGAAATACAGATCCGGATTATGTAGCGCCTGAGGTTATTAACTACAATAATATCGAGACTAAATTCCAATTGAGTTTTAAGACTAAAGTACTGCAAAGTATTTTCTGGGGTCATGGTGACTTATGGTTAGCCTATACTCAAAAGTCACATTGGCAAATCTATAATACTGCGCTTTCACGTCCCTTTAGAGAAGTTAACTATGAACCTGAACTTATTTTAAATTTCCCTGTGAAGTTTAATTTATTTGGTTTTAAAACAAGAATGGTAGGAGTTGCATTAAATCATGAGTCAAATGGAAAAAGTGATCCTTTTTCCCGTAGCTGGAATAGAATTATACTGCATGCAGGATTTGAACGTAACAATTGGACTGTGTATGTGAGACCTTGGTTTCGTATGCCAGCTGCAATTGATGACAATCCTGATATTGCAGAATATGTAGGTAGGGGAGATGTGAATGTCATTTATACCAAAAACGGTAATATCCTTTCTTTTGTTGGTAGTCATAATCTTAGTTTTAATTCAAAAGCAAGAGGGAATGCCGCTTTTTCATGGTCTTATCCGGTTAGAAATAATTTAAAAGGATATCTATTAATTTCCCACGGTTATGGTGAAACGCTGATAGATTATAACAATCTCCAAACTACTGTGGGTGTTGGAGTTTCTTTAATTGAATGGTTATAAAAAAAAATAACTCATTTAATTTTAGTCGCTAAAATTAAATGAGTTAAATGCTAAGAATTATTTATTTTAATTGATCGTAATTGGGATGCCGTATTTAACACGAGCATCTTTCCCGTCTACTTTGCCAGGAATCCATAACGGGCTATTAAATAGCACTCTTAATGCTTCAACATTCATGTCATAATTAAGCCCTTCAATTATTTTAAAATCTTTTAAAGTGCCATCTATTTCAACCACAAAATCAACTTTTATTCGTCCTTTAGCACTATTAGGACTTTTGAAATTCTTTGCTACATATTTATAAAATTCATTTATTCCTCCTGGGAATTCAGGCTGTATATAATAAGGAAAAAAAGTAATTTCAGTTCCGCTTTCATTAAAACATTTCCCGTCAATAAATTCACCGTTTTTGTAATTTTCGCTACGTTTGATCTGGATGTTTTCATAATAGAGGTTTGAAATCCCGTCAATTTTCCCATGTTTGTAAATCAATTCTTTTTCTTTATTTCCATTTTTGTACCAAGTGATAGATACGCCATCTTTAATACGCTTTTTGAAATTTGAAAATTCATCGTAGTTACGTTTTGTTCCATCTATAAAATAAGTGGTTCTAGTAGTACCTTTTTTAGTATCTTCATAAGTGCTGTAGTACGTCGCTCCTTCAGTTGAACGCAATTCTTTAAAGTCTTCAGTGTAATATATTTTTTTTTGCGAGTAAATAGAAATTGATAATAGCAAAGCAAGAAGGGCGAGCGATTTTTTCATGAAAAAAGTTTAATTTAGTCTTCAAAAGTAGTAAAATAATCTTTTTAATAAAGTCTATTGATGTAAATCGAATGTTAAATATGACCGTGAATTATTGTGAAGGTTAGGATTGACTTCCGTAAAAGTACTACTGGAAATAACTTACAGAATGCGTAAATGATAAATTATTATGTTTGTGATGAATTATAGGAATACAGGCGAAATAGATAATTATTGAATATTATACCATAGTTGAATGAATTTTTTAAATCAGGTTTTACTTTTAGTGGCCGTATGTTTCTTTAGTTTGAATCTTCAGGCTCAATCTAATAATGATATTATTGAAAACGCATTATTAATTGCAAATAGGAATAAAGAGAAGTTAGAAAAAACCAGTCAGTTATTGGTTGTATATAATAACGATGCTAGTAGCTATGCAGCATTTTTAGTAGTTTTAGAAAAGAAAGATGCTTTGTGGGTTGTGAAACAAGAACCAGTAAAAGCCGGTATAGGGAAAAATGGTTTTGCATTGCCGCGTGAAAAACGAGAAGGAGATGGCAAATCACCGACAGGAATATTTCGCTTAGGAAAATTATTCTCGTACGAAAAGCAATTTAATACTTTGCTGGAAAACCAACAAACTACGGCTGAAGACAAATGGATTGATGACCCCAACTCAGATCAGTACAATACGTATGTCAAAGGAGCTACTGATGCAAAATCATATGAGAACTTACTGTTGAAAAATGATGCTTACAAATATTGTACGGTGATTGAATACAATACGAACCCAATTGTAAAAGGAAAAGGGAGTGCTATATTTTTTCATTTAGGTGTAAAAGAACCTTATTTTACCGCTGGTTGTGTTGCTATTGATGAAAATAATATGAAATCAATTGTCAGTTGGTTACACCCCAAGCAAAACCCAACTATTATTATGGGGAATTTAGAGGTATTAAAAAATGGATTGTAGCTAATAAAAAAATAAAAATCCTCTTACCATTTCGAAAACGAAAGTAAGAGGATTTTTTAAGTTTAAACAAGCAAACGTGATTAATAGAAGTGAAAATTATTCTTCTTCGTCTCTTTGTCCCATCATCATTAGATAAGCTTTTAAGAATTCGTCGATTTCACCGTTCATCACACCGTCGACGTTGCTAGTTTCATAGCCAGTACGAACGTCTTTTACTAATTTATAAGGCTGCATCACATAATTGCGAATTTGTGAGCCCCATTCTATTTTCATTTTTCCGGCTTCGATGTCAGCACGTTGCGCCAATTGTTTCTTTAATTCGATTTCGTACAACTGAGAACGAAGCATTTGCATGGCACGTTGTCTATTGTCTTGCTGCGAACGTGTTTCTGAACACTGAATTTGAATTCCTGTGGGTTTGTGAAAAAGCTGCACTTTAGTTTCTACCTTATTCACGTTTTGCCCACCAGCACCACTGGATCTAGAAGTTGTAATTTCAATATCGGCAGGATTGATATCAATTTCGATACTGTCATCTACAAGTGGATATACGTATACGGATGCAAAGGAAGTGTGCCTTTTGGCATTACTGTCAAACGGAGATATACGAACTAATCGGTGTACTCCATTTTCGCCTTTTAAATATCCAAAAGAATAATCCCCTTCAAACTCGAGTGTAACCGTTTTTATACCGGCTGCTTCTCCTTTTTGAAAATTCAGTTCTTTTATTTTATAGCCATATTTTTCCCCCCACATCATGTACATACGCATAAGCATTTCGGCCCAATCGCAACTTTCAGTACCTCCAGCACCTGCAGTAATCTGTACTACAGCACTTAAAGAATCGCCTTCATCAGAAAGCATATTCTTGAATTCAATCGCTTCAATGTGATTTGCGATACCGCTATACTGTTCGTCTAGCTCTTCTGCAGTGAGTTCTCCTTCTTTATAAAACTCATAGGCTAACTGCAATTCGTCAGTCATTTCGACTGCTTTATCGTAATCTTCAATCCATTTTTTCTTATTTCGAAGATTTCTTACAATTAGTTCAGCTTCTTTCGCGTTATTCCAAAAATCTGGGGCAAAAGTCTTTTCTTCTTCGTTAGAAATTTCAATTAGTTTGGCATCAACGTCAAAGATACCTCCTCAACGCACCAAGGCGCTCTACAATACCTTTAATTTGTTCGGTAGTTGTCATAAATTATGTAATTTTGTAGGACAAAAATAAGAAAATTTTTCTCTTAGGAACAAGTGAAGACTTATCCGTGTTAGAAATAAAAAATAAATCAATGGAAATAAATTTAATTAGCGATACAATTACCAAGCCGACACAAGAAATGTTGCAGTTTATGTTCAATGCCGAAGTAGGTGATGACGTATATAAACAAGATCCCACAGTAATAGAATTAGAAGATACTATTGCACAAATTTTTGGGATGGAAGCAGGGCTATTTTTCCCTTCAGGGACTATGGCTAATCAAGCGGCAATAAAACTACATACAAATCCAGGAGAGCAAATTATTGCCGATAAGTATGCTCACGTTTATCTTTATGAAGGTGGGGGAGCATCTTTTAATAGTGGGGTTTCCTTTTCTTTGCTCGATGGTGATCGCGGAATGATTACTGCCGAACAAGTGGCAGGAGCTATCAACGACCCTGAGTTTTATCATAATCCGTTAACGAGTTTGGTTTGTGTTGAAAACACGACTAATAAAGGAGGCGGTGCTTGTTATGAGTTAGACGAGTTAAAAAAAATAAAAGAAGTATGTGTAGCTAATAATTTGAAGTTCCATCTTGATGGTGCCCGAATTTGGAATGCTCTAATTGCCAAAAAACAAGACCCAAAGGCATTTGGACAGTTATTTGACACTATTTCGGTTTGCTTATCAAAAGGGCTAGGTGCACCAATAGGTTCTGTTTTATTAGGAGATAAAGCGACTATTCATCGCGCACTGCGAATCCGAAAAATATTAGGAGGAGGAATGCGTCAGGTAGGCTATTTGGCTGCAGCCGGATTATATGCTTTAGACAATAATATCAGTCGACTTGCCGAAGATCATAGACGTGCTAAAGAATTAGCATCTATATTAAATACTAAAGAATGGGTTGCCAAAGTAGAGCCAGTAGAAACAAATATTTTGATATTTACGTTGGCGCCTAATTACAGCGAGAAAGTTTTAATTGAGAAACTAAAACAAAAAAACATATCCATTAGTTCAATGGGACAGGGAAAATTAAGAATGGTAACGCATCTTGATTATAGGGAAGTCATGCATACTTATGTATTAGAAACCTTGTCAAAGATGTAAATTATTAAATATGAATTATGAGTTTTTAAATTAACTCATAATTCATATTCTTATAACTGTTTTGGATTATTTGAACAAATTATCCATTCCAGGAATCATTGGCATATCCATTTTTGCAACAGCATCAAGTTCTGCTTCATTCACTTTAGTCGCTTTCTCGATTGCTTTGTTCATCACTAAAATCATATAATCTTCTAGTTGCTCTTTGTCTTGCAATAAGTCATCGGCAATAGTGATTGATTTTATTTTTCTATTCGCAGTAATCGTAACTTTTAATAAACCGTCGGTACTTTGCTCATCAACGAGAACAGTATCCAGGCGTTTTTTAGTTTCTTCCATTTTTTGTTGGGTTTCTTTTAGTTTACCCATCATTCCCATTAAATCCATTTTTGATAATTTAAAAATTATTGAAATACGAAATTACGAATTTTGAAGGAATAAGCAATGTTAAATAAGATGAAAAGCGGATACGTTATAGTGCGGCTTTGTCTATTTTTGTGGCTTCTTTACAAATATGAAAACTCAAAAAATGACAGAAAAAATACAGCCACCAGTAGTTAAAATTATACCAACAGTATTAGAGAAATTCGGGGATATCAGGGTTGATAATTATTATTGGTTAAAGGATAGAGAAAATCCGGAAGTTATTGACTATCTGAATAAAGAAAACGAATATTATCAAAAAATGACTGCTCATACGCAGGATTTACAAAAGGATTTGTTTGAGGAAATGAAATCCCGCATCAAGGAAGACGATGAATCGGTTCCTTATTTATATAACGGCTACTATTATATTACCCGTTTTGAAACTGGTAAAGACTATCCTATTTATTCTCGAAAAAAGGAAAGCCTTTCGGCAAAAGAAGAAATTATGCTTGATTGCAACGAATTAGCAAAAGGCAAAAAATATTTCAAACTAAGCGGATTAAGTATCAGTAATGATAATCAATTGGCTACGTATGCAATAGATTTAGTGGGAAGAAGAATTTATACTTTGGAGATAAAAAACCTAATAACGGGCGAAATCTTAAGCGATAAAATTGAAAATACAACTGGAAATTCCACTTGGGCAAACGACAATCAAACTATTTTTTATACCACTCAAGATGCTGAAACCTTGCGTTCTGATACGGTTCTAAAACATAAATTAGGGACAGCTACGTCAGAAGACGAAGTAGTTTATTTTGAAAAAGACGATACTTTTGATGTCGCTGTAGGTAAAGAAAAATCAAAAAAATATATTTTGATTAGCTCATCAAGTACCTTGACTACTGAGTTCATGACTTTATTAGCAGACAACCCAGAAGGGAAATTTAAAGTTTTCCAGAAAAGAAAAAGAGGTTTAGAGTATAGTATTTCTCATTTTGGAGATCATTTTTATATCCTTACAAACAAGGACAAGGCGACTAATTTTAAACTGATGAAAACGCTTGAATCTAAAACTGCGATGGAGAATTGGGAAGATGTTCTTGCTCATAGAGAAGATGTCTTATTAGAGGATATTGATATTTTTAGAGACTTTTTGGTGGTTTCAGAGCGTAGCAATGGTTTGAGTGAAATTAGAATCATTCCCTGGAATGGAAAAGAGGAGTATTATTTGCCTTTTGAAAGTGAAACTTATACCGCTCATGCTTCTGCAAACGTTGATTTTGACACGGATATTTTACGATATGCCTATCAATCAATGGCGACACCTGCTTCGATTATTGATTTCAATATGAATACTAAAGAAAAAGAAGTCAAGAAAGAACAGGAAGTGCTTGGTGGTAACTTTGATAAGGATAATTATATTGAAGAACGTGTTTGGGCTACTGCAAAAGACGGTACTCTAATACCTATTTCTATGGTATATAGAAAAGGCTTGAAGAAAGACGGTAAAAATCCATTATTACTTTATGCATACGGTTCTTATGGTCATTCCATGGATGCCTATTTTTCATCAACAAGACTATCATTGTTAGATAGAGGTTTTGTTTATGCGATAGCGCACATTCGCGGTGGTGAGGATTTAGGAAGACAATGGTATGAAGGCGGAAAATTATTAAAAAAGAAAAACACTTTTAAGGATTTTATAGATTGTTCTAAATTTGTAATTGAGCAAAAATACACTTCTGCAAAACATCTATATGCCGAAGGCGGTTCAGCAGGTGGTTTATTGATGGGAGTTATTTTAAACATGGCGCCAAAACTATATCATGGTGTGATTGCTCAAGTTCCTTTTGTAGACGTTGCAACTACAATGCTGGACGAAACAATCCCATTAACAACCGGGGAATATGACGAATGGGGAAATCCAAACGTTAAAAGATATTATAAGTACATGAAATCCTATTCACCTTATGATAATGTAAAACCCCAAGCCTATCCTAATATGTATATATCAACTGGTTTACATGATTCACAAGTACAGTATTGGGAGCCGGCTAAGTGGGTAGCTAAGTTACGAACCTTGAAAACAGATGGTAATCTTTTATTTTTAGACACGAACATGGATGCAGGTCATGGAGGTGCGTCTGGAAGGTTTGAAGCGCTTAAAGAATTAGCGAAGGAATTTAGTTTTTTGCTAGATTTAGAGAAAATTAAAAAGTAATTCAAAAAATTTTGTTAAATTTGCAACGTTTCGGGGTCTAATAAATTTGGTCTCGACAAACTATTTTTTTATGAAAGAAGAAATACAAGCTTACAATAGTGTTTTAGAATTAATAGGAAATACACCTCTTATTAAACTAAATAAAGTCACAGAAAAGTTAGAAGGTAATTTCTATGCAAAGGTAGAAGCTTTTAATCCTGGGCATTCGTCGAAAGACAGAATCGCTTTATACATAATTGAAGAGGCCGAAAGAAGAGGGATATTATCTCCTGGAGATACCATAATTGAAACGACATCTGGGAACACTGGATTTAGTATTGCAATGGTTAGTATCATAAAAGGATATAACTGTATTCTTGCCGTAAGTTCAAAATCATCCAAAGATAAAATTGATATGTTACGCAGTTTAGGCGCTAAAGTCTATGTTTGTCCAGCACATGTATCTGCAGACGACGAACGTTCTTACTACAATGTAGCAAAAAGATTACACGAAGAAACAAAAGGATCAATTTACATCAATCAATATTTTAATCAGTTAAATATTGACGCACATTATAATTCTACAGGACCTGAAATTTGGAAACAAACTAATGGTAAAATAACTCATTTAGTTGCATGTAGTGGTACTGGAGGAACGATTTCTGGAACGGCTAAGTTCTTGAAAGAACAAAATCCTAATATTAAAGTACTTGCTGTTGATGCTTTTGGTTCGGTATTGAAGAAATACCATGAAACAAAAGAATTTGACAACGATGAAATTTATCCATACAGAATTGAAGGTTTAGGGAAAAATTTAATTCCATCGGCTACAGATTTTGATACAATCGATAAGTTTACGAAAGTTACCGATGAAGAGAGTGCACATTGTGCAAGAGAGATTACTAGAAAAGAAGGCTTATTTGTAGGTTATACTTCTGGAGCTGTTTTACAAGCGATAAGACAATATGCTGAAGAAGGTGAGTTTGGTGAAAATAGTAATGTAATTGCCATTTTTCCTGACCACGGTTCACGTTATATGAGTAAAGTATACAGTGATGATTGGATGCACGAACAAGGATTTTTTGATAGTGTACATCAAGAAGAGGTTCAGAAAATTGAAATGATTAAATAAGAATACTACAATTTTTAGATATAAAAAAAACTCCAGAGAAATCTGGAGTTTTTTTGTTTGTATTCAAAATTAGAGTAACGTTTAGGAGGTTTCTTTTTATTTATTCAATTGAAAATATTTGCTATACTACAAAAGCATATCGTTTAATGAAATTGAAAAAGTGACTTATATATAAAAAAATAAAACCCGCTTAAATGGCCTTTAAGCGGGTTTTGGTCAACAAAAAAACTAAAAAAAAATTTTTATAGCAGTCTTGAATTATAGTATATCCAATTCTTGCATGCAGGCTTTCATCATTTCGTATGTTCTTGCAATGTCGTTATCTAAACCAATTGAAAAACGAATCAAGCCATCAGTTAATCCCATTTCGGCTTGTTCTTCTAAAGGAATTTCGCTCGAAGTAGAGGTTCCGGGAGCGCTAAACAATGTTTTGTAGAATCCTAAACTCACGGCTAGGTATCCTAAGTTGCGTGATTGCATTAACTCCATTAAAGCATTTGCTTTCGCCAAAGAACCAATGTCTAATGTCATCATTCCGCCAAAACCATATTCTGGATTGATCATCGATGCAAATAAATCGTGACTTGGATGGCTTTTTAAACCAGGATATACCGTTTTTATTCCGTCTTTTTCAAAACGTTCTGCTAGGTATGCAGCATTATGACTGTGTTGCTTGATTCTTAGGTGTAGTGTACGTAGGTTTTTCATAACACTTGCTGAACGCATACTATCCATTGTTGGCCCTAGTAACATACTAGCTCCACTGTTCACGTCTTTTAGCTCATTGATAAAGTCTTGTGAAGCACAAGTTACTCCACCCACAGTATCGCTACTTCCGTTGATATATTTTGTCAAACTGTGAATTACTATGTCGGCACCAAATTTAACTGGAGAAACAGATAGAGGAGAGAAGGTGTTATCCACAACCAATTTCAGATTATGTTTCTTGGCGATTTTAGATAAACCAGCTATATCAGCTACTTCTAATAAAGGATTACTTACTGTTTCACAGTACAATACTTTTGTGTCTGGAGTTATAGCAGCTTCAACTACATCTAGTTTTGTGATGTCAACAAATGTGGTTTTGACACCAAATCGTGGGGCGAAGTTTTTAAGAAAAGCATACGTTCCTCCATATATAGTTCTACTTGAAACAATGTGGTCTCCAGCTCCGCATAATTGCAATAAAGTAGGTGTGATGGCTCCCATTCCGGAAGCGGATACATTTGCTGTTTCTGTGCCTTCCATTGCGGCCATCGCTTTGTCTAAATACAAATTACTTGGAGAGGAATGGCGGGAATACAAATAACAGCCTTCCATATTACCTTCAAAGGTGTCAAACATAGTTTTTGCCGAAAGGAAAGTGTAGGTAGAAGAGTCAGAAATAGATGGGTTTACACCACCAAATTCACCAAAATATTGTAAGTCTTGAATGTTGTCTGCGGGGTTGAAGTTCATGTTGTTTTTTTTTAAGTTAGTTATTTTATTAGATCGTGTATAATTGGCTTTAAGCCACTAAAAAAGAATTCGACTGCTATTACCATAACGATAAGTCCCATAAGTCTCATCATTACATTTATGCCTGTTTGTCCTATTACTTTTATAATTTTAGAAGAGCTCAATAGAATGATGTAGGTGGTTAAGACTACGACCGCTATAGAAACTAGCAGAATCACTATTTTGGAAATTGAGGAAGCATCTTCCATTAAAACAATTGCGTTTGTTATAGCGCCTGGCCCACAAATCATAGGAATTGCCAGAGGTGTTATAGAAATATCATTTACGTAGTTTTTGACTTCATTTTTTTTGATTTTTACAGCGCTTAATCTAGCCTGTAGCATATCCATTCCCATCATGAAAAAAATGACTCCTCCCACTATTTTAAAACTGTTTACGGAGATCCCAAAAAACTTAAATAGTAATTGTCCCGAAAGGGCAAAGCAAATGATAATGATGAAGGAAACTAAGGATGCTTTTTTGGCAGTGAATCTTCGTTCCCGTTCTGACAAATCAGTCGTCATGGTCAAAAAAATAGGCATTGTACCTAATGGATTGATTAGGGTAAAAAAAGAGGTGAGGCATAAAAGGCCAAAAGTTATTAAATCATCCATTACAACAGTACTATTTATAATGTAAAGGACGTTTATATAGTTTTTATTGTCAATAATGGGGTTTAAAATTAGTTTTTTATATTGTGATAATGATTTTATGTAGATTTTATTTCTATTTTTATCGAATATTTTATCATTTCGCCAAAAAAACTACAAAATGACTTTAGACTTAATAGACAAAAAACTACTTTTATTATTACAAACGGACAGCAAAAAGACTACAAAAGAATTGTCTTTGAAATTGAATCTGTCGGTTACAGCGGTGTATGAGCGCATTAAAAAATTAGAGCGTGAAGGTATTATTGATAAATATGTGATGTTGCTTAATAAAAGGAAGGTTGAAAAAGGATTTGTAGTTTTTTGTCATCTTAAACTCATCCAACACACGAAAGAATTTGTAACTAGATTTGAAAGTGATGTAGTACAATTAAAGGAAGTGTTAGAATGTTATCATGTAAGTGGCGATTACGACTACATCCTTAAGATTGTGGTGAAAGACATGGAGGCCTACAGAGAGTTTTTAGTCACAAAGTTAACTACCTTACAGCATATTGGCAGTACGCAAAGTACCTTTATGATCAGTGAAGTTAAAAACACAACGGTTGTAGAAGTTTAAGGAAATTTACCGCTAAGAAGGTATTGTTTGCGACATATTAAATGGGTTGTAGTGTAAAATCTTAATAAAATATATTTAATATTAAACTTTAAACAAAACTTAATTCCTTAATTTTGTGCAACATTTTATAAAAAAACAACAAAAATAAATATACTATGAATTCATTTGACGTAGTCATTATTGGTTCTGGCCCGGGCGGATATGTATCAGCAATTCGTTGTGCACAACTTGGTTTCAAAACAGCAATTATCGAAAAGTATTCAACTCTTGGAGGAACTTGCCTTAACGTAGGGTGTATTCCTTCAAAAGCATTGTTATCTTCCTCACATCATTATGCTGAATTGGCGCATTTTGCTGATCACGGAATTGAAGTTTCTGGTGAAGTAAAAGTTAACCTGGAAAAAATGATTGCACGTAAACAAGCAGTTGTTGATCAGACTTCAGGCGGAGTAAAATATTTAATGGACAAAAATAAAATTACTGTTCTAGAAGGATTAGGTTCTTTCGTAGATGCTACTCACGTTGCGATTGCAAAAGCGGACGGAACTAGCGAAACAGTAGAAGCTAAAAATATTATTATTGCGACAGGTTCTAAACCTTCTAATTTGCCATTTATCAAAATTGATAAAGAAAGAATTATTACTTCGACTGAAGCATTAAAGTTAAAAGAAGTACCAAAACATCTTGTCATCATTGGTGGAGGAGTTATTGGTATTGAATTAGGTCAGGTGTATTTACGTTTGGGAGCGCAAGTTTCTGTAGTGGAATTCATGGACCGAATCATTCCAGGAATGGATGCTTCATTGTCTAAAGAATTGACTAAAGTATTAAAGAAACAAGGAATGAAATTCTACGTTTCACATAAAGTGAAGTCAGTAGAAAGAAATGGTGATGCCGTGACTGTACAGGCAGAAAATTCCAAAGGAGAGACAATTACTTTACAAGGGGATTATTCTCTTGTTTCTGTTGGACGTCGTCCTTATACTGACGGTTTAAACGCAGATAAAGCTGGAGTGAAAATTTCAGATAGAGGAATGGTTGAAGTAAATGATCATTTACAAACTAATGTTCCTAATATTTATGCAATAGGTGACGTTGTTCGTGGAGCGATGTTAGCACACAAAGCAGAAGAAGAAGGAGCTATGGTTGCTGAAATCTTAGCTGGACAAAAACCTCATATTGATTACAATTTAATTCCAGGTGTTGTCTATACTTGGCCAGAAGTGGCTGCGGTAGGGCAAACAGAAGAGCAGTTAAAAGCTTCTGGAGTGGAATTTAAATCTGGAACCTTCCCTTTCAAAGCATTAGGTCGTGCAAGAGCAAGTGGAGATTTAGACGGTTTTGTAAAAATTCTTGCTGATGCGAAAACAGATGAGGTTCTGGGAGTTCATATGATTGGAGCTCGTTGTGCTGATTTAATTGCCGAAGCGGTTGTTGCTATGGAATTTAAAGCGTCAGCTGAAGATATATCAAGAATGTCACATGCGCATCCTACTTTTGCGGAAGCAATCAAAGAAGCTGCATTAGCGGCTACAGATAATAGAGCATTACACGTATAGTCAGAAAGACTTTTATGTTTTGTATACCAAAAAAGAAACCCGTTCATTGAACGGGTTTCTTTTTTGGTATTTAATTGTAATTGGAATTAATCCATTTTGAATAGTCCTTTATAATTTTCCCAATGAGCAAAAATCAGGAATATGTTGCCCACAAACACAAAAATGGCGAGCGGAAGGTTGTCTGGTGTCAAGAAGTAATTAATTAATAATATATTAAGGGTTACAGGGAAAATAACAAGATTAGCTAACGTGGTGAATTTGCCCGTTATAAATGATAAACCACATAAGAGCTCTACACTTTTTGCCAAAGGAAATAAATAAGTTGAGGCCATCAAACCAAGCTGGAATGCTTTGAACTCTCCAGTTGATGCAGGCTCAGGGCTTAAGTGTAAAAAATAGCTGATAGAGGTAAAGAGAAATAGAAGTCCAAGCATAGTTCGAATAATAATGGTAGCAATTTTCATAATATATAGGTTTATTGGTTAAAAATTTAAAATATTCTGATGCGGTAAAGCTCATTTATTTTTAATACTATATTCCATTTTGATTACCGTTTCTATCAGAAAAAAAACAATTGTAATTTAATTAAGTGTTTTAATATTAGCGTGTTATTGTAAATTTACAAAAAAAAACAACTGATTTTTCTTATAACGATATATTAAAGGGAAATTTTTATTGTAATTTTGAGTTTTAAAGCCAAAATTTTTTTGAGAACATCAATTCATAAGCCGATTTCAAATCCAAAATTGTTTAAAAAACAACTTCTAATTTGGTCGCAACAGTTTCGTGAAGTTATTTTTATGGATAGTAATGATTATCCGCAGCAGCATTCAAGTTTTGATTGTGTTGTAGCAGTAGACGCTTTTACGTCAATAAAAACAGACTATCATAATGCTTTTGAGGATTTAAAACAATACCAGCAAATTACAAAAGACTGGCTTTTTGGTTATTTATCTTATGATTTAAAAAATGACATAGAGGATTTGCAATCGAATAATTTTGATGGTTTGTATTTTCCAGATTTGTTTTTCTTTCAACCTAAAAAAATATTTTTATTAAGAGGAAACGAGGTCGAAATTCAATATCTAACCATGTGCGATGATGAATTATCGGTTGATTTCGACGAGATAAATTTGCAAACTACCGATGTAGAATTGCGTACAACAGCAGTTGAAGTCAAACAGAGAATTTCAAAACAAAAATATCTCAAAAAAATTTCAAAAATGCTCACTCATATTAATCAGGGGAATTTGTATGAAGCTAATTTTTGTATGGAATTTTATGCTGAAAATACGATTATAAATCCACTGGATAAATTCCTTAAACTTAACGAAATTTCTCAACCTCCATTTGCTGTCTTTTTTAAAAATCACCGTCAATTTTTACTTTCGGCATCACCGGAGCGGTATTTGAAAAAAGAAGGAGAACTTCTTGTTTCGCAACCTATAAAAGGAACCTCAAAACGATTTCTGGATCCAATTGAGGACGAAGAATCGAAGAGGAGGCTTGCATCAGACCCGAAAGAGCGTTCCGAGAATATTATGATAACGGACTTAGTGCGTAATGACTTATCGCATACCGCACAAAAAGGATCGGTACAGGTTACAGAACTATGTGGTATTTATTCTTTTATGCAAGTCCACCAAATGATTTCTACGGTTACCTCTAAATTAGATTATCAATATGGCGCTGTTGATGCTATAAGGAAGTCTTTTCCTATGGGAAGTATGACCGGCGCACCTAAGATTTCGGCCATGAAAATTATTGAAGACTTGGAAGAAACTAAAAGAGGATTGTACAGTGGAGCAGTGGGTTACTTTACGCCCAGTGGAGATTTCGACTTTAATGTAATCATCAGAAGTATTTTGTACAATCAGGAAAATCAGTACGTTTCTTTTTCTGTAGGTAGCGCCATTACTGCGTTGTCAATTCCAGAAAGCGAGTATGAAGAATGTTTGCTTAAAGCAAAAGCAATGCGTGAAGTATTGCAAT
This sequence comes from uncultured Flavobacterium sp., assembly GCF_963974175.1. Lineage (GTDB taxonomy): Bacteria > Bacteroidota > Bacteroidia > Flavobacteriales > Flavobacteriaceae > Flavobacterium. Next base: position 172,119 of record NZ_CAXBBR010000005.1, read on the forward strand.
AATCGACATTCATAATTCGATATTGAATTTTAATCTTTATTTTTGAACTATGTTAGATAGACTCAAAAATCATATTACTCAAAACTTCCCTTTTTTAGAAAATAAAAAACTTCTTCTGGCTACCAGCGGAGGCTTGGACAGTATTGTAATGGCTCAATTGTTCAATCAACTGGACTACGCAATTGCTTTGGCTCATTGTAATTTTCAATTGCGGGGATTAGAAAGTTTCGGAGATCAAAATTTTGTTCAAGATTATGCTAGTACTAATAATATCCCACTGTTTTTGACCCAATTTGATACTGAGGCTTTCGCCAAAGATTACAAGCTTTCGACACAAGTTGCAGCTCGTGATTTACGTTACAATTGGTTTTATGAGCTTTTGGAAACAGAGGGGTTTGATTATGTTCTTACTGCTCATCATGCAGATGACAATATAGAAACATTTCTTATCAATCTAAGCCGAGGTACCGGGCTGGAAGGTTTGGTCGGTATACCAGCGCAAAACGACAAAATTATACGTCCTCTTTTGCTTTTTTCGAGGGAGGAAATTGCAAACTATGCCAAAGATAACAAAATAGAGTGGAGAGAAGACAGCAGCAATGCCTCCGATAAGTATTTGCGCAATAAGATTCGCCATGATTTAGTTCCATTATTAAAAGAATTAAACCCACATTTTATTCCTTCGTTTCAAAAAACACAATCCTATTTGCAGGAATCACAGGCCATGGTTGAAGACGCTTCTATTATGGTGTACCAGCAGGTAGCAAAGCAAGAAGAGGAAGGGATTTATTTTGATTTAAACCAATTAAGAAAATTACCAAACTATACTTCCTATTTATATCAATGGTTGCATGAATTTGGTTTTACTGCTTGGGATGATATATATGATTTAGTCGAAAGTCAATCAGGGAAACATGTTTTTTCTGCTGAGTTTCGATTATTGAAGGACAGGGATTCACTAATTCTAAGCCCAATTGATTTAGATGCTATTTCGGAGGAGTATTTTATTGATGAAGGGATGGAAGACGTTAAGATTCCCTTAAATCTTAGCTTTTGTAAAGTAGAAGACATTTACATTCCTACAAATTCGGCTATATTTGTTGATCAAAATAAATTAGAATTCCCTTTAGTTTTACGCAGGTGGAATGACGGGGATAATTTTCAGCCTTTTGGAATGGAAGGCAAGTCGAAAAAAGTGAGTAAGCTTTTTAAAGATGAAAAATTATCCTTGTTAGAAAAAGAAAATGTCTGGATCTTATGGTCAGGAAATAAAATTGTTTGGGTTATTGGTATTAGACAAGATGAACGATTTAGAGTAGAAAGCAAAACACAAAATATATTAAAAATAGAATTAGAATAATGAAGAAAATATTAGTTATCCTTGTCACTTTTTTGGCTTTTGCCAATGTAAATGCTCAAATATTAGATCCAGTAAAATGGACAACAAAAATTGAAAAAACATCAGACAACACTTATTTGTTGACTTTTGATGGCGTAATTGAAAAAGACTGGCATCTGTATTCCCAGTTTACTCCAGATGGTGGCCCACTGGCATTAGAAGTTATTTTTAAAAACCAAAAAGGTAATTTTAATCTTGTAGGTAAAGCGAAAGAAAGCAAAACCAAAACGGCTTATAATGATATTTTTGAAGTAAATGAAACGTATTTTCAAAGAAAAGCTCAAATACAACAGATAATACATGTTACGAATCCAAAGCTGACTAAAGTTGAAGCCGAGTTGAATTATCAGGTTTGTAAAGAAGTATGTATTAATTTAGAGAAGAAATTCACTTTTTCTATACCTGCTAGTACAGCAGTTGTCGCAGTGCCAAAAGAAGCCGCTGCTGTTGTAGTTGCTGTTGAAAGTGATACGATAAAAGAAGATTCTTTAGCTCCGAGTCTTGGTACAAGTAACATGGTAGTTGCGACACCTGAAAAAGAAGTAGTTGCAGAACCCAAATCAGATACCCAAAGGGGATTGTGGTCTATATTTTTTATAGCATTTTTATCAGGGTTTGCTGCCTTGCTTACTCCATGTGTTTTTCCAATGATTCCTATGACGGTTAGTTTTTTCACCAAGCAAAGTAAAACAAAGGCAAAAGGGATTAGAAATGCAATCATTTATGGGATTTCAATTATTGTTATTTATGTACTTCTTGGATTTTTAGTAACCTGGATTTTTGGTGCTGATGCTTTGAATGCTCTATCGACAAATGTGTGGTTTAATATTATTTTCTTTGTTTTATTAGTTGTTTTTGCGGCTTCATTTTTGGGTGCATTCGAAATTATGTTACCTAATTCTTGGGCAAATAAAGTAGACAGCCAAGCTGATAGAGGAGGGATTATAGGGATCTTATTCATGGCATTGGCACTTGCAATTGTATCGTTCTCTTGCACGGGACCGATAGTAGGCACCTTATTGGTGGAAGCCGCTTCCAAAGGGGGGATCGCTCCAATTATTGGAATGTTTGGTTTTTCATTGGCATTAGCCTTACCATTTATGCTTTTTGCTATGTTTCCAGGATGGTTGCATTCATTACCAAAATCTGGTGGATGGTTGAATACGGTAAAAGTTGTTTTAGGATTTTTAGAATTGGCTTTAGCCTTTAAATTCTTATCAAATGCCGACTTGGTATTGCAGTTGCATTTGTTGGAAAGAGAAGTGTTTCTAGCTATTTGGATTGCTATTTTTGGAACATTGGCCTTTTATTTATTCGGAAAAATCACGTTACCACATGATAGTCCATTGACGCATATTTCAGTAGGGCGATTAATGTTGGGATTGCTAGCTTTAACTTTTACTGTGTATATGATTCCAGGACTTTGGGGAGCACCATTAAAAATCATTAGTGCTTTTCCTCCTACATTAGAATACAGTGAAAGTCCTAAGGGATTAGGCGGTTCAGCAAGTAGTGTGACAAGTGTTATTTTACCCGAAGGGGCTAAAAGTGGACCTCATGGTATAGTGGTTTTTGATGATTATGTAAAAGGATTGGCTTATGCCAAAACAGTAAATAAACCTATTATGCTTGATTTTACAGGTTATGCCTGTGTAAATTGTAGAAAAATGGAAAATAATGTCTGGTCTGATGCTATGATTTTGCCTATTCTAAACAATGAAGTAGTACTTATATCTTTGTATGTTGATGATAAACGAAATCTGCCTAAAAACGAACAGTTTATATCGAAAACAACAGGTTCTGAAATTGAAACAGTAGGGGATAAGTGGACTGATTTTATGATATCAAAATATAAAACTAATACACAGCCTTTATATGTTTTAACGGATTTAGAAGGCAATAGCTTAAATGAAGAAAAGCCAACTATTAGTTATGTGAGTATTGAAGAATATGGAACTTGGTTGAAATCAGGAATTTCTAATTTTAAGAAATAATACTATTTATACTTTCTTTGGCCGATAACTTGTGTCGATTTTTTGACATAATAGGAAAGTACGATTTTTATTGGACTATAAGTTCATAATCGGTATGAAATAGAAAATCCCAATCTGAAATTCAGATTGGGATTTTTTGTGTTAGGCTAGCCTTACTACAAGTTTTTTTATAAATACTTTTATAAAAACTCTCCGTGTTGAGAGATGTCTAAACCTAACTCTTCTTTATCTTCACTTACTCTTAGTGGAGTTATCTTATTTACAATAAAGAATAAGAAATAAGATGCTGAAAAAGCAAATAAGGATACAATAATCAAAGCCGTTAGCTGATGAACAAATAATGTTGTTTCACCAAATATAAGTCCCTGATCTGTAACAGCTGAATTTACTGCTTTAGAAGCAAAAACTCCTGTCAATAACATCCCTGTCATTCCACCAACACCGTGGCAAGCAAATACATCTAACGCATCGTCAATTTTACCTTTTGGAAACGTACTTACTACAAGGTTGCTTACAATACTACTAAAAATACCAATGAATATTGCATGTGGCATACTTACGAACCCTGCGGCAGGTGTAATAGCTACTAATCCTACTACGGTACCAATACAAGCTCCCATTGCTGAAAGTTTATGACCAAGAATTTTATCTAGAAATACCCAAGCCATTCCGGCTGCGGCTGCGGCTACAGTCGTTGTTCCTAAAGCTTGTACAGCTAATCCATTTGCACCTAAAGCAGAACCTGCATTGAATCCAAACCATCCAAACCATAATAAACCAGTTCCTAATAATACATAAGTAATACGTGCAGGATTTGATTTTTGTGCTTTTCTTTTACCTAAAAACATTGCGCCAGCTAATGCTGCCCAACCAGCACTCATATGTACGACAGTTCCACCAGCAAAATCAAGAACTCCCATCTTGAAGAATAATCCTTCTGGATGCCAAGTCATATGACATAAGGGTGCATAAATTAATATGATGAATAGAACCATGAATAATAGATAAGCCCAAAAGCGAATCCTTTCAGCAAAAGCTCCAGTTATTAATGCGGGTGTGATTATTGCGAATTTTGCTTGAAATAAAGCGAATAATAGAAAGGGAACAGTTGGTGCAGCAACCCAGGCTGTGTTTGTACCAACACCTTGGAAGAACAAGTTAGGCAAAGGATTACCGATAATACCTCCAATTGAAGGTCCAAAAGACAAACCAAATCCAATTACAACCCAAAGTATGGTTACAATTATCATAGCCATGAAACTTTGCAACATTGTGCTGATTACATTTTTTTTACCTACCATTCCACCGTAGAAGAATCCTAAACCAGGAGTCATGATTAAAACAAGTGCTGTAGCAACTATCATCCATGCTGTATCTCCAGTATCGAATGCTACTGCTTCGGCAGGGATAGGGTGTGCAGAAAGAATGGAAGTTGAAAATAGGGTCACTACTAAAAGGGAAATTAGTAGGATACTTAAAACGATTTTTCTCATGTTGTTTTGAATTAATTTTTGACAAAAGTATAAAATCATTCAACATCCCTCTTAATATTGATGTAAAACTCATTATTTTTATGTTTTTAGTATTTTGACCCCTATTTTTTTGCGGGTATGTTTGATTTGTGCTAGGAAAATAAGTATTCGCTAATGTATTCGGAAATGGAATATTCAGAATTTTATTGTTTTGTACTAAATCAAAAAAAAACAGACAATTTACGATCGCGTAAATTGTCTGTTTTTTATAAGAAAAGACTAAGTTGTTTTATGACAACTAGTTTTGATTGTATTTTTCTTTATATCTTTTATTCAGTACAGATTGATGAGTTTCCAGACTTATCATTCTACCTTGAATAAAAGCATGTGATACTTTATTAGTTCTCATGTCTAAGGCATCACCCGCAGACAAGAATAAGGTGGCGTCTTTTCCTATTTCTAATGTGCCACATTGAGCATCTATTCCTAATATTTTGGCAGTGTTAGAAGTGATTAATTGCAAAGCTTGCTCTTTGTCTAGACCGTAGGCGGCACATGTACCAGCTAAAAATGGTAGGTTTCTGGTATTCATTCGTTCATGAGAGCCGCTATTTTCTAGTCCTACTAAAACTCCTTTATCGGTTAATAATTTTGCCGCTTTATAGGGTAGGTCGACATCATCATCCTCATGTTCTGGCATATCATGGACTCTTTTTAAAAGTACACCGATATTGTTTTTTTGTAATAATTCAGCAGTCTTGTATGCTTCGTATCCACCAACAATTACCATTTTTTTAATACCATTACTTTTAGCTAATTGGACAGCATCAATAATTTGTTTCTCTTCATTAGCATTTATAAATAAAGTTTGAGAACCATCAAACAATCCTCTTGCCGATTCCAAAATTAAATTACGTTCTTTAACATTATCTACTTGATAGGCTTTAGCATTTGTCAAAAAAGTAACGATTTCATTGATTTGAGTTTTGTAATCTTTATTTTCTTCAATACTTCCTGGCTCAAACCAAGATCCACTTTTCTTATAGCTGGAAGGAAAATTAAGGTGAATTCCATCATTTTCTTTCATAACTGCATCTTGCCAAGTCCAAGCATCTAACTGAACTATAGATGAGGTTCCTGATATACGCCCTCCACGAGGTGTAATTTGAGCAATTAAAACACCGTTAGGTCGTACGGTTTCAATTACTTTTGATTCTGCATTGTAGGCTATAATACTTCTTACATTGGGATTTATTTGTCCAATTTCATTTTCGTCGTCAGATGATTTAATGGCGTCAATTTCTACTAATCCTAATGTGGAATTTGGTGCTATGAAACCAGGATACAATTCTTTACCGCTGGCATCAATAGTAATATCATAGGCACTTTTATCTATTCTAATTGCTGTAGCATCTGCCATCATGGTAATCTTACCGTCTTTAAAACCTAAAGCGCTATTTTCGATTACTAGTCCATTACCAATATGAGCTTTGGCATTTAGAATCAATATTGATTTTGATTGTTTTGGAGCAGGTGTTTGTTGTGCATTTGCAAGGATTGATAAACTTAATACCAATACTAATATATATATGTGTTTATTCATTTGTTTATAATTTATTAGGTAATTGTGATTCTTAAAATTCGATTTATTCCAGTTCTAATGTATCACAGTGGTATTCTTTCTTCTCTTTGCGCTTTGGTTCTTGAGTAGTTGCGCCTTTGTTTTTCTCTTGTAATAACTGACCAATTAACTCGTTTCTTTCTTTGGCAATAGCTACTCTTTGTTGCTCATCTTTTTGAACATCATAATATACTACACCTTCAATTAGAGTTTTCTCTGCTTTAGCGTATATAGATAAGGGATTGTTGTTCCAAAGAACTATATCAGCGTCTTTACCTACTTTTATACTTCCTACTTTGTCATCTATATGCAATAACTTGGCTGGATTAAGAGTCACGAACTTCCAAGCATCTTCTTCAGAAATATCTCCATATTTAACTGCTTTTGCAGCTTCTTGATTTAATCTTCTTGACATTTCAGCATCATCAGAATTATAGGCTACCACTAATCCTGCATTATGCATTATTGGCCCATTATAAGGAATGGCATCATTTACCTCAAACTTGTAAGCCCACCAGTCTGAGAAAGTGGAAGCACCAACGCCATGTTCTTTCATTTTGTCGGCTACTTTATAACCTTCTAGAATATGAGTGAAGGTATTTACTCTGAAGTTAAATTTATCGGCAACATTCATCAACATTAAAATTTCTGATTGAACATAAGAATGACAACTAATAAATCGCTCTTTATTCAGTATTTCAGCTACCGTTTGTAAATCTAAATCTACACGGGGAGCATTCCCTTTTCCTTTTTTCGAATTATAGTTTTTCCATGCTAGATCATATTCCTTGGCACGTTGAAAATAATCAGTAAATACTTGTTCAACACCCATTCTTGTTTGAGGGAAACGAGTTGGGTTTACATTTCCCCAGTTGGACTGTTTTACATTTTCACCCAATGCAAATTTGATGAATTTAGGTTGGTTTTTATACAGCATTTCATCTGCATCTTGTCCCCATTTCCACTTTACAATGGCAGATTGTCCACCGATAGGATTTGCAGAACCATGCAGTAACTGTGAAGTAGTAACTCCACCGGCAAGTTCTCTATAAATATTTATGTCTTCAGAATTAACTACATCTTGTATGGATACTTCGGCACTTGAGTTGTGTCCACCTTCATTTACTCCATTAGAAATTGCGATATGAGAATGTTCATCAATAATTCCACTAGTCAAATGCTTTCCTTTTGCATCAATAATAGTTGCAGATGCATCAGAAAGATTTTTACCAATAGCGGCGATTTTTCCATTCTTAACTAGAACGTCTGTTTCTTCAATAATACCTTCTTTCTCATTTGTCCATACCGTGGCATTTTTGAATAGTAGAGTTTCGGTAGTTAATTTCTTGGTATTACCGTAAGCTACATTCGGAAATGTTGTAGCCATAATAACATTGTTTTTTTGCAACTTTAATGAATCCACAGGTTTCACAAATGGAGCAATTTTATTAGCTGACCATTTTACTTCATTTCCATCAAATAAAATCGCTTTTCCAGAAAGTGTTTGTACGTCTTCTATGTAGCCTATTAATCGGGTGAATGTTGTTTGTGTAGAATCGGTTGACTTTAGCACATTTGAAATCCAGTTGTTAGAAATCGAAAGTTTAGAGCTTAATTTTTTAGAATCAGCAGTATTGACTTCAGATTTAGGAGTCTCTATCTCACCGGTAATTTTCCATTTGTATTTTTTATCGGCAATAGTCAAATCATATTCACCTCTAATATCTTTCACATTGATATCATTGACAACATATTTAGACCCTTGAACCCAGTTTTCATAGATTTTCGTTTGGTCATTAAAGATTTCACCTGAGGTAATGATAAAGTTGGCGTAGTTTCCAATTTTTAAACTTCCAATTTCATTACTTTTTCCTAATAGCGAAGCAGGTACCGTTGTTAGTGCTTCTAATGCTTTTGTTTTGTCAAACCCATATTGTATAGCTCTAAGTAGGTTTGTTCTAAAATCCTCTGTTTTTTTTAACTTGTCCGTAGTCAGTGCAAATACGATTCCATTGTCTGTTAGAACTTTAAGATTAGTAGGCGCTTGATTCCAAAAGCGTAGGTCTTTTAATTCCATTTGATTTGCCTGATTTGGGTCAGATACATCGTAAGCCTCAGGAAAATTTATTGGAATAATAAATTGAGCATTAGTATTTTTAATTTCTTCAATTCTTTCAAATTCATTCCCTATTCCCTTCATAACATAATTCAAACCGAATTCCTTAGCGATCTTTGAAGCTCGCATGCTATTGAGTTTGTCTTCAGTAGCAAATATTTGAATTAACTTTTCGTTTTCAGCTAAAGCAGCCAATGACAAATCTTTAGTTTCAGCATTTCCATTTTTATACCATTTCAAATCATGATTTACTTGTCTTAAGAGTGCCATCATACCCATTAATGAGCTAGGATAGGCCTGATTAGAAGTAGCACTTCTGGTAAAACCAAAATGATTAGAAATTTTAGCGGTTAGTAAGCGATTACTTTGATCACTGTTATTTAAAGCGATTAATGAACCAGTTCCTCTGGCGATACCATCTTGAACATGCGTACCCACTACACCAAATCCGGCTTTCAATAATTCTTCGGCTTTTGGTTGGTCGTATTTGAAATTGTCATAAGCATTGACTTCTGAACGGATGTGCTCATTCCAATAATAGCCTTCTCGCTTGGTATCATACGACTGACTTTGGCGATTACCTTCTGTTTTTTTTGGTTTGTCCATTCCAAAACTAGTATACATATCAATAAAAGAAGGGTAAATTGATTTTCCTTCTAAGTTTACAGTAATAGTGTTTTTTGGAATGTTTACTGAAGTTCCTGCCGCAATTACTTTTCCATTTTGAATAAGTAAAGTTCCTTTTTCGATTATTTGTGTTGGAGTTACAAAAATCTTGGCATTGGTAAAAGCAGTATAATTGTTGTTTTTGTTTCGTACACCTTCGTTATTAGGAAAGTAGTCTTGAGCATTAATTTTTGGTATAAAAATTAATAAAAAGATAAGGGTAACTATTCTTTTCATAGGTTTCTTGTTAATTTTCTCTAAAAGTATAGAATAACTGTCTTTAAATGTTAAAAAATCTATTAATTAACACTTGTTTATTTTATTTAAGTGGTGAGTTGTTTTTATTTCACTAAAAAAGGGAAGACAACTTTTGTTTATCTTCCCTTTTACGATTTTTCAATGGTATTCTAACCAATGGTTTTTTCGATGTAATCTGAATTTAGGAGATATAAGGCTCCCATATATTGTATCTTAAAAGAGACTAGATCTCCTATTTTATATTTCTTTTTTGAATTTGAAATGTCAATTACTAACATATCAGAGCTAGCATCGACGATAGTGATATCAGGATCTTCTGCTTCAATATATTGTGGTTGCATATCCAAAAGTCCAATATCCAGTATTGCACGTAAAGAAGTAACTCCTAAATCGGCATCATCTTCCATTACATAAGTATTCCCAACTCCACTTTCTCCTAATTCACCTGTGGGAGCGTCTGGTTTTTCAGTAATTTCGATAATCTCTGAGTACAGTTTGAATACATCATTGTGCATTCCTTTAATCGTTTCGCCGGTGAATAGGTCTTTACCAAAAAATAGTGCTTCTCCAACTCTGAAATGATTCACCGCCATAGGGCGTGCGTTTTTCAGCATCAATGGTATCGCTACAGAAGTTCCACCTGAAACCCATGGAATCTTAATATTAAATTTAGCTTCGATTAGTTGCTTATATAGACTCAGCTGAATTAATTTATCTTGGGTAGGCATTATACCGCTCAGGCAATTAAGATTGGTACCAATACCTCGAATTTCAATATTTGGTAAACTTAGAATACTACCGTAAAACTCAACTAGTTCTTCACCCATTACACCTTCACGCAAATCACCCATCTCAATCATAATAATGATTTTATGGATTTTATTTTGTTTTTTTGCTTCTTTAGAAAGCATTTTTATGGTATCGATTTCAGTATTGAAACTTACATCTGCGTAGTGTACAATATTTTCAATACTTCGTTTAGCAGGTGGTTTGATATAAACGGTTTGGATCGTAGGATCTAGCGCCTTTATTTTTTTTAAGTTACTGATTCGGGAATCATGCATTTCTCTTACACCTAATGCGATAATTTCTTTCAAGTAAATTTTATTCCCACATAGAAGCTTCGTCACAACACCCCATTCTATATTTCTTGATTCAAAAATATTATTCAAGAAAGTATAATTCTCCTCTAATTTTTTTCGGTATAGTTTTATAAAGGCCATTATTCTATAATTTTACGTGGAATCGTTTTCGAAATTCGGGTTAATAATTCATAATTCAGTTGATTACTATAGTCACTAAAAGAAGCTATAGATACAGAAAGATCATTTTGAGAGCCAATAAGCACCACTTCATCATCTTTCTTTACTGATTCAAGGTTTGTAACATCAACAGTCATCATATTCATGTTTACAGAGCCAACTACAATACACTGTTGTCCATCAATAAGAACCCTTCCCTGGTTGCTTAGTGAACGGCTATAGCCATGGGAATAGCCAATAGGAATAACAGCAACTTTCATTTTTCTTTCTGCAAGGAAACTGGTTCCATATCCGATAAACTCTCCAATTTTCACCTTTTTCACACTCATTATTTTACTTTTCCAAGTAATAACTCTTTGAAGAGGATCTATCTTGCTTTTTTTTGTGCTTAAAAAATTAACAAATACTTCAGGGCTTGGCCATAAGCCATATTGAAGGATTCCAATTCGTACCATATCCATTCTAGTTTCAGGAAACATGATTGATGCCGCTGAACAGGCTGAATGTTTTATTTCTGGTTTTAGCTCATTCTTACAAAGATATTGATAAATATCTTCGAATCGTTTAATTTGCTTATCAACTCTATAGTAGTTCGCTATACTTTCGGCACCTGCATAATGGGTACAAAGTCCTTTAAAGAAAACGTGTTCTTTTTCTTTTTTTAGAAAAGCAATTACGGTATTTAGTTCGTTTTTTTCAAAGCCAGTACGGTTCATTCCAGTCTCAACTTCAATGTGTACAATTGCTTTTTTATCAAGTTTTTTTGCTGTTTTTGCTGCTTTTGTCAAGCGAGCTTTATCAAAAACAAAAAACTCTACATTGTTAGCAACCACCCATTCCATATCTTCGTCTTGAACGAGCCCCATTACCATTACAGTGGCTTTATCCTCTAATTCTGCTTTTACGGTTTTTGCTTCTTGTACATCAAAAACGGAGAAATGGGTGATGCCGCTAGCATAGGCCATCGAAACAATTTCCTCCACTCCATGTCCATAAGCGTTACCTTTTACAACACATGAAATTCTTACTTTTTTTCCAAAAGTAGTTCGAAGAAAAGAAAGATTCTTTTGATAAGCGGTAGTATTAAGTTCTATTGTTGAATTGGTGTGCATTTGTAATATGTTTGCTTATATGATGGAAAATAGATACTCCTGTTGCAATAATATCATCAGGAAAATCATAGTCTGGATTGTGTAAGGCTGGCGTGTCGATTCCTGATCCCAGTCCAAACATTGCACCTTTAAAGTGCTGAGTAAACAAACCGAAATCTTCTCCCCAAGTAAAAGGGGTCTGTTTTTCCAGTAGTTCAAAGTTATTTTTTTTTGCTGCTTCCTTGATGAAGTGAACAGCCGTTTCATCATTCTCGTTAGCTTGGAAACCTTGTGTCCATTGTATGTTGCATTTCAATCGGTATTCATCTGCAACAGCCTGGGCTATATTTTCTAAATTGGTTTCTATCTTTCTCATCTGAGAATTACTGTCGCTTCTCACTGTAAAATGAACCTCTCCAGCTCCAGCAGAAACACCGTAAGCCTTTTTACCCATTTTGGTATAAATAGGAGTGATCAGACAATAATTTTCCTTTGAAATGTCAGCCTGAATAAAAGTATTAAATTGGGTAATAATCGAAGCTATTGCTAAGGCAGGATTTATTCCTTTTTCAGGTTCTCCGGCATGTGCGGTAATCCCATCCAATTTTATTATAATACTATTCACGGCGCAAGTAAAAGTATCGTTTTTAACTACAATCTGATTTTTTGGATATCCAGGTAAATTGTGCAAGGCAAAAACATAATCAGGTCGAAATCTTTCAAATTTCGCATCTGAAAATACTTTTTGCGCACCGCTACCATCTTCTTCAGCAGGTTGGAATAAAAGAATTACTCTACCTGTTTCAGGCTTGTGTTGGGATAATTGGGTTGCTAAACCACATAAAATTGCCATATGACCGTCGTGCCCACATTTATGAGAAACACCATTGCTTAGCGAACGATGTTCGAACGTATTGATTTCTTCAATGGGTAAGGCATCCAGTTCACATCTAAACAATACCGTTTTCCCTGGTTTCTCCCCTTTATAAATGGCAATGATTCCAGTTTTTCCAATAGTAGTTATGACTTCATCAGCTGGATAATTTTCCAGAAAAGAAGTGATTCTTTTTGCAGTTTCCACTTCTTTTCCAGAAACTTCCGGGTATTTATGTAGTTCCTTTCGCAGTAGAACAAGTGGTTCTACGCGTTGGTTTAAATTCTCCATTTTGGACTATTTGATAAGACGCATTTCTAGGTATTTATTAGTAAAACCTAATTTTTCATATAATCCTTTAGCTGGATTGTCTGGCTCTACGTGAAGTGCTATGTTTCCTTCAGCAATAGAGATTGCTTTTTGCATCAATTTTTTTCCAAATCCTTTACCGCGTTGGCTATTGTCAACAGCTATATACACTAAAATATTCTCTGGGATAAAATCTTTCATCCCTGTATTGTTTAGAATAACAACACCAACAATTTTATCTTCGTCTAAACCTACTACTATATTCCCTCCTTTATCAGGGTTCATAACGTAAGCGATACATTTTAAAATGTCTTCAACTTTATCTCCATACTCTTCTAAATGAGTAAAAAGAAACTGAGCAATAATTTGATTTGTATATGTTTTGTCTTCTCCTGAAGTGCTATTAATTATTTTGAATTCCATTTTGTTTTTCTTTTTTGTTATGATGATAAATTGATATTGTAACGAACAATAATAGTGAAATACTTATTCCGTAAATATTTGCGTCTAAATGTTCGGGTAATTTTATTCCTAAAGGTAACTTATTTTCGGTAATTATAAGTAAAATTGTGGTTGCTCCTCCGAAAAGCATACTCCAAAAAGCGGCTATTGGGTGGCTTTTTTCCCAAAATAAAGCACCTAGAACGGGGATGAATAATCCAGAAACCATAAAGGCGTAGGAGTAGAGCATCAGTTCCAGTACGTTTTGCATTTGAGAAGCCAATAAAATCGCAAAAATTCCAACTAGTAAGGTTACGATCTGAGAAAGCTGAAGTTCTTTTTTATGAGTTAACTCTTTTTTAGAAAATTTAGCAATAATATCAGTAACGATATTTCCCGAAGCAGCCATTAAACAACTATCGGCGGTAGAAAGTATGGCCGAAAAATAGGAAGAAAGCATCAACCCCATTAACCCGATCGGTAAAATGGTAGCTAGTAAAATAGGTAATCCCATTTCGCTGTCCATTGACGCAGCGTCTGTAATTCCGTCAAACATGCCTTTGGTTGCAGCTACTTTTGCTAGCATTCCAAGAATAACTCCCATAAACGCCATTATAGGCCATTCGAAAACTCCGGCAATTATCCAGGCTTTCTTTGCTTCTTTTTCCCCTTTACTGGCATAAATTCTTTGGTATAGCGTCATACCCACAAACCAAATAGGAATAATGGTGACGGACCAATTTAGTAATTGATACCAAGTTACATTAGTCAGTGATAAATATTTAGGATCTAATGTTTCTTTAATGGCATCATATCCACCTACTGCATTATAAGCAACTGGTATTCCTATAAAAACTAATCCACCTATAAGGATTAACCATTGAATCGTATCAGTGTAAATCACTGCTTTTAATCCTCCAATAGAAGTATAAGCCACCGCAATAACTCCCATGACAATTAAGGCAGTTTGAATATTCAAACCGTCAATTGTTGCCGAAGCTAATTTGGCTCCAGCCAAAACCTGAGAACTGGTGAATCCGATATACCCAATTGCAGAAATAATACCAGCTAAAAGAGCGACTTTTCCATTGTAAAAATGACCGAAGATTTGAGGGAAAGTGAAAAATTTATATTTGTGTCCCAACTGGCTTACTTTCGGGATTAGGAATACGGCACTTAACCAAGCACCAAGAAGTCCTGTAAATAGCATCCAAGAACCGGATATTCCCATCGTAAAACCAAGTCCTCCCAGTCCAATTGAGAATCCACCACCAACATCAGTAGCGACTACAGATAGTCCAATATGCCAGCTGCTCATGTTTCTTCCACTAACATAAAAGTCCTCGGCAGTTTTATTTTTATTGAAAAAATAGAGACCAACACCTAACATAGCCAGCATGTAAACGACAAAGATTATATAATCTATTATGTGCATTTCTTGTTAATTCAGATTATTTAGTAGCCTGCAAATGGAATTTTTCCAAAAGGCAAAAGATGCAGCGAACTGCAAAAAAGGTATGTTTTTTCAAGTTGATTTCAGGATTATGAAATCTTAGATTTGGCTGTAAGAATTATTGATAATAATTCGTTTTTAACCCCGAAAAAGCAAATTATTAGCGGCAAATATAAGAAAATATATCCAAAAAGCTATTAAGGAAGCAATAAGACTCTTTTTGCTCGATTCATAAATGACATTTTCGAGGCATAGAAACAAACTAGAATCTGTTTTAAAAAATCGATTAAATTATTTGAAATTCAATTAGTTATGTGTTTTTCGTTTTTAAGCTGAATGAATTGTTTATCCTTCGTGTTTAATCTGAAATAAGCAAAAAGCCGAAGCTGTTTTTTGGACTGATTGTGTTATTCTACGTTATGAATTACTATTATACATCGGCGAACGGCGGCTTGCTAATTGTTTTATGTAATTCTAAAAATTGTGAGGATTGGTATATTAAAATTCATTATTTTTAATAAAATTATCTTCTATGCTAGTTAAAGTTTTTGGAAGTGCCGTATTTGGAGTAGAAGCTACAACAATTACAGTCGAAGTGAATATTGATAAAGGAATTGGATATCATTTAGTGGGGTTGCCAGATAACGCCATCAAAGAAAGTAGCTATAGAATTGCTGCTGCTCTAAAGAATAATGGTTACTCCATGCCCGGAAAAAAGATAACGATTAATATGGCTCCTGCCGACTTGCGGAAGGAAGGTTCAGCTTATGATTTAACTTTGACTATCGGAATCCTTGTTGCGTCTGAGCAAATTAAGGCGATTGATGTCGATAAATATATCATTATGGGCGAGTTGTCGCTGGATGGTAGCTTACAACCCATTCGAGGGGCATTACCTATTGCCATCAAAGCCAAAGAAGAGGGGTTTAAAGGTTTTTTTCTTCCAAAGCAAAATGTGAAAGAAGCAGCTATCGTTACTGGATTAGACGTGTATGGTGTTGAGAATATTCAGGAAGTTATCGATTTCTTAGAAGGAAAAGGAACTTTAGAACCAACAACAATAGATACCAGAGCCGAATTTTATAAGGATTTAGATTTTCCAGAGTTTGATTTTTCGGATGTAAAAGGACAAGAGAGTATTAAACGTTGCATGGAAATAGCCGCTGCGGGTGGGCATAATATTATTTTAATAGGACCTCCTGGTGCTGGGAAAACGATGCTCGCCAAACGATTGCCAAGTATTTTGCCTCCTATGACTTTGCGAGAAGCATTAGAAACTACTAAAATTCATAGTGTTGCGGGTAAATTGAAAGAGGTTGGTCTGATGAATCAAAGACCTTTCAGAAGCCCGCATCACACGATATCAAATGTTGCGCTTGTTGGTGGGGGAAGTTATCCGCAACCGGGTGAAATATCGATGGCACATAATGGGGTTTTGTTTCTGGATGAATTACCAGAATTTAAACGAGATGTGTTAGAAGTTATGCGTCAACCTTTGGAAGATAGAGAAGTAACGATTTCGCGAGCCAAGTTTACGGTGACTTATCCTTCGTCGTTTATGTTGGTTGCGAGTATGAATCCAAGTCCGAGTGGTTTTTTTAACGATCCTGATTCTCCACAAACTTCTTCTCCACATGAGATGCAGCGCTATTTGAGTAAAATTTCGGGGCCGTTACTGGATCGAATAGACATTCACATCGAAGTGACTCCCGTTCCTTTCGAAAAATTATCAGATGATCAAAAGGCGGAGAGTAGTGTTGATATAAGAAAAAGAGTGACGGCAGCGCGAGAATTACAATCCGCACGTTTTGAGCAAATGGACAACATACATTACAATGCACAAATGAACACCAAGCACATTAGGGAATATTGTGCTCTTGATGATACTTCTAAACAACTTTTAAAAACCGCAATGGAGCGACTGAATCTTTCTGCTCGGGCCTACGATCGTATTTTGAAGGTAGCTAGAACTATCGCCGACCTTGATGCCGCTCCTACCGTAGTTTCGTCCCATATTGCTGAAGCAATTCAGTATAGAAGCTTAGATCGTGATGGTTGGTTGGGTTGATTTAGAGTTAAGTATAAAAACCCACTATTTTGTCATTCCGTAGAATGAGGAATCACATTATTTGCTTACGTAATGGGATTTATTATTGGAATGGGTACGGATGGAAAATCTGCGCCAGCGGGGGATAAAATTTTAATAACAGTTTTAGCAATCGTAATCTTCTATTTTGTTTCTCGAGCTAAAATGAAAAAAGAAAAGTATTGAAATAAATAAGTCATAAAAGAGTTTTCTATCGAAATCTCTTTTATTTTTGCCAAATGTTAGAAATTCTTTACCAGGACGAATATATTATAGCAATTAATAAACCAAGTGGATTGTTGGTCCACAAATCATTTTACGCGCGCGATGCAAAAGTTTTTGCTATTCAAGAATTGAGAAATCAAATAGGAGGGCAACACGTTTATCCTATTCATCGATTAGATCGCAAAACATCTGGTGTCTTGTTATTTGCGTTGAATAAAGATGTTTTAAAAATTATGAATGATCGTTTTGCCACACGCGAAGTCGAAAAAAAATACTTAGCAATTTTACGTGGTTGGTCACCCGAAGAACTAACGATTGATTATGATTTAACCAATGATGACGGCATAATACAAAACGCAATAACATACTTTCATCGATTGCAAAGTACCGAAATTGAGTTAGAATTTAACAATCAACCAACTTCACGATATTGTTTGGTAGAAGCGATTCCTGAAACTGGACGTATGCATCAATTACGAAAACATTTCAAACATATTTTTCATCCCATTTTAGGAAGTCGTCCACATGGTTGTAACAAACAAAATAAATTATGGTTGGAGAATTTTGAAATGAAAGGAATGATGCTTCATGCACATCAGTTAATTTTTAACCATCCAATAACAAATGAAGAACTAATCTTGAATGCAAAGATTAATGAAGAGTTTAGCAGAGTGGGTACTATTCTTGAGCTAGATTTGAATAAGTACGAATAGAATACTTATTCGTAAATTAATTCTTTAAATTAGTGTTGTATTTTGAAATAATTGTTTTCAGTATAAAGAGGAACGGATTTCAGATTTTTAATCAATTCTTGAGACATTTACGAGAAAAGGCAGTAGACTTTTGTATCGTTTGGGATTTTTAAGAATATTAAAATTTCAAACAAAGTCTTGAGACTATGCCTTTACTTTGCATTAGATAAAAATCATTAAATTTATTCTTCTAGATTATTCTTTGATTTATTTTTGGCCAAGTTTGAGATTACAATTGTAATTAATAACGAAAATATTAAGCCTAGAATCCACTTATTTAAATCTACAACGCTTTCAACTTTATCCTTAATTAATTCAATTTGTAACTCGTTTTCTCTTTTGATGTTTTCAATATCTTTATTTAAAAGTGGAATTGTTAATGACTTCTCAGGATTTTCAATAATAATATTGTTCAACGTCTCAATCTTCTTTTCCAATTCTTGAATTCGGTTTTCAGTTGCTGATGTAATGGAAATAGCTGTGTCCTTTGTTCTCAGCTTATTCTCTAACTCAGTTATACGCTTCTGAAGTTGTATATTTTGATTTTCTATTTTTAATTTTTGAGTATCATTTTTTATAAAAAATGTTTCGAGAAAGTAATAAGATATAACTGTTATTCCAAGTATAGAAATTAGAGTTGAAAAGAAATTGAAGACTTTTTGAAACTTTCTTTTTTTAGTTTCCTCACCAAATTTATTTTGTAAGTCATTAAACTCCTGTTTGTTCATATGATTTCCTTTTTTAGATATACATTCTAAAATATTACAGCTACCGGGTAGATAGTTGCTATTGCGTAGCGGTTTCTAAACAAATATATAAATAATATTTTTATTACAAATTATCTGAGTGTTTTAGAATTGTGAGATGTATTTCCAAAATGTTATTATTGAAAATTAAGCGCTCTAAATAGCCCCGATAGAAACGAAAATCCCTGTGTGGGCTAGTGTTTAGCCCTCACAAGGATTGTAGTGTATAGCGGGAGAAGACGTCTAAAAAAACGAAATCATTCTGCTCCTAAAAAAAAGAAAATTTAACTTCTTAGTTTGAACGTCTGTCATTACTAGTATTAGGACGTCTAGGACCAAAGCTATTATTGCTGCTTCGGTTTGTAGATTCTGTTTTTGGTTTCTTTGGCGTTGAATTGCGTTGTTGCCTGCCTTGTCCTTGCTTAATAGGTTGAGTTGATGCTTTAGGATCTGGCTCAAAACCTGCGATATTTTCGATAGGCAATTTCATACCAATCAATTTCTCGATATCGCGTAAAAAAGTAGTTTCGTCTGGGCTAAATAAAGAAATCGCTTCTCCATTTGCTCCAGCTCTTCCTGTTCTACCTATACGGTGAACGTAATCTTCAGGAATATTAGGCAATTCAAAATTTACAACATGAGGTAATAATGGAATGTCCAAACCACGAGCCGCAATATCTGTAGCTACTAAAGCGGTTATATTCCCGTTTTTAAAACCAGCTAAAGCTTTTGTTCGTGCCCCTTGTCCCTTATTTCCGTGAATTGCTGCTGCTTGAATACCAGCGCTAATCATGCTTTCAGTAAGTTTATTTGCACCTTGTTTTGTTCGAGTAAATACCAAAATCTGTTTCCAGTTTCCTTCAGTAATCAATTTAATAATCAATTCTGTTTTTTTCTCTTTCGCAACAGGATATACTTTTTGAGTAATAGCATCAACAGTAGTGTTTTCTGGTGTAGCTTCAACGGAAACGGGTTTATGCAAAATACCCATTGCCAATTTCTTAATATCTTTTGAGAATGTTGCAGAGAACATTAAGTTTTGCCTTTTTGCAGGCAATACCTTCAGTATGCGCTCAATGTCTCTTAAAAAACCCATGTCTAACATTCGATCTGCCTCGTCTAAAACTAAGATTTCCACTTTTGAAAGCGTAAGTAAACCTTGATTTTGTAAATCGATTAATCGACCTGGAGTGGCAACTAAAATATCGACACCTTGTCGTAGTTGAGCTACTTGTGGCTTCTGGTTTACACCTCCAAAAATAACGGCGGAGCGTAAATCTAAAAATTCACCGTATTCTTTTATATTAGCAAGTATTTGAGCAGCTAATTCTCTCGTTGGAGTTAATATTAAGGCACGAATAGGTCTGTGGCTTAAGTGTTTTCCCTGCGATAATGTCTGTAATATTGGTAGCGTGAAACCTGCTGTTTTTCCTGTTCCTGTTTGTGCAGATGCTAATACATCTTTTCCTTCTAAAATTGGTGGAATTGCTTTTTGTTGTATTGGAGAAGGGGTTGTGTACCCTTTTTTGCTGATGGCTTTTAATAAAGCATCAGATAAGCCTAATGAGTTAAATGACATAAATTATGTTTATGAAGTAAACACTATTATTTAGCTTACTTCCTTAAGCTGGCAAAGATACTGCTAATTTTTCCTATCTGGTTTGAATGTTTCACTTTGTTGAAATATAAAATTGATTTCATTTCAATCTAATAAAGGAAGGGCAAGGAGGAGAATGGTCATGCCAAGTCAAATAATGAAGTTATTGATAGTATAACTTTATCGAGAATGTAATTATTAAAGTAGTTTATAACAATTGCTTTTGGACTACTATTAAGCTATGATATATTATTGTAATGTAAGAATATTAATGTTGTTCAAAGTATTCTTTTATAAACTCATGCTGTTGATTTACATTCATTTTATCAGCGTCCTTGATTTCTATTTTTAATTTCAAAAAACGTTCGTCTTCATTTAAAAAGTCAAAAAAATCAAGTTTAGAGGTAGAAGGGCCAAAGAGGACTATTTTCTCATATTTTAACAGCTCCTTACCCATTTTATTATAATGTTTGTTTAAACTGGTTTCTTTATAACGACTTAGTAATAAAATTTTTTTTAAAGGGTTTGATTTTTTTTCTTCTGTTTGGAACTCACGCACAATTGTTTGAATTGTAAAAGGTTTTGTGGTAAACTGTATTAAATAGGCAACAGAGTCATCCATCCATAATCCTAGTTGATTTGTGTTTTTCATATCGTTTACTTATTTGATATAAAGTTATTGATATAAACAAATGCAATGATTTTTATAAGTCAACAGGTATTTTTATAGAGACGACTGTATGGAAAGTGTCGATGAATGGTATTTTAAATAATATTTTTTTTTGCTTTAAAGAAAATTTGTTATCATTCTATGAAGTAGTTTAAAACGTAAAAAATCGGGAGCGAGTCCCGATTTTTAATAATTCTAGTGTCTTTATTTTTATCTTATTTCGTCAAAAGTATTTCCTTGTTTGATGTCACCCGTTTTATAGCCTTTCATAAACCAATATTTTCTTTGCTCAGATGTTCCGTGTGTAAAGGATTCCGGCACAATATGTCCCTGCATCTTAGATTGAATAGCATCATCGCCTACGGCATGTGCAGCACTTAATGCTTCATCAAGATCTCCATCTTCCAGTATGTTATTCATTTTCTGGTTGTAATGTGTCCAAACTCCTGCATAAAAGTCAGCTTGTAATTCCAATGCCACAGATAATTTATTGGCTTCAGCCTTACTTTTACCTTGCTGTAACCGTCTCATTTTATCAGAAGTACCTAATAATGTTTGTACGTGATGGCCTATTTCATGTGCGATTACATATGCAGTAGCAAAATCTCCGCCTTGAGCTCCAAAACGAGTTTTCAATTCTTCGAAAAAAGCTAAATCCATATATACCTTTTGATCTGCAGGACAATAGAAAGGACCTGAATCAGATGATGCATTACCACACCCGGTTTCAACTCCACCAATGAATAATACAATATTTGGTTTTTTGTAATTCAAATTATTTTCATTGAAAATTTTAGTCCAAACATCTTCATTATCTGCGAGCAATGTTTCCACAAAGGCTTGCTCTTCCAGTTCTTTTGCAGTTAGATCCCGTTGTTCGGTAGGAGTACTTTGTCCTTGATTCATTTGTTCTAAAACTGGCGTAAGCATTTGGGCATTTTCACCTCCAAAAACATTTATCAATAGTATTATAATCCCTATAATACCTCCTCCTACAACTGTTTTACCACCTGAAGACATTCCTCTTCTATCTTCTACATTGTCACTTTGTCTACGTCCTTTCCACTTCATATGATTTCAATTTTTGATGCTTTTTTTATAAAAGAGTATCGAAGATATATAATTTTTTAATTAAAAATAAACTTTTTGTGCTTCTACGAAGTTACCTACTTTAATAAAGTGTCTTCTATCACTCGCTTTATAATGGGTTTTGAAATATAATCATTCATCCCTGCCGCAATACACTTGTCATTTACTTCTGCTCCAGTGCCCGCTGTGATCGCTATTATTGGAACTGATGCACCTAATTTTAATTTTCTTATTTCTATTGTAGCTTCATACCCATTCATTATTGGCATCTGTATATCCATAAATATGATATCCGGTAAAATATTTTCAAACTCTTTTACAGCTTCTAATCCATTTGGGATTTCATGAATAACGGCCTTGGGAAGTACATTTTTAATAATTGTTTTGAGCAATAACATATTAATTTTATTATCCTCAACGAGCATTACTTTTAATGCTTCCAATCGAGCATCAGTTTGAAAAGCAAAATGGTCAACAACTTCTTTATCGCTTATAAGTATAGTTTCTACTTCTGGCTCATTAGTTGTTTGTAAGTCCAAATCGAAATAAAAGGTACTACCAACTCCAAGTTTGCTACTAAGTTGCAAGCGGCTGTCCATTAGTCCTAGTAATTTGTTTGAAATTGTTAGGCCTAAACCAGTACCTCCAAATTTTTTAGTTGTGGAGCTGTCTTCTTGGGAGAAAGCTTTAAATATTTTCTTTTGATTTTCCTTTAAAATTCCAATCCCGGTATCAAGCACAGCAAAACGGATTTTGCTGTTAGAATTAGTACCGTTGATTAGTGAAATGCCCAGTTTTACAAATCCTTTTTCTGTGAATTTCACGGCATTAGCTAAAAGATTGATTAGGATTTGTTTTAACCTAATGCTATCTACCCAAAAATAAGCAGGTATTTCTGGCGCTACTACAAGGTCTAGTTGTAGCTTCTTTTGATTGGATTCGTAATGGATTAAATCAATAATTTGGTTTAAAATGTCTTCAATTTTATGTTTTTCGACGTGCAAATCAAGTTTGCCCGCTTCAATTTTAGAAAAATCGAGGATGTCATTTACAATTCCTAATAAGGAATGAGCAGATTGATTAACGGTAATCATATGTTTTTCCTGGACTTCTTCAAGCTTAGTTTTCATCAATAGATCAGTAAAACCTATGATTCCATTTAAAGGAGTTCTGATTTCATGGCTCATATTAGCCAGAAACTCTGACTTGGCTTTATTGGCAGCTTCAGCATATTCAAGCCCTTTTATGGCATCTTCCGTCATTCTTCTTTTAGTGATATCCAGCATTATGCCTTCAATATAAGTGATTTTGCCATTGTGGATTACAGCATCACCAAACTCTTCTACCCAAACGATTTCACCAGCTTTATTTAAGATGCGGTACGTGAAATGGAAAGGTTCAGATTTGGATAGCTTCTCTCTAGATTCACCAAGTACTCTTTCATAATCTTCAGGGTGAATTAGGTCGATATAAAAAATTCTTTTTTCCAAGAATTCGATTTTATCATAACCTGTTAACTTTTTAATCTCATCATTGAGATATATTTTGGTAAATTTTTCATCATTGTCTGAAAGATAAACAGCGCCTGGGATATTATTGGCTAATAAACGGAATTTTTCTTCACTCTCATAAATTGCTGTTTCTCCGGCGATACGTTCAATAGAGGAGGCAACGTTTCTGGCTAATGTTTGCAGAATATTAACTTCGTCTTCAGTCCATTTCTTTTCTTCGGAGGTATCATCAAATCCTAAAAAGCCATGAAATTTATTTTTTATGAAAATTGGGAAAAGGATCAATGAAATTACATCTACATTAATCAACTTATTTTTTAATGATTCATTTTTAATTTTGGATACGGTCGCTTCGTAAATTTTATTGTTTAATATCGGTTCAATTAATTCTTCGAAGTAATCATACGGTATATTTTGAAGTTTAGGGTTATTTTCGGTTAATGTTGTATTGTTCATTATCCATCTGTATTTCTGGCTAATTAAATTAGTAGAAGGATCGTTTTCATAGTAATAGGCACGATGTGATTTGGTAGCATTCCCCATAATAATCAATACATCAGAAAAAATATCGGCAATATCTTTACTATTTAAAAATTTTTCTGTGCATTGGGTCATTGCTGCCAGTAACTCACTTTTATAAGTCAATCTGTTTTCGATGTCCAATCTCATTTTAGACTCAAATGCTATTGCAATAATATCAGAAACAGATCGTGAGAAATTGATGTCTTCATTATCCCATTGCTTCACGTCTTCAGTAGCTTCAATACAAAGAATTCCTTTTAATTCACCATTAATAAAAACGGGGGTATCGATAAGTGAAACTATGTTGTTTTCTTGAATATAATCAACACATAATTCCTTAGTAATTTCATTTGTACAGACATCTGAAGCGACAATTTGTATTTTGTTTTCAACTGTTGAAAAGTATTTTGGAGATGATTTTTTTGTTATCTCTTGCTCGGATGAAAATGTATTACTTTTAAAATCATATAGTTTTACACAACTAATCCTGTCTTCAAAATAGTTCCAGTAACCCGCACGATTGATTCCTATTGTTTTAGCGGTGGTTTCTAAAATTGTTTGCAGTTTGTATTCTAAGCTTTCGTTATTAGAATAACTCTTTGCAGTGAACCCTTTTAAAGCAGCGCTGTATTTTAGATTTTTTAATTGTCGTTCTGCTTTTTCTTTTTCAATGGTTCTTAGGAAAGTAATATCTCTAGCAATTACTGAATATCCTGTTATTTTTCTGTTTTCATCTCTATTGATTGTTACCTTTTGAGAAAGCCATATTTCATCTCCATTTTTTTTAATGATAGGAAATTCAAAAGTAGGGAAGCTTTCCATTTCTTCTGTAGAATTGGTATAGAATTCAAGGACTCTTTGTTGATAACCATCTTTGATTAAACGCTCAAATTTAGAACTATACAATTCTGTTAGACTAAACCCAGTTATTATCTCGGAGTTTTTATTTATAAAGACGTAGGCGCCATAACGGTCTAGTTCATAAATTATATCATAAGCAGATTCAACTATGTTTTCATATCTTTTTTGTGTTTCTATTTGTTGAGTAACTTCATGTCCAATACCAATTATTAGATCCTCAGTATATCTTTTATCATGCCATTCTATATGCTTGTATGTTCCATTTTTAGTCTTTAGTTTCCTTACAAAAACTCTTTCAGAAGTTGTGTTTTCATGAAATTTTGCACCAGTAAAGTCTGGATCTTCAGTTACCTCCCAGAATCGCATTCCCATAACCTCATCTACAGAATACCCTAAAATAGGAGTAATCGTTTCGCTACAGAATAAAATTTCTCCGTTTCTAGTGGATACAACAATAAGAGAGTTCCCATTATTTATTATTTGATCTGAAAAACGGAATTTGTCCCTAATATTTAGAGCTATGATATGCTGAATATAATTTATCGTAAAAACAATTATAGAAAAATTGAATAATGCTATAGTTGTTTTAATGGGTAGCATTTCAAAATAAGTAACAACAGCAATGTATGAAAAAACAAATGCCACAAAATACCAATATAATTTTATAGGTTTAAAAATGATGTACGCAAAATAAAAATTCATTATAAAAGCGATGACAGGTATAATGTCGGTCGATCTAAAAAGTAAATTTCTACAAATCATCGTAAAATAGAATAGATAAAATACAATGAAGATAGTTCGGATGTTCCGAAAAAGAAAAGATGACTTCGTACTAAGTAAGTATATAATTATAAAGAATAATGCAGTACTGATATTTAATATGAGCAAACTTTTGGGCCTGACACTAAAAATTTCATAATTAATTTCAGCTATAATATTTACAACTCCTAAGAATAGAAGATAAAGCTGGTATTCTTTATTACGTAGATATTCTTCATTGTTTTTTTCAATTAATGTACTCTTTAGTTTGTTTTTTGTATTCTTAAGAGTAAAAAATAAATGAGCAATGAAAAGGAGTAACCCTCCCCATAATATAGAGGTTTCGTTTGAAATGATTATTTCAGTGAAGACCGCAGATGACAGTATTGCTTTTAGAGAGCTTATCCAACAAAAGGAACTGTAATCTGAAATAATAGTATAAAAAAGGCTATAGTAAAATACCATAGAGAATATATTTTTGAATTGTAAAATTGAAATTTATAGGTTAGTAATTTAATGATTTTTTTATAATATAAACGCGATTTACTTATAATAAATTAAATCGCGTTTCGTATTATTTACAATAGATTAGATGTCTCTGTTTCTTCCTCATTGTCAAATCCGATAATTTCGTCGTACATAGCATAGTACATGGAATACATGAATGGAAGAGTGAAAAACACTCCAATGCAACATCCAATAAATCCAACCATTGATCCAATAATTGCTACAAGTATAAGGCCAAGAAGGATTAGAGGTTGTTTTAATACAATTGAAAAACTATATTTTATCGCATCTAATGCGTTTAGGTCGCTGAAAATGATAAGTGGAATAGTTAGTATTGTAAAAAAAGATATAGCAACTGAAATCATGCTTCCTACCAGTCTAATACCACTATAATTTAAGGCCATTTCTATTCCTTGGCTGCAGATCAAAATTAGAAATGTTGCAACAAAAATTTGCAGAAAATACTTTGCATTATAAAAACTAAAAACGGTTGAAACGTGAAATTCCTCATCTCTTTCAGCGCAGTAAGCCATTTTAATTAGTCCGGCTTGCAATGGACTAATTAAAGAGGAAAAGAAAATCGATACTCCCATATAAATAATTAGATAGACTCCGCTAATGTTTTTCAGATTTAGGCTTAACTCTTGAAATGATTCCTGAGATAGTGCAGCTATTCCGAAAAGACTTATACCCACACTTGCTATGATTGCCATTAAAATTACCATAAATACAAATATCATGAGTCCTGCATATAGGGCTATTTTTTTATAATTTTCAAATGCTTTGTTGAAAACATTCGCAAAATCTAATTGATAGCCATTGCGTACTATTTCTTCTATACGGTCTTTTTTTAGATTCATTTTTTATTGGGTTTAATAGTGGTTTAAAATAGTAAAGTTGGTTTATAATTTAAAATAGACTTCTTCAAAGGGAACTCTGAATCGTTCCCCATAAACGCCGGACTCTTCTCGAATTCCGCAGCCGATAATCATATTTATTTCAGCTGCAGCCGGTAAATTTAATATTCTTTTTACCCTTAGAGAATCAAAACCTTCCATAGGGCAGGTGTCATAATTTATGGCAGCCATACTAATCATAAAGTTTTGCGCGGCTAATGCAGCACTTTTTTGAGCTACTATTCGCATATCGCTTCTTCGGGCTTGTCTGTAAATAGGTTTAAATAGTCCGATGATTTGAAAAATAAGAAATTTTACGGCTCCCAAGATTCCTATGAAATCAAAGTAGAGCGTTGGAACAATTTTCTGATAATAGTTCAGGGCAAATTTTTCTCTTTTCGAATAGTCAGTAGCTGATTTTTCACCGTACTGTGATTTTAAAAAAGTTACGTTAGACTGTACTCTTTTTCTCCAAAGATCTTTTCTAGCCACCACGACAACCATTTGCTTGGCAGTTTTTGCTGCATTTTGATTAAAGCTTACTTGCGTGAGCTTTTCTAGAACATCGGCTGAGGTAATTTGGTAGAATTCCCAGAGTTGCATATTACTGCTTGTAGGGGCGAGTGTAGCCAGACGGATACATTCTTTTACTTTCTCATTATCAAGGGCTTCATCTTTAAAGACCCGCACGGAGCGTCTGTATTGAATGGCTTCGCTTACTGATTTCTCTTTCATTAAATCCATTTAAGTAATTTCTTGATTGTAGCTAATTTGTCTTTATACGGTGCATATCGCATTGGTAAATCCAGCCAATTTGCTTTTTTTACAATTGATTTTTTATGTGAAAAAGTGTCAAAACTTAACGACCCATGATAGGCACCAATGCCACTATGACCTACACCTCCGAAAGGCAAACGTTTATTTGAAAAATGAACTACTGTGTCATTTATACAACCTCCTCCAAAAGAGTAGTTTTGAATAATTTGTTTTGCAAATACTTTATTCTCAGTAAAAATATATAAAGACAATGGTTTCTCATATTTTGAAATCACGGCGTGTATATCCGCATCACTGGAATATTCAAGAATAGGTAACAACGGGCCAAATATTTCGTCTTTCATAATAAGACTGTCAACATCAGATTCATCAATAAGGGTTGGCGCTATATAACAGTCCGATTCATCAGATTGGCCACCAAAAATGACTTTGTCGTTGTCAATCATCGCGGTTAATCGACTCCAATTTTTAACATTGACAATTCTAGCAAAATCAGGGGATTCTTCTGGTTTATTGCTATATGCAGCGGTTATTTCCTCTTTCATATAGTCGATAAACTTACTTTTCATGTCTTTCTGAATCATGATATAATCTGGAGCAATGCAGGTTTGTCCCGCATTAATGAATTTTCCCCAAACAATTCTTTTGGCTGCCAATTTCAAATTAGCAGTTTCATCAATAATACACGGATTTTTTCCTCCAAGTTCCAATGTTACGGGAGTGAGGTGTTCTGCTGCAGCTTGGGCAACTATTTTTCCCACGGGAACGCTTCCGGTAAAAAAGATATAATCCCAGCGTTGCGAAAGTAAATTTTTGGATACATCGACACCACCCTGAATAACTTCAACGTGATTCACATGGAACGTTTTTGCTATTATTTTAGCAATAATAGCGGATGTATTAAGCGTTAATTCAGAAGGTTTGATGACTACTTGATTTCCGGCAGCAACTGCAGAAACCAAAGGGCAAAGAGCCAACTGGAACGGGTAATTCCATGGAGCAATAATTAATACTTTTCCATAAGGATCTTTGTAAATATAATCTTTAGAAGGAAAATTTAGCAGTGATGGAAAAACCCTTTTTGGCTTTGCCCATTTGTGTATATTCTTGATGGTGTCCTTTAATTCCGAAATAACATAGCTGGTTTCCGTTAGAACGGCCTCAAAAGCAGGCTTCTTGAAATCATCATATAAAGCTTTAATGATCTCATCTTCATGAATTATAATAGTATTGAGCAGTTTTATTAAAGTCTCTTTTCTATATTCGATATTAGTCTTATAGTTCATTATAAATTTGGATAATTAATTTCTATGCAAGTTAATTCTTAAATTTTAAAAATGATTTTTTATTCAACTAAAATTATAATGCATTCCAAATAACTTCATTCGGTACTGGGGCAATGATGGATAGCGTTTCCTTGGAGACTGGATGAACAAAAACTAATTTTCGGGCATGCAGATGGATGCCACCATCAGGATTGCTTCGGTCAAAACCATATTTTAAATCTCCTTTTATTGGAGAGCCTATGGATGAAAGTTGCGCTCTAATTTGATGATGTCTTCCTGTATGCAGATTGATTTCTAATGCAAAGTAATTGTTCAGTTCCTTAAAAATAGTATAGTCCAAGCTCGCTAATTTACTGTCAGGAACTTCTTTTATGTGCGCTTTTGAGGTATTGTTTTTTTCGTTTCTTTTAATGAAATGAATCAGTTTGTCTTGAGAGTTAGCGGGTTTGTTTTTTACAATTGCCCAATAGGTTTTTTGAGTTTCCCTGTTTTTGAATAATTCGTTCAAGCGGGGTAACGCTTTGCTAGTTCTGGCAAAAACTACTATTCCGGTTGTAGGCCTGTCTAAACGGTGCACTACACCAAGGAAAACTTCTCCTGGTTTATTGTACTTTTCTTTGAGATACTCTTTTACGACCTCCGATAAAGGTTTGTCGCCTGTTTTATCGCCTTGTACAATATCGCCTACTCGTTTGTTCACCACAATAATATGGTTGTCTTCATGTAATACTTGGAGATTGTTTTTGTTCGAAATTATTTTCAAAATAAATTTTTATAATGTAGGTATTGTAAGCGAGGGATTATCTTATTTTAATAGCAACTCCTTAAAATAGATTACTTTAAGGAATTGACTTTTCTATTTTTAATATTGTTCCTTGTCATTTGGGAAGTCACTTGATTTTACATCGGCAACATATTGACCAATAGCGGCTGTCATTCCTTCGTATAGATTCATGTATCTTCTTAAGAAACGAGGGCTAAATTCATTATTCATTCCTAACATATCGTGAATAACAAGTACTTGCCCGTCAACGCCACCTCCAGCACCAATTCCTATTACTGGAATCGAAATACTTTTGGCTACTTTTTCAGCTAAATGAGCAGGGATTTTTTCTAAAACCAAAGCGAAACAACCTAATCTTTCTAACAATTGAGCATCTTCAACTAATTTGTCAGCTTCTTCTTCTTCTTTGGCACGAACGGTATAGGTTCCAAATTTATAGATCGATTGCGGTGTTAAACCCAAATGTCCCATTACTGGAATACCTGCATTTAATATTTTTTTAATTGATTCTTTAATTTCTTTTCCACCTTCAAGTTTTACGGCATGTCCACCGCTTTCTTTCATAATTCGGATTGATGAACGCAAAGCTTCTTTAGGATCTGATTGGTAACTTCCAAAAGGTAAATCCACCACTACTAAGGCTCTTTCTATTGCTCTAACAACAGAAGAGGCGTGATATATCATTTGGTCTAAAGTAATAGGTAAAGTTGTTTCATGTCCAGCCATCACATTTGAAGCAGAATCACCCACAAGAATAACATCAATACCGGCTGTATCCACAATTTTAGCCATGGTGTAATCATAAGCGGTAAGCATAGAGATTTTTTCTCCATTTGCTTTCATTTCAATTAAGGACTTAGTGGTAATTCTTTTATAATCTTTTTTTGCGACAGACATAGTTTTCTTTTTATGAGTTGTAAAAGTAGTAAAACAAATGATTATGTAATATAAAAATGGATTCGACTTTCATCGAATCCATTTTTATAAATTAAGTAGTCACGGAATTAGTGCTTCAAATCTGTAAACTTTGTGTCCAAAGCAAATGAAGAGTTTGTTTTTTCAACTACAGTTTCTTTTGCTAATGTGAAATTTGCTGTTTCCTTCATGTCTAATGATGAAGTTCCAATTGCCACTTTATAAGAACCGGCTTCAGCAATCCATGCGTTTTTGTTGCTAACAAATGATGCCAAATCCTTAGGGTTCAATGTCAAAACGATAGTTTGACTTTCTCCAGCTTGTAATAAATTTGTTTTACCAAAAGCTTTTAACTCTGAGCTAGGTTTGTCAATGTTTTGTGAAGGTGCAGAAAGATACAATTGAACTACTTCCTTACCGGCTGTTTTGCCTGTGTTTTTCACGGTCACAGTAACGACCATTTTATTCGAAAATGTATTTGAACTTAATTTTATTTCTGAAATATGAAAAGAAGTATACGATAATCCGTAACCAAATTCATAAGATGGTTTTACCTTAAACGTATTGAAATAACGGTATCCAACATAAACACCTTCTTCGTACGTTACACTTGTAGGGTTTTCAGCGGGAGTTCCAATCCAATTTTTTGCAGATGGTGTATCTTCATATTTTACGGGAAAAGTCATTGTTAATTTTCCTGAAGGGGCTACTTTTCCTGTAAAAACATCTGCAACAGAATTTCCTCCTTCTTGTCCCGGTTGCCATGGTAATAGGATAGCATCTACTTTATTTTTCCAACTTGCTGTTTCTATAACACCACCGATGTTTAAAACAACAACTACTTTTTTGCCTTGAGCATGAAAAGCCGCTGCTACATTGTCAATTAAATTTACCTCATCAATAGCTAAATTGAAATCGTTTTCCACATTTCTGTCTGCATTCTCACCAGCATTTCTACCAATTGTAATTAGTGCAATCTCAGATGATTTGGCTTTGTTTTCCAATATTTGTTTGCTTAACTCCAATTCAGCGATACGATGAGGAGTGGCCATTAAGCCGCCTTCTCTTTCACGACGTTCCAATTCTTGTGCTTTTTTATCTGCTGCATAAGGTTTGTACATTCCCTCTAATTCAGTATCAATAGAAAAGCCTGCGTTTGTCAAACCGTCGATTAGTGAGATACTGTAAGCTTCATTCACATCACCACTTCCTGTTCCACCAGAAATAAAGTCATAAGAAGTAATTCCAAAAACAGCCAACGGTGATTTTTTTGAATTAAATGGTAATGTATTATTATCATTTTTTAATAAAATTGTTCCTTCAGCAGCGACTTGTCTGGTAACCTCAGCATTTTCTTTTAAATTCGGTTTGTCAGAATACTTATAATTATTCATTGATGGTGATTTAAAAACCAATTCCAAGATTCTGGTTAAATCCGTGTTGACTACCGCTGCAGATAGTTTTCCACTTTTCATATGCTCTAGAATAGCTTGTTTTTGTGAAGGTAGTCCAGGCATTAATAAATCATTTCCAGCTGATAATTGTGCAGTTACATCATTGACTGCACCTTTTTCAAATGCCGATGTAAAGCCTTTGTATCCACCAAACCAGTCTGTCATTACTAATCCTTTGAATCCCCATTCATCTCTCAATATTGTGGTTAGTAAATCTTTTCTTTCAGATGTATATGTTCCATTAATAAGATTATAGGAAGACATAATGGTCCATGGTTGCGACTCCTTAACCGTGATTTCAAACCCTCTTAAGTAAATTTCACGCATCGCTCTTTCGCTGATGTGTGCGTTTACACTCATTCTATTTGTTTCTTGATTATTAGCTGCATAATGCTTAGCAGAAGTTCCAACACCGTTGGATTGAATTCCATTTATAATTGAGGCGGCTATTTTTCCGGTCAATAACGGGTCTTCAGAATAGTATTCGAAGTTTCTTCCACACAATGGGTTTCTATGAATATTCATTCCGGGTCCAAGCAATACATCAACTCCATATTCTTTCACTTCGTTACCTATGGCTTTTCCAACATTATTGATCAATTCTGTATTCCAAGTAGAGGCAAGGGCAGTTCCAACGGGAAAGGCAGTTGCATAATAGGTGTTTACGTCATTATCTCTTGTTGGCTTGATTCGTAGTCCAGCAGGTCCATCAGAAACTACAACTGTAGGAATTCCTAATCGTTTTAATTCAAATGTTCCACCTGCAGCTCCGGGAACTTTTCCTTGAAAACCACCAGAAATAAATTTGGCTTCCACCATATCAAATCCGGGCATTCCAATTCCGATAAGCATACTTGCCTTTTCGTCATCGGTCATTTTATTTATAAGGTCTTGTATTCGGTCTTGAGTTGAGAGTCGATAATCTTCGTACTTATCTAATTTTCCATTTCTATTTAGATCAGAAAATGTAAAACCATTTACGGTTATAATCGGAGTGCTTTTTGGGGCTTTTTTCTCTGGGTTGCTTGCCCAAGAAATTCCTGAAAACACTAATGCAGAAAGCAATGATGTTTTTGCGATTGTTGAAATTGATTTGCTTCTCATGTGGTTGTTTTTTGTTAATAGCCTTTTATTGCTTCAATATGAAGCAATATTAATAATTTTTCTTTGTTATTTGTATAAAAAAAGGATATTTTTCTGATTATCAGTTTTTAAAAGATAGATTTATAATCAGTTTCGTATTTTTACGGCCAATTAAATAATATGGAGTTCAAAAAAATTATTGAAGAAAAGTCGAAGGAGTCTTGGGAAATATACATGCCCAGTATCTCTATCGATTGTGTTGTATTTGGGTTTCACGATGGCGCACTGAAAGTATTAGTTCTAAAAATGAAGGAAAAACAATTGTTAGGACTTCCTGGGGGCTATATTAAAAAACGTGAAAATTTAAATGAGGCTGCTAGTAGAATTCTTAAAAGCCGTACAGGGGCAGAAAATATTTACTTGAGCCAATTTAGCACTTTTGGTGATTTAGATCGTTCAGAAAGTTTTTTTAAGGAGTATTCTGATACATTATGGAATAAGCAGCGCTTTGTCTCAGTGGGATTTTATGCTTTAGTTGATTATTCTAAAGTGAATTTAGTTATTGATGAAGTTTTTGATCCTTGCGAATGGATGCCAATAGAGGAATTAACGGAATTTATGATGGATCATCAAATTATTTTTGACAAGGCATTATCCACTTTGCGAAAGCAGTTAAATGATAAGCCGATAGGTTATAATTTGCTGCCCGAAAAATTTACGATGCCCGAACTTCAAAAACTGTATGAAATTATTCTGGGTAAAAAACTGAATCGCGGTAATTTCTATAGAAAAATGCTGCGGTATGATATTCTTGTGAGTCTAGACGAGAGTAGAAAAGGCGGCGCACATAAAGCTCCGAGCTTGTATCGTTTTGATTTGGATAAATATGATAAAGCCTTGAAAGAGGGATTAAATAACGGTTGGTAATAAAATAAAAAAAGAAGCATGATGGCTTCTTTTTTTATGGTTTACGCAAACGGTATTCGACGTAATTGAATTTATAAAAGCTATACTATCTAAGAATTTTGTCTAATACGGCAATGTAATCATCAATAGAATCAGTATTGGTATTTATGGCTATACTACCGTTTCCGTAAGGTTGATACATCTTTATATTATCACGAGAAAAAAGACCAACAGTAGGTACTTTTGATGCGCTGGCCAAATGCATAATTCCGCTATCGCCTCCTATAAATACTTCGGTGTTTGCCATAAGCGCACCTATTTCGCGAACGTCTTTACTGTAAAATGTTGGTGCTTTGAAACCGATTTGCGAAACGTTTTCTACGGGTAATACTTCAATGATATTGTAGTCTGAATATTCCGCTTTTAATCGGTCATAAAAAGGTGCCCACCAGGACTCTGGGTAGCATTTATCAGCTGTAGCAAAAGTAAAGATGCAAATGGTCTTCTTGTCGTTTTGTACAATAGTATATAGTGTCTTTTTGGCTTCCGCAAGTTCTGAAGGACTTAGCTTTAAGTCTAAATTAGGAAGAGGGCTATTGTTTTCTTTAAATCCAAGTTTAGTTAAGTAATGTCTAAAGTTGTAAACGGGATATTTAGCAATATGCTCATAATCGTTGTGCTTTAATTGAATATCATCAACATCATCTCCAAAAAACTTATATTTTGAATTCACAAATTGCGCAGATAATCTTCCAGACGAAGAGTTTTCTACTACATTTATCACAATGTCATAACTGTATTTTTTTAAGGAAAGCCATCCCTTAACGTATTTAGTAATCTCTTTAAAAGGTTTTCTTGGGAGACGAATTATTCGATTTATGTTGGTGTAATTTTTAAAAATAATAGGTGCTAGACCACCATTGACAAATAAATCTATTTCACAGTCTGGAAAAGTTGCAATAACATCTTGTACTAGCGGAGTGATTAACAATTGATTCCCTAATCTAGGGTTGGGTCTACAAATTAGAATTTTTTTAAACTCCACCTTTGTCAAATCGATATTTTGATCAAATTGTGAAGCACCGACGTTCTTCGTAAGGCGACGCATCAGTTTTCGTCTTAATGCGTTAATGTCTGTTTTTAAACCCATGATTTATATAAAAATTATTTTAATCTGTATTTTGATATAAGCTTCAAATCTTATTTTCTTAGCTATTGTAAAATAGTTTTCAAAGAAACGATTTTTTTTTATATCCTAAAGAAGGAAAGCGGTCCTTTAAGTAAAAAAGCATAAGGCTGTAGTCTAAGTTTTTTTTTAGTGGCATGTGTTTTGCATTAGTGCATCGGATTGTATTACTCTAGTACAATTTAAGAAAAGTAAAAACCATGAAGTATTTTATTGCACTTTTATTGTTGTCGGGTTCTATGTATTCTCAAGAACAAGTGTTTAATGTGCAGCGCTATTGTGTTGACGAAGTTCCTTTTAAGATTGGAGAATGCGATATTTCAGGAAATGAATATTCGTTTGTGTTCCTCGACAGAAAAAAGAATGATGTAGTATTCTTTTTTACTAATATGAAATTAAAGTATAAAATTATGAAGTCAGTGGT
Organism: uncultured Flavobacterium sp.; assembly: GCF_963974175.1. Classification (GTDB taxonomy): domain Bacteria; phylum Bacteroidota; class Bacteroidia; order Flavobacteriales; family Flavobacteriaceae; genus Flavobacterium. The sequence continues at coordinate 208,111 of NZ_CAXBBR010000005.1, forward strand.
GTATGCTCCCGATCCTAATTACATACTTTATTCCTTGGAAAATGAGAAAGGTACTGTTGATATGAAAATTAACAAACAGAACACTAAGATGGAATTTCTGTATCCCAACAATCACATTTATTTGACGGTTGGTAAATCAACTAAGCTTTAGTTAAATTTTTTAACTGTTGACTTTACTCATTAAGCAATGCGAACGGTTCTGCTAATATAGTTGTTTTATTGCATTTAAGATTTAGATCTTGAATGAATTGGAGTTTCATTTTAGCACGAAATGCCTAGCCCCGGTAGAAGCGGCATCCTTTATAGCTTCCGTTTTCGGCAAGTATAAAGATACAGCGGATAACGGGAAATAGCTCCTAAAAAATAAACCACCCTCTTATTTTTAGATAAAAGGGTGGTTTTTAATTTTTATGCCGTAGTTGGATAGTATTTTTTTCGAAACCAAAAAGCGACATTCACTAAGGCTATCAATGCCGGAACTTCTACTAACGGGCCTATAACACCAGCAAAAGCTTGTCCGCTGTTGATGCCAAATACGCCTATGGCAACTGCAATGGCCAATTCGAAATTGTTTCCTGTGGCTGTAAAGGCAATAGCGGTACTTTTGGAATAGTCGGCGCCAAAGTATTTCCCAACCATGAAGCTCAATACAAACATCAAAGTGAAGTAGATGACAAGTGGAATGGCGATTCGAACTACATCCATAGGAATTTGAACGATTAATTCTCCTTTCAAGCTAAACATGATTACAATTGTAAATAATAAAGCGATAAGAGTAATGGGGGAGATAAAAGGGACATATTTATTCTGGAACCAGTCTTCTCCTTTTAAATGGATTAAAGCATATCGACTGATGATTCCTAATGCAAAGGGAATTCCCAAATAAATACCGACACTCTCGGCAATTTGTCCAATACTGATGTTGACTTCAAAACCGGTATAGCCAAAATAGGGAGGAAGTACGGTGATGAAAATATATGCATAAACACTATAAAGTAATACTTGAAAAATGCTGTTTAAGGCAATCAATCCAGCTGCATATTCTCTATCTCCATCAGCAAGGTCGTTCCAAACTACAACCATGGCAATGCAACGCGCGAGCCCGATTAGGATTACGCCAATCATGTATTCAGGATAGCCATTGAGGAAAATTAATGCCAATGCAAACATTAAGATCGGGCCTAAAACCCAATTCAAGAATAGGGAAGCACCTAGTACTTTAGTGTTTTTAAAGACTTCTCCCATTTGTTCGTATTTCACTTTTGCCAATGGCGGATACATCATTAGGATAAGTCCAATTGCTAACGGTATATTAGTGGTTCCACTGGAAAAGGAATTGATAAAATCTCCGCTAGAAGGAAAGAAGTTTCCAATGGCAACACCTAATGCCATGGCAAGGAATATCCAAAGGGTTAAATAACTATCGAGAAACCCTAGTTTTTTTCTGTTTAATGCAGGAGTGCAATTAGTTGCGGACATATTATTTTTTTATTTGTGAGAATACATAGAAGAGATCCGTTGCAATCTGGATGCTTCTTTCTTTGTATTTTTCTTCTTGTTGAGGTGTATTATCAAACGCTTTTGGGTCTTCAAAAGTGATCGGGATGCGTTTTTCAGCGCCGGCAATAAAAGGGCAGCCGTTATCAGCATTTGAGCAAGTCAATATTGCCGCAAAGGCGGATTGCGGATTAAAACTGTCGTCATAGGTTTTAGAAAATCCAATAATAGGATGTTCATTCTCACTATATTTAATGCTGTAAACGGGATTCGTGCCTTCAGAAAGAGGGTTTACCTCGAATCCTGCTTGTTCTAATGTTTTGGCAGCCATCGGGAATAATGCCGTAGCTTCTGTTCCACCCGAATAGCAAAACACGTTTTTCACATTAAAATGTGCTGCCGCCGTTTGTGCCCATACTTGCGATAAATGACTTCTCCTTGAATTGTGGGTACAAATAAAGTTGAGTCGGATGTCTTGTTCGTTGCTAACTTTCTCTTGAATAAAATCAATAAGTGGAAGCAATATTGCTTTTCTTTCCGGAGAAATAGTTCCGAATTGAAAAGAACGAATTTCATTTTCTATCGAAGGGAATGTACTGGTGTTTAATTGAGACATATACGGAGTAGATTTTAGTTAACAACAACCTCCACCAGGAGTACAGCTATTCGTTTGTGTTGGAATTTCAGATAATTTTGTTTTTTGCTTTTCCTGCGGAATTCCGCATGCATCTTCTGCTAGGCATGCAGTTTGTTTGTTCAATAATATAAAATCCTTTCCGTTGAATCCTAAGTCGTATTTACCAATAGTTTCTGCTTGGTATTCGACCTCTATTTCGTAGTCTTCAATTCCTAAAACTTTTTCAGATAGTGTAATAATATCCAAGAGTTTCTTTGGTTTTAAACGGTGTTCAAAATCATTGGCATCCCACAATTGGAAGTTTACCACGGTTTCGTTTCTTACTTTTCCTCCACAGTCAATGAAATTTTTGGTAATTAAACCTACTTCAGTAACGTGAAAATGTTCTGGAACATAAGTGCCGTTTGGCAATAGGAAAGTTACATTTTCTAATGTGCTTAGCTGTTTTTTAATTTCTGATAACTTCATTTTTTTATATTTTAAAAATTAACAACATTGATTTTTTTTGTTTTCTAAATACGTATTTACTTGGTTGAAAAAACCTCGTATTTTATTGAAGCCTTCTTCATCGAGGCAATAACAAATAGCGTTTCCTTCAAAACTTCCTTTGATAAGTCCGGCATTTTTTAATTCCTTTAAGTGTTGGGATACCGTGGGCTGAGCGAGAGGTAATTCGTTTACGATGTCTCCGCAAACACAGCTGTTTACTTTTATCAGATGCTGAATTATGGAGATACGAGCAGGATGTCCAATCGCTTTCGCTAAGATTGCTAACTCATTTTGCTCTTCTGTAAAGTGTTCTGTTTTAGTAATTCCCATCGTTATATATTTATATTGCAATATTACGATATGGTTAGGTAACAAGCAAATTTTTGAATAATTATTTTTATGAAACATAGTAAGAGTAGTGGAGAATACTCTTGTTTAGTTGAACTAGCTAGCTCCTTGGTATCTTTTGATATCTTTTAGTTGTAACGGCTAGTAATTCGGTTTCGCTTTTTTTTGCCACAGATTTACACATTAAAAAATAATTTTTTGAAAATCAGTGAATCTATGGCAATTATTTTAGTAGTACCCTAGGCTATCCTCGGAGGTAGTTTATTTCCGAGCACTGCTATAGCTCAAACGTCTCTTTTGCGATAGCATGAAACCCCACGGTTTTTACTTTGTGTTCAATATCTGCTAATGAAACGATTTGGTTTGTATGTACCGTAAATTCTCGAGGAAAAATTTCAGTATTCAGGATAATGTCAACAATTCCTTCTAATTCTAACAGGCTATTTTTAATTGCTGTTAAATCGTTTTCTTCCATCGCGTTTGTTCCAAAAGTTTTACCGTGATTTCCTGGAATAACATTTTGTGATAGTAAACTCATGTTTGTATTGTTTTAAGATTAGTGAAAAAAACAAGATGAAAATAGCACCCTATTTTAGTAGTATAAATTTAGTCATTTATTAGGTACAAACTATAATAAGCAGGATGGTATTTTAGGTTGACATACTAGCTGTTTTATTTGTAAACAAATAAGAGGTGTTGAACTTACGTTAAATGGACTTTGATGAGAAGGGGTTACTTATCTCATTGTATTTAAACAAAGAGATAACGGCTATTTTTGTAAATTAATCACTAACTTAGTGTATTATATATCAATTAGTTAAAACCTTAAGTAAGATGGAAAATAAAGATAATAAACCAAGTCCTAAATCTCAGAAAACGGAAGAAGCAGATAAAGATAAATTACCGGATTCTATAAACTATCCGCCAAGTGAAGATATCTACAATAAGGGACATAAGGAAGGGGACATCAATCCTGCTGATATCACTAAAAAGAAAATACCGGTTGAAATTAATAACCGAACAGAATTCAATGAAAAAAATTTCGAAGAAGATATGTCAGGAGGAGATTTAGATATTCCAGGATCAGAATTAGACGATGCGCAAGAGGAGATAGGAAGCGAGGATGAAGAGAATAACCACTACAGCATCGGCGGTGATAACCACAACGATTTGGAGGAAGACAATGGATAGTTAAATAGCAATAAATAGCTTTTGAATTAATTGCAGCTTATCATGCCGTTAAACTAAAGTTTTAAGCAGGATTATTGTTGGTTTTTTAGTGAATATTACTGTACGTATATAATGCAAAAAGCACTAATAGTAAGGTAATAACGACTGAATTAATAATGATTATAACACTACTTTTGACTAAGGAGACTATAAATTTGTCCCCGTAAAAACGACGGTGTGCCGGAAAGAAATAATAAATCATCCAAAATATCCCCAACGATTTTAAACTAAAATGTACCCATTCTAGAATAGGGTTTTTCCCAAATAGGATAAAGATTTTATCGATAAAAAACAGGGTCAACACCAGTAAAAGAATAAATGAAAAATAATGCAGAGTAAAGATTCCGCTATCATAGTAATACCATTTTTTCTTATCGTGAAAAAGCCATAAAACAAAGGCGAAAACTGGCATATACATAAACAATAATTTCGGTAAATTATTTGTAAATGATTCAGTGAACTTTTCTACAATTTGTTCGTTTGTATTTTCTTCTTTAACGGTTAACCATTTTTTCAGGAACCAATATTCGGTATCGCTTACCTGTATCTTTTTACTTCCATGTTTCTGGATGGAATCTAATTCGTTGATGGATTTGTATCCAAAATCAGCAACTTCTTTTTTCGGAATAGAATCAGTAGTTTGGGCTTGCTTTATTTTTTCAATTTTATCTGTTTGCTGTAGTATTTTTTTTATCGTGTCATTGTTCTGTTGCGATAGCAACCCGACCTTTGTTAATCCATCTACGCTCTTTTCTTCTATATGCAAGGAATCTATGGTGGGTATTATTACTTGTTTTTGTTTTGTAACAGCGGCTGTAATTTCTTTTTCGGGATTATTAGGAAATAAGGAGATCATTAAAAAAGTCACAAAACTTATAAAAATATAAAGTCTTATAGGATTTAAATAAGACAAGCGCTTTCCTGACATGTACGCTTTAGTTAAAGCGGCTGGTTTAAAAAACAAAGAAAATATTGTCTTCCAAAAGGAATTGTCGTAATGGGTTAAGTCTTCAAAAAAATGAATAAAGATATGATGAAAAGACTTACGGCTGATTGTGTTTTCCTGTCCGCAATTTGGACAATACCGTTGGTCGGCAACATGGTTACAATTGAGGCAGGTTTTATCTAGACGTACTTTTTCTTTTGACATGGGCAGTTATTGGTAATCAATTCAAGATTGTAAATTTATTAATTTTTCAGGTCGTTCTATTATTATTTCTATAAGATTTAACATACTTCAACTTTATAAGTAATATAGCAATTGACCGGGCATCAGCTATCAGAATGGTGTGTTAACAATATTCTTTGACAGGCATCAGATTATATAAAAATAGATTTTATCTGTTAATAAATTAAAAATCGTCAGCTTTAAGTAGGTTTCAATCTAAAGATTTCCTGTAAGGTCATTAAATATTAATGCGACTCAGTGTGAAAAAAAATAACTAATTGATTATATATAGACAGCTGATAGGTTTTATGTACCTCTTGGGTGTAACTTATTGGTAATCTTATTTTTATTTCAATCCTTAACGGGCATTATTAACTAAATAATAATGATACAATGCTACTTTATCGCACATGAAAATTAATGAGTAAAGACATTTTATAGATGATTGAGATATCGAAAGTCGTGTGTGATTCTGTTTTTTGAAATGATTAATGTTGTTTTGAACTCTAAAAAGATAAAGCCTGCAACAAAAAAATACTTTTGTTACAGGCTTTATTTATAATTTACGCTATTTCATTATATAGACTTCGCGCTTGATTTTGATGTGTGATTTTTAATTCAATTTTTTTAAGAGTTGATTAGTTATACACATTAGTTCCGTGTTCATGAATGTCTAAGCCATCAATTTCTTCTTCTTTAGTTACTCTAAGTCCCATTGTTTTCTTTAAGATAAATAATACAATAAAAGAAGTAATGATTGCCCATGCAGCTATTGCAAAAACACCAATTGCTTGAACACCTAATTGAGCAAATCCGCCTCCGTAAAGTAAACCACCTTCAGTTGCAAAAACACCAACTAATAAAGTTCCTAGTGCACCACAAACTCCGTGTACAGAAACTGCTCCAACTGGGTCATCAACTTTAAGTTTCTTGTCTATAAATTCAATTGCAAATACAACCACGGTACCGCATATTAGTCCAATAAACGCTGCTCCAACTGGGCTTACTGCAGCACAACCAGCTGTAACTCCTACAAGACCGGCTAAAACACCGTTTAAGGTCATAGAGATGTCGGGCTTTCCGTAAAGTGCCCATGTTACAAACATGGCAGCCAAAGCTCCTGCTGCTGCTGCAATATTTGTTGTGATGATAATTCCGGCTACCGCATTGGCACTATCACCGGATATTGCTAATTGAGATCCAGCATTAAAGCCAAACCAACCCAGCCAAAGGATAAAAACTCCTAGTGACCCTATCATTAGATTGTGACCTGGAATAGGGTTTGATAAACCATTTGTGTATTTCCCAATTCGGGGGCCTACCATTATAGCAGCTACCAATGAAGCCCAACCTCCAACGGAGTGTACAACAGTTGAACCAGCAAAATCGATAAAGCCTAATTTAGTTAACCATCCGTCACCTTGCCAAACCCAGTGACCTGAAATTGGATAGATAAATACGGTCATCATTAAAGAAAAGATAAGGTAGGTAGAAAATTTTGTTCTTTCAGCAATAGCACCAGATACTATTGTAGCTGCAGTTGCAGCAAATACAGTTTGAAAAAATAGACTGTGCATGTCTTTTACACTGTCAAAAAACAAAGTTGGGTTTCCTATAAATGAGCCGATGGAATCTCCGTACATAATAGTGTATCCAATTGCCCAAAATCCGATGGTACCGATACAAAAGTCCATCAAGTTTTTCATTATTATATTTCCAGTGTTTTTTGATCTGGTAAATCCAGCTTCCACCAAAGTAAATCCGGCTTGCATAAAAAACACTAAAATTCCGCAGATTACCACCCACATTAAGTCTAATACAGCATTCGTATCCATAGTATATTTTTTTATTAGTTAGTTTATAGAGGTTGGTTAGTTAAGCGCGTCAGATCCTTTTTCTTTAGTTCTGATTCTATAGGTTTCTTGAATTTCAGAAACAAATATTTTACCATCACCAACCATTCCTGATGATGCCGCTTCTAAAATTGCATCAATTGTTTTTTCTAAAAATTGATCAGAAACGACAACGGAAATATATCTTCGTTGAATGTCTGTGGTACTATAGGTTATTCCTCTGTATACATGCCCTTCTTTTTCATTGCCGACTCCAGTAACGTCCCAGTAGGTAAAAAAATTGACTTCGATTTTGTGTAAAGCTTCTTTAACTTCATCAAATTTTGATTTTCGAATAACAGCTTCGATTTTTTTCATTAGATAGATAATTTAGTTAATATTGATTAATTGGTTTTGGTTATTATGTGCTCATTAATTTAACTTTTGAAATAGGTTAAATAAATTCGTTTTTGACACGATTTTTAGTAACTGATTTTGACGAATTTATTAACTTTTCTTTAAGACAAGAAAGAATAATTGATGTTTTTGATCCAATTTGGAAAGAATTATCAATTACAAAAAATGACTTCCTAATTTTAGTTATTTGGTATTTTTACAGTAAAATATCGAAATATTCATAATTGATATTTTTACTTATACCCCCTATCTTTTAGGGGTAAATATTTTATTTTAATAGTTTTTGGCGTTTTTATTAGTTTCGAATCTATTTTTTTTGGTTAAAAAGAACGTAAAATAAGTATTTGCTTTTTTTACAGTAAAATTAAGTTGTTCTGCTTTTTATTTTAGTAAAGAAAAGTTAGCAGTATTTTTTTTGATTATTAGGCATAAAAAAAACAGCCTTTAATCCTTATTGGATTAAAGGCTGTTCCTTGATTATTAATTAAGAATTTAGGTCTTGATAATGCCTAAATATTGAGAATTAGTTTAGTGTATTTTTTCAAGTTCCAGATATAACATGCTCATTTCTTTTTCAAGTTTTTCGATTTCATTCCGCCAAAAAACAATGTTATTTGCAATTGAACTAATTTCGTCTTCTCGTTCATTATTTGTTCTCAAAAACTGAAAGTCACGTGCATCATTTAATTCGTTTTTTGAATTATTTAAATTGGAGTGTGTAACGGCAAGTAAATTTTTAATATCTAAAAGCCGACTATTGATGGCCAGTTTTCTTTCTTTACCAACCCTTTCTAACTCTATTTTTTCTCGCTCAGCAATAAAATTATTTTGATCTTCAATTTCTTGCTCTTGTATTTTATACTGCTTGTTGTTGTATTCCGTTTGATTATTCCTCTCCTCTAATTTTAAGGTTCGACTCTCTAGGATAGTATTGAAAATTAAAGTTCCAATTATTAAAACGAAAGTTCCTGCGCCGATAAATAGGAGGGTTTTATTTGCGCTTGCAAAACTCCGGACCTCATTTAAAGATCTAGTTATTGAATTAGCCGAGGGAGTGACAAATGATTTTATTGGAGGAGGAGTTGAGAATAATATTTTTCGTAATTCCTCTACATCGCCCGCATCTTTCCAATCTTCCATTCCTTCGCACCATACGGAAGTAGTTTTGGTTATTTTTTTTTCTTTCAGTTCGACAAAATTAAAAGGACCGCTATCAGTAGTTCCGTCGTGTAAGTAATAGGTATTCATAGGCGTTATTTTAATTTGGTTCTATTATGATTCTTTCATTTTCGTTCTTTCTACATTCTTTGGTTAAAAAAATAGTCCAAGAACATAGTTCTTATTCAGATAGTAGAAAGGACTCTATTAGAAAGCAAACAACATGCCTATTGCAGTACTATATAGTAATTATATAACTATTTTATAAAATCCTTATTTGTGTTTTATAGAAAAGACAATGGTAGTAGTTGTATTGTGACTTGAGTAATTTGGTAGATTCGTAAAGCTTTGTAATTTTACTTTTCCGAAGGAGAGTGAATAGATTGTACTTAAGTTGTAATAGCTTTCTCTTGTAATAATAAGGATAGTAGATTTTAGATTCCCGTTAGGTTTTACTGAACAATTCTATTGTTTTGGCTATAGCCTCATCAAAATTTTCCCATGTTTTTTCTGATGTCAAATCCGTTGCAATAAATGTTTTATTAAATTTAGATAATAAGGTAAAGTAAACATAGCCACCTAGCATCAGCTGAAAAGCAGAGTTAAGGGATTCGTCTTTTGTGTTTGTGGTAAATGTTTTGCCTACTTGTGCGTTGAAGTACTTGAAAAGACTTTTCGTGTCTTCATTATTTTCGATTAATTGCCAGCGTAAAATTTCTTGGGTTAAAGTGTTTTCTCGTAATTCTTTGGTTCCTTCTTTAATGAAGTCTTTTAAATTTTCTAAATTATCTTTTTTTTCCTCAATGACTGAAAGGGATTTAAAGAAGTCTCCTTTTTGGGCAAAAAGCAACAGTAGACCTTTCATACCACCAAAATAGCGGTAGATTAATGATTTAGAAACTCCTGCTTGCTTGGCAATGGCATTTATCCCAACTCCTTGAGGGCCTTTTTCTTTTAATATATCCAAAAAGGCTGTGTAGATCTTTTCTTCGGTAGCTGCTCTGTCTTTTTTCATTACAATTTGGATAGAGATAATACACCGCCTAATGTTATTCCGGATTCAATTATGCGGGGATAATGTTGTTGTAATAATTCGAACATATACGGTAAGGGTACTTCATTAAAAGTTCCGTAATCTTCAAGGTACTCCATGAAAGCTTTCTTACCGGTTTGATCAAATTCTTGAAATATAGAATCATTTTCTCCGTCAAACTCTAAAACTTTTACATTGAGGAGCTCACAGAGTTCTTTGTTAAAAGCGGGTGTGGCTTTAATCCATTTATTATCTAAGTAAATCTCGATATAGCCGTGCGGTACAAGTACATCTGAGCCAAATTTTTCGACAATCTGATCTACCGCTATGTGGTTTTTTACTTTTGCCAACCCCAGTCTAGCTGGAATTTTCTGTGCTCGTAAAATCGCAATCAAAATAATTACTTTATCAATACAATGGCCACTTTTATGGGTTGTTAACTCTGATGCGCGCCAGTCTTCATTTATTAAACTAAAACGATAGGGGTAATACGGCCAGTTATCGCGAACGTATTCATACGCTTTTATCGCAAATTCTTTAGGTGTCGTTGCTCCATCGGTACTTAAAAAGGCGTGTATAGCTTGTATCTTATCGTCTGTTAAATCGAAATGATAAGTCTCTTGTGTGTATTGCTCCATAGTGAGTAAATTATGTAACCTATTGGTTAAGTGCAAAATTAATGCTTTAATAATTTAAATTAAGATATATTGAAGTATATTTGTTACCGTATGGTAACATTTTTTAGTTGGTGTTACCAAGTGGTAACTTTAATTTATAAAAATGGAAGCATATATCTACGATTCAGTTCGGACGCCCAGGGGAATTGGAAAAGGCAACGGTTCTTTAGCCCCGGTTAGTCCGGTTCAATTATTAACTACTTTGTTGACCGCCTTAAAAGAAAGAAACGATTTAGACACTAGTTTAGTAGAAGATTTAATTGTTGGTTGTGTGACTCAAGCAGGGGAACAAGGAGGAAATGTTGCCAAAGTTGCTGCGCAGTGTTCTAATTATGGCGATCACCTCTCTGCCGTTTCCCTAAACCGTTACTGTGCTTCTGGACTAGAGGCAATTAATCAGGCCGCAGCTATGATTAAATCAGGATGGTCTGAGTTGATTATCGCTGGTGGAGTAGAGTCTATGTCAAGAGTACCTATGGGAATTGACGGTTCTGCTTGGCTAATGGAACCCAATGCTGCTTTTGGGCACTTTGTTCCTCAAGGAATTTCTGCCGATTTAATAGCAACAAAATATGGATATTCCCGAAACGATGTAGATGGCTTTGCGGTAAATTCTCAAAAACGAGCTGCATTTGCGCAACAAAATGGCTTTTTTGATAAATCCATAATTCCAGTGACTGATATAAATGGCTTGGTTCATTTGGCAAAGGATGAATACATTCGAGCAAATACAACTTTAGAAATATTATCTAAATTATCGCCAGCATTTGAAAGAATGGGCGAACAATTATTTGATCAAACAGCCATAGATCGATATTTAGAAATCGAAAAAATAAATCATATACATCATGCTGGTAATTCCTCAGGGCTGGTTGATGGTGCTTCATTAATGTTGATTGGTTCGAAAGAAGTAGGGGAGAAACTCGGATTAAAGCCAAGAGCGATAATCAGAATGGGTGCCGTATTGGGCAGTGAACCTTTAATAATGCTTGAAGGGCCTATTCCGGTTACTAAAAAAGCATTGCGAAATGCCAAAATGAATGCTAGTGATATTGATCTATTTGAGGTTAATGAAGCTTTTGCCGTGGTTCCAATGCGTTTGATGGATCATTTTAATATTGATCATTCTATTGTAAATGTCAATGGAGGAGCAATAGCGATGGGGCATCCGTTAGGAGCGACGGGCTGCATGATTCTTGGAACTGCCTTGGACGAATTAGAACGTCAAAATAAAAGTACCGCTTTGGCAACTTTATGTGTTGGTGGGGGAATGGGAATAGCAACCGTTATTGAACGTATTTAAAAACCAATTATCCTTTAGATTATGATTAATAAACATATAAAATATAGTATTGATAATGATGGTATCGCAGTTGTTACTTGGGATGTTGCTGATTCTCCGGTAAACATCATGAATGAAGCAACTATGGCCGAGTTCTTTTCGACTATAAACCAAGCCATAGCAGATGACATCGTAAAAGGAATTGTTATTGCTTCCGCTAAAAAAGATTTTATAGCCGGAGGTGACTTAAAATGGTTTTTAAATTATGATAAATCAAAAGAAGAATGTTTTGATATGCTCATGCAAACCAATACCTATTTACGGAAAATGGAGACTTGTGGCAAACCGGTTGTGGCTGCCATAAACGGTCTTGCACTTGGGGGAGGATGCGAAATAGCATTAGCCTGCCATTACCGAATCATGAGTAGCCATCCAAAAAGTTATATAGGATTGGTCGAATGTTCCGTTGGGTTATTCCCTGGAGCAGGTGGGACACAACGCTTTTTGAGAATGCTGGGGTCACAGAAAACCATCCAATATATTACACAGTCTAAAAAACTAACAGCAGAACAAGCCTTGAAAGACAGTCTTGTCGATGTAATATGCAGTCCTGAAGATGATATCGTAATGCTGGCTAAAAACTGGATTATTACTAAGGGATCAAGCGAACAACCTTGGGACAACAAAAGATTTAAAGTCCCCGGAACTCCATTGGGTGTTGGACAAATTTCGGGAGTCACTGAATTTTTCAGTGTTGCGAATGCGATGGCTTATAAAACAACCCATGGAAATTTACCGCATATTAAAAATGTACTGAGTGCGATTTATTATGGCGCAGCCTGTCACATTGATAAAGCTTTAGAAATTGAGGCCCGGTATTTTGTAGATACCTTATTTAGTAAAGAAACCAAAAATATTATCCGCGCTTCTTTTATTTTTATAAACGATGCCGCCAGAGGAAAATCAAAACCGAAAGGCTATGACCGAGTTTCTTTCAAAAAAGTAGGCGTTATAGGTGCTGGAATGATGGGAGCCGGGATTGCTTATGTAAATGCAAAGGCAGGAATAGATGTGGTGCTGAAAGATGTTAGCATAGCAAAAGCAGAAAGTGGGAAAGACTATATAAAGATCCAAGAGCAAAAAAAATTACAAAACGGATATACAACTGAAGCCAAAATAGAAGCACTATTGCAAAAAATTAAAGCTTCGGATTCAGATGCTGATTTAGCGTCTTGTGATTTGATTATTGAAGCCGTTTTCGAAAATGAAAAATTAAAAAACACGATTACTATTGAAACCGAAAAAGTGATTGATGCGTCGGTAATTTATGCTTCGAATACTTCAACGATTCCCATAAGCCAACTTGCGAAAGCCTCGGTCAGACCGAATAAGTTTATTGGATTGCATTTCTTTTCACCTGTAGAAAAGATGCAGTTAGTAGAAGTAATTGTAGGTAAAGAAACAAGCGAAGGAACTTTGGCAGCAGCCATAGATTATGTAACAGCGATTGGCAAAGTTCCCATTATTGTAAATGACGGTCGGGGCTTTTTTACTTCAAGAGTTTTTGGTAAATTTATAAATGAAGGAATTGCGATGCTTACCGAAGGGGTTCCGCCTGCTGTAATTGAAAATGTGGCTAAAAAGATAGGTATGCCAGTAGGTCCATTGGCGATTTCAGATGAGATTAATTTGAACTTAATGTTGGCTATAATGAGCGAAGACCCCAATTTAACGCCACATGAAATTAATTTACGGCAGACTTTGGTTTCTATCATTGAAACTCATGGACGAACAGGTAAAAAAGAAGGGAAAGGCTTTTATGATTATCCAATAAATGAGAAGAAATCAATTTGGAAAGAATGGTCAAAAATTTATCCTCCTCAAGCCAGTTATGATGAAGAGGAAGTGGGTAGAAGATTGTTATTCGCTATGGTTATCGATGCATATAAATGCTTAGACTCCGGAGTGCTTCAAGAACCTAAAGATGCTGATGTAGGTTCGATTTTAGGATTAGGATTTCCAATACACACTGGAGGAGTGATGTCGTACATTGATTATATAGGAGCCGAGGAATTTGCCTTGTATAGCACTAAATTAGAAGCGAAGTACGGAGAGCGATTTAAGATACCCGAAAGTTTACAAGAACGAATTAAAAGCGCAGAAACAGGCCGAGTTTTCTACGAGAACTAAAATTGACTAACTAAAAAACTGAAAGATATGTTACAGAATATATTAATAGAAAGAAAGATCTACGCATCAGAAGAACATAAAATGATGCAAGGAATGATTCAGGAATTCATTTCGAATGAAATAATGGATAAGCTGGATGATTGGGAAAAAGAGGGGATGGTAGGCCGTGAAATATGGAAACGAGCTGGGGATTTGGGATTATTGTGCATCGATATGCCTGAAATGTACGGAGGCGGAGGACTTGATTTTTCATTTAACGCTTTATTCATCGAAGAATTTGCAAAAAAAGGAATTAGTGGGCCCGGTTTTTCACTGCATTCTGATATCGTAGCGCCTTATTTGTTGAAATATGGAACAGAGGCTCAAAAGCAGAAGTATTTATCACAAATGGCCAAAGGCGAAATGATTACCGCCATAGGGATGACTGAGCCTAATTGTGGGAGTGATTTGAAAGCACTTAGAACCACGGCCGAAGATAAAGGAGACCATTATATAGTAAATGGGCAAAAAACGTTTATAACCAATGGTTTTATGTGCGACATGGCTATTGTAGCGGTAAAAACAAATGTCAATACAGATCAGGAAGGAGTTACTTTACTTATTATGGAATCATCGATGGAGGGTTTCAGTAAAGGAATTCCTTTTAAGAAAATAGGAATGAAATCTCAAGACACCTGTGAGTTATTTTTTGATAATGTAAAAGTACCAAAAGAGAACAGACTGGGAGAGGAGAGAATGGGGTTCAAAATTATGATGGAAGAATTGGCTCGTGAAAGATTGACAGTAGGGATTTTTGCAGTAGCAACAGCCGAAGGAGCAATTGAAGATACCATCGCTTACACGACGGAAAGAGAGGCTTTTAAAACTCAGATTGCGGGATTTCAAAACACCCAGTTCAAACTAGTCGAATGTACCACCCAAATGCAAATACATCAGGCTTTTTTAGATCGCTGTATTGAATTATTAGTGGATCACAAATTAACGACTGAAACCGCTTCAATGATAAAATATTCGGCAACTGATATGTGCGGTAGCGTTGTTGATGAATGTTTACAGTTATTTGGAGGCTATGGATATATGTGGGATTACCCCATTGCTCGTATGTATGCTGACAATCGTGTTGCCCGCATTTATGCAGGAACGAATGAAATTATGAAAATAGTGATCGCCCGCGGATTGTTTAAAGACCTATTGAAAAAATGAAAGATATTTTAAAACAGTACCCTGTTATTTCGACTTTTGAAGTGCAGTGGGGAGAAATGGATGCGTTGCAACACGTAAATAATGTGGTATATGTTCGATGGGGCGAAACAGCCAGGATTGATTATTTTAGAGCGCTTGGATTCTTTTCATCGGAAGATGATAAAATGAAAACTGGTATTATTTTAGGATTCCAGTCGGTTAAATATATTGCTCCGGTAACCTATCCGGATACCATCCATACTGGAACAAAAACGGAAGAAATCAGAGAGGATAGAATCGTCCTAAAATCTTTTTATTACAGTGAAAAAAGCCAGAAATTAGTGGCGATAAAAACACATGAGGTCATTTTATTTGATTTCAAAACCCAAAGTAAAATTCTAGTCCCAAAAGAATTAGTCCTTCAAATAAATAATTTAGAAAGCATTTAATTTATTAGATTGATTAACAATAATTTATAAATTGATAAGGAATAGAATAGCTAACTTGAACCGTAAAATTCAGTAAAAAAGTAAATCTTAACTAACCAGAAATAATAACATAGATATAATGGCACTTATTACAAAAAAAACGACTCAACTACTGCTTTTATTCTTCTTCTGTATTTTGCAATCATTTTCTCAAGATATAGCTAGTAAAGAAATTAATAGACTTCAAAAATTAGCACAAGAAGTTACCATTATTAGGGACAAATGGGGTATTGCACATGTTTATGGTAAAACCGATGCTGATGCTGTTTTTGGGATGCTTTATGCCCAATGTGAAGATGATTTTAAGCGTGTTGAAATGAATTATATCGAAAAATTGGGTCGTCTTTCTGAAATCAAAGGGCCATCGGTTTTATATAATGATTTGGAGATATGTCTTCTCATTGATGTAGATGAAGCAAAAGCCGATTACAAAAAAGCAGCTCCTTGGTTGAAAAAACTATTAAACGGCTATGCTGATGGAGTCAACTTTTACCTTTATAAACACCCTGAAGTAAAGCCTGCTTTATTGACTCATTTTGAACCTTGGTTTCCTTTACTTTGGACAGACGGAAGTATTGGAGCCATAAGTACTGCAGATTTAACCACTGGCGAACTGAAATCTTTTTACTCCGGTAATGGCGATAAGGTTTCTTATATTGAAAGGGAAAAAGACATGCAAACGGGGTCCAATGGCTTTGCTTTGGCTCCAGCCAAAACCGCTTCAGGAAATGCTATTCTTTACATCAATCCTCATACGACTTTTTATTTCAGACCTGAAATACAGATAAGCAGTGAAGAAGGTTTGAATGCTTATGGAGCTGTAACTTGGGGGCAATTTTTTATATATCAAGGATTTAATGAAAACTGCGGATGGATGCATACCTCTTCAAATGTCGATGTAGCAGATATGTATACAGAAAAAATAATAACTAAGAATAAAAAACTATTCTATGAATACGATTCAAAATTGGTACCTGTTATCGAAAAGACAATTACGATTAAATACCTTCAAAAAGGAAAATTAATCGCGAAAGAATTCAAAACGTACTTTACCAACCATGGTCCGATAATGGCCGAAAGAGATGGAAAGTGGATTAGCCTAAAATCAAGTAATAGAAATATGAATAGTCTTGTTCAAAGCTGGGTAAGGACAAAATCGAAAGGATTTGACGACTATAAAAAAGCAATGGACCTGAAAGCCAACACTTCAAATAATACCGTTTATGCTGATAATAAAGGGAATATTGCCTATTGGCATGGGAACTTTATTCCTCTTAGAGATAAAAACTTAAACTGGTCGAAAGTTGTTGACGGAACGACATCAGCAACACAATGGAAAGGTTTGCATGAAGTGTCGGAAACGGTTCATTCCTATAACCCTTCTAGTGGTTGGCTGCAAAATTGCAATTCCACACCCTATTCAGCTGCTGGTGCTGAAAGTCCGAAAGAGAAGGACTATTTACCTTATATGGCACCGGATGGAGAAAGTTTTAGAGGAGTAAATGCAGTTCGTTTATTGAGTAAAGGCGAAAAATATACTTTAGATAAAGTAATTGCTGATGGATATGATACGAAGCTCTCCATTTTTGAGGTGCTAATTCCTGCCTTAGTTTCTAGTTTTGAAAAAAATATAAAAACAGATACTACCCTTTATGCAGACTTGGCGGAACCGATAGCCGTTTTAAAAAAATGGGACTACTATGCAAACGAGAATTCGGTAGCTACAACTTTGGCTAACGAATGGGGATTTATCTTAGACCCTATCATTAGGAAGACTTACATTAATGAAGGTGAATTAGACCAAGTTGAAAACACAGTAAATTTTGCAAAAAATGCTTCTCCGGACGAACTGCTACCGCAACTGCAACTGGTAGTTAAGGATTTGAAAACTAAATTTGGAACATGGCGAATTCCTTGGGGCGAAATCAATCGTTTTCAAAGACTGTCTGGAGATATAAATCTCGATTATGATGATACCATTGCCAGTTTGCCTATAGGCACTTCTTCCTCACTTTGGGGCTGTCTACCAGCTTATAAAAGTAGTTATCAAAAAAACACAAAGAAAAGGTATGGTTACAGCGGAAATAGTTTCGTGTGCGCTGTAGAATTTGGAGATAAAATAAAAGCTAAGTCTTTATTGGCGGGGGGAAATAGTGGAGATCCTAAATCGAAACATTTTAATGATCAAGCAGAAATGTATCAGAAAGGCGCATTCAAAGATGTACTTTTCTACAAAGAAGATGTTGAGAAAAATGCGCAACGAAACTACCACCCCGGAGAATAACAGCTAATAGAAAATAATAAAAAGCCGCTTGGGAGAAACTTCTTCTAAGCGGTTTTTATCGTAAAATAGTTCTAGTTGTAAATACCATTCGTGATTAAGTAATTTTCTTCTCAGCTTTAGTTTTAGCCTTTAGATTTTCGATTGAGTTAGTGGTGTGAATAATTTTCCAATTTCTTTTAGTACATCATAGCATACAGTTCATTATTAAAGCATTCGTAAAAACATCAAGATTCGAAATTCTGCCCTGTTCTTCTAATTTAGAACAGCCAATTCAGCATGTTGAAATTTGATAAGCCATTTTTTTTTAGTATTTTTAAGGAAATAAAAGAACTATGAAAATTATAGCCTTTGGCGCAAGCCCCAGTAGAAATTCCATCAATAAAAAATTAGCAACATATGCTGCCGGTTTATTTGAAAACGGAGAAGTTGAAGTGCTTGATTTAAATGCGTACCAGATGCCAATATTCAGTGTGGATATTGAAGAGCATATTGGAGAACATCCGTTAGCGCAAAAGTTTTTGGATAAAATTGGCACTGCGGATGTTTTAGTGGTTTCCATGGCTGAAAATAACGGAAACTATTCAGCGGCTTTTAAAAATATTTTTGATTGGTGTTCGCGCATTTCTGGAAAAGTTTTTCAGGAAAAGCCAATGCTTCTAATGTCCACCTCAGATGGAAAAAAAGGAGCAGCAAATGTTTTGGGTATCGCTAAAAATGCGTTTCCATATTACGGAGGAAATATAAAAGCAGCATTCTCACTCCCTAGTTTTTATAGTAATTTTGATGTTGAAAACGGGAAGATAACTAATCCTGAATTAGACAACCAACTCAAAGAAATTGTGCGGAATTTCGAAATGTAAAATTGTAATTGTTCTCTTTAAAGTATGAAATTGTTTGTAAAAACAATTGTCAATATCATTCTTAATAACTTTGAGGGCGTACTCTTTTAAAATATATTGAGATATCCTATATTAGCACAAAATCCACAAAATTTAAAATGTCAGATCAAAATCAATATACCGAAGATAATATCCGATCGCTCGATTGGAAAGAGCACATCCGTATGCGTCCTGGTATGTATATTGGGAAATTGGGAGATGGTTCTTCTCCTGATGACGGTATTTATATCCTTCTAAAAGAGGTGCTGGACAACTGTATCGATGAATTCGTTATGGGTGCCGGTAAAACTATCGAGGTGACTATCAAGGATAAAACGGTTACCGTTAGGGATTACGGTCGTGGGATTCCTCTTGGAAAAGTGATTGACGTAGTTTCTAAGATGAACACAGGGGGGAAATACGATTCCTTAGCTTTTAAGAAATCTGTTGGTTTGAACGGAGTAGGAACAAAAGCAGTAAATGCTTTATCTAATTACTTTCGCGTAGAATCCGTTCGTGATGAGAAACAAAAGGCAGCCGAATTTTCAGCAGGGAATTTAATGCTGGAAGAAGATGTTATTGATACCACGAAGAGAAAAGGAACAAAGGTGACTTTTATTCCGGATGAAGCCATTTTCAAAAATTACAAATACCGCTATGAGTATGTAATTAAGATGTTGAAGAATTATTGTTACCTAAATAATGGACTAACAATAGTATTCAACGGAGAAAAATATTTTTCTGAAAATGGGCTGAAAGACTTATTGGAAGAAACAATTCATGCAGATGATTTAGAATATCCTAT
This sequence comes from uncultured Flavobacterium sp., assembly GCF_963974175.1. GTDB lineage: Bacteria > Bacteroidota > Bacteroidia > Flavobacteriales > Flavobacteriaceae > Flavobacterium. The sequence continues at coordinate 227,706 of NZ_CAXBBR010000005.1, forward strand.
CATTCACTTGAAAGGAGAGGATATCGAAATCGCATTAACACACAGTAAAACACAATATAGCGAGGAATACCATTCGTTTGTAAACGGACAGAACACCACACAAGGAGGAACGCATCTTGCGGCTTATCGTGAAGCAATTGTAAAAACCATTCGTGAGTTTTACAACAAAAGTTTTGAAGCTTCAGATGTGCGAAAATCGATTGTGAGTGCTGTTAGTATCAAAGTGATGGAGCCAGTATTTGAATCACAGACGAAAACCAAGTTAGGTTCTACTGATATTGGGTCGGAACCAGGGATGCCGTCCGTGCGTACTTTTGTAAATGATTTTGTTAAAACTAAATTAGATAATTACTTACATAAAAATACGGCGACTGCCGATGCTTTATTACGCAAAATTCTTCAAGCAGAACGAGAAAGAAAAGAATTATCAGGTATTCGAAAATTAGCCAAAGACCGAGCTAAAAAATCAAATTTGCACAATAAAAAATTAAGAGATTGTCGTGCACATCTTACTGATACAAAAAACCCGAGGAATCTAGAAAGTACGCTTTTTATTACTGAGGGAGATTCTGCATCGGGTTCGATTACGAAATCTCGTGATGTGAATACACAGGCCGTTTTTAGTTTGCGTGGAAAACCATTGAACTCCTACGGCATGAGCAAGAAAATTGTTTATGAAAATGAGGAATTCAATTTATTGCAGGCTGCATTAGACATTGAAGATGACATGGAAAACCTGCGTTACAACAATATTGTGATCGCAACGGATGCCGATGTCGATGGAATGCACATTCGTTTATTGTTAATTACTTTTTTTCTACAGTTTTTTCCTGAATTGATAAAAGAAGGGCATTTGTATATTTTACAAACACCTCTTTTTAGGGTTCGAAATAAGAAAGAAACTATTTATTGCTATTCTGAGGACGAGCGAAAAGCAGCCATTGAAAAACTGAAACCAAAACCGGAAATTACCCGATTTAAAGGTTTGGGAGAGATATCTCCTGATGAGTTTAAAAATTTTATTGGCGATACGATTCGTCTTGATCCCGTTATGATGGATAAAAACACCTCGATTGAACAACTGCTTTCTTTCTACATGGGGAAAAATACGCCAGACCGACAAGAATTTATCATCAAGAACTTGAAAGTGGAATTAGACGTGATTGACGCAGTATAAAAAATAATATAAAGTTGATAAGAGCTTTTCTTATACAATTCAAAGAAAATAAATGGACGAAGAAGAAAATATAAATCCAGAAGAGCAACAAGAATCAAAAAAGCCTGAAGGACAGCATTTTTATGATAATCGAGAAGACGAGAACGATACTATTACCAAAGTTACGGGAATGTATAAGGATTGGTTTCTGGATTATGCTTCCTATGTAATTCTGGAACGTGCTGTTCCTGCAATTGAAGATGGTTTTAAACCAGTTCAACGTAGAATCATGCACTCTCTAAAGGAGTTAGATGACGGTCGTTATAATAAAGTCGCTAACGTAGTGGGTCACACTATGCAATACCATCCTCACGGGGATCAGAGTATTGGTGATGCGATGGTACAGATTGGGCAAAAAGAATTATTGATCGATTGCCAGGGAAACTGGGGAAATATCCTGACCGGTGATGGAGCTGCAGCTTCTCGTTATATTGAGGCTCGTTTGTCTAAGTTTGCTTTGGAGGTTATTTATAGTCCTAAAATTACTGATTGGGGAATGTCGTATGATGGAAGAAGAGCTGAACCTAACAATCTTCCCGTTAAGTTTCCATTGCTTTTAGCGCAAGGTGCTGAAGGTATTGCAGTAGGACTTTCGACAAAAGTATTACCACATAATTTTAATGAGTTAATCGATGCTTCGGTAAAAATATTGAAGGGGAAACCTTTTACTATTTATCCGGATTTCATGACTCAGGGTATCGCAGATATCTCTAACTACAATAATGGATTGCGAGGCGGCCGTGTGCGTGTGCGTGCAAAAATTGCGCAACTGGACAAGAATACCTTAGTGATTACCCAAATTCCGTTTTCGACAAATACGACTACCTTGATCGACAGTATTTTGAAAGCCAATGATAAGGGAAAAATCAAAATCAAAAAGATTGAAGACAATACAGCTGCCGAAGTTGAAATTTTAATTCATCTTTTTCCAGGAGTTTCTCCAGATAAAACAATAGATGCTTTATTTGCTTTCACGGCTTGCGAAACATCTGTAGCGCCACTAGGTTGCGTTATTGAAGACAATAAACCTTTGTTTATAGGTGTTTCTGATATGTTGAAAATTTCGACTAACAGAACGGTTCAATTACTAAAAAGCGAACTTGAAATTCAATTAAGTGAACTGGAAGAACAATGGCACTTCTTGTCTTTGGAGCGAATATTTATCGAAAACAAAATCTACCGTGACATTGAGGAAAAAACCACGAGAGAAGATGTTATACAAGCAGTTGATGATGGTTTAAAACCACACATTAAACATTTAAAACGTGCTATAACAGAAGAAGATATTCTACGTTTGTTAGATATCCGAATCATGCGTATCTCTAAATTTGATAGCAATAAGGCACAAGATAAAATTGAAGCTTTAGAAGGAAATATCGAACAAGTAAAACATGACTTAGAGCATTTAATTGATTTTGCTATTGCTTATTTTATAAAGCTGAAAGAGAAATACGGAAAAGGTCGCGAACGTCAAACAGAGCTTCGTGTTTTTGATGATATCGAAGCTACAAAAGTAATTTTAAGGAATACTAAACTATACGTTAATAGAGAAGAAGGCTTTGTAGGAACGAGTTTGAAAAAAGACGAGTATGTTACGGATTGTTCAGATATTGACGATGTCATTGTTTTTCTACGTGACGGAAGCATGATGGTGACTAAAGTGGATGCCAAAACCTTTGTGGGTAAAGATATTATTCACGTCGCCATTTTTGACAAAAGTGACAAACGTACCATTTATAATGTGATTTATCGTGACGGTAAATCCGGTCCTTCTTATATAAAGAGATTTAACGTTTCAGCGGTTACCAGAGACAAGTTGTATGATTTGGCAAATGGAACTAAAGGATCTCAAATACTTTATTTCACTTGTAATCCTAATGGAGAAGCCGAAGTGATAACGATTATATTACGTCAGATAGGAAGTGTCAAGAAATTGAAATTTGATATTGATTTCGCTAAAATGGCTATTAAAGGTCGTAGTTCTAAAGGGAATTTAGTGTCCAAATATCCAATTAAGAAAATCGAAATTAAAGAAAAAGGAATATCGACTTTACTACCAAGAAAAGTTTGGTATGATGATACTGTCCAAAGATTGAATGTTGATGCAAGAGGAGAATTGTTAGGTGAATTCAGACCTAATGATAAAATTTTGATTATTCAACAATCGGGGAAACTAAAAGTAATTACGCCTGAATTATCCACTCATTTTGATTCGGATATGGTTGTATTAGAAAAATGGGTTCCTAAAAAACCAATTTCTGCCATTTATTATGATGGTGAAAAAGAGCGCTATTATATCAAACGTTTCTTGGTTGAAACTGAAAATAAAGAAGAGCTTATTATAACGGAGCATCCAAATTCACAATTGGAGATTGTATCAACGGATTACCGTCCGGTAGTTGAACTAGTTTTTCCAAAGATAAAAGGAGTTCAAAAAGAATCAATGACAGTCGATATTGAAGACTTTATCGCGGTAAAAGGGTTCAAGGCATTAGGAAACCAATTAACGACTGATAGGATTAAACAGGTGAATATGCTAGACCCATTACCTTATGAGGTTCCTGAAGAAATTATTCCTGAACGCAGAATCACAAATGATGATGGTACTGATGTTCAACTCGATGAAGACGGACAAGTCAACTTGTTTTAATTTTTAGATATAAAAAAAGCTCCTTATGGAGCTTTTTTTATGTTCTAATCTATTTTATTTCTTTTTAGAGGCTTTCATATTGATGACTTCTACCATCAATGAGAAAGAGATCGCAAAATACAAATACCCTTTTGGGACAGGAGTTACATGACTACCAAAAATTAGTGCATTTGATAAGTGAGCACTTTCTGTAAGCAACATAAAACCAATAAGAATTAAGAAGGATAAACCCAGAATCTGTATCGAAGGGTGTTTGTTTACAAAACTACCTACTGGAACAGCAAACTGCATCATGATAAGAACTGAAATTACCACCGCTGTAATCATAATATATAAAGCACCTTCTACACCATTAGTCATACCAACTGCAGTTAGAATACTGTCAAAAGAGAAAACTAGGTCAATCATAATAATTTGCAAAAGCACATTTTGAAATGATTTTGTTGCGGCTTTACTTAATTCTTTTTCTTCATGTCCTTTTTCATCCACTTTTTCTCTGATTTCACTAGTGCTTTTATAAATAAGGAATAAACCACCAAGTAGTAATATGACACTTTGCCCCGTGATTCCCGCTGAAAACCAACTTAGATCGATTGTAAACCAAGGTGCTTTCATTTGAATCAATAAATTAATACCAAATAAAAGGGCAATTCTCATGAACATAGCAAGAAACATCCCTATTTTAGTTGCTTTTTTACGACTTTCTACTGGTAATTTACCTGTGGCAATCGAAATGAAAATGATGTTGTCTATTCCAAGGACAATTTCCAGAAATGTCAATGTTAATAGGGCGATCCAAGCATCAGGATTTAAAAATACTTCCATTTTGTCTTATTATGAATTGGTGATTAATAGGTTCAACTAGGCGTGTTTAGTCGGCTAGCTTTGTTACAGTTCCTTTTTGTTTTCCAGGTACTCCTACCATTCCAAATTCAAAGGTATATGTATTTCCTGAAGTAGTCAAAATTTTCATGTCTATTGACTTTTCCTCTGCCATGTTTTTTGGGTGCAATTTTTTCAAAATGTACTCGCAATCGTTAATCCATCGAATCGATGCTGTATCAGTCTTTCCATCGTATGTTTCAATTTCCAGGCTATCATTACGTTCAAAAACGGTTGTTTTTTTAACACCGTCTACTTCGTATTCAAAACTAAATTTACCGGTTTTAAAAGCTTTGCAATCGCGTTCCACGTTATAGCAGGAAATAAATAGTAGAAGTAGGGGAAGTAGTAGTAATTTTTTCATGAATATATTTTTTGAAATAGTGAGTTGCTGAATTATTTTAATCTTTTTAATTCGGCATCAGTAAAGTTCTTGATACTTTTCTCCTGAGCAAATTTCTCCGAATTGTACTCTTTTGAATTATTTTTTGGAATGGATAAAGTATCCCAATTTGTTTTTTTAATTTGTTTGGCATAAAAAACCATTTGTCCCACATGAAAAGGATAATGTGCCAGTTGTCTGTTGATGGCTTCAATTACGCTATGTCCTTCATTTCTAATATAAATAATAGACGAAAGTTGCTCGGGTTGTAATTCATTCAACGTAGTAAATAAACGGTTCCAACCTTTATCCCAAGCATCTAAAACAGCTTCTTTGGTTTGTAAATCATTTTCAAATTCTTTATCACGATTTCTCCATTCTTTTTCTCCATCAGTAGTTAGAAAATCCGTCCAACGCGAAAGCATATTTCCTGAAAGGTGTTTTACAATAGTGGCAATACTGTTTGTATCTTCATTTGTCGTCACAAAAAGGAGCTCTGGTTCGAGTTGCTCCATTGCTTTTTCTCCCAATGTTTTGTAATATAAAAATTGTTTTTTTACACTTTCGAGATATAAGGTGTTCGCTTCCATAATTACTGAATTTTAATATCATATTTTTCCAAAAGCCCTGAGATTCCTTGTGTGGAAAACTTAGCTTTTTTCATAGGATTGAATTCTGGATCAATTTTGTAATTGTAAGCCGTTAGGAAATTAACTTCCTTCAATTGGGTGTCATTAAAAATGGCGTTGTCTAAATTGCAATTTTCAAAAACCGAATTAGAAAGTGTGCTTCCTATAAAACTAACTTCTTTCATCGAACAGTTATTGAATTTTGTCTTTGGCATTTTCTTATTGGCAAAAGACGAATAATCCAAAGTACAATCTTGAAAACTCACCGTAAATAGAAAATCAGTACAGTTGTTAAATTGAATTCCCAGTAATTTGCAATTGGTAAAATGGACTGTTTTTAAACTGGTTCCTATTAAACTAGTCATTGAAAGATTACAATCGATAAACTCACAATCCATGAAGGTGTTATTTGAAAAATCACTATTAGATAAATCACAATTTTTAAAGACGCAATCTTCAAATTCGCGATTGCTGACTTTCTTGTCTATAAAAACTATTTTTTCAAATGTTTTTTGAATGTGAATTAAGTCTTCCATTAGTCGTTAAATATGCCTTTCATAATTGTTTTTAATCCTAAATACATTAAATACATGGCTCCCAGGCAGGCAGCAATACCGATCGCTAGAACTAGATAATGCCACACGTTTTGCTTGTTGATGAATGCATTGTAAATAATTGACGGACCTATAAATAACAGAGGCAAAGCGCCAGTTAAGTATTTAATTCCTTTGGATAAAAGTTCTTTATTGGTTGCCATTATTTTTTTGTTTCAGGTTTAAAGTTTCAAGTTGTTTTGTAAACTGAAAACTGTTTACTGTTTAGTATTATAAAACTCGACGGCCTTCCTAACACTTCCGTGTTCTTTCAATAAGGCAGCTGCTTCTTCATAAGTAACTGGAATTTCTCCCATAATCATTTTGGTACCGCGATCAACGAGCTTGGTGTTGCTTAATTGCATATCGACCATTTTGTTGCCTTTTACTTTCCCTAGTTGGATCATTGTAGCGGTCGAAATCATGTTTAACACTAATTTTTGCGCCGTTCCTGCCTTCATTCTAGAGCTTCCGGTTACAAATTCCGGTCCTACCACAACGTCAATAGGAAACTGTGCCGTTTGAGAAAGTGGACTTCCTGCATTGCATGAAATGCTACCTGTAATAATATTGTTTTCATTGCAAGATTGCAAACCGCCAATAACGTACGGTGTTGTTCCTGATGCTGCAATTCCTATCACGACATCATTCTCATTTATATTTTGTTCTTGCAAATCTTTCCAAGCTTGAGTGGCGTTGTCTTCTGCATTTTCAACTGCTCTGCGTATTGCCATATCTCCACCAGCAATAATTCCATTTACCAAGTCAAAGGGTACACCAAAAGTTGGTGGGCATTCTGATGCATCCACAATCCCTAATCGTCCGGAAGTTCCGGCGCCAATGTAGAACAATCTTCCACCCAATTTCATTTTAGCTACAATTTGGGTCACTAAAGTTTCAATTTGGGGAAGTGCTTTTTCAACTGCATAAGGAACGGTTTTGTCCTCCTGATTGATATTAGCAAGCAGTTCTTGTACGGACATTTTTTCCAGATGTTCGTATTTTGAGGATTGTTCAGTAGTTTTTGTAAATGTCATTTTTCTTAAATATTCAAATTTTGTATGCGTAACTCTAAACTGTTTTTTGAATAACTCACGAGTTGTCCTTGTCGTGCGTGAGGGATTACCTCACTTTTATTTTGTTTTTTATCGGAGTTCGGTGAACTTCGTATGCAGCGGAAATCCTTTTTTATGTAGCGCTAACGAAACATAAAAGATTGTAACGCATAGCCCGACCCTTGTGGTCACGCCCAAATTGTAAATTTATAAAAAATATGCCAATGCAATTCCTAAAACTATCATGGAAACTTTGGCAATATTGAATTTGTGTCCTTCACTGCTTTCAAAAATGATAGTGGAGGAAATATGAAATAATATTCCGATTACAACGGCTGTGATTTCAGTGTAATAGAGATTCAGTATCGGTAAAAAATCAGATGCTAATGTCCCTAACGGAGTCATTAATGCAAAGGTAATCATAAAGCCAAAAATCGCTTTTTTATTCAGATGCGAATTAATAAAAAAAGTGGTTAGGATAATTGCTATCGGTAAATGGTGAATGGCAATACCAACCGCTAAATCATGGTGATGGCTTACCGGAAATCCTTCCAGAAAAGCATGTATGCATAGACTGATGAAAAGCAACCACGGAATGTGAGACATGTTTACGTGACCATGTGTATGCCCATGTTCTGCACCTTTTGAGAAAAATTCAAGTATAATTTGGAATAGAATTCCAAGCATTATGCAGATTCCTATATTAGGATTTTTACTTTCATAAACATCCGGCAACAGGTGCATCACAGTCAGAGACAATAGAAAAGCCCCACTAAAAGCCAATAGTAACTTTAGGTTGGTTTTGTTTTTAGGTTTTAAAAACAAGGCTATCCCATATCCTAGTAGTACTGAGAGTAAAGGTAAAAGGTAATTCATACTTATTTGTTGAATTGTTGTTTTGCTGAACTGCTGAATCATCCCTTTTTAGCGGGCGATTACACAAATTAACGAATTGCCGAATAGATTATTTAAAAATCATTATTAATCTCTCGCTTTCATTCCTATAGAACTTTTTCAATTTATAGTCTCCAAAAGTGTCTAAAAGATAGATTCCGGCTTCTTCCATTAACGTTTCAAAGTCTTGTAGTGTTAAGGCTTTTACTTTTTCGGTGTAATGAAATTTTTGTCCTTTGTCTTCAAAGTCAATTTCTTTATAAATATGTCCGTCTTTTAAATAGCGCTTCAAGTGAAAGTCAATTCCTTCGACCGTTTTTGTTTCTTCTGGAACAAGGGTGTTTAGCACTTGGTTTACATTCATGAAATCAATCACGGCAAAACCATATTCAGACAAACTTTCTTTGATTGCAATTAGCGTTGTAAGATTGTCTTCGTCATTTTCGAAATAACCAAAACTGGTAAACAAATTAAAAATGGCATCGTACTTTTCTTCAAAAGGCTCTCGCATGTCGTGCACTTTAAAATGCAAAGTGTCATTTGTGTTTTTACTTGCTTCGGCTATACTGTTCTCAGATAAATCAGCACCCAAAACATCAAATCCCAATTCGTTCAAGTAGATTGAATGGCGGCCTTTACCACAAGCCAAGTCAAGTACTTTAGCTTTTTCAGGAAGATTAAGGTAATTCGTTATGTTATCCATAAAAAGCTGCGCTTCGCTATTGTTTCGCTCTTTGTAAAGGATGTGATAGTAAGGTGTATCGAACCAAGAACTGAACCAAGTTTCTGTTGGTTGTTCTGGATTTATATTCGCTGGTTTTTGTTCTTCAGACATTTATTCTTTTTCAATTAATTCAAGTCCGGCAAATTTAGTGTATTTTTGCTGAAAAATAACGAAACCGTGCAGATACACAGAGATTCTCGTTGAGAAACCTTTAATTTCGATCACGGATTAAACATAAAGCAGAAAAAGGTCTGTTTTAATTGATACACACAAATGGAAAATAATTTTAAGATGGTTGCCAAAACCTTTTTTGGTTTTGAGGAAATATTAGCAAAGGAATTACAAATGTTGGGCGCACAAGACGTGGAACAGGGAGTAAGAATGGTTAGTTTTAAAGGGGATAAGGGGTTTATGTACAAAGCGAATTTGTCATTACGTACCGCTTTAAAAATTTTGAAGCCTATTTATTTTTTTAAGGCAAACAATGAACAAGCTTTATATAAAGGAATTTCTGGTGTAAACTGGTCAAGATATATTAGTGCCAATCAAACTTTTGTGATTGATGCGACTGTGCATTCAGATAACTTTAATCACTCTGAATTTGTATCTCAAAAATGTAAGGATGCGATTGTAGATCAATTTAGAGAAAGAACGGGACAACGTCCAAGTATCGATAAAATACACCCAGATTTAAGAATCAACATTCATATCGACAAAGACCAAGTTTCGGTTGCATTAGACACTTCTGGAAACTCGTTGCATCAACGTGGATATAGAACAGCAACTAATATTGCTCCTATAAATGAAGTATTGGCAGCAGGTGTTTTATTGCTTTCAGGTTGGGACGGACAAGGCGATTTCTTAGACCCAATGTGCGGTTCAGGGACATTCTTGGCTGAGGCTGCGATGATTGCTTGTAATATTCCTGCAAACATTAACCGAAAAGAATTTGCTTTCGAAAAATGGCATGACTGGGACAATGATTTGTTTGACAATATCACAGACAGTTTATTGAAAAGAGTAAGAGAATTTCATTACACTATAAAAGGTTTTGACAAAGCTCCATCAGCAGTTAGCAAAGCCAAAGACAATATTAAGAATGCCAATTTAGACGAGTACATCACTATTGAAGAGAAAAATTTCTTTGATACTGAGAAAACGACACAAGGGAAATTGCACATGGTATTTAATCCTCCTTATGATGAGCGATTGGATATTCACATGGAAGAATTCTATAAAAATATTGGTGATACTTTAAAGAAAAACTATCCTGGAACTAATGCTTGGTTTATCACAGGAAATCTGGACGCATTGAAATTTGTGGGACTAAAACCTTCGAGAAAAATCAAACTTTTCAACGCTAGTATTGAAGCGAGATTAGTTAAATACGAAATGTATGAAGGAAGTAAGAGAACAAAATTTCAGGTGACTGAAGGGGAGAGTGAAATAGCGAAAAAAGAGAGTGAAGAATAAAGAATAGAGAGAATAGAAAGAGGGATAGTAAAAATGAGTAGTTCGTAAATATTTTCCAACTTTAAACTTTTTAAAACCTTAAACTTTAAACGAAAAAAAAAAATACAATGAGTAAATTACAAGTAAGAGCATTTTTATACCAATTAGGCTGTTTTGCCATATTATTCATCTCAGCACGTTACTTAGTTGAGCGTTATACTGGATTGACCGATTTTTGGATTCCTTTGACTGCTTTCGTTGTGGGAACACTTTTGTCTCCAAAATTCCAAGCTGTTAAAACCCAAGATGGTGAGAAGCTGTATATGAAATGGATTTTTACAAAAGGAGTAAAAGAAATAGGATAACGTTTATCCCAAAAACACATCAAAAAAGAACCGCAGTTTCACTGATTATTAGAATCGTGAAGCTGCGGTTTATTATTTTGAATCATAGCGTAATTCTATGGAGTCTCTGTCAAAATAAACGACTTTAAACACGCAAGAAAAACGATGTTTCTATGTGTTTAAAAGAAGGTTAAAAAAACTTTATTTTTTCTTGTCTCCTTTTTTAGGCACTACAACGGGTATTACTTTCTTTTTATAAATAGGAATGAAATAGGAAACGGTATAGTTAAAACCTACTCCAAAATCACCATCATAGGTTCTGTTAAAACCTGGAATATAGAGGTTCTCAAAATTATCGGGCTCTTTATTAGAAACTAATCGGTTCAGGCGAAAGCTGAATCCCACGAAAATATTGTCAAAAACTTTTACTTTTACTCCGGCAACCACTTCGATCCAGCTAGCCGTTAATCCGTTGAATTTTTCTCCCGAAGCAATGGCAGGCACTTCTCCAAAATATGGATTGGCATTGTAAATTTTGTAGCTATTCAATTCCTGATTAAAAGTACTGAAACCGTAACGCAGTCCAATAGAGATAATATTCTCCATGTCCAACCAGTTTTCGTAAGCATTGTAATCAAAACCTGCTTTTAGATACGATCCTTTTGTAGTGAAATTCAATCGAGTATCATCAGTAGTTTTATCTTCATTTCCAATTTCGGCAGCTAAAAAATATTTTTTTGTCAATCGATAGTCACCCACAAATTCGATTCCTTTATAATCCTTGTCATATAAAGCACGGGTCAATTTAAAAAGATCAACACCCACACGCAATCCGTAACGGTCTGTTTTTACAGGAACGGCCGTGTTTTGTTTCTCATCGGGCAATTTCACTGTCTTTAATTTCCCGTTATCAGGAATTATAGCTTTAGTACTTGTACTGTCAGCTACATTTTTTAGAGTAGTGGTTTCTTGCGCCTGAGCTAAAAATAAAGATAAAACTAGGCAAATGCTAAAAATATATTTCAAGATGTGTTTCGTTTTCGTTAGCGATAATACTGTTTTTAACTGCTATGTATTGAATCCATTTCTGGTCTGCTGTTGCAGCATCAGTATGGACATAAGGCGTTTGAGGGTCTAAGGTATAATTAGTTTTAAAACCACAGGCACGGGATACAAATAACTCTTCTCGCACGTAAGTAAATTTCAGAACGTCTTCATTTACTAATGTGGCAGTAGTACTGCCGTAGTTGAGGATAAAGCTAAAGGTAGTTGCATCTGCATCTGTTTTCAACGGAATTGAAACAGTGCTGCCATTGATCAAAGTACTGCTTTCATAAGTAACCCCTTCGGTCATTCCTTCTCCAATTATGGTTAAATTAGTCACTTCTTTCAGTTCAGATGGATTGTTTGCATCGTAAAATGAAATTACTAAACGGGGAGTGGTAACTGTATCGGCATCACAGATATCATCTTTCTCACAACCGGAGAACGACAAGGCGATAACAAACAGTAACAGTATTATTTTTTTCATAAAAATTTTATTGAATGAAGATTGTCGATTAACGATTGCTGATTTTAGATTTTAAAAAATAAATCAGCAATCAAAAATCACTATTCTTAAATCAGAAATCTTATCTTCTTTCTAAAAGAACCACATTCTCTACGTGATGCGTTTGCGGAAACATATCCACAGGACGTACGCGAGCTACTTTGTATTTCTCGTCCATCAAGGCTAAATCACGCGCTTGTGTCGCGGAGTTACAACTTACATAAACGATTTTTTCAGGGGCAATTTTCATGATTTGTTCAATCACATCTTTGTGCATTCCATCTCTCGGTGGATCAGTGATAATAACATCAGGTTGTCCGTGTTGCGCGATAAAAGCATCGTTAAATACGACTTTCATATCTCCTACATAGAATTCACAATTATCTATATTATTACGTACTGCGTTTGCTTTCGCATCCTTGATTGCATCAGGAACACTTTCGACACCTATAACTTTTTTTGCTTTTTTAGAAACAAATTGAGCAATAGTTCCTGTTCCAGTATATAAATCATAAACGATTTCATTTCCTGTCAAACCAGCAAAATCTCTCGTTATTTTGTACAATTCATACGCTTGATCAGAGTTGGTTTGGTAGAATGATTTGGCATTAATGCTAAATTTCAAACCTTCCATTTCTTCTAGGATGTAATCGCGTCCTTTATATAATTTAATGTCTGTGTCGTATAAAGTATCGTTTGCTTTATTATTCACCACATATTGCAAAGAAGTAATCTGCGGGAACTTCTCATATAGATGATCTAAAATCAACTCTCTATTTGCTTTGTCATTTTCAAAAAACTGAATCAACACCATGATTTCTCCAGTAGAAGAAGTACGTAACATTAAAGTACGTAGCAAACCTTCGTGTGCTCTTGGGTTAAAGAAAGTCAAACCATTTGCATTAGCAAAATCCCTAACTTCGTTTCTGATTGCGTTTGATGGATCTTCTTGTAAATGACATTTGTTTATGTCTAAGATTTTATCCCACATTTTCGGGATGTGGAATCCTAATGCGTTTCTGTTTCCTAAATCTTCAGTACTTCCTATTTCGGCTTCTGTCAACCAACGGCTGTTCGAAAACGAAAATTCCATTTTGTTTCTATAGAAAAACTGTTTTTCTGAACCTAAGATTGGTTCAAATTCAGGAAGTTCTACTTTGCCAATGCGTTGCAAGTGGTTAAACACTTCATTTTGTTTGTAATACAACTGTTGGCTGTATTTCATGTTTTGCCATTTACAACCGCCACAAACACCAAAGTGCTCGCAGATAGGTTCTATACGATGTTCTGAAAATTCATGAAAGTGAATTGCTTTTCCTTCATAATAGGCCTTGCGCTTCTTAAAAGTTTGCACGTCAACCACATCGCCCGGAACCACATTCGGGATAAACACTACTTTACCGTCTGGAGCTTTCGCTACTGATACTCCTTTTGCACCTGCATCGATGACTTTTATCTGGTGAAACACCACCTTATCTGTATTTTTCTTTGCCATGGCGCAAAAATAAGCGTTTGTACCTTAATATTTTCAAAAAGTGATGATTTTTATTTGAGCCTATTCCCGCTTTCCGCTACAAATCCCCAGTTCTACAAGCAAGAATACTATCCCAGTAAAGGAGCTTCCGCCGGTCGCTCTTTACCGGCAAGTATTCTAAAGCTTTTCACCCTGCGGGTTTTCCGCTAGAATCAGGGGCAGGGGAGCGTAGGTTGTAATCGCGATTGGATAAAGAAGAAGTCAAAATCATAATATTTAGCTAAACCAAAGAGAATATTTTTGATTTCCAATAAAAGGAGGTAATTTTAGTAAAAATATTAGTTATGAAAACTTTTTTTAAGAATTTATTTTTATTGTTTTTTATGTTTTTTGGACTAATATCTGAAGCGCAAAATGATGGTCGCTCAAAAATAGAACGAAATGTTCCACTAGTGGTAGCCGAATCATTTAACGCGGTTTTCTCTGCCAAAGATCCAGTCTGGTTTACTAGATATCAGGGCGAGAATAATCAAGAATTAGTGTATGAGGCTAAATTTATATTTGACAACAGATATTGTAAGTCAGTATATGATTTTAATGGCAATCAAATAGCTTTTGCGGCTACCATAGACTACCTTGAATTACCTGAAGGTGCTCGTAACTATATGGAAGAAAAGTATCCCACTTTTCCAATTATGGAAGCATTAATGGTTACAAGTAATCAACAAGTGGTTACTTATGAAATAGGCGTTTATATAGATAATCAATATATGATACAAGTTTTTTCTAAAGAGGGTGATTTTATTAAAAATACAAAAGCGTAATTTTAATTCTTGTTATTGCTGCCAATTGTAATTTGACTTAAAAATGATTTTTACTTTTCATCCATTCGTAATTTACGATAGTCAGAAAATAAAAAACCACATCAGCACAAACTTTCCCAGCCATAATACCAGTTAATGAGTTTCCAGTGAGGATAGGCAACCAATACATACAAAACGGACGGATAAATAGAATATCCAATACCGCAGGATACCCAAACTCCAGTAATAGGTTTTTGATTATCAAAAGCACGTCCTTCAAGGTCGTCTTTTGTTGTATGGCTTTATTCCTTTTTGCAGATTGCCAATACGCCATGCCAGTAATTACACTATAGAAGGCAAAATATTCGATAAATGTAATCAAGTAGGCTGTGGTCAAGCCACTAAAGATACGGCTAAGTTGCGAACCCAGTAATGCAGCCGATGTAGCAGCCAATTCCGCGTACTTATAGCGGTCAAACCATTCTTTAAACTGTGTTTTAGAAAGCATAATTACTTAGTTCTACTTTAATTGAATACAAAACTAGACAAAATTACGTTTACGAGGAAGTAAAGTTGTTTCTGGACAGAAGGAACGACCGTTACCACAAGCCTTGTATTTTGATAAAGCTACGATTTCTGTATCGATTGTTATTCCTTAGAACTAAGAGTAAATGACTAACGGTAATGCAAGATCTCTTTGTTAATTAGGATTGGGAATAAAAACGGGCTGCCTCTGTTTTCTGAGCCTTAACATCAACTAAATTCCGAAAATCTTTTCCTGTAGGTTCTTCAAAAACTTCTAATTTAAATTGAGAGGTAATCGTTAGTAAATGATCAAAAATATCAGATTTGACTACCTCATATTTTTCCCATTCTTTTTCATAAGTGAAACAATAGATTTCTAGCGGCATCCCTTTAGAAGTTGGGTCTAATTGCCGAACCATATGCGTCATTTCGATATTGATATTAGGATTAGAAAGAATGTAGTTTTCTGCATAAACTCTAAAAACACCAATGTTAGTCAAGCTTTTGTCGTTAACCAGGTTAGATTCATTGTCAATTAACGTCGAATTAGATTTTTTAATTTCTTTTTCTTTCTCAAGGATGTAGTCTCTTATAAGCGTATATTTTTTGAACTGTTCCAGCATTTGATCATCACAAAAACAAAAACTACTCACCTTAAGATATATGGCTCTATTGATTCTTCGGCCTCCTGAATTACTCATCCCGCGCCAGTTTTTAAAGGAATCAGTAATGAAAGCATAAGTAGGAATTGTGGTGATTGTTTTATCCCAGTTTTGAACTTTAACGGTACTTAAATTGATGGACATTACATCTCCATCGGCGTCATATTTAGGCATAGCAATCCAATCGCCCACGCGCACCATATCATAGACTGACATTTGTATGCTCGCAACAAAACCTAAAATGGTATCCTTGAAAATTAATAATAAAATAGCAGTCATTGCTCCCATTGCTCCCAGAAAGTAAAACGGACTCTTTCCTAAAAGTAACGACAAGATAAGAATTCCGCCTACGAAATAAACAATAATATTCAGTACTTGAATGTAACTCGTAATGGGTTTATCCATGAAAATAGGAGACTTAGACAGTATTTCGTCAAAGACAGCCAGCAAAGCAATAATCGTCCAGATGATTACCATGAGGATTATTATCATGGCTAACGTAACGATATAACTTGAAAGCGTAGGATATTCTGCAAAAATAGACGGCACAGTAAGAATGACAAGAAGCGCCGGAATGATATAAGCAAGTTTATCAAATATTTTTTTTTCGATTAAGATGTCGTCCCAGGTAATCTTAGTTTTTAAAAATAATTTGTGAATCGAATCAACAATGATCTTTTTGGTTAAAAGCCAGGCGATAAAACAAATAATAAGCAAACCCAAAAGGAGTATAGGAAGATTGATGTAATGGGCAATTTGAGGGTCTACACCAAAATAGTCAGTTAACCAGCTAGGGTCTAGTTGTATAGAGGAGTATTTTTCGTCAAGTAGAATCATTGCTTTAATTTGTTTTATACAAAGGTAACATTCACAATTTAAGACAAGAACAGAACTTGATGATTGGGTTTTTCTTAACAGTATTAAGTATTTTAGACTGCTGTTTTCATTTCACCATAAATAGAAGGAGATTGCTAGTCTGAGCTATTTTATGACGTTAATTAATCGCTTTAAACTGTTTCATCTCTTGCAACGGTTCGATAGCATTGTAATCTTTCCAGATCTTTGGGTCATACGTTTTAATCGTTATATACTTGAAGTCCTGTTCTTTAATTTTTTCAATGGCAGCAACGGTTGTTTCAGTGCGCGACATATTTAGGAACTCTGTTTTATTGCGAGTGTTGGCTTCGATTTTAAAATCAAGTGCCAATACATCTTTTTCGCCGCTAGTTAATTCTATAAGTTTTAATGGGCGATTGAGATAGAAGTAATTTCCAGTTTCGGTAGCTGCATACTGCATGTAGTAGCTGTCGTCTTCAGCTCTTTTTTTGTAAATAATCGTTCCTTTACTAATATTCTCAGATACTTTAATTCCCAAAAGAAACTTCATATTAAAATTATGTGCCTTCTCTCCTTCGTCTAGGACATAATCCGTGCGTAAGACGGCATAATCCGTTTCAGAAATATAAAGTTTACCCACATACATGGCTTTGCTTTTTCGAGGTTTAAAAGTAAGAACGTAAGCAAATTCATTTTCATTAGTGTAAGTAGTACCTTCAAAAGTATAGTCATATAACTCTGGTTTTTGTATAAAATCAAACCTCTTGTTGTTTAACAAATTGTTTTGATACATCAAGCTGTTCAGGTTGCTTTTAGTAGCAGTTAACTGGCTGTTTATTTCTATGTTAACACCTGTTTTTTTCTTTCTATTGAAGTCTTTACGTAGCGAAATAGTATCCCTTGATCCTATAAGTCCGCTTTTTATGCGGTAAAATTTAGTAGTATCGAGGTGTTGTAGCATCAGGTTTTTTCCTTTTTTTTCTAAATCGTCTAAGGAAGTAGACTCGCCTTCATTTTTTAAAAGAGTGGCTTTTAAAACATCTAGTTTAGAGGTAAACACAAACTTCTCTGCTTTTTTTGTTTTAACCGAATAATAATAACAAAGGATATCAGTAAATGACACTGGTGGATGCGAAATTAATTTACTAGAAAAAGACTGCAAGTCATTGTTGATTTTTGATAATGCTTGTTTGCTAAAGCCAGTTGATTCGTTAATTTCGACATCTATTATGGAAGGATTAAAATAGCTAGAGGTTCTATAAAAGAACATTTCTTTTGACCCTTTTTCGCCAGTTGTATAATTACGGCTCAAGTTGGCTTTTACATTTGCCATAATCTCGTAGGGATTTGGTTTTATGTTAGACACTTCAACATCATCTAGTTCGTAAACGGCAGGTAGGAGTTTAATCGTAAAATCAAGTTTTTTCAATTCGCCCACAGTTAATTGTTGATTAACAAAACCCAAATAGGAAACCACAAGCAATGTTTCGTCCTGACTGCTGCTCTCCGAAAGCGAAAAATAGCCTTCACCATTAGAAACCAAGTTTTCTGCGTTGTTTACCCTAATATTAGCATACGGAATATTATCGCCGGTCGCTGCATCAATAATTTTACCTCTTATGTGTTGAGCGATTCCTAACTGAAATACAAGCAGTGAAATAAAAGTAGTTAATAGGGTTGTTTTCATAAATTGAGTGTGTTTTATAAACAAGACGAAGTTGTGGCTATTTCGTTACAGGGTAAATAGACACTTTAAAAACTACTCCCACAATACCCACTTTTAATGATATATCAAAGTTCTCTCACAGGATATTTCATTATACTATTATTCTAAATATCTTTACGGCTCTATAATTAGCTATTATTTAAATGAAAAAACTATTACTTATTGCGATTTTCGCAATTACCGCTGGTGTTTTTGCACAAGACAATAACCCAAATACTGTTAGTGACAATTACACTAAGAAAGAAGTGCATATTAAAATGCGTGACGGAGCATCGCTTTATACTGCAATTTATACACCCAAAGACCATTCGAAAAAATACCCAATGATCATGCAGCGTACGCCATATAGTTGCGCTCCTTACGGCCCTGACCAATTCAAGAAAAGCATTGGCCCTAGCGAAACCATGATGAAAGAAGGCTACATTGTCGTGTATCAAGATGTGCGCGGACGCTGGATGAGTGATGGTTTGTATGACAACATGTGCGCTTTCATTCCTAATAAAAAGTCAAAGAAGGATGTTGATGAAGCTTCAGATACTTATGACACAATTGACTGGTTAGTTAAAAATGCAGACAACAATAATGGAAATGTAGGTGTTTGGGGAATTTCATACCCTGGGTTTTACTCTACTTATTCTTTATTGAGTAGGCACCCTGCATTGAAAGCGGTTTCACCTCAGGCCTGTATAAGTGATTTCTTTTTTGATGATTTTCATCATAACGGAGCGTATTTATTGAGTTATTGGAAAGCGACACCACTTTTTGGTATTCAAAAAACGGAACGTACATCCACTGCTTGGTATAAACTCCCCGACTTAGGAACAAAAGATGATTATCAGTTTTTTATGAATGCAGGACCTTTGTCTAATTTGGATACCTATTATGGAAAAGAAGATGAGTTTTGGCAACAGCTAAAAGACCATTCGAGTTATGATGATTTTTGGCAAAAAAGAGGCATTCTGCAACATCTAAAAGATATCAAACCTGCAGTTATGACGGTAGGAGGTTGGTTTGATGCCGAAGATTTATATGGACCTTTGAATACCTATCAAGCTATAGAGAAGACCAGCAAAAATTACAATACGATTGTTATGGGACCATGGAGTCATGGAGATTGGGCAAGAAATGGAGCCAAAGCAGTTATTGGAAACATAAACTTCGGGGATAGTATTTCAGGGTTCTTTCAAAAAAATATTGAAGCCAATTTTTTTCGCCATTTCTTAAAAGATAATGGTAAAGGAGAAAACAAACTGCCGGAAGCCTATGTTTTTGATACTGGATCCAAAGATTGGAAAACCTATGATGTTTGGCCTCCAAAAAATGCAGCGAAAACTAGCTTTTATTTGGCACAAGATAAATTAATGAGCACGGCACAAAATGGTGTGGGTTTCCAAGAGTTCATTAGTGATCCTAAAAAACCAGTTCCTTTTACCGAAGATATCAATCAAAAAGGGATTACACCAAGAAAATACATGACCGATGACCAGCGTTTTGCGGCACGACGTCCTGACGTATTGGTATATGAAACCGAGATTTTAGAGGATAATATGACGTTAGCTGGTGATATTTTGGCACAACTGCAAGTTTCCACCTCAGGAACAGATTCTGACTGGATTGTAAAAGTAATTGATGTTTTTCCTAGTGACGAACCAGAAACTGCTGAGATAGCACCATATTTAAAAATGAGTAATTACCACATGATGGTGCGAAGCGAAGTGATGCGCGGTCGTTTTAGAAATAGTTTTTCTAAACCAGAGCCTTTTGTGGCAAATCAGAAAACAGCGGTAAATATCAAACTGCAAGATGTGATGCATACGTTCAAGAAAGGACATAAAATCCAAATCCAAATTCAAAGCACTTGGTTTCCTTTGATTGACCTGAATCCGCAAACTTTTGTAGAGAATATCTTTTATGCAAAACCGGAAGATTTTAAAAAGCAAACACAACGAGTGTATGACGATTCAAAAATCGTATTTACAGTTTTGAAATAATAGTAGACTACTTTCAAACTAAAAACCCAATCCTATTAAGTAGTGATTGGGTTTTTGTTTTTATGGAGTTGTGATTGTTGTTGAGTATCGATTCTACAACGTTCAATAATAATATTTAAAGCGTTAACTTTTTAAAATAAAAAAGCCCAAATTTAGTTGATTTGAGCTTTTAGACTATGTTTTGTAAGTAGCAGATTTTACTGTATTAATCAATATAATATTACTGCATTTTAATTTTTATTGAATCAAAATTAGTGGAGTTGATACCAATTAACCCGTAGCTAGTTTCTCCTTTTTTGATAGTTTTTCCATTGAGGTCGTAATCATTCAAGTCAGTGTTGAATTTTTTGTTAGCTGAGCTTGCGGCAATCATATTTCCACCCGCTAAACCTGGTCCAAGGATTAAACCTATAGGAAATGAACTCGAAGTTTCGGTGTAGCCATAAGAATTAGTTTCGGTTTTCATAAATTGTGTTGGAGACAAAAGTAAATACCATAGATAAGAGGCAGGACTTTGTTTTAACATTCTGTAGACTGTTTCTTTTTCCATTACATAAAGCACCGTATTGTCGTCATATGTTAGCACGAGATCTCTCCCGAAAACCAAATCTTTCTCTGTATTATTTGTAATTTTAATTGCGATTAGCTTTAGGTTCCTTTTGTATTCTTTTTTTGCATACTTTTTATCAAGCAAGCTGTATTTATATTCAAAAGTAACGCCATTGTTTGTGTTTTTTGAAAGGTAATTTAGAGCTGCTGGATTGATAGGGTGGTAACTTGATGCGCAACTGTTCAATAATAAAGCGCATGACGATAGGAAGATGATTTTTAAAAATTTCATAAAATAGGTTATTTTGTTTGGACCGTTTTTTAGCGGAGCCAAAACTAGTAAATTTCCTAATAAAATAAAGAAAAAAGAATCAAAAATATTATAATTACTAATAATTAGTCCTTCCTAATTTCTTAACTACAGATTCTAATAATTTTTGTTGTAGTTCATAATCTAAAAACACAACTTCACTTATAAATAATTATTGGTTTAGTTGTATGATTTAAAAATTTAAAATGAATTTGTTTGTTGGCTATCAAAACGGCCAAATTTTTTCATGCGAAATCGCTGTGGCCGTATTTCTAATAAACTAATTCCGCCGTATTATTTACACATTTTATACTTGTTGGGGAAGGAGGGACGTCACAAGTTGAAATAATCCCCCATTTATTATTGAATTCTTTTTGGGAATTTGTGTATTTCTCCACTTTGTCAAGAAAGTCGGTCGTATTCAATTTCAGTGAATAGGCGATAAATCCGGTAGGTCCACCACAGGCTTTAGAACCAATTGGGGTAAAGTTCCAGTCAGCTGGATTCTCACATTGTTTACTGACTGCAAGGGACAGAATTTCAGCATGCATTTTCTCAAGATTTTGCGCCTCTTGTTCTTGAGAAGTCCCGTTATCATTGCTGCAACTTGTAACAATTAGTCCAATTACCAAGATTAATAATTTTAAGTTTTTCATAAATAGTAGTATTAAGTAATTTGACTAGGGTTTATTGTTTGGCACTAATAAATATTAATTACTAGCTTGTTTTATTATACATACAAAGCGATAATCCTCTCAACAATTGGTTCCATTAGCTGATAACCAGCTTTGTTTGGGTGCACTCCGTCGTTTGAATAGACGAGTGGCAGCCCTTTTTGATCGTCAACCATAGCTGAGTAGTAATCGACATATGGAATATCATTTGCCTTAGCATAACTTTTAACACTTTTATTTAAAGCTAGAATAGTATCGGCAGGCTTTTCTTTTGGTTTCCAATAAAAATAATTAGCAGGCAAAACGGAACACAGAATAACCTTGATTTGATGTGTTTGCGCGAGTTCTACCATCGAAAAAATATTGTTTTGAATCATTTCAAGAGTTGAAGGCCCTGTATTTCCAGCTATGTCATTTCCACCAGCAAGAATTACGACTACCGCTGGCTTTAAGTCAATAACATCGGCTTTAAATCTAAGTGACATTTGCGGTGAAGTTTGTCCGCTAATTCCGCGATTGATATAAGATTTTTCGAGGAAGAACTCGGGGTGGACATTGCTCCAAAATTCGGTTATGGAATCACCCATAAAAACAATTCTGTTTTCGCCAGTTTGTGTGGTATCTAGTAATGCGTTTTCTTTTTTGTATTTGTTTAAATAAGGCCAGTCTTGATCTTCTATTTCTATTGCCATAAGATGTAGTGCTTAAAGAAAATAAAGTTAGTTTTATTTTTTTAATACTGCTAATATTATCAAGGTAGCTGCTAAAATTAGAGTGTTAAGTGTTCTTTTATCTGATTCCTATGTATTTATGTGGGATATTCATGAATAATGCTTTTTTTTAAGCTAGATTTAAACTCAAAAATAATTTTTCACGTATATCATTGAAATAAATACAATTATGTTTTTTTATAAAAAATTATCTCAAATCAATTTTCTTAGTAGAAGTTATGCTTTCAAATTTTTATTTGTTGCTTTTATTGGGATTCATATTCCTCTAATTGGGTTGTTGTTTTTAGTGCTTTATGGAAATTTTTCATTTTCCCCCAATGAGATATTAATTTTTGCACTGCTGATGACTTTATTTGCTTCGGGGGTTACTTTAGCGATCTTAAAACATTTAATTAAGCCCATCGAAATTGCTTCTAAGGCATTGAGAAATTATAAGAAAGAGAGACAGGTGCCAGACTTGCCTTTGAATTTTCATGATGAGGCTGGTTTTTTAATGCGCAACATTCAAGAAACAATATTGGAGCATGAGAGATTTATTGTTGAAAAGCAAGACTTGGTCTATTTGCTCTCTCATGATTTAAAAACGTTTGCGGGACAGCCTCAGAGTCATTAGCAACCCTCATTTTAGAAGCTGATCCATCAGATGAAATCAAAGAATTAGCAGAATTGATATACCAGTCGTCCAATCAACAGTTTTTGTACATTGAAAATTTTTTAAAATTACTAAAGGAACAAGATGAGGTATTAAAAACGAGTCCAGGTTTAAAATTAATCCATTTTGATTCTATTATCGAAACTGTTGAAAATCTAGTACAGCAATTACTGATAATTAAAAAAATTAAATTAAACGTATCTATTGAAATACAAAAGGACGAATTATTAATTGAGGACGAATTATTAATTAGGGTACTAGTGAACTTGATTGATAATGCCATAAAATTTTCCTATCCCTATAGTGAAGTTAATTTGAGAATTTATAAAGAAAACACAAAATTAATTTTTAGTGTTTCTGATAATGGAATTGGATTTAATCATAACCAGACAGAGGAGTTGTTTAAAAAATTTACAAAAATGAGCAAACTGGGAACATCAAATGAAGGTTCGACAGGAATTGGTTTGTACTTGTGTAGAAAAATCGTAGAAAAAAATCAAGGACAACTTAATGCGTCAAGTGAGGGGCAAAATAGAGGTTCCACTTTTACCGTTATTTTCTAATTGCCAAATTAGATGAAGGTATTCTATTTTTGAAATCCGCAATAAAATTAATTTTATTGCGGATTTTATATTGGTATCATTTCAACAATAATTATTTAACACAATTATACTTTAGTTTTAAGATTTATTATGTGTTTTGTTCTTTATTTATTTGCTATGTATGTAGTTTATAGTTTTTTTTAACACTTTCGTCGGAAATATAAAAAAAATGTTAATTGTATTTAAGAAATAATATAATTTAGATTTCTGTTTGATAAAAATCAGACGTTTAAGATGCTTTTTAACCTACAAAAAAGCGTCTTTTTTTGAGAGTAATGGTTACGACATTCCAAATAAAAGAGACAGAAATCCCGGTTCTGTTGATTTATTTTAATAAAACTTTCACATACCCAGTTCACTGTTTTATAATTTTTTATCTATTAAATATGAAAACATTTCTACCTAAATCTGGATTATTGACTTTAGTGTTTTTAATCACCAATTTGTTTTTTGCCTCTGGCGCTTTTGCGCAGGCGACAATTGAGAATGCTCCGGCAGGTGCGGTCACAGGGACGACAACTATAGAGACTGATAAACAAGATTATCCCCCCGGCGGAGAAGTTATTATTTCGGGGCGTGGATACCTGCCTAATGAAAAAGTTTGGCTTCAAATCGTTCATGAAGGCGAAGACCCTAATGGGATCGATGAACCAAATCACCAACCATTTCTAGTTCAGGCTGATGGAGGAGGGGTTATTGAGGGAGTAATCTGGATTGTACCTACAAATGGAGATTCTCTTGGAGCTACTTTTATATTAAGTGCTACCAGTTCTGTAAGAGGAGACGGTTCTTTTACTTATGCAGGGTGGAAGTTTACGGACAAGGATAATACTTCTGTTAGTTTAACTTCATCTACAAATCCATCAAGTTTAGGAACCACAGTTACTTTTACTGCAACTGTTAATGGTACATCAGCAGGAGGAGTTCCAGCAGGATCAATTGATTTCAAGGATGGGAATACGGTATTAGCTTCGAATGTTGCTTTTTCATCAACTACATCAAACAAGTCAACGGCAACGTTTACAACAAGCACATTAGTAGTAGGAACACATATTATAACTGCTAAATACGGTGCTATAGGATCCGTATATAACAGCTCTACATCAACTGAATTAAATCAAGTTGTTACATCCCCATGTACATCCCCCATAATATATACAGTAACTGGTGGTGGTGCATATTGTTCTGGGGGTGCGGGACTAGCAGTAGGATTATCAAATTCAGAAACAGGAGTTAGCTATCATCTTTATAAAGATGCAATCATAACAGGTTCTGCAGTTCTAGGTACAAGTGGATCCTCAATCAGTTTTGGCACACAAACTGTTGTTGGAACATACACAGTAGTTGCTACAAGAGTAGATGGGAGTTGTACAAGTAATATGACAGGAAATGCTATTATATCAACCAATCCTTTACCTTCAGCTCCTGGAGCAAATAACTATAATGCCCCCTATGATGGGACCTCACATTCCGCAACTGCAACAGCACCATCAGGTTCTACTGTGGTTTATTATGATGCATCTTCCGCTGGAAATGTAATTTCAGCACCAACAGGTACAAATGCAGGGCCAACTATTACTGCTTATGCAGAATCAGTTTCTGCTTCAGGTTGTAAAAGCACAAGCAGGACACCAGTAACTTTGGCAATAACCAAACGTAGTCTTGAAATCACTGCTAGCAGTGACACCAAAGTATATGATGGAACAGCTCTAACAAACTTAGGATTCACAATCACTGGATCAGGAACACTAGCTTCAGGTCAGACGTTGTCTGCTGTTACCGTAATTGGTTCTCAAACAGCCTTTGGCTCCAGCAACAACGTAGCGAGTGCAGCAGTTATAAAAAATGCCGCCTTAGTTGATGTAACAAGCAACTACGATGTTTCATATGTAAATGGAACTTTGGCAATAACCAAACGTAGTCTTGAAATCACTGCTAGCAGTGACACCAAA
>NZ_CAXBBR010000006.1:0-252500 GCF_963974175.1 uncultured Flavobacterium sp.
TATGTGGGAGAGTATGTCGTCGCCTTTCTTTGAAAACCCCGTTCTAACGAACGGGTTTTTTTGTTTTAACGTGATTACACAACGAAGCAGCCGTTAGAGGGTCAGTATTCATCCATTTGAATAAGGATTTTGGGGTAACAATAAAAGTTAGGTATTATGCAAATAATTATTTAGTTAAGATAAAGAGAAAGTATCCTACTTGATGTGGAACCGGAGTGGAAGGAGTAAGTAAGATTAAACATAGTAAATTATTTGATTTTTTTTAATAGTACTTTGCGAAAGTGAATTATTATACTACCTTCGCCTAGATAGTATTCCAATGGATCGATAGTCCATTTGTCCGTGGCTTTTAGAAGCTTCGGCATATGTAGGTGCTACAGCATGCTCGGATGGTGAAATTGGTAGACACGCTGGACTTAAAATCCAGTGAACAGCAATGTTCGTGCGGGTTCAAGTCCCGCTCTGAGTACAAAGAAACTTCATTAGGTGTATGCTTAATGGAGTTTTTTTATAAAATAGATTTGTTAAAACCCTATTCATGTAGTTGAATAGGGTTTTTTGTTGTAGAAAAGTTCGTTTTGCGTGAGGGTTAGTAGCGGCATCCTTTTACAAAGTGATAGCTGAGTAAAAGATATAGCGTATAGCCCGACCCCTTAGGGTCACGCCCAAATTATAAGGCCGTTTTAAAGGGTCGTTAATCTGACAGCACTTTGTTGTTGGTTAATGAGATGTATGGCTTAGAGTTCTTTAAATCATCACTGTTTAATATAACGTTAGCTAGGTAATGATTAGAAATATTTGGTGCAGTAGTAAACCGCAAACGTAGGCTCCGTAGGTTCCGACGGCATAGCCCAAAACAGCTAGTAATACTCCAACGGGAGCTAAAAACGGACTAAATGCGGCGGCAACGATGGGCGCAGAAGCCGCTCCGCCAATATTAGCTTGGCTTCCTACTGCCACATAAAAGAAAGGGGCTTTAATAATTTTAGCTACAATGATCATCACAATGATATGGGTAGTAATCCAAATAATTCCGACTAAGAATAACAAAGGATTATCAAAAATTGCTCCTAGATTCATATGTGTTCCTATGGTTGCAACTAGTATGTATAAGAATACGGTTCCCACTTTTGAAGCACCATAACTTTCTATTTTTCGAACTTTGGTAAACGATAATAAAACTCCTGCTGTAGTTGTGATAATTACCAACCAGAAAAATTCATTTGTAAACGAGTATTTCTCTAATTCTGGATAGTTTTCTTTAAAAAATGGAGCTAAAATATCGGCTAAAAAGTGTCCTAAACCCGTTAGGCCAAAAGCAACCATAAGAACTATCATTAAGTTATTGGTCGTAAGTGGTTGTCTTTTTCCTGCTTGCTCTTCTTCCAGTTTTTTCTCTAATTCGGCTATTGGTGCATTATCTGCTTTTAACCATTTGTCAATTTTATCTGATTTTTGAGCGCCGTACAGCAAAAACCCCATCCATAAGTTAGCTACCAGAACATCTACCGCAATCATTTGAGCAAACATGCTTTTACTTGCGCCAAATACTTCTAGCATGGCGGTTTGATTTGCACCACCACCAATCCAACTTCCCGCAATAGTTGATAGTCCTTTCCAAACTTCTTCTCCGTTTGATAAAGCTACTTCAGGAAAGATGCTACCCACAATATATAAGGCCAAAGGACCGCCTAATATAATACCTAAAGTCCCTGCCAAGAACATAATGATAGCTTTGCTTCCCAGTTTTTTCAATGCAACAAAATTGATGCTTAAGGTTAGTAAAACCAAACTGGCTGGTAATAAATAACGTGAGGCGATGGTGTATAGACTGGAATTCTCTCCTGATATAATATTGAAGGTGTTGAAAAGTGCAGGTATGAAGTAGCACAACAATACCGAAGGGACTATGCTATAGAATTTCTTGAAAAAAGGTTTCTCACTCGAAGAAGTGATAAATATTAAACCTAGTATTGTCATAAGAATACCTAGAACAACAGCATCGTTAGTTATTAGGGCAGTTGGATTTTCTATCATTATTTATTGGTTTGTATGGTTTTGATTAGCAAATCTAACATTTCACTTTTATTTGTAGCACCTATTTTTACATAGTCTTTTTGAAGCGACGTTAAAGCTGGTAAATCCCAGTTGCTATTTTTATGATCTTTATACCATTTTGGTATTTTTTCAAATGATAATTTACAGGCATCTATTTTAAATAGTTCGCTTCCTTTTGCTTTTGGGAAATTTAACTTTTGTCCATTTAGAAAATCATTAACAGCCGCTCTTATTTCTTTAATGTAAGCTGTGTTATAGGTGTTATTTAAAATAATGACAAGATCTTTCGTTTGAATGGAACGTCTAATATAAGTTAAGTTTCCTGCCCAACTTCCTGTATGTGATACAATTTTGCCTTTTATACTATCGTTTGTAATGTGCCAACCATAACCATAATCGGAGGTGTCTTTAGTAGGCGGATTTTTGCTAAATGCTAATTCCTTTGAAACAGCATTAAAGATAGAATCATCATATAAAAACTGATCCCATTTTATTAAATCGTCTATACTTGACGATAGTCGTCCTGATCCTAGACGGCCACTCAAAAAGCGATAATAGGCATTGTTTGGTAATGATTCTGGAATAACATTTTTGCATTCAGCTAAACTAAACATGTAACCAGGGGCATAGTTCTCTTTATCCCAAATACTGTCTCTGCCCATAAAAAAAGTGCTTTTCATTTGCATAGGTTCAAATACTTTTTTGGTTAAATACTTTTCTAAAGTTACTCCACCGCTTGCGCCACTTACAATTTCAGCAAGAAGCACATATCCAGTATTAGAATAATGGTATTTTTCTCCTGCGACACTTATAATTGCAGGTTTTTTCGTCTTGAAATAATTTAGAATGTCTTTGTTGTAGGCAATAACTTCAGTATTCCAATTTTCTTTAAAATAGTCTTCATAATCAGCCAAACCAGCGGTATGAGAAAGTAATTGTGAAATAGTCACATCTTTATAAGGAAAATCATCACCAAGATATTTAGTAGCAAAATCAGTTACCTTTAATTTGTTTTCTTGTTGTAGCAAAAGAATTGCTGTTGATGTGAACTGTTTAGAAACTGAAGCGATCTCCATAGCAGTAGTAGTCAAAAACGGGTTTTGCTTTTTTAAATTAGCTATTCCGTACCCTTTTTTGAAGATTAATTTGCCATTTCGTTTTACCGCTACTGCTCCGTTAAACATTTTTGCAGCGTATAATTTTGAGAAATAATTATCTAATGTATCATTTTGTACTTCAGTAGTTGTTTTTAAATTTGTTTTCTTTTGCGCATCACAGCTGGTAATCGATAGCGCTAAAAATAAAATGATAGCAGTTTGGTAGATCTTATACATAAGTTTCAATTTTGTTCCAATCGGGATTTATAAGGCCGATTCCGTTAGTATCATTAAGATGGATAGATCCATTTATTACTTGGTGTCCTTGAAATGGATCATTAGTCACGCCTAAATTCCCATCTAAATCTACCCAGTCAGCCATGGCACCTAAATGAGCTGCAGCAGCAATAGCACAAGATGTTTCAGACATGCAACCGATCATTATTTTAAGATTCATTGATTTGGCTAAATTTGCCATAGCAAAAGCTTCGTGTAACCCCGTTGATTTCATCAGTTTGATATTGATACCATGATAAAAATTACTGGCGGTTTTCACCTCTTCTAATCGTTGAATTCCTTCGTCTCCAATCAATGGTAAAGGACTTCGGGCCACTAGCCACTCCATGTCGTTGAATGCTTTTTTGGGCATTGGCTGTTCGATAAAAACAGCACCTTCATCCTTTAACCATGCAATTTTATCAAGGGCTTCTTCTTTATTAATCCAACCTTGATTAGCGTCTATAAACAATGGTTTGTGAGAAACGCTTCGTACTGCTTTTATAATTTCAGCATCGTTATCCCCACCAAGTTTAATTTTAAGGTAATGATAATCAGCAGCTTCGTCTACTCTTTGTCTAATAATTTCAGCACTGTCAATCCCAATAGTTTTACTCGTTTTAAGTTCCTTTCTTGGTAAATTGAAATATTCATACAAAGGAATGTTTTTCATTTTACCTATAAGATCATGAAGAGCAATATCGACCGCTGCCTTAATGGCTGGATTTCCTGCGGCATGTTGATCTAATGATTTTAAGATCGCTTCAATTTCTAATGGTGAGGAGAAGGGACTAAAATCAAATGTTTTTATAAAACGTTGTGCACTGGCTATACTTTCTCCATATAAGGGAGGCATTGAAGCCTCTCCATACCCTACAAACCGATCGTATTTTAGTTTTATCAATAGAACAGGAGTATTTGTTCTAGATCCACCAGCAATTCTAAAAACGTGTTTTTTATTTAATATATAAGGTTTAATTTCTATCGAAATCATTTAATATCCAGTGTTTTGAGGTTTGATATTTGGATTTGGATTTAATTCTTTCAATGGAATTGGAGAACTAAATTGGTCATAAGTATAGCTTGTTCTCAAACTTTTTTTAGACTGTATGACTGTTAAATCTGTCTTATTAGGGTTGAAATCGAACAAGAGGCATGCTTCAATAGCCGAGTTCTGACCGTGATTCAATTGGTGAATAAAAGAAGAGGTATTTATAATATCTTTATTCAACGGCTATATTATATAGTGAATGATTACTTTTTCTTTAGAATATCTTATAGAAAAGTTAAATGCCAAAGTTATTTATAAATTTTATAATCGAGTCATTAAATTTTAAAGAAATGAAAATCGTTTTCTTTTTTTGTTTTTCAATGTCTTAATTTTGGGTAGTAAAGGCTTAAAACAATCCTTCTTTGTGACGCCAAACCAGACTAATATACAGACCGAAAAACAACAGGCAAACTAAAAACTGCATAAAAGTAGAAGCTAAAAAACCAATAATTGATCCAGTAGCTGCTCTAAAAGCGCGTTTTTTATTTTTCGAATCATAAATTAGCTCACCTATTAAAGCGCCTAAAAATGGACCTATTAGGAATCCAAATGGGATA
Organism: uncultured Flavobacterium sp.; assembly: GCF_963974175.1. Classification (GTDB taxonomy): domain Bacteria; phylum Bacteroidota; class Bacteroidia; order Flavobacteriales; family Flavobacteriaceae; genus Flavobacterium. Next base: position 5,040 of record NZ_CAXBBR010000006.1, read on the forward strand.
GGAGCAATAATACCCAGAACTAATCCGATATTTGTTCCCCAAATCCCATGTTTACTTCCGCCAAAGTGCTTAGTTCCCTTAGCAGGAATGATATAATCCAAGTAAGAGATAACTAATGTAAGTACTAAAGTAATACCAAGGATCCAATAGTTTACAGGAACAGTATTGGTGAAATACAGTAAAACCAGTCCGAGCCAACTAATTCCAGGACCAGGTAAAACGGGAAGTATGCTGCCTAGAACTCCAATTAGCATGCAACAAAAACTGAGGATTAAGAGGAAGGTATCCATAAAATTTTATTTTTGTATTTTTGAAAAAATAAATCGTACAGTTATTCATCAAATGAATATGAGAAATTTAGTTTCAATCTTTTTTATGTTAATTTTTTTTAATGCGGCTTTCGCCCAAGATAAGGTTGATGCAGATTTAAAAGATAAAATATATAAAGAGAACAGAGCAAAAGTATTGAATTTTTCGATGAAAGATTTTGACCGCCTCTTTTTTGAGTTTTCAGATAAAAAGGCAATGACAAATTTAATTCTAACAAAGGAAGAATTTTATAAATACACGATTCAAATCGCTGCTTTTTCTGATCGACTTGGGGTTTTGTATCCAGATCAGAAAGAAATGGCTGAAGCAAGTAAAAAGAAATGGTTTGCTGAAAGCTATGAAGATTATTTGTTTTCGAAACAATCTCAAAGATAATAATTGTATTTTTATAGAATATTACTCCAATTCAAAAACAAAACATTGAAGCACTATTACTTTATTTTAGTATTCTTACTTTTTAATTCCTGTCAATATTTCGAAAAGCAAGTGCCTTCGGAAAAGGAATTATTGCAAAAAGAGCTAAAAGCAATCAATTGGAAAGAAGTAGATGAGTATCCATCTTTTGTTGATTGTGACAATTTAGATAATAAATCAAAGCGTGAATTATGTTTTTTTGAGTATTTAACTGAATTAATACAGCAAAAATTGAGTAGTGATACGCTTTCAATTTTATACCCTGAATTAGATACGATCGAGGTTAAGGTGACTATTTTTCCTAATGCAAAAATGAAGTTTGAGCCACAATTCCCTAGAGATTCAGTTGCTTATGATACCATTAAAATTGACAGTATTTTACATGCGAGATTGGTTGATTTTCCAAAAGTTAACCCAGCGATTAAACGTGGAATTCCTGTAAAGACGCAATTTATACTTCCAGTGATTCTTAAAGTAGAGTAGACAATGCCATTTACTTTTTCACATCCCGCCATCATTTTGCCATTTTTGAAAAACAAAAATATGTCGACAACAGCCTTGATTGTAGGTTCGATGTCGCCAGATTTTGAATATTTTTTCCGAATGAAAATGCAAAGCGAAATCAGTCATACTTTTTCAGGAATTTTTCTGATAGATTTTCCTTTGGGCTTTATCGTTATTTTTGCCTTCCATGAAATAATTAAACGGCCTTTAATTAATAATTTACCTGCTTTTTTTCAAAAGAGAATGCAGGTACTAAAGGAATCGAATTGGTTGGGTTATTTTAAAAATAATATTCTGATTGTTTTAGGGTCTTTCTTTTTAGGAACAATATCCCATATTTTTTGGGATTCCATGACGCATTGGGATGGTTATATAGTGGAAAGAATAGCTTTTTTTAATGAAGTGTTTTTTTGTGTTCCTGTTTATAAAATGGCGCAACATCTTAGTTCTATTATTGGTTTGATCTTAATTTTTCTCTATTTGTACAATCAGCCGTATAACGAGCAGAATGTTAAAGAAGTTAATTTAAAATATTGGTGGACTACATTTGGTTTTAGCACTGTTGTTTTTGGGATAAGATTTTCGTTTGGAGTACCTTTGTCAGAAATAGGAAGTGTAATTGTAAGTATCCTTTTTTCTATAATGATTGGTATCACTGTTGCAGGAATTATTTTTAGAGAAAAAAAGATTATTTAGAAAAGTGTCGGCCTTTCCATTCGTATTTTCCGACTAATGAATATAGGGCTAAAACAGTACTGAAAAATGGATAGAGTAGACTGCCCAATATAAAGTAGTGGGTTTAAATATCGGAATAGCATCGACTGCAGATTTGAGCAGGGATAAAATGATTGCAAATTCAATTGGCATCAGTCCGAATATCCAGAATCCTTGACCCTGGATTGGTTGATTTTTTAAAGGTGAATCCAGTAATCAAAATGCGGATTACCGTAAAAACATAATCTATTCTAGCTGTTATTTTAAAAGTGTAGTAGCAATTTTATGAGCTCAGTCGCATCTTAGTTATAAGCTATTTCCCGCTATGCGTTACAATCTTTTTATTCGCCGAAAAGACAGATAAAAGGGATTTTTATTTCTATCAGGGCTAGGGTTCTGTGATTAGAATTAACTTTTCGATTATAGATCGATTAATTACTTCTTATTGTTTTTAAGTGTCTTGTTCTTGTAGTAAATAGCAAGTATGAACAGTGCCATGCTTGATGCTAAGCCCACATATTTTAATGTCTGCTCTTCCTTAAGAGTTGTTATTGAAATTATTAAAAAAAGTAATCCAATTGCAATTAATCCAGTTCCTTTTTTCTTTTTTAAATTATCGTTTTCCATTTTTTCTAATTTTAATTATTCATTGTATAAGTATGAAAAAATTAAAAATGTTACACTTTAAATTTTCTACCTTTCCATTCGTATTTACCAAACAGGGAATAGATAGCCACGCAAACGCTAAAAAAAGGATAGAGTAGACTGCCCAATATAAAGTATTGGTTTTTTTGTCCAAGAAAAGTATTGGTTTTAAATATCAAAACTGCGTCGACTGCAAATTTGAGCAGAGAATAAATGATTGTAAATTCAGTTGGCATGAGCCCAAATATCCAGAACCCGACAGCTATTATCCAACATAAGTTTCCCATTAAAACAACAACACCCAGAAATTTTCCGAAACTACTTTGATAAGAAGTCGTTTTGGAAGCCCAGCGAACCCTTTGATGAAATAGGGGCTTCCAGTTATTCAATGGTTTGGTAGTAATTATGTTATTTTTGGATTTTAAATAGTGGACTTGTTTAGGGAATCTTGCATTTGCTTTCTGTAATAAAAAGACATCATCTCCACTGGCGATTTTATCATTACCATTAAAACCATTCAGTTCTTCAAATAATAATTTCGTGTATGCTAAGTTGGCGCCATTACACATAAAACCTTTTCCTATTCCAAAACTACCAATAGTGGCTCCTTGCAAGCTTGCCAAGTCCAGTTGCTGGAATTGGTGTAGGAACGAATTACTACAATCATAGGTTACCGCTCCTGCAATCATGCTGACTTCGTGATTCTGGATGTAATTGTCCAATGTCAATAACCAGTTTTCTGGAACCACACAATCAGCATCAGTGGTGATGATCCAATCGCTTTTTACGAATTGCATCGCGGATACAATGGCGTCCTTCTTTGGGGAGCTTGAAACTCGAATATTATTTAGGATCGAAACTTTAAACTTTAAACTTTGAACTTTAAACTTTTCTTTTGATTCATCATCAACCAAAATAACTTCAAACAGATCATTGGGGTAATTCAACTTAGAAAAACTGTCTAAAAGCAAGGGTAAGTTATCTGCCTCATTCCGGAAAGGAACTACAATAGTAAATTTGTTTATTGGCGCTAAGTTATTAAAATCAAAGGAATTAATTTTTGTAAAACCATATATGAGCCACACAATAGTAATGCAGTAAATAATTAAAGTAATTATTAAAGTAGGTACCATAAATATTTTTTTAGGTTTCGTCTCCCGCTACTTTGGCGAGGGTTGGGGTGATGATTTTAAAATTCAGTACATAATAACTTCCTATAATAGCCGGTAGAACTACATTTAGAAACCACATTAAGGTCGAAATAAAAACGACAATCCATTCGTTTACGCCTAAGATTCCAAAGAAAAAGAGGGCCACACTCCCTTTTACGGCAAAGTCTAAAACCTGAAAAGTAGGTAAGAATGATGCTAAGAAATAAACGCAAGTTACCGCAGAAATCAATGTTAAATAGGGTAGATCGACATCAAAAGAGAGAAACAAAAAGTAGTACTGATGCGAAAAAACTAGATATCTAAAAATGCCTAAAAAGATATTTTTTTGTTGGGTTCGTTTTGGAATCTCATTGATTTTACGAATTAGTTTTTCAATAGAATATCCTTTGATTGTTATTTTCTTTATCGAAAATAATACAATGAAAGTAAGGATTAAAACGCCAAACAGGATCGCGACTTTTTTTGTTGCAATTACATTATAGTGAGTGCTAAAATACAGTAAGCCAAATGTTCCAAAGATTGCGGTTAGTATCATTTGGATTCCGTTGCTAATCAAGTTTAAAAAAACTACTTTTTTAGTTTCTGATTTGTCAAAGAATATGGCTTTTCCTGCATATTCACCTACTCCATTAGGTGTGAAAATCCCAGCTGTTAGTGCTGCTAGAGCTTGTTTAGTTGCTTCAGCTACAGAAATGGGTTTGAGATAGGAGACTAAGTTGTGCCATTTTAAAATTTCTAAATACCTATTGAGTACACTCAATAATAAAATAAAAGCGATACCTGTAACGGATTGATTTTTCTTGAATAAAACCAGAAACTGAGCCCAATCGAGTTTGTCGTTATTTGCCAGCTGATTGTAAATAAAGTAAAAGGCGCATCCTACAATCAAAAGTTTGATTAGAAGTACTAGGAATTGCTTAGTTTTGTGAGGAATCGAAATCATTGAGGCAAAGAAAAGAAAAGTATTGTGAAAATACTACTTCGCAAAGGTTTGCGAGACTCTGTGTAATAAAAAAACGTATCAAAATATAAATGGCAAACGAACGCATCATATTAGGAATTGATCCAGGAACCACTATAATGGGTTTTGGTTTGATACGAGTGATCAATAAAAAAATGGAATTTATTCAGTTAAACGAATTGCAGTTGAATAAAATGGACGACCATTATATGAAATTGAAACGAATTTTTGAACGTACTATTGAGTTGATTGATACCCATCATCCAGATGAGATTGCGATTGAAGCACCTTTCTTTGGGAAAAATGTGCAATCGATGTTGAAGTTGGGACGCGCGCAAGGTGTGGCTATGGCAGCAGGACTTTCAAGAGATATCCCTATTACGGAATACGAACCCAAGAAAATTAAAATGGCGATTACCGGAAACGGAAATGCTAGTAAGGAGCAAGTAGCTAAGATGCTGCAGCAACTTTTAGGATTGAAAGAATTACCTAAAAACCTAGATAGTACTGATGGACTGGCAGCTGCTGTTTGTCATTTTTTCAATTCTGGGAAAGTGGTTGGAACGAAAAGTTATACGGGTTGGGATGCTTTTGTAAAACAGAATGAAGAACGAGTTAAGAAATGAGCGGCATCTACATACATATCCCTTTTTGCAAGCAAGCCTGTCACTACTGTGACTTTCATTTTTCGACTTCGATGAATAAGAAAGATGAGATGGTTTTGGCTTTGGCCAAAGAAATCCAAATGCGCAAAACCGAATTTGAAAACGATATAATAGAGACTATTTATTTTGGAGGAGGAACGCCTTCGGTTTTAAGTTATGACGAGATTAACTTTCTGATAGATTCGGTTTATGAAAATTATGAGGTGGGGGAAAACCCAGAAATCACACTCGAAGCCAATCCTGATGATTTGTCAAGTGAACGAATCTTAGAACTTTCGAAAAGTAAAATTAATAGATTAAGCATCGGAATTCAGTCTTTTTTTGAAGATGATTTAAGGATGATGAATCGCGCGCATAATTCAGAGGAAGCGCAAAAATGTTTGCAAGAAGCGACTCGCTATTTAGATAATATTTCGATTGATTTGATCTATGGAGTTCCGGGAATGAGCAATGAAAAGTGGAAGCAAAATATAGAGAAAGCGCTGTCTTTTGGGGTACCGCACATTTCAAGTTATGCTCTAACGGTAGAACCTAAAACGGCTATGAATAAAATGATTCAAACCGGAAAAATGGAAGCTCCCAAAGATGAAGTGGCTCAGGAACATTTTATGATTTTAGTTGAAACCCTGGAAGAGAAAGGGTTTATTCATTATGAATTATCAAATTTTGGTAAAGAAGATTATTTTTCAAAAAATAATTCTGCTTATTGGTTGGGGAAAAAATACTTGGGCATTGGCCCTTCGGCACATAGTTATGACGGTGTATCTCGAAGTTGGAATATTGCTAACAATCCTTTGTATTTAAAAGCAATTCAGGATGATAAATTACCAAATGAAATCGAAACTTTATCAGAAGCCGACCGTTATAACGAATATGTTATGACAGGTTTAAGAACCATTTGGGGCGTTTCATTGGATAGAATTAAAAGAGAATTTGGACAGACGTATATAGATTATTTGATGAAGCAAGCTCAGAAATTCTTGAATGATGAATTGGTTTTTATTGAAAATAACATTTTGAGACCAACAAAAAAAGGAAAGTTTCTGACAGATGGCATAGCGTCTGATCTATTTTTGGTAAATTTGGAATAATATAAACACTAAGCACAAAAAGGAAGCAGCATGCTCACAAAGCTTTGTGGACTTAGTTTAATCTTAGCGCCCTTTGTGGTTAAATATTTATGATTGCAACAATAGAGAATTTTCAAGTAGACTTATCAAAACCCATTGATATTTCAATTCCTTTATCTAATACAGATGCGAACCCAATTGCCTGGTATATTGAAAAACCGGTTATTGAACCCGTTCGTTTTGGGGAATGGATTGGGAAGGTGTCTGAAGGGATGTCGTCTACAAATTTTAATAACATTACTTTCAATCCGCATGGACATGGAACCCACACGGAATGTTTGGGTCATATCACACGTGAATTTTATAGTGTTAATCAATCCTTGAAACATTTTTTTTTCATTACTGAACTAGTTTCTATAGAGCTAGATGACCAGGAAGGAGATTTTATCGTTACTAAAGACGCTCTTGTTAGTGCTTTAGAGGGGAAATCACCGGAAGCAATTGTTATCAGGACGTTGCCAAACGACAGTGATAAATTATCCCGAAAATACTCTCATACGGACCCTCCTTTCTTGGCTGAAGATGCAGCTTTGTTTCTTCGCGAAAGCGGAATCAAACACTTACTAATTGACTTGCCAAGTGTAGATAAAGAAAAGGATGAAGGAAAACTTTTGGCACACAAAGCATTTTGGAATGTGACTGATGTTAAGAATTTGAATCCAGAAGCTCGACTAGATGCTACTATTACTGAAATGATTTATGTTGCAGACGATGTTGCAGATGGAAGTTATTTGCTGAACTTGCAGATCGCCTCTTTTGAAAACGATGCGAGTCCGAGTAAGCCCGTTTTATATGCCATTGTAAATAATAGAGTTTAGCTATGATAAGCGTTTCTACCGATAAAAATAAATTAGATATTCCTTTTATTCAGCATTTTCTAAAAGACATTTATTGGGCAGCTGGACGTACGATGGAGGAGGTGCAAACTTCGATTGATCATTCCTTTTGTTTTGGGATTTATCTTGATGAAAAACAAATTGGCTTTGCCAGAGTGATAACGGATTATGTAGTTTTTGCTTACGTGATGGATGTGTTTATTACTGAAGAACATCGTGGTAAAGGATATTCTTCCATTTTAGTTGATGCAATGATGAAGGAAGTACAATTAAAAAAAGTTAAAATATGGAGATTAGCAACTGCTGATGCACATTTTTTATACGAGAAATTCGGATTTAGACTTTTAGCAAAACCGGAAAGAATGATGGAAAAAATAAGTAAATAATTGTTTAACGGCACTTTACATGAACCTAGGAACGTATTACGAATATTGCCTTGCAAAAAAAGGAGTGACAGAACATTTTCCTTTTGATCAAGACACATTGGTTTTTAAAGTAGGGGGCAAAATGTTTGCCTTGTCTTCTTTGAAGAAATGGGAATTAGGAGAGTCAGCTGTTAATTTAAAATGCGACCCAGATCGTGCGCAGGAATTACGTGCGCAATATGAGGGGATTAGGCCAGGTTTTCATATGAGTAAAACACATTGGAATACTGTTGCTATAAATCAAGACGTTTCAGATATAGATGTTAAAGAATTAATAGATCATTCGTATGAACTGATTTTCAAAAGTTTAACAAAGAAAATCCAACAAGATATCGGGAATTCTTAATGTTATTCGTCGACACTTTTCGTCGATTGGACTATAGTAATAGATTAATTATCGAATAAGTAATTGTTTTTATTATATTCGGAATATATTTATATGTAAAAATTATATTCGAAAAAACATGAGTAAGGCGCTAAATATATTGTTAATTGAAGACGACGAAATTGAAGTGATGAAGTTTAATAGGGTTTTAAGTACCTTAAAATTAAGTCATAAAGTTGTTGAAGCCAATAATGGAGAGGAAGCAATCGAAATATTAAAAGTGAAAGAAATTGTTCCGGATATTATCGTTTTAGATTTAAATATGCCAAAGATTAACGGAATTGAATTTTTGAGAATCTTAAAGGCTGACGATTATTTGAAATATATTCCAGCAATTATTTTAACTACTTCAAGTAATCATAAAGATGTTTTAGAATGTTATAGAATAGGAATTGCAGGTTATGTGATCAAACCTTTGAAATACGCTGATTACGTAGATAGAATTACGAAGCTGATTGAGTATTGGAGTTCAAATGAATTAATTACCAACTAAAAAGTATGTACGGAATTGTTAATAAATCAATAGAGGACTTAGTTGTTACTAACTTTGGTAGAGAAAAATGGGAAGCTATTCACGAAAGGAGTGGTGTGGATGTTGATTTTTTTTTAAGCAATGAGGTCTACGATGATGAGGTAACCTTCAAAATAGCAATAGCTGTTTCTGAGGAAATGAATATGACATTAAGTGAGGTTTTGATTGCCTTTGGTGAATGGTGGGTAGTTAAAACGACCAGAGAAAAATATCCTGGATTAATGGAGTCTGGAGGGAATAATTTACGAGATTTTTTGATAAATTTACCGAACTTCCATAACCGAGTAATGCTAATTTACCCTAAACTTACTCCGCCTGAATTTAAAGTAAGTGATATTTCGTCAAAAGGGTTGCATTTGCATTATTTCTCAAAAAGGGAGGGGCTTCAAGATTTTGTTAGAGGTATTATTCAAGGATTAGGGATTGTTTATGAAACCCCTGTTGTACTTGACTTAATTCAATCTAGAAATGAGGGGAGTTCACACGAAATATTCAAAGTAAATTGGTAGACAGATGAGTGGATTAGGATTGTATTTTAATGAAGATAGCTTTAATAGATTATTTCCATTTTATTTGCAGTTAGGTGCAGATTTCCAGGTTTTGAATTTTGGAAAAAGCCTTGCTAAAGTTTGTCCAGACCTTCAAAAAGAAAATTTATTTACAGGTTTTTTTGAAATAGTGAGACCTCACTTAAAAGCCGTTTCCTTTCAAGAAATTATTAAAAATAGCGACCAGTATATTTTGCTCAAGTATTCCAAAACTGATCTCTTGTTAAGAGGCCAGTTTGAACAAATGGGAGATACATTATTATTTGTTGGCTCACCCTGGTTCACCTCGATGAGTGAAGTAATTGATAGGAAATTGACCTTCGACGATTTCGCTCATCACGATGCTTTATTAGATTTACTACATGTTCTCAATAATGCAGAGAATACTTCAAATGAATTAAAGGAGTTGTTACTTACAATTAATACTCAAAAAAATCAGCTTAAAAAAGATAAAGAGGAACTCAATAGACTTTCTTATGTCGCTAGTGCTAATAAAAATGGTGTCGTTTTTACAAAACTAGACGGAAGTATTTTTTGGTGCAATGATGCTTTTTTAGCAGTAACGGGTTACTCTAAATCAGAAATCATAGGAAAAACTCCAATTGAACTTGGGAGAACGACCAACACGGATAAGAAGGAAATTAAAAAAATGGTCGATGCTTTTTATTCGGGTAACGCTTTTGAAGTGGATTTAGTACATGCGAGAAAAAATGGCGATTCTTTTTGGTCACGAGTTAAGGGGCAGCCCATTGCCGACTCCAAAGGGAATACCATACAATATTTTGCTATTCTTGAAGACATCTCACTTAAAAAGAGATATGATGAAAGTTTAGAAATTGAAAAAGAAAAATACAGAGGGATTATCGCTAATATGAATTTAGGTTTATTAGAGGTGGATCTTAACGGCATGATTCTCATGGCGAATCAAAGTTTCCTAGACATGAGTGGTTATGATACTGAGGAATTAATAGGAAATAAAGCAAGTGGATTGTTTTTAACCCAAGAGGGTAAAAAAATACTTGAGTCAAAAGATAAGTTGCGATCTGAAGGTGTCATTGACTCTTATGAAGTGAATGTCATAGACAAAAGCAATGAAGATAAAACGTGGCTCATCAGTGGAGCGCCTAATTATGATATTCAGGGTAACTTAATAGGCTCAATAGGAATTCATTTAGATATTACTGATCAAAAAGAACAAGAGCAACAGCTCTATCTCCTTTCTTTAATAGCGGAAAAAAATATTAATGCCGTAATTATATCTGATGCCACTGGTAGAATTGAATGGGCTAATCCCAGTTTCCTGAAAATGTCAGGTTACACGGAGCAGGAAATTTTAGGTAAAAAACCTGGGGATTTACTTCAAGGACCAGGTTCTAATAAGGAAACAGTGGCCTACATGAGCTCACAAATTGCGAAAGGCTTGCCGTTTAACTGTGAGATTGTCAATTACTCTAAAAATAAAGAAAAGTATTGGGTGCGAATTCAAGGTCAGGCCTTGTATGATAAAAATGGAGTCGTCATTAAATTTTTTGCTATTGAGGAGGATATCACGGCTCAAAAAGCACTTGAGAAGCAAAAAGAAAATTTACTAATAGATTTAGCAAAAACCAACAAAGAATTAGAAGATTATGCACAAATTGTTTCGCATGATTTAAAATCACCTTTGCGAAGTATCAACTCTTTGATATCTTGGATTAAGGAAGAGAATGAAGGAGGTTTTGAAGAGCAAACAATGAAATATTTTTCTTTAATGGAGCATAAGGTCGAAAAAATGGACCATTTGATTGAAGGGATTTTAACCTATTCTAAAATTGATAAAGAAGCATCTAGAGGTGAGAAAGTGAATACCAATGATATAATAAAAAGTATTATTGATATGATTCATGTTCCAGAACATATAAAAGTTACAATCAGTAACCCGCTACCCGTCATAAAAGCAGATCGCTTTAGAATTCAGCAGTTATTCCAAAACTTAATTGGAAATGCAGTAAATTATATAGACAAAGAAAAAGGATTGGTTGAAATAGCCTGTGAGGAATTTGCGTCTCATTATGTATTCTCAGTAGCAGATAATGGAGTGGGAATGCCAAAAGAAATTCATGATAAAATTTTTGAAACGTTTAAAGCCTATACTACTAGTAAACATTCTACAGGATTAGGATTGTCTATCGTGAAAAAAATAGTTCTCTTTTATAAGGGCGAAATTTGGCTGGACAGTGAAGAAGGAAAAGGAACAACTTTCTATGTGAAACTAAAAAAATAACTATGAAAATTATTCAAGCTTATAAAGATGCCAATAAAGAATGGGAATATTTTCAAGAAAAAGCAACCCTGAAGAATCCTTTAGTTTTAGTTTTTGGTAATCGATATTTATTAGAAAACCCGGAAATTATTAAAGATATCAGGAACGAATTTCCTTATGAAGATATTGTGTTTGGATCTACTGCGGGAGAAATAATTTGTTGTAATGTAAATGATAAGTCTATTTCCGTCACTGCCATCGAATTTGAAAAATCAAGTTTTGTCGTAGAGCGTGAAAATATAGTAGACTACGGTAAAAACGCTAAGGATTTAGGAGAGAAACTGTATAATAAAATACCTAAAGAGAATTTAAAACATTTATTTGTCCTGTCAGAGGGGAGTTTTGTAAATGGAAGTTCCTTGATAAACGGTTTAGAAAACAATATTGATTCGGGAGTTTCAATTACTGGAGGAATGTGTGGCGATGATGCCCGTTTTGAAAAAACACTTGCCTCTTATAAAGAAGACCCTAAAGAAGGAGAAGTAATCTTGATTGGTTTTTATGGAGATAGCTTAGATATTTCTTATTCTAGTTTTGGTGGTTGGATTCCTTTTGGGCCAGAACGAGTTATAACTAAAGCAGAAGGTAATATTTTATACGAAATTGACGGCCAACCCGCTTTGGATTTGTATAAAAAATATTTAGGAGAAAAGTCGAATGAATTGCCGCAAGCATCACTTTTGTACCCATTGAATGTTACTCCTGATGGCAAAAAGGAGCCTGTGGTGCGGACTATTTTGAATATTAATAATGATGATCAATCGATGATTTTGGAGGGAGATGCACCTGTGAATTCTAAAGTGCAATTAATGATGGCCTCGGTGGACGGAATTGCACAAGGAGCTCACACTGCTGCAAAAATTGCCATGACTACTAGAAGTAGTAAGCCTGAATTGGCTCTTTTGGTGAGCTGTATTGGCCGTAAATTAGTAATGAATCAACGAGTAGAAGAAGAAGTAGAGCAGGTGCGGGAGGTTATAGGAGAACGTGTTCCTATGGCAGGTTTTTATTCGTATGGAGAAATGGCACCATTTAATGGGAGCACTTCCTGTGAATTACATAATCAAACGATGACATTAACCCTAATTAGCGAATAATGCATTCATTATTAAAAAGACAGATAGAGAAGAAATTGAAAGGCGGTTTGAATGATTTGGATGTTTTTTTGGACGTCGTAAACGAGTCTTATGGCAACTATGAAAGTCAAATTGAGATGCTTCAACGTGCAATGAAATTAAGCTCTGATGAATTATTTGAAGCTAACCAAAGATTACGAGACGAAGCAGAGAGTTTGAAAGATGTTAATAAAAATTTGCAGTCTATATTGGAATCTATGAGTTTAGATTCAGAATTAACTTCAAAAAACGAGAGTTTTGATTCGTCAGAATATATCAAACAACAATCAATTGAAATTGTTAAAATTAACAAGCAGCGTGAAGAACTGTTAGTTAACTTAGAGAAGCAAAATGTAGCACTGAATGAATATGCACACATGGTTTCGCATGATCTTAAAGCACCATTAAGGAGTATTAACACTCTGATCAACTGGTTTATAGAGGACAATGAAGGAATGATGAATGAGGACCAGCTGAAATCTCTAAATTTAATTCTTTCTAATGTTGAGAAGATGGATTTATTAATCAAAGGGATTTTGAACTATTCTTCAGTAGAAAGCCAGCCAAGTGACGATAGATTAATTGATTTGAATATACTGATGCAGGATATTTTAAATACTATTGTAGTACCTAGTCACGTAGAGATTACTGTAAAAAACAAATTACCTAAAATTGTTGGGAATGATTTTAGATTCAAACAATTGTTTCAAAATTTAATTGAAAATGCAATTAAATACAATGATAAAGAGAAAGTAATAATCGAAATAGGCTGCTCAGAAAATCAAAGCGAAATTGCTTTTGATATCAAAGACAATGGTATAGGGATTCCCAAAGTATATCATAGTAAAATTTTCGACGTTTTTTCTAAGCTCAAAAATGATGGAAAATCTTCAGGCATTGGCCTTTCGATAGTGAAAAAAATCATAGAATTCTATAAAGGGAAAATCTGGCTTGAAAGTCAAGAGCAGGTTGGAACTACTTTTTATTTCATAATACCCAAAGAGAATGGAAACACCTAATTTAAATTACATTAATGAATTGTCAGGCGGCAATGAAGAATTCAAAATCAAGATTATTGGTATACTGAAAAGAGAACTTCCAGTTGAGGTCGAAGTTTATCAAAATGAAGTCGATAAAGCTAATTTTTTACAAGCTGCACAGGCAGTTCATAAATTAAAGCATAAAGTTTCTATCCTAGGTCTCGAAAAAAGTTATTATATTGCTTCAGATTATGAAGATAATTTGAAAGATAACTCAGTAGCCCTAAAAAATGATTTTGAAGCAATTCTAAAGGCTATGCAAGAGTTTGTTATACAATTGTAAAAAAAAGCTTTAAATGAATTGCATTATTATAGACGATGAAGAGATGGCAAGAGCCATTATGATGCAATTCATAGCCAATTATACGGATATAGAAGTTCTAGCTGATTTTTCTAATGCAATTGAAGCGATAAAATATTTAAATCAAAACGAAGTTGATTTGATTTTTTTAGATATTCACATGACTAATTTTACCGGTTTTGATTTTATCCAAACTATTAAAAACCCTCCTCATATCATTTTAGTAACCTCTGACAGGAATTTTGCTATTGAAGCATTTGAATATGAGTGTATTGTAGATTATTTAGTAAAACCCATCACTGAAGATCGTTTCCTAAAAGCAATTCAAAAAGCAGTTTCTTTGAAACCAAATACTCCTATAAAAAAAATTAAACCAAAGAAAGAGGACAACGCGAATGAATTTTATGTCAATATTGATCGCAGGTTAATAAAAATCGAAATGGCCTTGGTAAATATCGTGGAGGCGAGGGGTGATTATATTCATATTAAAACAGAAGGCAAAAATTATGTCGTTCATTCCACCCTCAAGAAAATAGAGGAAAAATTACCTAAGGATTTATTTTTAAAAGTACATCGCTCTTTCATTATTAATACTAATAAGATTATTGATATTGAGGACAATAGCGTCTTAATCGCTAAAGATGTAATTCCAGTAAGCCGCGGAAACAGACCGGAATTGATGAGAAGATTGAATTTGTTATAATTATAAGTTAAAACTTATAATAGTTAATAAAAACTGTATTTAGTCGATTAAAGCTGTCGTTTTGCCTAAATTATTGCTACTTTAGTAATGTGTTTAAAAACGATAAGATGGAGCTAAAATTACCAATTACAGATTCTACAATTACAGATTCTGTCGTAGATGAAATTACAGGTTGTTATTTAGTGGCTGCGCGATGGACTATGATAAATGATAAGAATGTTACTTTTGTAAGAAATAAAACCTTAGGGTACTGTTATAATTTAAAATGGGCAGGGCCATTGAGTAAATTTGATGCGGATATAGCCTGTCAAAATAGTAAAGCAACTTTTGTTATAAGTCATTCATTGTTAAAGCCATTTTTAGTTAATTTAAATGATGAGCTCAGTTTGCCAAATTCGATTGAAGTTCGTAAACTTATTGGACTGGATAATGAAGAATTACAATTAGCCAATTAAAAATTGTGAAAAAATCTAAACATATAAATTAACTGCTTTTATCGCTCTAAAATAGCCATTGGTCGAAGGGAAATTGAATCTCACCGAAAAGTTCTCATTACTTATTACACTTGCAAGTATATTTGAACAGCGAAACAAAATGAAACAACTCTGTTTCCAAAAAAACAAGAGTACTATTAATCTTTGAATTTTATATCGGTTTAACTGTTGTGAATTTAGATATAGTAAAACAAATTTATTGATATCTTAAGTTTAGTTAATAAAAAAGACTGCTACCACGAGCAGTTTTTTTTTTGTTATGAATATAGAGTTATAATTAGAAAAGTGCTTGTTGTATTTAAATGAAAATTCAATTAATAATAGCCTTGATGCTTTGGCCTCTAAAGTGTTGAAAATGATAATTAAAAAGACGTTTTAATTAGAACTTAATAATACGCTATGTGGAGCAAAAATAATGAGTAAGGATGTCGTTGAGAAAACGTTTCAAACAAAATTTTTGACCTAATGGCTTTTTGATGTTAAGAATTTTATGCGAATGAAAAAAATATTTGGGGATGAAGAAACTAAAAAATTAGTTTGTGAACAACCATTAAAAAGATGGATTCATGCGGATAGGTCTAAATTGTCATTTAAAGATTCATTAAAAATTGTTTTTCAAATAGGCCATATTGCAGTTCATTACAGATAAATAGTTTTTATATATCTATCAATTTTAGGAGAGATTACGTTTTAAAAGCGTAATCTTTTTTTTGTATAAGTTAAAAAATAAAAACAGGCTTGTCTATATATAGTAATTTGGTATTACTTTTGTACAAGAAAAAAAAGAAGTTGCTGCATAAAGCTCAGAATAATAAAGTTCAGTACAACATGAGAGAACAAATCAAGAAATTTTTAAACGAGGAACAAGATCCTAAAGCTATTGAAAAAATCACTTCAAAGCTGAATGATCTATTGATGAAGAATGAAGAAATTGGGTATATAGCGGTTCAGAAGAAACCGGCACTTACCGTTTTTCCAGACAGTATTGTTCTGACTAATAAACGTATTATAATCTGTCAGCCTAAAAACCTAGGGCTTTCAATGGATTTTACAGATTATACCTGGGATCAAATTGAAGGGACTTTTGTTAAAGAGAATATCTTAGGTTCAGAGTTTTCTTTTTCGACGAAGACAGATATGGCGGTTTCCATCGATTATATTCCGAAAATTCAAGCAAGAAAAATTTTTACTTACGCTAAAGAACAGTTGGATGTTTTAAAAACCGGAGCGGTTTCAAATGCCACGGTTATGGAAGAAGTTTCAGTTGATGCAACTGATGAATTTGAGGTCATTGAAGAAATGGAAACAGAGGAAGTAACTAGTTTTATGGAGATAATGCCTAGTACTCCACCACCTTTACCTATTAAGAGCAACGATTTTGAAGCTCATTCTGAAACTGCAAAAGAAAATGGTTTTGCTGGATTATCTCAAGATGAGTTGTTTGAAAAACTACAGAATTATAAAAAATTATTAGATAACGGTTTAATCCTTCAAGGAGAATATGATGCGTATAAAAAAGAGATTCTAAGTTTTATGTAATTCAGTTTGTACACAAAGTAAAAAGGTCAAGTGATAATTTTATCACTTGACCTTTTTTAATATTATAAAGTTCTCTGCTGCTTTTTTATAAAGGTTGTTGCATATTTTTATACTTTTATTGCGTGGGGTATTTAATCTCATTTTGAGATAATATATTCAATGCCTTTAGTTTTCCTAATGATTAATAGACAGTATGATCCAGAGTTAAATAGATCTCTGAACGATCACTTTCTGTTTTAATCAAAATCTTTCAATTATAAAAATATGCGATATAAAACGATTCCTTCTTCCTTATTTGTTGCAAACAGAAAACGGTTTGCCGAAAAAATGAGTGGTAATAGCATTGCTATTCTGTCTTCTAATGATGTTATGCCTAATAATGCAGATGATGTAATGGGTTTTGCCCAAAACAACGACTTATTTTATTTGTCAGGAATCGATCAAGATGAAACCGTTTTGGTTCTTTGCCCAGATGCTTTCAAAGAAGAAAACAGGGCGATTTTGTTTGTAAAGGAGGTAAATGAGCAAAGCAAAATATGGGATGGTGATTTCTTGACAAAAGAAGAAGTTTCTACTATTTCGGGAGTAAAAAATGTGAAGTGGACGCATGAGATGGAGAAAACCTTACAGCTTTTTGCCTTTGAAGCCGACACTTTTTATTTGGGACATAATGAGCATGTAAAAAGGGTTACTTCAGAAATCGCAACAAGGCAGGATCGCTTGATTCACTGGTGTAAAGAGAAGTACCCATTGCATCAGTACGATAGAGTAGCCAAGATTACAAGGGAACTTCGTCCTATAAAATCAGAAGAGGAAATAACTCTTATCAAAGAGGCTGTAGCTATAAGTATAAAAGGGTTTGAAGGTGTCTTAAAAGCAATTAAACCCAATGTAAAAGAGTATGAGTTAGAGGCTGAATTGACATATCAAGTAGTAAAAAACGGAGCAACGCGTCATGCCTTTAAACCTATTGTGGCTTCGGGTAAAAATGCCTGTGCTTTGCATTATAATTCTAATGATGCGTTTTGTAAAGATGGAGACATGGTTTTAGTTGATTTTGGAGTTTGTTACGCGAATTACAATTCTGACACGACTAGATGTATTCCGGTAAACGGTACTTTTTCCCCTCGTCAGCGCGAAGTGTATGAGTCGGTTTTGCATTGCTTGAAAGAAGGATCAAAGCTATTAAAGCCTGGAGTTTTGTCTGTTAATTATGAAAAGCAAATGGCTGAGTTGGTTGAAAAAGAGTTGGTGAAGTTAGAGTTAATTACTGAAGATGAAATAGCAAATCAAAATCCAGACACGCCGGTTTACAAAAAGTATTTCATGCATGGCACGGCGCATCATCTGGGGTTAGATGTGCATGATGTGGGTCTGTATTCTCGTGTCTTCGAAAAAGGAATGGTACTTACTTGCGAACCAGGAATTTATATTCCTGAGGAAGGAATTGGTTGTCGTTTAGAAAATGATTATTTGATCACTGACGATGGAAATATCAATCTTTCGGAAGCTATGCCAATTGAGATTGATGACATTGAAGAACGAATTAGAAAATAGATTAAAAGATTATTTCTTTTATGTAATGTAGTAGCTATACTAATAAGGCAGCCTTGTGGGGCTGCCTTATCATTATAAAGTTCTCTTTTGTTTTTCTACAAAATTAGTAGCTTGTAACTCCAGGAGCTCCGTTGCTTTTTTTCGTTGCAAGTTATATAGATTTTTGTCTTCCGCAATGTCTTCATACACCTTATCGTGCATTATAGCGCTCGTTTTAACTAATAAATTGCGTTGGTATTTGTCTTGTTCTATAGTTGCTTTTAAGGCTGTTTCTAAATCTTCCAGTTTGAAATCGTATTCTCCTTTTGGGGATAGTAATTTAGCGATAATAGGAGATGTTTCAATGGCTAAAAACAGTAACATGATAAATAATGAGGGAAGTGAGGGCAATTTGTTCAAAGCATTTATACGTGCCATTAAACCGTCAAAGCCATCAATTATAGGCTGCGTGTCGGTTATTTTTTTATCTAAATCAGCTTGCAGTAGAGCTGCCGTTTTTTCCTTTTCGGCAATTTTTGCCAAGTTGTTTTTTCGAATCGTATCTAGTTGTGCGGAAGCAAGATTGTGCTTGGCTATTTTTTCCTTAAAAACGGGGCCTTTTCCAAGTTTTAGTGTGCCTTTTGTTCCTTCAGCTTCTGTGATATAAGTTTCGTACAAGCTGTTAACTTCTTTTTCTTTTTTAGAAATATCCGATTTTAAACTTGCGATTTCGCCCTTGTTTTTATCTAAATCCGATTTGAAGTAATTAGCCACTTCTTTTTTGTTTTCGAGTGCCATAGCGTTTTTCTCTTTCAATAAAACGGTATTGATTTCTTTCTCGAATATTTTAATTTCCAATGGCTTCGATATTACGATGGCGATAATGATGGCCAAAATAATTCGGGGGGTTGCTTGCAGAAACTCACTTCCGAACTTATCTCTTTTTCGAATAGTAGATACAATGAATCGATCCAGATTAAAGATAAGTAAACTCCATACTAATCCAAAAAGTAGTGCAGGGTAAACACTGTCGAAAACAGTAAATAAAGCATAAGAGCTAGCGATAAACGCCATGACTGCAGTAAAGAAAACGGTGGCGCCAATACCTGCGTATTTAGTTTGTTCTCCTTGAGAACAGCCTTCTAGGATTTCATTGTCAGCTCCGGAACAGAGGATGAAGAATTGTTTTAACATGATTGATTTTTTTGATTGAATGATGATTGCAAATTTAACGCCAAAAAATCAATAATGTTGTAAAACCCTCATTTGTTTTCTGTTAGAAGTTTCTTAGAATCAAAAAGAGCTGTTCCATGGGAACAGCTCTTTTCTTTTTTTGAACTATAATTAACTTATGCATTTGGTGCTCCTGCCATAATTTCGGCATTCGCAAACTCTTCAAATTTGGCAAAATTAGCTTTAAATTTCTTTCCTAATTCTATTGCTTTTTGGTCATATAAATCTTTGTCTTCCCAAGTGTTTCTAGGGTTTAAAATTTCACTAGGTACGTCAGGGCATTCTTGTGGAATTGCTATTCCAAAGACAACATGGTTTTTATATTCGACGGTTTCTAGTTCGCCGTTTAAAGCAGCGGTAATCATGGCACGAGTATATTTTAATTTCATTCTTGTTCCAGTTCCGTAAGCTCCACCGGTCCACCCTGTGTTGATTAACCATACTTTCACATCAACTTCTTGAATTTTTTTACTCAACATTTCAGCATATCTTGTTGGGTGAAGTGGCATAAATGGCGCTCCAAAACAGGCAGAGAAATTAGGTTGAGGTTCTGTTACTCCAGCTTCTGTTCCAGCAACTTTTGCAGTATATCCTGAGATAAAGTGGTATGCGGCTTGTCCTGGAGTTAATCTTGAAATAGGAGGTAGGATCCCGAAAGAATCTGCCGTTAAGAAAAAGATATTTTTAGGGTTTTTTCCAATAGACCCCGGTTGAATATTATCAATATGAAATATAGGGTAACTAACTCTTGTATTTGGCGTGATAGAAACATCCTCGAAGTCAACTTCATTGGTTCCCTCTTTAAAAATAACATTTTCTAAAATGGCTCCCTTTTTAATTGCTCTAAAGATATCTGGTTCGTTTTCTTCAGAAAGATTTACCACTTTAGCATAACATCCACCTTCAAAATTGAAAACAGTATTTTCGCTTGTCCATCCATGCTCATCATCACCAATCAATTTTCTTTTTGGGTCTGCCGATAAAGTTGTTTTTCCAGTTCCTGACAAGCCAAAGAAAATAGCTGTATCGTCTTTATCTCCTACATTAGAGCTACAATGCATAGGTAATGCATTCTTGTCTACAGGCAAGATGAAATTTAGTGCTGAAAAAATTCCTTTTTTCATTTCACCAGTATAACCAGTACCTCCAATAAGTACTACTTTTCTTGTAAAATCCAAGATAGCAAAATTGCTTTGACGGGTGCCGTCAACTGCAGGGTCTGCCATAAAACTTGGAACACATAATAAAGTCCATTCTGCAGTGAAACTTTCAAGTTCTTCTTGTTCCGGTCTCAAAAACATATTGTAACAAAATAAATTTGCCCAAGGTGTTTCAGTAACTACGCGAACGTTTAATCTGTAATTAGGGTCAGCACATACATAAGAATCCCTAACGAATACTTCTTTGTTAGACAGGTAAGAAGTTACTTTTTTGTATAATGCTTCAAAAGCAGTAGGCTCAAAAGGAATGTTTACTTTTCCCCACCAAACTTGGTTTTCAGAAATACTGTCTTTCACAATAAATCGATCCAGAGGGGAGCGTCCAGTGTATTCTCCTGTATTCACAGCTAAAGCACCAGTCGAAGTTTCGATTCCTTGGCCTGACGCAATTGTCATGTCATGTAATTCGTTGGCTGATAATTGATAATGAATCTTTGCGTTTTCGATTCCTAAGTCTTTCAACGAAATCGATTGCGTAAACGGTGTGTTATTATTCATAAAATTATGTATTGTGTAGTTAAATTATTCGAATGCAAAAGTAGAGCTAATATTTTAGATACGATTTAATTATCCTATTTTTGTTGGTTTTTTCTTCAAAAATGTTGTGAACAGCACGCCCCAAGCCAGTATTAATAGGAGTCCGCCGATAGGAGTTAGAAAACCGATAACTTTAAAATCAAAGGAAGTTAGGCTGTTTGTGGCCAATAAATATATGGATCCAGAAAATAAAATCACACCAAAAATGACCAAATAATTGATGATTTTCTTCGCTTTTTCACTTAGGTCATTTAAGATTCCAATAAAGATTAAAAACAACGCGTGGTACATTTGATAGCGTACTCCAGTTTCAAAAGTAATCAGTTGTTCAGGTAGTAGTACTTTTTTTAGGGCATGCGCTCCAAATGCACCTAATATTATCGCGATCATGCCCAAAAGAGCTCCTGTTGAAATTAATTTATTTTTCATTTATTGGGTATTTTTTTACTCTGTAAAAGTATTCCTTATCAGGCTGAAATAAAAGATTTTTTGATTATTATGTTTAGACTTTTTATTTAGTGATAAGTCGGAATTCTGGTGTTTTTTATTTTGTTGACAAGATAGTTAGGTTTTTAACAAGGACTAGTTGTTATAAATACAACAATTTTATATATTTGTGTTATATTTATACAACATATGAGAGTCATTTTAATTATAGGAGCAGGTAGATCAGCATCATCGTTGATACAATATCTTTTAAATAAATCAGAAAAAGAGAACTTACATCTTGTCATTGGTGATTTATCATTGGCTTTAGCCCAAAAGAAAACGAACAACCATCCCAATGCGACTGCAATAGCTTTAGATATTTTTGATACTAATCAAAGAAAAGAGGCGATTGAAAAAGCTGACATCGTTATCTCGATGTTGCCGGCTCATTTGCATATTGAGGTAGCTAGAGATTGCGTTGTTTATAAAAAAAACTTGGTTACCGCTTCTTATGTTAGTGATGCCATGCAAGAACTGGATGAAGCTGTAAAGGAAAATAATTTGATTTTCATGAATGAAATTGGTCTTGATCCAGGAGTTGATCATATGAGCGCCATGAAAATCATTGATGAAATAAGTGATAAAGGCGGAAAAATGCTTTTATTCGAATCCTTCTGTGGAGGTCTCGTAGCTCCAGAATCAGATACGAATCGTTGGAATTATAAATTCACTTGGGCTCCTCGTAATGTGGTGCTTGCTGGACAAGGTGGTGCTGCTAAATTTATTCAAGAAGGAACGTACAAGTACATACCCTATTGTAATTTATTTAGAAGAACAGAATTCCTTGAAGTAGAAGATTATGGCCGCTTTGAGGCCTATTCTAATAGAGATTCGTTGAAATATAGAAGTGTATATGGTTTAGATGATGTACTTACCTTATATAGAGGAACTATTCGTCGTGTTGGGTTTTCTAAAGCCTGGAATATGTTTATTCAACTGGGAATGACAGATGATAGCTATGTTATGGAAGATTCTGAAAACATGAGCTACCGACAGTTTGTAAATTCATTCTTGCCTTATCATCCTACAGATTCAGTTGAAATTAAGACACGCTTGATTTTAAAAATAGATCAGGATGATATTATGTGGGACAAACTTTTGGAATTGGATTTATTCAATAACAAAAAAATAGTTGGTCTTAAAAATGGTACACCAGCACAAATATTGGAAAAAATATTAAGTGATAAGTGGACCTTAGAATCAGACGATAAGGATATGATAGTGATGTACCATAAATTCGGATACGAAGAGGATGGTGCTAAAAAACAAATCGATTCTAAAATGGTTTGTATCGGGGAAGATCAGACGTATACTGCCATGGCAAAAACAGTTGGTTTACCCGTGGCAATGGCGACCTTACTTATCTTAAACGGGAAAATCACTACGCCTGGAGTACAACTTCCTATTCGTAAAGAAGTGTATTTGCCAATATTGAAAGAATTAGAAGAATATGGTGTTGTTTTTAAAGAGCAATCCATGCCTTACTTTGGTTATAAACCAGATAGTACTATTTAGGTAATAGTTTTTAGTTTTGTAGTAAGACAAATCCGCTTCGTAAAGAAGCGGATTTGTTGGTTTTATATTGTACTTATGGAGCAGATTGAATTGTTATTGGTAAACTGTACATTACTCGGGCGGCTTCACCATGAACTGTTCCTGGAATCCATTTTGGGGATAGTTTTAAAACGCGAACGGCTTCTTCACCAGTTCCGTAACCCATATCGCGAAGAATTCTAAATTCAGAAAGACTTCCGTCTTTTTCTATCATAAATGTTAAGTATACCTTTCCTTTTAACTTCATTTTTGTGGCTTCTTCCGAAATTTTAAAATTTTCGGCAACAAACTGGTAGAATGCGTTCATACCTCCGGGAAACGTAGGTTTTGTTTCTGTCTCTGCAACGTTGTAAACCGTATCAGTATTGCTGTTATTTACAGTTAACTCGACGTATTCTGGTCCTTCTGCATTCTTAAGTTCATCTAGTTGCTTACCCTTTTCCTGCTTGTTTGTTGAAACTTCGACCGGTGGCGGGGGTGGCGGAATGTTTTTCATTTCTTCGCTTGTCAGTTGAGCGAATCTTTTTTCGGCTATGTTATTTCCATTTGCGTCTTTAATCTTAAAAGTGGTGTTCTCAAAATATTTCTCCATTCCGGTAATTGAAGTCGACGATTTGATTGTGGTTTCCGTTTTCTTTTCTTGGGCTACTGTCTTTGCGCATACTAAGAAAACGAGTGCTGAAAATAGGGGCATTAACACTAGTTTTTTCAACATGGATCTTGATGCCGATGTGGTTTTTGTCATCATAATTAATCTTTTTTTAGTTATAGAATAGTTCAAATTACTGGCCAAGTAATAGCTTGAGTTCGCGTTTGCCACCGATAGCAGTAGGTTTTGGTAAAACGGAACATTGTTATAGGATTTCACGACCTTCTCGTCTGCAAGGAATTCGTGGTTGAGTTGTATTGCTTTTTTATAAAAAATGAAGACGGGGTTAAACCAAAACAGCATTTTAAGAAGTTCAATGCACAAAATGTCCAATGTGTGTTTTTGGGTTACATGAATTAATTCATGCGTATATAGTTCCGCTTCAATTTTTCGGTTATAGTAATCCGTTTCGTTGATGAATATAGTATCCAAAAAAGTATGCGGAAGTATTTTCTCTTTTAATAAAACGAGTTTTGAGTTTTTGTAATCAACAACTGGATTTGATTTTATTCTTGAGGTAAGTTTCCAAATGTTTCTGACAAATCGGATTATGAGTACCGAAGTTACGATGGCGTATATACCCCAAAGGGAAATAATCCAGTAATTTATCGAATCCTCTATGATCGCCATCGTTACTTCGCCTGGCTTTATGGACGTTTTTCCCATCAATGGTCTTATGGATTCCTGTATCACTTCAATCGTTATAAATGGAATACTCAAAGAAAAGACTAGGCTAAACAACAGGTAAAATCTATTAAATTGATGTATTTTTTCTTTTTCCAATAGCAGATGATATACGGCTAATAGCACGGACAAGGAAAGTGTCGATTTGATTATGAAATCTATCATTTTTTCTTTTTTTGAAGTTCGCTATCTATAATTTTTTTGAGATCTTCCAATTCTGCTTCGGACAAATTCGTTTCGGTGGTGAAGAAGGAAGCGAATTGAGAAGCCGAATTGTTGAAAAAATTAGTGATTAGTCCATTTACATGTTTGGAGAAATAGTCGGTTTTTTTCACCAAGGGATAGTATTCTCTGGAATTTCCAAACTCATTGTAATCCACGAAATCTTTATCAATCATCCTCTTTAGTAAAGTGGCAATCGTTGTCGTTTTTGGTTTGGGCTCGGGAAAAACTTCAAGTAAATCTTTCATAAAAGCTTTCTCCAGTTTCCAAAGCTGTTCCATCAGTTGTTCTTCGGCCTTAGTTAATTGTTGCATCTTTTATTTTTTTTAAAGTTTTATTTCAAGATTGTTTCAGAAGCAAGCTTGCCACTCTGATAATTTCGTTCAATTATTAGTTTTCCTTTGTCATCGTAGAATTCCCAGTTGCCACTATAGAACCAATGGGCATATTTAGTGGTGGTGTCTAAAACTGTTTTCCCTCGGGATTGTATTTTTCCATTTTCATGATAAAATTTGGTGTAACATGTATTTCCTTTGTGCTTCTCTTTTTTGATTATTTTACCGTCCAGGTAATAGCACCACTTTTTTATAGGGTCGTCATTTTTATATTTCCCGACTGACTTATAATGCGCACTGTCTAACGAGTAGTGTTCTATCCAAAGACCTTCTCTTTTTTTGTTTGTTTTTTGGTTGATTAGTTTTGGTTTACAAGAAAACAAACTCAAAATTAGACAGCCTAGAATAATAATTGGTTTTTTCATACGTTTTTGTTCTACAGAAAAGTACATTGCTCTACAAATGTAGAATAATAAATCAATAAAACAAGGGTTTGTCTATAAATTAATAGTTATTAGAGAGTTGCGTTAAGGATAGTAGTGGAAATCCTTATTTGTTTTTACAAATAAGATTGTAGCGGATAGCCTGACCTCGTTGCAAAACCAGTGTAATGGCTTAAATCAATAGTTCTGCAACGAGGTAACGCCCAAAAAAAAATCCGCTCATTTCTGAACGGATTTTGTAGATGGATGTTGAGTGCGTTTATTTGCTTAACTCAACAAAATATTTATAAAACAAAGGAATTGTTTCAATCCCTTTCAAGTAATTGAATATTCCAAAGTGTTCGTTTGGTGAGTGAATGGCATCACTGTCCAATCCAAATCCCATTAATATCGTTTTGCTTTTTAACTCTTTTTCGAATAAAGCTACAATAGGAATACTCCCACCAGAACGAACTGGAATAGCTGGAACTCCAAAAGTCTCCGTGTATGCCATGTTAGCAGCCTTGTATCCGATACTGTCGATAGGTGTCACGTAACCCTGACCTCCGTGATGTGGTGTCACTTTTACGGTTACTGAATCAGGAGCGATACTCATGAAATGCTTTGTGAATAATTCAGTGATTTGCTCCCATTCTTGGTTGGGCACTAAACGCATGGAAATTTTAGCAAACGCTTGACTTGCGATAACCGTTTTAGCTCCTGCACCAGTATAACCTCCCCAGATTCCGTTTACGTCTAATGTGGGACGAATAGAGTTTCTTTCGTTAGTCACATAGCCTTTTTCACCATAAACGTCTTTTAGGTCGAGTGCTTTTTTATATTTTTCTAAGCTGAATGGTGCTTTTGCCATTTCTGCTCTTTCTTCAAGAGATAATTCTTCTACATTATCATAGAAACCTGGTATTGTAATGTGATTGTTTTCGTCATGAAGCGAAGCAATCATTTTTGCTAATATATTGATAGGATTAGCAACTGCACCACCGTATAAACCCGAATGTAAATCACGGTTTGGTCCCGTAACTTCTACTTCTACATAACTTAGTCCGCGAAGACCAGTTGTAATAGAAGGTTGTTGGTTAGAGATCATTCCAGTATCTGAAATTAAGATCACATCATTTTTAAGTTTTTCGGTATTGTTTTCTACGAAGGTTTTTAGGTTTACACTTCCTACTTCTTCTTCGCCTTCAATCATGAATTTCACGTTACAAGGCAAAGTATTGCTTTGAATCATGTATTCGAATGCTTTTACGTGCATGTACATTTGCCCTTTATCGTCGCAGGCACCACGAGCAAAAATGGCTCCTTCTGGATGAATATCAGTTGTTTTTATTACTGGTTCAAATGGGGGAGAAGTCCAAAGCTCCATTGGGTCCGCTGGTTGTACATCATAATGACCATAAACTAATACCGTAGGCAAGTTTTTGTCTATTATTTTTTCACCATAAACAATAGGGTAACCATCAGTTTCACAGATTTCTACGAAATCGCAACCTGCTTTTTCTAGGCTTATTTTTACGGCTTCCGAAGTTTCAATTACATCTTGAGAGTAGGCTGCATCAGCACTTACGGAAGGCATTTTTAATAATTCAATTAATTCGTTGATGAAACGATCTTTGTTTTCTTGAACGTATGACTTGATATTTTCCATTTATTAACTAATTTTTTATAGTTTCAAAAGTACAAAAAATAGAATGAAAAAATTTTTAAAAAAAATACTTTGAAAGTTCAAACTTATGTCTATATTTGCACCCACAATTGCACGCGGATATGGTGAAATTGGTAGACATGCCAGACTTAGGATCTGGTGCCGCAAGGCGTGTAGGTTCGAGTCCTATTATCCGCACAAAAAAAGCTTCTCAATCGAGAAGCTTTTTTTATATCTACTATTTAAAGGGGTCAAGGGCAAAAGTTTTGCGCTACTGAAATGAGTTAATTTATCTAAACAGGAATGCGTTTTTTGTTTGCAATATTAGATTAATAGTTCTTTTTATATTTAGGTTGTTCTAAAGTAAATTTTATTAATTTATGTACTGGTGGTTTTTTAACCAGTTTTGGCAATCAGCTGTCCAATATTGACTTGTTTGATCCTTTCCAAGCCCAAAACCATGTCCACCTTTTTCATATAAATGCAGTTCAACGGGGACGTGGTGTTGTATTAAACCTTTATAATAGTTAATGCTGTTTTTTGCCGAAACTACAGTGTCATCTGATGCGTGAACGATAAAGGTTTCTGGAGTTTCAGACGTTATTTGTAAGTCATTAGAAAACCGCTCCATTGATGATGATGAAGCTGATTTGCCTAGTAAGTTAACTTGCGAGCCTAAGTGTGTTATTTTACTATTCATTGAAACTACAGGGTAAATTAATATAGAAAAATTTGGTCGTGCACTTGTTGAGTCAATTGAATTATATACTTGTTCATTATAATTTGTAGACAATGTTGAAGCTAGATGACCTCCAGCAGAAAATCCAATTACTCCAATTCTTTTCTCATCTATATTCAATTGAGTAGCATTTCGCCTTATGTATCTAATTGCTTCCTGTGCATCTTGTAATGGGCCAGTTGATTTATTTTCCATTATTTTATCACTTGGTAATCTGTATTTTAATACAAAAGCGGTGATGCCCATTGTGTTTAACCATTGTGCAACCTTAGTGCCTTCTTTGTTTATCGCTAAATGTGAATAACCTCCACCTGGAAAAATTAGTACTGCTGTTCCATTAGGTTTTGTTTTTTTAGGTAGAAATAATGATAATGTTGGTTTTGAAACTTGACTGCTACTTTCTATTTCACCATTCTTGTAGGTATTTAATTCTTGATAACTGGTTGAAATTATTTCATTAGGAATTTGATTCTTCCATAGTGAAATAACTTTATCCTGCCCGTATGAATGGATGTTTATCCCTAATATAAATAACATAAAAAGGAAATAGGCTTGTCGAGCTAAGTTTTTATTTTTTTTCAATGGAAAGAATTTTAATATTATCTACATGAGACAGCTGTTTTTTCTACTCTTTTATTTTTTTTAAATGAAAAAAGTCAGAGATTATTAACTTAACACTAATATTATATAATGTACAATATTACATTAGTATTTTTATTTCATGCGTTTATTTTAGAGATATATACAAATATATATATAAATTATTTGCGTTATTGATATTAAAAAGTATATTTGTGTAATCGATTACATTTTTTTGATTTTAATAAAATAATAATGAATGTAAAGCTGAAATCTATTTAACTATCTATAATTAATTTCTATGACCAAAAATACTAAATCAACCGGGAGCTATCGTTGGACAATTTGCAGTCTGCTTTTCTTTGCAACTACTATAAACTATTTAGACAGACAGGTGCTTTCTTTAACATGGAGTGATTTTATTGCTCCAGAATTTCATTGGACCAATAATGATTATGGAAATATTACAGCATTATTCTCGATTTTTTACGCAGTGTCATTATTATTTGCTGGTAGATTTGTTGACTTAATGGATACTAAAAAAGGATTTCTTTGGGCTATTGGAATATGGTCTGTAGGAGCTTGTTTACATGCTTTTTGTGGAATTGCAACAGCGGGAATATTAACTGGTAATTGGTTTGTAGGTTTTGAAGGAGCAAAAGAGGCTCTAAAAACGGTAAATGATACGGGAATGGTGATTACGGTCAGTGTTACCTTATTTATTTTTGCTCGTTTTGTGTTGGCATTAGGGGAAGCTGGGAATTTCCCTGCTGCTATCAAAACAACAGCTGAATATTTTCCTAAAAAAGACAGAGCATTCTCTACAAGTATATTTAACGCAGGAGCAACTGTTGGAGCATTAGCAGCGCCTATTTCAATTCCGTTTATTGCAGAAGCATATGGATGGGAAATGGCTTTTATTATTATAGGTGCCTTAGGTTTTGTTTGGATGGGATTTTGGGTTTTTATGTACGATAAACCTGAGAATCACCCTAGAGTTAGTGTTGCAGAATTAGAGTATATCCAACAAGATACTGTTGCTGATAGTAAACTAGAAGGATATGTACCTGAAACTACTGACAAGGTTTCTTTGATTGATTGTTTAAAGTATAAGCAAACTTGGGCTTTCGCTTTTGGTAAATTTATGACGGATGGTGTATGGTGGTTTTTCTTGTTTTGGACGCCAGCTTATCTAAGTTCGGTTTATGGAATGGATTCTACGCAAGCCGCTTTACCATTGTTTGTTTTATATATGATTACTTTATTATCAATTATTGGTGGTTGGTTACCTACTTATTTTGTTGAAAAGAAAGGAATGAATCCCTATGAAGGGAGAATGAGAGCCATGTTGATTTTTGCATTTTTCCCATTATTGGCAATGATTGCGCAGCCTTTAGGGCATATTAGTTATTGGTTGCCTGTAATTATTATTGGAATTGCCGGTGCGGCTCATCAAGCTTGGTCGGCTAATATATTCACGACCGTTGGGGATATGTTTCCTAAAAAAGCAATTGCCACCATTACCGGTATTGGAGGATTAGCTGGTGGTATTGGCTCAACTTTTATCAATAAGGGGTCGGGGATGCTGTTTGATTACAGTAAAGAAACTAATATGTCTTTCATGGGATTTGAAGGTATTGAATCTGGATACTTTATTATATTCTCCATTTGCGCTGTTTGTTACTTAATAGGTTGGGCGGTGATGAAAACTTTAGTCCCAAAATACGCGCCAATTACTGATATGTAATATTTTAATAAGATTTTGAATTATAAGGAACTAGTTCTATATCTCTTTTTCACAAAATCAAATACTCAAAAATCAATTTTTAAAATAAAGAAATGGATTAACGAATGAATAAACATTTAGGTTTAATGAAATATTCAATACATTTGTAATCGATTGCATTAAAAATTTAAGTTATGACAAAATATAGTTCAAGATACGCTTCTAGTCCAGAAGCAGTTAAAAAATACGATACACAGCAATTAAGAGACGAATTTTTAATTGATGATTTAATGAAGGAAGATGAGATTACTTTTACTTATTCTCATTACGACCGTTATATTGCTGGCTCAGCAGTTCCTATTAAAGATTTAACATTAGAAAGTATCGATCCGTTGAAAGCTTCTTATTTCTTAGAAAGAAGAGAGATGGGAATCATTAATGTGGGTGGAAGTGGATCTATTGTTGTTGAAGGAAAAACTTATGAATTGGATTTTAAAGATGCACTATATATTGGGAGCGGAAATAAGGAAGTGATTTTCAAGAGTACTGATCCTAAAAATCCAGCAAAATACTATATCAATTCAGCTCCAGCACACAGTAGTTATCCTTCGAGAAAAGTGAGTTTGGCAGAAGCCAATAAATTAGAATTGGGTTCAATGGAAACAGCAAATCACCGAACTGTAAACCAAATGATTATTGGTGGAGTAGTTACTACTTGTCAATTACAAATGGGTATGACAGAATTGAGGCCAGGTAGCGTCTGGAATACTATGCCAGCACATGTTCATGATCGTAGAATGGAGGTTTATTTTTATTTGGATATTCCAGAAAATCAGGCTGTATGTCACTTTATGGGACAACCACAAGAAACAAGACATATTTGGATGAATAACCATCAAGCTGTAATTTCTCCACCGTGGTCAATTCATTCTGGTTCAGGAACTAGTAATTATACTTTTATCTGGGGAATGGCTGGTGAAAATTTAGATTATGGCGATATGGATGTTTGCAAAATCAATGAATTAAGATAAAACAATTATGACTTTATTTAATTTAAAAGGTAAAAGAGCGCTTATAACTGGAGGAACTCACGGCTTGGGAATGGCAATGGCTGAGGGACTGGCCATGGCGGGAGCTGAACTGGTAATTACAGGGACAACTCCTTCAAAAATGGAGGAAGCGCTTACGTATTATAAAAGCAAAGGTTATACTGTTTCTGGTTATTTATTTGATGTAACAGACGAAAATGCTGCCGCAAAAAATATAGAACTAATTGGTAAAGAATTGGGAGATATTCACATATTAGTTAATAACGCAGGAATAATAAAAAGAGAATTGGCAATAACAATGCCTATTGCTGACTTTAGGCAAGTAATCGATGTGGATTTAGTTGGACCATTTATTATGTCACAATTAGTTGCAAAGCAGATGATTGCCCGCAATGAAGGGAAGATTATCAATATCTGTTCTATGATGAGTGAACTAGGGCGAAATAGTGTTTCGGCTTATGCTGCTGCAAAAGGAGGATTGAAAATGCTAACTCGTAATCTAGCGACAGAATGGGCAAAATACAATATCCAAGTGAACGGAATAGGTCCTGGATATTTTGCAACTACTCAAACAGAACCTATTCGTGTGGATGGGCATCCTTTTAATGAGTTTATTATCAATAGAACACCAGCTGCTCGATGGGGAGACCCAGAAGATTTAGCAGGAACAGCAGTGTTTCTTGCTTCAAAAGCAAGTGATTTTGTCAACGGACAAATAGTTTATGTTGATGGAGGGATTTTAGCCACTATTGGGAAACCTTCAAACGAGAATTAATTTTTAAGAAATCTAAAATGAGCACTAAATTTATAAACGATAATTTTCTATTAGAAAATAAATACGCTGAAGAATTATATCATAATTATTCAAAAAATCAGCCTATTATTGATTATCACAATCACTTATCACCAAAGCATATTGCCGAAAACACCATTTTTGACAATATTACCCAAGTGTGGATAAATGGCGATCATTACAAATGGCGCGCAATGCGTACCCTTGGAATAAATGAACAATTTGTCACAGGAAATGGTTCTGATAAGGATAAGTTTATGAATTGGGCAAAAACAGTTCCATATACCATGCGTAATCCTTTGTACCATTGGACGCATCTTGAACTGGCTCGTTACTTTGACATTACTGATTTACTAAATGAAAAATCAGCAGAGGGAATTTACGAACAAGCTTCGGCAAAAATAAATTCTCCGGCATACAGTACTCAAAATTTACTTACCAAAGTAAATGCGGAATTTGTATGTACTACTGATGATCCAATTGATACTTTAGAATACCATCAACAATTAGCCAAAAGCGATTTTAAAACAAAAGTAAGTACTGCTTTTAGACCTGATAAAGCGATCTTAATTTCGGTTGATGGATACAATGATTATGTTGATACGCTTGGTCAAGTAGCTGGTGTAGTCATAAACACCTATAGTGATTTATGTACTGCATTGATAAATAGAATTGACTATTTTGATAAAAATGGATGTAAATTATGTGATCATGGTTTGGACCAAATTTACTTCGAAAACTTTACTGAAAGCGAAGTAAACGGCATCTTCAAAAAGAAAAGAGATAATGCAGTATTAAGTAATGAAGAAGCGTTAAAATTTCAAAGTGCTATTTTATTGTTTTTATCTGAGACCTATCATCAATACGGTTGGGTACAACAATTTCACTTAGGTGCATTAAGAAATAATAATGCACGTATGCATAGAATTCTTGGACCAGATACAGGTTGGGATTCAATAGGAGATTATCCGCAAGCACAAAAATTATCAGGTTTTTTGAATGCGTTAGATAGTAAAGATAAGTTGACAAAAACCATTATTTACAATCTAAATCCAGCTGATAACGAGGTGATGGCAACCATGATTGGAAATTTTAATGACGGAAGCGTTAAAGGAAAAGTACAGTTTGGTTCAGGATGGTGGTTTTTAGACCAAAAAGACGGAATGACAAAACAATTAAACGCCCTTTCAAACATGGGATTAATTAGTTGTTTTATAGGAATGTTGACTGATTCAAGAAGTTTTTTATCTTTTCCAAGACACGAATATTTTCGACGAATTCTTTGTAATCTTTTAGGCGATGAAATAAAAAGAGGGGAGTTGCCGAATGATATGGAATGGATTGGTAAAATGGTTTCGGATATAAGTTATAACAATGCCAAGGAGTATTTTAAATTTTAATGAAGACCACTATATAATTTAAACACAATGAATAAAGTTGTTGCTTTTGGTGAAATAATGTTACGCCTTTCTACAGAGAGGCATTTGCGTTTTGCACAAGCGAAAACATTTACCGCTACTTATGGCGGTGGTGAATTTAACGTAGGTGTTTCTTTGGCAAATTATGGTATGAATGCTGAATTTGTAACTCGGTTACCCGATAACGAAATTGGAGCTTGTGCTTTTAGAGAAATGCGAAAAATGAATGTAGAATCCAAGAATGTAATTTTTGGTGGAGAACGTTTGGGGACTTACTATTTAGAAACAGGAGCAGGAACTCGTGGCAGTAATGTAGTATATGACCGTGCTCACAGTGCAATGGCAACCATTCAAAAAGGGATGATTGACTGGGAAAAAGCACTAGAAGGAGCCACCTGGTTTCATTGGAGCGGAATTACGGCGGCAATCTCTGAAAGTGCTGCAGAAGCTTGTTTGGAAGCTGTTATAGTGGCGTATCAATTAGGATTAACTATTTCTTGTGATCTTAATTACCGATCAAAATTATGGCAATATGGTAAAGCTCCAAGCGAGGTTATGCCGGAATTATTACAGTATACGCATGTTATTTTAGGAGATATAGATACCGCTTATTTTATGTTAGGTCAAGCCAAAGTCAACCCTAACTATCAAGATTTAAAATCGCTTCTTATTTTATACAATACGTTGTTTGATTTATGTCCAAATTTAAAAACAGTCGCCACAACGTTGCGATATTCAGTAAGTGCTTCGCACCAAAGAATAGGAGGTGTTTTATTTGATGGCAAAGAAATATATAATGCAGCCATTCAGGAAGTAACTCCAGTTGTGGATCGAGTAGGAAGTGGAGATGCTTTTATGGGAGGATTGATTTATGGATTGTTAGAGTACCCAAATAACACACAAAGAGCATTAGATTTTGCAGTAGCAGCCTGTTGTTTAAAACATACAATCGCTGGAGATTATAATCTAGTTACCTTAAAAGAAGTTGAAAATATGCTAGACGGTAATATTACCGGATTAGTATCAAGATAAAAAATTATGGCAAAGTATTCAAGAATTGAAGTAGCAACTGTAATGAAAGAAAACGGGATGGTTCCTTTATTTTTTCATTCCGATATTGAATTGAGTAAGAAAGTATTAAAAGCCTGTTATGATGGTGGTTCTCGCTTAATGGAATTTACTAGTAGAGGTGATTTTGCTTTTGAATTTTTTGGCGCATTAAACAAATATGCTTTGGCTGAATTGCCGGGAATGATTTTGGGAGTTGGATCGGTTACCGATGCTGCAGCTGCTTCACTTTATATGCAATTGGGGGCTAATTTTATTGTTACTCCAGTTTTGAGAGAAGACATAGCCATCGTTTGTAATCGTAGAAAAGTATTGTGGTCACCAGGTTGTGGAACTTTAACTGAAATTGCTCGTGCTGAAGAATTAGGATGTGAAATTGTAAAATTATTTCCTGGAGATATCTACGGACCACAGTTTGTGAAAGGGATTAAGGGACCATGTCCTTGGACAAGCATAATGCCTACAGGAGGCGTTTCTACAAGTAGAGAAAACCTTAAAAGTTGGTTTGACGCTGGTGTAACCTGTGTAGGTATTGGATCGCAATTGATTTCAAGCGAAATATTAGCAAATAAGGATTTTGAAGGTTTGCGTTTAAAAGTAAAAGGAACCTTAGAAATCATAAAAGAACTAAGAGGTTAGTTTGCTGAATTGATTTTTAACAATACAATTGATTAAATAAAAAGATACAATTTTGGGAACCAATTTATCACTAGCGGGAAAATCAATAGTAATTACCGGAGGTACTGGGATTATAGGAGCTTCTTTTATAAAAAGTGTTTGTAATGCGGGAGCTGATGTTGGAATTTTAGGAAGGAATGAAAAAATTGCTACTGAAAGAGCTAATGAAATTGTAAAACAAGGTGGAAAGGCAATTCCGCTCATTGCAGATGTAACTAATGAGGAGCAGTTAATAGCTGCAAGAGAGAAAATGCTACAAGCATTTGGAAAAATTGACGGACTGGTAAATGCCGCAGGAGGAAATATTCCAGAAGCGGTTGTTCAACCCGATCAAGATATTTTTAAACTCAATATGTCAGCCATTCAAGAGGCTATGAATCTTAATTTGTTTGGATCTATTTTACCAACTCAAGTTTTTGGAGAAGCCATAAAAAATAATGGTTCTGGTAGTATTGTAAATATTTCTTCGGTTACTGCGCATCTAGCTGTTACAAAAGTTTTAGGATATAGTTTAGGAAAAGCAGCGATTGATTGTTATACGCAATGGTTTGCAGTGGAATTAGCAAAGCGTTTTGGGGATAAAATACGAATGAATTCTATCGTTCCAGGATTTGTTTTAACAGAACAGAATAAAACACTCTTAACAAACGAAGACGGTAGTTTGACAGAAAGAGGTCATTTAATAATCAATAAAACTCCTTTTAATCGATTTGGAACGGCGCAAGAACTCGAAGGAGCACTTGTATGGTTATTAAGTGATGATTCTAAGTTTGTTACTGGATCAAAAATCACTGTTGACGGAGGTTTTTCTGTTTATAGCGGAGTTTAAATTTCCAGTAAGCATCAAATAAAAAAGTACACTTTATATCAATATATATAATGAAAAAATTAAATAGAATAAATACAGGTTTAGAAAAATTGCAGCCTATTAAAGTAGTGCAATTCGGAGAAGGGAATTTCTTAAGAGCATTTATAGATTATGCTTTTCAAGAACTGAATGAAAAAGTAGATTTTAATGCTGGGATTGCAGTTGTACAGCCTATTGAAAACGGAATGGTAAATATGCTAAACGATCAGGATGGCTTGTATACCTTGTTTATGAAAGGGTTGACAAAAGGAAAAGAAATTCAAGAGAAAACACTAATTTCTAACTTGGTTTCCGGAATCAATCCGTATACTAATTTTAATGATTATTTGGCCTTAGCCAAAGAAGAAGAATTGGCTTTTATTATTTCGAATACAACAGAATCAGGTATTGCTTATGTGAGTACAGATACTCCAACGATGCAACCACCAAGTTCATATCCTGCAAAGTTGACGGTGCTTTTACACGAAAGATTCAAGCATTTTAACGGAGATACAGCAAAAGGCTTGGCAATAATTCCTTGTGAATTAATCAATAACAATGCAGATACTTTAAAGGAAATTATATTAAAATACAGTGATGATTGGAGTTTAGGGGCTGATTTTAAAAATTGGATCCAAGAAAATAATTCGTTTCACAATACACTTGTTGATAGAATTGTTCCAGGATATCCACGAGCAGAAATAGATGCTTATAATAAAGAACTTGATTATTCAGATAATTTAATTGTTACCGCTGAGACTTTTTTCCTTTGGGTTATTGAAGGAGGAGAAGATTTGAAAGCCAAACTACCATTTCATAAAACGAATCTTGATGTAAAAATTGTTGCAGATATGCAACCGTATCGAACAAGAAAAGTAAGAATCTTAAACGGAGCGCATACTGCGATGGTTCCTTTTTCATTAATGTATGGAAATGAAACTGTAAAAGAAACAGTAGACAATGCGTTTACAGGTAAATTTATCAATCAAGCTATTTTTGAAGAAATAAATGAAACAATTGAAATGGACAAAGCAGAATTAGATCTTTTTGCTTCTGATGTTTTAGATCGTTTTAGAAATCCATTTATAAAACACAACCTTTCTAGTATCGCTTTGAATTCAATTTCGAAATTTAAAGTAAGAGCGTTACCAAGTGTTTTAGGTTACATAACAAAGTTTGGTAAAGTACCAACAAATCTAACGTTTGCATTTGCCTGTTTGATTCGTTTCTACAAAGGAACATGGAATGGGACAACTTTAGCAGTAGATGATAGCAAAGAAATAACTGACGTTTTTCAAGAAATTTGGGCATCAAATGATTCTGCAAAAGTAGTAGCTCAAACTCTATCTAATACAGAATTCTGGGGAGATGATTTAACAAAAGTTAAAGGTTTATCAGAGGCTTTAGTTTTGGCTTTGAATGAGATTGAAGCAAATGGAATTGAGCAAGGTTTCGTTCATTTCCTGAAAAAAGTTTAGTAGTAGTCACCAATTATAGTATTATAATTATGCAAAAAAAATTAATAAAAGTAAATCCATCGGACAATGTTGCGGTGGCATTAGTAAATCTTACTCAAGGGGAAGAGATACAATTTGAAGGGGAATTGATAAAAGTGCTATCTGATGTAAAAATGAAGCATAAAATTGCGATGACTACGCTAGAAATAGGAGACCGTATTATTATGTATGGCGTTTTAGTAGGTAAGGCAAGTCAGCGTATCGAAAAAGGAGGTGTTTTAGCAACAACTAATGTAAAACATGAAAGTGATAAAGTAACTGGGAAAACAGAAACTATCGGTTGGACAGTCCCAAACGTTGATAAGTGGAAAGACAGAACTTTTCAGGGATATCATAGAGAAGATGGACAAGTAGGAACCGAAAATGTTTGGTTATTTTTCCCATTAGTTTTTTGTGAAAACAGAAATATCGAAATCTTAAAAGATATTTTCGAAAAGGAATTAATGAAGCCGAAAGAGAACGATTATCAATTGTTATTGCGTTCACTAGTGAATTCAGAAACTGGTAAAGAAGGAAATAGCGGCGGTTCTAATGAAGCAGATTTATTTAAAAATATAGAGGTGAAATTCATCACGCATCAAGGTGGCTGTGGAGGAATTCGTCAGGATTCTCATAGTTTAGCTAAACTGTTAGCTGGATACGTAAACAATCCAAATGTAGCAGGAGCAACGGTTTTGAGTTTAGGTTGTCAGAATTTACAGATTCAGATATTCAAAGATGCTTTAAACGAAATCAATCCTAATAGCAAAAAGCCTGTTTTGATTTATGACCAACAACAAATAGGAACTATTGAGGCGATGTTGAGTAGTGTGGTAAAAGATACATTTGTGGAAATCAAAAAAGCAAATGAGCTGCAAAGAGAACCAGCGCCGTTATCTAAACTAAAAATTGGATTGGAATGTGGAGGGTCAGATGGGTTTTCAGGAATTTCAGCAAATCCTACTTTGGGAGTGACTTCAGATATGCTTACGGCATTAGGAGGAACTACAATTCTTTCGGAATTTCCTGAATTATGTGGAGTAGAACAAGAATTGGTGAACCGTTGTAATGAGGATGAAGATGGAAAACGTTTCTTGGAATTAATGAAATGGTACGAAAAAACAGTTGTTGACGCCGGTTCGGGATTTGATATGAATCCGTCTCCGGGTAACATCAAAGACGGGTTGATTACTGATGCCATGAAATCAGCTGGTGCAGCCAAAAAAGGAGGGACTTCTCCAATTGTAGGGGTTTCAGACTATGGAGAATATATTTCAAAACCAGGTTTAAACTTACTTTGTACTCCTGGAAATGATGTTGAATGTACTACGGCAATGGTAGGTTCAGGAGCTAATATGGTGCTTTTTACAACAGGTTTAGGGACTCCTACGGGAAACCCAATTGCACCAGTGGTAAAAATTTCTTCCAATTCTGAACTAGCTAGAAAGATGTCTGATATTATTGATATTGATACTGGTGGAATTATTACAGGTGAAAAATCAATAGATGAAATGGCTGATGAAATGTTGGAATTTATTATAAACGTTGCAAGTGGTACAATAAAAACGAAAGCTGCTATTCTGAATCAGAATGATTTCATTCCTTGGAAGAGAGGAGTTTCGTTATAATTTTTTTTTTTGGTTTTGTTTAAATTCGAAAGCGTGAAAGGTAGTTGTTTCACGCTTTTTTTATGCCTCTTTTCTTGATGATGATTTCCTAACATGCAGAATTGGGTTCAAGACAATCTTCTTTTCCATTTTGAAGTTTTCAGTATGGTTTATTTGCTCCAAAAATACTTTAGCTACCATGTTTCCCATTTCAAGCGGGGATTGATCAACAGTAGAAATGGAAAGCTCCATGAATTTAGTAAAAGGCTCATTACCGAAGCCTACTACACAAAAATCTTGCGGAATTTTTATGCCATTTGCTTTAAGTTCCTGTATAGCACCTAATGCAGCAAAATCACTAGCGGAAAATATAG
Organism: uncultured Flavobacterium sp.; assembly: GCF_963974175.1. Taxonomy (GTDB): domain Bacteria; phylum Bacteroidota; class Bacteroidia; order Flavobacteriales; family Flavobacteriaceae; genus Flavobacterium. Next base: position 44,716 of record NZ_CAXBBR010000006.1, read on the forward strand.
CGTCTGGGGCGGGGCTTAACGCTAATAACTTAGTGGTTGCAATAGCACCATCCTCTAGGCTACTTTTAGATCGGATAACATAACTTTCGTCAAATTCAATGTTATTATCAAGTAATGCTTGCCTGTACCCTTTGAAACGATTTTCATATATTTCTAAAGATTGGTCTCCACATAAATGGGCTATTCGTTTACATCCTTCATCAATAAGATGCTTTGTAGCCATGTATCCTCCTTTAAAATCATCAATAGTAACAGAGCTAACGCCATCAATATTTTTTTTTCTGTCAAAAAAGATTAAAGGCACGTTTTTCTGAAGAACACTATGTATTATTTTCTCATTCTTTTTTGATTCATTAGTAATAGAGATCATTATACCATCTACTTGTGCGTCAAGTAATGTATTGATGTTTTCAATTTCTCTATTTTCATCTTCATGAGTTTGACATATAATAACATTGTATTTATTCGGATGTAATTCCTCTTCAATTCCTCTTATTATTGTTCCAAAAAAGTTTGTGTTGATACGCGGTACAATTACACCTATGTTTCCGCTTTTACCACTTTTAAGAGCTAACGCAAGTCGGTTTTGTTTGTAATTCATTTTAGTCGCTGTCTCTTGGACCAGCTTGCAGGTACTCTCGCTTATTTTTGGATTATTATTTAATGCTCTAGATACTGTTGCAGCCGATATATTGAGCTTTTTAGCAATGTCGTAAATGGTTGTTTTCTCACTCATTGTGGGGAAGTCTATTTTAAAAAGCTGTAAAATTAATGTTTTTTATCTTTAATGTCAATTAATGTTATCGATTGCCTATTGCTGAATTTATATCATTAAAAACGTTTTTCGACAAAATATAAAAGGGTAAATATACATTGTTATCCACTATATTTTGTTTATATAATAAAAATAAGTCTTTTTTATTATTGCTCTACTATTTTAAGTCTTTTTTTTTTGGTTATATGGGAATTAAGTTTTACGTTTGTGTAATCGATTGCATCAAGGTCTTTTTCTCTTCAAAATAGAGTTTCTGAAAATGGATAGGATTGCAATTAAAATTTAAGATAATGAAAAATAAAATACTACTCTTAATGGTTTCTTTGGTTTTAATTTCTTGTAAAATTGAAAAACAAAAACGTGCTGTAGCTAGTCCTTGGGATGCAATGAAGTCAATTGAAAAATTAGTTAGGGTTCCTGTTTTTAAGGATAAAACATATAGTGTTGTGGATTTTGGAGCTGTTCCTGGTGGTGTTTTTGATTGTACCCTAGCAATAAATCTAGCAATTCGAACTTGTTCGAATGAGGGGGGTGGAAAAGTTTTGATTCCTTCTGGAAAGTATTTGGCTGGACCAATAAATTTAGAAAACAATGTGAATCTTCATTTAGAAGAGGGAACTGAAATTTTATTCAGTACAAATCCTTTAGATTATCCAATTGTTCACACCTCGTATGAAGGTACGGAACTAATGAATTATTCCCCTTTAATTTATGCGTATAAAAAATCGAATATTGCTGTAACAGGAAAAGGAGTATTAAACGGACAGGCGTCAAATGAAAACTGGTGGTGGTGGAGTGGAAGCGAAACCTATGGTTGGTCTAAAGGGATGCCTAACCAAAAAGATCCATTGAATTTATTTCGTTTAATGGATATGGCTGAAGAGGGGGTTTCTGTTTCTGAAAGAGTTTTTGGAGAAGGGCATTATTTACGGCCAACTTTCGTTGATTTTTTCGAATGTACAAATGTACTCTTAAAAGACATCAAAATTATTAATGCTCCATTTTGGGTTATTCACCCAATGAAATCATCCAATGTGACGATTGATGGCGTAACCGTACAAAGTCATGGACCTAATAATGATGGTTGTGATCCGGAATATTCTAAAAACGTTATTATTAAGAACTGTACTTTTAATACTGGAGATGATTGTATTGCTATAAAATCAGGAAGAAATGCTGATGGTAGACGCGTTGCAATACCTAGCGAGAATATTGTTGTCAAAAATTGTAAAATGATTGACGGTCATGGGGGTGTTGTTATAGGTAGTGAGATTTCAGCAGGTGTGAGAAATGTTTTTGTAGATAATTGCGTAATGGATAGTCCAAATCTTGAACGAGCCATTAGAATAAAAACCAATTCAAAAAGAGGAGGGCTTATAGAGAATGTCTATGTCAGAAACTTAGAAGTAGGACAAGTAAAAGAAGCAGTATTAAAAATTAATATGTTTTATGGAATATACGGAAACCAAGAAGGTGATTTTATTCCACAAGTACGAAATGTTTTTCTTGAAAACATAAATGTTAAAAATGGAGGACAATATGGGATATTGGCAAAAGGGTATAAAGAATCACCAATAGAAAATGTAACTCTAAAAAATGTGGTTATTGAAAAAGTTGATAATCCATATTCAATTGAAAATCTTAAAGGACTTAATTTCGCTAACACCTATATCAATGGGATATTGATGAAAAGTCCAAATTAATATTAGCACAAACCAATTTCTAAACTATTAAACCATTAATTATGATTCTAAAACATTTATTTAAAAAAAGCTCAAATTGTTGCTTTATCATTTTCCTCTTGCTTAGCTTATTTGTGAGTAATGAAATGTGTGCTCAAAATGGGATGACTATTGGCGGTATAGTCAAGGACGCTACAAACATGCCAATTCCTGGGGTAAATATTATTGAGAAAGGAACTAAAAATGGAACTGTAACAGATTTTGATGGGAAATTCTCTTTACGCGTTTCTGGATCAAATAGTGTTTTAGTCTTTTCATATCTAGGATATGAGACATTTTCTAAGACTGTAGGGCAAGCTAAATCTTTAAACGTAGTTTTAAAAGATTCAAATTCTAAGCTTAATGAAGTTGTTGTGATAGGTTATGGTACTTCACGTAAGTCGGATTTAACCGGTTCAGTTGTTTCTATTGCCGGTGAAGATTTGAAAAAACTATCTATTGCTAGTGTTGCAGAAGCTTTAACAGGGCGTTTGGCTGGGGTTCAAGTAACTTCATCAGAGGGTTCGCCGGATTCTGAAATTAAAATAAGAATTCGTGGAGGAGGATCTTTGACTCAAGATAGTTCTCCTTTAATAATAGTTGATGGTTTTCCAGTAAACAGTATGAGTGATATTTCTCCTTCTGATATAGCAAACATCACGGTATTGAAAGATGCCTCTTCAACTGCAATTTATGGTTCTCGTGGTGCAAATGGGGTTATAATCGTAACCACAAAAACAGGTAAAGATGGGAAAATGACAGTAAGTTTTAATTCTTTTTTTGGTTTCAAGAAAATTGCAAATACTATTGATGTTTTGCAGCCGGATGATTTTGTCAAATGGCAATATGAATATGCGCTACTTAAAAATGACTTAAGCTCTTACGAGAAATACTTTGGTAAATGGCAAGATTATGATCAGTATGCTGGTATGAAAGCTAATAATTGGCAAAAACAAATCTATGGTCGTTTAGGTGAAGCAAGAAGTCGTGATTTAGGAATTCGTGGTGGTACAGATAAATTAAGTTACAATTTTAATTATGCCCGCTATGATGAAAAAGCCATCATGGTAGGTTCTGATTTTACAAGAAATAACCTGTCTTTTAGTTTGAAAAACAAAGCTAGTGATAAAATTGACCTTTCGTTTACTATGCGTTATTCTGATACAGAAGTTAATGGTGGTGGAACTAATGAACAAAACGAAGTCTCATCTGCAGATGCTCGTCTAAGACATAGTGTAGGTTACTCACCAATACCGCTTCCAGGTTTAACTACTGATAATACTGATGAAGCATTATCAAGTTATTTAGTGAATCCTTTTGTTTCTGTGGCAGATAATGACCGCAAACAAACTAGAAAGAATTACAATTTGTTAGGTAGTTTTTCTTGGGAAATTTTAAAGAATCTTAAATTAAAGTCAGATGTAGGATTAGACAATTATAACTACAAAGATTATAGATTTTATGGACGCTCTACTTATTATGTGAGTAATATACCTGCCGCCGAAAACCAAGGAAGTCCTGCAATAATCATTAGTAATCGTGATAATTTGCGCTTTAGGAATGCAAATACATTGAATTATGATTTCAAAAACTTAATAGGTGATAATCATGGTTTAAAAGTACTAATAGGTCAGGAGATGATCAAATATAAATCAAATGAAATAGAAAGTACGATTCATGGTTTTCCAAAATTCTTTGATTTTAATGACTCAAGAAATCTTAGCTCTCAAGGAACTCCTCAAGCTGTGGATAACAATTACAGTCCAGATGATAAATTACTTTCCTTTTTTGGACGTGTAAATTATGATATTAAAAATCGTTACCTATTCACTGCTACTTATCGTGCGGATGGTTCAAGTAAGTTTTTAGGAGACAATCGTTGGGGATATTTCCCAGCAGCAGCAGTAGCTTGGAAATTATCTGAGGAAGATTTTTTGAAAAATGTTTCTTGGTTAAATGCACTTAAAGTTAGATTAAGTTATGGACAGGCTGGAAACAATAACATTCCTACTGGACAAACAGTTCAAAGCTTTCAATCATCAAGTTCAGCATGGATAAATGGAGTTAGCAACTATTGGTCAGCCTCTAAAACATTGGCTAATCCTGACTTAAAATGGGAAACAACAGTGACGCAGAATGTTGGACTTGACTATGAATTATTCAAAGGTCGTGTAAGTGGTTCTGTAGAAATGTATAAAAATGTTACAAAAGATTTATTAGTACGTTTTCCTGTTCCAGGAACAGGCTACGATTCTCAATATAGAAATATGGGAGAAACACAAAATACGGGTGTTGAGGCATCTTTGAATTTGGTAGCTATTGATAAAGCTGATTATGGTTTAAATTTTTCTTTCAACATAGGGTTTAATAAAAACCGAATTAATTCATTAGGGCTTTTAGAGGATTTTGGACAAAATACAAATTGGGCTTCTTCTGCGATTGGTAATGATTATGTTGTCAATGTTGGTCAACCTATAGGTTTAATGTATGGATACAAAAGCGATGGTCGATATGAAGTTTCAGACTTTGATTATGCAGCAGGGAAATATACACTAAAAACTGATGTTGCAAATAGCTCTAATATTATAGGTACGCTTAGACCGGGATCTATGAAATTAAAAGATGTAAATGGGGATGGAACAGTAGACGCTAGTGATCTTTCAATTATTGGCAACGCTAATCCTAAACATACTGGAGGTTTTGTAATCAACGGTAATGCGCATGGATTTGATCTTTCGGCAGCCTTTAACTGGAGTGTTGGGAATGATGTTTATAATGCAAATAAAATTGAGTTTACAACATCAAATACAAATGGACAATACAGAAATTTAAGCTCAGAAATGGCAGATGGTAATAGATGGACAAATCTAAACGCCGCGGGGCAATTAGTAACTGAACCGGGAGAATTAGCAGCACTTAATACTAATACAACAATGTGGTCACCTTATATGAAGAACTTTGTTTTTAGTGACTGGGCAGTTGAAGACGGATCTTTTTTAAGACTTAACTCACTTTCATTAGGATATACATTACCAGAATCTTTGATCTCTAAACTTGGTATTTCTAAATTTAGATTTTATGCTACAGCGAATAATGTATTTATTCTTACAAACTACTCAGGTTTAGATCCAGAAGTTTCTACAAGAAGAAATACTCCTTTAACTCCTGGAGTTGATTATTCACCATTTCCAAGGAGCCGCCAAGTGGTTTTTGGTTTAAACCTTAATTTTTAATTTAATAATTATTCAAAGATGAAACATAAAATAATAATTACAGTAATAATTATAGCAGGGCTTTTTACCTCTTGTCAAGATATAGAAGGAGATTTCTTAGAAGCACCGGCAAAATCAACTTTAGATGAATCTGTTATTTTTTCAACAGCAGGTTTGGCAAAAGGAGCAGTAGACGGTATTAAAATACCTTTCGCAGAAACTAATTCTTACAGAGGTCGTTTTCTTCCGTTTTACGGATTCAATACAGATACTGAATGGTATAATACTTCTGAGACTGTAGATGATAAATCAGATTTGTGTACTTATGACGCTAAAGCGAATAACTCTCAAATGAATACAACAAACAATGCTTGGGCAATGATGTATTCGGGAATTGAACGTGCCAATATCTGTATAAGAGGGTTACGTAAATTTGGAAACCCAGAACCTGGAACTGAATTAGGACATTTATTAGGAGAAGCATTAACATTGCGTGCGATTTATTATGCTGATTTAATGAAGACTTGGGGAGATGTCCCTGCTCGTTTTGAACCTATAAACTCAGAATCTTTGTATTTACCAAAGTCGAGTCGTGACGAAATTTATAAACAATTAATTCAAGATTTAGGGGAAGCTTCTGCATTGGTGCCATGGCCAAATGAAACGGCTAATACTGCAAGTGTAGAGCGTATCAATAAGGCTTTTGTAAAAGGGTTAAGAGCGCGTTTAGCAATGGTAGCATCTGGTTTCCAGCAATATCCTGACGGTATTAGAAGAAGTACTGATGCTGAACTTTCTGTTGCAAAAATGTACAAATTGGCGTTAGATGAGTCCCGTTCTATAATGAATAGCGGTACTGCTCATTTAGAATCTTCATTTGAAACTTTATGGAGAAAATACAATCAAGAAAATATAAGCGCTGGTGGAGAATCATTATGGGAACTTCCTTTTGCTGATGGACGTGGACGTATGCTTTTTACTTTTGCGGTTTATCATACAAGTAGTGATCAATTCCATTCTAATGGTAATAAACGTGGAGGAGTAGCAGGTCCACTGCCAAATGTGTTTTATGATTATAATGAATTGGATACTCGTAGAGATGTAACCTGTGTGCCATATAAATATGGTACTCCAGTAAATGGTATAGCAAAACAAGAGTTGGGAGCATTAGATACTTGGTATTTTGGAAAATACCGTTACGAATGGATGAATCGTTTTGTAACTTCAACTAATGATGACGGAATCAATAAAGTATACATGCGTTATGCCGAAGTTGTTTTAATTGCTGCCGAAGCGGCAAATGAGATAGAAGGACCTGCTGCTGCTGCTCCTTATTTGAAAGAAATTCGTAAAAGAGCATTCCCAGTTGCTGCACAAGCACAACAAGTCGAGGCTTACGTAACTGCTTTGGCCAGTAAAGATGCTATGTTTAAAGCAATTGTTTTAGAACATAAATTTGAGTTCACTGGTGAAATGGAGCGTAAGCAAGCACTTATTCGTTGGAATTTACTTAAAAGCAAATTAGATGAAGCAAAAGCAAAAATGCAAAATTTGAAAAATCGTGCTGGAGAGTATGCTCAGGTACCATCTACATTATATTACAAAACGAAATCTGATAACGTATCCCTTCAAATTTATGGGTTAAATCGTGGTGAAATTGTTAATCCTGGTGTTGAATATTCTGCATTCGCATGGACTAAACTAGAAGATACTAAAGTAAATTCTCTATATAAAAGCGCTGTAAATCCTGACAATAGACAATACTGGCCAATATGGCAAGTGTTTATCGACGGTAGTAATGGTAAACTAGTTAACGACTACGGCTATTAATAATTAAATAATTAAATCAATTGTGATTATGAAAAAAATATTTATAATAAAAGGATTATTAGCCACTTTACTTTTGACAGTTTTGGTCTCTAGTTGTACTGGCTACAGTGAAGATTTGTTAGATGTACTAGATGTAAATAGAGTATTTTCTCCAATAAGCCTTACGGCAAAAGTTAGAAATCAAACAACTGTTGAATTGAATTGGACAACAAGGGATAACGTAGATCATTATACCGTTGAGATCAGCGCTGATGATCCAGATTTCACAACTATTTTTAAAACGTTGCAAGTTGCAGGAACAGAGCTACCATTGCAAGTGGCATTAGAAGGAGAAACTATTTATTCCATTAGAGTAAAGGCTGTAAGTGCAGTTGGACTTGAAGATTCAAAGTGGTCAGTGGTAACCGCTACAACACTTTCTGAACAGTTGTTGTTAGCGACTATAGATGGTGATGTTCAAGCTAAGCAGGCAACATTTAGATGGGCACCTAATAGTAGTGTAACAAAAATTGTGCTTACACCAGGTACTATCACTCATGTAATTACTGCGCAAGAAAAAGCAGCCGGAGTAGCTACGGTTACTGGTCTAACTGCGGAGACAAAATACAGTGCTATACTATATAATAATACTAAAAAAAGAGGTTTTTCATCATTTGAAACAGGTATAGATATTGGTACAGGTATATTGGTAAAAACTACAGATGATTTGTTCAAAAAAATTGCTGATGCAAAAGCTGGAGATGTTTTGGTGTTAGAGGCAGGTGATTTTACGGCACAAACTGGGTCGATAACTTTAGATAAATCGATAACTATTAGGGGTTTAAAAAGTTATAGTAGACCACTTTTAAAAGTTAATTTTTCAATAGCAACTGGTGCTACTGATGTAAGTTTAATAGATTTAAATTTAAATGGAGGTAAAACATTAACTGATGTAGTAAGGTTTACGGATGCGACGAGTTACGGATCATTATTAATTAGTGGATGTGATATTCATGATTTTGATAAATCATTTATTGGTAGTGATGTTGCTGCTGCAAAAGTGAATACAATTACTGTCGAAAACTCTGTTGTTTCAAATATAATAACTAATGGAGGAGACTTCATTGATTTTAGAAAAACATTTGTAGGCGAGGTAACTTTGAAAAATAGTACGTTTAATAACTGTGCTCCTGATCGTGATTTTTTTAGAATTGATGCTGGTACTTTAAGTGGAACTGGATTAACGACTAAGATATTGGTTGACAGCTCTACATTCTACAAGGTTTCTAATACATCAGGTAAAAGATTTCTATACGTTCGTTTCAATGCAAATATTTTAACTGTTCGCAATTCTTTATTTGCAGAAACAGTAGCAATTTATTCAAATCAAACGACAACTTCAGATCCAAGTTTTCTAAAGAATAATTATTTCAACGCTACGGGCCTTCATACAACAAATATTAAGTATGATAACTCTACAAGCTATACTACCATAAACCCAGGATTTGAAAATGCAGCTACGGGTAATTTTAAAATTACAAATCAAGCGTTAATTGATAATAAAATTGGCGATCCTCAATGGAGAAAATAAAAATACTGAGGCTCGTTTTTAAACGAGCCTTTCTTTTTTACGAGTGTGCTATTAAATTAGCTTAACTAGATTTAAATGTTAGTTTTTTTAGTTTGATTCAAAAGTAAAATCCTTAAAAAGGTCAAAGATGAAGATAATATATATGTTGCTAATGCTAAGTCTTTTTTCTTGCTCGAAGGAAGAAGCTTCAGTCGATACAGTAGTTTATGTAAAAACAATCAAGCTATCGGGTTCTAATATTACAGAGGGAACAAGTAGTCAATTAAAAGGGGTTTTACTGCCAGATAATGCAACTAATAAAACGGTGTTTTGGAAATCTTCAGATACTAGTATTGCTGAAATTTCGTCATCTGGACTACTTACTGCTAAGAAAAACGGTAAAGTCCTAATTACCGCAACAGCTATCGATAAAAACACTGTTTTTGCTACAAAAGAGATCAGCATTTCTAGCTTTAGTAATGGTCAAACTTTTGACTATACAGTATCTAACTCAGCTGAGCTTTTAGTGGCGTTGGCCAAAGTGAAAGCAGGCGAAACAATTGCAATGAATGGAGGAACTTATATAATGAGTAGTAAAATTACATTGAGTGTTTCAGGTACTACTAGTAGCAAAATTAGTTTAATAGGATTAACAAACCCAAGTAGACCAAAACTTGATTTTTCTACCATGACTGAAAATGCCTCAAATCAAGGTATCATTTTAACGGGAAATAATTGGTATATAAAAGGAATTGATATTTACAAAGCTGGTGATAACGGTTTACAACTTAAAGGAAGTAACAACCTAATTGAATTTTGTACATTTTCTGAATGTGCTGATACTGGTTTACAAATTGATTCAGGTGCTTCTAATAATACAATTCTCAATTGTGACTCTTATTTTAATGCAGATGCTACGCTTGAAAATGCAGATGGTTTTGCTTGTAAATTATCGGCTGGTACAGGAAACAAATTTATTGGGTGTAGAGCTTGGCAAAATTTAGATGATGGTTGGGACGGATACTTGAGAGGAGCTGATAACATTACAACTACCTATCAAAATTGTTGGGCTGTAAAAAACGGATTCTTAAAAAACGGAACAAAAGGTGCTGGAGATGGAAACGGTTTCAAAACTGGAGGAAGTGATGATAAGCTATTACAACACAATGCAGTTTATAAAAATTGTATTGCTGCGGGTAACGTAAGCGACGGATTTGATCACAATAGTAATAGAGGAAATGTAGTGCTATACAATTGCTCGGCTTACAGTAATGGAAAAAATTATTCGTTTAGTAGTACAAATCCACTCGAAAAACTAACCATTAAAAACAGTTGTTCTTTAGGAGCATTCGGCGCTACAAATGCTACTTTAATTGATGTTACAAATAACAGTTGGCAAAATGGTATTGTAACTGATGCCAGTGACTTTAAAAGTATCGACTACAATCAACTATTGGTTCCAAGAAAAGTAGATGGGAGTCTGCCAGATGTTACCTTTTTAAATCTTAATTTGGGTAGTGATTTAATAGACAAAGGAATTGATGTTGGTTTGCCGTTTATTGGTAGTGCTCCAGATTTAGGAGCTTTTGAATTTAATTAATAAAAAAATCACTGCCGAATTCTGTGCGGTTTAAAAAAGATAAAAACCTAAGATGAAGTTAGTTTTAGTCCTATTTATTATAAGTGTTGGTCTTCCTGTGTTTTCACAAACGGTAATGGAGAGCGATACTTCGTACACCGTATTTAGTACTTTTAATAAAGAAATTAAAAAATTTCCCTTTATTAAAATTGTAAAAAAACAGCAACATCAAGAAGTAGATGAGGTTAAGGATGTTGTTTATAGAAAAGTAGGATCAAGGGAATTGCATATAGATGCATTTTATTCTAAATCGAAAGTAGCTAACCCCGCTGTAATTATGATTCACGGTGGAGGCTGGAAATCTGGGGATAAATCACATCTGGAGCCAATGGCAATCGAGATTGCTTCAATAGGATATTCATGTTTTGCAGTTGAATATAGATTGTCCCCAGAAGCAAAATATCCGACTGCTATTTTTGACGTTAAAAGTGCTATCCAATTTATTAAAGATAACGCTGCTAAATTTAATGTAGATACGACTAGAGTCGCTATTTTAGGCTGTTCCTCAGGCGGACAAATGGCAGCTTTAGTTGGAACTACTAATGGTAATAAAAGTTTTGAGGAAGGGAAAAGTTCACATAAATCATCTACAAATGTACAAGCGGTAGTCAATATGGACGGTGTCTTGGCATTCAAACATCCAGAATCAGAAGAAGGGGAGGTTGCCACATTATGGTTAGGAAGTACCTATGAAGAAAAACCCGAAATATGGAATCAAGCTTCGGCTCTTTATCATGTTGATGAGAATACACCTCCAATTTTGTTTGTTAATAGTGATGTGACTCGTTTTCACGCTGGAAGGGATGATATGATTGCAAAATTAGATAAATTTGGAATCTATAGTAAAATAAAAAACATTCATAATTCACCACATTCCTTTTGGTTTTTCCATCCATGGTTTGAAGAAATGGTGGAAAGTACAACTGATTTTTTAGATAAAATTTTCAAAACAAAAATTAATTAAATAATTTTCAAAATAAAACAAAAATGAAAATAATAAAAATTGCTTCAGTTATTATTTTAGGTTGTTTGGTTTCGTGTAAAGCACAAGAAAAACAATTAACGACAACATCCAAAACCTATGCCGAAATAGCTGTAAAAGAAGGAGGAAAGTGGGAAGGACGTAAATACATTGGTGGAACATTCAAGAATGTTCAGAAGCTTAAGCTGGCTCCGGAACATACAGATCATTCTTTTGATATACGTTATGAAGGACCAGGTTGGGAAAGCAATAAAATTGGATATCGTTTGTATTTAGATTGGAGAAATGCGATTGATATTTTTGGAAAAAAAACAGAAGCAATAGTTTTACCACAAGTTGGGCAAGACGGTTTTGACTCGTATCATGAAATGAGCGACTGGGGTGCTGATATTCTGAAAGCAGGAAAAGGAATCGGGATTGGTTCGATTGATCGTTATCTAAATAACGAAAGGTTGCATTTTTATGAAGTGGATGCTACAGTCGCAACAGTTAAAAATACAACAGATAAATCCATTGTAAAAGTTGATTATACAGGTTGGAAAACGGTTTCAGATAAAATTAATTTCACATCAGAATTAACGATTAAACCTGATCAGAGATATACCCAGCATACTATTCAAGCTTCTAAAGCTATTGAAGGAATTTGTACCGGAATTGTAAAACAAAAAAATACAGAGTTGCTTAAGAAAGTAAGCAGTAATAAAAAATGGGCTTACATAGCGACCTATGGGACGCAATCGTTAGTTCCAGATAAATTAGGAATGGCTATTTTTTATGAAACGAATACTATCGAAAATTTTGTTGATGCAGAATTTGACCATCTTTTAATCTTTAAACCAACTACGTCAAAAATTTCCTTTTATTTCTTGGGAGCTTGGGAACAAGAGAAAAACGGAATTCAATCTCAAGAGGAGTTTGTGACTTATCTAAATGGAAAATTAGAACAGCTAAACGCTAAAAATAAATTGTAATTCTAGATGCAAAATATGCTTTCTACTAAATACCATTTTTTCAAAATCGTCATTGTAATACTGCTGTTTTGCAACTGCAAAGTAATAGGTCAATCACCTATTTCAGAAAATCAAAAATGGTCAGAAAGAACGGCTATTTCCATACTTAAATCATATCCTAAGGCATGGCAAATTGATGGGAATGACAAACCGAAATGGGATTACAAATTGGGCTTTGTATTGCAAGCATTCGAGCGTTTATATCAAAAGACGAATGATACTATTTACTTTAATTATATCAAAGAATATGCTGAGGGAATGATTGATCGTTCGGGTACAATAAGGACTTACAATAACAAAGAATATAATATAGATTTTATAAATCCAGGTAAAGTATTATTCGACTTGTTCAAGTTAACAAATGATGAACGGTATCGTACAGCACTGATGCATTTACGAAGCCAACTTGAACAGCAACCGCGAACAGAGAGTGGCGGTTTTTGGCACAAAGAAATATATCCTAATCAAATGTGGTTAGATGGATTGTACATGGCCGAACCCTTTTATGCGAGATATACAGTTGAATATGAAAACGGCAAATATTTGAATGATGTTGCTAAACAATTTGAGATTATTCACAAGAATATCGTGGACAAAAAAACGGGATTATTATTTCATGCTTGGGATGAAAGCAAGCAAATTACCTGGGCAGATCCTTTAACAGGAACTTCCCCAACGATATGGTCTAGAGGCATAGGTTGGTATATGATGGCATTGGTAGATGTTTTGGATTATTATCCAGACAAGCATCCTAAAAAGAAAGTATTAAAGGGTTATTTAAATGAAATGGCAACGACTTTACTGCAGTATAAAACAGCGACAGGTTTATGGTACCAAATTACTGATAAGACTTTACTAAAAGGGAATTACCTAGAACCTTCAGCATCAGCAATGTTTATATATGCTTTTGCAAAAGGAAGTAACCAAGGATATTTGCCAGGAAAATTTAAGAAGCAGGCTCAAAAGTCCTTTTCTAGCTTTATAACGGAATTTATAAAAATTAATGATACTGGTACGGTAAACATCGTTAATGTATCGCCAAATGTAGGGCTTGGAGGCACTCCTTTTCGAGATGGATCTAATGCATATTACCTCAAAGGCAAGCCAAAGGATAGCAGCTCAGCGGCTTTGGCTGCTTTTATACTAAGCGCGATAGCATTGGATAAATAGAAAATTAAAAATATTTAAAATGATACAAACTAGGAGACAAAGCTTTTTTGCTACAATGATATTCATTGTCACTATTAGTTTTACAAGCTGTAAAATGATTTCTCAGGAACCTACAAAGGCTACTTCAACAATTTCAAAAGAAAATAAATGGTCTGAGCGTATGGCGTTGTCTATTATGAAACGTCATCCAGAGTCCTTTCAAATTGATGGTCAAAAGGAGCCTAAATGGGATTATGTTCATGGTTTAGTTTTAACTTCTTTTGAAGAACTTTACAAACAGAAAAAGAATCCTCTTTATTATAATTATATTAAGAGTTATGCAGATATTTTGATTGATAAAAAAGGAACTATAGCGACCTACAAAATTCAAAATTACAACATTGATATGGTAGTAGCGGGTCGTTTACTTTTTAATTTGTATGGGCAAACTAAAGAGCCTCGTTATTTAGTTGCAATGCAAACGCTGAGAAAACAATTAGGAGAACAACCAAGGACAAACAGTGGTGGTTTCTGGCACAAAAAAGTATACCCAAACCAAATGTGGTTAGACGGATTGTATATGGGAGAACCATTCTATGCGCAATACACAACTACCTTTGAGAACGGAAAAAATTTGGATGATATCGCCCATCAATTCGAATTAATTCAATTGCACGCTACCGATAAAAAAACAGGCTTATTGTACCATGGGTGGGATGAAAGCAAACAAATGGCTTGGGCCAATGCTCAAACAGGAACATCTCCCAATTTTTGGTCAAGATCCATTGGCTGGTATGCTATGGCTTTAGTAGATGTTCTGGATTATTTTCCTAAGGAGCACCCAAAACAAAAAGAATTGGTTGGGTATTTGAATGCTGTGGCAGAGAGCTTAGTTAAATTCCAAGATAAATCGGGATTGTGGTATCAGGTTACTGATCAGGGAAATAGTGAAGGTAATTATTTGGAAGCATCGGGAAGTGCTATGTTTGCTTATGCTTTTGCAAAAGGAGCAAACAAAGGTTATTTACCAGCTAAATATAAGGCAATAGCTAATAAAGCTTTTGATGGGCTGACAGAAAAGTTAATAAAAGTCAGTGCAGATGGTGAAGTTACCATCACCCAAGCTTGTGCAGTTGCTGGACTAGGAGGAAACCCTTATAGAGACGGTTCTTACGAATATTATGTAAATGAACGAAAACAAGACAACGATCCTAAAGCTACTGGGCCTTTTATATTAGCGGCTTTAGAATTAAACAGATAATTTAAAAAAGATAGCATGAGATTTTTGAAAGTCATTGTATTATTATTTTTGGGTAGTCACTTTGTGATGGCTCAAGCAAATAATAAGAGTAGTATTTCAAAAGCATGGGTTGCTGATAACGGAGATGGAACCTATAAAAACCCCATTTTAGATGCTGATTATTCTGATCCAGATGTAATACGAGTTGGAGATGATTATTATATGACTTCTTCCTCTTTTAATTGTATTCCAGGTTTGCCAATTCTTCATTCGAAAGATATGGTCAACTGGGAGTTGGTTAATTATGCAATGCAAAAGCAACCTCCCTTAGATGTCTATGATAAACCAGGGCATGGGAATGGAGTTTGGGCACCTTGCATAAGATTTCATAATAATGAATTCTATATATATTATCCTGACCCAGATTATGGAATTTATATGGTTAAAGCTAAAGATCCTAAAAAGGTCTGGTCCAAACCAATTTTAGTAAAGGAAGGGAAAGGATTAATCGATCCTTCACCTTTATGGGATGACGATGGGCAAGTGTATTTGGGGTATGCATTCGCAGGAAGTAGAGCAGGTATCAAAAGTCTTCTAGCGATTTGTAGTATGAATGCAGCGGGAACTGTAGCTAATAATGATGATACTATTATTATTGATGGCCACGAAGATGAGTCAACTATTGAAGGCCCTAAATTATACAAACGTAACGGATATTATTATGTTTTTGCACCAGCAGGAGGTGTGCCTACAGGATGGCAAACGGTATTAAGAGCTAAAAATATTTACGGTCCATATGAAAAAAGAAAAGTACTAGACCAAGGTAAAACGGCAATCAACGGTCCGCATCAAGGGGCTTGGGTACAAACACAAACGGGTGAAGACTGGTTTTTTCATTTTCAAGATAAAGGCGCATATGGTCGGGTTGTTCATTTGCAACCCCTAAAATGGATAAACAATTGGCCAGTTATTGGAACTGATAAAGATGGAGATGGAATAGGGGAGCCGGTTATGGCTTATAAAAAACCAAATGTTGGAAAATCATATCCAATAGTAACCCCTGCTGATTCAGATGAATTTAATATGCCAACAATAGGTTTGCAATGGCAGTGGCATGCCAACCCAAAAGTGTACTGGGGTTTTCCTTCCACTATGGGGTATTATACAATGTATTGCCAAGCTATGCCTAATGAGGCTACCAACTTATTTGATGTTGGTAATTTACTATTGCAAAAATTTCCTGCAGAGGAATTTACAGTAACAACCAAAATGACTTTCAATGCTCGTTTTGATGAAGAACAAACGGGACTTTTGGTTATGGGCTTAGATTATAGCTATTTAAAAGTCAAACGATCAAATGGTTCTCTTTATGTATCTCAAGTTGTCTGTAAGAATGCAGATAAAAAAGGCGTAGAAACAGAGAATGGTAAATACAAATTAGAAAATAATAGCTTTTATCTACGAGTAAAAGTAAGCTCGGGCGGAACATGTGATTTTTATTACAGTGACGACGGAGAAAAATTCAAATCCATTGGTTCTAGTTTTACAGCTAGAGAAGGAAAATGGATTGGTGCAAAAATAGGTTTTTTAGCACTTCGAAATGGAGTGACAAATGACGCAGGGAATGTTTTAATAGACTGGTTTAGAGTTACTAATTAATACAAATTAAAATGAAAAAATTTCAAAAATGGAGCGTTGTGCTACTTGTTTTTTTAGCAGTTAATACATTTGCTCAAGTGCATGATAAATCATGGAAAAGCATTACTGAAATGCCTGAAGGAAAATGGTTTGCTTCTGCGGAAGCCAAAGCTATTGCCGAAAATGTATTGCTTTACCAGCGTAATATTGGTGGTTGGCCTAAAAACATTCAAATGCAAAAACTACTTTCAGATGAAGAGAAAAAGGAACTATTGGCGCTAAAAAGTGATATGCATAATATCACTACAGATAATGGCGCAACCTATCAAGAAATGGTTTTTTTGTCAAAAATGTACAGACAAGTTCCTGACGAAAGGTATAAAAGTGCTTTTCTAGCTGGATTAGATTATATTTTAGAAGCGCAATACGATAATGGAGGTTGGCCCCAATTTTATCCATTAAAAAAAGGCTACTATACGCACATTACCTATAATGACGATTCGATGGTCAATATATTAAACGTGCTTGAAGAGATTAAAGATAAAACGGATTGTTTTTCGATAAAGGCTTCAGATGAAACGATTAAAAAAATTGAATTAGCGTTTAATAAAGGGATTGACTGTATTATAAAAACGCAATACAAACAAAATGGGGTTTTAACTAGCTGGTGTGCACAACACGATGAAAATACACTTTTACCAGCGAAAGCGCGTGCATATGAACTACCTTCATTGAGCGGAAAAGAATCTGCTAAAATAGTTTTGCTGTTAATGTCGCTTGATAATCCTTCGAAAGAAGTAATTACGGCAGTGAATAGTGCGGTTGCTTGGTTTGAAAAAGTAAAAATAGATGGCTTACGAGAAGATCGAATATTGAATGCAGAAGGTAAAATAATTGACAAGAAAATGATACCAGATGCCAATGCACCAGCAATATGGGCGCGCTTCATGGAACTGGATAACAATAAACCATTTTTCTCTGATAGAGATGGTATAAAGAAATATGCACTATCTGAAATTGGTGACGAACGCAGAAACGGATACGCTTGGTATACAAATGAACCAAAAGAGGTTTTGAAAGCATACGATAAGTGGAAAAAAAAAATCTCATCGGGAAGGATCGGTCTGAAAAATTAGAAACTAAAACGCCAAAAGACGACTCTAATATTATTG
Source organism: uncultured Flavobacterium sp. (assembly GCF_963974175.1). Taxonomy (GTDB): domain Bacteria; phylum Bacteroidota; class Bacteroidia; order Flavobacteriales; family Flavobacteriaceae; genus Flavobacterium. The sequence continues at coordinate 62,633 of NZ_CAXBBR010000006.1, forward strand.
TTGCTCAAGATGGAAGTGGCGATTTTACCAAAATTCAAGATGCTATAAATGCTGCAAAAGCTTTTCCAGATGATAGAATTACTATCTTTGTGAAAAATGGGGTTTATTATGAGAAGGTTAAAATTTATTCTTGGAACCCCAAAATTTCATTGATTGGTGAAAGTCGTGAGAAAACGATAATTACGTTTGATGATTATTTTAATAAAATCAATATCGGTAGAAACAGCACTTTTCATACGTATACAGTTTTAGTGGAAGGGAATGATTTTTTTGCTAAAAACTTAACAATTCAAAATTCATCCGGCGAGGTGGGACAGGCAGTAGCTTTGAACGTAAATGCGAATCGTGTCATGTTTACTAATTGTTCGTTTTTAGGTAATCAAGATACGCTTTACACATCTGGAGAAGGCACTAAGAACTATTTTAAAGACTGTTATATTGAAGGAACTACCGATTTTATTTTTGGAGACGCGACTGTTTTATTCGAAAATTGTATCATTAAGAGTAGAAAGAACTCCTATATAACTGCTGCTTCAACACCCCAAAATAGCACTTTCGGATATGTGTTTAAAAATTGCAAGTTGATAGCAAATGAGAGTGCCGATGCCGTCTATCTTGGAAGACCTTGGCGCATTTATGCAAAAACGGTATTTATCAATTGCGAAATGGGAAAACATATCAAATCTGAAGGATGGGATAATTGGTCTAAACCAGAAGCTGAAAAGACTTCTTTTTATGCCGAATATAATTGTACAGGAGAAGGATTTCAACCAGAAAAAAGAGTTTCTTGGTCGCATCACTTGACTAAGTCGGAGGCTAAAAAATATACTTTAGATGCTATCCTTGGAGACAATCAAGAAGAATTAAAGGTAAAATGGTATTCAATTTTTAAATAGATAAAGATGAAAATTAATTGGATTATTTTTTTATTAGTTACAACAAGTTGTTTGGCTCAAAAAACGACAATTTATAGTATTGGAGATTCGACAATGGCTAACAAAGTCAACCCTACTGAAAACCCTGAACATGGATGGGTACAGGTTTTATCGCCATTTTTCACAAGCAATGTTGTGATTGATAATAGAGCTGTAAACGGCCGCAGTACGCGCAGTTTTATAAATGAAAATCGATGGGATTCTGTGTGTAAAACCTTGAAAAAAAGAGATTATGTTTTTATTCAATTTGGTCACAATGACCAAAAAGCAGAAGATCCCAAGCGTTATACTAATCCACATACGGCGTATCGTCAGAATTTAATCAAATTCGTTTTAGATACTCGTGCCAAGGGAGCAACTCCAATTTTGTTTTCATCTATTGTAAGAAGAAATTTCAATGACAAAGGTGCTTTAATTGATTCTCATGGAGAATACCCTATGGAAGCCCGTTTAGTTGCTCAGGAATATAATGTTCCTTTTATTGACCTTCAATATTTAACAGAACAACTGGAAGAGGCTTATGGTGTGGAGGGTTCTAAAAAGTTGCATTTGCATTTTAAGGCAGGAGAAATCCCTTATTATAAAGAGGGTAAAGATGATGATACTCACCTGTCAGAATTAGGAGCTACAGAAGTTTCTAAATTAGTTATAGCAGCTTTAAAAGAGACCGATTTAGATTTAAAAAAACAAATTAAGTAGACTGGCATGAAAAAGATTTCTTTTTATTTTATAGCGATTTTATCTTTCAATATGTTATTGGCGCAATCAAACAGCAAGAATACCCTTTTTGAAATGGAAAAAATTGTGAATCGTATTCAATTGCCTAGTATTCCAAATTATAAAGTAGAAGTTACGCAGTTTGGTGCCAAAGGAGATTCGGTGACTAATTGTAAGTTGGCTTTTGAACAAGCAATGAAAGCTTGTGAAAAACGTAAAGGAGGAGTTATAGTGGTGCCAAAAGGAGTTTACACGATTAATGGACCCATTCATTTTGTAAGTAATGTCGAGTTGCATTTGGAAGCGGGAGCAAAAATAAGATTTGGTTCTAATCCAAAAGATTATCCACTTGTTCTTAGCAGTTGGGAAGGAACAATGTTGTACAATTATAGTCCTTTAATCTATGGCAACAATGTAGAAAATGTTGCGATTACTGGCAATGGAATTATTGATGGCGAGGGAAGTAATACTTGGGCAAAGTGGAAGTCATTAGAAAAAAAAGATCAGCTTTTAAGTAGAGAGATGAATCATAATGATGTTGCGTTGAAGGCTAGAATCTTTGGAGATGGACATTTTTTAAGACCACAACTCATTCAGTTTGTCAATTCAAAAAACATTTTAATTGAAGATGTTACTATTGAAGACTCTCCATTTTGGTGCGTTCATTTATTAAAATCGAAAAGTATTACAATTCGAGGCCTTAAATATGATGCGCAAAACTATAATAATGACGGTATCGATCCAGAATATTCGAGTGATATTTTAATAGAGAATATTCATTTTAATAATGGAGATGATAATATTGCTATAAAGGCAGGACGTGATAACGATGGGCGAGATAAATCAAATATACCATCAGAGAATATTGTAATAAGAAATTGTGAATTTAAAGGCTTACACGCTGTGGTTATTGGTAGTGAAATGTCAGCAGGAGTTCAAAATGTATATGTTGACAGTTGCAGAGCTAGCGGATATTTGAAGAGGGGAATTTATATTAAAACCAATTCGGATCGAGGAGGATTTATAAAAGATATTTATTTTTCAAATATTACTTTTGGAAAAGTTGAGGACTGTATATATATGACCGCTAATTATCACGGAGAGGGAAGTGGTTTGTTTCCTTCTAAGATTTCAGATATTTCTATTTCGAATATCAGTTGCGAGGCAGCTTCAAATGGGGCGATTGTAATTGAAGGATTCCCTGAAAGCAAAGTAGAAAATATTACTTTGGATAGAATTGCAATAAAAGTGGCTAAAAACGGAATGACACTAACGAATACGAAGAATATTAGTCTTAATGAAATTGTAATTGGAGATAAAATAGGGGTTCCAAGCTCCGCTAAATAGTAGATATAAAGAAAGCTTCTCTATCGAGAAGCTTTCTTTATATCTACTATTTAAAATTATTTTATTTTTCTGCAATCCAAGCGTCAATCTTTTTTTCTAATAGGGCCAGTGGCATTACTCCAGATTCCAACACTTTTTCATGAAATTTCTTAATTTCAAACTTAGCTCCCATTTTGTCTTGTGCTCTTTTGCGTAATTCCATGATTTTTAATTGACCAATTTTATACGATAAGGCTTGTCCAGGAATGGCCATATAGCGTTCGATTTCTGTAGTAATTCCGGCTTCACTTTCTGCCTCATTTTCCATTGAAAATTTAATGGCTTGTTCTCTAGTCCATCCTTTACTATGTATTCCTGTATCAACAACTAACCGTACTGCTCTGTGCATTTCATTTCCTAACATACCAAAATATTGATAAGGGTCTTTGTACAAGCCTAATTCCTTACCTAAGCTTTCAGTGTACAAAGCCCAGCCTTCGCCGTAAGCGCCAAACCAGTTGTACTTTCTAAAATCAGGTAATGCGGTGTTTTCTTGTTGTAAAGAGATTTGAAAATGATGCCCAGGGATTGCCTCGTGCAAAAATAAATCTTCGTCCCCATACATATTGTATTCTTTAATGTCTGGTATTGGTACATAAAATACACCAGGGCGCGAACCGTCTGCCGTTCCTTGACTGTATTCTGCACTAGCTGTTTTTTCTCTAAATGCTTCCGTTCGCCTAATTTCAAATTTTGTTTTGGGCTGTAAGGAGAACAATTTGTCTACGTTTGGTTTTATTACAGCGTAGATTCTTTCAAAGTTAGCAATTACTTCTTCTGGTTTTTTAAATGGTTTTAACTCTGGTTTGTTTCTTACATAATCAAAAAATTCAAGCAATGTTCCTTCAAAACCGACTTCAGTTTTTACTTTTTCCATTTCGGCATTTAATCTTGCCACTTCTTTTAATCCTAATTCATGAATTTCTTGCGGAGTCATTGTGGTTGTTGTCCACTGTTTTGCATAGGTAGCGTATAATTCTTTTCCAAAAGGCAAACTTCCTATTCCACTAGTTGATCTTGAGGCAGGCAGGTATTCGTTTTTAAGAAAAGCAGTCATTTTTTTAAACTGAGGAATCAGTTTATCATTGATTTCTGCGGTATATTTGGCCTTTAAATCCTTCTTTGTTTCTTCAGAAAATGTCGAGGGCATTAGTTTTATGGAAGAATAAAATAGATTGTCTTCAATATTAGTAGTTGGCATATCTTCGAACTGTGGAATCACTTTCACGGTTAATGATTTTGGTAATACAACTCCTTGTTCGATTCCTTTTTTCATATAAACCATTGCCGAATCAATCCATACGCTATACGAATCCATTCTTTTTAGGAAATTGGCGTAATCTTTTTCAGTTTTAAAGGGTTGTCCGCTAGTTCCTCCAGCATATTGCCCCATTGTTAAATGGGTTCCCCAAAACTGATGAACTGGCATTAGGTTTGTGGGTTGTTTTAATAATTCTTTACCCACTTCAACTTCCCATTTTATAATTTCATAACTATTTTTTTCTTCAGGGGTAAGTGCCGCTTCCTTAACCTTATTTAAGGCGGTTTCATATTTATTGAAAAAAGTCAATTGATCTTTTCTAAAACTGTCAGTCATCTCAAATTGTAGCTGATCGTTGTATTCATTTTGACCATTTTGTGTTGCGCTCAAAGGATCTAGCGCATTTTTATCGTTGAAATAGCTTGTTGTTAAGACACTAAAGTCTTCTTTTTTGTTTTCCTTTTTACAATTTACAAGTAATAAGGAAAAAATAGGCAGTAAAATAAGAAGGGGTGTTCTTTTCATATAAATTGATTATTAGGTAGTTGAGGCTAATTTACTCAAAAAAATCGAATTTTAGATTAATTGTATTTTTCTTGTAAATAATCAGCGGGTCATTTTTTGTTTTATGTCTAAAAATGAAAAATTCCTCGTTTGAGAGATTTTCTGAATGCTTGAAAGCGAGACTTATTATTGTTCTATTAAGGTTCTGTTATAATTTGTGGTTTGCCATGTATTCTAAATAATTGACAATTTCGTCTATGTCTTTAGTAGTTACGTTTGTGGGCGTAGGCATTTTTACTCCGTTTCTAAAGGAGGCTGGATTCTTTATGAAAGCTTTCAATTGTGTTTTGTCCCAATATTCGGTTACGCTTTTTGGGTAATTTAATTCTGGTCCCATGTTTCCTCCAATTTTATTAATAGAATGGCAAGCGACACAATTCTTGCTGAATAATTGAAACCCAATTTCAGCCTTAGCATCGTCTTTTGGAAATAACAAAGCGATGTTCTCATTATTAGGGACAAGATGTATTTTCATAAGGTTGTAAGGCCATTTAAAATCAACATCTTTTGTTGAAACTCCTTGATAAATTAAATAGAAGGGAGCGGCTTTCATTTCATGTCCGTCTTTTATAATTGGCGACCATAATTGCCCTTTTGGTGCATCTATATCGCTAATGGCAAGAAACGATTTTACCGAAAGAAATTTTTGCAAGGGCATCATAGGTTTGTATCCGTCTTTACATTCAAAGACGATTTGGTATTCGCTAGTTTCTAAATTTTTGATAGAAGTATAGGTTTCTAAAAGTTCTGGGAAAGGGATTGCATTGTAGCTTTTGATGCTATGATAGACAGGGTCGTCGTACACTGTTACCAAGGTTGTCTTTTTTAGTTTGCCTTTATTTTGTAAAGCTACTAAGTCAATGGTCAAAGAATCTGTACTACGACTTTGTGCAGTGGTTTCAGCGTCTGTTTTGTTTTGCGTTTTTTGATGACAACCCAGAGCGAGAAATAATATAAGAATCACTATTTTGTATTGAAATTGTCTCATTACTTTTTGGGTAGATATTTAGCTATAGCTAATATAGTTAAATAAAAGGAATGTATAGAGAAACAGGGTTTGGTAGATTTTAAGGCTTTATATGTTTTTTTGTTTAAAACAAAATAAGCTCCCCAATTGAGAAGCTTATTTTATATTGTAAATTTTATTTAATGAAGATTTACTGTAGTAAAAACTCCTTTGTAAGGTTGCCAATTTGAATTTTAAATGTTCCTTTTTCAGAAATCCATTTTAAGTCATTGCCTACAAACTGTAGGTCTTTTTGATTCAGCGTGAATGCTATTGTTTTAGTTTCATTAGGGCGTAAACTGATTTTTCCAAATCTTTTCAATGCTTTTACTTCAGGGGTAATACTAGCATAAATATCAGATAAGTAAAGTAATACAGCTTCTTTTCCGTTTCTGGTTCCTGTATTTTTCACCTCGACAGAAACGGTTATACTATCCGCTTCGCTTATTGTGGTTTTGTCAAGTCTAAGGTTTGAATATTCAAAAGTGGTGTAGGATAATCCGGTTCCAAATTCAAATTGTGGGGAGTAACTTTTTTCGTATGTAGCATCATTATTTTGTTCTTCATCACCTAAACTCTCCGTATATTTTCTATTGTATTTTTCCAATGAGTTAGGGTATCTCGGATAGTTGTATGGCAGTCGTCCGCTTGGATTTACGTCACCAAAAAGAATGTCAGCCAACGCTCTCGCGCCTTCATTCCCTGGAAGGTAGCATTGTACTACTGCGCTCATTTTATCTTCAAAATCACTGATTAACCTTGGTCTTCCTTCATTCAAAACTAAAATAATAGGTTTGTTTAATTTGGCTAAAGCCAAAGCTAATTTTATTTGTGCGTCATTGATGAATAAATTACTGATGTCTCCAGGTGTTTCGGTATAGTTCTTCTCTCCTAAACACAGAATTATTTTCGAAGCATTTTTAGCCATTTCTACTGCTTTCTCAATTTCAGCATCATCAAAATTAGCAAAATCACTACCTGGCGTGTAGAACACATTTTCTTTTCCTAGTTTATTTTGCAACGCTTCTAGAATAGTAGATTTATCAGCTGCATAGGTGTCTGAATTTTCTCCTTGCCAGTTGTAAGACCAGCCGCCGTTCAAGTATTTCATGCTATTAGCCGTTGGTCCTGTAACTAATATTTTTTCGTTTTTATTCAAAGGTAAAATGGCCTTTTTGTTTTTTAATAAAGTAATCGATTCTGCGGCTGCATTGTAAGCTACATCTATGAATTCTTGGGAACCAAATTTTGGGTAATCCTTTAAATTAGCCACGGTACTTTCGAATAAATTTAGTTCGAATTTCATTTTTAGTATTCGGGAAACTGCATCATCAATTCTCGACATCGGCACTTCGCCTTTGGCAACTAAATCTAGTAAGTCAGTATAAAAGCTGTAATCTTCCGGAACCATACTCATGTCAATTCCTGCCAATACTGATATTCTTACGGCATCCCTATTTGTTTCGGCCACTTTGTGACGTGTGTGTAAGTAAATAATGTCTTTCCAATCTGTAACCACGACCCCTTCAAAACCCAATTCTGTTTTTAAAATGTCTGTAATCATTCGTTTGCTCGCATGAACAGGAGTCCCGTTGATTTCGCCTGAACTCACCATAATGCTTTTGGCTCCAGCCTTAATAGCGGCTTGGTATAGGGTTAGGTCATATTGTCTCAAGATACGTTCCGGAATGATACTTGGTGTTCTGTCTTTTCCGGTTGTAGTACTACCATAACCTATATAATGTTTCATGCAGGAAGCGACATTGTATTTAGAGCCTACATCATTTCCTTCGAAACCTTTCACCATAGCGGCTCCCATTTCAGAAGACAAATAGGCGTCTTCGCCGAATGATTCCCATATTCTAGACCAAGCTGGATTTCGTGGCATGTCTAAATCAGGTGAAAAAACCCAAGGGATAGAAGAAGCTCTTGTCTCATAGGCTGAGATTTCAGCACCTTTTCTCGCGATTTCAGTATTGAATGTAGCTGCAATTCCTATTTGTTGTGGGAATAAAGTTGCTCCGGCAGTATAGCTGGAACCATGAATTGCATCAATGCCGTATAGTACCGGAATTTTCAATCTGGTTTTATTAGCTTCGTTGCTGATAGTGGTAATTACTTCTTTCCATCGTTGTATTGTTGGCGCACCGGGATTTGGTACATTTAATATGGAACCAATATGATATTTTAGGATTGCTTCGTCTAGCTTTGTCATGTCAAAAACACCGGGTTTGCCTTTTGCTTCAAAATTGGTTACCGTGATTTGAGTCATCTGTCCGATTTTCTCTTCAATGCTCATTTTAGAAAGTAATTCTGAAACTTTGCGGTTAACTTCTGTTTTCTGGGAGGATTTATTTTGACTCCATAAATTTGTTGAAACGAGTACGATTGTTAGCAGAAGTAGAATTGGTTTTTTCATTTTTGGACTGGTCTTTTGGTTGATTCTTTGTTATTTAAAAAAAAATCTAGACGATGTATTAGATTTTTAAATAATCGATATGAAATATATGCTTTTTTTAAGATAGTAATAGTTTAGACCGTTAATTTATGTTGTTTTCAATAGGTTTAACGTTTTCGTTTTTAAAAAGATAATTTGTTTTTAGGCCAGAGTTTTTATGTTTTATGGAATGCTGTTCGATATGAATCGGATCTACTTGAAAGGTTAAAGCAATTTCGTGACGATAAATAAAGAACTCAATTTCGCATCGTCTTCAATCCTTTTTGATGGAGGCTAATAGTCTATGAGGTCTTTTATTTCTTCTTCTAATTGTATGATAGATAGATTTATATTATTAAATTTAGATTTTAAAAAGAAAAACATATGAGGCTTCAAAAAACAACTTTAGTGTATTTTATTTGTTTAATTTTTATTTATGGATGCAGTAATGGTGGTTCAGAAGAGTCGGCTAACGTTCCGCGAACCTATCAAGATGTTGAGAAAGACTTTGATGCTATTAATTTTAAAACAGGTATTAACGATATCTCTTTAGCTAATTTTCGTGGTGGAAAATGGGATTTTAGAGTGATTATGCCAAATGTCAATTTAACAAATAACCTGAGACCGTTGATAATTACATTGCATGGAGCAGCTGGAGGTAGTCCGGATGCTCATAAACAGACTGCATGTTATGTAGAGACTGCTTATGCGGGTTTGAATGCTATAATTATAAGTCCAAACGGGTATGTGAATTTATGGTCTGAAGCGGTGAATCAAGAGCTGGTGTTAGCTTTGGTTGATTTAGCGACGAAATATCTTCCTGTTGATAAGAACAAAATTGTGATAGAAGGGTATAGTAATGGAGGGAATGGTGCTTGGTTTTTTGCTGAAACACAACCTCAAATATTCTCTGCAGCAATTCCATCGGCTAGTTATTACAATACGACAAATAATAGTATTGGAAGATTAATTAAAATACCAGTGTATGCTATTCATGGAGAAAAAGATGCTCTGTTTCCTGTAGCAGATGTTAAGAGGTGGGTTGATGCTACTAATGCCTCAGGTAGCAAGGTTACTTTAGTCATTGCGCCAGGATTAACGCATCCAGAACCTTGTTCTTATGTCAATTATATGAAAGGAGCCGCAGAATGGTTGGTTAACGATGTTTGGAAATAAGTTCAATAACTAAAGGCGAATATTGTATAACGAAAGCTTGTTGAAAGATACAAAAGAGTTAGGAATCACGCTTTAAAAATAAGGGTTACTATACAATACGGCTTGCTCTAATTGAATAAGAACAAGCCGTATTGTATTACAAACTAGTAAATAGATTTTTAATTGAGCGAAATTTGCTATCCGTGATATACTCTTGAGGCAACAATTTTGTCTTCTCTTATGTCTAATACTTCTGCAACAAGCATTTCATCTTCTCCGTCTACTGTTCTTATGTATTCCATAAAAACGCGATCTCCGTTTGCTGTAAGCGAAGTTACTTTGTAGTTTAAACTAGGCAATCGCTCAAAAGCATCTTGCCACCATTCTCGTAACGCTTGCTTGCCTTTCACCAGGCCATTTGTTTCTGGCTTGTGGATTTTTAGTTTTGGACTGAAGTGTGCAGCATCTTCGTCATATAAAGCTAGGAGTTTTTCTAATTCTTTGTTGTTGAAAGTTTCAAACCATTTAAAGGCGATCGATTGTAATTTTTCTGGTGTCATGGCGTTGGCTTTGTATATTTAATTAAAAAAATCCCATTCGTTTGTTACGAAAGGGATTTTAATGTAATAATTTCAATGAAGTATTATACGTTTTTCAAGTTGATGATTTCTTGATCAGTAAGCAATCTCCAGTTTCCTCTTGGTAAGTTTTTCTTAGTCAAACCTGCAAACGAAACTCTGTCAATTCTTAAAACATCATAACTGAAATGTTCAAAAATAGAACGAACTACTTTTACATTTGATGATCTTAATTTCAGACCTATTTCGCTTTTAGCTTCTCCTTCAATATAGCTTATATCTTCTACAAAAACACGGTGTCCGTCAAGCGTTAGCCCTTTGTTGATTTTTTCTAAATCTTCAAATTTCAGGTTTTTGTCTAAAGAGACGTGGTATATTTTAGATGATTTTTGGCTTGGTAAAGTAAATTTACGCAACATGTCTGTATCGTTTGTAAACAATAAAAGACCAGTCGTGTTCTTATCCATTCTCCCTACAGCGCCAATTTTGGCAGTTGTAGACCCTTTTACTAATTCTAAAACATTACGAAATTCTTGACCTTCATCAAGTGCTGTCGTGAAATTTTTAGGTTTGTTTAATAAAATGTAAACTTTTTTCTCTGGAGTCAAAAGCACTCCGTCAAAATTTACTGTATCTCCAGGTTTTACCATGTATCCCATTTCAATAACAGGAATTCCATTTACTTTTACGTTTCCAGATTGAATGTAAATATCAGCATCACGACGTGAGCAAGCACCAGAATTGGCGATATATTTATTCAAACGAATTTCGTCTTTAACTTTAGGTCTCTTAGGTGCCTGATTCGGTTTTTTTTCAACCTTATCAGAAACTACTTCTGCAACTTTAGTGTTTATTTTTACTTTTTTTGGCCCTTGTGCCCTTTTTTGCATCGCAGGTTTTGGCTTATTAGAGCTAGGTCTAGAACTCGTTGGTCTAGCACCGCTTTTTTTATTATTGCCTTCCTTATTATTCATAATATTCCATAATTTGTGCAAAGATAGTATTTATATTATTGCTAATCGATATATGGCAATTATAAAACGGTAACTATCTAATTAATAAGTTTTTATTTTATTTTCTTGGAGCTGTTTAGCTATGCTGAATCTTCGATGTCCCGCTTTCCTCTGTATCTTTTTATCATGAACTTGTTTCAGGATCCTGAAACAAGTTCATGATAAAAAGGATGTCGTTTCAATCAGGGCTAGCAAAATAGAAAAATCAGGTTTTGCCACAATGTTTTTCGCTTAAATAAGCAATAAGAGTTTCTTTCCGCTCCATAATACGGAGGGGTTGATTAGCACGATGCAAAAGACACCAGATACAATCAAGAATTTAAGGACGTTATGAAGTAACAGGTACTGTTCCTTTTTTACCGCCTTCCATAAGTAAAGGACAAAGAAAATCAAGATAATCAAACAGGCATAAAAATATACATCCATATAGCCCACATCATAAATTTCAATCAGTACATACACTGGAAAGATGGTCAGCATAGTTAAGCTGGTGATGATTTTTTTAGAAAGCATTTCGCCATAGACAATCGGAATTGTTTTATAGTCGTTAGCCAAATCACCTTTTATGTTTTCCAAATCTTTGATCATTTCGCGAATAAGTATCAATAGCGAAAGAAAGCTAGCATGGGCAAAAATCACAGCGAAATGTCCTTTGTAATTTTCGATTTCTTCAAAAGAAAGGTTGTTGTAGTAATGCAATAATATCGCGAAAAAAGGAATAACCGCCAGTAAAGCAGCAGTTAGGTTCCCTACGACTGGGTATCTTTTTATTTTATGCGAGTAAAACCAAATCAAGAAGATATACGTCGAAAAGAATAACAAAGCGCGCCATGATATAAACAAAGCCATGATGGCTACTATAAAATTCAGCGAAAAGTACACGGTAAGTTTTGTTTTCTGGCTTACTAGTCTATCCAGCATGGACTTGTTAGGACGATTGATCAGATCTTTTTGGCTGTCGTAAAAATTATTGATAATGTAGCCTGAAGCGATGGTCAATGAGGAGGCAAAAACAAGAATGAATAAGTTGAAATCGAGTAGGACAGCAAGTGCTCTTTTTTCAGGAGCTAGAATAAAGATGGCTGAAAGGTATTGCGCCAAAATAATAACAGGAATGTTATATCCTCTTACTACCGAGAATAAACTTACGATCTTCATTATTAAAAGCTTCTGCTTTCTGCTTAACATGGTACTTTTTTAAAAGATTAAAGCTTAAAACCACAAGGGATTTTAAGCTTTAAATATAATTTTTATTGTTTGTTAAAATTGGTATACCACTTCTAATTTATAGTCTTTCAAGGAAAGTTTTGCGCGTTCTAAATCTTCGGTAAAACCTAAGATATAACCGCCTCCACCAGAACCACATAATTTTAAGTAGTAATCATTAGTGTCTATTCCGTTTTGCCATATCGCATGAAATTGTTCCGGAATCATCGGTTTGAAATTATTCAAAACTACGCTTGATAATTTTTTTGTATTCATAAACAATGCTTTCATGTCTCCGCCAAGGAAGTTTTCTACACAAGCATCAGTATATTTTACGAACTTATTTTTTAACATCGTACGGAAACCTTTGTCTTTTAGGTTTTCCATGAAGATACTAACCATAGGGGCAGTTTCTCCAACAATTCCAGAATCTAACAAAAACACAGCGCCTTTTCCATTCAAAATTTGATTCGGAATGCCAGTCGCTTCAATGTTATCTTTAGAATTGATTAAAATTGGTATGCTCAAATAGCTGTTTAAAGGATCTAATCCTGAGCTTTTTCCATGAAAAAAGCTTTCCATTTGAGAGAATATGTTTTTTAATTGCAATAACTTCTCGCGAGTCAAATTTTCAAGAACAGTGATTTTGTCCTGAGCATATTTGTCATAGATAGCTGCTACTAGAGCACCACTACTTCCTACACCGTATCCTTGTGGAATACTAGAGTCAAAGTACATCCCTGTCTCAATATCGCTTTTTAATTCAGCTAAATCGAAAGTTGCCAACTCTGGTTGCTCGTTTTGCATTGTTTCAAGATAATCAGCAAAACGTTTCAAACTTGCGTTAGATGCAATCGCTTGGGGAGATGGATCTTCATCTCTTTTCAATGCACCATTATAAAAGTTATAAGGGATAGAAAGCCCTTTCGAGTCACGAATAATTCCGTATTCTCCAAAGAGTAATATTTTTGAGTAAAATAAAGGTCCTTTCATTGATTTGATTACTAGGTTATTGCTTAAAAATAGATTTGGTATGTAAAGATAGTAATTATTAAACTAATCGAATAGCTCCATTTCCAATTTCGTCACAAATGTACTGCCCATTTTGGCAAAAGCCAACTAATTCGTCCTTAATAAATTGTAAAACGATAGCGCTAACGTTTTCGGGATACAAAACATGGACATTTGCTCCGGCATCAAGTGTAAAACACACTGGAATTTTAGTGTCATTTCGGAATTTCCAAATCGCATTAATGATTTGCAGGGTGTTGGGTTTCATTAAAATAAAATAGGGCATCGAAGTCATCATCATCGCATGTAAAGTCAACGCTTCGCTTTCGACCACTTTAATAAAGTCTTCTAAATTCCCACTTTCAAAAATCGCAATCAGTTTGTCCAGGTTTTCGTGCGCTTGCTCAAATCGTCTTTCGGCATACGGATGTGCGTGCATCAATTCATGACCTACAGTGCTCGAAACTTGTTTCTCGCCTTTGTCGACTAATAAAATAGTATCTTGGAAATTCTTGAAATTATCGTGAATGGCATTTGGAAATTCGACTCCGTATAAATTAGAGCTTCCTTCAATATTAGCTTGGTTTCCCCATACAACTACTTGCCCTTTTACACTACGGCATGCACTACCTGAGCCTAAACGAGCCAGTAAGGATGCTTTTTGGTAAAAGTAGGCGTCAGTCATTTCAGGATTCAACGCTTTCTCAATGCTCATTAAGTTCATCGCCAAAGCCGCCATTCCAGATGCCGAAGATGCAATCCCTGAACTATGCGGAAACGTATTTTCTGTATCAATAGTAAAATGATAGTCTTTCAAAAAAGGAAGGTATACTTCGATTCGCTCTAAGAATTTTTGGATTTTCGGTTTGAAATCTTCTTTTGGCTTTCCCTCAAAAAGTAAATCAAACGAAAAAATATCTTGGTTTTCTTTTTTGGCGAAAGCCAGTTTAGTAACTGTTTTACAGTTATTCAAGGTAAAACTCACCGATGGGTTCGCCGGAATTTGATTGTCCTTTTTTCCCCAATATTTTACCAAAGCGATATTGCTGGGAGCGCTCCACTGGAACTCGCCGCTTTCTATGTTATGAGAATAAGCTTTAGGGATAAAATCGTTTGTTGTAAACATGAAATATAAAATTTATGCAAAGATACTTTTTTGGTTTATACGTTCCATGTATTATTTTTTTGAAACACATAGATTGATACTTTTTTTTAATAGTAGACGCTTTGCTTTGTGATGAGTAGATAGACTTGGTATGCGGGGAAAGTGATTTTTATCCAAATCTTTTTTCGATAGTTCTATGTGTTTAGATTTTAATTTTTAATATGCTGAAGTTTGACTATTTTTGACACAAATAGAAAACTAAAATGAATAAGCTTACCAAAATACTAACTGTTGTTGTTACCTGTCTTGCGATAGGTTATTTTTCTGGAAATTCGACTCGTTCTGCCATAATAGATTGGTATCCAACATTGATAAAGCCAAGTTTTAACCCTCCAAATTGGATTTTTGCGCCAGTGTGGAGTATGCTATATATAATGATGGGAATTGCTGCGGGACTCGTTTGGGATCGTATTGATTTTGAAAAAGAAATAGTAAAAAAAGCCCTTATTGTTTTTGCAATACAATTGGCGCTAAATGCTTTGTGGTCGTATTTATTCTTTGGTTTGCACAACCCAATGTTAGCAGGATTAGAAATTATTGTTTTATGGTTGATGATTTATGAAACCTACCTTCAGTTTTCTAAAATTAATAAAATCGCTGGTTATTTATTCATACCGTATTTGGCTTGGGTAAGTTTTGCTATGGTGTTGAATGCAAGTATTTGGTGGTTGAATAAATAGTATTCAGGTTCTAAATCGCTAAAGAAATAAATTAGTTTTTTGAAGTAGCTATCTTTTTAAACTCTACATTTTTGGCGAATAAGAAATCCATCGTACTAAGCATATTATTGTTTGTTGCAACTATTTTTGATTTGGGATCTGCTTCACAAAACTGAAGAAAGAGTTCTATTTCATTAGGGTGTAGCTTTAAGGTTTCAAGATAGAATTTATGATCATAGCTGTTTTTTGCTACTGTAGAAAATTCAATTTCAGGAAGTGCTTTTTTGACTTCCTCTTTTTCTTTTTTGAATAGGCCTAAAACCATACCGCCAATTCGCATCAAATTCATTCCGTTTTCAATTGTTCCCATATTAACACCAATAACTTTTGGAGTGGATGCATTTTTTTCTATTGCATATTGGTCGATCTTTTTTTGTTCCCATGTGGCATCCATACTTAGTTTAATAGATGGCATGTTTGTAATAACTACTTCGTTTAATTCTTCTGCTTTTAGAATTAGTTCAACGTCTATTTCGCCGTTAGTGAATAGCTTAGGGTTTATTATAAGTTTTTTTACTTGATGTTCTTTCGATACAAATACGAGCGCGTCATTCGTTTTTGCAATAATTGAAAACTCCCCATTGGCATCAGTAACTGTAAGTGCTTTTGTGTTAGCATTGATTACTTCCACTTTAGGAATTGCATAATTATTACATACAACCTTCCCTTTAATTGTTTGTGAGAAGCTAACTTGGGAAGTGAATAAAATTAATGTGCTGAATAGTTTTACTTTCATAGGTTTCGAATCTAATAACTTGATAGTAAAATTATTAGATTCGTCTTAATGAAAACTTATTAAATATGTAAATTCTTGTTAATTGATTGTATTTGTTTGAATTATGGGAGTACTGAAAAGATTGTAGCCATTACACTTATCTGTAGGTGTTATTTCCATAAACTGAGACTCATCACTAAATACTATTCGCTAATATAAACCCACTTGTCCACGCATTCTGGAAATTAAACCCTCCAGTAATTGCATCGATATTGACAATTTCTCCAGCAAAATAAAGATTTTCGTGTAGTTTGCTTTCCATGGTTTTAAAGTTGACTTCTTTTAAATCAATTCCACCGGCGGTTACAAACTCTTCTTTAAAGGTACTTTTACCGTTCACTTGAAAAGTCCCGTTCGTCAACTGATTCGATAAGTTTTGTAGTTGCGCTTTCGATAAATCAGCCCATTTGGTTTCGGCTTCAATTCCTGAGGCAATTACTAGGCTTTCCCAAAGACGGTTTGGGAAATCAAAGTGAGATTTCTTAGAAACTGCTTTTTTGGCGTGTTCCTGTTTTAAGTCTTTCAGTATTTTTTCGGCTTCGCTGGTTTCAACATCATTCAACCAATTTACAAATATGGTAAACTGATAGTTTTTGTCATGTAAAATTCTTGCTCCCCAAGCTGATAATTTCAAAACTGCAGGGCCGCTCATTCCCCAATGCGTAATCAATAAAGGCCCTGTAGAAGTTAGTTTAGTGTCTTTGACTTTTACGGTAACTTGTGCTGCCACACCCGGTAGTTCTTTTATGCGGGGGTCTTTAATGTTGAAGGTGAATAGGGAAGGGACAGGGCTCACAATCGCGTGACCATAAGTTTGTAGCATTTCCCATATTTTAGGGTTGCTTCCTGTTGCTAAAATTAATTTTTCAGCGATATAGTTTTCGTTTTGGGTTTCTATTTTCCAAAGATTATCTTTCTTAAAAATAGATTGTACGCTTTGTCCCGTCAACACTTCAATTCCTAGTTTTTGAGTCGCTGTGAGAAAACATTCGATAATAGTTAGCGATGAATTAGAAACGGGAAACATACGACCGTCGTCTTCAATTTTAAGCTCCACACCATGTTTTTCAAACCATTCTATGGCATCTCCAGAACAAAATTGATGGAAAGGACCACGAAGTTCTTTCTCTCCACGCGGATAATATTTTACCAATTCGTTAGGTTCAAAACAGGCATGGGTCACGTTGCAACGTCCTCCACCAGAAACACGTACCTTTTGGAGTACTTCGGCACCACGTTCTAGGATGGCTACTTTTAATTTGGGGTTTTTCTCTACAATATTGATTGCCGTAAAAAAACCTGCTGCTCCACCACCTACTATTATAATATCAAAATTTTGGTTCATATTCTATCTGGAAAATCGCTGATGATTCCGTTTACGTTAAATGATTTTATTTTTTTTATGTCTTCTGGCTCGTTAACCGTCCAAGGAAAAACTTCGAATCCTTTTTCCTGTAATTGTGCCGTATTTTCGGCGGTCAACAGATGATGATAAGGATGAATTGATTTTGCCTGAATAAATTTAGCGAAAGCCACAGCCAGATCTAAATCCGTTTCAGTTAACACACCAATGCGTATCTCCCAATTCAAGAGAGCAACTTGTTGCAAGGCCGTCCAATCAAAACTGGAAACTACGAATTGGCTGTAATTCCATTTTTTTTCTGCAATGAATTTTTCGATTAAATCAACTACTTTATCTGCAGTGTCATAGCTTTTCAATTCAATATTAACATCGCAGCGTTGATCAATGAGGTTTAATACTTCAGTTAAAGTCGGGATGCATTGGTTCTTTTCAATCTGGAAGCGTTTCAGTTCCGGCAGTGAAAATTGGTTTACGGCGCCCTTTCCATTGGTAGTTCGATCAATGGTCTCGTCATGAATGACCATTAATTCACCATCTGAACTCAAATGTACATCCAGTTCAATTCGATCGACATGCAGGTCAATTGCTTTTTGAAAACCAATAAGGGTATTCTCCGGTTCATAACCTCTAGCGCCACGATGACCTATTTTTAGCATTGGATTGATTTTTTACAAAGGTAACATAAATAAAAAACCCCAAATACAAATTGATGCATTTGGGGTTTCTAAATTATAAAAGAAATTATTTTTGCTCTTCAGTAGGTGTGTTGATTTCGTTTGAAGTAGCTGATTTAGCTTCTTCAGGTTTGTCATCGCCTTTTAAATAGGTTGGCAAATTTAATCCAGCCATATTGAATAGGTCATTTAAAGGAGGGACAGTTTTCATCATACCAGCAACAAAGTTAGCAGTTGAACCAGCTCCGTTATCTCCGTTGTTTCCAGAATCCCAAACAGTAATTTTATCAATTTTGATGTTTTTAACTGCTTCTACTTGAGTTCTAACTAATTCAGGTAATTTTTCAATTAATAATAATTGGAACGCTTTTGTTGGGTCGCCACCGGCAGCACTAACTACTTCACGATATCCTTCGGCTTGTTTGGTTAAGATTTCGTATAAACCTTTTGCTTCAGCTTCCATTTTTGCAAAGATGGCATCAGCTTCCCCTTTTGCTAATTCTCTTGTTTTTTCAGCTTCAGCTTGTGCATCAATAATTGCTTTTTGTTTAGCAATTTGAGCAGGAATAACGATATTGGCATTTTGTGTAGAACGTTCTCTTTCGGCACGAGCATCCTCTGCTTTTTGCTCCGCTACATAAGATTCTTCTAATGCTTTTGCACTTTGTACTTTTTCAGATGCTAAAGCAGTTCTCAACGCTTCTGCTTCACGCTCACGACGTGTGGCTTCTGATTGTGCAATTGCGATTCTAGCTTCATTTTCCCCTTTAATTGCAACCGCATTGGCTTCTGATGTTTTTACACGAGTATCTCTTTGAGCTTCCGCTTTACCAATACTTTCATCTTTAAAAGCAGCAGCGATACTTACTTCTCTATCCTTATTAGTAATAGCAATTTTTACATCACGATCTCTATGAGTTTCAGCAATTTGAACGTCTTTCTCACGATCAGCCATAGCTTTTCCTGTTTCTCCAATTTTTTCTTGTTCGGCAACCGAAATTTTAGCTTCGTTTATTGCTTTTGCAGCAGCTTCTTTACCTAAAGCTTCAATATATCCAGATTCATCTTTGATATCCGTAACGTTAACGTTGATTAATTTTAATCCAATTTTCTTTAATTCAGAATCAACATTTTTCGAAATATTCTCTAGAAATTTATCTCTGTCAGAGTTGATTTCTTCAATTGTCATTGTTGCAATAACTAAACGCAACTGACCAAATAAAATATCCTTTGCTAATTCCTGAATTTGCTCTGGGTGTAAGCCTAATAAACGTTCTGCAGCGGTATTCATACTTTCTGATTCAGTAGAAATAGCTATGGTAAAACGACAAGGAACATCGACACGAATATTTTGACGCGAGAGTGCATTCGTTAAATTGGCATCAATAGAAAGAGGTTTTAAATCTAAATATTGATAATCTTGAACAACGGGCCAAATAAAAGCACCGCCACCATGTACACATTTCGCAGACGTTCCGCCCGTACGACCATAAATAACAAGGATTTTATCTGAAGGACATCTTTTGTAACGAGAAATAAGTGTTAAGAAGGTTACAAAAACAACAAATACGGCAACAACAATAATAATAATTTCAGTCATGGTTTAGTTTAATTTAATTTTTTTCTACAATTAATAAGTTGCTTTCTACGGCAACCACCTTCACTGTAGTATTAGATGGGATTTTTTCAGTCGAAAGAGTCATAGCGTCTAATTCATGGATTGCTCCATTTACGCTAATTAGTACTTTTCCTTTTCCTGATTTTGCTTCAGGAATAGTTAAGTAGACTTGGGCCGTTTTATGGAGTGTGTTTTCAATCTTAAAGCTATTATTCTCAGATAGTTTTAAGATTTGTTTGATTAAGAAAAAGAAAATGGCAACAAATAGTAGTCCTACTATCACGGAGATAATAATCAATACCGTTTTGTTTTCTATGGAGTTGTAAAATGAAATTCCAGTCCAACTAAATCCTAATAGAAAGTTGATCAAGTTACGTAAAGTGAAGATTTCAAAGGGTAATTCAACATCTCCAGTGTCAGAGTCTATGTCAGTTTCTCCGTCACTTAAGCCAAGAAATGTCATAATAGTTTGGAGTCCAAAAAATAAGCTTACCGGTAAAGCAATGTACCAGAAGGCTTTGAGTAAGGGTTCGTAGTTTTCTAAAAAGTTCATAGTTAAGGTTTAGTTGTACTAATTAGACGACAATTTTGCAAATAGTTACAACGGGAGATAAATATATATTGAAAGAGCACTATTACATTGATAATTAAATAAAAAACACTCTTCTATACTTTAGGCTTTTTCTAGAATGAACAAGCTAAATTGTATGAAAAGAGTGTTTTTTTGCAAAAATGAACTTCTTTAAAATTGCGATAGTATGCTGGACTTTTTATAATGGAAATAGAGAGTCGTTATTTAATTGCGAGCAACTAATTTGTTAACTTAACTTAAAGTCTATTGCTATTTATCTTTTTTCCAATAATACGATATCGAAATCAGTTTTGATTTTAATTCTGCCTTTTTTGACTTCAACGACTTTACCGGAATAAGCATCTCTAACTCGGGTTCCATCTGCGAAGACAGCGGATACTTCTAGTACTTTTCTACCGATAGGCAAATCTAATCCAACGAAGACTTGGTCTTTATAGGCTCCTTTAGAATACGTTCTTGAAAAAGTATAGGGTTGCGCTGAAACTTCCTTGTGTACACCAGCACCTACAGCAGGGTGGTTTTTACGAAATTTCCCCAGTTTTCTCCAATGTGCAAGAGTCTTTTTAGTCTGTGGATTGGTTTTAATAGCATCCCAGTTCATAAAGGAACGTAAGGTTGCATCACCTTGAGTTCCTTCAATTACTAAAGAACGGGCACTTTCATCACCGTAATATACTTGAGCAACTCCTGGAGAAAGTAATAGTTTTGTCCCTGCTTCTATAGTTTTGGTTCTTTTTGCGTCAAATGGACCACCATCATCGTGAGACGATAAATAATTCAAAACACTATATCCTTTCAATTCGCCATTTAGAATGGTAGAATATTTTGAGAATATAAATTCATAATCTTTTTGGGCATCATATTTAAACTCAAAATTGATCATGTTGTTAAAACCATTTTCGAAATAGTTTACTTTTTTATCTCCAAAATCAAAATTCTTACCGGCACTGATATTGTAATTGTAAACTTCGGCGATGGTGTAAAAAGGATTGTTGTCTAGTACTTTTGTTGGGTTGTTTTTCTTCCAAGTGGCAAAGGCATAGTCGCTTTGGGTTTTGAAATCAGCCCAAACACTTTCTTCGGTATGTTTTACCGTATCAGCACGGTATCCGTCAATTCCATATTCAGTAATATAATCCGTTAACCATTTGATAATATAATAACGTGGCGTTTTTGGATAGCCAGTTCGTTTGAAGAAAGCGTCCAATTCTGTCATTTCTTGGTCGTAGCGTCCTTCTTTTTTCCATTTTTCAATTAAAAAAGGAGGTAAGTCTACATCTTGTGTGCTTTCTGTTCTAATGTCCGGAAGATTAGCCACTAAAGTACATTCCGTGGTGTTTTGATAATTTTTGTAATCACAAACAGGGCTTGTGCGCACCCAGTAGTTTGGCCAGGCAACATCAGTATTTGTAACGGGTCCAGTATGATTGATTACGCCGTCCAGCACAATCCTGATTCCGTGAGCATGTGCTTTTTTAATTAAGTTTGCCAAGTCTGCTTTTGTTCCAAAGTTAGGATCCAAAGCAGTCCAATCTTTAGCCCAATAACCGTGAAAACCATAGCTTAAACCTGTCCCTTCATCTACAGCATCATGAATTTGTTCCACTATTGGTGTAAACCAAATGGCATTGATCCCTAATTTATCGAAATAGCCTTCATCAATTTTTTTTGTGATTCCCTTAATGTCACCTCCTTCGAAACCACGTAGTTTTCCAGCAGTTTTAGTTCTGTCAAAATTGAGGTCATTTGATTTGTCTCCGTTATTGAATCGATCTGTCATTAAGAAATAGACAGAAGCTGCTTCCCAAACAAAGGGCACTTTTTTCTTTGGTTTTTTTAGAGAGACTGATTGAGTCGTTGTGCAACTCACAAAAAAAGATAGAGTTAATAGTAGAAGTAGGCTGGTATATTTTTTCATTATTGTTTAACTGATTTTGTAGATGTATTTGTTACATCTGTTTTGATATGCTTTATTTTAATTCTAAAATTACAACCGACTTTGCTTCTAAGCTAATTTCGGTAGTGATTTGGAAAGTCAAGTCTGTTAGAATATTTGTGGCCGTTGTAAACTCTTTTATATTTTCCTTAAAACGAGCGGTATTTATCGTTTGATTCTCTTTGCTATTGTTCATTATAATCATAACTGTTTTTTTTTCAGTATATCTAAAATAGACGTAGACATTATTTTCAGGAATGTAATGCGTCATTTTTCCAAAATGTACCGCTTCATTCGTTTTTCTCCATTGGAACAATTTAGAAGTAAAGTCAAAATATTCATTTTGATATGAAGTACGGCCTTCTTTCGTAAAAGCATTGTTTTCATCGCCTAGCCAGCCTCCGGGGAAATCTTGGCGTATGTCAGCATCGCCTTTGTCTTTATCGCCGCTCATACCAATTTCGCTACCGTAGTACAATTGAGGAATCCCGCGGACAGTAGCTATTAAAGCCATGGTCATTTGGTATTTTCTAAAATCATTTTGATAGACGTGATTGATGCGGTTCGTATCATGATTTTCGGCAAAAACCATAATGCTATTGATGTTTGGATATAAAAAATCATTAGCGAAATTGTCATATACTTTTACCATTCCTTTGTCCCAAGTTCCGTCATCTTCATTGAAAACAGTACCAATGGCATCGTGTAAAGTAAAATCCATAACACTTGGCAGGTACGAATTGTAGTTTTGTATAGCGCCAATTTTACTGTCTTTTTGCCAATAAGCCATTTGAGCTTGATCATGCATCCATATTTCCCCTACAATATTGAAATTAGGGTATTCATCAGTGATGGCTTTTGTCCAAGATGCAATTCCAACGGGGCCAGAATAGTTATAAGTGTCTACTCTGAAGCCGTCTAGATCTGCATATTCAATCCACCAGATGGCATTTTGTTTGAGGTAATTTAATACTAAAGGATTCGATTGGTTTAAGTCAGGCATTGAAGGAACAAACCAACCATCAAGACAGATTTCGGTGTCTATTTTTGAAGCATTAATATCGCTTATCGTTGAGCGTTTGTGATTTGTTTGTGTATAGTTTTCAAATTGATGAATCCAGTCATGTGTGGGTAAATCATTCATCATCCAATGTTCAATACCCCAGTGATTGGTAACATAGTCCATCACTAGTTTCATGTCTTTTTTATGGATCTCAGATGCCAAACGCACGTAGTCTTCATTAGTTCCATAACGAGGGTCAATTTTATAGACGTCAGATTGAGCATAGGTATGATACGAAAACGCTTTGTCGTTGTCCTCGCAAAGCGGCGTGCTCCAGATTGCTGTTGCTCCAAGCGAAGAAATGTAATCTAAGTTTTTTATTATTCCTTGAATGTCTCCACCATGTCTTCCGCCAGGTAAATCGCGATTGTATTTTTCTACAGTGGCGCTATTGCTGTCATTTTTTGGATTGCCATTAGCAAAACGATCGGGCATGATAAGATACATCATGTCTGATGCGTCAAAACTTTTACGCTCTGCTGATTTTTCTCTTCTTTTCTTTAGGCTGTATTTATGTGTAAAAGCAATTTGATTTTTATTTCTGAACGAAAAGATGATTTCGGTAGCAGCAACATTTTTAGTGTTAATGGTAACAAATAAATAATTCGGGTTTTCTGTTTTCTTTAGGTTCGTGATGGCAATGGAATTTGAAGCTGTTACTTCATATTGCGCTATGTTTTTACCATAAAACATAATCTGTAATTCTGGATTATGCATTCCAGCATACCAGAAGGGAGGTTCGACCCTATCGATTTGTGCATTTATGGTTAGAGACATAAAAAAAAGGATTATGGGAATGATTTTTAAAAAAGATATGTTTCCCAGTGAAATCGAGGTAAATTTATTCATATTTAAGGACATAATGATTACGATTAGATTTTTTTCAGACAATTAAAGTTGTGGATGTCACTACTTGGAGTGCTTGCGTTATTCTCTTTTTATTGATATCAGATCTTGAAGTACAACTTAAATCAATTAAACAATCCCAATGAATATTGGGATTGTGTGTTAGCCACAGTGGACTTATAATTAAGTGAAAGAATTGTCTACAAGTTCTTTACAGTTAATTTTGTGATACAGCAATCGGGCTGTTTGGCGATACGGTAATATTTTTTCCGTTTACTACAATAGCCAAATCTGTAGTTCCGTCTACTGAAAAAGTAGTTTCGATATGAGTGATTGCTACTTTTATAATCTGATTTCTGAAATTAATTTTAAAGGAATATCCTTCCCACTCTTTAGGGATTTTCGGAGAAAAATTAAGGGTGTCGTTTTTTACGCGCATTCCTCCAAAACCTTCAACAATACTCATCCAGGTTCCAGCCATAGAGGTGATGTGACAACCTTCTTCAACCTCTTTATTATAGTCATCTAAATCTAAACGGGATGTTCTTAAGTAAAAAGTATAAGCCATGTCCATTTTATCTAACGAAGCTGCTTGTATAGAATGTACACATGGAGAAAGTGAACTTTCATGCACAGTAAAAGATTCATAAAATTCGAAGTTGCGTTTCAATTCCTCTTTAGAGAAATGTTCTTCAAAGAAATAAAAGCATTGTAATACATCAGCTTGTTTGATATAAGGCGAACGCAATACTCTGTCCCAAGACCATTTTTGGTTAATTGGTCGTTGTGCGGGATCTAAATCTTTTACTGGAACTAAGTCTTTGTCTAAAAAACCATCTTGTTGTAAGTACACACCCAGTTCCTTAGAGACCGGAAAGTACATGTTGTCAGCTACTTTTTTCCATTCCTTTAGTTCAGATTCAGCCAGTTTTGTTTTTTCAATAATACGTTTGTGGTCTGATGGGAATTCCAGTGAAACTCTCTGAAGTTGTTCATACGTATAATCAATACACCATTTTGCAATATAGTTAGTATAGAAATTATTGTTTATGTTGTTTTCATATTCATTAGGTCCCGTAACTCCTAAGATCACATACTGATTTTTATCTTTAGAGAAATTGGCTCTTTGATGCCAGAAGCGTGCAATACCAATTAATACTTCCAATCCTTTTTCAGGAATATAAGAGTAATCTCCGGTAAAGCGATAATAGTTAAAAATAGCAAACGCAATTGCGCCATTTCTGTGAATCTCTTCATGTGTGATTTCCCACTCATTATGACATTCTTCCCCATTCATGGTAACCATAGGATATAGAGCTGCCCCGTTTTTAAAACCTAAATTGTTTTGCGCATTTTCAATCGCTTTTTCAAGGTGATTGTAACGGTATGTTAATAGATTACGCGCTACTTGTTGGTCTTTTGTAGCCATATAAAATGGAATACAATAAGCCTCAGTGTCCCAATAAGTAGATCCTCCGTATTTTTCACCAGTAAATCCTTTTGGTCCGATATTCAAACGGCTGTCTTTACCTAGATACGTTTGGTTTAGTTGAAAAATATTGAAACGAATTCCTTGCTGTGCTTTTACGTCACCTTCAATGGTAATGTCTGACATCTCCCAGATTTTTGACCAAGCTTCTTTTTGGTCTTCCAATAATTGATCGTAGCCTAAAACTAAAGCAGATTGTATTGCTTTTTCAGCAGCAGATAGTGTATTTTTATGATTTAAAGAAACAGTGTATCCTCCAATTTTTTGAATAGATGATTTTTGACCTTGTGCTACAAGTACATCATATTCAAATTGAATTTTATCTAAAGTAGTATCGATAGATGATGGCGAAATATTAGTGTTAACCCCATTTTCTAAAATACTGTTTTGCATAAAAGTAGTAACCTCAAAATGAGTCTTAAAGGTCTGAGCGGTTACAAAACCTTCATTTCCTGATTTCTTTACTTCAAGAGGTTCCCAGAATTTTTCATCCCAGTTTGCATCTTCATTGGTTACTCCTGCATCAATATAAGGTTTGTAAATTATTTTAGTATCCTTATTTAAAGGGGTGATTTCATAGTTAATGATTCCTACTTCGTCTAATACGATAGAAAGGAAACGACGAATATTTACGGCTATTTGGGTGCCGTTTTGCAGCGTGGCTTCAAAAGAACGATTGTACCAACCTTCTTTCATGTTCAGTTCGCGACGGAAGTTTTTAACGGCAGTACACGTATTTAAATCTAAGTTTTCACCATTTATTTCAATGTCTATTCCAATCCAGTTTGGAGCATTTAAAACTTTGGCAAAATATTCTGGATAGCCATTTTTCCACCATCCCACTTTGGTTTTATCGGGATAATATATTCCTGCAATGTAACTTCCCTGAAAAGTTTCTCCTGTATAATTTTCTTCAAAATTAGCGCGTTGCCCCATCGCTCCGTTACCAATGCTAAAAAGGCTTTCAGAGGACTTTACGCTTTCTGCATCAAATCCTTCTTCAATGATGGACCAATTGTCTGGTTTTATGTAATCTTGGTTCATTCTTTTCTTTTGTTTAAAGTTTAAAAAGTATAAGGTGTAGAAGTTTACAGTCTCTGAAATAGACGACAGTTTCTATTACCTCTTGTTTCTTTTTATTCGATCTGTTTATTTATTAATTAATCCTTCAATGAAACTCATATCTATATGGGTGAAATCCTCAAATATGTATTTTGCTTCATATAAAACAGATTCCTCTCCAATTCCGATACTTGTCATTTTTCCAATATTGGCTGCCTGAACGCCTGCTACAGAATCTTCAAAAACAATCGCGTTCTCAGGACTAACGTCTAGTAATTTTGCTGCAATTAAGAATACTTCTGGATCCGGTTTTGCATTAGAAACATCATTTCCATCGACGATAGCATCAAAGTAATGTCTGATTCCGGTTTTCTCTAGAATAGGTCTGGCATTTTTGCTGGCAGATCCTAAAGCAATCGGTTGGTTTTTTTCTTTTAAGTAGTGTAGCATTGATAAAACACCTGGCAGTAGTTCGCTTTGATCCATATCGACTAAGTACGATAAGTACTCTTCGTTTTTCTGGATTAGCCACCTGTTTTTGTCTTCTTGCGAAGCTTCTACTTTTCCTAATTCTAAAATAATATCAAGAGAGCGTACTCGGCTTACGCCTTTCAATAGCTCGTTGTTTTCTAATGTAAAATCAATATTTAATTCATTTGCAATTTTTTGCCACGCTAAGAAATGATATCTGGCGGTGTCAACAATTACTCCGTCAAGGTCGAAGATGAATGCTTTCTTATTCATTTATTATAATTTTTGATTCGTCATTAATGGTTAGAGAAATAATTCCGGCAAGAATCATTGAAACACCACCAATTAAAAGTGCATAAATAGGTTCGCTGTTAAAAAATTTAGAAACTAAAAATCCTAAAATAGAGGCAGCTACTAACTGTGGGATTACGATAAAGAAGTTAAAAACTCCCATGTAATAGCCCATTTTGTTAGAAGGTAGAGAACCGGATAACATTGCATAGGGTATAGACAGGATACTTGCCCAAGCAATTCCAACACCAATCATTGGAAGCCATTCCATCATAAAAACCGTTGGTTCTTGGATGAAATAGATGGATATAAGGCCAAGTCCACCGCATACTAATGCAATAAAGTGCGTGAATTTTGTACTAGTATATTTTGCTAATACGGGTAATAAAAAGGCGGCAATTGCAGCAATTAAATTATAATTGGCAAACATTTCACCTACTTGATTTGCACCTGTATTATACGCTTCAGATGTAGTATCTGTCGTCCCGTAAATATGCTGTGTAACCGCTAGAGTCGTGTAAATCCACATGGAGAAAAGTGCAAACCAAGAGAAGAACTGGACCCATGCCAATTGTTTCATGATTTTTGGCATAAACTGAAAATCATTCATAATGGTCACAAAACCATTGTCAGTTGTATTGTTTTTTTGCATCATGCCAGAAACTAGCATCGCCAATCCTCCTAGGCCTATGAGTCCTAGTGCGAGTACATATAAGTCTTTCTTTAAATCGTAATGATAAATCACTACTGAAAATAGTGCGCTTACTATTAGGAATAAAATCCCTTTAGTCAAATGCGATTTTCCGTTAGTAACGAACCACTCAGCAGAATGTTCTTCTTTTGTGAATGTTGTTTCTTTGTGTTTTTCAAAAGCTTCTAGCTCTTCAGGAGAATATTCTTTAGAAGTGATGACAGTCCATAGCACCGTTACAATAAATACGACTCCACCAAAGTAGAAGGAGTATTTAACTGAATCGGGAATGATACCAAGCGGAGCGGTATTTTGAACTCCGAAATGGGTAAAGATTAATGGTAGTTTTGATGCGAAGTAAGCGCCAATTCCTATAAAAAAACTTTGCATGGCAAATCCCATGGTGCGTTGTTTTTCTGGAAGATTGTCTCCAACAAAAGCACGAAATGGTTCCATTGAAACATTGATGGAAGCATCCATAATCCAGAGCATCCCAGCTGCAAACCATAAGACGGGAGAATTGGGCATTATAAATAATGCTGCAGATGCTAAAATTGCACCCGCTAAGAAG
This sequence comes from uncultured Flavobacterium sp., assembly GCF_963974175.1. GTDB lineage: Bacteria > Bacteroidota > Bacteroidia > Flavobacteriales > Flavobacteriaceae > Flavobacterium. Next base: position 91,228 of record NZ_CAXBBR010000006.1, read on the forward strand.
TAGGGCTTTCTTCGTCCTAATTTTGTCCAGGTCCTGTCTGAAAAATAACCAATTATAGGTTGGATTATTAATCCCGTCATAGGAGCGGCAACCCATAAAATTGGGATATCGTCAATGTTAGCACCTAAAGTCTGAAATATTCTACTGACATTCGAATTTTGCAAGGCAAAACCCATTTGAATTCCCAGAAACCCGAAACTCATGTTCCAAATTTGCCAGAAACTTAATTTACGCTTTTCCATTATCGTAATTATATGATATTAACGATAAGCGCTATGCTTATCAAAACTTAACTTGTTTTCGAAGTAAAAGTAAAAGCGTTGACTGGGTAAATATAAAAATTTATTTCAATCTTTTATTTTTTCGATACGAATAAAAAGCAACTTTTTTAACTACAAGGTTGTAGTAATGAATAAAATAGGAAAATATCTAAGTTCTAAGCTTGGTAGGTAGATTCCCTTTCAATAAGATGGGTTTCAATTACTTCAGTTTTATAATTTTCTTCTTCTAGATGTTCGTCTTCCAGTTCCAGTCTGTCAATCAGCATTTTTGCTGCTTTATTGCCCATTTTTTTACCACTTTGACTCACGGTTGTAATAGTAGGAGTAGAGTATTTAGAAATAATTCCATCTGTAAATGCAATTACGGCCAGGTCTTTAGGGACATTGACGCCCATTTTGTTTGCGGCTTTAATACTCGTAACGGCAAAGAGTTCGTTTACGGCAAAAACGGCATCGATAGCTTTGTCTTCGAGTAGTTTACCGATGATGATTTCGCAAGTATCTACGTCTTCAATTTTTATGATTAAATCCTCATTAAAAGGAATTCCATTGTCTAATAAGGCTTTTGTATAGCCATCTGTTCTTAGCTTACCTACACTTACATAATCGACGGTGGTAACTAGGGCTATTTTTTTTCTGCCTTTGTCGATAAGGCTTTGGACTGCTTCGTAAGCTGCCAGTTTATCATCGATAATCACTTTGTCGCACAGGATTTCATTAGAAACTCTGTCAAACATAACCACGGGCATTCCTTGATCTATAACTTCTGAAATGTGATGGTAATCGCCTTTAAACTGGGTTTCTTTCGATAAGGACATAATAAAACCGTCAATGCTTCCATTAGCAAGCATTTCCATGTTAAGAACTTCTTTATCAAACGAATCGTCAGATAGAGTGATGATGACACTGTATCCATTTTCATTTGCTACTTGTTCTATTCCGTTAATGACTGTGGAGAAAAAATAATGGACAATCTCCGGTATAATAATCCCTATGGTTTTTGTTTTTCGGTTCTTTAAACTTAAGGCAATATTGTTGGGCCTATAGTTGTAAAATTTAGCAAAAGCCTGCACTTTTAATCGGGTATCTTCTCCGATTTCTAAGCTATTTCTTAATGATTTTGAAACTGTAGAGATTGAAACGTCAAGTTCTTTAGCAATTTGTTTAAGCGTTACTTTCCTTTTCATAGAGATGGAATTTATTTTTTAGTGGTCAGATGTAGTATCGCTTTTTGTTTTTTGGTACTGATTTGCATCAAATTTTTTGTTGCTGGCGATGTCATAATTGTAAAATTGATAAAAATTATTTTCGTAATAAAGATATGGTTTGTTTTTATTAATGGCAATTTAACCCTTAAATAATTGGATAATACAGAAAGTTTTCAACACTATCACGTTTTCGTAAACTAATATAAAAATGGGTTTGTCGAAGGCGTTAAAATTTATATAATTTTAGCGTTCGAAGTAAAATTAAAAGTTAAAAACACAACTCAAAACACAAATTAATTTAAACAAAAAGTATGAAAACAATTTATAAAAAGTTGTTATTTTTATTACTGCTACTTCCTTTTAGTATTCTGGCTCAGAATACTCTTAGTGGAACTGTTCTTGATAAAACATCAGGACAGCCCATTCCTGGAGTAAATGTAAATGTACAAGGTAGCACAAATGGAGTTTCGACAGATTTTGACGGAAAGTTTCAATTGCCAAATGCTAAGAAAGGCGCTAAAATCGTTTTTTCTTTCATTGGTTACAAAAACACAGTCATTAACTATGATGCTCAAAAATCAGTAACGGTTTCACTAGAAGAAGATGCAAATCAATTAAGTGAAGTAGTGATCCAAGTGGGTTACGGTACCGTTAAGAAAAAAGATGCAACAGGAGCGGTAACCGTATTGACATCGAAAGATTTTAATAAGGGACCAGTAACTTCTGCAGATCAAATGATTCAAGGGAAAGTAGCTGGTTTGCAAATCATTAATGGAGGAGGTTCTCCAGGTGAAGGTGCTACAATCAGAATTAGAAGTGGTTCGTCATTATCTGCAAATAACGATCCTTTATACGTGATTGATAATGTTCCAGTTGCGGCTGGTGGGATTAATGGGGGAAGAAATCCATTGTCTACGATAAATCAAAATAATATAGAATCTATCACCGTATTGAAAGATGCTTCGGCAACTGCTATTTACGGTTCTCGTGCTTCTAATGGTGTAATTATTATTACTACCAAAAAAGGAAAAGCTGGAGAATTGAAAGTGAATTACAATGGAAATCTTCAAGTTTCGGAAGTTACTAACAAAGTAGATGCTTTGTCGTCTACTCAATTTAAAGACTTTGTTACTGCTAATGGTACTGCTGCTCAAATAGCTTTACTGGGTACTGCTGATACGAATTGGCAAGATGAAATTTTCAGAACTGCTATTGGTACTGATCATAATATTGCTTTAAGCGGTGGAACTGATAATGTAGTTTACAGAGCTTCTGTTGGATATGCTAATTTGAATGGTATCTTAAAAAGAGATAACATGCAAAGAACGACTATTGGAGTTGGTGTAACTGGAAATTTCTTGGACAAACATTTGAAAATTGAATTAAACAACAATACATCATCAATCAAAAACAACTACAGTAATAGAGGTGCAATTGGCGCGGCTATTAGTTTTGATCCTTCACAAGCGGTTAGAAATGCTGATGGTACTTTTTTCCAATGGTATACTTCGCCTACAGAAATAAATCAGTTGGCAGGAAGAAACCCTGTTTCTTTAATTGATCAGTTTGATAACTATGGTACTTCATACAGAAGTATTGGAAACATTCAAACGGAATATAAAATGCATTTTTTATCAGAACTAAAAGCAGTAGCTAACTTTGGTTATGATCAATTGAGCGGAAGATCTTACGGTGGTACAGGTGCTAATTTCCTTAACGGAATTAAAGGTTCAGGACACAATAATACGTATGAAAATACAGGTTCAAGATTTAATAAAGTGATGGATTTGTATTTAAACTACAATAAGAAAGTAGATGCGATCGATACACAAATTGATGCAACGGGTGGATATACGTATCAAGATTTTAGAGATGTAAATGATGGGTCTTCTTTTGATTTCCAAAATAATGTAACGGTTGCTGGTGTTCCTGTTCCTTCTAGAGTGAACTTACAATCTTTCTTTGCTAGAACAAACTTCACGATTGCGGATAAATATATTATTACGGCATCTTACAGACGTGATGGAACATCGAGATTCACAGAGTCAAACAGATGGGCAAATTTCCCAGCAGTAGCAGTAGCCTGGAAGTTAAACGAAGAAAGTTTCTTGAAAGATGTAGCTAGTATTTCTACTCTGAAAATTAGAGGAGGTTGGGGTATTACAGGACAACAGGACATTGGAGTAAGTTATCCTTCGATTCCGTTGTATTTAATTTCTAATAGTACGGCTCAATATCAATTTGGCAATGCTTTTTATTCTACTTTTAGACCGCAACCTTACAATAGCAACTTGAAATGGGAGCAAACAACCACTTTAAATGCTGGTCTTGACTATGGCTTGTTCAACAACAGACTTACAGGAAGTGTAGATTTGTATAAAAGAACGACTAAGGATTTATTGTTGTACACTCAAAACCCATCTTTCTTTGGTTTTTCAAATTATGACAATTATAACGTAGGAACAATCGAGAATAAAGGTATTGAATTGTTAGCTGAGGTTATTCCGGTTCGTACTCAAGATTTTGAATGGACGATAGGTGGAAACGTTACTTTTCAAGATTCTAAAATCACAAAGTTAACGACTACTCAACCTAATACTCCTGGTATTAGTGTAGGTGGTATCTCTGGAGGTACTGGAAATACAATTCAAAATCACCAAGTAGGATATGCGCCAAGTTCATTCTTTGTATATGAGCAAGCATATGGTGCTGACGCAAAACCACTTGACGGAGTTTTTATTGATAGAAACGAAGATGGAATCGTTAATGAACAAGATAAATACCGTTTTCATAAACCGGCAGCTGATGTTTTCTACGGTTTCAATACAAGTGTAACTTATAAAAACTTCGATTTTTCAATGGATTGGAGAGGATCTTGGGGTAATTATATGTACAACAATGTAGATTCTAATTTTGGAACGGATATTAATGTATTATTAAGACAAACAGATTTATCTAATGGTGTTGCAAATCTTTTGGAAACTCGTTTTGCTAAATCAAATGACCTTCAATTGCATTCTGATTATTATGTACAAGACGCTTCGTTTATTAAGTTAAATAATGTGAGTGTTGGTTATACTTTTAATCAAAAACCAGAATCATCTTCATTAGTGAAATTAACTTTATCAGCTCAAAATGTTCTAACTATTACTAAATATGATGGTTTGGATCCAGAAATTTCTGGTGGTATTGATAATACTTTATATCCTAGACCAATTATTTTCACGTTAGGTTTAAACGTTAATTTCTAATACAAACAAAAAGAAAAATGAAAAAGATACAAATAAAATTATTGGGTATTTCATTGTTATTGATGGTGTTTTTATTTCCATCATGTACCAATGATTTAAACCAAGCACCTGAAAGCACTAATGCTATCCCAGGGGATCAATTTTTTACTGATGCAGCTTCTTATAAACAAAATCTAGCAAAGTTATATGCAGGTTTTGCTACTTCAGGACAATCGGGACCTTCAGGGTCACCAGATATTTCTGGAATAGATGAGGGAGAAAGTCAATACATAAGAGGATATTGGTTATTACAGGAATTAACTACTGATGAGGCAGTTATTGCTTGGAATGATGGAACTATAAAAGACCTTCACTCACAAACATGGACTTCTTTGGACCGTTTTGTAACTGCTGTTTTTGCCCGTTACTCTTTTCAAGTTGTAAACTGTAATGAGTTTTTAAGACAAACTACAGATGAGAAATTAGCGGCAAGAGGAGTAGACGCTACTTTGAAAGCAGAAATTGCTACTTATAGAGCAGAAGCTCGTTTTTTAAGAGCGATGACGTATTGGCATTTAATTGATATGTTTGGTGGTGGTTCTTTAGTAACTGAAGAGTCTCCAAGCACTTTCTTTTATCCAGAATACGCAACAAGAGAAGAGTTATACAAGTTTGTTGATGAAGAATTGACTGCGATTACACCTTTATTGAAAGCACCAAAATCGAACGAAGCATTTCGTGTAGATCAAGCTGCTGCTTGGATGTTACAAGCTAATTTGTATATGAATGCAAAGGTATATACTGGTACAGATCATTATGCTGAGGCACTTCCTTTACTTACAAAAATTACTGGTTCTGCTTATAAATTGCATACTAATTACAATCAATTGTTCTTCGCTGACAATGATAAAAATGGGGCGCAAAACGAATTTATCTTTGCTGTAGCTTTTGATGGTCTTCGTACGCAAACTTATGGTGGGACAACTTTCTTGACACATGCACCAGTTGGTGGAAGTATGAAAGCTGCTGACTTTGGAATCAATGGAGGATGGGGTGGTATAAGAACTACTTCTGCTTTTGTTGATAAATTTGATGCAAATACAACAGATACTCGTGGACAATTTTATAAAGATGGGCAAACTAAAGAAATCAAAGAAATTGGAAATTTCACAGATGGATATGCTATTCAGAAATTTAGAAATGTAGATGTGAATGGTGTACAAGGTTCAGATAAAGCGGGGAATTTCTCGGATGCTGATTTTCCTATTTTCCGTTTAGCAGATGCTTATTTAATGTATGCAGAATGCGCTGTAAGAGGTGCAGGTGGAAGTTTAGTTACTGCTACAAAATATGTTAATGATTTAAGAACTAGAGCTAAAGGTGCAGCCGTTACTCAAGGAGATCTTAATTTGAATTTTATTCTTGATGAAAGAGGTAGAGAATTGCACTGGGAAGGACACAGAAGAACGGATTTAATTCGTTTTGGTAAATTTTCTGGAGGAAGTTATTTATGGCCTTGGAAAGGAAATGTGGCTGGAGGATCTCCAACACAGTCTTACAGAGATTTATTCCCAATTCCTGCGACAGCTCTTGCATCAAATAGTAAATTAATACAAAACCCTGGATACTAATAATATTAAAAATTTATAAAAATGAAAAATATATCTAAATCAATAATTGCCTTATTCGCGGTAGTTGCTTTGTCTTGCAGCGTAGAAGATGTTCAAGACAGACCCGTTATCGAAGGAGTTGATTCTCCTGTATTAACAGCTCCAACAGCTGGTGCTGCTTATGTACTTTCTCCTGCAAATGCAACTGCACAAGCAGAGCGTTTTACATGGAAATCTGCTAACTACGGTGGTGCAGTAGAAGTTGTTTACACGGTAGAAGTAGACAAGAAAGGGAATGCGTTTAAAACACCTGTGGTATTGGCTTCAAGAAAATCTGAAAACCAAGCATCAGTTTCAGTTGAAACTATGAATGGAGCAGCATTAACATTGAAAAGCACACCTTTTGCTCCTGCTGAATTTGAAGTAAGAGTAAAATCTACTGTTGGTACTCAAGTAATGCTTTCTAATGTAGTTGGAATCGTTATTACTCCTTACACAACTGAAAGCCCTAAATTATGGGTTCCTGGTGGTTATGCAAAAGCATCTGGATATCCAAATGATTGGGATCCTGCTACATCTCCACAGCTTTCTGCTTCAGGATATGGTAAAGTAGACTTTGAAGGATACATCAATTTTAATGATGCTGGTGCTGAATATAAATTTACAAGTTTCCCAGAATGGAAAGGGGAATATGCTGCCGGAGCGACTGCTGGTACTATTGCTACGTCTGGAGCAAATCTTAAAATTCCAGCTGCTGGTTATTATAAAATGGAAGTTGATACAGAAAAATTAACTTACAAAGTTACTGCACAAGTATGGGGAATTGTAGGTAATGGTACTCCAGGTGGTTGGGATGCTGATACTAAGATGACTTATAATAAGGTAGCTAAAACTTGGTCTATTATTGCCACTTTGACAACTCAATCTGCTCCAGATAACGGAATGAAATTTAGAGCTAATAACAATTGGGATTTTAACTTTGGAGATACTGGTGCTGATGGTACTCTAGAAGCTGGAGGTACTAATATTAGTACTACTGCAGGTACTTATTTGATCACTTTAGATTTAAGTCATCCAAGAGCATATACTTATACTATGGTAAAACAATAATATATTTTGTTTCCCAAAAAGGGCTATCTTTTCGATAGCCCTTTTTTATAATTTTAAAGAATAAATATTATGAAAAAAACTATACTTTTAATACTGTTTTTCTTGTCAATTGGGGCTTTCGCCCAACAACAGACCGTTAGTTACAGCATTAGTCCAACTACCTTCGAAGAGTCGACAGCTATCACTATTACCGTTAATGGGAGTAGTATAAATGAAGCCACTTGGGGAGTAACTGGAAATGCTTTGTACTTATGGGCTTGGGCATTTGATTTAGACGATACAACGCAAAAAGGAACACCTCTGAATGGTTCATGGACTGCATCAGATGAGGCGAGTAAATTCACTTATAACCCAGGGCCTGATACCTATACAAAAACGATAACACCCACCGCGTACTATAATACAACTAGTATTGGGAAAATAGGGTTTTTGATAAAAGCCAAAGATGGTACTGGAGATAAAAAATCACAAGATATTCTGGCTGAGGTGGGAAGTTTTCAGGTTACTTTAACTTCGCCTTCGCAAAATAGCTCTACTATTATTACTTCTGGCGCAAGCTTGAATATTGTTGCAACAAATACAGGTGGTAATGCCAGTTACAACTTAAAGTCAAATGGCGCTAGTATTAATACAAACTCAGCAACAGCAAATTATAGTTATAACCATACTAATATCACTTCTAATCAAAATTATGAACTTGAAGTGACGCAAGGTTCAACTACTCTTGTTAAGAAGTTTACTGTTATTGTAAACCCTGGTGCAGTATCTGGAACTATGCTGCCGGGTTTACTAGACGGAATCAATTATAACACTGCAGATGCTACCAAAGCTACTTTGGTACTGGATGCGCCGTTAAAGGATTTTATATATGTTGCGGGAAGTTTTAATAACTGGCAACCTACTAATGCTTATTCGATGAAAAAAGATCCTATATCTGGGAAATTTTGGTTGGAGCTTACTGGTCTAACATCGGGGGTAAATTATACGTATCAGTATTGGGTAGGAGAAACAACTCCCATTGCTAATTCACCTGCATTGGTAAAAACAGCAGACCCTTATTCAACTTTGGTTTTGTCACCTTACGATGATGGCGGTATTCCCGCTACAAGTTATCCTAATATGCCTGTCTATCCAGTAGGGCAAGAAAGAGAAGTGACGGTTTTACAAACAGGTCAAGCGCCTTATGCGTGGAGTACTGCAACAACAAATTTCGTGAAGCCAGAGAAGGAAAAACTAGTAGTTTATGAACTTTTAGTAAGAGATTTTGATGCTGGTAGAAATTATCAAAGTATAATTGATAGAATCGATTATTTTAAGAATTTAAAGATAAACGCGATTGAGTTATTGCCAGTAATGGAATTTGAAGGAAATGAAAGCTGGGGGTATAATACCTCATTTCATATGGCTTTAGATAAATTTTACGGGAGTTCAAGCAAGCTTAAAGAAATGATTGATGTTTGCCATCAAAATGGAATTGCGGTAATTCTTGATGTTGCTTTGAATCATGCTTTTGGGCGAAACCCGATGGTTAGAATGTGGATGAACGATCCTGACGGTGACGGCTGGGGATCGCCAACAGTTGAAAGCCCTTATTTCAATACTGAGGCTAAACATAGTTATAATGTGGGTGAAGATTTTAATCATCAGTTGCCAGGAACACAGAATTATGTGAAACGAGTTATAAAACAATGGATTCAAGAATATAAAATAGATGGTTTCCGTTGGGATTTAACTAAAGGTTTTACACAAAATTGTCCTTCAAGCGTTGCAGGTGGTCAAGATAATTGTACCAATGCGTTCCAACAAGATAGAGTAGACGTTTTGAAAATGTATGCTGACTATTCTTGGAGTTTGGACCCAACGCACTATATTATTTTTGAACATTTAGGAGGTAATACGGAGGAACAACAATGGGCAAATTATAAAATTGCTGAATCTCCGAGTAAAGGAATCATGATGTGGGGTAAAATGACTGATAATTATAATGAATTATCTATGGGTTACCCTGGGAATATTTCCGGAATGACAAGTGCCAGTCGCGGATTTACAGCTAATAGATTGATGGGATATGCTGAAAGCCATGATGAAGAGCGCCTAATGTATAAAAATTTGCAGTATGGAAATAGCGCAAACCCAGCGCATAATGTAAAAACATTAGATGTCGCCTTGTCAAGAATGTCAGCTATTGGTGCCGTATCTTTATTGGTTCCAGGACCAAAAATGATATACCATTTTGGAGAATTAGGCTGGGACACCTCTATATTTAGTTGTAATAATGGGACGGTAAATACGCCTAATGATGCTACTCCCGGAGATTGTAAGTTAGATACAAAACCGCAGCCACAATGGGTAAATAATTGGTTAGCTAACAACAGCAGAAACAAGATTTACACGGATTGGGCAAAGATGATTAGTTTGAAAACAACAGAGCCTGTTTTTATAGGTACTGCAACGATAAATAATAGTTCGTCCTTATCACAAACTATTAAAATCACAAACGCTACTCTGGCAAGCACGCAGCTTAAAGACGTTTTGGTACTTGCTAATTTTGATGTGACAGCTAGTGCCGTATCTACTGGTTTTCCATATACTGGTACTTGGTATAATTTAATGGATAATTCTACTATTAATGTAACAAATACTTCATCACCTATTAGTGTTGAGGCAGGTGGTTTTAGGATTTATGGAAACAAAGTAGCAAATTTGGCAATAGCAAATTATGAAGGCGAGACTGGGATATTTTTGTATCCAAATCCTGCTTCTAATTATTTTACTTTAAATACGAATACTACTAAAGTTCAGATTTTTTCAATGGCTGGGAAATTAGTAAAAAGTTTTGATGCGAGTCATTCTAAAGATACTCCATTTGCAATTAGTGATTTGAGTAAAGGACTTTATATTGTAAAGGCATTGAATGAAAACAATGAAATTCAAGTGATGAAATTCATAAAAAAATAGTGTTTAGTTTGATTTCTGAAAAAGCTGCCTCAAAAGGCAGCTTTTTTTATACAAAAAAACTGCTCCATAAATGAAGCAGTTTCTCAACAAATTAAAACTAATAAAAAATTTAAATTTTACCGTTCTTTATTTCTTCCACAATTTCTGGATTCAATAAAGTGGAGGTGTCTCCAAAGTTAGAATAATCACCTTCCGCTATTTTGCGCAATATTCTACGCATAATTTTACCCGAACGTGTTTTTGGTAAACCAGATACAAATTGAATTTTATCCAGCTTGGCAATTGGCCCAATTTGGTTTGAAACTTGTTGGTTGATTTCCTTACTTAGATTTTCTCTGTCACGATATTCTCCTGTTTCTTTTAGAATCACAAAACCATATAATGCATTTCCTTTTACGTCATGAGGGAAACCTACAATGGCGCTTTCAGCAACTGCTGGATGCTCGTTGATGGCATCTTCAATAGGAGCGGTTCCTAGATTGTGACCGGAAACGATAACAACATCATCTACACGACCTGTAATTCTGTAATAGCCTACTTCGTCACGTAAGGCACCGTCGCCAGTGAAATATTTGCCTGGAAAGGCAGTAAAATAGGTTTCTTTATATCTTTTATGGTCACCCCAGATGGTTCTAGCAATTCCTGGCCATGGATGTTTAATACATAAACTACCTACTACTTGATTGCCTTCTATTTCATTTCTTTTTTCATCCATTAATACAGGTTGGATTCCTGGTAAAGGTAACGTAGCATAAGTTGGTTTAGTAGGAGTAACAAAAGGAATAGGAGAAATCATAATACCTCCTGTTTCTGTTTGCCACCAAGTATCTACTACGGGGCATCTTTTATCGCCCACGTGGTCATTGTACCAATGCCAAGCTTCTTCATTTATAGGTTCTCCCACGGAGCCGATTACTTTTAAAGTATCTAATTGGTATTTTTGTACGAAATCTAAACTCTCTTTTGCCAAAGCACGAATAGCAGTTGGCGCAGTATAGAACTGTGTTACTTTGTGTTTAACAATAACTTCCCAAAAACGACTATAATCTGGATAAGAAGGAACTCCTTCAAAAATTACTGTTGTAGCTCCGTTCAATAAAGGACCGTACAAAATATAGGAATGTCCAGTTATCCAGCCAATATCTGCAGTACACCAGAATATATCGTTGTCTTCATAGTTGAATACATTTTTAAAAGTATAGGCGGAGTAAACCATATATCCTGCTGTGGTATGTACCATTCCCTTTGGTTTTCCGGTTGAACCAGAAGTGTATAGAATAAACAATGGATCTTCGGCATCCATGATTTCGGCAGCATTATTGTCTGAAGCTGCATCTATAAGTGGCTGTAACCATTGGTCACGTCCTTCTTGCATGTTTATAGTGCTGTTGGTTCTTTTTACCACCAATACGTTAGAAACACAAGGCGTATTTACTAATGCTTCATCGATAATTCCTTTCAAATCAATCGTTTTGTTCCCGCGATATCCACCATCTGAAGTGATCACCATTTTACAATCGCTGTCATTTATTCTAGTAGCCACTGCTGATGCTGAAAACCCAGCAAAAACAACAGAATGGATGGCTCCAATTCTAGCACAGGCCAAAGTAGTAATAGCCAGTTCAGGAATCATTGGTAAATAAATACAAACGCGATCTCCTTTTTCTATTCCTTGTTCGCGCAATACGTTTGCCATTTTACAAACACGTTGGTGCAATTCAGTATAGGAAATATGCAATGCTTCTTCACTTGGGTCATTTGGTTCGAAAATGATTGCAGTTTTGTCTCCTTTTTTAGCAAGATGTCTGTCAATACAGTTTTTGGTGATGTTTACTTTGGCATCGACAAACCATTTTATTTCGGCTTCAGCCATATTAAAATCAACCACTTTATCCCATTCTTGGTACCAGGTGAAGTTTTCGGAAGCAATTTTGTCCCAGAATTTTCTTGGCTCACGGACTGATTTTTTATATTCTTTAAAGTATTCTTCTAGATTGTTAATTTTATAGCGACTCATAATCTGTTGGGTATATTTAGTTAGTTAGTGTGTTGTTTTTGTTAAAAGTGCCGATTTCATATTTTTGTAAGACCTCGGTGATTTCATCGATAATGGCTTCGTCATCGATTGTTGACGGGACTTGAAACTGGTCTCCATCTGCAATGCTTCGCATCAGTTTTCGTAGGATTTTACCAGAACGTGTTTTCGGTAATCGATTTACGATAACCACGTTTCTCAAGGAGGCAACAGCCCCTATTTGCTGGCGCACAATCTTGATAATTTCATGTTCTAGTTGAAAATGTTCTGTATCGTCGTATAATTTAGTTACTACTAATGCTAAAGGTATTTGTCCTTTTAGGGCATCGTTAATTCCAATAACGGCGCATTCTGCTACCGATGGATGTGAGGCGACTACTTCTTCCATTTCGGCTGTTGAAAGACGATGTCCCGCAACATTGATAACATCATCGACTCTTCCGGTGATATAAATGTAATCGTCTTCATCTTTATAACCTGCATCACCAGAGAAATAATAGCCAGGAAACTGTTCTAAATAGCCTGCCTTAAATCTGGGGCTGTCATTCCATAAATCAAGTAGTGTTCCAGGAGGTAATGGGAGTTTTACCACTACATATCCTTGCTGATTTGCTTGCACTTCATTTCCTTCTTCATCAAATATTTTAATGTCATAGCCACAAACTGCTTTACCAACGGAGCCGGGTTTTATAGCTAAAGGCTCAACTCCTATCATATTCGCTATCATGGGCCATCCTGATTCAGTTTGCCACCAATGGTCAATTGCCGGAACAGGAATATGTTGGTTATACCATTCTAGTGTGGGAACATCACAACGTTCTCCAGCCAGAAATTGTGTTTTCAAAGAACTCAAATCATATTTTTTTATGAAATCTCCATTTGGATCTTCTTTTTTGATGGCACGAATGGCTGTTGGTGCGGTAAACATTGCATTAACTTTATGCTCGTCAATAATTCTCCAGAAAGTACTGGCATCTGGCGTTTTTATTGGTTTTCCTTCAAAAATAATAGTGCTGTTTCTATTGATTAAAGGCCCGTAAACGATAAAGCTATGACCTACAACCCAACCCACATCTGATGCTGCCCAAAAAACTTCAGCTTCCTTTATGTTGTAGATTTTTTGCATCGAAAATTTCAATGCGACTGCGCAGCCACCTGTGTCACGAACCACTCCTTTTGGCTTTCCGGTTGTTCCTGAAGTATACAGAATGTACAATGGATGTGTAGCACTAACAGGGACACATGGCGTTTCTTCAGATCCATAAATTAAAGCATCATAATCCACATCATATTTCTTAAATGGAACTCGGGCTCCTAATTTTCGGTTGAATACGATTACTTTTTTTGGTCTGTGGGTAGCCAGTTCAATCGCCTCGTCTACCAATGGTTTGTAGGTGATTAATCGGTCCACTTCTATTCCAGAGGAGGCAGTTATTATTAATCTAGGTTTACAATCATCTATTCTGATGGCTAATTCATGTGGTGCGAAACCACCAAAAACTACTGAATGGGTTACGCCAATTCTGGCACAGGCCAACATTGCAAATGCAGCTTGAGGAATCATTGGCATGTAAATTATGGCAGTGTGTCCTTTCTTTAATCCTAAAGACTGCATTCCTCCAGCGAGTTTTGCCACTTCAGTTTTTACTTCAGAAAAAGTGTATTTTTTTATGGTTTGGGTCACTGGCGAATCATAGATAATCGCCACTTGATCGCCGTAGCCATCTTGAATGTGTTTGTCAAGTGCGAGGTAGCACACATTTAATTCGCCGTCCTTATACCATAATGGGTAGCCGTTCTCATCTTCGGATAAGATGATTTCGGGTTTATTGTACCATTCTATGGTGTTTGCTTGCTCTTTCCAGAAATTTTCAGGTTGAGTAATGCTTTTTGCGTAATAATCATTGTAATTCATAATAGTAATATCTTAATTATTGAATTAATTCCTGTACTTGTTCTACTAGTTTTTTTATCGAAAAGGGTTTTGTTACATAGAGATTTGCTCCCAATGAGAGTCCTTTTTCAATGTCCTTCTCCTTGTTCTTTGCCGATAGGAAAATGACTTTGCAATGTTGCAATCGTTCGTCTTTTTTTATTTCTTCTAATGTGGCAAAACCGTCGACCATAGGCATCATGACATCAAGGATGATTACGTCTGGTAATTGTTTATTTAGAATGTCTAATGCTTCTTGTCCGTCACGTGCTATGAAAACTTCAAAATTATTTTTTTTGAATGTATATTCTAGCGACATTACAATGTTGGGTTCGTCATCTACAATTAAAATTTTTTTCATTATTTATTGTTTTTCGGGGGTATTGTAATTGGGTAAAGTAAAAATAAATGTGGCTCCGTTTGTATGGTCGCTTTCGACCCAGATATTTCCTTTATGATGCTCTATAATTTGTTTACAAATGGCAAGTCCTAAACCGCTTCCTACAGGTTTTTTTACATTTTGATTTCGAGACTGATAGAACTTATCAAAAATGGGTTCAAACTCTTCTACTTTTATTCCTTTGCCATTATTATGGATGAGTACAGCTATGTCTTTGTTATTCTCCGTTACCGTAATTGTAATTTCCCCATCTTTTGTAGGGCAGAATTTTATGGCATTTGACAGTAAATTATGAACGACCTGAATGATTCTTTCCTCATCATAAAAGGCTTTTATTTCTTCTGAAGCTTCATTAAATATAATAGCAATGTTTTTGTTATTTATTAATTGTATTACTGAATCGATTGTGTTTTTTATGGTTTTTGAAATATTGTTTTTTGAAAGATAAATTTTGTGTTTACCTGTTTCAAATTTTTCTAAATCTAGAATTTTATCAATCAGACGATTCAGGCGATCTGATTCTGATATAATACTTTTTAGAAATTGTTTCCTTAATTCATTTGGGAGCTCATCATCGTCATCATGTAGGATTTCAGTTGCCGCACGTATCGCAGTAATGGGTGTCCTAAGTTCATGTGTAACGGTGTCCAGAAATTCATCTTTTTGAATATCTTTTTTGATTAATTCCCGATTTGCGTGTTTTAGCTGATCTGATATTTTCTTTAACTCATTCGAAGTATCGGTCAGTTTTTTGTTGATGATAATATTTTCTTTAGATTCCTCTAGAATACGCAATACTTCGGGAAGGCTAATTTTGTCTTCTTTAATGACACTTGAAATTAAAATTTTGGCGGAAGCCGTACCAATATGACCAGTCAAGAGATTCTCTGCAAATTTTATAAATCGGGCATCTGCAGTGGTGATGTTTTTATCGATATTGTATTTCAAGTTAAAAATTTTCAAGGCGCGTTTTGTTCGATCCTCACCTAAGAAACGTTGCAACACTTTTTTAATATCAGAGATGTACGCGGTTCCTTTCCATACAAAAGCATTCTCGTGATTCGTAATGTATTTGTCGATATCTACAAACATTTCGGCATAGTTGCGCTCTCTGTAATTCCCTTTGAAACTCACTGAAACAGCTAGGTAGCTCATGGTGTTTAGCAGCATACTCCAAAAAAAAGCATTCTGTATAGGTTCTAAATAATCCAGTCCAAAAAGATGGAATGGTTTTAATAGTTCAATTGCCCATGGTCCTTTTTGAAGGAACGCACTAGAAGAGGAGGTGATTCCGATTGCATAGGGGAGCAATAAGGTATAAAAACAGACAAGGAAACCAAGAACGATTCCTGTTATAGCGCCTTTTTTAGAGCCTCTTTTCCAAAATAGAGCACCAAAAAAAGCGGGTGCCAATTGTGCAATAACTACAAATGAAACTAAACCTATAGAAACTAATGAGTAATCTAAAACAAAAAATCTATAGATGAAATAGGCTAGAATGATCAATGAAAAAATAGCTATTTTTCTAGAGTTTAAGATTCTTTTGTTGTTTTTTTCTTGCGAAGTATTTTCTAATGAACCTACAAATCCATAAGGAATCAGTAAGTTGTTACTTAGCATAGTGGATAAGGAAATGGACGAAACAATAATCATTGAAATAGCTGCCGAAAAGCCACCTAGAAATACTAAAACGGTTAACGTATTATTGTTGAAAAACTGTGGAATCAATAGCGAATAAGTATCTGCATTTAAACCTTGTCCTTCAAAAAGAATGTTGCCGCCCCAAGCAATAGGGAAAACGAAAATATTGAAAAGTAATAAATACAATGGGAAAAGCCATATCGCTGTTCTAATGTGTGTTTCCTTATTGTTCTCAACAATTGCGGTGTGAAATTGTCGTGGCAAAAGAAAGATAGCAAACATGGATAAAACACAAAGAAAAAACCAATTGATACCTTCGGATAATCCCCCAATAGTATTTTTTTTGTCAAAGCTGTCAAGTAGTGCTGCTTTAGCGTAGATGTCATCAAAGCCATCAAACACAAAGTAAGTTACATAAATACCAATGATTAAAAAGAAGACTAATTTTAAGATAGATTCCATCGCAACTGCGGTAACAATTCCTCGTCTTTTCTCGGAAGCATCTACATATTTTGTTCCGTAATAGGATGCAAATAAAGCTAATGCGATACAAACATAAGTAGTGGTATCACTAAAGGTATTGGAACTCGACTGTGTGTTGGTTACAATGTTAAAAGTATCGGAAATGGACTTTAGTTGTAGTGCAATATAGGGTAAAACTCCAAAAACACATATTAAGGTTACTAGTGCTCCTAGAAACCTGCTATTACCATAACGTAAAGAAATAAAATCGGCAATACTAGATATTTTATTGACTCTTGAAATGCGTATAATTCTCTTAAGGATAATCATCCAAGTTGGAATGATGATGATTGGGCCTAGATAGATAGGAAGGTAACTTAAACCTGATTGTGCAGCAACACCAATACTTCCATAATAAGTCCATGCAGTACAGTAGACCGCTAAGGAAAAAGAATAGATATAAGGGTTCGTAGTCCATTTAGAATTACTCCTTTTTTCTGCCCAATGCGCTATGTAAAAGAGAATAGATACATAGAGGGCTAAAATCAATAAGAGACCAATACTACTCATAATATTTTTTTATGATTATGTACGATATCGCTATAGAGAACAACCATGCCGAAAAGATATACACGTAGATTATTGGGAACCCAAAAAGAGATTTTGAATTATCAAATAATAGCAATAGCGGAATATTCAATGCTAATACTAAAAGCATTGAGAGGATAACCAACTTTTGTTCGTGTCTTTTTTTCATGGTGTTAAATAATACAATCTCTACAAACAAATGTAGAGATTGTATAGTTTAAAAATAATTTTTATAAGCTATTTAATATTTTCTAGTGTGTTGCTTCGCCAGCACCAGAAGGAATTCTAATGTGCTCTACAATATCTTGAACATCTTGTGGAGGTGCAGGTGTAAAACTTTTAACTGTAAATGCTACAACAAAGTTTACAATCATTGCAATGGTTCCAAAGCCTTCAGGGGAAATTCCAAACCACCAGCTTTCTTTTAAACCAGCAACGGCATCTTGTCCACCATCAAAAAGACCAAATTTGAATTTCAACATGTAGAAAAGCATCAATAAAAGTCCGATAACCATACCTGATATAGCTCCTTCTTTATTCATTTTCTTATCAAAAATTCCAAGGATAATCGCAGGGAAAAGAGATGCAGCGGCTAATCCAAAAGCGAGCGCCACAACTGCGGCGACAAAACCTGGAGGATTGATACCAAAATAACCTGCAATAACTACTGCAACTGCTGCAGCTCCACGGGCAGCCCAAAGTTCTCCTTTTTCGGAAATATTTGGGTTGATCATTTTTTTGATAATATCATGAGATACAGAAGCTGAAATTACTAGTAATAAACCAGCAGCAGTAGATAAGGCAGCAGCTAATGCTCCAGCTGCAACTAATGCAATAACCCAGTTCGGTAAGTTAGCAATTTCAGGATTAGCAAGTACCATGATGTCTTTATCAATAATCAACTCACTACCTTTATTTCCTTTTGCTTCTTCAGCTGCTAAAAAAGTGGCATCTTTAGAGGCGTCATTATAATATTGAATTTTACCATCTCCGTTTTTATCTTCGAATGTTAATAAGCCGGTTTTCTCCCATTTAGTAAACCAAGCTGGCATTGAAGTATAGTCTTTTCCGTTAACAGTTTCAATTAAGTTTGTTTTTGCAAACACAGCAATTGCTGGTGCAGTAGTATATAATATTGCAATTAAAATCAATGCATATCCAGCTGATTTTCTAGCGTCTTTTACTCTTTTAACGGTAAAGAAACGAACAATAACGTGAGGTAGTCCTGCAGTACCAACCATTAAGGCTAATGTGATTGCAAATACATCTATCATTGATTTTGTTCCATCAGTATATACTGCAAATCCAAGATCTGTAGAAAGACCGTTTAATTTGTCAAGTAAATAAGTGTCAGTACCCAAAACTGTTCCCCCCATTCCTAATTGTGGAACTGGGTTTCCTGTCATTTGTATAGAAATAAAGATAGCAGGAACCATGAAGGCAAATATTAAGACACAATATTGTGCTACTTGGGTATATGTGATCCCTTTCATTCCTCCTAGAGTGGCATAAAACAAAACGATTACCATTCCTATGATAACTCCAGTGTTAATGTCAACTTCTAAAAATTTAGAAAATACGAGACCTACACCACGCATTTGTCCGGCTACGTAGGTAAAAGAAACGACTAGCGCACAAACGACAGCAACGGTTCTAGCACTATTAGAATAGTAACGTTCTCCAATGAAATCCGGCACAGTAAATTTCCCGAATTTTCTTAGATAAGGCGCAAGTAAAAGGGCAAGTAATACATATCCACCCGTCCAGCCCATCAAATAAACGGCCCCGTCATATCCATCAAAAGAGATGATTCCGGCCATAGATATAAAGGAAGCGGCACTCATCCAGTCAGCGGCTGTAGCCATACCATTTGCTAATGGTGAAATTTCTCCACCGGCAACATAAAATTCTTTAGTCGATGTAGCACGCGACCAGATTGCAATTCCAATATAGAGGGCAAATGTTACCCCAACAAGTATATAGGTCCAAGTTTGTAAATCCATGATGTTTTATTTTTTTATAGTTTTTAAATTATTCGTCGTAGCCGTATTTTTTGTCTAGTTTGTTCATTAAATGAACATAAACAAATATTAGTATGACAAATACATAAATTGAACCTTGTTGTGCGAACCAGAAACCAAGTGGGAAGCCACCTAATTTAAAGGAATCTAATGCTTGTTTGAAAAGGATTCCTGCCCCGTAGGAAACAGCAAACCAAATGCTTAATAAGATCAGAAGGTATTTTAGGTTTTCCTTCCAATACGCAGTTGCGTTGTCTTGTTTATCGCTCATGATAGTTGTGATTAAAAAGTTAATAGATTTATAGGTAAATCATTGCTTGCAGCGTAATTGTATTTACAGCTTTGTTTGTACCATATTTTAAAGTTTGGTATTCTAAAGTTAGTTTAGAATTATGACCGCTAAAAAATGCATTAGCACCAATGCCTACTTGAGAAGCATTGTCGTTTATAGCATCTATTTGTCTTTGGTCATAAGAC
This sequence comes from uncultured Flavobacterium sp., assembly GCF_963974175.1. Lineage (GTDB taxonomy): Bacteria > Bacteroidota > Bacteroidia > Flavobacteriales > Flavobacteriaceae > Flavobacterium. The sequence goes on from NZ_CAXBBR010000006.1 coordinate 111,182, forward strand.
GCATACGGTTGAAAGCGAGTTTTAGATTTTCCAGGCAGAACGTAACCTAGGTGTGCATGAACCATTGATCCTGTTTCATAAGTTGTCCCTAGTCTGTAGTCTTTTCCGTAATCATTGTTTTGATATAAGGCATATGCTGTAAGAGCAGCGCCTTGAGTTCCTACTGGGACATCATAAAAAGCATCAAGTCCGAAAATAGTAACGTTTTCTCCGCTTAAATTTCCAGCTGCATCAGCAATTACAGAGCCATTAGGATGTGAAAAGAAACCAGCTCCTATGTTGAATACTTTTTTTGTTCCTAAATAAGTACCTACTTTATAAGGTAAGAAGTTACTTTCAGAATCTAAAAAGGCATATTCAAAATATCCAGCATATGTTCTTCCTGCTTCTTTTGAACCTAATAATCTTTTACCAGTATAAGTTGCTGGACCGTTGTTTGTAGGTACTGTAGTGGCTTGTAAATTTGTTGTAGCGGCACCATTCATCGAAACGCGATATTGAAATTTCCCAAAAGCTCCTTTGGCGTATACCCCAATATGTCTGGCAAATTGATCAGACAAACCTAAAGTAGCCCAAGCTTGTCTTTGGTTGTCTAAGGTCATCATGTTTAATGTACTTTGGTTGTTCAAACGAGAGATTCCGTTCCAGTAATGTAACCCACCTCCAATAGCATTGTCTTTTCCAAGGCTGTATTGAGCCCAAACATCATGCATGAATAATTGTGAGCCATCACCTTTTCCTGTTGGACTCATTGAATCTGCGTTTAGACTGTTAAGTCCAAAATGAGTTACGATTAAAAAGTCTTTGTTAATTTGCGCGTACATAAGTACACGTGCTCTTCTTACGCTGAAATCTAAATCAGCTTGTTGATTACCATTTCCGTCAAGTGGACGGTCTGAATTGTATTGTCCCCAAATTTGCGCCCAAGATATCACTCTAAGATACTTTGAGCCATCCTCATTAAGGTTAAATTTCATTCCGGCTCCATAATCAGGAGAGCCTTGTGAAAAGCCTTTTAAGGATAGAAGCAGGACTGCTGCAATCAAATAAACTTTTTTCATAATTAATTATTAGTTTGGTTAAGTGAAATGGTTAGTTTCTAGACCGCCAAAGTCTAATTTTTTGTTAAGAAAAAAAAGTAAGGTATATATTTGTGTAAAAAGCTATAGTTAATCTTTGAAACGTTCCCATTTTATAAGCATAAACTTATCCCCTAACTCGGTTATTATCATTCCTGCTCCTGATAGTAAATCTTTGTTTTTGATGTATTCTACTAGTTCTAAGTGATTAAAAATCTTGTAAGTAGGGTGGTAGTTAGCGTGAGAAGGTTTTTTTATATTAAAAGACTTTACCCAGTTACTGACGGTAACATGGGATACCCCAATAATACGCTCGATTTCGCGATAACTCAATCCTTCGAGGTACAGCTGTAATGCTTTGGTTACATAGTAATCATCTATCTTTTTTCCGATTTTATTAACAGTAAAAAAATAATTGCATTTTTTACATAGATACCTTTGTTTATTGTTGATTACACCGCTTTTTATGATGTGAGTTCCTTGGCATTTCGGACAGGCTAAAAGCTCCATATATATAAAATTTGCATAAATATAGTAAATTAGCAATTATAGTAAACGAATAATGTAAATAAAATGGGTTTAATTTATAGGAAGTTTATTTATGACAGTGATTTGTTGAGGTTTTATCGGTTTTAACCGGTATTTGTTCTTAGTTTTCCCGGAGTTTAATTAGTCTATAGTTAGAACCTTGTCTATTTTATGTAATTTTAGATATCAATAAATAGTTTATGAAAAATTCAATAGCAGAACGAGTAGCCGATTTTTTACAAAAACACCCTCCCTTTTTGAGTCTTAGTATGCCTGATTTGATTGCCATCTCTAGAGAATCTCAAGTTGTTTATTTGGAGAAAAATCAGGTGCTTTTTAATGTGAATGACGAGCCTCATTCTTTTTTTTATATTGTTAAAGACGGAGCAGTGGGCTTGTCGATTTCTTATGACGAAAAAGAAATTCTAATCGACAAATGTGATGAAGGCGATATTCTAGGGTTGCGTCCTTTCTTTGCTAAGGATAATTATTTGATGGATGCCATGGCTCGGGAAGAAAGTCTGCTTTATGCTATTCCAATTGCTGTTTTTAAAACGTATGTTTTTCAGAATGCAAAAGTTTCTGAGTTTTTATTAGAAAGTTTCGCGTCTAATACACGAAATCCCTACGACAAAGAGAATAAGGGGAAACTGATTTCAGAAAATGTGATTTATAACGAACAGGATGCTATAATTCAGTATTTCAAACCCATTTCACATACTGAAAATCCTATCACGGCTAGCAGAAATGTAACCGTAAAAAGTATAGCTGAGATGATGGTGAAGTATAAAATAGGAAGTGTTGTTATTGAAGAGAATCGATTGCCAATCGGTATTATTACCGACAAAGATTTGCGTTCTAAAATTGCTACGGGAATGTTTGCTATCAACGATACCGCGGACCAAATTATGTCAACACCTGTAATTACCGTCCCTGCAAATCGATCTGTGGCTGAGGTCCAATTGCTTATGATGCAGCATAATATTGGGCATTTGTGTGTGACTTCAGATGGTGCGCCAACATCAGAAATTATAGGAATTATATCTGAACACGATGTTTTTACCGCTCAGGCTAATAACCCTGGAGTACTTGTGAAACAAACAAAACGTGCAAATACTGCTGTAGAACTTCAAGGGATTAGAGAGAATTTAACGCAGTTGATTCAGAATGCGTTGTATGAAAATATTCCTATTGGACATATTTGTCAGATTGTAGGGGAGATCAATACGGCTATTACAAAAAGAGCCATTGAATTGTCTATTTTAAAAATGAAGGAACAACCTCCCGCTCAATTTGCATGGTTGAATATAGGAAGCCAGGGAAGAAAAGAACAATTGTTATTGACAGATCAAGATAATGCCTTGGTTTTTGAAGATGTAGCCACAGAAAGATACGATGAGGTTAAAAAATACTTTATAGAATTAGCAGAAAATGTGACGAATGTATTAAATGTAGTAGGTTACGAATTTTGTCCCGCTGAAATGATGGCGAGTAATCCATTGTGGTGCAAGTCCGTAACAGAATGGAAGGAGCAGTACGGGACTTGGATTCACAGCCCGGGAGAGAAAGGGATTCTAATGTGCTCCATTTTTTTTGATTATGACTTTGTTTATGGTGATAAAGCGTTGGTTGATGTAATTACGGAGGCTATTTTTAAAAATGTAGATAATAATCAAATCTTCTTTGCTTACTTAGGAGGAGATGCTATGAAAAGCCCACCTCCATTAGGTTTCTTTAGGCAGTTTTTAGTAGAGAAAGATGGCGAATATAAAGATAGTTTTGATGTTAAAGGTCGCGGGCTAATGCCTTTAATTGATGCGGCCAGATTGTTGTGTTTGAATCAGAAAATTACCGGCACTAATAATACTCTGGTACGGTTTAAAGAATTGGCAGCTTTAGAGCCGCAAAACGCTGCGATTTATGAAGCTTGTTCGGAAGCATTCTCTGTATTGCAAAAGTTTAGAACCGAAGAAGGTTTCGCTAGTAACTCCAGTGGACGATATCTAGACTTAAATAAATTGTCAAAATTGGATAAGGTAAAGCTCAAAAATGCTTTTCAGCCCATACACGAGGTGCAGGAAATTCTCAAAACTCGATTCCAACTCACTTATTTTACTTAAATGAAGCTATTTAACTGGTTTAAAAAAGATAAAAAAGTCTATCCTGAATTTTGGCAATGCTATTTGTCCTGTTTTGATTCTAAAGCAAAAAATAATTTAGAACAACGGATTGTGGCTTTTGATACAGAAACTACAGGCTTGAATTATAGAACAGATGTAATTCTGTCGATTGGTGCTATCGGAATTTATGAAAATACTATTGGCGTAAGCGATTATTTAGAGTTGTTTTTGATTCAAGATATTTTTAAAAAAGAAACAGTGCCTATTCATGGAATTTTAAAAGAAGGGAAGGAAGAAAAAATAACAGAAACTGAAGCAGTGATACAATTTCTTGGCTTCATAAAGGATGCTGTACTTGTGGGTCATCATGTGAGTTTTGATGTTAAAATGATCAATGAGGCATTAAAACGGATGGGGCTGGGTAAACTTAAAAATAAAAGTATTGATAGTGATGCGATGTATCAAAAATTTAAAGGACTACAGGAAGATCAGCATACAAGTTTGGATGAACTCTGTGGAGTTTTTAAGATTCAAAGTAGTGACCGACACACGGCAATTGGGGACGCGTACATAACAGCATTGATTTTTTTACGACTTAAAAACAACTTGAAGTAGTATTGTTGTTTTGCAATTTAATATTTTATATTACTGATAATCAGATTATTTGATTATTATTTGGAGAATTTATTTTAAATTTGAATAACCTTATTCCACTCTTTAGTTAATGGTTGAAAGTGTCCGTATTCGGAGTTGTTTTTTTGATAACAATTTAAAATAGAAGCTATGAAAAAAGTAAATATTACTTGGATAGTATTGATGGCTTGCACAATGATGATAACACCTATTTTCGGGCAATCTCGTGCAAAGAAGAATAAAATTATTGCTGATAGCAAGATGGCAAAGATGGAGTTTATTAAAACTGATCCTCTTATGAAGGGGCTTTTTGATAAAGCCTATGGCTATGTTGTTTTTCCCAATGTGGGTAAGGCAGGATTTGGTATAGGAGGAGCGTCTGGTAATGGGGCGGTCTATGAACGCAATACCTTGATGGGAATGGCAAAGTTGTCGCAGCTGAGTATAGGATTTCAGGCAGGGGCGCAAGCGTATCGCGAAGTCATATTTTTTGAGACAGAAGCTGATATCGAACGATTTAAAAGCAGTCAATTGGAGTTTGCTGCTCAAGTTTCGGCAGTAGCTGTCACAGCAGGAGCTTCAGCAAATGTGAAGTATGCCGAAGGTGTTATGGTATTTACGATGCAAAAGGGTGGACTCATGTATGAGGCATCAGTAGGTGGGCAACAATTTAAGTTTAATAAATTGTAGCGTTGTGATACTTTTTGGACATTATACATTTGCAATTAGTGAAAATCTGATTGAATTTGCTAAACGCTTAACGAGTTAAAAGAAAAAAGGAGCTAGTAGCTCCTTTTTTGTGTCTTATAGTAATATTATAAAATAAAAAACCCGAATATTTCTATTCGGGTTTTAAAGTGGTACCTCCAGGGATCGAACCAGGGACACATGGATTTTCAGTCCATTGCTCTACCATCTGAGCTAAGGTACCATTTGGTTGCTTTTCGTAAGCTATAATGCTTGTTGATTGCGGGTGCAAAGATAGAATGTTTTTTAATATATCCAATACATTTTTTTGAAAAAATCAATTCGTATCTTCGCACAATCAAAATTCAAATTATGATTTTAACAGTTGACGTGGGGAATACAAGAATTAAAGCTGCTGTTTTTGAGGAGGATATCCTCTTGCAGCATTTTGTTTTTATGAAAGAAGAGCTCAAAGAAAATATTGAAAATATTTTAAAAAAATTTAAAAATACTTCTCATTTGGTTGTTGCGTCGGTTGGAAATGTAGAAAAACAGTCTTTTTTGGAGTTTAAAAAAGAGGTTGTAATTCATTTTATTTCTCATGATGATGTCTTCCCTTTTCTTAATGGGTATGAAACTCCAAAAACTTTGGGAATTGACAGGATGGTACTTGCTGCCGGAGCAACTTTGCAGTTTCCGAGGCAAAATAGGTTAGTCATCGATGCCGGGACATGTGTCACATTTGATTTTGTAAATGAGAATGATAAATATCTAGGAGGTGCAATCGCTCCCGGATTGCAGTTACGCTATAAATCATTGCATGATTTTACAGCCAGGTTGCCTTTGTTGTCATTACAAAGTCCTGAAGGTTTAGTAGGGAAGTCAACTTCGGAATCCATTCATTCTGGAGTTGTAAATGGTTTGGCATATGAGATTGACGGTTTCATAGATGAATATAGGGCTGTTTGTCCAAATTTTATAATAATTTTAACGGGAGGTGATGCAGAATTTTTGGCTAAACGATTAAAAAATACCATATTTGCCAATTCAAATTTTCTTTTAGAAAGTTTGAACCAAACATTTCAATATAAAATCAAAAATGATTAAAAAAATTATAATAAGCGCTTGTTTGCTTTTGTCGTTAGTTTCCTTTGCTCAAGAAGGTACTTCATCGCCTTATTCTTATTACGGAATTGGAGATGTTAGGTTTAAAGGAACAGTTGAAAACCGTTCTATGGCAGGCATAGCAGTCGAACAAGACAGTATTCATATCAACTTACAAAATCCTGCAAGTTTTGCTAATTTAAAGTTTACAACATTTGCACTTGGAGGTACTTATAATACTACTACAGTAAAATCAGATGCTAAGAGCGAAAAAGCAAGAAGAACAATGTTAGATTATCTTGCTGTTGGATTGCCTTTCGGTAAAGTAGGAGTTGGGTTTGGATTAATTCCTTATTCTTCTGTTGGATATAAGATAGAATCTATTACGGAAGATGCAAACACAAATAATAGACGTTATAATGGTTCAGGAGGATTGAATAAAGCTTTTCTTGGAGTAGGTTATAAAATAAATTCTAATTTTAGTATAGGAGCTGATGCTCAATATAATTTTGGAAAAATTGAAACGACTAGTTTAGAGTTTATAACTGGAGTTCCTGTTGGAACAAGCGAGAAAAACCGTGCTGATTTGTCAGGAGTAAACTTTGATATTGGAGCGATGTTTAAGGCTAAGCTAAATAATAAACTAAATGTGTATAGTAGTTTAAATTATACATTAGAAAATACTTTGACATCTAAAAACACAAGGAATATAGCTACTGTAGCTTATAATTCAGGGTTTGATTTGTCAGCCGTGGATATTTTAGCGGAGCAATCAAGTGTTGTAGAGTTGAAATTCCCAAGTAAGATCTCTTTAAGTGCTGGTATTGGAGAATCGCAAAAATGGTTAATTGGTGGAAAAGTGGCTTATTCAAAAACTGCAGCACAAGCTAATGAATATAATAATGCGAGCAATGTAGGTTACGGAAAATACGGAAGTGTAAGTTTAGGAGGGTATTATCTTCCTGACTATAACTCGTTTTCAAGTTATGCTAAAAGAATTGTTTATAGAGGAGGTTTGAAATATGAAAAAACAGGCCTGGTTGTTAATGGAGAATCTATAAATGATGTTGGACTTACATTAGGACTTGGGTTGCCTATTACGGGAACTATCTCTAATGTCAATATTGGATTTGAATTAGGGAAAAAAGGTACTACATCGGCGGGGTTGGTTCAGGAGAACTATGCTAACATTAGTATTGGATTTTCATTGAATGACAAGTGGTTCGTGCAAAGGAAATTCCAATAATAAAATCATTACAATACATTTCACTTTGTCTATATTGACGTATGAATTTATTCAAAACACATAGAATACTTAACCTAGTCACAGTTTTTGCTGTGACTCTGTTTTTTGGGTGTGAAAGTAATTTTAAAGAAGTTCAAAAAATCAATGTCACGGAATTTACGCCGAGTGGGGATGCTGATAAAGTGAATTTAAAATACACTGATTCTGGACTTATAAAAGTGGTCTTACTTAGTCCTAAAATGCTGGATTTTTCGACTGTTGATTTTCCTTTTACCGAATTTCCTAAAGGAATTGATGTTACATTATATGACGACAAAGGGAAGACCACCCGCGTGACATCAAATTATGCTATATCCTATAAAGTTACCGGTATAATTGATTTACAAGGAAAAGTAAAGATTGTTTCCGAAAAAGGACAAACGCTCGAAACAGAGCAATTGTACTATGATCAAAAAAATGAATGGTTTTTTACTGAAAAAAAGTTTAAATTTACAGATATCAAAGGATCTACTAACGGACAAGGAATAGATTTTTCCAAAGATTTTAAGATTGTCAATTCACAAAGATTAACGGGCGAATTTGAATCGGCTCAATAAACATCAAATAATAATACTATGGGTTACTTAAAATACACACCTTACATTTACCTTATTTTTGCTTTGTACTTCATTTATGAGGCTATTGTGAAATGGAGCGATCCGGAAGCTACGCCTTGGTTGAGTGTGATGATTGCTGGACTTGCAATTTTTATGTTTTTCTTCAGGAGAAAATATGCAAAGAAGATGCAGGACCGTAATGATCAATCCTAGTATATGGAAATTGGTGTTATAATATTATGTCTAATACTAAGTGCCTTTTTTTCTGGGATGGAAATTGCATTTATTTCTTCGAATAAAATATATTTAGAAATAGAGAAGAAACAAGATAATTTTCTTTCTAAAATTCTTACTAAACTTACCGAAAAGCCATCAAAATTCATAGCTGCTATGCTTATTGGGAACAATATTGCACTAGTGGTTTACGGTTTTTTTATGGGGGCTTTACTGATGCGTCAGATCGAGTCGTTAGGATATCATTTTTCGGATTTATTGAATTTACTTATCCAAACAGTGCTGTCTACGCTGATTGTTTTGATAACAGCAGAATTTTTACCAAAAGTATTTTTTCAAATTTATGCCAATGGTTTAATTAAGTTTTTTGCGCTGCCAGCCTATATGTTCTATGTCCTGTTCTATTTTATTTCTACTTTCTTAATTTGGGTTTCCGATTTTGTTCTAAAGAAATTTTTTAGAACAGATGGTGATCAGATACAACTTTATTTCAGTAAAGTAGAACTTGGAAATTACATTACGGAGCAAATGAGTAGTGTTGAAGATGATGATGAGGTAGATTCAGAAATACAAATGTTTCAGAATGCCTTAGAGTTCTCAGGTGTAAAGGCCAGAGATGTTATGAGCCCTAGAACGGAGCTTGTAGCTATCGATTTATTTGACACTATAGCGGAGCTGAAAGAATTGTTTATTGAAACAGGCTATTCTAAGGTAGTTGTCTATGAAAATTCACTAGATGATATTGTGGGTTACGTACACTCCTTTGATTTGTTTAAGAAACCAAAAAGTATTAAAGCTGTCGTTATTCCTGTCGAGTTTGTTCCTGAAACCATTTACATCAAAGATGTTATGAACTTGCTTACTAAAAAGCGAAAAAGTGTGGCGGTGGTGCTAGATGAGTATGGTGGGACTTCAGGTATAATTACTATTGAAGATATTGTAGAAGAGCTTTTTGGAGAGATTGAAGATGAGCATGATTCAGATGAAGAATTGATCGAAAAGGAAATGGGTGACGACACTTATATTTTTTCGGCTAGATTTGACGTCGAGTATTTGAATCAAACCTACAAGCTTAATATACCGGAGAGTGATTCATACGGTACTTTAGGTGGTTTTATAGTTGATTTTACTAATGATATACCGTTAAAAGGGGAGGTGATTACCATAGGAACCTATCATTTTATAATAGAAGAGGCTACAAACAAGAAGATTGAATTGGTCAAATTGACCGTAAAAGAGTGATTTTTTTTATAAAAGTATTTTTTTTGTAAAATAAAACGCTACTAGTATAATTATTAATTAGATAATTGTATTTTCGCAAACTGAATATAAAATTAACAACAATAAAAATGGCAGTTTTATCAAATATTAGACAACGTTCCGCTTTAATGATTGCAGTAATCGCATTTGCATTATTTGCATTTATCATTGGCGATTTATTCAACAGTGGTAGCTTTAACAGTACGTCAAAAGATGTAGGAAGTATCAATGGAAGTGATATTTCATTTGAAGATTTTAGAATTAAAGTAAGTAATGTTGAAAAGAGTAATCAAGGAATCACTTCTACAGCAGCAGCAAACAGAGTTTGGGACCAAGAGGTTTCTGTAGCTTTGTTAACTTCTGAATTTGATAAATTAGGTTTGAGAGTTGGTGAAAAACATTTATTAGCAGTTTTACAAGCTGATCCTAATATTGGAAAAAATCCAATGTTCTTAAATGCAGCAGGTATGTTTGATATCGCAAAATTCAAAGAATACTTCAAGTCAAATCCTGCGCAATCACAATTCTTGAAAGACAGAGAGAAAGATGCTGAGCTTAGTGCTAAATATCAAATTTATAATACTTTGATAAAATCAGCGGTTTATACTACTCAAAGCGAAGGAAAGTTGAAATATGAAATGGAAGCTAACAAAGTTAACTTTGCTTATGTTGCCGGTTTATATTCTACTATCAAAGACAGTGACGTAAAAGTGACTGACGCTGAGATATTGGATTACATGAAGAAAAACGAAAAGAAATTTAAAGCAGACGAATCTCGCGAAGTGGAGTATGTTTTAATCGCAGATAAAGCTTCTAAAGAAGATGAAGCTGAAGTAAAAGCAAAAATCACTGGTTTATTATCTGGAAGTGTTGTTTACAATCAAGCGACTTCTAAAAATGATACTGTGGCAGGATTTAGAGCTACTAAAAACACAGTTGAATTTGTAAATTCAAATTCAGATGTACCTTACGATTCTACTTATGTAGCTAAGAAAGATTTACCTGCTGTTGATGCAGATCAATTATTTAACCTTGCTCCAGGAGAAATTTATGGACCTTACGTTTTTGGAAACTACTACTGTGTTTCAAAATCTATGGGTAAAAAATTAGGAGTGAATGCAAAAGCAAGTCATATCTTAATTAGTTATGAAGGAACACAAGTTCCAAACAAAAAAGAACAAAGAACTAAAGAAGAAGCAAAAGCAAAAGCTGAAGCTATTTTAGCTCAAGTAAAAGCGAATCCAGATAGTTTCATGATGTTAGCTTTTTCTAGCTCAGATGATTCATCATCACAACAAGGTGGAGATTTAGGATATTTCAGTCAAAATCAAATGGTGAAACCATTTAATGACTTCGTTTTCAATAGTAGTATTGGTTCAATTGGTTTAGTTGAAACTGCTTTTGGATTCCATATTATCAAAGTAACTGATAAACAAGACGGAATTCGTTTAGCTACTGTAGCGTTAAAACTAGAAGCTTCAGAAGCTACTTCAGATAAAGCGTTTACACAAGCGACTAAGTTTGAAATGGATGCGACTGATAAAGATTTCAATACTGTTGCAAAAGGAATGGGGCTTTCAGTAGTTCCAGGAATTACAGTTCAGGCTATGGATGAAAACTTTGGACCATTAGGAGTACAAAGATCTATTGTAAGATGGGCTTTTGAAGATGATTCTAAAATAGGTACAGTAAAAAGATTTGAAGTAGCTAACGTTGGACACGTTATTGCAAGAGTTAAAGGTATCGATAATTCAGGTTTAGTATCTATTACACAAGTTAAACCTTATGTAGAGCCAATTCTTAAAAACAAGAAAAAAGCAGAATTAATCAAAGCTAAGATGACAGGAAGTTCTATAGACGCTATTGCTAAAGCGGCAGGTTCTACTGTGCTACAAGCAACTGATGTTACTATGGAAAACCCAATGTTAACTGGTGTTGGTCAAGAGCCGAAAGTTGTTGGAAATGCATTTGCCTTGGAAGCAAACAAGATGTCTGCACCAATTGAAGGGAATACTGGAGTATATGTTGTTAAAAATGTAAGTACAGTGAAGGCGCCAGCTTTAAAAGATTTTGCTCCTTATGTAGCTAAATTGAAAGCGCAGTCTGCTGGAGATGTAAACAGAGTTTTACCAGCGCTTAAAGATAATGCGACAATAGAAGACAATAGAAAACAATTTAATTACTAGTTGATTTAAAGTAATTATTAATTTCACAAAAAACCCGATACATTGTATCGGGTTTTTTTATGCTTGAATATTTTTTGAAGTGCTGCTTATTTCTTTCTTTCTTATCGATTCTAACTTAGGATCATTTCATTATATGGAATAATAGTATCAAACCCTTTTGAGCTAAAATAAGATGTTGGGTCTGACTCACTGATTGCCATAATAAAATCACCACCCCAAGCGCCCAGACTTTTTACTTCACCGTTAAAATCAGAAAACAGGGCTTCTTTAACTGTTGTCGTTTTTAAAACAATACTCATTTTATTCTCATGCTTTTCTATTGCTTGCGCAAAAGAGTGAAGGCTATTTGCGTGTAGAACTTCAAGTGTTATTTTATTGATTGCATCAATATTTGTATTTAGATTGTTGGTTTTATTCGTTTGGTAGTTAGCAATGGCTGTCTTGCTACTTTGTTTCTTATTTAGATAAACGAAATAAATATGCTGTGAGAAGTCTGGTTTGAAAGTAGTTTTCTCTACGATAGGTTTTCCTTTTTCAAGATGGAAGAGAATGGGGTTGTTGTTTTGGGCGCAGGCAATATCGTAACCGCTACCTCCAAAGCTGTTATTAAGTAATGTAAATGCATCGATTTGTAACCACTGTGCAATATTGTTTATTAAGGTGGAGGAGGTTCCTAGACCCCATTTTTTTGGAAAGCTTAGTTGGGTAATAATAATATATCCGGATTCGGCCTTTATAAAGCTGGGATTTAATACATAGCCTTCATGAAGAATAGATAGTAAAGTAGATTTTATAGTTTCGGGTTCTTGCAGCTCTGGATTGATGATTTCTGAAAACAAAATCGTGTCTTCAAACCAGATTTGGCCGTCAGAATCAAAACTTTTCCAATGAATTTTATGATTAGGGCTCTTTTCGACAGTTAAGTTCTGTCCGAATTTTGTAGGCAATGCAAAAGCTTTCGCACCGTCCAAAACCAGGTATTCTCCGGTAATCAAAAGTTTCCCGTTACTGTAAAATGTTTCTTTCATTTATGCTGAATTTATTGCAATATTCCTTTTTGTAGCCCCGATAGTAGCGGTATCCTTTACTTGATTTCTTTAATCAAGTAAAGATAGAGCGAATAGCGGGATTAGCTTCTAATTATTACTTCCTTAAATTGTCAATATAGTCAACAACGGCGCTGTGAGACACCGCATGGGTCTTAAAGTGTTTTTGAATTAGGATGCGCTCGTCATCATTTGCTTCAAACTGGTTCAAGATGTTGTTTAAATGCATTTTCATATGACCGTCTTGAATACCTGTTGTGGTCAAGGAACGTAACGCAGCAAAGTTTTGTGCTAAACCGGCAACGGCAACGACCTGCATTAATTCTTTGGCGGAAGGTTTTTTAAGCATTTCCAATGATAGCTTTACCAACGGGTGTAAAGTAGTTAGTCCGCCAACAGTTCCCAGTGCTAATGGTATTTCTAGCCAGAATGTGAATATGCCGTTTTCAATTTTTGCGTGGGATAAACTAGAGTACTGACCTGATTTTGCCGCATAAGCGTGTATTCCTGCTTCGACCGCACGAAAATCGTTACCTGTAGCAAGTACAACAGCGTCGACTCCGTTCATAATCCCTTTATTATGTGTTACGGCTCTAAAAGGTTCTACTTCGGCAATTTGAACTGCTTGTACGAAGCGTTCCGCAAAATCTTGTGGATTGAGAATGTGTTTTTCGGCTAATTCTTCTATAGGGCATGAAACCTCTGCGCGTACAATACAATTGGGTACGTAATTAGAGAGGATGCTCATAATTACGGTGATGTCTTTTTCTATTTGTGAAAACAGTTCGTAGATCTGCGTTTCTTCTTTTAATGTTTTTGCAAATTGCTCTAAACAAGAATTAATGAAATTAGCGCCCATGCTGTCTTTAGTTTCAAAAGTAGCGTGAAGTTGGTAGTAGTTGGGAAGCAGGTTGGTTTTGTCTTGTAAGACAATATCCAGAATTCCGCCCCCTCTTTTTTGCATGTTTTTTGTAATGCTTTCTGTGTCAGAAAAGAATTTTGCTTTGTTTTGAGCAAAAAATAATTCCAGTTTTGAAACATCGCCTTTATAAAGAAAGTGTACTTGACCTATTTTCTCCGTGTTGATTACTGTTGCTTTAAAACCACCTCTAGTAGACCAGAATTTTGCGGATTTAGAAGCTGCGGCGACAACAGAACTTTCTTCGATAGCCATTGGAATGGTGCTGTATTTTCCGTTAATTAGAAAATTAGGAGCCACGCCAAGGGGGATGTAGAAATTAGTGATGGTGTTTTCTATAAATTCATCGTGTAGTTTCTGTATTTTTTCATCTGAATTCCAATAATTTTTCAATAATGTAATGGCTTGTGAAGGAGTTGAAAAGTATTCCTTGGCAATCCAGTTTATTTTTTCTTCTTTGGATAATTTTGAAAATCCTGCAACGGGCTTATTCATTCTCAATAGATTATAGTGTAATTAGCTGCAAAGATACATTTTTAGTGGTTTTATAGGCATTAAATTATTGTCATTAAAGTGGACTCTTAAATATTGTTTTCAACATTTAACACATCAAATGTGATATAATTGTAATTTTTTCACTAAAATTGGGCTCATTTTTACATTTAAATTAATAGTATGAAGTATAAGCAGTTTTCGGTCTTATTTTTATTTTTGTGTTTCACGGTTTTCGGGCAACAAAAAATATCGGTTGAGCAAATATACGGTGGAGCCTTTCGTGCTCAAGGAATGGATGAGCTACAATCCATGAAGAATACAAATCAATATACAGTATTGAACTTAGATCGCTCTTCTAGAACGATGCAAATCGATTTGTATGATTATGCTACCCTGAAAAAAACGGCAACTTTAATAAATACAAATGATCATGCGGATATGCCGATGATCGATAGCTATACTTTTGATGCTAGTGAAAAAATGATTTTGATTGCCTGTAATTCAAATCAAATTTTCCGTCATTCTTTTACGGCAGATTACTATTTATACAATACTGCAACTAAAGAATTGACAAAACCATTTGATTTTCAAGTGCAGGAGCCGACTTTTTCTCCTGATGGAAAAAAGATTGCCTACGCTAAAGAAAACAATCTTTATGTATATGACTTGGCTTCAAAATCAACTACTCAAATTACAACTGATGGGAATAAAAATGCCGTGATAAATGGTATTACGGACTGGGTTTATGAAGAAGAATTTGCTTTTGTAAGAGCATTTGACTGGAGTAAAGACAGTAGAAAATTAGCCTATATTCGTTTTGACGAAAGTCAGGTTCCTGAATTCTCTATGTCTATGTTTCACAAAGATTTGTATCCTACAATTGAAACATTTAAATATCCAAAAGCAGGAGAGAAAAACTCTCTAGTTTCCTTACATGTATACGATGCTAATTCGAAAGCGACCAAAGAAATCAATTTGGGTAAGTACGATGATTTTTATATCGCGCGCATGCAGTGGACTAATGATTCCAATGTATTGTCAGCTCAGGTTTTAAACCGTCATCAAGATAATCTGGATTTATTATTTATTGATGGGACAACTGGAGCGACAAACGTAGTTTTGAACGAAAAAGATAAAGCTTATGTGGATGTTACAGATAATCTTACATTCTTAAACGATAACAGTTTTATCTGGACGAGTGAAAAAGACGGGTTTAATCATATCTACTTATACGACAAGAACGGAAAATTACGCAATCAAGTTACCAAAGGGAATTGGGAAGTAACTTCGTATTATGGATTTGACGAAAAGACAAATACTGTTTTTTATCAATCTACGGAGAATGGGTCTATTAACAGAGCAGTGTACAGAATTGCCCTTAATGGAAAAAGCAAATTGGCTTTGTCCAAAGAGTTAGGGACGAATGACGCTACTTTTAGTCCTAATTTCCAATATTATATTAACACGTTTTCTAGTGCTGCTCAACCAACGACTTATGCTTTAAATGAAGCTAAAACAGGAAAGCAAATAAAAGTCATTGAAGATAATGCTGCATTGGCAACAAAGTTAAAAGACTATAATTTACCTGCAAAAGAGTTTTTTGTTTTAAAAACGGAAAAAGGAAATGAATTGAATGCATGGATTATTAAACCGAAGGATTTTGATGCTTCAAAGAAATATCCGGTTTTTATGTATCAGTATTCAGGACCAGGTTCTCAGCAGGTAGCAAATCAATGGAATTCATCAAATGACTATTGGTTTATGATGCTTACGCAACAAGGGTATATCGTAGCTTGTGTGGATGGGCGAGGAACCGGTTTTAAAGGAGCTGACTTCAAGAAAGTGACTCAATTAGAATTAGGAAAGTACGAAGTGGAAGATCAAATCGACGCTGCAAAAGTGATTGGAAATTATTCGTTTGTAGATAAGTCCAGAATAGGCATATTTGGCTGGTCTTACGGCGGGTTTATGTCTTCAAACTGTCTTTTTAAAGGGAACGATACTTTTAAAATGGCAATTGCAGTAGCGCCGGTAACTAACTGGAGATTTTATGATAGTATTTACACAGAACGTTACATGCAGACTCCACAAGAAAATGCCAAAGGATATGATGATAATTCACCAATTAATTATGTAGACGGTTTGAAAGGGAAGTTTTTGTTAATTCACGGTAGTGGAGACGATAATGTTCATCTACAAAATTCAATGCAAATGATGGAGGCTTTAATTCAGGCAAATAAACAATTCGATTCGCAAATTTATCCAGATAAAAATCATGGGATTTATGGAGGGAATACGAGAATTCAATTGTACAATAAAATGACTAATTTTATTAAAGAGAATTTATAACATCATAGATGAGTAATAGAATTCCAACGTTAGAAGAAATTCAAAATTTTGAAGGCAAATACCCAAAGCAATTGTGGTATTTGTTTTTAGTTGAAATGTGGGAGCGTTTTTGTTTCTATGGAATGCGCGGGGTGCTTACCATTTTTATGGCAGATAAAATTTTGGGTCTGGCACTTTCCGATAAGGATGCGAATTTGAAGTATGGGGCAATTCAGGCTTTTGTCTACGCATTTACTTTTATTGGAGGAATCTTTGCCGATAAGATTTTAGGTTTTAAAAAGTCACTTCTTTTTGGTGCAACCGTAATGATTCTTGGAAATCTATTAATTGCATTCTCTCCCCAGGACTTTTTCTATTTAGGAATTACGCTTACAATTATTGGAACTGGTTTTTTCAAGCCAAATATTTCTTCAATGGTTGGTGATCTATACAAAGTGGACGACAGTCGCAGAGATGCTGGTTTTGGATTGTTTTATTCAGGAATTAATATTGGAGCATTATTAGGTGGAGCAGTTTGCGTGTATTTAGGTACAAGTCCTGATTACGGTTGGAGCTACGCTTTTTTATCGGCTGCAGTTGTTATGGTAATTGGTTTAGTTACTTTTATAGCTACGAAACATTCCTTGGGACCAATAGGGGATTCTCCGCTAGTGGATCTGGCGCCTTCTAAAAGAACAACCAAAGAAATCGCTGTTTATGTAGGTGCTTTAATCAGTATTCCACTTATTTTTATTATGATCAAAAACACCGATTATACTGATTATTTCATGTATGCCATCGGTCCATTGGCTATCCTGTATTTTCTTTATGAAACTTTTAAAGAGAAAGAGGAAGCTTCACGAAAGAAATTAATTGCTGCTTTTGTATTTATTCTTTTTTCTATCATCTTCTGGGCATTTTACGAACAAAGTGGTGGTTCTTTAGCGCTGTTTGCAAAAGATAACCTACATCATAACTTGTTGTTTTTCGAAATTAATCCTAATATTGTTAACAATACGTCGAACTCATTGTTTGTCATCATTTTTAGCCCAATAGTTGGATTGATTTGGTTGGCTATGGCAAAGAAGAAAATAGAGCCTAATACGGTAATAAAATTTGGTGTAGGGTTCTTATTTTTAGCTGCTGCTTTTTATGTGTTCTATTATACTAAGTTTTTTGCTGATGCAGAAGGTTTAACTTCTTTGAATGTTTTTACTCTGGCGTATTTAGTAATTACCTTTGGGGAACTATGCGTGTCGCCAATAGGATTGTCTATCATGACGAAATTGTCGCCAAAAAGATTATCAGGGATGATGATGGGGATGTGGTTTTTAGCAAGTGCTTACGGGCAGTACGCTGCAGGTCTACTTGGAGCAGGGATGTCATCACCGGATGAAAATGCTTCTTTAGTCACAAAGTTACAAGGATATACAGAAGGATATTATCAATTAGCAATATATGCTTTAATTGCGGGTTTACTACTAATTGTAGTTTCTCCGTTAATTAGAAAATTAATGCAGGAAGTCAAATAAATACTAATATTAATTAAATTTTATAATATGTCTACAACTACTTCAGACGCTCATTTAAACAAGAATCTTTTTGGACATCCAATTGGGTTATTTATATTATTTCTTACAGAAATGTGGGAGCGTTTTTCATATTATGGGATGAGAGCACTACTGGTTTTGTATATGACTTCATCAACATTAGGAGATGATGCAAGAGGAGCTGGTTTAGGATGGACAAGTCAAGAAGCTTTAGCATTATACGGATGGTATACCATGTTAGTATATATAATGTCAATTCCCGGAGGAATGATTGCGGATAAGTTATTAGGACAAAAGAAGGCCGTTCTTTTAGGAGCTATTGTGCTTTGTATAGGACATGGTGTTTTAGTATTGACAGATACCTGGGCATTTTATACTGGATTAGGATTGGTAATATTAGGGGTTGGTTTATTGAAACCTAATATTTCAACGATGGTCGGAGGATTGTATCCTAAAGGAGATATTAGACGAGATAAAGGATTTAGTATTTTCTATATTGGAATAAATACAGGATCGTTGTTAGCTACTATGGTGATTGGATTTGTAGTTGTAAAATGGGGATGGCATGCAGGTTTCGGTTTAGCTGGTATTGCGATGCTATTAGGACTTGTAGTTTATATCTGGGGACAAAAATACTTAACACATGTTGGTAATTTTGAAGCGCAAGAAGTAAATGAAGTGGATCAGTCTTCTTACGGGCGTCTTTTTGGAGATCTTCTTAAATCTAAAAATCAATTATTATTTACTGCGATACTTTTTGCTCTATCCTTATTTGGATGGTATAGTTTAGGTTGGGCTTTTGGTTTACTGTTTATGTTTCTTACAGTAATCGTAGCTTTAATGATGATGATTTATAAGGAATTGTCATCGCAACAAGACAAGGATCGTTTTGTGGTTTTGTTATTGTCTTTCATTATGGTTATTATTTTCTGGGGTGCTTTTGAGCAAGCTGGAGGTTTAATGAATTTATATACGGATACTAAAACAGACAGAATGCTATTGGGTTGGGAAATACCTACAGTTATGTTTCAAAGTTTAAATGCAGGATTTATTATACTTTTTGCAACTGTTGTAGCCGGATTTTGGGCAAAAAGAAAGTTGAAAGGGAAAGAAGCTTCTTCTATTTTTAAAATGGCGATGGGTATTATTATCATGGGTTTCGGATTTTTATTTATGGTTTTTGCAGCTATGGAATTTGAGAAATCAGGCTCTTCAAGTATGATATGGTTAGTTTTGGCTTATTTGTTTCATACTATTGGTGAACTTTGTATTTCGCCTGTGGCATTGTCATTTATCACAAAATTATCTCCGGTTAAATATGCTTCTTTAATGATGGGAGTTTATTTTGCAGCAACGGGATTAGGGAATAAAGTAGCAGGTATTATTGGTGAGTCTGCCAGTGATCTTGGTGAGTACTCCGTGTTTTTGGGAATATTAATATTTACCCTTGTCATCGGTGCAGTATTTATGATGTTGCTAAAACCATTAAATCGTTTAACTCATGGTGCTGAGGATAACGAAAAATAATAGCTGAAAATAAATTCAATTTAATAATTAGATCATATGAGTCAAAATACGACCGACGAATTTTTTAAAAACCCTGTTCTTGGACATCCGGCAGGATTGTTCGTATTGTTTTTTACCGAAATGTGGGAGCGTTTTTCTTACTACGGAATGCGTGCCTTGCTCGTGTTGTTTTTAACATCTTCGCTTGCAAAAGGCGGATGGGCATGGAGTATTGAAGATGCAATGGCATTATATGGAACGTATACTATGTCTGTATATTTCACTCCGGTAATTGGAGGGTTTTTAGCAGATCGTTATTTAGGGTATCGTTGGGCAGTTGTTTTAGGTGCATTAGCGATGACTTTGGGACATGCGTCGATGGCAGTGGAAACTCCTTTGTTTTTATATATTGGAATCGGATTTCTTATTATTGGTAATGGGTTATTTAAACCTAATATGACCTCGATTATTTCTAATGCATATCATTCCCACCCTGAGAAAAAAGACGGTGCTTATTCAATGTATTATATGGGAGTAAATGCAGGTGCTTTTTTAGGTATTATGCTTTGTGGTTATATAGGAGAAAAAATTTCTTGGAGTTGGGGCTTTGGATTAGCAGGTGTTTTTATGTTATGTGGAATGCTACAGTTTTATTTTACTCAGGACATATTTGGTGATATTGGTTTAAAACCAACAGCTGCATCTAAACAAGAATCTAAATATAAAGCAGCTGCTGAGAATACTCCAACTAATGTGGTTCGGGATAGGATTATAGCAGTATTGATTTTTTCAGTCTTTACAGTTTTCTTTTGGGCTTCCTTTGAACAAGCGGGAGGTTCAATGACCATTTTTGCAGAGAAGTTTACGCAAAGAGAGTTGTTTGGTAACAGTGCATTTTTATTTAAAATAGCGGATGCTCTATTGACAATAGTCCCTCTTATTATTATTACGTATGTTTTAATTAAATTGTTTAGACAAACCTTTAAAAAGTATGCGACAGGGAATATTATACTGTCTGTTAGTTTTGTAATAATATGGGGTATTGTAATATGGAAAGTAGGCAGAGAATATGCTTCTGCAACTACAGAGGTTCCTGCAACTTGGTTCGGAATTTTGAACTCTTTATTTATTGTAGGTTTTGCTCCAGCTTTTTCAAAATGGTGGGAAAGCAAATACAATCTTTCAGGACCTATGAAATTTGGATTAGGGCTTACTTTGTTGGGCTTAGGTTTTGGATTTTTAGCCTACGGGAGTATGGGTATTACTGCAGACTCTGTTGTTAGAGTTAGCATGTTTTGGTTGATAGCTGCATATTTATTTCATACGCTTGGAGAATTATGTATTTCTCCAGTAGGTTTATCTTATGTGAGCAAATTAGTTCCTGCAGCATGGATAGGAATTATGTTTGGGGTGTATTATTTATTTATAGGAATGGGTAATAAACTAGCCGGATCAATGGGAGGAATGATTGAGACAATTACTGCACAGTATAGTTTGACAACTTTTTTCTTGATTTTTACTATTGTACCTATTGGAGCTGGTTTAATAATGATAATGCTATCTCCTCTTATGAAAAAGTTAATGCATGGTGTAAAATAGTTTTTAGGTATTATATTTGTTATGTAGAGATTAAAAGAAATAAACATGAAAAAATTAATTTTACTATTCGTTTTGTTTTTTGGGATGCAGGCAGTCCAATCACAAGAACTGAAATGGCATACTAATGTTAAAGAAGCTATTTCCATTGGGAATAAAGAACACAAGCCTTTGATGATGTTTTTTACAGGCAGCGATTGGTGCGGGTGGTGTATAAGATTACAGAAAGAAGTGTTGTTGACGCCAGAATTTGCAAAATGGGCATCAGATAATGTTATTCTTGTCGAGTTGGATTATCCAAGAAGAACTCCTCAGGCTCCTGAAGTAAAAAAGCAGAATGATGAATTACAACAAGCTTTTGGAATACAAGGGTTTCCAACGATTTATTTCGCTAATGGTACTGATGCCGGTGGGAAAGTAAATTTTGAAGGTCTAGGTAATACTGGTTATGTTGCCGGTGGTCCTGTAGCTTGGTTGGCTGTTGCAAATCAAATTCTTAAAAAGAAATAATACTCAATTTAGTTTAAAAAATCCCTTTTCACCAATAGCGTGAAAGGGGATTTTTTGGTTTTCACAACTCTGTTTCCAATATTTTTGAACGGTCTTATAATTCGATGCATCGGCGACAACTATTTTTGGTTGCAGTTCCTTTAGCATGCGGTCTAAATTTATTTTAGGAGATTGCGTGAGCAGTATCACTGTAGGATGCATATCCTTTGGGTAAGTGCCCAAGCTATCTAAAATCAGAATTCTGTTTTCATTATAAAAGGCAGTATTTTGAATCTTTTCTTTACTGGTTAAGGCACTGAAATTAGCAGTTAAATACGCTTTGAGAACGCTGTTGTTTTTTGAATTCTTCCTAATACTATCATTCGCGTAGAGAATTACTTTGGTTCCATGACGCTCCGTTATCATGGTACTCCTTTTTAGGTTAAAAATTACCCATTCTTGTTGGTTTTGGATGTTCCACCGTGTTTGCATATACGTAAGCTGAATGGTTATAACAGACACTAAGACGATGGCCAGTTTATGGAATGTAGGTTTCTTGAACCAAACGATAGCTGAGATTATCAGTAAATAACAACTAAGCAGTAAATAGGAGTTTAGTGGTATGTCTCGAATTATAAACTGTTCAAAAGAGGCTATCGAATTAACTATTTTGTTGAGATAATAGATGCTCCATTCCAGTGGTTTTGACATAAAAAGTGGAACGAAGTCAAAAGCAGCTAATACCATAACTAGAACTCCAAGAATCATTATTAAACTCAGTAATGGGATAACGATTAAGTTAGTGATGAAAAACAAACCTGGAAACTGGTGAAAGTAATAAATACTCAAAGGCATGGTTCCAATTTGTGCAGCGAAGGAAACAGTGAGAATTCCCCAAATGTATTGTAAGTGTTTGTTTTTTGGATTCCATATAGAAGCTAATAATGGCTGTAGCCAAATTATAAAAAATAAAGCGATGTAACTTAACTGAAAACCTACATCAAACAAAAAGGACGGTTGAAATAGTAAAATTAGTAATATTGAAACCAATAAAGTATGATAAATGTTGACGCTTCGTCGCAATTGATATCCGATGGCTACAAAAGAAAACATAGTTACTGAACGAACAACAGATGGAGCGAGTCCTGCGATTAATGCAAAAGCAGCTAGACATAACAGAATTAGAATTAACTTGAGTACAGCCCCTCTTTTAGTGTTAGGGATTGGACTCAGGATAAAAGTTAGAAACAGCAGTAGGAACCCAACATGTAATCCTGAAACTGATAAAATATGAATTGCGCCAGCATATTGGTAATCTTGGATGATGTCGGGAGAAATGTCTTGTTTTTGACCCAAAACTAAAGCGATGGCTACACTTAGCTCTTTTTTATGGAAGTTATTTTTCTCAAGATTATGAATAATTGTTGTTCTTAACTTGGACGCATAATACCAAATGTCTTTCGTTAAGTCGGCACTAATATCTATCTGATCTGTGTCGGTGTATAGTTGGGCGTAGATTTGTTTTTTTGAAAGGTATTCGCCGTAATCGAATTGGTTTGGGTTGTTTGGTAGTTTGTTTTTATAGAGTACGCCTCTAATGCGTAATAAAGTCCCGGTTTCTAAATTGTGAGGCACGCTGTCTTTGCGTATATTTAGGAGTATTTTTCCTGAGTATTTTTTTGTTTCAATTTGATTAATGACAGCAATATAACGATCATTAGTATTGCTTCCTTTTAGCTTTTCTCTAATTACCAGAGACAAAAGCTGTGGTTTTTCAAAAACACTGCGATCTTGAGTGTAGTTGGTTTTTTGATAAGAGTCAGTATGAACAATCAGAGTGGCAGCTCCGATCAAAAAGGATAGCAAATACGTGCTTAGTCCAAAAAAAATGGTGTTTTTAAGAATGTTTTTTTGCAAATAGTAACTGGCACCAAAGAGCAACAAAGAAGCACCTAATAATCCGAAAAGGAATGCTGGAGCGGGTTTTATGTAAAAGGTGATTAGTATACCCAATACAAAACCTATTGTAATTCTCGCTAAAGGGAACTGCAGTACTTTCATAGTTCTAAAGTACAGAATTTTAACAATAAAAAACGGGTTTGTTTTACTGTTTAAAAAATGACATCTTCGCTAGAAAAATAAGTGGGGTCTATTGTGTTTTATCTTAGAATACGATTCAATTGAACAAAAGTATTCTGGTAATAGGTCTGGCTCATTGAAGAGATTATAACTCCTTTTGAGGTAGAGGCGTGAATAAACTTGATCTCGTCATCTTCGACTTCAGTTACGATTCCAACATGATTAATTTGAGATCTTCTATTTGTTTTAAAAAAAATAAGATCTCCTTTTTTTGCCTTTTTTAGATTTTGCCCTAGTTCAATTCCTATTTTTGATTGTTCGTAAGATGATCGGGGTAGTTTGATGTCGTATATTCCAAAAGTGGAATAGACTAACCCAGAACAATCATAACCTGATTTTGTTGTTCCTGCCGTTTTATATCGAACTCCTATGTTTTCAGTTGCTGCGCTTATTATTTTATCAATAATTTGGTCTGTATTCTCCTTTTTGTTTTCAGTGGACGAGGGGATAACTACCGAAGAAGATTTGCAGGAGGCAAATAAAACAATTAGAGATAATATGTAAAATGATTTTTTCAAATGAATTTGCTTATAGGGATTAAATCGCTACCGATTGGGAATTGAGTTATTTTAAGGCCGCAACAATCAGCTTAGCTGTTTTTTCACTTGCTCCAGTGCCTCCGAGTTTTTTTTCTAATATATCATATTTTTTCAACAGTTGTGCACGATAGTTAGGGTCCAGTATTTTTTGGAGCTCTGTTTTAATATTTTTGGTATTAAAATCTTCCTGAATTAATTCGGTGACTACTTCTTCATCCATAATCAGATTGACAAGGGAAATGTATTTTAGGGTTATAATACGTTTTGCAATTTGGTAGGAAGCCCAGCTTCCTTTGTAACATACTACTTCTGGTACTTTTAAAAGTGCAGTTTCTAATGTTGCTGTTCCGGAAGTAACTAACGCTGCTGTAGCGTTCTTCAGTAAATCATACGTTTTATTCGAGATGAATTTTATATTTTCTTTTTTAATGAATTGTTGGTAAAAGGAATAATCTTGGCTTGGTGCACCAGCAATCACAAACTGATATTCTGGAAAATCATCAACTATACTTAACATCCCAGCAAGCATTTTGGTTATTTCTTGTTTACGACTACCAGGAAGCAAAGCAATAATAGGTTTTTCACTTAATTGGTTCTCAGTTTTAAAAACCGTGGAATCTATTGATGGGTGATTATTAATAGCATCAATTAAAGGATGTCCTACATAGGTTACATCATAATTGTATTTTTCATAGAAAGGCTTTACGAAAGGCAAAACCACATACATATGATCAATTGTTTTTTTAATTGTTTCTACTCTACTGGCTCTAGATGCCCATACCTGAGGACTTATGTAGTAAAACGTTTTGAATCCTGCGGGTTTTGCCCATTTAGCAATTCGAAGGTTGAACCCAGAATTGTCTATAAAGATTAACGCATCAGGTTTGTAATCTTCAATGTCTTGTTTGCAAGTCTTTATAAAATCTAAGATGGAAGAAAGGTTTTTTATAATCTCTGCAAAGCCCATAAAAGCACGTTCTTTGTAATGAGAAACTAATTCGGCTCCAGCTTGTTGCATTAAATCGCCTCCCCAGCATCTTATTTGTGCCTCTTTATCTTGCTTGAATATTTCTTTAATCAAATTAGATCCATGCAAGTCTCCTGATGCTTCTCCAGCTAGAATGTAGTATTTCATTTTAAGGATATGAATTAGTTTAAAAAAACTTCGGCATTCAAAATTAGGTATTGGATGTTCATCAATCAAGCAAATCAGTTGTTATTTTTAAATAAACAAAGTCAAAACGGTTAAAGCAATTACGGCGAGAATTACACCTCGCGCGATAAAATCTTTATTTAATTTTAATAATACAGCAAAAATCGCGAGGTCTAGAATAGAACCGAGCGTAATTAATTTACCAAGTGAACCTTGAGATTTCATAATTTGAATTCCTGACATAAATGCATAAGGAGTAAAAAAGCTTATGAAAATAAAAATGCCAAATAGTGATCCAATAATACCAAGTAAAAATCCTTTTAACAACGCTATTTTATTCATTCCACTTCCAGGTATTTAGTTCTTGTGTGGCATAATGTGCCGTTAAATCAAATTGAACAGGAACGACAGAAATGTACCCATTTCCAAGGGCCCATTCATCAGTGTCTTCACCTTTGTCTTGGTTTACAAACTCACCGGCAAGCCAATAATAATCTCTTCCTTGCGGTGTTTGTCGTTTGTCAAATTTTTCTACCCAACGGGCTTTAGCTTGACGACATATTTTGATTCCTTTGATGTTCTCTTGTGTTAATTTCGGAAAATTCACGTTTAATACAACTCCTTTGGGTAAGCTGTTTTCTAAAACTTCTAAAGTGATTTTTCGGATAAAAGGTTTCATCGTCTCAAAATCGGCATTCCAATCGTAGTCTAAAAGCGAAAACCCTATTGCGGGAATTCCTTCTATACCTGCCTCGACGGCAGCACTCATCGTTCCTGAGTAAATGACGTTTATGGAAGAATTAGAACCATGATTTACTCCAGATACACATAAATCTGGTTTCCTTTTTAGGATTTCGTTTACCGCTAGTTTTACGCAATCTACCGGTGTTCCAGAACAGCTATATTCTTGAATACTATCAGTTTCTTTCGAAATTTTGTTTAAATACAAGGTGCTGTTTGTCGTTATGGCATGCCCCATGCCACTTTGAGGCTTGTCAGGTGCCACAACTAAAACATCTCCTATTTCAGCCATAACAGCAATTAATGCTCGTAGTCCTGGAGCCGAAACACCATCGTCGTTTGTTATTAAGATTAAAGGTTTTGCTGTGTCCATATATTTGTGATTTTTTATGATGTAAGTCCTGTTTTGAAGGCTAATAGCATTAGGCAGATTTATGTAATTCAAGCAAAGGAAACAAAATTTATTAACTTGTTAGATTAAAGCAAAACAAAAAAACATTTTTATATCTTTAACAAAAATTTATGGAGACCTTGCGAGCCGTGGCATAGTTTTTACCGTATATTAGTTCAAAAATTTGGAT
This sequence comes from uncultured Flavobacterium sp., assembly GCF_963974175.1. Classification (GTDB taxonomy): domain Bacteria; phylum Bacteroidota; class Bacteroidia; order Flavobacteriales; family Flavobacteriaceae; genus Flavobacterium. The sequence continues at coordinate 137,937 of NZ_CAXBBR010000006.1, forward strand.
GAATACTATTCTTAACTTTATGAAAAGAAATTATAAAATATTACTTGCAATTGTGCTTCTTTCTGCGACTTTATTTGCATTTAAAATGAAATCAGGGGTCGATTCTAATCCTGATAAAGACAAACTACTTTTAGAATTATTGACTTTTGTGCTTGAAAAAGGGCACTATAATCCAGCGACTATAGATGATGCTTTTTCAAAAGGTATTTATAAAGACTATGTTCAGGCTTTAGATCCGTCAAAACGATTTTTTCTGCAATCAGATATTGATGAATTTTCAAAATATGAAACGGAGTTAGATGATGAGTTGATTAACAAAGATTTGACTTTTTTCAATCTGACTTACGATCGTTTGATGAAAAGAATGGAAGAAAGCAAAAGTATCTATAAAGGAATCATGAATGTTCCTTTTGATTATTCTATTGATGAGAGTTTTGATACGGATTATGACAAAGCACCTTATGCAAAAAACACTGCTGAACTTAACGAAAGATGGAGAAAGCAGATTAAATTGTCTACACTTTCTTCTTTGACAGAGCGTTTGAGAGTTCAAGAAAATAAAAGTAAGGGTATTGATACGGTAGCTACTGCGAAATCTGGGAATAAATTAATTAATGAAAACATAGAGAAAATAAAAAGTGATGACTCTGTGGATAGCGGTAAAGTCAAAACTTTTGTAGAGTTAGAAAAAGAAACGCGTGAAAGTGCTAAAAAGTCGTTAGATGAGTACTTTGGTTTTATGAATGATTTAGATAGAGACGATTGGTTTTCAGTTTATATCAATTCAATCACGGCTGGTTTTGACCCACATACAAATTATTTTGCACCGGAAGAAAAAGAACGTTTTGATGTAAGTATTAGCGGGAAATTAGAAGGAATCGGGGCGCGCCTTCAAAAGAAAAATGACTTTACCGAAATTTCTGAATTGATTTCAGGAGGTCCGGCTTGGAGAGGAAAAGAGCTTGAAGCAGGAGACTTAGTTATGAAAGTAGCTCAAGGAAATGCATTGGCTGTTGATGTTGTAGGAATGCGACTTGACGATGTTGTTAAAAAAATTAAGGGACCTAAGGGAACTGAGGTCCGTCTTACTGTGAAAAAAGTAGATGGAACGATTAAAATTATATCTATCATTAGAGATATAGTGGAGATTGAAGAAACTTATGCTAAGTCTAGTGTTGTTACTAAAAATGGTTTGAAATATGGGGTGATTTATTTACCTAAATTCTATATTGATTTCGAAAATAAAGACGGTAGAGATGCCGGAAAAGACATTGCTTTAGAAGTTGAGAGACTGAAAGCGGCACAAGTAGATGGAATAGTATTAGATGTTCGTGATGATGGAGGAGGATCATTATCAACAGTTGTGGATATCGCTGGACTGTTCATCGAGCAAGGTCCTATTGTTCAAATTAAATCAGCAGGAAGAAAGAAAGAAGTTTTATTCGATAGAGATAAAAAGATAGAATGGGATGGTCCATTGGTAATTATGGTCAATAGTTTCTCTGCTTCAGCTTCAGAAATTTTAGCTGCTGCGATTCAAGATTATAAAAGAGGAGTAATCATCGGTAGTAAGCAAACCTATGGTAAAGGAACGGTACAAAACGTTATCGATCTAAACCAATTTGTAAGAAATAGTGAGGTAGGAGATTTGGGAGCATTGAAAACAACAACCCAAAAATTTTATAGAATAAACGGAGGTTCAACCCAATTAGAAGGGGTGAGTAGTGATATAGTTATGCCGGATCGTTATGCTTATTTAAAAATGGGTGAAAGAGATGTTGAGCACGCTATGCCTTGGGATAAAATTGATGCTGCTCCATACACAGTGTGGGATAAAAATGCTAATTTCAGTAAAGCTATTGCAAACAGTAAGGATAGAATTGCTAATAATGAGCATTTTAAATTAATCGAGGATAACGCTAAATGGATCGATAGCCGTAGCAATGAAAATACCTATAGCTTAAATATTGAAAAATTTAAAATTGCCCAAAACGCAATTGAAGAAAAAGCCAAAAAATACAAACCTATTTCGCAGTATAAAAATTCATTACAGTTTTCTTCGCTGCCATATGAAGTAGTGCAAACGGCTAAGGATAGTATTTTAAAAGAAAAAAGAGACAGGTGGCACGAAAGTTTGTCTAAAGATATTTATGTTGAGGAAGCATTGAATGTTTTGGATGATTTGCAAACCAAAGTTGTTTTGAAAAAGACAATTCCTTCAAAAATAAAAAAAGAAAAACTAGCTAAATCATAAGTGTAGCCTTCTTTAAATGAATAATACAACACAATCATTAACTGCAATTGCGCTCCATAAATTCAAAAAGAATTTTTGGGGCGTTTTTAGTTTTGCGTTTATCGTAATCTTACTTTTTATTTCCGTTTTTGCGTATGTTTTGGCACCTGATAATTCAGAAAACGCAAACCAGATGCATTTGTCGATTCATTCTAAACCGCCGGGTTTCAATGTGACTATACTGTCTATTCCTTTAGATGTGAAGCCAAAAACGACGGTGAAGAATTATCTTTTAGGTTTTCCAAATACTGTGACAGAAGTAGCGATTGAAAGTTACCAGATCGCTGGGAATAGTATTGTGTATGTCGAGTATAACGATGAGCCGTCATTAAAAATGGTTAAAGAGATTGATTTAAAGTCTTTTGTGGGGCAAAGTTCAATTGCGTCCGTGGAACAGAACTTTATTAAGAGTAGGACTTTTTACCTAGGCACTGATAAATATGGTAGAGATTTACTCAGTAGAATGTTGATTGGGTCTAGAGTTTCAATTTCTATTGGTATTGTCGCTGTGTTAATTTCCCTAATTGTAGGAATCTTTTTCGGTGCAATAGGAGGATATTTTGGAGGGAAAGTAGATGCTTTTATTATGTGGTTGGTCAATATTATTTGGTCAATACCTACACTTCTTTTAGTGATAGCTATAACATTGGCCTTAGGAAAAGGTTTTTGGCAGGTTTTTGTTGCTGTAGGACTAACGATGTGGGTTGAAGTAGCACGTGTTGTACGTGGACAGGTCATAAGTGTTAAGGAGATGCAATATGTTACCGCGGCTAGAGCTTTAGGTTTTTGTGATTTTCGAATTATATTCAATCATATATTACCCAATATTATGGCGCCGGTAATTGTGATTTCGGCGGCTAATTTTGCTTCAGCGATTTTAGTGGAAAGTGGACTTAGTTTTTTGGGTTTAGGTGCTCAACCTCCAATTCCTAGTTGGGGGAGTATCATAAAAGACCATTACAGCTATATCATTTTGGGGAAACCCTACTTAGCAATGGTTCCTGGTTTAGCTATTATGTTGTTAACGTTAGCATTTATGATGATGGGGAATGCTTTGCGAGATGCCTTAGATGTCAAGGAATAATAATTAAATAAAAGAAATTGTCGATGAAGTATTCACAGCTAGTAATATTCTCAATGGTAAGTTTGACATTGTTATCTTCTTGCAAGAGAGACTTTGGACCTGCTGACTTACGGATTAAGAATGAGGGCGGTGATATTTCGATAATAAAAGAAACTGTAGCAGAAAGGAATATTGTATTTGACTATTTGCCAGCAGCGTCTACAAATGAAATTGTTAAACATAAGTATTATACGTTGTCGTATAATGAGAAGGCGGAACAGGCAGAATGGCTGGCGTATGAATTAAAGAAAGAGTACGTTACCAATAGTGATTTTAAAAGACCATACTTTATTGAAGATCCTAAAGTGAAAAGTACTTCTGCTGACTGGAGGAATTATAAAAATTCAGGATACGACAAAGGTCATCTATGTCCTGCCGGAGATATGCAGTTTGATAAGAACGCCTACAATGATACTTTTTACACATCTAATATTTCTCCTCAAAATCATGATTTTAATTCTGGGTTTTGGAACAGACTGGAGCAGAAAGTTCGTTATTGGGCGGTTCGATATGATGGAGTTTATGTCGTGACTGGTGGAGTATTTAATAACTCTACGAAAACCATTGGTAGAGAAAAAGTCATTGTTCCTGATTCTTTTTATAAAATAGTATTAAATAGGAGTAATGGAAATTATAAAATGATTGCTTTTTTAGTTCCTAATAAGCGAACTGAAAAACCACTTTATAGTTTTGTAGTTTCCGTAGATAGAATTGAGCAGCTAACCGGAATTGACTTTTTCCCGAAACTAGATGACACATTAGAAAATAGCTTAGAGAAAAATACCGATTATAGTGCTTGGATTTTTAATTAGATACTACCACGTTTCGGGTCTTTTTTAAGTTACCATTCATTTACTTTATTAGCATCCATTTTAAGGAATATAAACAGTAATATAGTAAATCCCCAAAGTCCAGATCCTCCATAGGAAAAGAAAGGTAATGGCACGCCAATCGTAGGGAAAACGCCTACTACCATTGCTATATTTACAAAAAAGTGTGTAAATAAAATACCCGCTACGCAGTACCCATAAACGCGACTGAATTTGGTTTTTTGCCTTTCGGCCAAATAAATAACTCTAAGAAATAAGCTTACAAATAGAGCAATAACTACAAAAGATCCCACGAATCCCCATTCTTCACCAACGGTAGTGAAAATGTAATCAGTGTGTTGCTCTGGTACAAACCCTCCTTTGGTCTGTGTTCCTTCAAGGAAACCTCTTCCTAGCCATCCTCCGGAACCAATAGCAATCTCTGATTGATTAGTATTGTATCCAATTCCTTTTAAATCTACGGTTTTACCCAATAAGATATTAAAACGATCCCTATGGTGTTGTTTAAATACATTTTGAAAAACATAATTAACAGATAGTACAAAGCCTGAAATTAGTACAAAAAGAATACTACTTAAAACGATATTTCGGTCTCCTAATCTTGATTTAAAATAGACGATCAAGATGACCGCTAGCGCCAATAATATCACATATTGTGGTTGTAAGACTAGGGTCAGTACAAATAAAAGAATAGTTGTAAAGCCAGTCCATACATACCATGAAGGCAATCCTTCACGATACAATACAATGATAAAGATGCTGTAAATAAGCGCGCTACCAGGGTCTGGTTGTGGTAGGATAAGTAGAACGGGTAAAAAAACAATCGCAAGAGCTTGAATTTGACGATTGACCTCCTTTAAGTTAATTTGAGAATCACTTAAAAATTTTGCTAAAGCCAATGAGGTTGCTGCTTTTGCAAATTCAGAGGGTTGTAATGTGAAGCTACCTATTGCATACCAACAACGCTGGCCAGCGATGGTTTTTCCAAATAAAAATAGACCTGCTAATGATAATAGAGAGACACCAAAGATGATACTCGCATATTTCTCATAAAACTTACCGTCAATAGCAAGCAGTATGAAAATTAGAGGAATAGTCAATAAAATAAATATAAGCTGTTTCTGGTAGGTATCTTCTATAGATGACAAGGACGATGAGTAGATATTTAACCAACCCATAATCACAAGTGCACCATAAATTAGTATACATGTCCAGTCAAGATTTTTCTTTATACTCTGATTTTTCATTTGAAATGAATCTCTTTTTAATTTTGTTTAGTAGAATCAATAGGTGTAAATGTGTTCACAACATTTTTTTTCCCTATAGAATCTTTAGGCGTAGTTTCAATAGCGCTAGCTTCCGTCATTCCGCCTAATTTTGCATATTGATCTCGTAAGCTAATATTTAGAACTCTCGTTTCTAAATCTATTCTTGTAATTTTTTTTCTAAGGTATCTTTCGATCATTAGACTGGCAATAGGACCCGCAATTGTTGCTCCAAATCCACCATTTTCTACTAAAATGGCTATTGCAATTTTTGGATTATCCTTTGGCGCAAAAGCTACAAAAATAGAGTGATCCTTAAGCTGAACTCTTTTCCCTCCAATTTTAGCAAAATTTTCTGCTGTACCTGTTTTACCAGCAATGTCAATTCCTTCTACTCGCAATGAACTGGCGGTACCCATGTTGTACACGTCAAATAAACCTTGAATCATAGGTTTAAAATACTTTTTATCAATGGTCGTCTGATGTTTCACTTTAAATTTAGGGTCAATAGCAGTGCCTTTAATTTTCTTGATGATGTGGGGAGTATAGTAGTAACCTTCATTAGCAACCGTCGCCATCATATTGGCTAGTTGTATTGGTGTCATTAAGACTTCTCCTTGTCCGATTGAATTTGATATAATGGTCGTGCTTCTCCAGCCTCCGTTAGGATAGATTTTTTTATAAGTTTTTGAATCCGGAACATTCCCTCTTTTTCCTGTGGGTAGATCATAACCCATAAAATCACCCAGTCCAAAGCTTTTTACGTGATTGCTCCAAACATCAACGGCATAAGATGGTTTTGCATATTTATTAATAGTCCTCATGTAGACATTAGCAAAATAGGTGTTACAGGAAGCGTATATCCCATTATTCAATTTGTGCGGTCCAAAACCGTGACATTTCATAAATCGTCCTCTTGCATAACTAAATCCATGATGGCACATAAAAGTGGTTTGTTCGTCTACAACACCTTCTTGTAAACCAATTAAACCAGTTAATATCTTAAAAGGAGAACCGGGAGGGTACTCTGCTAAAAGACTTCTGTCATAAAGTGGTTTTGCAATCGAGTCGTAATATAATAAGGTGTAATTTTTAGAGCGTTGTCTACCAACCAGAATAGATGGGTCATAAGATGGGGCGGTGACAAGGGCTAGAATCTCGCCCGTTTTAGGTTCGATCGCTACAATCCCCCCTCTTTTATTAATCATTAATTGCTCTCCATACTTTTGTAGTTCAGCATCAAGTGTAAGATTTATGTCTTCTCCTTGTACTGCAATAGTATCATATTTCCCGTCTTTATAAGAACCTATTTCTCTGTTGTATTTGTCTTTTTGAAAATATTTAACCCCTTTTATTCCTCGTAGGATTTCTTCATAACTTTCTTCAACACCTTGGCGGCCTATCAAATCCCCACTGTTATAGTACGGGTTTTTAGCAATTAATCGTTCGTTAACTTGAGTGATAGACCCAAAAACATTTGCTCCAAAATCCACTTCATAATCACGAAGCGAACGTTTTTGAAAGTAGAAACCTGGGAATTTTCGTATTTTTTCTTGAAATGCAGCAAACTCACTCTTGTTTAATTGAGATAAAAAAACGGAAGGAAGGCGTGGGCTGTACACTTTAGCTTTAGCTATTTTTTTAATATAGTCCTCTTTTGTAATATTTAATAACTGGCAAAACTCTAAAGTGTCGATTTTTTTTAACTCTCTTGGTATTACCATAATATCATACGACGCTTGATTAGATACTAACAACTTCCCATATCGATCAAAAATATAACCTCTTTCGGGATAGTCGTATTTTATTTTAATGGCGTTATTATCTGATTTTAATTTGAAGCTGTCATTGATAACCTGCAAATAAAATATGCGAATCAGCAGCAATAATGCTGCGACGATAATTAAGGAAGGCAGCAGGAGTTTTCTCATCTTTTGTTAGGCTTGATTAGGTATATTATTATGATACAGCTAATGATAGTAAACACGGTACTTAATAATGTTCGAATTAGGATGTCCCAGAAGAAACTGACCTGAAACGCTTCTAATATAAATAAGGTGAAATGATGAACTATTACTGAAATTAATATAAAAGAGAACCGCTCAGGGGTTAAAACATCATTCAATTTTATCGTTTGGTATTCGTAACTAATTCCAAAGGAAAATTTAAATATAGAAGGCCTGAGATAAGCTAAGGTCAGACAGGAAGCAGCGTGCACACCTCCTGAATTAGAAAACACATCCATGGTGAGGCCTAATAGAAAACTGGCTAGTAAAAGCCCAGCTCTATTTCCATTAACAGGGTATAAAATAATAAACAACATGTAAGGTAGGGGCATTATAAACCCTAAAAAATTCATATTGTTAAAAATAACAATCTGGACGGCCAATAATAAAATAAACCGAAAAATATTGACTAACAAAGTGCTATTCATCTTTCTCTCTTTTTTCTAAATTATTAAGTTCATCTCGGTATTTGCTTTTTATAATATATACGTGACCTAAATTAGTCATGTCGTTAAATAGCTTAACAGTTATTGTATAATAATGAGTTTGGTCATCGATTTCTACTTTATCAATTGTTCCAATGTTGATGTTTTCGGGAAAAATAACGGATTGTCCTCCGGTTACGATAGTATCTCCTTTTCTAATAGCTGCTAATCTTGGGACATCTATCAATTGAACAAAACCAGTACTTTTTCCGTTCCAAATTAAAGAGCCAAAATGATTTGATTTTTTAATTTTAGCATTTATTCGAGATTTGACATTCAAAATACTGATAACAGTGGAATATCTAGGAGAAGTATTGTCTATAATTCCTACTAATCCTAAATTATTGATTACTCCCATATCCGATTTTACACCTTGTAAGGCACCGGAATTTAATGTGAGGTAGTTTTCGTGAACATTATAGGAGTTATGAATCACTTTAGAAACCACAATGTCGTAAGGCTGTGTTTCCTTTGTTTTTTCTAATTCTGTAATCGAAATAGAGTCGGTAGCGGCAAATAAGACACTTTTTAGCCTGGCATTTTCAATTGCCAAAGCGTCATTTTGAGTTTTTAAATTCAAATATTCGCTCACATTATTGATCTTTTCATAGACTCCGCCGCTTAAATAATTAGCGGAGCTTATTATTTTACTTCTATGGTAGGAGTGAGCTTGTATCGTAAGCAAAAACGAAATGCATAATAACAGCAAAAACAGTATTCTAGTACTGTTTTTGAATATAAAATTAAATATTTGCTGCATTCTCTTGTTTAATTATTTTGTTTCAGGATTTGCTTCTAAACGGAATTCTTCAACATCTTATTTTATTAAGATACTTTTAAATTTCGAAAGGTTTTTAAGCGCCATTCCTGTTCCTCGAACTACTGCTCTTAATGGATCTTCTGCAATGTAAACAGGTAAATCTGTTTTTTGAGAAATTCGTTTGTCTAGTCCACGTAACATAGAACCACCACCGGCAAGGTAAATACCTGTATTGTAGATGTCTGCTGCTAATTCCGGAGGAGTTTGAGACAAAGTTTCCATAACTGCGTCCTCAATTCTTTGAATTGATTTGTCTAACGCTTTAGCGATTTCTCTATAAGAAACCTCTACTTGTTTTGGTTTACCGGTAAGTAAATCTCTTCCTTGAACAGACATGTCTTCTGGAGGAGTTTCTAAGTCCTCAATAGCGGCTCCAATTTGGATTTTTATTTTTTCAGCTGTACTTTCTCCAACAAATAAGTTGTGTTGAGTACGCATGTAATATACTATGTCATTTGTGAAAACATCACCAGCAATTTTCACTGATTTGTCGCATACAATACCGCCAAGTGCAATTACAGCAATTTCAGTTGTACCTCCACCTATATCTACAATCATGTTTCCTTTTGGTTGCATTATATCGATACCGATACCAATTGCTGCAGCCATAGGTTCATGAATTAAGTAAACTTCTTTACCATTTACTCTTTCACAAGATTCTTTTACCGCTCTCATTTCAACTTCTGTAATTCCAGAAGGAATACATACCACCATTCGTAAAGCAGGTGTGAACATTCTTTTTTTCAATGCTGGTATGCTTTTTATGAACATACTAATCATTTTTTCTGAAGCATCAAAATCAGCAATCACACCATCTTTCAAAGGTCTTATTGTCTTAATGTTTTCATGTGTTTTACCCTGCATCAAGTTGGCTTCTTTACCAACAGCAATGATTTTACCAGAGATCCTGTCTCTAGCAACTATTGATGGGCTGTCAATTACGACTTTATCATTATGTATGATTAAAGTGTTAGCGGTACCAAGGTCTATCGCAATATCCTCGGTCATGAAATCAAAAAATCCCATAAGTTTTTCAGGGGTTTAAAAAGTTAAAAATTAGGAGCGTACAAAGTTAAACAAATTAATGCTTAAAATGACGTGTTCCTGTAAATACCATTGCAAGTTTATTCTCATTACAATAGTCGATGCTTAATTGATCTTTTATCGATCCTCCTGGCTGAATGACAGCTGTTATGCCAGCGTCTTTTGCAAGTGCTACACAATCTGGAAAAGGGAAGAAAGCGTCGCTAGCCATTACGGCTCCGTTTAAGTCAAAACCAAAAGTTTTTGCTTTTTCAATTGCTTGAAGCAAGGCATCAACTCTTGAAGTTTGCCCTGTTCCTGATGAAATGAGTGTTCCGTTCTTTGCAAAAACAATAGTGTTAGATTTTGTGTTTTTACAAATTTTAGAGGCAAATATTAAATCTTGAATTTCCTTTTCTGTGGGACTAGTTATAGTAACGGTTCTAAGATCTTCTTTATTGTCGGTAATGTTATTTCTTTCTTGAATTAAAAGTCCGTTCAAACAAGATCTTACTTGTTTTTGCGGTAAGTCTATTTCGTTTTGAATTAAAATAATTCTATTCTTCTTTTCTTGTAAAACGGCAATTGCGTCAGCATCATATGAAGGAGCAATTACTACTTCGCAAAACAATTTATTTATTTCAGTTGCCGTAGCGACGTCTATTTTTGTATTTGCAATTAAGACACCACCAAATGCTGATGTTGGGTCACAAGCTAAAGAGGCATTGTAAGCATCGCTTATTGTATCTCTTGTAGCTAGGCCACAAGCATTATTGTGTTTTAATACGGCAAAAGTAGGTTTGTCAGTTTTGAACTCAGCAATCAAATTAACTGCGGCATCTACATCTAATAAATTGTTGTATGATAATTCTTTCCCGTGTAGTTTGTTAAACATAGCGTCAAAATCACCAAAGAAGAATCCTTTTTGATGAGGATTTTCTCCATATCTTAATATCTGACCATCTGCGATACTTGCTTTGAAAATAGTTTCATCAGTATTGAAATAGTTAAAGATAGCAGTGTCATAATGAGAAGAAACATGAAAAGCTTTTGTTGCCAATAATTTTCTGTCGGCAATAGTTGTCGCTCCATTTTGATCTGTTATTAAGTCTAAAAGTGTACTATATTCTTCAACTGATGCAATTATAACGGTATCCTTGAAGTTTTTTGCAGCAGCACGAATTAAAGAAATTCCACCAATGTCTATTTTTTCAATAATATCACTTTCACTTGCTCCAGAAGCAACTGTTTTTTCAAAAGGGTACAAATCAACAATTACTAAATCGATTTGGGGAATATTAAACTCCTCCATTTGTTGAACATCACTTTCATTATCTTGACGGTTTAAGATACCACCAAAAACTTTTGGGTGTAATGTCTTTACTCTTCCACCTAGGATCGAAGGGTAAGAAGTTACATCTTCAACAGGTACTACTGGAATACCTAAGTTTTTTATAAAATCTTCAGTTCCACCTGTAGAATATAAAATCACATTCTGAGAATGTAGTTTTCTAACTATAGGTTCTAAACCTTCTTTTGAAAATACTGAAATTAATGCTGATTGAATCGTTTTAGCTGTGCTCATTATGTAGTTATAGTTATAAAGTGCAAAAATAGTTAATTTTTGATTATAAATTTATATGAAGTGTTGTAACATTGTCTTAAAAAATCAGACCAACTTGAAGTATCCTTTATTATTTGGTTTTTGAATAATATTTTAAGATTTTTACAATAACAGAAAAAAGTGTTTATGCTAGTATATCTCCGATTATTGAAAGAAAGTTTTGCTTTTGCAATGAATGCATTGCGAAGTAATATGTTGCGAACTTTGCTTTCATTGCTGGGAGTGACTATCGGGATTTTTTCAATTATAGCGGTGCTTGCTGCTGTGGATTCATTGGACAGAAAGATCTCTAAAGATTTAAGTGGTTTAGATAAAAATACGATTTATTTAATGAAATTCTCTTTTGGGCCTTCTGAAATTCCCAAATGGAAAAGAGAGCAGTTTCCTAATATTAAGTATGATGAATATACCTATATGAAAGGTGCTATGACTAATACGGATCAATTGGGTTATCAAATTTTCACTAAACGGGAATCTATAAAATACGATTCAAACACAGTAAGTGACGTTAATATGGTGCCGGTATCCTATGAATTTATAGATATTCAAGGGTTAGAGTTTGATAAAGGAAGGTTTTATAATGAGTCAGAAGCAAATTCAGGTTCGAAAGTTATTGTTTTAGGAAGTGAAATTGCAAAATCACTTTTTGATGAATTAGAGCCAATTGGTAAGAACGTCAGAGTGTACGGTCAACGTTTTACTGTAATTGGAGTGTTAAAGAAACAAGGCGCAGGTCTGTTTGGAGACAGTGACGATACTTCTGCTTTTATTCCAGTTAATTTTCTTAGACAGTTGTATGGAGATAACAATGAATCTTTAGTAAATGTAATTATTCTAAAACCCAATAAAGGGGTTGATATGGGTGCTTATAAGTCTGAAATTTCTCAAAAACTTAGAAGCTACAGAGGTGTGAAAGCTGGTGAAATAGATAATTTTTTTATAAATGTATTCTCTGGTTTTACAGATTTAATTGATGGGATTATATTGAATATGAAATTTGGAGGATGGATGATTAGTGGGTTTTCTCTTTTAGTTGGAGGATTTGGAATTGCAAATATCATGTTTGTTTCAGTAAAGGAACGCACGAATCTAATAGGAATTCAAAAATCATTAGGAGCCAAAAACCGTTTTATCTTATTCCAATTTTTATTCGAAGCTGTTATATTGTCTGTCATTGGCGGGGTTATCGGATTGTTTTTAGTGTGGATTATTGCTTTAATATTAACCAATGTGTTAGATTTCGAATTTGTTTTAGGGATGGGTAATATTCTTTTGGGAACATTATTGGCAGGGTTAATTGGTTTAATTTCCGGAATATTGCCTGCGATTACTGCTTCAAAATTAGATCCTGTTGAAGCAATTAGAACAGGTATGTAAGCCGGTTTATTGCTAGTTGCTGCTGTGCTGTGTGAAAAAGAGTGGTATTGTTAATTCATTTATTTGGGTACGGAATCAGGAGACATTCGCACAATATTTTAATGTGTTCGGTTTGGTAGTAGTAGACTTCTTGTTTTTTATTGCAGCTTAGAAATAAATACGACCAATAAAAATATTCCAGTTTTCGTAAACATAAATTTAAAATAAAAGCATAAAAAAAGGCGCAAATTATATTTGCGCCTTTAGTATTTTTTGGATAGTTATACTATCTAATATCATTATTTTGAATCAAATCGATATACAAGTTGATCTTGTCTTTCAATTCTTTTCTTGGCGTGATAAAGTCTAAGAAACCATGCTCTAAAAGAAATTCAGCAGTTTGGAAACCTTCAGGTAAATCTTTACCCGTAGTATCTCTTACAACTCTTGGTCCTGCGAATCCAATTAAGGCACCTGGTTCAGAAATGTTAATATCTCCTAACATGGCATATGATGCAGTTGTTCCTCCTGTTGTAGGATCTGTACATAAAGAGATGTAAGGTATTTTTTCCTCAGCAAGCTGGGCAAGTTTTACCGATGTTTTTGCTAATTGCATTAAAGAATAAGCAGCTTCCATCATTCTCGCTCCGCCTGATTTAGAGATCATTATAAATGGGATTTTGTTTTTGATAGAGTGATTAATCCCTCTTGAGATTTTTTCACCTACAACCGCTCCCATTGATCCACCAATAAAGGCAAAATCCATACAGCAAATTACTACGTCTCTACCTTTGGATTTTCCAACTCCAGTACGTACCGCATCTTTAAGTTTGGTTTTCTCCATAACATCTTTTAATCGGTCTGCATATTTCTTTGTATCAACAAAGTGCAAAGGGTCTTTAGACGTTAAGTTTTTATCTAATTCAACAAATTCATTATTGTCAAATAAGATTTCAAAATAGGTGCTACTACCAATTCTAACATGAAAACCATCTTCTGGACTTACAAATAAATTGCGTTCCAACTCATCGGCATCAATAATTTTTCCTGTAGGAGATTTGTACCAAAGACCTTTAGGAACATCCATTTTGTCTTCAGTCGCAGTTGTAATTCCTTTTTCTTTTCTTTTAAACCAAGCCATATTTAATAGTTATGAGTTATGAGTTAAAAGTTATGAGTTATAAAATAGAAAGAATACTTCTACTTTATAACTCATAATTCTTAATTTTATAGTGTATTCACGTTGTTCAAGTCGGCAAATGCTTGCTCTAATCTTGCGTTGAAAGTCATTTCGCTTTCACGAATCCATTTTCTTGGGTCGTAATATTTTTTGTTTGGAATATCAGCACCATCTGGGTTACCAATTTGAGTTTTCAAATAATCAATATTTTTAACCATATAGTCACGGATACCTTCAGTAAATGCAAATTGCAAGTCGGTATCGATGTTCATTTTGATAACTCCGTAGCTAATTCCTTCTCTGATTTCTTCTAGTGTAGAACCTGATCCACCGTGGAAAACAAAATCAACAGGATTGTTTCCTGTGTTGAATTTCTTTTGAACGAAATCTTGAGAGTTTTTCAAAATTTTCGGAGTCAATTTTACATTACCTGGTTTGTAAACACCATGTACGTTTCCAAAAGCAGCAGCAATAGTAAATCTTGGGCTTATTTTAGATAATTCTTCGTAAGCATAAGCTACTTCTTCTGGTTGAGTATATAATTTAGAGCTGTCTACATCTGAGTTGTCAACACCATCTTCTTCACCACCTGTAATTCCAAGTTCGATTTCAAGAGTCATTCCCATTTTACTCATTCTAGCTAAGTATCCTTTGCAGATCTCAATGTTCTCTTCGATTGGCTCTTCAGACAAGTCAATCATATGTGAGCTGTATAATGGTTTTCCAGTTGCTGCAAAATGTTCTTCTGAAGCATCTAATAATCCGTCAATCCAAGGTAAAAGTTTTTTTGCACAGTGGTCAGTATGTAGTATTACTGTAGCTCCATATGCTTCAGCCAATGCATGTACGTGTTTTGCACCAGCAATACCTCCAGCTATAGCTGATTTTTCATTTGCATTAGAAAGTCCTTTTCCAGCATTAAATTGTGCTCCTCCGTTAGAAAATTGAATAATAACAGGAGCATTTAATTTTGCTGCAGTTTCAAGAACTCCATTTATTGTACTAGAACCAGTAACATTTACTGCAGGTAGAGCAAAGCCTTTTTCTTTTGCATAATTGAAAATTTCTTGTACTTGATCTCCTGTAGCTACGCCCGGTTTGATGTTATGTCCCATTTTAATTTTTTTTAGTTGGTTTTTTTGTTTTTAGTTCAAGACTGCAAAAATAAGAATTAAATAGCATTAGAAGGGGTAATTTATTCCAAAATTTAAAACAGAGTTTGCAAAGTTGTATTCTCTAAACCATTTTTCTCCAGAATCGTTGGCCGGATTATAGGTTTTAAATCCGAAATCAAATCGTATAACAAAAAAACTTAAATCATATCTTAGTCCGAAACCAGTTCCCAAAGCAATGTCTTTTAGACTTTTAAAACCGGTGAAAGTGGACTTTTCATCAGTCACGTTATCGTAAACATTCCAAATATTACCTGCATCAGCAAAAAAAGCTCCTTTTAATTCTCCCAAAATTTTAAATCGAAATTCAGCGCTCAATGCAATTTTCATATTTGCTTCGTTAAAATCGTCTTTTGCTCCACTGCTTCCAGGTCCTAAACTATAAGGTTGCCAAGCTCGGTTGTCATTTGAGCCACCAGAAAAATAACTTCTAGAAAACGGAATGTAATCAGAGTTGCCAAAAGGAATTGCTATCCCAAAGAAGCTTCTGACAGCAAGTACTTTCTCCTTGGTTAGATCCCAGTGTTTAATATAGTCAAATTCTGTTTTGATATATTCTGAATACTCTAAATTGAAAAGTTCAAATTTGCCGTTTTTATTTTCAACTTGATTTGTCGTATTCGAAATTAAAGTCAATAGTGATCCCGCAGATTCAATTTTTGTTTTGAAGAGGTAAAAAGTGTTATCTAGTAAATCTGTTTTGGTCGTTTTTGTAAACGTATAACTAGTGGCTAGAATAAAATCGTTTTCAGTTAGTCTTAATCTTCGCTCTTCGATGCTCTTTACTGAAGCGTAATCAGTATCTGAAGATGTTAATGCAGTATTTCCAGCTAATACATCGGTAATAAACCCTGTTGTTCCTTTTTCAATTATTAAATCATTGTTGTCGTCAAAATAGGTTGGTTCTATATTGTATGTTTTTCCAATTTCGTTCAAAGCAGTATAGGAAGATCCGTAGACATTAAAATAATTTTGTGGATTCAGGTTTTGAACAAATTGGGCGTTGAAAAGGTCAAAACGAGCGGTGTTGTTTTTCTTAGGAGTCCAGTTGTAAGTAAATGCTCCAGTGAAATTTTCCTTGTCTAATCCAATGTTTCTTTGTCTTGCAAATCCAATAGCCATAAGGGTAGAAGGAATCATACTTTTCTTAATAATTTTTTCGGTAGAGAAAGGCATAAAGATCCTCGGGACGTTTAGCTTTAAGTCAACTCCGTATTCTGAAACATTAAAAAATTGATTGTTTGGATTGGCTAAATCTTTAGATGAACCAATGTTTCCACGTACGGAAGCCTCCAATGTTTCGGCACCGTTAAATACATTTCTGATCGTTTCTGAAATGCTTAATGCGATTCCTATATCCTGAATATTAGAATGTGTGATGTCCAGGGAGGTTCCAAAACTATATTTTTTTCTTGGTGTTAAGTATATTTTTGCAATCAAAGAACTATATGTAGTGTCTCTTGAGTCAATTTCATATTGGACGGTAGGGTAATTGAATATTTTAAGGTTATTCAAATAACGTGTAGTTAGAACAGTTTTGTTGTCTGCGAAAAGCCCGCCCTTAGTGATAAAAATCGCATCTGTTATCGCGTGTGGTTTGTATTTTAATTTTTCGTGACTGTATAAATTAAAATTTTTATAAGTAGTACTATCCGTGATTTTTGAACTACTGTTGTTAGGGGAATAATCCGTATAGATGTTTACATCACTTATTTTATATATCTTAAAAGGTTCTGTTCTCGTAGAGTCTTTATCTTGATAGGAATAATCATTGATGATTAAGTTTACATTGGCCTTATCGACTTTTTGAATGGTGTCAATATCGAAGTTTACATAAGTAGGCTGAAAGTAGTACACACCATTATTTCTGAAATGGGTAGTAATACGGTTTTTCTCATCGTCAAAATCAAGTGTTTTATATTGAGTTCCTGACTTAAGGATGGAGTTAGATTTAATTGTTTCGTATAATGAATCTAAGGCAGGGGTAGCAATTGTTGTTTGTATGGTGTCTAGGAAGTACGGTTTTCCTGTGCTGATTTCATATTTTATTTTGGCTCTTTTAGGAGCCACAGTATCTACTTTGTAATCTGTACTTACATTGAAGAAACCATTATTGAAATAATAGTAATTCAGACGTAAGATTGATTTTTTGGTTTTGGTGCTGTCTAGTATTACAGGAGGTTCCCCTGTTTTTTTAAGGAAATCATGAATTCCGTGATACCAAAAAGATTTCCCAAGTCGGTCTACTTGTTTTGCCGACAGCCATTTTGATTTTCTTTCGTACTTGCCAGGATGATTTGTAAATTTTGCTTGGTAGGTTGAATCTGGATTCAAATTAGCTAAATTGTACAAATTTAAACGCAGACGAAAGCCTAATGACAAAGTGCTATTTGGTTTTTGATATAATTGATTAAACACATTTTCTGCCTTTGTCGCTTTCCCATTTACTATAATTTGATTTTTAGTAAGGAGTTGTTTTCCATCAGGAACTCTTTTTACAGCGTTACAGGCGCAAATAAATGTTGCTATTAGAATAAATGCTGCTATTTTTGTAGAAATCTTCTTCAAGTGTTATAAAATATTTAATTCAAAAGTACATTATTTTATGGTTAGTAAAAACCAAATAAAACTTATAACGAGTTTACAGCAAAAAAAATATAGAACCAGCAATAAATTATTTTTTGCCGAAGGCGTAAAAGTAATTCAAGAATTGTTAGATTCAAATTTTGAACTGGAACATTTGTATTCCACTCAAAACGATTTTGAAGATGTTTTACCATCAAAAAAATCGTTGATACTAGAACCAGACTTGAAGAAAATCAGTGCATTGGCAA
This sequence comes from uncultured Flavobacterium sp., assembly GCF_963974175.1. Classification (GTDB taxonomy): domain Bacteria; phylum Bacteroidota; class Bacteroidia; order Flavobacteriales; family Flavobacteriaceae; genus Flavobacterium. The sequence continues at coordinate 155,948 of NZ_CAXBBR010000006.1, forward strand.
CGGCTAATAGCTGTTTAGCAGTGTTTAAAATCCCTCTTGAGAAGAAAGTTAAAGAATCAGGTTTAATTGTTGCTTTAGACTCCATACGTGATCCAGGCAATTTAGGGACGATTTTAAGGTTGTGCGACTGGTTTGGTGTTAAGGAGATCGTGTGTTCAAAAGAAACTGTAGATTTATACAATCCAAAAGTGGTGCAGGCTACTATGGGTTCTATAGCGCGAGTTAATATGAGTTATATTGATTTAAATTCTTTTATCGCCGCTACTAATTTGCCGGTTTTTGGTACATTTATGGACGGCGTAAATATTTACAAAACTACGTTGCCGCAAGAAGGTATTGTGGTTATGGGTAATGAAGCGAATGGAATTTCAAAGGAACTCGAAAAGTTGATAAAAAATAAGTTGTCTATTCCTCGTTTTGGAGAAATTCAAAAAACTGAAAGTTTGAATGTGGCGACTGCAACAGCAATCATACTCAGTGAATTTAGGAGGTAGTGTTGATGTCTACTAATGAAAGGTAAAATTAATCAATATCGCTCTCGTTTTTAGAGATTGAATGTCGCCTGTCCATGGACTGTTAGGATCATTGTCCCGTATCAACTCATCGTTAATCCCAAAAACTCCTCGGATAGAAGGGGAAAATATGAAATATTCAGAGAAAAGATCGATGCCAAAACCTACTTCATAATTGGTAGTCCAGGGTTTTACTCTGAATTTTTGTTCGTAATTGTCATCGATTGCTTTGGAATTTCCTGACAAATTTAAAGTAGCAGAAACACCTCCAACAAGATACGGTCGAATGTTACCCGTCCTTAGTGAAGAGAATTTCAACAATAGAGGGAAATGGATGTAGGTACTACTTACTTCTCTTAGAATATCTGTTTTTTTAGTAAATCCAGGAAAGTAGAGGTCTCTCTGGGTGTAGTATAAACCAGGTTCAAATCTTAGATTGATATATTCTTGAAGTTTTAGATCGCCTACTATTCCCACGTTAAAGCCGGTGGTCTTTTTAACAAGGATGTCCGGCCCTACAGTTCTGTAGTCTATTTTGAAGTCGTAGGAGTTAAATCCTAAGAAATAACCGTAATAGACTCTGGATTTTTGAAAATTTTCTAAATTGATTATAGGATCTTTCGCAAACATGCTTTTTTTAAACTGTGAGTTTCCTTTAATGGACAAAACGAGTAAAAGCAAGACAACAATTTTTTTCATGTTTGGGCTGAATATATCTCAGTATTAGTTTTTAGATGCCGAATAAATGGTAGCTACCCCAAAAGTTTGCGGTAGGGCTATTACATCTATAAACCCAATTTTTCTCAATATATTGTTTAAAGCCTCTCCATAAGGAAATGCTGCAGCTGATTCTGACAAATATCCATAAGCTACATCGTCTTTTGAGAAAAGTTTACCAATGATTGGCAGTATGTTTTTACTGTAAAAATTATACCCTTGTTTGTAAGGCGTTTTATCTGGAACCGAAGTCTCAAGAATAACGAAAACACCATTCGGTTTTAAGACACGTAGTATTTCTTTTAGTCCTTTTTCAAGTGTTTCGAAGTTTCTTACGCCAAAGGCAACCGTGATTGCGTCAAAATAATTGTCTTCAAACGGCATGTTTTCAGAATCCCCTAATACCATTTCTATTGTATTAGATAGTTTCTTGTTGGCGATTTTTTTTACACCTACTTCAAGCATTCCTGAAGAAATGTCTAAACCAATAATTTTTTTAGCATTGGTTTGCGCCATCAAAATAGCTAAGTCACCAGTCCCTGTAGCAATATCCAATATTGTTTCTGGATTTGATTTTGCGACAATTTCCAATACTTTTTTTCGCCACTTGATGTCTATTCCAAAAGAAATGACACGGTTCAAATTATCGTAATTTCCAGAAATAGTATCAAACATTTTTGCAACCTGTTCTTTCTTGCCTAAATCGGAATTTTTATATGGAGTTATGTTTTTTGACATTTTTTAAATTTTCACAAATATAATACATTCTAATTTGAACCGTAATCCAGATTTCAAAATAGTAAGAAAAAAATGGGGCTTATGTTTGGTTTGTACTTATCTAGATATGAGGTTGAAAAGCGAGTGTTATAAATAAATTGAAATATCACTAAAAGTGGGTATTGTGGGTGAGCGTTTTTATAACGATTTTTACACTATAAAATTATAATAGTTTTTCAATGATTAAAAGGGAATTAATGACCCAAATCAAGTGGTTGCTTCTTGCGCTAGTTATATCACTTGTTCTTGTAGGCGGGTTTGACGGTACCGTTGTAAAAGGTGGTAGTGTATTTATTGCGCAGCACACGTTCTTAGGATTAAATTTGTTTTTGGAAATTTTAATTTTTTTTGTCTTTAGTACCTTCGTGGTATTTGGTATTAAAGGCTTTTTTGAGATGTACTCTCAGAAAACATCAAATGTTATTATCTTCATTTCTGGAGTTTTATTAACATTCGTTATTTTTGGATTGTGTTATCAAATTCTGTTTCAAGAGTAGGTCATTTTCCTAATCATTGTTTTAAAAGAAAAACACCCTAATTAGGGTGTTTTTTTATTTTCTAATGTACGTTTGGTAAGTGTAATCAAATTGATGTTTCTCGTCCTTATTTTGGAGTTCAGAATGTATCAGTTCCCAATCCTTAAGGTCAATTTCTGGAAAAAAAGCATCTGCTTCAAAGGTGTGATGAACACGTGTTAATTCAATTTTATTTGAAAAAGGAATTCCTAAATTATAAATTTCACCTCCACCTATAATATATATAGCTTCATTTGAAGGGCATATTTCTATTGCTTTCTCCATACTGCTAACTACAATACAACCTTCTGGGTTATAGTTTTCTTGACGACTTATAACTATGTGTGTTCTGTTAGGTAACGGTTTTGGAAAACTTTCAAATGTTTTTCGCCCCATAATGATAGGGTGGCCTGAAGTGAGACTTTTGAATCTCTTGAAATCGTTGGGTAAGTGCCAAACCAATTCATTGTTTTTTCCAAGTGCATTGTTTTCTGATGCTGCCGCAATCATTATAATCATGTTTCTAGTTCTTATATTGAAGTGTCTTCAGTTATTTGTGATTCTAATTCAGCTATTTTGTTTTTTTGTAATGCAACCAGTCTGTCTATCTGCTCTCTTTCCCAGTTTTTATTCATAAAACGGTCGGTTATGTACACTTTGATGAAATGCAATAGGAAAATAAAAAACCATGCTGTAATTAGGTAAATATACCAATTTGAATCTATTCCAAAATTAAAAAGTTTGGTTGAGACAAACAAAAATAAACTGGCTAAAAATAGAAGTACAAAATGAAAATATAACCCTTTTTTTTGTTTTATCCTTCTTCGGGCATATTCATATAGTTCATGTTGTTCTCTTTCCATAAGTTGAATTTTGGTTATAAAGATAAAATTTAATTCGGAAAGTCGACAATTAGACTATCTAATATTTATTGAGAAAACGTTTTCTTTTTTATTTTAGAAAATTTAAGCTTATGTTAATTGTTAAATTAGCTAAAATTTAACACTGTTTGCCTCATACTACTAAATCTGCATGGAGTGTGACTTAAACTCAATAAAATTTGTTTTCTTTGCTTTATAATATTAAAAATGAAACTGTTATGGCTATTAAAAAGCAATTTATAAAAACAAAACCGGTATGTAAAGTTACCTTTTCAGTTGAGGCAAAAGAAGCTGATGAAGCTGCGGTTATTGGAGATTTTAACAATTGGAATCCTAAAGAAGGGGTTTTAAATAAATTAAAAAATGGTACTTTCAAAGGTGTCTTTAGCATAGATAAGGACGCTGCTTACGAATTCAAGTATGTAATAGACGGTGCATTTGTAAATGAAACTGAAGCAGATTCTTTTAAATGGAACGAGTTTGCAGGAGCAGAAAATAGTGTTTTAGTTGTTTAACTAAAACATTTTTTTTTGTCTATTATACGGCCACATTCCCTTTAATAAGGGCATGGGGCTCATATCCTTCTAACGTGAAATCATCAAATTCAAATTTGAATATGTCTTTTATGGACGGATTCAAGATCATTTTTGGTAAAGATTTTGGTTCTCTAGATAATTGCAATTGCAGTTGCTCGATATGATTATTGTAAATGTGTGCGTCTCCAAAAGTATGGATAAACTCGCCTGCTTCTAGATCGCAAACTTGTGCAATCATCATGGTAAGTAGGGCATAAGATGCAATATTAAAAGGGACTCCTAAAAAGATATCGGCACTGCGCTGGTATAGCTGGCAGGATAGCTTACCATCGGCTACATAAAATTGAAAGAAAGCGTGGCAAGGCGGTAAAGCTGCTTTATTGTTAGCTACATTTTCCTCAAAGGATTTTGTAGTATCCGGAAGTACAGATGGATTCCATGCGGAAACAAGCATTCTACGACTGTTAGGATTTGTTTTTAATTCGGTAATTAAATCGGCTATTTGATCTATTTCTTCACTGTTCCAGTTGCGCCATTGATGACCATAAACAGGTCCCAAATCGCCATTGGTATCAGCCCATGCATCCCAGATTTTAACTCCGTTTTCTTGAAGGTATTTAATATTAGTATCTCCTTTTAAGAACCAAAGTAGTTCATATACAATTGATTTGAAATGCAATTTCTTAGTGGTTACCATAGGGAAACCTTCGCTTAAGTCAAAACGCATCTGATGACCGAAAACACTTTTGGTTCCTGTTCCCGTTCTGTCTCCTTTTTGACAGCCGTTGTCCATAACGTGTTGCACTAAGTCTAAATATTGCTTCATTGAAATGTTTATTTGGTGATTTGATAATTTGGTATTGAATTCAAAAATAGCCAAATTAACGATTGTACAACTACGATTCCCTTTTAGAAATTTCGTCTCTTATTTTAGCTGCTTTCTCATAGTCCTCGTGTTGAACTGCCTGATCAAGTAATTCACTTAATTCCTGAAGGCTATGCTTAATATAAATACGACCGCTTTCGTTGCTTTCTTCTTCATTTCCAAAAGTTTCTGGGTTTGAAAGAATATCATCGATTTCTTGGGAGTCTTTATCTGTTTCTTGTGAATTTGCTTTTAAATAAATACCGGCTTTGTCTAGAATATTTTTGTAAGTAAAAATAGGTGCGTTAAATCGTAATGCAAGTGCGATTGCATCTGAGGTACGTGCATCTATTATTTCTTCAATTTTATCTCTTTCGCAAATGATGCTGGAATAAAATACACCGTCAACTAATTTATGAATGATGACTTGTTTTACAGTGATGTCAAATCGTTCTGCAAAGTTTTTGAATAAATCATGTGTCAACGGGCGAGGTGGTTTAATTTCTTTTTCTAAGGCGATTGCTATAGATTGTGCTTCAAATGCACCGATGACAATTGGTAGTTTTCTTTCGCCATCAACTTCATTCAAAATCAGGGCATAAGCTCCATTTTGTGTTTGGCTGTATGAAATTCCTTTTATCGATAATTTAACTAAACTCATATTTGCTGAAATGAAAAGTACGGGGTACCTAATTTAAAGATTTAATTTCGTTATTAAATTTGGGTGCAATTTTAATAAAAAAATGACAGACAAAAAAACTGCCTGAAAACAAAGGTACGATTATCTTGTTTTCAGGCAGCTATATTTCTTGAAGAATATTACATTATGACTGTTGCGCCTTGAATGTTTTAAATTTCTCGATTAATCTAGGAACGATATCAAATGCATCTCCAACGATTCCGTAGTCAGCCACTTTAAAAAACGGAGCTTCTGGATCACTATTGATAACCACTTTTACTTTTGAAGAACTTATTCCTGCTATATGTTGGATTGCTCCAGAGATTCCTATTGCAATATATAGGTTAGTTGCTACCGGTTTTCCAGTTTGACCAACATGTTCTCCGTGAGGTCTCCAACCTAAGTCGGAAACTGGTTTAGAACAAGCAGTTGCTGCACCAAGTACAGTTGCTAATTCTTCTATCATTCCCCAATTTTCAGGTCCTTTTAATCCACGACCTGCAGAAACTACGATGTCAGCATCAGCGATAGATACTTTTCCAGATACTTTTTCTACTGATTCTACTTTTACTCCAAAATCATTTTCTCCAATAGTGGGATTGAAGTCTTCTTCAGTTAGTGTAGATGGGTTTTCAGAAATACCGTAAGAATTTTTGGCAAGACCAAGAACTTTTACTTCAGTACTGATTTCTGTTATATTAAATGCTTTATTTGAAAATGCATTTCTTTTTACTTGGAAAGGAGATGTGCTTAATGGCAATCCCACTACATTAGAAGCGAAACCAGCCTCTAAAGACACGGCAACAAGTGATGAAAGATAGATACTGTCAGTTGTTGATGAAAGTAAAATTACTTTAGCGCTTTCTTTTTGTGCTGCTTGTTTGATAACATCAGCATATGCTTTAGCAGTAAAACCTGCTAATTTATCGTTGTTTACTTTTAATACTTTGTCTACTCCGTATTTTGATAATTCCGAAACATCACCAGCGTTAACTGTTACTGCTGTTACAGTTGTTCCTAGAGATTCGGCTACTTTTTTTGCATATGAAGCCAATTCAAAAGCTACTTTTTTGAACTTTCCTTCCGCAGATTCTGCATATATTAATATTGACATGATTTATTTTTTTAAAGTTTAAAGTTCCAGGTGTAAAGTTTATTACTGAACACTGAATACTGAACACTGATTTCTAGATTACTTTTGCTTCGTTGTGTAATAAGTCGATTAATTCGTCTAGATTGTCTGGAGAAATTAATTTCACAGCTGATCTAGGTGCTGGTTTTTCAAATTTTACTGCTTTAGTATTTACTGGAGCATCAACAGGTTCAACAATCGTTAGCGCTTTACTTCTAGCAGTCATAATTCCTCTCATGTTCGGAATACGTAAGTCTTTTTCTTCTACAAGTCCTTTTTGGCCTCCAATAATTAATGGAAGAGAAGTAGAAACAGTTTCTTTCCCACCATCAATTTCACGAATTGCTGTTACATTTGTTCCTTCAACGGTAAGGCCGGTACAAGAATTAATGAAATTATTACCCAAGATACCTGCAATCATTCCAGGAACCATTCCTCCGTTATAGTCTAATGATTCTTTTCCTGCAATAACAAGATCGTAACCACCATTTTTTATAACATCGGCAAGTTGTTTTGCTACAAAGAAACCATCAGTAGGAGCTGCATTTACACGAATTGCTTCGTTTGCTCCAATAGCTAATGCTTTTCTTAAAGTAGGTTCAGTTTCTGGTCCTCCAACATTCACAACAGTAACTGTTGCTCCTTGTTGTTCTTGAAACCATATTGCTCGTGTTAATCCGAATTCGTCATTTGGATTAATTACATATTGTACCCCATTGGTATCGAATTCAGAATCACCATTGGTAAAATTAATTTTTGAAGTAGTATCAGGAACGTGACTGATGCAAACTAATATTTTCATAGGATTGTTTTTTATTTTTCTAATAGTCTTTTACAAAATTAGGATATTAATTCGAATAATATACTATGCATGCATAGTTTTTTTTAGTAAGCTATTACGATTTCGTAGCCCGGATAGTAGCGACATCCTTTGTGTGGCTCCTTTAGCCACAGGAAGATATAGCGTATAGCCGGATACAGCTGCTGATTATTTTAGAGTAATTTATGCAAAAAAGTGATTTAAAATATTTATTTTTGCTATCGAAAATTAGACATATACAATATAAATATGAGAACGATACAATTTAGAGAGGCTATTTGCGAAGCGATGAGTGAAGAAATGCGTAATGATGAGTCCATATATTTAATGGGTGAAGAAGTTGCGGAATACAATGGTGCTTACAAAGCGTCTAAAGGTATGCTTGCCGAATTTGGAGAAAAAAGAGTAATTGACACTCCAATCGCAGAGCTAGGTTTTACAGGGATTGCAGTAGGTTCAGCGATGAATGGTTGCAGACCTATTGTAGAATACATGACTTTTAATTTCTGTCTTGTAGGGATTGATCAAATTATAAATAATGCAGCTAAGATGCGTCAAATGACTGGTGGTCAGTTTAACGTGCCTATTGTTTTTCGTGGCCCAACAGCTTCGGCAGGACAATTAGGAGCGACTCACTCACAAGCATTAGAAAACTGGTTTGCTAACACACCTGGTCTTAAAGTAGTAGTTCCATCTACTGTTTATGATGCAAAAGGATTGTTGAAATCAGCTATTCGTGATAATGATCCTGTGATTTTCATGGAATCAGAACAAATGTATGGTGATAAAGGTGAGGTTCCAGATGGGGAGTACACTATTCCTATTGGAGTTGCTGATATCAAGCGTGAAGGAACAGATGTTACTATCGTTTCTTTTGGTAAAATTATCAAAGAAGCTCATATCGCTGCTGAGGAATTAGCCAAAGAAGGAATTTCTTGCGAAATTATCGATTTGAGAACAGTACGTCCTATGGATTATGACACTATTTTAACATCTGTTAAAAAAACAAATAGATTGGTAGTTCTTGAAGAGGCTTGGCCTTTTGCAAGTGTTGCTTCTGAAATTACTTATATTGTTCAAGAACGTGCTTTTGATTTTCTTGATGCACCAATTCAAAGAATTACAACTGCTGATACGCCAGCGCCTTATTCTCCAGTATTATTGAAAGAATGGTTGCCAAATGCGGATGACGTTATAAAAGCGGTTAAAAAAGTAATGTATAAATAATATACTAAACCATGTTATGAAAGCTTCATCAATCGTTCGTTTGATGAAGTTTTTTGTTTTAAATAGAATTATGAAAAAGAATTTTTTATTTATTGTCTTTCTTTTATTGATGATCTCCAATGCTGTTTTTGCCCAAACAAAAGTGAGCGGTATCATTGTAGATAAATTAGATCAACCTGTCCCTTTTGCAAATATAGCGTTCAAAGATTCTAGGGAGGGAACTGTTGCTAATGAAGATGGGCGTTTTTATATTGAATCTGCTAAAACATATACGACTTTAGTAATTACTTCTGTTGGTTTTTCAGATCGGGAAATTGCCTTGGAAAAAGCGGTTAGCTATAACTTTAGGGTGCTGTTGAAAGAGGCCGAAAGCTTAAATGAAGTTGTTATTTTTACTGGTAAAACATCAAAAAAGGATAATCCTGCGCTGGATATTCTTAGAAAAATATGGGAGAGAAAGCGTAAAAACGGATTGTATCTTTTTGATCAATACCAAATGGAAAGGTATGAGAAGATTGAGTTTGATATGAACACAATTGACAGTGCTTTTATGAAAAATAAACTGTTCAGAGGAATGGAATTTATTTTTGATCATGTCGATACTTCCAGGGTTACCGGAAAGACGTATTTGCCGATTTTTATAAATGAAACCTTGTCAGATATTTACGGAGATAATAAACTGAAGAAAGTAAAAGAAAAAATAAAAGCCAATAAAAGCTCTGGTTTTAAGGGGAATCAGCAATTGCTATCTTTTGTAAAAGATTTATACTCAGATTATAATGTTTATGATAATCACCTTACCTTTTTTGACAAAAGCTTTACCAGTCCTATTTCTACAACAGGAATTGATGTCTATAACTATGTACTGAGAGATAGTGCTTATATCAATAATAAATGGTGTTACAACATCGTGTTTTATCCAAGACGTAAGAACGAATTGACTTTTAAAGGTGATTTTTGGGTAAATGATACAACCTACGCTATTAAGAAAATTAATATGGCAGTTACTAAAAGTGCTAATATTAACTGGGTGAAGGATATTTATTTAGAACAGGAATTCGATGTTGTAAATGATTCTGTTTTTCTGTTGACCCGTGATTACTTAATGTCAGATTTTGCAGTAAATAAAAAAGAAGATTCAAAAGGACTTTATGGAAAGCGCACATCTTTCTACGGGAATCATGAGTTCAATAAAGAAAAACCTTCGTCTTTTTATAAAGAAGAAGTCGCTTATGCTAATGATTCGATCTACAATAAGTCAGATCAGTACTGGCATAAAAACCGTTATGAGAACTTAAGTAAAGATGAGTTGGGTGTTTATAGGATGCTTGATACCTTGCAAACGGTTAGGAAATTCAAACAAATAACAAGTTTAGTTACTGTGCTTGCCAGCGGCTACGTCAATTATGGAAATTTTGATTATGGACCTATTTTTTCCACTTTTGGATTCAATGAAGTAGAGGGAGTGCGTTTGAGAGCCGGAGGAAGAACTTATTTTGGTACTAATGATACTTGGAGATTACAGGGATACACAGCCTATGGTTTTAAAGATGATAAATTTAAATACGGACTATCAGGAAAGTGGATGGTTGACAAACGAAATAGAATTATCCTGTCAGGGGGAAATAGGAGAGACGTAGAACAAATTGGTGCGAGCTTAACCACTACAAATGATGTTTTAGGTCGAAGCTTTGCCTCTTCTTCTCTATTTTCATCTGGAAGTAATGGGAAGTTGACTAATATCAATTTGAGTAATGTTGCTGTCGAAATCGAACCAATAAAAAACCTGACCTTTCAAACCGGTTTTTCTTATCGAACATTAGAATCTGCTTCGCCAACATTTAGTTTGGATTACTATACAGATGCTGGACAAACTGCTACAAAAAGTGATGTGAAACAGTCTGAAGTGAGTTTTCAGATTGAGTATACGCCAAAGCGAAAAACGATTGGGTATGCTGTAGAGAGAGACAATGTAGATAGCCCTTTCAGTAGGTTTTTTGTAAACTATAGCCATGGATTCAAAGGATTGTTAGATAGTGATTTTAAATATGAAAAATTACAATTGTACTATAAACAGCCTATAATCATTGGTCCGTTAGGACGAACAAATATTACTATTGAGATGGGAAAAACTTTTGGCACAATTCCTCTAGGTCTTATGAGTGTTATTCCTGGGAATCAAACTTATTTTACTATCGACAACACCTTTAGTAATCTTAATTTCTACGAATTTGTGTCTGATCAATATGCAACGCTACAATGGGATCATAATTTTGGAGGGCGTATTTTCTCCAGAATTCCATTTATGCGAAAACTAAATTGGAGAGAAATCATTGGAGTAAAAGGCGTTTACGGAACCATTTCAGATGCTAACAGAGCGATAAATGCTTCGGGTCTGCAGTACAATGCTCCTGAAAACGTGTATTGGGAGTATAATGCCGGAATTGGGAATATCTTCAAAGTGTTCCGTATCGATTTTGCCTGGAGAGGAAATTATTTAAATACACCAGATACGCAGCGATTTTCAGTAAAAGGATCTTTTGGTTTTTATTTTTAGGAGCTATTTCCAGCTATTCGTTGCAATCTTTTCCTTTTTAAAGAAAAAAGGAAAAGGATTTCCACTTCTATCTGGGCTAAAAAAATCAGCGCATGAGAGAAGCTATAGAATATCTTTCGGAAGTAGACCCAATTTTCAATATCATAATTGAAAAATACGGAATACCAATCAGACCAAAACGGCCACAAGGTTTTGAGACGCTAGTGCTGCTGATTTTAGAACAGCAAGTGTCTATTGATTCAGCTAAAGCTACTTTTTTGAAATTAAGGGAAAGGATAAAAATCTTTGAGCCGACTCTTTTGATAGGTTTAGCGGATGAGGAGTTTAGACTTCTTGGCGTAAGCCGACAAAAAACATCCTATATCAAAGCGTTATCCTTGGCAGTGCTTAGCAAGAACATAGACTTGGAATCTTTGGCGGGTAAAACGCCGGATCAGGTACGGGAAGAACTTATCAAAATCAAAGGAATAGGAAACTGGACTATCGACGTCTATTTAATGTTTAGCCTTCAAGCTCCAGATTTACTTCCACTGGGAGATGTTGCGGTAGTAAATACAATCAAAGAATTACTCGATATTCACGAGAAAGAAGCCATGGAAGCGCATGCTGAAAAATGGAGTCCGCATCGCTCCATTGCCACTTTTCTATTGTGGCATTATTATCTCAAAAAAAGAAATAGGACAATAGTGTATCAATATTAGTTTTTTTGCTATTTAATGTGTAGATAAGAGCAATTTTATATTGTAAAAACAGATGGTTTGCTTATTTTTGTTGCGATTATCATAGAAAAGAAAAAATTAAAATGACTGCAGACAAAATAAAAACTTTCGATGTACTTATCGAAATTCCAAGAGGAAGTAGAAACAAATATGAATACGATTTCGAAATAAGAAGAATGCGTTTCGACAGAATGTTGTTTTCATCAATGATGTACCCAGCTGATTATGGATTTATTCCTGAAACTCTTGCGCTAGATGGTGATCCACTAGATGTATTAGTTTTAGTAAACGAGCCTACTTTTCCTGGATGTGTTATGGAAGTAAAACCTATTGGTGTTTTTCACATGGCAGATGATAAAGGGCCGGACGAAAAAGTAATATGTGTACCAGTATCTGATCCAATTTGGAATTCATTGAATGATTTGTCAGATATGAATCCACACTTATTAAAAGAAATAGAACATTTCTTCCAAGTTTATAAAGATCTTGAAAACAAAACAGTTGACGTAGGTGGATGGGGAGATGTTAATGAAGCATACGCCATTATTAAAAAATGTACCGATCGTTTTGATCAAATTGAAAATAAACCAGAGGGATTATTCAGTATTAAGTAATAAATACCCCTGTATTTTATAAAAAAAGCAACATTCTGTTAAGAGTGTTGCTTTTTTGTTTAAATTCGTTTTTGTACTATATTGATTATTAACCAATAACCAAAAAAACCAAATTTATGAATACAATTATGATTTATTTGCCAATTGTCATGGCAATTGTAGGGCTTCTGTTCATGTGGATTAAAAGATCTTGGGTATTAAAACAGGATGCCGGCGACGGTAAGATGAAAGAAATTTCAGATTATATTTACGAAGGTGCATTAGCGTTCTTAAAAGCAGAATATAGGTTACTCGCTTTCTTCGTAGTTGGAGCAAGCATCGTTTTAGCAGGATTGTCTTATTTTGTTCCTACTACACATATTTTAATAGTTGTTGCATTTGTTTTCGGTGCAGTTTTCTCAGCTCTTGCAGGGAATATGGGAATGAAGATTGCAACAAAAACAAATGTTAGAACTACACAGGCGGCACGAACAAGTTTGCCGCAAGCATTAAAAGTTTCTTTTAGTGGTGGAACCGTAATGGGACTAGGTGTTGCCGGTTTAGCTGTTCTAGGTTTAACTTCTTTCTTTATCTTTTTCTTCCATTTCTTTATGAATGGAACATGGACTTCAACTGAGGACATGACCATCGTCTTAGAAACATTGGCTGGTTTTTCTCTTGGAGCCGAATCAATCGCCTTGTTTGCCCGTGTGGGAGGTGGTATTTATACAAAAGCGGCCGATGTTGGAGCTGATTTAGTAGGGAAAGTAGAAGCAGGAATTCCAGAAGATGACCCACGTAATCCAGCTACGATTGCTGATAACGTAGGAGATAATGTCGGGGATGTTGCCGGAATGGGTGCAGATTTGTTCGGGTCATACGTAGCGACAGTTTTGGCAGCGATGGTTCTTGGGAACTACGTTATCAAAGACATGGGAGGAAGTATAGATGATGCCTTTGGTGGTATCGGACCTATTTTATTGCCAATGGCAATTGCCGGTTTCGGAATCTTATTTTCGATTATAGGAACCATGTTAGTTAAAATTACTGATGAAAATGCTAAAGAAGCACAAGTACAAAAAGCGTTAAATATTGGAAACTGGGTTTCTATAGGTTTAACAGCAGTAGCTTGTTATTTTTTAGTACAATATATGTTGCCAGCCAATATGAAAATGGAATTTTTTGGTGAAGGAATGCAAGACATTTCCTCGATGAGAGTTTTCTATGCTACGATTGTTGGGCTGGTAGTGGGTGCTGTTATTTCATCTGTCACAGAATATTACACGGGATTGGGAACAAAACCAGTGATGGCTATTGTTCAAAAATCGAGTACTGGAGCAGGAACTAATGTAATTGCAGGTTTAGCAACAGGAATGATTTCTACATTTCCTACCGTTTTATTATTTGCTGCTGCCATTTGGACTTCTTATGCACTTGCAGGATTTTATGGAGTAGCATTAGCTGCTTCAGCTATGATGGCGACTACAGCGATGCAATTAGCTATCGATGCTTTTGGTCCAATATCTGATAATGCAGGTGGAATTGCTGAAATGAGTGAATTGCCAAAAGAAGTACGTACACGTACTGATATCTTGGATTCGGTAGGTAATACGACCGCTGCTACTGGAAAAGGATTTGCTATTGCTTCGGCAGCATTGACTTCGTTAGCATTATTTGCAGCATATGTAACTTTTACGGGAATTGACGGGATTAATATTTTTAAAGCTCCTGTTTTAGCGATGTTATTCGTAGGGGGAATGATTCCGGTAGTGTTCTCTGCATTAGCGATGAACTCTGTTGGTAAAGCCGCAATGGATATGGTGTATGAAGTACGCCGACAGTTCAAAGAAATTCCTGGAATTATGGAAGGTACTGGTAAGCCAGAATATGCAAAATGTGTTGATATTTCGACTAAAGCCGCTTTACGCGAAATGATGCTACCTGGAATTTTAACGATTGGTTTTCCTATTGCCATTGTGCTTCTTGGGAAACTGGTTTATGGGGACAATAATCAATTAATTGCAGAAATGCTTGGAGGATATATGGCTGGAGTTACTGTTTCTGGGGTTCTTTGGGCAGTTTTTCAAAACAATGCCGGAGGTGCTTGGGATAATGCTAAGAAATCTTTTGAAGCAGGCGTAATGATTAACGGTGAGATGACTTACAAAGGGTCTGAGGCGCATAAAGCTGCCGTAACTGGTGATACTGTTGGAGATCCTTTCAAAGATACTTCTGGACCATCGATGAACATATTAATTAAATTGACTTGTTTGATAGGTTTAGTAATGGCACCAATTTTAGGAAGCGGAAGTCATACTATTACGGATAAAGCGCGTTGTTGCATTACGACTGGCGCATGTACTTCAATGTCTAAAGAAGAATGTGTTGCTAAAGGTTGTACTAATGCAGCTTGTGAGCATATGAAAGGGGCGCATATGATGCAGGAAGTTTCTAAACAAGTGACTATTGAGAAAACAAATGTTAATGGTGCAGTTGTCGGTACAGTTACAACTACTGTAAACGGTCAAGTGGATACAAAAGTTTTTGAAGGCACTGACGCTGAAGTTCAAGCAAAAATTGATGCTTTAAAATAATTATATGCTTTGTTATAAATGAAAAATGCCTCGCGAAAGTGAGGCATTTTTTTATAGTAAGGTTGTATTTTTTTTATTTTAAGATGAGAAGAATAGGGCTAAAATAATCCGTTCAACTCAGCATTAATCTTGTTTAAAATCATTCCTAAATCCTCTGGATTGTCGACAAAGTTAATGTTGTCTACGTCAATAATTAATAATTTTCCGCGATCGTAGGTATGAACCCAGGCCTCATAACGCTCGTTTAATCGGCTTAAATAATCAATAGAAATTGAGTTTTCATACTCACGTCCTCTTTTATGTATTTGTCCTACTAAATTAGGTATCGAACTTCTTAAATAAATTAATAAATCAGGGGCTTTTACCGTCGATTCCATTAATTCAAAAAGCGAAGAATAATTCTGAAAATCACGATTAGTCATCAAACCCATTGAGTAGAGATTTGGTGCGAAAATATGGGCATCTTCATAAATCGTCCTATCTTGAATGATTTTCTTTCCGCTCTCGCGTATTTGGATCACTTGACGGAAACGACTGTTTAAGAAGTAAATCTGTAAATTAAATGACCAGCGTTCCATTTGGTGATAGAAATCATCGAGGTACGGATTGTCAACGACATCTTCATAATGAGGCTCCCATTTAAAATGTTTTGCCAATAAACGCGTTAGTGTCGTTTTTCCCGATCCGATGTTTCCTGCTACTGCTATGTGCATTACGGTGTTGTGATTTTATAATTTATAATTCCCTTCGATGTAAAAATAGATAAAATTTGGTCTTTGTAACAGAATTTTTTAAACGTTTTTTCTGAAATATCAATTTCATGTTTTTGTTTTTTCTCTAAGTCTTCAAAAAACAGCTTACTATTTTTAGAGTAGATAAATTGAGAGTCATTAATGATCTCAATAGTATCGAAATCTGGCGTTTTGCCTTTAGTTTTTATTTTCCCGAAGGCATCGCAAGAGTACCAGTTGTTTTTGTTGTCTATCCAATAGAAGGTATTGAAATCAGTTTGATAGTATTTGATGCTTTCTGGAAAAGGTGTAGATATTGTTTTGTAGTCATTTTTTATATAATTAAAAAGACCAATCTGCTGGTTCAAACTATTATAAATCCAAAGCCTATTTTGTGCAGCAATTCCAATTGCTGATGCCGCTATAGGACTTGTGTTTTCTGAAAAGTTTACTTTTTGCGTTTCATTTAATTGATTGTCCAGTAAGATAACGGTATTGAAATTCTCATAGAAAAGCACGATTTTTAGTGGGTTTCTAATGTCGACTTTTGCTATTTTTCCAAGAGAGGTGTTTTTATATTCTAATGATTCAGTGTCATTCGTTTTATGTAGAACGTTATCCTTTATATAGTAATAGAATTCAAACTGATCATAACCAATGAAATCATCAGCAATGATATTGAAGGTGTCTGTTGTAATGGTTTCAAGCTTAATGTTTTGACTAATAGCGGTCCAGGTCGATACTAAAGTAATGAAGAGAATTATTTTTTTCATATATAGCTAAATTACGATTAAACCTTTTATAATTATTGAAGTCTTAATTTATTTATAATAAGATTGTAACAAAAAGATAAACGGGAGGTCTTACCATAATAATTTTTTAAAAGTTAAAAGTCATGAAGAAAGTAATTTTAGTTTTAGCATTTAGTGCGTTTGGCTGTTTAGGTTTGCAAGCACAGGAGTTCCAAGGTCTGGCTGTATATGAATCAAAAACGAGCACGGCTGATTTTAAATCGAATTTTGCAGGTAATAGGGAGATGACTCCTGAAATGCAAAAATCAATTGAAGAACGTATGAAAGGTATGTTTGAAAAGACCTTTATTCTGAATTTTGACAAATCGGCTTCAGTATACAAAGAAGAAGAAAGATTAGACGCTCCAGGTCAAGGAGGCGGAATGAGAATGATGGCTTCAATGACTGGTGGCGGCGGAACCTTATATAAAAATGTTAAAGAGAAACTGTATGCTGTTGATAAAGAATTTATGGGAAAGGAGTTTCTTGTAAAAGATTCATTAGTAAATTATCAATGGAAAATGGAGGGCGAAACTAGAGTTATTGGAGGGTATAATTGTTTTAAGGCGACAACCGTGAGACCAGCTAGTAAAACTGATTTTAGAAATTTTAGACCTAAAAAAGAAGATCCTGCAGCTGCTAAACCTGCTGATGGTGAAAAGAAAACAAATTTCATGGATAATTTAGAAATGCCTAAGGAAGTGACTATAACAGCTTGGTATACACCTGAGATTCCGGTAAATCAAGGTCCTGAAAATTATTGGGGATTGCCAGGTTTGATTTTAGAAATTAACGATGGTAAAACTGTTATATTATGTTCGAAAATTGTACTAAATCCTAAAGAAAAAACGGTAATAAAGGCACCAGTTAAGGGGAAAGTGATTTCTCAAAAAGAATATGATGAAACGGTTATAAAAAAAATGCAAGAAATGCGTGAGATGAACCAAGGTCGTGGGGGTGCGCAAATGAGAATGGGTAATTAAGAATATTCATAATTTGGAAATTATCTAAGTAAATTATTATAACATACTTGCACTACATGAAAACAACAATACAAATTGCTTTTCTTTTTATTACCTCTATTTTTTATTCCCAATCTATAAAGTTGGATGGATTTATTACAGATTCCAAATCATTAGGACTTGAAATGGCAAATGTCATGGCCGTAAATGCTAATACAAAAGCAATGGATGCCTATGCAATAACTAATGACAAAGGGAAGTTTTCTCTTAACTTGAAAGCCAATACACGTTACAGCATTAAGATTAGTTTCTTAGGGATGCAGAATAAAGAAATAGAGATTGTTACTGTTGCTGAAGATATAATTAAAACGATTGTTCTTGAAGCGGGAGGTATTGAGTTAGACGGCGTAGAGATTGTGCGAGAGATGCCAGTTTCTATAAAAGGAGATACTATTGTATATAATGCTGACTCTTTTAAAACAGGGACAGAAAAGAAGTTAGAAGACATCCTGAAAAGATTGCCTGGAGTAGAAGTAAATGCCGATGGAGAAATTGAAGTTGAAGGGAAAAAAGTTACACAGATGCTGGTTAACGGAAAGAAATTCTTTGAAGGGGACACTAAATTAGGGTCGAGGAACATACCGGCTGGTGCAGTTGATAAAATTCAAGTTCTGAGAAACTTTTCTGAGGTGGGTCAATTGAAAGGATTAGAAAACAGTAATGATGATGTTGCCATTAATATTAAATTAAAATCTGGTAAAAATAAATTTTGGTTTGGTGATATTTCGGCTGGAACAGATTTTGTGGATCGGTTTATTATCAACCCCAAGTTGTTTTATTACAGCCCAAAAACAAGTGTTAATGTCATTTCAAACTTTAATAACATAGGAGACGTTCCGTTTTCTAACAGAGATTATTTTAGATTGACAGGAGGATCCAGAAACACAATTGGAAGAAGCGGAACAAATTTCAATGTTTCAAGCAACGATCTGGGGATTTCTACCCAAAGGGATAATAAAGCTAAAAGTATTGACAATAAGTTTGGGGCAATCAATATAGCTCAACAGATGTCTAAAAATTGGAATATTAGTGGTTTTGGAGTGCTTTCTTCAAATAAAACAATTTCGGACACACAGACTAAAATTGGGATATTCCAGCCCAACTCCACTGCGATAAAAACAAACGAAAGCAGATCTGATTTTTCAGATTTAAGAAACAATTTGGCTATTATTAAATTGGGGTCAAAGTTTAAGCCTAATGTGAACTTTCAATTTGATTATGACATATCGTTAAGAAAGTCAGATCAAACAGAGGATAATGATTTGCTAACTAATTCGGTTACCTATGATTCCAACGGCGATAAATCCCAGAGTAATAGTATAAAGTCGTTTAAAAAGCAAAATCCCATAGCGGTAAATCAGAGTGTGAATATTTTTTGGACTCAGAATAAAAAAAGTACTTGGGCATTTGAGATGCAACATTTGTATCAAGACGAAGACCCATTTTACAATCCTGATTTACAAAATGATCCCTTTCCATTTTTAGGTTTTGATTCAACTCAACGCAGTTTTAATATTAATCAAAATCGATTTGTCAAAACAAATAAATTAGATGTAAAAGCAGACTATTATTACTCGTTAACAGCTAAAAGTAATTTGAATGTAACTGTTGGAAATACAAAATCTCATCAAGATTATAGTTCGTCAATTTTCCAGCTTTTGGATAATGGGGATGAATCTATATTAAATAATGATGAATATAAAAATGATGTGAAATATGGATTTAACGATGCCTACTTAGGAGTACATTATAAGTTTATTACAGGTAAATTCACTTTTAACCCAGGGCTAAGTCTACACAAATACAATACGTTTAATGAGCAATTAAGTACTAAACAGGAAGATAATTTCTCTAGAGTACTACCTGATTTGTTTGCTCAGTATCAGATTAAGAAATCGGAATCTTTAACCTATAATTTTAGGAAAGCAAATGTATTCAATGATATTAATTCATTTGTTCAGGGATATGTTTTTTCAAACTTCAACTCTTTCAATAGAGGGAATAGATTCTTAGAAAACGCATTGCAAGAAACACATTCCTTACGGTATTTTAAATATAATTTATTCAA
Source organism: uncultured Flavobacterium sp. (assembly GCF_963974175.1). Taxonomy (GTDB): domain Bacteria; phylum Bacteroidota; class Bacteroidia; order Flavobacteriales; family Flavobacteriaceae; genus Flavobacterium. The sequence goes on from NZ_CAXBBR010000006.1 coordinate 175,684, forward strand.
TTTTACTACTGTTTTTGGAAACTTAAATTATAGTAAAACAACTGATCCTGTTGTAAATAGAGCCTATTTTAATGGGATAAACCAAGTGAGTGAAAAAGTAAATGCTAATTTTGAAAACGAGAGCATTAATGGAATAGTTGGATATCAACGTTCATTCCTGAAGTATTACAAAGCCTCTGTTAATTTAAATTTGAATTGGTCTAAATTTAATAGCTTAAGAGCGAATCCAAATGACCCTTCAAATCCTTTAATAGATTTCGTACAAACAACTGAATCTTTCTCTCAGACCTATCGAGGCTCGATGGGAACTCAATTTAAAATTTGGCCTAATTTAGAATTGGGGTATTCGTTAACATTGAACGATTATCAAAATACAGTTTTTAAAACAAAACAACCATTTGTGAAATTTGATTATTTCTTCCTAAAAGCATTTTCTGTAACTGCAGATTATAATAATTATACCTATTCAAACTCTGAAGGGACAATAAATAATAAGTATGAGTTTCTAAACTCTAGCTTTAGTTACCGTAAAAAAGATGCTAAAATGGAATATACAGTGGCTGCAACAAACTTATTGAATACTAAAACTATAAATGATGATACCTTTAGTCAAACTGGATATCGATCGTCACAGTATTTAGTTCAGCCTAGATATGTTGTATTTTCATTGAAATATAATTTATAAACAAACTGTGTTTAAATAAAAAACCAGCTCAATTGAGCTGGTTTTTTTATGTCTTTTAATTGAAAATATAATTACAATCCAAAAGCGTCTTTCACTTGGTCAACAAAATCTAATTTCTCCCAAGTAAATAACTCAACTTCAACAGTTTTTGTTAATCCTCCTGGAGCAAAGAAAGTTTTAGTAACCGTTTCTGGCGTACGTCCCATGTGTCCGTAAGCTGCAGTTTCACTATAGATAGGATTTCTTAGTTTTAAACGTTGCTCAATAAAGTAAGGACGCATATCAAAGATAGCTTCTACTTTCTTAGCAATTTCGCCGTCTCTTAAGCTTAGTTTTGACGTTCCGTAAGTATCAATGAATATTCCCATGGGTTTCGCTACACCAATGGCATAAGAAACCTGAACTAGAATTTCGTCAGCTACACCAGCGGCAACTAAGTTTTTAGCAATATGACGTGTAGCATAAGCTGCACTTCTATCCACCTTACTTGGGTCTTTTCCAGAGAAAGCACCACCACCGTGAGCTCCTTTTCCTCCGTACGTATCTACAATGATTTTTCTTCCTGTAAGTCCTGTGTCTCCATGAGGGCCTCCAATTACAAATTTACCGGTTGGGTTAATATGATATTGAATAGCGTCATTAAATAAATGAGCGTGAGCAGGATTTTTAGCAATGATTCTTGGAATCAAAATCGACACTAGGTCTTTTTTAATTTTAGCAAGCATAACTGATTCTTCATCAAAATCATCATGTTGAGTAGAAATTACAATAGCATCAATACGTGTAGGTTTGTTGTCATCACTATATTCTAATGTTACCTGTGATTTAGCATCTGGGCGTAAATAAGTAATTTCATTATTTTCACGTCTAAGAATAGCTAATTCTTGTAATAATTTATGAGATAAATCCAAAGCCAATGGCATGAAGTTTTCCGTTTCATTAGTAGCGTAACCAAACATCATTCCTTGGTCACCCGCTCCTTGATCTTCAGGATTAGCTCTGTCAACACCTTGGTTTATATCTGCTGATTGTTCGTGAATAGCAGAAAGAATACCACAAGAATTGGCTTCAAACATGTATTCACTTTTGGTGTATCCAATCTTTCTGATTACTTCACGAGCAATATGTTGCACGTCTAAGTAAGTATTTGATTTTACTTCACCTGCTAAAATTACTTGACCTGTAGTCACTAAAGTTTCGCAAGCTACTTTTGAATCAGCATCAAATGCCAAAAAATTATCAATTAATGCGTCTGAAATTTGATCTGCAATTTTGTCTGGGTGTCCCTCACTTACAGATTCTGACGTAAATAAATATGCCATAATAAATATAAATTTAAAATTAAGGGAGGAAAAATAATTGCGGGAAATACTAAAGTAGAGTTTCTGCTTTAGCATTTTTTCTACTGAAAATTTTTCAGCATCCATAATGAATTCGTTTCATTATGAAGAGGTTGCAATCAGTTCAAATTTTTCCTCTTGTAATTGAGTGCAAAGGTATGAAACCATTTTGAATTGTAAATTAAACTTAAGTATTTTTTTTAAGTTAAAAGGGTTGCAAACCATAAGGGCATAAGTTAGTGTTATTTGGGCGTGCCTCCATTAGTAAAATAAGCCATCTAGTTTGAGGGTAATGGCTCATTTTATTAATGCTGTCGTGCTATTCGTTGCAAGTCCTCAATAAGTTTCGCTATCGCTACACTTGTTTGCGGGCTTTTCACTGCTATCACTCACGCGGGTTTGGGGAAATCTTATTAACATTTAGAAAATTACCAAACACTACTTATCTTCTTTTTTGATTTTATAGAATACGTCCACACCATGCCGTTTTTACTGTCATATTTTTCAATCTTTCCTTGATGATACAAATCATTTAAAATTAGATTGCTCTCCTCAACACTACAATCACTTATAAAAGCATATTCTGTAACGGTCATGTTATTAAATCGTTGGAATAGCGATTCTGGACTTAGTTGGATGTTGTTTTTTGTAACATTGGGTATGAATTCTCGAATGATTTCTTCAAATTTTTCATACGGTTGTAAGCCTGTTATGGATGTTTTTATTTCGTTGTCTATAGAAAACAATATTGTTGGAAAAGTAGTAACTTTTAGTTTTTTAGCATAGTCTAAATCTTCATTGAATAAATCTAGCCCTTTGCCATTTATATCTTTTAAAAGCAATGCCGAATCCAAACCACAAGTCAAAGCAGCTTTTTCAATTTCGGGCCATTTGCTAATATTCCTTTTTTCGATAAAAATCATTTCCTGTAAACGTCTTAAAAACGAAATTGCTTTGTCGTTACTTTGAATCTGAGCTGCTTTAAATGCAATCGACGGTGGGTAGGAGGAATGCAGTGGGTCTTCAATCCAGATGTCGCCATCCAGCGGAGTTTTGTGTTCCTTACTTACCTCTTCCCAATGCTTGGCAGCATCCAATGGGTTTTTGATTATGCCACGATCATAATTTGTCCAGGATGGCAATAAGCCACCCATGTGATATTGAATGTCAATATAGTCACCATACTCTAATTTTAGCTTTCTTAAAACTGGCTGAATCACCCAGCAAGTAGAGCAAATAGGATCTGTAAAATAAGTAATTTTAAGAGGCTTATTAACGGGCTCTTTTTTGTCTTTGTCAGTTACCAAAGGCAAGATATAGCCTCTTTCGCTGTGTTTTTCAGGTTCCAAAAAGATTGTTTTCAGCAATCGTCCTTGTTCTAAATGATTGGTAAGGTCGCTGTAGCGTTCTTGATAATAGGTATCAAAAGCTTGTTCAATCGAGGAAGAATTCATCAAGGTTTTGGTCAAAGTTTTAGCGTCAAGAAGAGCGTTAGTTGTTCCTGCACTCGTAAACGGCACCGCCAGATGAGCCGCATCACCTATCAATACTACGTTCTCTTTATGAAAAATAGGCAAAGTATCAAAATCTCTAGTTTTCCAGATGTAAGAAGTGCTGAAATCATTGGCGTCGAGAACGTCCCTAACTTCGTCGGGGAAATCGGTAAGCATGTCATAGCAAAATTTTTGAAGCGCTTCAGGGCTTTTTCCTTCGTCTCCAGATGCTAGTTTGACATCATATTGCATAAACCAAACCGATTCATTACAGGAAGCTGGAATAAAGCCAAACGCCAAACCTTTGATTTTACTTTGGTATTTCTGAAAAACAACTTTTTCAGGATCGTCTATGGCTCGCTTTTTAGAAATCCCTACAATCTCATGTACTGCTATTGGAGTAAAATTGACTTTTCCAAATAGCGACTCTCTTACTTTAGAATTGCTTCCATCGGCACCAATAAAAATGTCGCCATATTCGATTTCACCATTTTCAAAAACCGCCGCAATCGCAACATTGTTTTCGTATAAAAAATGAGAAAACACACGTCCCATTATTAAATTTTTTTTTGAAAAAAAAGAATATAAGTGTGAAATGAGATCAACACGTTTCATACAATGCCATCCGTCTAATTTGATTCGGATTTCTTCATCGCCGTCGGGTCTTTTTAAACTGAATAAATTGACGTTTTGTTTGTGTAAAGCAGAGCTTTGTTCTTTCGAAAACTCAGATAAAATTGAAAGCCCATCAGCACTCATCAAAAATGCATGTCCTTGATTGACCATACTTGCTGATCTCTCGCTGATAACAACATCCCAGTTTTCTTTTCGCAGCAGTAGTCCCATTGTAAGACCAGCTATACCGCCGCCTAATATAACTGCTTTCATATTAAAACGGTTTTAATTCTGTCCATTGCTTCATAAATCACTTCTTCAGAGGTAGCAAAACTCATTCGAATATGACCTTCGGCACCTTCTCCAAACCATTGTTTTAATCCTGGTACAACGGCTACTTTTGCTTCTCGTAATAAGAGGTCATAGATTTCTTGGCTGGATTTCTTGGTTTCGGTAATATTCGTAAAAGCAACATAACAGCCATCAGGAGCAATGCAATTAAAACCAGGTATAGTATTCAATTCGTCCACGATAATGGTTCTAACCTTTGTGAGATGCGTGACAAAATTATCTAGATAATACCCGCATTCGTTCAAAGCAGCACTGGCAGCCACTTGTGATAAAACAGTAGCGCCATGTACGGTGGAATTATGCAAAGAAGTGTCCATTAAAAGTTTGAAATGATTGTGATTGTGTGCAATTACAGCACCAATTCGTAAACCGGCAAGGCCATAGGATTTACTAAACCCAGTAATGGTAATGGTTTGATTTCGTATTTCTTCATTGATAGAAGCGATACTGGTAAATACAGCTGGTAAAAACACAATGTCACTCCATATTTCGTCAGACAAAATAATCAAATTGTGTTTACAGGCAATTTTCCCCAGAGTTGTAAGTTCACTTTTAGAAAATACTTTTCCCGTAGGATTTAAGGGATTGCACAAGCAAATCATTTTGGTGCGTATAGTAATGAGCTTTTCCATTTCCTCAAAATCGACATTTGAAGTTCCTGCTGGAATAGCAAACGGAACCGCTTTTCCTCCCACATTTTCAATAGAATATCGGAATAAAAAATCAACTGGGTCAAAAATAATGGCTTCGTCGCCAATGTTTAAAAAAGCTTTACAAGTCAAAAAGATGCCAAAAGCTGCGCTGTCCACGGGAAAAGCAAACTCAGGTTGCACAGGAACATTTCTCCGTTGCTGAAAATAAGTAGCTATGCTGTCTTTAAACTCAGGAAGTCCTTCGGGAGGCGTGTAGCAAAAATAACGGTCTTTTGCAAACTTAGCGATTGCGTCGGCAATTTCAGGAGCACTTTTAAAATCAGGATCCGCAGCAGTAAGCGGAATAACACCTTCAGGAACTGTTGCCCATCTTAAATTATAGGCGCGTTTTTTAAGTAAGTCAAAATCGATTGCATTGTTTTGAAACATTGTATGTGTAGGTTTGAGATTTGGGGCGCATTGAAAGGTCAATTACGTATTTCAAAAATAAGTGTTTTTTTAATTAGTAGGAACTTCTTCTGTTTAATTATTCGTAATATAATAATCCGATGCGCCGTGTAGTTAAAAAAAAAGGAAAATCTAATTGTTGATATTGTGGTGTGAAGTACTATTTATTTGAACTATAAAAAAAAGATACAGAATATCTACAGTTGTAATTGCTTCAAGTTTTTTGATTTTAGATAATTATATTAAAAGTGATAATAGTATTATCTACATTCAAGTAATTTTTTTGAGTCTGTCCAGTACAGCCAAGACGAGCTTTTTTCTCTGTGGGTAGAGATTTAGAACAGCTATTAGTCATGCTAGTTTTGTGAATTTAAGGATTTTTTTGTGAAATAGGAAGCTTGGATTTCTTGCTAAATTCTGAAAACCACAGCATTTGTTATAGACAAAATCATAATCTGTCTTGTTCAATTGCGCAGGTTTTAAGCCTGGTGTATTTGAATTAATGCTAAAAGAAGTCTTGGCCTAAAGCCTTAATTATACGGGAGTAAGCTTTGTTCAATAAACAAAAGTTTATATGTATTACGTTACTAAACGAATCCTCGCATGTGGCAAACAAGCTGAAGCTATATGTTTTTACTTTCTTCGCGTCAATAGTAATGAATGTTTTATAAAAAATGTTTTACAGAATAAATAGCCATATTAATAGCTCCTTTGTGTAATTATTAATGAAGCGCTATACGTTAGTTGTTTTTTACTTAATAATTTAATGACACACTGTTTACTTATGATTGAAATCATAAAACTATTTTAGTCTCGTTTTAGCGCTGATGCGAAAAGACGAATTTTTATGACTTTTTTCTGAGCTATCATTCGCTAAAAACGTAATGTATCTGATATTGTGGTTTTTAAACGAGTATATTTTAGTTCATTAATGTTAGTTGTTAAATTTGTTAAAGCTATAAATCGATAGATAGAAAGACTTTATATTTTTTTAAATTAAATGTCTTATCCTGTTTTTTAAAACAGGAAAGGGGAAATACCTCAAACTATACTAAACGTAAGCTAGGAGTTAGGAATAAATTATTAATCAAAAAACACTTTATTATGAGAGCAATTGAAAAGGTTTTAGTACTTGAGAAAACAGCTAAGGGAAAAGAAAATACCGGAAATGAAAAGTGGGATAGATATCTGGATGATTATAATAATTACGTTAAAGAATACAATAAGCATTATCTGAATGCACTAAAAGGAGATGAACGATCTATTTCATTGTATCCCTATATGAAAGAGAAATGGGAAACGTTGAAGAAACGACTTGTTAAAGCATACAACAATAAGCGATTGAGCGATCGACAAATTCGAAGAGTAGTCAAAATTAACACGAAAATTGTTAAAGCTTACTTTAAGTGAAATTACTTATCAGGTAACCGTAATGAAAGAATTGTTATAGCGTTTTTATAGGCGTATTTTATCTTTGTCTTTAGTGGTTATGTAGTGTTAGCAATAGTGTAGATTATAATGAATGGAAGGATTTAGGCTAAAGGATTTAAGTAGCTTAAATAGGAGAGAGAAAAAACAAACTGCTAAAAATAATTATCATGAAAACATCAAAAACAACTTCGTTAATACCAAATTTCGAAAGCAAGTTACAAAAAGGAAAAACGGGAGAGCCAATTGTTGATTTAGTTCACCCAAGGATTCAAGTTAGAAGAACCAACTCTTTTGGATCAAAAAAGGCTTCAAGTTCATTAATGGTACAAATGTATTCTCAAGAAAATGAAGTGCTGTTCATATAATTGAAAGTTGATTCTAAATTAAAGAAATGTAATATGAGCAAAAATACTTTGTGGTATTTAAAATAAATCTATTATCAAAAATAGTATTAAGTTGTATAGATTTTTTTTAAATAATTGATTAGTTGTGTTTTAACAGAAAGGCTTTTATTTGTTATTTTTTAAAATATATTAGGATATATAAATTATTGTGAGCAAATTTGTTCCAACAAAAGAAGGATATCATGAATTTAAATGTTTGTAATAAGTCAAAATCCATGCAGGAAAATTCCTGAGGGCAGTCTATTGCGTTAATTTAAAATCTTAAATATAGCAAAAGCTTTCCTCAAAAAGGGAAGCTTTTTTTTGAAAACTAAACAAAGATATTTTTTAAAATAATAAATAATAATTCAAAATGATTCATCTAAATTTTAAGCAAATCACTAAATCTGTTGTCAAGTCTATGATTTGTGCAAAAGCCATGATGTGTGTTTGTTTCAGGTGATCCAAAGTATAAGTTTATAATACAACTTAAAACCCTTTTGGATACCTATCTAAAAGGGTTTTTCATTTAATAAAAAAGAATAAAATCAAAAAACTAAAATTATGAGTACATTAAAATTTGAAACGAATGCCTTACACGCCGGACATGATGTAACAAAACACGCAGGGACAAGAGCAGTGCCTATTTACCAAACATCATCTTATGTGTTTGATAATTCAGAGCATGCGGCTAATCTATTTGGATTAACCGAGGCAGGTTATATTTATACAAGATTAAATAATCCAACAAATGATGTTTTAGAACAACGCTTAGCAGCACTTGAAGGAGGAATTGCGGCAGTTGTCACTGCATCTGGAACAGCAGCAATTGCAACAGGTTTATTGACCATGTTAAAAACGGGAGATCATATTGTAGCTTCAAGTAGTTTGTACGGTGGAACATTTAATTTACTAAATGCTACTTTACCAAGATTAGGAATCACAACTACTTTCGTAGATCCTTCGGATGCGCAAAATTTTGCCAAAGCTGCCAATGACAATACCAAAGTTATTTTTGTAGAAAGTTTAGGGAATCCTAAGTTAGATGTATTGGACTTAAAAGCGATAGCAGCAGTAGCTAAGGCTTTAAAAGTGCCGTTTGTAGTTGATAATACGGTTGCTTCACCTGCTTTGTTAAACCCTATTGCACATGGAGCGAATATTGTAATTCATTCTTTAACTAAATACATCTGTGGTAATGGAACTTCATTAGGTGGTGCTATTATTGATGCTGGAACTTTCGATTGGAGTAGTGGTCGTTTTCCTGAATTCACAGAACCTAATCCTGGTTATCATGGTTTAGTGTATCATGATGCATTAGGAGCTGCTGCTTATATAGCAAAAGTTAGAATCGAAGGACTGCGTGATTATGGAGCGGCTTTGAGTCCTTTCAATGCTTTTCAAATTATTCAAGGATTAGAGACATTATCCATTCGTGTGAAAAAACACAGTGAAAACGGATTAGCTTTAGCACAATGGTTAGAGTTGCAAGAGCAAGTTGCTTGGGTAAATTATCCAGGATTGAAATCAAGCAAATATTATGATTTAGCACAAGAGTATTTACCAAAAGGACAAAACGGATTAGTGACCTTTGGTTTAAAAGGTGGTTTTGATGCTGCTAAAAAAGTAGCGGATGACACAAAATTGTTTTCGCTTTTGGCAAATATTGGTGATACAAAATCATTAATTATTCATCCATCAAGTACAACGCATCAACAATTATCAGAAGAGCAACAATTAACTTCTGGAGTTTCTAAAGATTTGATTCGTCTTTCTGTCGGATTAGAGGATATTGAAGATTTAAAAGAAGATTTAAAAGCTGTTTTTGATTCATTATAATTAGAGCACTTTTAAAGTTTTTTTAATTCTAAAGATGATTTTTGGTTGTAAATGATGTCAAATGTTAATATTGACCATTTTTTTAATTAGTTATATGAAATTATCGTTAAATCATTGTGAATCATTTGGAATATGTAGAATTAAGTGAGATATTTGTTGAAGAAAAATACCGAAAATGAATTTAAATATTTATAAACAATTTGTAGTCGTATCGAAGAAATTCGGGAGCTTGTAATTGCATTAAATTATATAAAAATATAATATAGCAAAAGCCTCCCAAGATAATTGGGAGGCTTTTATTTTTAAAGAAATAGTAACTTTTAAGTTAAATAAATCAAATGAAGATATTTTTAAATAATAAGATTCAGATCCTTGTCGCAATGTTTTGCGCAAAGTTCTGTTGATTCCAAAAGTATAAGTTTTTATAGCTTAAATCCTTTTGGTAATGTTTCCAAAAGGATTTTTTTTATAATAGAAAATAAGAATTAAAATATAATAATAGAAAACAAACAACTTAAATATATATATATCATGAGCGCACCAAACAGACTTTCAAGGGCATTGGAACTTCTTAGAAACTTAAGAGGCAAAAAAAACAGTAACAATGTAATTACAATTGATGAACTAATTAATCCAAGATTGGGTATAAATATGTCAAAAGGGAAAAACGCTAAAAATGTAGTCAACTCATTACAACTTTTGATGTATTCAAAAGAAAATGACACACTTTTTATTTAATTGAAAGTTATTCAATATAGCTTTTTACACGTGAGGAATTTCTGAATTGTTTGATTCAGCGAGGTCTTGCGTTTTTTTGTTAAATATATTTTTCACTAATAATCACAATGGTAAAAGTTTGGTTGTTATAAAAATATGTAGTTAATTTGCAGTAATAAGTTCACACACGTATTGAAATGTTATAAAGAAAGGACGAGGGATTAGACCCGATGAAGCCTTAGCAACCCTTCGAGAAATCGAAGAAGGTGCTGCATTCTACCACTTCCAAAAGTGGAAAGATAACAACAAGAATTTCTCTAGTATTTACCTAGTTTTTTCTTTTTAATATTTCCAGATACAAATCAAAATCAATAAAAGATTTGAAATTGGAAAATAAACCAACACATATAACCATACAAAATTTCACCACACATAATGGTGCTTTTTATGCTACGCTAAACTTAAGTTTTCAGGTTTTTGGCGCTCCATTGCATACAGCCCCCATTATTTTAATTAATCATGCCTTGACCGGAAACTCGCAAGTAATTGGTGAATCTGGCTGGTGGAATGATATAGTGGGAGTAGATAAAACCATTGACACTAGAAAATATACCATTGTCTCTTTTGACGTACCAGGTAATGGTTTCAATTCGGCTACTATCGAAAATTACAGAGATTTTATAGCAAGAGATATTGCTAGGATTTTCATTCAAGGGCTTCGCGTTTTAAATATTGATAATTTATTCGCTCTCATTGGAGGTTCAGTGGGTGGTGGAATTGCTTGGGAGATTTTGGCCTTAGAGCCAAAGTTAGCTCAAAACTTTATTCCCATAGCTACTGATTGGAAAGCGACTGACTGGCTGATTGCTAATTGTTATTTGCAAGAGCAAATCCTAAATAATTCTAAAAAACCAATTGAAGATGCACGTATTCACGCGATGTTATGCTACCGCACACCAGAATCTTTCAAAGAGAAATTTAATAGAGACATCAATGTACAGCTAGAAACGTTTCAAGTGGAAAGTTGGTTGAATTACCACGGCGAAAAATTAGAAAAAAGGTTTCAGCTTTCGGCTTATAAAATGATGAATCAACTTTTAAAAACGATTGATATTACTCGGAATCACGAGTCATTAGAATCAATTATATCTAAAGTGGACGCCAATATATACATTGTAGGAATCAATTCAGACTTGTTTTTTACAGCAAAGGAGAATAGAGAAACCTATAACGAGATTAAAAAATTTAAAAATAATGTATTCTATAGTGAGATTGACTCACAACATGGGCACGATGCCTTTTTGATGGAATACGAACAATTAGACAATTTATTAGAAGTTGTTTTCAAAAATAAAAAGCAGATGAAAATAGTGAAATTTGGCGGTAAATCTTTAGCAAACGGCGAAGGTATCGACACCGTTTTGGATATTATTGAAGGTAAGATAAAGCAAGAAGAGAAAATTGCTGTTGTTGTTTCAGCAAGAGGAAAAGCAACGGATGAGTTGGACGATATTCTTACTATTGCAGCTAAAAACGGAAATTACAAACCACTTTTAGAAAGTTTTAAAGCATATCAAAAAGATGGTTTTGATGCAGTTGATTTTTCAACTGAATTTGATAAATTAGATAAGCTTTTTGAAGGCGTTAGCTTGATAGGCGATTATAGCGTGAAGATTCAAGATCAGATTTTAGCACATGGCGAAGTACTTTCAGCTAAATTATTAGTGTTTTTATTGAATGAAAGAGGTATTCCTGCAAAACTTGCAGACACCAGAGAATTAATTATAACCGATTCAAATTTTGGCGATGCACAACCATTAGATGCCGTTTCTAAGAAGAATTTCATCCAAGTTTTTAAAGAGAACAAAGATGTTGTTTTGGTGATTACTGGTTTTATTGGCTCTAATGCTAAACACGAAACTACTACTTTAGGTAGAAACGGAAGTAATTATACTGCATCATTAGTTGCCAATTATATCAATGCTGAAGAATTGCAAAACTTCACTCATGTTGACGGAATCTACACTGCCAATCCTGAATTGGTTTTAGATGCTAAAAAGATTGAATCTTTGTCTTATAATGAAGCAAATGAGATTGCTAATTTTGGAGCGAATATTTTACATGCCAAAACCATCATTCCGCTGTTAGAAAAAAATATTCCACTTCGAATTCTGAATACGTTCAATCACGAAAACAATGGGACTTTAATTACTTCAAATTCTAATGCGAGCGGAATTAAAACATTATCTGTTTTAGAAAATGTTTCTTTGGTAAACTTAGAAGGAAGAGGTTTGCTTGGAAAAACGGGAGTTGATGCCCGTATTTTTAGAGTGATGGGTGACAACGATATTAGCGTTAGCATCATCTCACAAGGATCTTCTGAAAGAGGAATTGGACTAGTGGTTGCTGCTGATAAAGCTACAAAAGCAATGATCGAATTAGAGAAAGAATTTGAAAACGATTTCTATTCTAAGGATGTCAATAAGATTACAGTGGTAGACAATGTATCTGTGATTTCAATAATAGGTCAGGATTTGAGTACATTTCATAAGCCGTACACAGCTTTGATAAAAAATAAAATTGTTCCTATTCTTTTCAATAATACAGTAACAGGTAAAAACGTGAGTTTAGTGGTTAAAAAATCAGAACTAAACAAAGCGTTGAATGTTATTCATGGAGAGATTTTTGGCGTAGCCAAGAAAATAAATATTGCCATTTTCGGACATGGATTAGTGGGAGGTACTTTGATTAATCAAATATTAGAGTCAGCTGTAGCTATCGAAAAACGAAAAGATATTAGACTAAATGTTTTTGCTATTGCCAATTCTAAAAAAGTATTGCTTAATAAAAAAGGAATTAACGCTAACTGGAAAAAGGAGTTGGATACTAATGGAATTGCATATACTTTAAATGATATTATTGAGTATGCAAATGAACATCATTTAGAGAACTTGATAGCCATCGATAATACGGCATCGGCAACTTTTGTAGAAAACTATATTCCGCTAGTTGATAGTAGTTTTGATTTAATTTCATCCAATAAAGTGGCGAATACATTGAGCTATGGCTTTTATAAAGAACTAAGAGGTGTTCTAGAAAAAAACCAGAAGAATTATCTATACGAAACAAATGTAGGAGCTGGATTGCCGTTGATTGATACGATTAAATTACTACATCTTTCAGGTGAGAATATCACCAAAATTAAAGGGGTTTTCTCCGGGACATTGAGTTATTTGTTTAACCATTTTTCAGCCAAAGATGTTCCGTTTAGCGAAATATTAAAAGAGGCAATCGATAGCGGTTTTACAGAGCCAGATCCAAGAGAAGATTTATGTGGGAACGATGTGGGTAGAAAATTATTGATTTTAGCCAGAGAATTAGACTTGCAGAATGAATTTGAAGAAGTTGCTATTCAGAATTTAATTCCAGAACATTTACGTGAAGGAAGTGCCGCTGATTTCTTGACAAAGTTGAAAGAGTTTGATCCTATTTACGATAAAATAAAAGCAGATCAAAAACCAAATCACGTGTTGCGATACATAGGGGAATTGTCTGGTGATTTGCAAAATGATAAAGGGATTTTGGAAGTAAAACTAGTTTCCGTACCTTCGGATACTGCTTTAGGTGGATTGAAAGGTTCTGATTCTTTCTTCGAAATATATACGGAATCTTATGGAGATAGACCAATTGTAATTCAAGGAGCAGGAGCAGGTTCTGCTGTTACTGCAAGAGGAGTTTTTGGAGATATTTTGAGATTATCTGATAAAGGGTAGAAAATTGTTCAGTTGCTGATTATTCAGAAAAATAAATAAAAAACCCGTTGTAATCGTTTTTAAATCCGCGCCATCCGCGTTCAAAAAAAAGCGTGAGCAACGTTCAAAAAACACAATATGAAAATTACATTAAACAGAGTAAACGACAACTTCCATTTCGAATTGAAAAACGAACGAGGCCATATAGTAAACGTAGACAGCCGTCCAGAATTTGGAGGTGATGATCAAGGACCAAGCCCAATGGAATTAGTGTTAATGGGAGTTGCCGGTTGTAGCGCCATTGACATGATTTCGATTCTAAAAAAACAACGCCAAGTGATAACATCATTCAAAGCTGAGGTAGAAGGAGAACGTGTTCAAGTAGGCGAAGCAAAACCCTTCAAAGACATCCATTTGGTTTTTTACCTAGAAGGAGATATAAAAGAAGACAAAGCGGCTAAAGCAGCACTACTTTCTTTTGATAAATACTGCTCGGTTTCTAAAACATTAGAGCCAACAGCAACAATACATTATAAAGTGGTTTTAAATAATGTTGAATTAGCTAAAATTTAAAAATAAAATTTATAGGTTTAAGGGAATGAGCTTGGGATTTATAAATTCCAACAACTTGAAACCTTAAACTTTAAACAAAAGAATATGAACGAAGAAGAATTTGGTTTTGAAACCGAAGCCATCCGCACCCAATTAGAACGCACCCAATATTTAGAGCACTCCGTTCCATTATACTTAACTTCTAGTTTTGTATTTGAAGATGCTGAAGATATGCGTGCCTCATTTGCCGAAGAGAAAGACAGAAATATATATAGCCGTTACAGCAACCCAAACACCAACGAGTTTGTAGAAAAAGTGTGCAAGATGGAAGGGGCAACTGCTGGTTTTGCTTTTGCTTCAGGAATGGCTGCGGTATATTCAACGATGGCTGCATTATTAAAATCAGGCGATCATATCGTTTCGTCAAGTAGTGTTTTCGGAGCGACGCATTCGTTGTTTGTCAATTATTTTCCGAAATGGAATATTCAAACATCGTATTTTGATATAAACGAGCCAGAAACTATTGAAAGTTTCATTACACCTGACACAAAGATTCTTTTTGCTGAATCGCCAACAAATCCTGCAGTTGATATTATAGATTTAGAATTGTTAGGGAATATTGCCAAAAAGCACAATTTGATTTTAGTAATCGACAACTGTTTTGCAACTCCTTATTTACAGCAACCTATAAAATGGGGAGCACATTTGGTGGTGCATTCTGCTACAAAGTTAATGGATGGCCAAGGAAGAGTTTTAGGCGGAGTAACTGTTGGTGACCCCGAATTGATTCATAAAATCTATTTATTTTCACGCCTTACAGGACCTTCTTTATCTCCATTTAATGCTTGGGTTTTATCAAAAAGTTTAGAGACATTAGCAATTCGTTTAGATAGACATTGTGAAAATGCTTTGAAAGTCGCTGAGTTTTTAGAACAGCATCCAAATGTGAATCGCGTAAAATATCCGTTCTTGAAATCCCATCCACAATATGAAATTGCCCAAAAGCAAATGAAATTGGGAGGTAACATTGTAGCTTTTGAAATAAAAGGAGGACTTGAAGCTGGACGTAATTTTTTGGATAAAATAAAGCTATGTTCGCTATCGCCAAACTTAGGAGATACCAGAACGATTGTTACACATCCAGCATCTACAACTCATAGTAAACTATCTGTTGATGAAAGATTAGCGGTGAGTATTACTGATGGGTTGGTGCGCGTTTCTGTAGGTTTAGAAACCGTGAAAGATGTTATCTCGGATTTAGAGCAGGCTTTGGCTTAGATTTTAGATTTGTGATTAACGATTTTTGATTGTAGATTTGGTAATATTATATTTACCCTAATTCAACAATCACAAATTGCTATAGATGCTTTCAAAGAAAACAAAATACGGAATTAAAGCGTTGACTTTTTTGGCGCGCCAAAAAGATCAAACACCTGTTGCTATTGCTGATATTGCAAAAAGCGAAAATATTTCGGTTAAGTTTTTGGAAAGTATATTATTGCTTTTGCGCCATTCAGGTTTTTTGGGTGCTAAGAAAGGGAAAGGCGGAGGATATTACTTAATTAAAGACCCTAAGGAAATCAATATGGCTAAGGTCTATCGAATTCTTGAAGGCCCAATCGCATTATTGCCTTGTGCAAGTCATAACTTTTATGAAAAATGTGATGATTGTAAAGATGAGGTTTCTTGTGCAGTACGCAAGTTAATGACGGAAGTGCGTGATAATACATTAAAAATATTAGAGAATAATTCTCTGGCAGATATAGCATTTTAATTCTTAGGTATAGCAATAAAAGACCCTTTCATTATTTATCTAATGAAAGGGTCTTTTTGTGTCAATTAATTATTTTTTAAACCATAAAAACAAGTTTGTAACCTACAAAGAATAACATTCCTGCAATAGCATTTCTAAGCAATAAATCGGGTACTTTACCACTTAGCATGCTCCCGATGAAAATTCCTGGAAGCGATCCTATTAATAATTGACCTAATAGTCCTAAGTCTAAATTCCCCATGGTAGCATGTCCTAAACCGGCAACTAAAGTTAATGGAACAGCATGAGCGATCTCAGTTCCAACAAGTTTAGGTGTTGCTAAAAGTGGGTATAAGAAAAATAAGGTAACGGTTCCTAATGCTCCGGCTCCAATTGATGTTAAGGTTACAGTAGCGCCTAATAAAACCCCTATGGCAACAGTCAATAAGTTTTGCGTTTTACTCTCACTATGGAATTTATCTCCTGAATGCTTTTGAGAGAAGTTTAAAAGCTTCTTTTTAAATAAAACGGCTATTGAAGTCATCAGTAATGCCCAACCTAAACTATATTTAATTACTGCGTTTAATGCCGTGATATCTGTTTTTATGCTATTTAAAATCCATAATGTTACTAAGGCCGCTGGGACACTTCCTAACGAAAGCCAACCTGTGATAGTCCAGTTAATATTCTTTTTTTTATGATGCACATATACACCACCCATTTTGGTAAATGCCGCGTACAATAAGTCAGTTCCAACAGCTGTTGAGGGAGGAATCCCGAACCATAATAAAATGGGCGTCATCAAAGAACCACCTCCTACACCTGTCAACCCTACGATAAAACCAACAGTTAAACCTGCAATGACTAATCCTATTTGAAAATCCATACAATTAATTTTTCGCCAAAATTAATAACTATTTGGTAATTATCCTATAGGAGAAGTAGACTAATTGAATTATATTTTAAAAATTAAATATTTGTTAGAATAGCATTATGTTTTTTAGGAATAATAGAAAAGTAATTGCGATTAATGTTTAATTCAACAAATAGTAGCGGATAAAGGTCTAATGTGCTTTTTTTGAGTCAGTAACGTCTAATGTGCTTTGGAATAAAAAATCAAAATTTTGTTTTGTACTTTGGAAATAAGTATTACTTTTGCCTTATAATCTACTAAACCGATAGGGTAATAGATTTTTATAAATACAAATAAAATGAGCACAACGATCGTACAAACATTAATAGAAAAAACAAAAGACTTTTCAATAGAAGAGGCTTTTACTTTTTTGGCAGATGAATATAAAGACAAAGTGGTTTTTTCTACTTCTTTTGGGCAAGAAGATCAAGTGATTACCGCCTTAATTGCAAATAGTAACACTGCGATCAATATTTTTACCTTAGATACAGGTCGTTTGTTTCAAGAAACGTATGATGTTTTTCATAAGACATTAAAAAAGTATAAAAAACACATCGAAGTATATTTTCCTGAAGCTGCTGATGTTCAAAACCTGTTGATCGCAAAAGGACCTAATAGTTTTTATGAGTCGGTTGAAAACAGAAAAGAGTGTTGTTTTATTCGAAAAGTAGCACCATTAACAAAAGCCTTAAAAGGAAATTCAGTTTGGATTACTGGATTAAGAGCAGAGCAATCAGAAAACAGAAATGATTTACCTCTTTTTGAATATGATTCGAAGTTTGAAATCATCAAATTCAATCCTTTACTAAAGTGGACTTTGAAAGAAGTGGAAGATTATTTAGAAAAAAATAATGTACCGCAAAATGCATTACATAAAGAAGGATTTGTAAGCATCGGTTGCGCTCCTTGTACCAGAGCAATTTCCGAAGGAGAAGACATAAGAGCCGGTAGATGGTGGTGGGAATCAAGTCACAAAGAATGCGGTCTACATCAAGGGTAATTATAAATTGTGAATTATAAATTATAAATGATTGTTGGAATCTTTAAATTTTTCAATCATTTAATCTTAAAATAATAAAAATGAGTTCAATATTAAAAACAAACGCATTAGAAAGCGAAGCGATATACATTTTCAGAGAAGTAATTTCTCAATTTGATAAGCCTGTATTGCTTTTTTCTGGAGGAAAAGATTCAATTACATTGGTAAGATTAGCACAAAAAGCATTCTTCCCTGCAAAAATTCCTTTTCCATTATTGCACGTAGATACAGGTCATAATTTTCCTGAAACGATAGAATTTAGAGACCGATTGGTTAAAGAATTAGGATTAGAGTTAATTGTACGTAATGTGCAAGATGCTATCGACGAAGGAAAAGTAGTCGAAGAAACTGGTAAATATTCTAGTAGAAACAGTTTGCAAACAACAACTTTACTTGATGCAATTGACGAATTCAAGTTTGATGCTTGTATTGGTGGAGCACGTAGAGATGAGGAAAAAGCTAGAGCTAAAGAACGTATTTTTTCTGTTCGTGATGACTTTGGTCAATGGGATGAGAAAAACCAACGTCCGGAATTATTTGATTTATTGAACGGTAAAATTGAAAACGGTCAAAACGTACGTGTTTTCCCAATTTCAAACTGGACAGAATTAGATGTATGGAGCTATATCGAACAAGAACAAATCGAGATTCCATCAATTTATTTTTCACACAAACGTAAAGTGTTCTTGAGAGACGGAATGATTTGGTCACACTCTCCATACGTATACCAAGAAGAAAACGAAGAAATTGAAGAGCGAATTGTTCGTTTTAGAACAGTTGGAGATATGAGCTGTACAGCGGCAGTTGATTCTTATGCAGCAACAATATCTGAAGTTGTAGGTGAAATTAGATTGTCAACTATATCTGAAAGAGGTGCCAGAATTGATGATAAACGTTCTGAAGCAGCGATGGAGAAAAGAAAACAACAAGGGTACTTTTAGAATGAAGTTCTTGAAAATTCTTTTGGGTATATTTCTTTTTAGTACTGGTGTAAATGCTCAAACTGAGAAAAACGTTGACAAACAAAGTTTACTCTGGATGCGATATTACAATCAGCTGGAATTAAATAATAAATGGTCTGTTCATACTGAGATTGATAATCGGATTTTTATAAATCCAGTAACCCAAAATACCTTTGTAAGTCGGGTTCAAGTGAGAGACAAGATAACAGATAAGCTGGAGTTAGGAGCAGGTTTTGCTTATTTCTCAGTGGCGACACAAGATCCTGAGGTTAAAACTGGATTTCATATTCCCGAATATCGATTGCAGCAAGATGCAACGGTAAAGCAGAGTCTAGGTAAAGTGAATCTAATTCATCGGTATTTATTAGAAGAGCGATTTGTTCATAATGCGAGTAAAATAATGCTCGAAGACGGAACCACGTTCTACTTAAGATTTAGATACCGAATTCAAGGAGATTATACTTTTTGGAAGAAAGAAAAACAATATCTAAAAGGAATTCTATCGGATGAAATAATGATTAATGGCGGAAACAAGATTATCAAAAACACATTCGATCAAAACCGAGTTTACGCAGCAGTACAAGTAGGAGTTAGTCAGGCAGTTGCATTAGAGTTCGGTTATTTGAATAGTTTTCAAGAAAGAGCAAATGGCGTAGATTATTTCAATAGAGATATTATACGATTTAGTTTCATCCATAAGGTTAAGATATAAAAGATATTCTCTAATGAGAGTTAAATAATAAGACAATAAAGTAACGTCTCGACTCCCCCTCCTTCGGAGGGGGTTGGGGGGAGGATTTAAACAAAATATAAAATGGAAGTTTTAAAAATAGCAACAGCAGGAAGTGTAGATGACGGAAAAAGTACATTAATCGGAAGATTATTATACGATACACAATCTTTGACTACAGACAAACTGGAAGCAATAGAAAAAAGCAGCAAGCAAAAAGGATATGATTATTTAGATTTTTCATTGGCTACTGACGGATTAGTTGCTGAGAGAGAACAAGGAATCACGATTGATGTAGCGCATATTTATTTTTCTACTGCAAAGAAAAGTTACATCATTGCAGATACTCCAGGTCACGTTGAGTACACTCGTAACATGGTTACAGGAGCTTCAACTTCACAAGTATCGATCATTTTAATTGATGCGCGTAAAGGAGTAATTGAACAAACGTACCGTCACTTTTTTATCAATAATTTATTGAGAGTAAAAGAGGTAATTGTTGCTGTTAATAAAATGGACTTGGTTGATTACTCAGAGGAAGTTTACAATAAAATTAAAGCCGACTTTGAAGCGCTAAATGCAAAAAGCACTTTCAAAGAACAAAACGTAAGTTATATTCCGTTAAGTGCTTTGACTGGTGATAACGTAGTAGAGTCTTTAGGCGGAATGCCTTGGTACGAAGGACAAACAATCCTAGAACACCTTGAAGCTTTAGAGCCAGCTGATGTGTACGAAAAAGGAAAAGCACGTTTTCCAGTTCAAACAGTTATCCGACCAAAAACAGAAGAGTATCACGATTTCAGAGGCTATGCTGGAAAATTATACGGTAACAATATTAAAGTTGGAGATGCGGTAACAGTATTACCTTCTTTAACAGAATCAAAAGTAACCAACATCCACTTTTTCGATCAACAATTTGATGAGGCTTCAGTTGGTTCATCAATTACAATTGAACTAGAAAATGATATCAATGTAACTAGAGGAGATATGATTGTAAAATCATCTGAATTGCCTAAAGTGGAGAAAGACATCAATACAACAGTTTGTTGGATGGATAGTAAAAAGTTGGTTGCAGGTGCAAAATATTTTGTACAACACAATACGAATCGAGTTTTAGCTAAAATCGACAGCGTGAAAAATGTGATTTCAACTGATTTTTCAGGAACTACAGAAGCATCTCAATTAGCAATTAACGAAATAGGAGAAGTAAATATCAAGTTAAGCAAAGCGATTTATTTTGATGCTTACAACGACAATAAATCAAATGGTGCTTTTATCTTAATAGATGCAGCAACCAATACAACTGCGGGAGTAGGGTTTATTCGATAAGAAGCCCCACCCCAGCCCTCCCCAAAGGGGAGGGAGAGATTGTAGATAAACTTTGTGGCTGTGAAGTTTATAACCAGAATATAACACAATAAAGCTCCTCAATGGCTCCCCCTCCTTCGGAGGGGGCCGGGGGGAGGATAATAGTAAATAGGTATGGAAAGTTTTAGAACCGAAATAGAAAATCCGATTGTTCAAAAAGAGATAATCGATTTAGAAAGAAAAATTGCCTTATTTAAGGACGGTAAAATTGATGATGAGCGTTTTCGTAGTCTGCGTTTAGCGCGTGGAGTTTACGGTCAGCGTCAAGAAGGCGTGCAAATGATTCGTATCAAATTGCCTTTTGGGAAGGTGACAAGCGAGCAATTAGTGCGTATTACTAAAGTTTCTGATGAGTATTCAACAGGACGTTTGCATATTACAACACGTCAGGATATCCAGATTCACTATGTGAGTTTAGATAGAACTCCGCAGCTTTGGGCGCAATTAGCAATCGATGATATTACGCTTCGTGAAGCTTGTGGAAATACCGTGCGTAATATCACAGCAAGTGAATTAGCAGGTGTTGATGTTGACGAACCTTTTGATGTGTCGCCTTATGCAGATGCGATGTTCCAGTTTTTCTTGAGAAATCCTATTTGTCAAGAAATGGGACGTAAATTCAAAATGTCATTTTCTTCTTCGGATAAAGATACGGCCTTGAGTTATTTACATGATTTAGGATTTATTCCAAAAATCGTAAACGGAGAACGTGGATTCAAAGTAATGCTTGGAGGAGGATTAGGTTCTCAGCCACATCACGCCGAATTATTGTCAGAATTTATTCCGGTGAACCAAATTATTCCAACTACCGAAGGTGTTTTAAGAGTTTTTGATCGTCATGGTGAAAGAGCCAAACGATTAAAAGCACGTATGAAATTCTTAATTAAAGATATTGGAAGAGACGAGTTTTTAAGATTAGTTGACGAAGAGAAAAAAGCATTGTCGTACCAATCATACGAAATTGACACTACGGCTTTTGATGGTAAAATTCCAACGACTTTATTAGCAGTGCCAAAGGTAACTATCGAAGATACAGCTGCTTTTGAAGCTTGGAAAAAATCGAATGTCATTGCTCAAAAACAAGCGGGTTATGTAGCTATTGGTATCAAAGTACTTTTAGGAGATTTTTATACGGATAAAGCGAGAGCTTTAGCTGATTTGATCAAAAATTATGGTGCTAATGAATTGCGTTTTTCACTAAAACAAAACATTGTAGTACGAAATATAAAAGAAGAAAACTTAGGGTTCTTCTACCAAGAATTAGCCAAATTAGATTTTGTAACTTTAGGTTACGATACCATTAATGACATTACGGCTTGTCCAGGAACAGACACTTGTAATCTTGGAATCGCAAGTAGTACTGGAATTGCAGAAGAATTAGAAAGAGTTTTAAAATTAGAATTCCCGCAATACAAAGAGAATAGAGAAATCACGATTAAAATTAGTGGTTGTATGAATGCCTGTGGACAACACAACATGTCGGCAATTGGTTTTCAAGGAATGTCTATCAACTCCGGTAAATTAGTAGCACCAGCCTTGCAAGTATTGCTTGGAGGCGGAATTTTAGGAGATGGTAAAGGACGTTTTTCTGATAAAGTAATCAAGATTCCAAGTCGTAGAGGCCCAGATGCATTACGTTATATCTTAAATGATTTTGAAGCGAATGCTAACGGAAAGTCTTTCTTAGATTATTATGACGCTCAAGGCGAAAAGTATTTCTACGAATTCTTAAAACCTTTGGCGGATGTTACTAATCTTACTGACGAAGATTTTATCGATTGGGGAAATGCTGATAATTATGTAAAAGCGGTTGGAGTAGGGGAATGTGCTGGAGTTGTAATTGACCTAGTAGCAACTTTAATTTTGGAAGCAAAAGATAAATTAACTTTCGCTCAAGAAGCTTTCGAAGATAAAAAATGGGCCGATGCGATTTACCTTGCGTATGCTGGTTTTGTAAATGGTGCTAAAGCTTTGTTATTGGCTGAAAACCAAAAAACAAACCACCACGCAGGAATCATCAATTTGTTTGATACTGTTTTTGTTGAAACTAGCAAAATCGCTTTAGATACCAATTTTAAAGATTTAGTATACCAAATTAATCAAAACGAACCTTCTGAGGCTTTCGCCAAAAAATACATACAGGAAGCAATTGCTTTCTTTCAAAATATAGAAACCTACAGAGCAAAAGATTTAGCTAATGCATAAAACAGTAAAACCCATAGTAACTTTAGTAGGAGCGGGACCTGGAGATCCAGATTTGCTTACTATAAAAGGAGCAAAAGCACTTGCTGAAGCCAATGTGGTTTTATACGATGCTTTGGCTAATGAAGAGCTGTTGAGCTATGCTCCTAAACGCGCATTGAAAATATTTGTTGGAAAAAGAAAAGGATGCCACGCGTACACACAAGACCAAATCAACCAACTAATTGTAGATAATGCCTTGACGTATGGTCATGTCGTTCGTCTTAAAGGTGGTGATCCTTTTATTTTTGGTAGAGGAAGTGAAGAAATAGACTATGTAGAAAGCTTTGGAATTCCTACATTTGTTATTCCTGGAATTTCTTCCTCGATCGCTGTACCTGCTTCTCAAGGGATTTCCTTGACAAAAAGAGGCGTTTCGGAGAGTTTTTGGGTAATAACAGGGACAACTTCGGCGCGAAAACTATCAACAGATGTGGCTTTGGCGGCTCAATCATCAGCAACAGTTGTTGTTTTGATGGGAATGAGTAAGTTAGACCAAATTGTGTCTATTTTTCAAAATGAATCTAAAGGAGAAACGCCAGTAGCAATTATTCAAAACGGAACGACTCCACAGGAGAAAATTGGAATAGGAACAATAAATTCGATTCAGCAAATAGTTGCCGACAAGAATTTAAGTTCTCCAGCGATTATCGTAATTGGAGAAGTAGTAGCTGATAGTAAGAAAAGCAACGGATTTTATAAAGAATTAAAATCCATTAGCAACAAACATGTAATATATGGAAAGGAATGAATTATATCCCATATTTCTAAAACTCAACAATCTTAATGTATTGATTGTAGGAGGTGGAAATGTAGGTTTAGAAAAATTGACATTCATGCTGAAATCCAGCCCTAATGCAAATGTTGAGGTAGTTGCTCCGCGCTTTTTGCCAGAGTTAGTAGAGTTGGTCAATAAGCATGATTCGGTAAAGCTGACCATGAAGAAATTCAAGAAAAAGATGCTAAAGAAAAGGCATATGGTTATTGCTTGTACCGATGATCTTGAAGTGAATAAAAGGATTTATGATTTATGTAGAGAAAGATATTTAATTTGTAATATTGCCGATACACCGCCACTTTGTGATTATTATTTAGGCGGAATCGTAACCAAAGGGAATGTAAAAATTGCCATATCAACAAATGGAAAATCACCTACAACGGCCAAAAGATTAAGAGAGTTTTTTGAAGAAGTAATTCCAGAAGACATCAATAAAATGGTCGAAAACTTGAATGAATATCGCAAAACTTTAAAAGGAGATTTTGAAGAGAAAGTTCAAAAGATGAATGAGATCACCCAAAGTTTGAAGAATAAAGAATAGATCAGAGAGAATAGAATAAAGAGCAAAGTGTTTGAATGATATTTATCATTTATTTTTGAGCGAATCATTCGTTCCTTTGTCAAAAGAATAATAAGTAATAATAAGTATAACAAAAGAAACTCCACCCAATCTCCCCCTCACGATAGCTATCGGGATTGGAGGGGGTTGGGGAGAGGAATAAAAGTATTGAACATGATTAAAACAGATATCCTTATAATAGGAGCCGGTCCAACTGGTTTATTTGCCGTTTTTGAAGCAGGATTATTAAAGTTAAAATGCCATATATTAGATGCATTGCCACAAGTAGGAGGTCAACTTTCAGAGCTATATCCTAAAAAACCCATCTACGATATCCCAGGATTTCCAGAGGTTTTAGCTGGGGATTTAGTAGATAATCTAATGGAACAAATCAAGCAATTCGAACCTGGTTTTACCTTAGGAGAACGTGCTGAAACAATAGACAAACAAGAAGACGGAAGTTTCATTGTCACCTCTAATAAAGGGACACGAATTCATGCTGCAGTTGTTGCTATTGCAGGTGGTTTGGGAAGTTTTGAGCCTAGAAAACCACTAATTGATGGGATCAATTTTTATGAAGACAAAGGGATCAAATACTTTATCAAAAACCCAGAGAAATTCAGAGATAAAAAAGTCGTTATTGCTGGTGGTGGAGATTCTGCTTTAGACTGGAGTATCTTCCTTTCTAATGTTGCTTCTGAAGTAACTTTGGTTCATAGAAGAAATGAATTTAGAGGAGCATTAGATTCTGTAGAAAAAGTGCAGGAACTAAAAGATGCAGGGAAAATTAGATTGATCACGCCTGCAGAGGTAGTAGGATTAAACGGAGCAGAACATATAGAGTCAATCGATCTTGATGAAAATGGAGCACACCGTACTATTCCATGTGATTACTTTATTCCGCTTTTTGGTCTTACGCCAAAATTAGGTCCAATAGGAAACTGGGGATTAGAAATAGAAAAAAATGCTATCAAGGTAAATAATGCTTTGGATTATCAAACCAATATTCCGGGGATTTTCGCCATTGGTGATGTAAATACCTATCCAGGAAAATTAAAGTTGATTCTTTGTGGTTTCCACGAAGCAACATTAATGTGTCAGGCAGCATACCAAATTATCAATCCAGGTAAACGTTATGTACTAAAATACACAACAGTTTCTGGAGTTGATGGATTTGACGGAACTCGTAAAGAAGCTCCAAAAGCAGTGGTTAAAGCCATTGTGTAACAATTCGAATCAAATCAAATAAAAAAATATAGCGTTAATACTTGCAAGTGTTAGCGCTATATCTTTTCTTTGCAGTGTTCCTATATTTATTGATCGTTATCACGAAAGGCGGAGGGAAAGACCCGATGAAACCTTAGCAACCCTTTATCTTATAAAGAAGGTGCTACATTCTACTTTATGCTGAATTTGTTTCAGTATCTAAGATAGATAACACAAGAATACTTCCATAGTATTTCTCAAACCTTTTCTTGACAACATATCGATTTTTTTTAGAGCGAATGATTGGTGCCTTTTTGCCATCATCCTTCCTGCTGTGCGCTATATCTTTTATTCTGAACCTCAGACTAAAAGGATGTCGCTTCCATCAGGGCTAAAAAATTTATATAGTGAGCTTTTGTAATTATTAATCAAAAGTAGAGATCTCAATTACGATTGTGATTTTCAAGAAATAAAAATTTATGTCAAGCATTCACGAAGCCATTAAAAAAAACATACTCATTCTCGATGGAGCCATGGGAACTATGTTGCAACGCTATAATTTCTCTGAAGAAGATTTCCGTGGAGAGCGTTTCAAAGATTTTCCACATTCCTTAAAAGGAAACAACGATTTATTATCACTCACACAGCCACAAGCGATAAAAGCAGTTCATGCTGCTTATTTTGAGGCCGGAGCTGATATTGTTGAAACCAATACGTTCTCAGGAACGACTATCGGAATGGCCGATTATCATTTGGAAGACATTGTTTATGAATTGAACTACGAATCGGCAAAAATTGCCCGTGAAGTAGCCGATGAATGGACAGCTAAAAATCCAGACAAACCTCGTTTTGTAGCCGGTTCAATAGGACCAACAAACAGAACCGCAAGTATGTCACCAGACGTAAATGATCCGGGATATAGAGCGGTAACTTTTGACGATTTGCGTATTGCATACAAGCAACAAGTAGAAGCATTAATTGATGGCGGAAGTGATTTATTATTGGTAGAAACTATTTTCGATACACTAAATGCCAAAGCTGCCCTTTTTGCCATCGAAGAAGTCAAAGACGAACGTAATATCGATATTCCAATCATGGTTTCGGGAACGATTACTGATGCGTCAGGAAGAACACTTTCTGGACAAACGGTAGAAGCTTTCTTAGTTTCGGTTTCACATATTCCCTTGTTGAGTGTAGGTTTTAATTGTGCTCTTGGAGCCGATTTATTGAAACCGTATTTACAGACTTTGTCACAAAATACTTCATTCAATGTTTCAGCGCATCCTAATGCAGGATTGCCAAATGCCTTTGGAGAATACGACGAAACACCAGCCGAAATGCAATCGCAAATCAAAACTTACCTAGACGATAATTTAGTAAACATCATTGGTGGTTGTTGCGGAACAACACCAGAACATATCAAATTGATTGCTGATATCGCTAAGGATTACAGACCAAGAGTATCAACAGCAACAATGTAAAAATGTAAAGACGCGATTTATCGGGTCTATATTATAGCCACAAATTCACAAAAAAAGTGAATCTGTAGAAAACAACAATAAAATGGCACAAGCAGAAACTAGAAGAAACCTTGTATTATCGGGATTAGAGCCTTTAATCATTACGCCAGATAGCGTATTTGTGAATATTGGGGAACGTACCAACGTAACGGGTTCTAGAAAATTCCTTCGATTAATTAAGGAAGAAAAATACGAAGAGGCACTGAGCATCGCAAAGGAGCAAGTGGAAGGTGGCGCACAAATCATCGATATTAATATGGATGAAGGAATGCTGGATGGCGAATATGCCATGACAAAATTCTTGAATTTAATTGCGGCTGAACCAGATATTTCTCGTGTGCCTATCATGATTGATAGTTCAAAATGGGATATTATCGAGGCAGGACTTAAGGTTGTGCAAGGAAAAAGTGTCGTAAATTCGATTTCGTTGAAAGAAGGTGAAGAACAATTTATCCATCATGCTAAATTGATCAAGCGCTACGGTGCTGCAGCAATTATCATGGCTTTTGATGAGGTAGGACAAGCTGATAATTACGATCGTCGAGTAGAAATATGCCAACGTTCGTATGATATTTTGGTAAACAAAGTGGGTTTTCCTCCACAGGATATTATTTTCGATTTGAATATATTTCCAGTCGCAACAGGAATGGAAGAACACCGCTTGAATGCTTTGGATTTCTTTAGAGGAACCAAATGGGTTCGCGAAAATTTACCTCATGCACATATTAGTGGAGGAGTAAGTAATGTTTCATTCTCGTTTAGAGGAAATGATACGGTTAGGGAAGCGATGCATTCGGTTTTCTTGTATCATGCAATTCAAAACGGAATGACGATGGGAATCGTAAATCCAGAAATGCTTTCTATTTATGACGAAATTCCAAAAGATTTATTGGAACGCGTTGAAGATGTAATTCTGAATAGAAGAGACGATGCTACTGAAAGGTTATTGGATTTTGCTGAAAACGTAAAGGGAGATGTAAAGAGTAATGAAAAGGCAATTCAAGAATGGCGCTCGGGAACTATACAGGAACGATTGACACATTCATTGGTAAAGGGAGTTGATGAATTTATTCTTTTAGATATTGAAGAAGCCCGACTTGCAGCTTCAAAACCTATCGAGGTTATCGAAATTAACTTGATGACAGGAATGAATGTAGTTGGAGATTTATTTGGTTCAGGGAAAATGTTTTTGCCGCAAGTGGTAAAATCGGCACGTGTGATGAAAAAAGCCGTGGCTTACCTTTTGCCTTTTATAGAAGAGAGTAAGCAGGCTGGTGACAAACAAGGGAATGGTAAAATCTTGATGGCAACGGTAAAAGGAGATGTACATGATATAGGTAAAAATATTGTTTCCGTGGTGTTAGCTTGTAATAACTATGAGATTGTAGATTTAGGGGTTATGGTGCCTCCCGAAAAAATTATTGCAGCCGCGATAGAGCATAATGTAGATATTATTGGTTTAAGTGGTTTGATTACACCTTCACTTGATGAAATGGTTTATCTCGCTAAGGAATTAGATAAAAAAGGGATGAAAATTCCAATAATGATAGGTGGAGCAACAACATCGCGGGCGCACACTGCCGTTAAAATTGCACCTCAATATAGAGAAACAGTAATTCATGTAAATGATGCTTCGAGAGCTGTAACGGTGGCTGGAAGTTTGTTAAACAAGGATAAAAAAATATACGCAAGTGATATTAGAGCAGAATATGATGCGTTTAGAGAAACGTTTTTGAACCGTTCGCGCGACAAAAATTTCTTGACTATTGAACAAGCTCGTAAAAATAAATTACAATTGGATTGGGAGAATTTTACTCCTGTGAAACCAAATATAATTGGAGAGCAAGTAATCGAAGTAGAATTGGACGTACTGGTTCCTTATATTGACTGGACGCCGTTTTTTAGAACTTGGGAATTGTTTGGGAAATATCCAGCGATTTTAACTGACAATGTAGTTGGTGAACAAGCGACTTCAGTTTTTGCGGATGCACAAGAAATGTTAGCGGTTATTTTGAAAGAAAAGAAACTGACTGCTAAAGGTATCTACGGAATTTTCCCTGCAAATCAAGTCAACGATGATGATATTGAATTAACGGATGAGAACGGAAAACCATTACAGACTTTCTTGACGTTGCGCCAACAATCTCAAAAAACTAAAGGTGCACCAAATATTGCATTGTCTGATTTTATTGCTCCAAAAGACAATGGGAAGGTGGATTATATGGGGGCTTTTTGTGTAACTACTGGTTTTGGAGTTGATGAATGGGCGGCTGAGTTTGAAAAAGATTTAGACGATTATAATTCGATTATGGTAAAAGCATTAGCGGACCGTTTTGCAGAAGCTTTCGCTGAATACTTGCACGAAAAAATACGTAAAGAAATTTGGGGTTATTCTGCAGATGAAAACATGAGTACTGAAGCAATGATTGCTGAGGAGTACAAAGGAATTCGTCCAGCTCCAGGTTATCCGGCTTGTCCAGACCATTTAGAAAAACCTACGATTTGGAAATTACTAAATGTCGAAAAAGAAATAGGAGTAACCTTGACGGAGAGTATGGCGATGTGGCCAGCGTCATCGGTTTCTGGATATTATTTTGGAAATCCACAAAGTAAGTATTTCGGGCTTGGGAAAATAAAAGAAGATCAAGTGATTGATTACGCCAAGCGAAGAAGTATCTCTACAGATACAGCAACGAAATGGTTGAGTCCTAATATAGCAGACTAGAAGAATCTTGTTTCAAGTTGAAATTTGTTTAAAGTTTAAAGTTTAAAGTTGTTCAAGAGAACCTTAAACCTTAAACCTTAAACTTCAAACTAAAAAAAATGAAAGTAACACAACATATAGAAGGCGCAAAAGGAGAAACATTATTCTCATTTGAAATCATTCCGCCTCAAAAAGGGAAAGGTATTCAGGAATTATACGATAATATTGATCCGCTAATGGATTTCAAACCGCCATTTATTGATGTAACTACGTCTCGTGAAGAATTTATTTATGTGGATAAAGGTAATGGTTTATTAGATAAAAAACTAACCAGAATGCGTCCTGGTACTTTGGGTATTTGTGCTTCGATAAAACATAAATACAATGTAGATACTGTGCCTCACGTACTTTGCGGTGGTTTTACAAAGGAAGAAACAGAGTATTTATTGGTAGATTGTCATTATTTAGGAATCAATAATGTGATGGCATTGCGCGGTGATGCGATGAAAGACGAACAGTCTTTTGTAGCGAAACCGGGGGGTAATAATTATGCTGTAGACTTGGTTCAGCAAATCAATCTATTAAATGAAGGGAAGTATTTGCATGATGTGATGCACATCGACAACAAAGCTAATTTTTGTATTGGTGTGGCAGGATATCCAGAGAAACATTTAGAATCTCCGTCATTGATTTCCGATTTAAAAAGGCTGAAAGAAAAGGTAGATGCTGGTGCTGATTATGTGGTTACACAAATGTTTTTTGACAATTCAAAATATTTTGAGTTTGTTGCTAAAGCACGTGAAATGGGAATCACTGTCCCTATTATTCCGGGAATTAAACCACTTGCAGTACAAAGACACTTACAAATCTTACCTCAAATTTTCCGTATTGATTTACCAGAAGATTTGATCGAAGCAGTAGACAAATGCAAAACAAATGCTGACGTAAAACAAGTAGGTATCGAATGGGCAATTCAACAATCACTTGAACTTAAAGCGGCAGGCGTTCCTGTTTTGCATTATTATTCTATGGGAAAATCGGAAAATATTCGACAAATCGCCAGTAAGGTTTTTTAATTGGCGATGAATTAATTGCGTTGTCACGCAGGAGTTAATTGGGTTGGATTAAATTTTATTTTGGAGGAAGATTTTTAAAGGCTTATATTTGATTATAAACAAATATAAAAACGCTGATATGAAATCATATATTTACTTCCTATTTATTTTTTTAATTACACTGACATCTTGTAAAGATGAAAGTATAAAACAGGTCGATAGTAGAGCAACAAATGTTATGCCTTTTTATCAAAATGTTACTCCAGTTGCTGATCCGGCAGTTGCGCCAGCTGTGAATCAACAGACAGCTTCAACGGCTGCTACAGGAATGAATCCACAACACGGTCAGGCAGGGCATCGTTGTGATATCGCGGTTGGTGCTCCGCTAAATTCTCCGGTTGCAGCCGCAGCAAATAGTACAGCTACACCACAAAACATTCAACCTCAGGTTACTCCTGCGACTACTTATACTGTAAATAATGCTGCAGCTTCGGCACC
Organism: uncultured Flavobacterium sp.; assembly: GCF_963974175.1. GTDB lineage: Bacteria > Bacteroidota > Bacteroidia > Flavobacteriales > Flavobacteriaceae > Flavobacterium. The sequence continues at coordinate 207,268 of NZ_CAXBBR010000006.1, forward strand.
AGCGACACCAACAGCTGAAGGAATGAATCCGCCACATGGACAAGAAAATCACAGATGTGATATTGCAGTGGGCGCACCTTTAGATAGTAAGTAATTGTTATTTTGATCTAAAGCAAATAATAAAGCTCGTTTAAAGTTTCCCGTTTCGGGGATTTAAACGAGCTTTTTTCTATTTTAAATAAGTTGTAAAGACTTTGGACTGAATACTAAAAAAACGAATCACTGTACATTACTTCTTAGTGATTTCCCTAAAAACAGCTTCCAGGTTTTTATTCTTTTGATTAAGCTGTAGCGTTTTTAAACCATTGGCAGTAGCGAAATCAAAGACTGCCGGGCGCATGTCTTTGTCTGCTAGGAAAGTCAATTCCCAAATCATGTCATGTGTATTTTTATAGGAAGTAAGGTTTTCTATTTTGGCAATAGCCTGTTCCTCTATTTTATAATCAAATTCTACTTCGATTACTTGTTCTTTATCGGCAGAGATTAAATGATCCAGTTTTTTATCGGCTACGATTTTTCCGTTATTGATGATTATGACACGGTCGCAAATCGCTTCCACTTCCTGCATGATGTGCGTGGAAAGAAAAACAGTTTTGTCTTTACCGGCATTTTTGATAACGTTACGTATTTCGATCAATTGATTTGGGTCTAAACCAGTAGTTGGTTCGTCTAGAATCAAAACATCGGGATTGTGCAGCAAAGCATTAGCAAGTCCTACACGTTGACGGTATCCTTTAGATAGTTGCCCTATTTTTTTATGACTTTCGGCAGTTAGACCAGTCATTTGTAATACTTCTTCGATACGAGGTTTGGCAACTTTATAGATATCGGCATTAAATGCTAAATATTCTCTCACATACAAATCCAAATACAACGGATTATGTTCCGGCAAATAGCCAATAGAAAGTTGTACCGCTTTTTGAACTGAGGCTACATCGTGACCATTCACTAAGGCAGTACCTTCATCGGCAGCAATATAAGTAGTCAGTATTTTCATTAAAGTAGATTTTCCTGCTCCATTCGGACCTAAGAAACCAACTATTTCTCCTTTTTTTACAGAAAATGAAATATTGTCTAATGCCTTTTGGGCACCATAACTTTTAGATATATTATTTACTTCTATTGACATGACGTAGTATTTGTTGCAAAAGTAAACAGAAAAAAAGTATCCTTTATTATTTTTCGCAAGACAATATGTAAAAATGTATTCACAGTATTGAGTTTTTGAAAATTTGAACTGTTTTTGTTAATTAGATTGATATATTTATAAAAATTTAAAAATTGTATAGGGTATGAGCAAAGTAACTAATGATTCGGGTAGTTTATTTAAAACTTATAGTAGTATCATATGGCTCCTTTGCGGGATTACAGCAGGGAGTATACTGGGCTTGGTTTTTGGTAAAGATGTAGAAATTATAAAGCCATTAGGAGATATATTTTTGAATTTATTGTTTACCGCAATTATTCCGTTGATTTTCTTTACGATTGCATCGTCCATTGCGAGTCTTGAGAAATCAGAAAAATTAGGAAAGCTTTTTGTAATTGTAATTGGGGTGTTTTTAAGCACCGTAGTTATTTCGGCAATATTGATGATGATTGGCGTATTGCTTTTTCCTATTCATCAGGATATTATTATTTCTAAAATTCCATTAGAAAGTATGCAGAGTGCGAGCCCGGGATCCCAAATCACACAATTGCTAACCGCTAATGATTTTTATGAATTGCTTTCTCGCAAAAGTATGTTGGCATTAATTATCTTTTCTTTCTTAATAGGTTTTGCAAGTTTGCGTTCTGGAGAAAAAGGCACCAGCTTTAGAAGCTTTCTAAGTTCAGGGGATGAGGTGATGAAACAATTGCTACATCTGATAATGAAAACGGCTCCAATAGGACTGGGTGCATACTTCGCTTATCAAGTAGGGATTTTTGGTCCTCAATTGTTTGGTGCATACGCGAAGCCATTGGGTCTTTATTATGCAGTTTGTGCTTTTTACTTTGTAGTTTTCTTTAGTCTTTACGCGTTTATTGCAGGAGGAACAAATGGATTGAAAGTGTTTTGGAGTAATAATATTACGCCTGCTTTAACCGCTCTAGGAACTTGCAGTAGTATTGCCACCATTCCTGCCAACCTGGAAGCGACAGAAAAAATGCACATACCAACACATATCAGGAATATCGCAGTCCCACTGGGAGCTCCCTTGCACAAAGACGGTTCCAGTATGTCATCAATTATAAAGATTGCCGTGATTTTTGCTATGTTCGGAAAAGATTTTACCGACCCACATAATTTGCTAATTGCATTAGGGATTACAATAATAGTTTCAGTAGTTGAGGGCGGAATTCCAAATGGCGGATACATAGGGGAGATTCTTGCTATTACTATTTATGGTTTTCCAATGGAGCAGGCTTTACCGGCAGCCATGATTGTTGGAACTTTAGTAGATCCGATGGCGACGCTATTGAATGCTAATGGCGACGTAGTTTCGGCGATGTTAATTACCCGAATTTCGGAAGGGAAAAAATGGCTTTCGAATACATTAACTACATAATCTGTTTTTGAAAATTTAATTCAAACAAAAGCAGCTGTTTTTGTTATGGAACGTGTTTATACGCAGTTGCTTAAAAGCTATTTTACACTATGTTTATTGACTATTATGTAATTAATAAGTAGTTTTAGAGAGAATTCCTTTTTTGTTTGGTAAAATCTGTGTTTTTTTTTGGTGGGCTCGAAATAATTTATACATTCGCATAGAATTAATACACACACAACACAAAGCATACCATGTTAAACAACCGATTTTATTTTAGCAATACTTATTATTTCTTCTGGAAAGAGGGTAGGGATTGTCGTATGGTTATTTAATTAGAAAATTAAATTGATAATTATAAATATACAATCCCGATGAAAATCGGGATTTTTTTTTGCTTAAAAGTTTGTTATATGAATGCAAAAATTGCAATACAGGGTATAAAAGGTTCTTTTCATCATCAGGTGGCACAAGAATATTACGAAAGCGATGTAGTAGTAGACGAGTGTTTGTCTTTTGAAGAATTAGTAGATAGCTTGCTGTCAGGCAGATCAGAGCAGGCGGTTATGGCAATAGAAAATTCAATTGCAGGGCCTATTATTCCAAATTACGCTTTAATAGACAAACATAATTTACATATAATAGGCGAGCATTATTTAAGGATTCATCAAAATTTGATGGCGCTTAAAGGGCAAAAAATAGAAGATATAGTGGAAGTGCATTCACATCCAATGGCTTTATTACAATGTATGGATTTCTTTAAAAAATATCCAAACATAAAATTAGTTGAAGATAAAGATACTGCTGAAACAGCCCGCAGAATTCAGGAAAAACAATTGAAAGGGATAGCGGCAATTGCTAGTGTAACGGCCTCTGAAATGTATGATTTGGAAATTTTAGCTCCAGAAATTCAGACGATAAAAAACAACATGACCCGTTTTGTAATTATTAAAAAAGAAAATTCATTTCTGGCTGAAGAAGATATTAATAGAGCTTCTTTGAAATTTGAACTGGATCATAAACGAGGTAGTCTGGCAGCAGTGCTAAATGTCATGAGTGATTGCAAGATGAATTTAACAAAGATTCAATCCTTGCCAAAAATTGAAACGCCTTGGAAATATTCTTTTTTTGTGGATGTTACATTCGAAAAGTATGCTGACTATGCAAAAACAAAATCGCTATTAGAAATTATGGCAGAATACTTTAAAGTGTTAGGGGAATATAAAAATACGAAACCATAAATTTCGACGGAATGCAAGGTAAACGATAAGAAAAATATAAAGTTCCCATTTTCCAGAAATGGCTTGGGAAAGGAAAATACAAACAACATGATTCAAGCAGCGAAACGTTTAGACATAATTGAAGAATACTATTTCTCTTCTAAATTGAGAGAAGTACGACAATTAGCTTCAGAAGGGAAGCCGATTATCAATATGGGAATTGGAAGTCCGGATTTACATCCGTCACAATCTGTTATTGATGCTGTAAAACTGGCGATGGACGATGAAAACGCACATCAATACCAGAGTTATCAAGGATTGCCAGAATTGCGAAAAAGCATGGCTGATTTCTATCTTAATAATTATGACGTAGTCTTGAATCCTAATAATGAAATTTTGCCTTTGATGGGTTCTAAAGAGGGAATCATGCACATCTCACTTGCTTTTTTAAATGAAGGAGATGAAGTTTTGATTCCGAATCCGGGATATCCAACGTACACTTCAGTAACAAATTTAGTGGGAGCGGTGCCTGTTTATTATGATTTAAAAGAGAATACGAATTGGGAACCTGACTTTGAAGCTTTAGAAAAATTAGATTTAACTAAGGTAAAAATCATGTGGATTGGTTATCCTCATATGCCAACAGGTGCTAGAGGGAGCGTCGCTTTATTTGAAAAGTTAGTGGCTTTCGCCAAAAAACATGAGATATTGTTGATTAATGACAATCCGTATAGTTTTGTTTTAAATGACAGACCGATGAGTTTGTTGCAGGTTGCAGGAGCTAAAGAGGTAGCTTTAGAACTCAACTCCTTGAGTAAAACCTTTAACATGGCCGGTTGGAGAGTAGGAATGGTTTTAGGAAATGCAGAAGCTATTGACGCTATTCTAAAAGTGAAAAGCAATATGGACAGCGGTATGTTTTTTGGAATTCAAAAGGGAGCGATCGCTGCATTGAATAGCGATAAGTCTTGGTTTGACTCGATGAATGTAATCTATAAGAAACGCCGCATTTTGACGGAGCAGTTAGCCGAAAAGTTAGGTTGCAAAGTATACAAAGAGGGAGTTGGCTTATTTGTTTGGGCTAAATTACCAAAAGGAATAGCATCGGCAGAAAAGTTTATTGATCAGATTTTACAGGAAAAATATATTTTTATTACACCAGGAACTATTTTTGGAAGTAATGGAGAAGGATATATTCGCTTTGCATTATGTGTGAAAGAAGAAAAAGTACAGGAAGCAATTGATAGATTTTAATTAAATGAAAATTTACATAATAGGAATAGGATTAATAGGTGGTTCGATGGCATTAGACATCAAAACCTTGCACCCAGATGCTACCGTCTACGGAATTGATAGCAATGAAAAGCATTTAGAGGAAGCACTAGTTTTGGGAGTTGTAGACGCAGCGGCTTCAATGGATAATCTGTCAGATGCAGATTTTGTAATTCTATCGGTTCCGGTAGATGTTGCATTGACTGTGCTGCCAAAAGTTTTGGATGTAATTGGAGATAATAGCATTGTTTTTGAAGTAGGTTCGACAAAAGCGCCTATTTGTGAAGCGGTAGCAAATCATCCTAAAAGGAGAAATTTCATCGCGACACATCCTATTGCAGGAACTGAGTTTTCAGGACCATCCGCAGCAATAAAAGGGTTGTTTGAAGGAAAAACCAATATCATCTGTGAAGTAGAGCGTACCGCATTTAAATTACAGGAAAAGGCATTGGAGCTTTTTAAAGCAATTGGAATGAGAATACGTTATATGGATCCAAAAGCGCATGACAAACATATTGCTTATGTCTCTCATTTGTCTCATATAAGTGCTTTTATGTTAGGTAAAACGGTAATAAATAAAGAAAAACACGAGCAGGATATATTTGACATGGCAGGTTCAGGGTTTGAAAGTACCGTTCGTCTGGCCAAAAGTTCACCGGCGATGTGGACGCCTATTTTTAAACAGAATAAGGTACAGGTAATAGAGACTTTAGAAGAGTATATTTCAAATCTTACTCAATTCAAAGATTTGTTGATAAAGGAAGATTATAATGCCATTTTTGAAGAAATGGAAAGCGTGAATAGAATAAAAGAAATTTTGAATGGTATGAATGTAAAAAAGTAATTCCTATTCAAATTAAAGTTAAGAACAAAAGAACAACACAAAAAAATAATAAAATAAATAATTAGAAAAGATGGAAAACAAGAAAGAAATGAGAAATTGGTTGAATGAATTTAATTTAACTCATCCATTTGTGATTGCAGGACCTTGTAGTGCTGAAACAGAAGATCAAGTATTGAAAATTGCTCATGAATTGAAAGATTCAGACGTTAGTGTTTTTAGAGCAGGTATATGGAAACCAAGAACTCGTCCAGGAGGGTTTGAAGGTGTTGGAGAAATTGGATTAAAATGGTTGCAAAAAGCAAAAGCTGAAACTGGTTTATTGATGGGGACTGAGGTAGCAACTTCTGCGCACTGTAAATTAGCTTTAGAGCATGATATTGATGTATTATGGGTTGGAGCTCGTACAACGGCAAATCCATTTGCAGTTCAAGAAATTGCAGATACGTTGAAAGGAACTGATAAAATCGTTTTAATCAAAAACCCAGTAAATCCAGATATGGCTTTATGGTTAGGTGGAGTAGAGCGTTTGTACAATGCAGGAATTAAAAACTTAGGTGTAATTCATAGAGGTTTTTCTACTTACGAAAAAACAAAATACAGAAACATTCCAGAATGGCAAATTGCTATTGAATTGCAAAATAAATTCCCTGATTTGCCTTTAATTATTGACCCATCTCATATCACAGGAAACCGTGAAATGATTCTTGAAGTAACACAAGAAGCTTTAGATTTAAATTATGACGGTATGATTATCGAAACTCATATAGATCCAGATAACGCTTGGAGTGATGCTGCGCAACAAGTAACTCCCGACGCTTTGAAACAAATTTTCAAAGATTTGAAAGTTAGAAAAGTAAATGATGCTTCGGATGAGTTTACCAATAAAATGACAAAATTAAGAGCAAATATTGATGTTCTTGATGCTAACTTATTAGAGTTATTAGGAAAAAGAATGAAAATTGCTGACGAAATAGGTCAAGTAAAAAAAGACGCTAACGTGGCGGTATTGCAAAACAAACGTTGGAATGAAATTCTTGGAAAAATGATTCTAGAAGGAGAGAAAAAAGGACTTACTGAAGAGTTTGTGCTTAGAATGTTCAAAGCAATCCACCAAGAGAGTATTGGTCATCAAGACAAAGTACTTAATGCATAATTAATATTTAATTGTAATCGAATGAATCCCCACTTTTTAAAAAATTGTGGGGATTTTTTTATCTATGATTGTGTAGCGAGCAAAAACTTTACACTTCATACTTTAAACCTGAAACAAAGAATTATCTTTGCAAAGCATTTATAAGTGCTTAAAGGCATATTGGACGCCGAATATCGTAAATAATAAAAATGACAGGACTCGTATATAAATCTACAGGAAGTTGGTACACCGTAAAATCAGAACAAGGCGATTTTATTGAATGCCGTATGAAAGGGAAATTTCGTATCAAAGGAATTAAAAGTACCAATCCTATAGCTGTAGGGGATATTGTGGATTATGAACTGGAAGAATCTTCGGATACGGTAACAGGAACCATTCATAATATTCATGAAAGAAAGAATTATATCGTTCGAAAATCAGTGAACTTATCCCATCAGATGCATATTATTGCGTCTAATATTGATCGCGTTTTCCTTTTAGTTACCATAAACAATCCACCTACGACCTTCAATTTTATCGATCGGTTTTTAGTAACCGCTGAGGCATACGGAATAGAAACTATTTTAGTATTTAATAAAATAGATACTTTTGACGAAGCTACCTTGGATGAACAATTATACATGCAGCATGTGTATCAAGAAATTGGATACAAATGCCTTCGAGTTTCCTCTACAGAAATGAAGGGGATAGAAAAGTTGAAAGAAATGATGATTGGCAAAGTAAGTATGTTCTCAGGCCATTCTGGTGTAGGAAAATCAACTTTGGTTAATGCTATGGAACCTTCACTACATTTAAAAACAAAGACCATATCTGAAGCTAGTAAGCAAGGGCAACACACAACGACTTTTGCCGAAATGTATGATTTGTCTTTTGACGCCAGAATTATTGACACGCCTGGAATTAAAGGTTTTGGAGTGGTAGATATGGAGCCTGGAGAAATTAGTGGGTATTTTCCTGAATTTTTCAAATTGAAAGATCAGTGCAAATTTAATAACTGCGTGCACAAAGACGAACCAAAGTGTGCCGTAAAAGAAGCATTAGAAAAAGATGAAATAGCTTGGTCACGTTACAATAGTTATCTTAAACTGTTAGAAGGAGATGATGAAAATTATCGTACTGATATTCACAATGAAGATCGAGCAATAAGTGACGAAAATAGAAAATAGTAAAGACCTGATACATCAGATCTGTTTAAAATAATAAAATGAAAATCGTTCTCCAAAGAGTTTCTTCCGCATCTGTAACCATTGAAAATAAAGTAGTAGCCGACATTCAAAAAGGGCTGCTAATTTTAGTTGGTATTGAAGATACGGACGGTCAAGAAGATATTGACTGGCTAGTGGGGAAAATCACCAAAATCCGTGTTTTTGACGATGAGAATCATGTGATGAATTTATCCGTTCAGGATATCGACGGTGATATAATTGTAGTGAGTCAATTTACACTTCATGCCAGTACTAAAAAAGGCAATCGTCCTTCCTACATTAAAGCGGCAAAACCCGATATTGCCATTCCGCTTTATGAAAATTTCCTAAAAAAGCTTGACTTTGAGGTTGGAAAAAAAATACAAACTGGTGTTTTTGGGGCTGATATGAAAGTAAGTCTTTTAAATGACGGACCAGTGACTATAATTATAGACAGCAAAAACAGAGAGTAATCACTTGTTTATTGTAAGATTTATTCTATTTTTGAAAACCACGAATAATTAAAAAAATCCAAGAATAAAAATAAGGTGTTTGTCTTTGACGGACTTCACTTTATCAATGCGCCTATTTGGTAATTTTTTATACTCTCAAAATCCCCATGAAAATCAGAGTCCTACTATTAACTATTTTTGTTGGTATCACTTTCTCGTTAAAAGCGCAGAAGAATGAATATTCCATTTTGCTTATTTCTGACAGCTTAAAAGTGAATGCCAAGGCCGTCGTAAGGTTGAACCAAATTGATATTGTTATTTCCTCTCAACGAAATATGACTATCAGTACCAAAAGGGTTATTACAGTTTTAAATGAAAAAGGACTTTCGGCTATTGATGCCGTAGAGAATTACAATAAGAAAACTAGTGTCAAAGACATCGAAGCATATGTTTATGATGGCCTTGGAAACGAAGTAAAAAAAATTAAAAGAAAAGATTTTAAGGATCAAAGTGCAGTGGGTTCCAGTACCCTTTTTTCTGACAGTCGGTATGTTTATTTAGACTATACACCTACACAATATCCTTTTACGGTAGTTTATGAAAGTAAAATTGAAACTTCTAACACTGCTTTTATACCTCAATGGTATCCAGTATCTAACTTTTTTGTTAGTGTAGAAAAAAGTGTTCTAAATGTAGATTGTCCTCTAAATCTTGGATTTAAAAAAATGGAATTTAATTTTGAAAATTTCAATATCCAGAAAACAAATGATACACCAGCGCAATTGTCCTATACTGCAAGTAATATATTAGCTCAAAAACAAGAAGACTACAGTCCGGCATTTAGTGCTGTGTTACCTAAAGTAATGATGGCATTAGAATTATTTCATTTGGAAGATGTCGATGGATCTGCTAAAACGTGGAAGGAATTTGGTCAATGGTACTCTGATGAGATATTATCGGGAACCACTGTATTATCCGAAGAAACCAAAGCTAAAATGAGAACTCTTGTTGGGGAGGAAAAGGACCCTATTAGAAAAGCAAAATTGATTTATAGCTATGTTCAGCAAAAATCAAGATATGTTAGCATACAGGTAGGAATCGGCGGATGGAAACCTATGTATGCTAATGATGTTGATAGATTAGGCTATGGAGATTGTAAAGCTTTGACTAACTATACAAAAGCACTTTTAGAGGCAGTAGATGTTCCTTCCTATAATACAATTTTATACGGGGACAGTTATAAGAAAGATATTGAATCTGAATTTGTATCCATGCAAGGGAATCATATGATTTTAGCAATTCCAAATGGGAATAAATACACCTGGTTAGAATGTACAAGTCAAGATGATCCTTTTGGTTATCAGGGGACTTTTACTGATGATAGAAATGTTTTGGTAATAAAACCGGAGGGAGGGGAAATCGTCCGAACTAAATTATATGAAGACCGGGGTAATACTCAATTAAGTTCAGGTACCTATTCTTTGTCGAAAGAAGGCGATTTATTGGGAGAAATAAAAATAGTCTCCGAAGGATCGCAATACAATCAAAAAGCAATGCTGGAAAATCTTCAGCCCACAGAAAAAGAAGCACATTATAAAAAGTATTGGTCTAACATAAGTAATTTGAAAATTAATAAAACAGCCTTCTCTAATGACAAGGAGAACGTTAGATTAACTGAAAGAACTGAAATTAGCGCTGTGAATTATGGAAATATTTCAGGAGGTAAAATGATGTTTGCCTTAAATGCGTACAACCAGTATAATGGAAGCGTAAAAAGAATTAGAAATCGTAAGAATCCATTTGAAATTCAAAGAGGTTTTTCTGATGTCGATGAAATTACAATTGTATTGCCTCATGAATTTACGGTCGAATTTCTACCTAATAATTATGAGTTAAAAACCAAGTTTGGAGCATATAAAACCGAGTTTATAAAAGAAGACAATGGTTCTATACTATACAAACGCAGCTTGTTTATAAATAAAGGAATGTATTCAAATACAGAATATGACGAGTACCGAGTTTTTATAGAACAAGTTTCAAGAAATGATAATGCTAAAACCATATTAACCAAAATCTAAACCTCATGAAATTAAATCAATTAACGCTTTTTTTATTTGTCGCAACATTTTGTCTGAATGTAAATGCACAAGATTTTAAACTGGGTAAAGTTTCTGTTGCCGAACTTCAAGAAAAATCCCATGCAAAAGATCCTGCGGCAGTAGCAGCCATATTATTCAAAAAAGGCGAGGTTCGATTTGAATATGTGGAAGATAAAGGGTTTGAAATTATTACCGTAGTGCAAACCCGTATCAAAATTTATAAAAAAGAAGGTTATGATTGGGCAAACCAAGCGGTACGTTATTACTTAGCAAATAATGGCGAAGAAAAAATTTATTTTAAAGATGCAGCAACCTATAATTTAGTAGGAGATAAAATAGAAAAAACCAAGTTAAAAAACGACGGTGAATTTGATGAACAAATTAATAAATATTGGGGGCGTAAGAAGATAACAATGCCTAATGTAAAAGAAGGTTCGGTTATAGAGTTCGAATATATCATTAAGTCACCACGGTTTAGCGAACTAATCGATTGGAGCTTTCAAAGTAGCATTCCAGTAAATTATTCGGAATTCAGAACTTATATCCCAGAGTATTTTGTTTATACCCCGAATCAGAAAGGGTATGTTTTTCCCAAGGTTTCTTCTGAAAAGAATAAGAGAACTATTGTCAGAAACAGCAAAGAAAGAGCAAGTGGTTATGTTGGTAATACTACTTTTTCTCAAGATAAGACTGATTATCAAGAAACGATGACAACCTATTTAGCGGAGAACTTGCCAGCAATGAAAGAGGAAGCTTATGTCAATAATATAGATAATTATACATCAAGTATTTCGCATGAGTTGAGTATGACTAGATTTCCTAAATCATCCATTGAGTTGTATTCTACAGATTGGCCATCGGTTACAAAAAAAATTTATGAGAATGATGACTTTGGAGCAGAGCTTAACAAAACTGGCTATTTTGATGATGATATAAATAGATTGCTTACGGGTTTGAAAACCCCATATGAAAAAATTGATGCGATTTATAATTATGTAAAGACTAATCTTAAATGGAACGATTATTACGGCTATTCCTGTAATGATGGAGTAAAAAAAGCCTATAAGGACAAGACTGGTAACATAGCTGAAATTAACCTTATGCTTACTGCGATGTTGCGTTATTCTGGATTGACTGCAAATCCAGTTTTGGTGAGTACACGATCCAATGGAATCGCATTGTTTCCTAATAGGACGGCTTTTAATTATGTAATTGCTGCAGTTGAAACTCCAAAAGGAATGATGCTATTAGATGCATCGGATAAATTTTCAACTCCAAACGTATTGCCTTTTAGAGCTCTAAACTGGATGGGAAGATTGATTAGAAAGGATGGTACATCAGATGTGGTTGATTTAATGCCTAAAGTGAATTCTAATAGTACAGTTATGATGAATTACAGTATTGATGAGAGGGGTGCAGTTACAGGAAAACTTAGGCAACAGCAAACAGATTATAATGCAATGACTTTCAGGAGAAAAGTTGATAATATTATGGAAGACAGCTACCTTGAAAAGTTAGAGAATGAAAATAGAAAAATAGAGGTGACAAGCTATTCAAGGCAAAATGAAAAGGACCTTAAATTACCAGTTATGGAAACATACTCCTTTACAGGCTCTAATCTTTGTGAAATAATTGGAGACAAAATATATATAAGTCCAATGCTGTTTTTAGCAGGGACAAAAAACCCGTTTCAGCAAGAAGTACGAGAATATCCAGTAGATTATGGATTTCCCTTCACGGAAAAAAATACTGTGAACATTCAAATTCCAGATGGATACACTATAGAGGAAGTTCCGGATCCCGCAGTTATTACAATGCAGGATGATCTGGGTAGTTTTACATTCATTACAAATGTATTAGGAAACCAGATTCAAATCTCAATAATAAACCAAATAAATACAGCAATTATCCCATCAGAATATTATTCGATGTTGAAAAACTATTATCAAGGGATGCTAGACAAGCAAAACGAAAAAATTATTTTAACCAAAGTCTAATAATAATGCTTTTTAAAAAATCACTACTTCTTTTTTTACTTCTTTTTTTGTTTTCAAAAACAAATGCGCAAGATTTTAAATTAGGGAAAGTTTCTGTTGCCGAACTTCAAGAAAAATCTCATCCTAAAGATCCTGCTGCAGTGGCAGCGATATTATATAAAAAAGGGGTGACAGGCGTTGGGTATTTTGGTAATCACAAGGGGTTTTCTTACACTGAAGTCGAGATGCGAATTAAGATTTATACAAAAGAGGGCTTCAACTGGGCTATACAAGCTGTTGATTTAAAAAAAGGAATGTCTATAGAAGAGAGTGTGGTTTTTTCAGATGCGGTTACTTACAACCTTGTAGATGGAAAAATAGAAACAACAAAATTAAGAAGTGAAGGGAAGAATAAAGAAAGCATAAATAAATACTTGGAAATTGAAAGTATAAATATGCCTGATGTAAAGGAGGGGTCAATCATAGAGTTTAAATATTTAGTAAAAACGGATGATTTGAGTTCGCTGAGAGATTTTTATTTTCAGGAAAATATTCCAGTAAACTTTGTAGAATATACTACGCATCTGCCAGAGTTTTGCTCATATGAAACCCGTCAAAAGGGATTTTTGAGTCCGAGAATTTCAGTAAGTAAAAAAACAAATTCAATTAAATGGATGGTGGAAAAAGTAACTGTAACTAATGGTAGAAAAACGTACCAGCCAATAACCGTACAGCGAAATTCACACAGTGGCAGAAGTGTTGAAAGGGAGACTTACTCAAATGGGAATACGGACTATATTGAAGTAAAAACGAATTACACTTTGGAAAATGTACCTGCTATCGTCGATGATGCTTTTACAAATAACGTCAGTAATTATGCGTCTGTTTTGGAGCAAAAATTATCCGTCATTAATTATCCAAGTGATTCCTTTAAACAATACATACCCACTTGGGAATCTGTAGTGAAAACGATCTATGAATCTGACGATTTTAAAGAGGAGCTTAATAAGACAGGGTATTTTGAGGGTGATATAAAAAGTTTACTTATCGGTTTGAATACCCCAGATGAAAAAATAGATGCAATTTATGATTATGTAAAGACAAACATAAAATGGAATGATAGTTATGGCTATTCTTGTGGTGATGGAGTAAAAAGAGCCTATAAGGACAAGACTGGAAACATAGCAGAAATTAACCTAATGCTAACGGCGATGTTGCGTTATGGTGGATTAGAGGCAAATCCAGTTTTGGTGAGCACACGATCCAATGGAATTGCGGCGTTTCCCAATAGGATGGCTTATAATTATGTGATTGCTGCAGTTGAAACTCCAAGTGGAAGAGTATTATTAGATGCATCCGATAAATTTTCAACTCCAAACGTTTTGCCTTTTAGAACTTTAAACTGGGTAGGAAGCTTGATCAGAAAAAATGGTACATCAGATGTGGTTGATTTAATGCCTAAAATGAATTCTAGCACCACAGCTATGATGAATTACACGATTGATAAGAAGGGTGCTATTTCGGGGAAACTCAGAAAACAACAGACGGATTATAATGCAATGACTTTTAGGAAAAAAGTCGATAATGTTACAGAAGAGAGCTACCTTGAAAAGTTAGAGAGTGAAAATAGAAAAATAGAGGTGACAAGCTATTCAAGGCAAAATGAAAAGGACCTCAAATTACCAGTTATGGAAACATACTCCTTTACAGGTTCTAATCTTTGTGAAATAATTGGAGACAAAATATATATAAGTCCAATGCTGTTTTTAGCAGGAGAAAAAAACCCATTTCAGCAAGAAGTACGAGAATATCCCGTGGACTATGGATTTCCCTTCACAGAAAAAAACACTATGAACATTCAAATTCCAGATGGATATGCGATAGAAAAAGTTCCGGCTCCCGCAGTTATTACAATGCAGGATGATCTGGGTAGTTTCACATTCATTACAAACGTATTAGGAAACCAGATTCAAATATCGATAATAAACCAAATAAATAAGGCAATTATCCCGTCAGAATATTATTCGATGTTGAAAAACTATTATCAAGGGATGCTAGACAAACAAAACGAAAAAATTATTTTAACCAAAGTCTAGCGTCGATGAAATTTAGCCAATTGATCCTTTTTTTATTTGTATCGCTATTTTATTTGAACACAAATGCGCAAAATTTTGAACTAGGGAAGGTCTCTGTTGAAGAATTAAAAGAAAAGGTTCATCCGAAAGATACTGCTGCCGCAGCTGCAATAATATATAAAAAAGCAAAAACCTATTTCGTTTATGAAACGGCAAAAGGTTTTTTTGTTTATCATGATTATGAAATTAGAATTAAAATATATAAAAAAGAAGGTTTGAAATGGACTGATTTTCAAGTGCGTTATCAGGGTGATGATGAAGGTTCTGAAATGGATAACGTAAAGTTTTTAAATTGTGCAACCTATAATTTAGAAAATGAGGTTGTAATAAAAACGGAACTTCAATCGGAGGGGGAGCCTAGAAGAAACATCAATAAATATTGGAATGAGGCAGTTGTTATGATGCCAAATGTAAAAGTGGGTTCCGTAATTGAAATTAAATACTCTATAAAAACTGCAGGTAAAACACGGTTTCCAATTTTTAACTTTCAGTATGAAATCCCGGTAAATTATGCAGAATATTTCACGGAAATTCCAGAAAAATATGTGTACAAAACAATAGTGACGGGTTATGGAGAAGTAGCTTCCTCTTATAAAACGGTAAATGATAAGGAGTCATACTCTTATAAGTTTAATGGTTATTCTCTTGAGAAACATGGTTATAAACAGAGTACTTATAAAGCACAAAATATAAAAGCGATACATGAAGATAAGTATGTAGATAATATTGATAATTATAAATCATCGATTCAACATGAACTCGAAGGTTATAACTCAATTGACGAGACAGTTTTAGATTATTCTATTACATGGGATGGTGTTGCTAATTATATTTTTAATCTGGGTAATTTTGGATTTGAGCTTAATAAAGATAATTATTTTGGGAGTGATTTAAAAAAGATATTGGAAAGTGTTGATTCTGAATATGAGAAACTAGCGGTTATTTTTAAATTTGTCCAAAATAAAATGAATTGGGATAAATATTTAAGTATTGTAACGGCTAAGGGAGTTAAGAAAGCGTACAATGATGAAACTGGAAATGTAGCGGAAATTAATTTCATCCTTATCGCAATGTTAAATAAGGCAGGTATTAAGGCGGATCCAGTTTTAATAAGTACAAGAGATAATGGGGTTCCAGTTTATCCGAATAGGACAGTTTTTAATGCCGTAATTGCAGCTGCAGAGATTGATGGGAAACAGATTTTACTCGATGCAACAAGTAAATTCACTTCGTTAAATATTTTGCCATTTCCCGATTTAAATTGGATAGGTCGTCTTATAAATAAAGATGGGAACTCAAAAGAAATTAATTTGGTACCAGATAAGGTTTCGAATGAAAACATCAATCTTTTACTTTCGATTAATGGTCAGGGAAAAATGGTTGGGAGTGCTAGGATTCAAAAAACAGATTACGAGGCGCTTAATTTTAGAGAGCAACAATCATCATTGCAAAGTGAAAGATATCTTGAGAAATTAGAAAGTAGTTTGGGAGGAATTCTTATTGATGATTATAAGTTAAATGACGATATTAATTTGTCGTCTTCTATAATCGAAAGTTTTAGTTTTGTGTCTAATAAACATTGTGATGTAATAGGAGGCAGAATTTACATAACTCCACTGCTGTTTTATAATGATACAAAAAATCCTTTTGTAGAGAATAAAAGACAAATGCCAATTTATTTTGGTTTTCCTAAACAAGAGAAATATAATATTAATATAGAAATCCCTCCAGGATATAAAGTAGAATCGCTACCTGAATCAGTTAAGGTTTCTACTGTCGACGGAATCGCTTCTTTTTCAATTAATATTCTGTCTGTTGGAAATAAAATACAAATTGCAGTAACAAAGGAGATCAGCAAGGCAATTGTTTCAGCTGATTATTATGATGTATTAAAAGACTTCTTTCAGCAGGTGCTTGATAAGCAAAATGAAAAAATAATTTTAATAAAAGTATAGATAGGTGAAAGATGTTAGGATAGGAATTATTTTGTTTCTTTTACTTTTTATGTCGGAGATAAGTGCCCAGAAATTCGAATTGGGAAAAGTTTCCCTAGAAGAACTTCAGGAAAAATCACATCCTATTGATTCTAGTGCGGCTGCTGCTATACTATATAAGGCAGGAAAAACAATCTTTAAATATGACTATGAAAAAGGATTCTATGCACTTCATGAATGTCAGATCAGAATTAAAATATATAAAAAAGAAGGGTTGAGTTGGGCAAATTTTGAAGTGCCGTATTATGTAGGTTATGAGAGTATGAGTGATGATGTTGTCAAGTTTTCGAACGCGGTTACTTATAACCTCGAGGGAGCTGAGATTGTTAAAACTAAATTAAATAGTGAAGGCAGCTTTAAAAAAAATGTAAATGAGTATTGGAATGAGGCTTCGATAACGATGCCAAATGTAAAAGTAGGATCAGTTATTGAATTCAAATACATTTTGAAATCAGAAAACGTAGTTACTTTTCCAGTTTTTAATATGCAATATAGTATTCCGGTTAATTACTGCGAGTATAGAACTGAAATCCCAGAATTTTATATTTATAAACCTGTAGCTACTGGATTTGTGAAAGTGAATACAGAACAAAAATATGAGTATACTTTTCAGGGTTATGATAACCAGTATCGCAATAGTAATACCATGAAATATAAACAAATAAGTTCAATACATACTGCTGAAAGCATACCTGCTCTTAAAGAAGAGGATTACATTGACAATGTAAGGAATTATACTTCTTCAATTAAGTATGAACTTGAGAGAACCCGTTTTCCAGATCAAAAAGTACAAGACTATTCGATCACTTGGGAAGGTGTTGCTAAAACAATTTTTGACAATAAAGATTTCGGTCAAGCATTAGATGCCGATATCGATCTTGTTACGGATTTGAAATTTATACTGGAAGCACAACATAAAACGGATTTGTCACAGTTAGAGAAACTGGATGTCATTTTTAAATTTGTGCAACAAAAAATGAATTGGAATAATCACTATGGTTATTACGTTGATAAAGGAATTAAAAAAGCATATGTTGAAAAAACAGGAAATACAGCCGAGATTAATTTTATCTTAATCAGGATGCTTAAATTAGCGGGAATTAGTGTTAATCCAGTTTTGTTAAGTACTATAGAACATGGGGTTCCTGTTTTCCCTAATCGAACAATTTTTAATTATGTAATTGCAGGAGTGGAAATTGATGGCAAACAAATACTTTTGGATGCTACAAATAAACAGACGATACCTAATGTGATACCTCTTAATGCTTTAAATAGGTTTGGGAGATTAATAAGAAAAGATGGTACTTCAGAGGAAGTCAATCTTATGCCAAAAACGACCTTAAATGAAAATACTGTTTTATATGTATCGGTTGATGAGCATGGGAAAATAGCTGGGAAATGTCGCATTCAAAAAAACGATTATCCCGCATTTAGTTTTAGAGAAAATAACAAAGGATTTAATAGGGAAAGTTATCTCGAAAAATTAGAAAACAGTTTAAACGGAATACAGATTAGTGATTATAAAATCGAAAATATAGCTAATTTAGATAAACCCATTATTGAATCTTTCACATTTGTAACAGGAAATCATTGTGAGATAATAGGTGGAAAAATGTTTATTAATCCCAAATTGTTTTTTACTAATAGTAGAAATCCCTTTGTGAAGGAAGAAAGACAAATGCCTATTTATTTTGGTTACCCCAAACAGAAAAAATATCAGATTACTATAAATATTCCTGAAGGTTATTTGGTCGAATCTGTTCCTAAGCCGATTAAAGTTGCAACTGTAGAAAATGTAGGTGTATTTATTTTTAATATTCTGCCTGAGGGAAAGAGAATACAGATTTCTTTGACGGAAGAAATAAATGCACCACTTGTTTCTTCAGATTTTTATGAGGTTTTAAAGGACTTCTTTCAACAAATGATTGATAAGCAAAATGAAAAAATAGTTTTAATAAAAGTATAATAGCCCTTTCGGGATTAATAAACATAACAAGATGAACTTAAAAGATTCCCAACTAGATGTAGACAATTGGATTAAAGAGCACGGCGTTCGGTACTTCAACGAATTGACCAATATGGCACAGCTTACCGAAGAAGTAGGTGAAGTAGCACGCATTATTGCCCGTCGTTACGGTGAACAATCAGAGAAAGAAAGTGATAAAAACAAAGATCTTGGCGAAGAACTAGCCGATGTTGTTTTTGTGGTTTTATGTCTCGCAAATCAAACTGGAATCGATTTACAAGCCGCTTTCGATAAAAAAATGGATTTTAAATCGGTACGAGATAAGGATCGTCACAAAAACAATGAAAAGCTGAAATAATTTGTGATTTATAAATTATGAATTATAATGGAGGAGTAGTAAATTGCGCCCAGAAGTTTTGAGTTAAAGCTAAGACTATAACTCATAACACATAACCCATAATTGAAAAGATGAATTTATTATTACAAACTACCCATTCCAACTTACAAGCGCAAATTGCAGTTACTGGATCAAAAAGTGAAACCAATAGACTTTTGTTGTTAAAAGCACTTTTTCCTGCTATAACATTAGCAAACACATCCAACTCTGACGATAGTGAGGTGATGGAAAAAGCACTTATAGGAAAGGAGGAAATTGTAGATATTCATCATGCGGGAACGGCAATGCGCTTTCTTACTGCTTTTTTTGCAGTAAACGAAGGTCGTGAAGTGGTCTTGACTGGTTCACAACGCATGAAAGAACGTCCTATAAAAGTTTTAGTTGAAGCATTAGAACAATTGGGAGCGGTAATCTCTTATGAGAAAGAAGTGGGGTATCCGCCTATTCGAATCAAAGGACAAAAAATAACTAGCTCTAAGGTAAATATCCCTGCAAATGTAAGCAGTCAATATATTTCTGCTTTAATGTTAGTAGCGCCTAAATTAGAAAATGGAATCGAAATAAATTTGGTTGGAGAAATTACCTCTGTGCCTTACATCAAGATGACTTTGGCTCTGCTAAATGATCTAGATATTAAAACAAGTTTTGAAGGAAATGTGATCAAAGTATTTCCAAAGGCAACTGTTGAACCCAAAGAAATGACAGTAGAATCCGATTGGAGTTCGGCATCTTACTTTTTTAGTTTAGTGGCTTTGTCAGAAACGGCCTCAATCACTTTGAGTAGTTATAAAGAAACAAGTTTGCAAGGAGATTCCGCTTTGGTGGAAATCTACAAACAGATGGGTGTTGATTCTCGATTCGAAAATAACTCGTTAACACTTACAAAGGATATTAACTTTAAACCTGAAACTTTAAACCTTGAGTTAAACAACACTCCAGATATCGCACAAACTATAGTTGTCACCTGTCTTGGTTTAGGAATTGGGTGCCACCTTACTGGACTTCATACTTTAAAAATTAAAGAAACTGATCGACTAGAAGCACTTAGAATTGAGCTTACAAAACTGGGCGCAAATATTTCTGTAACAAACGATAGTTTAACGCTTATTGCTTCAAATACTATCAATCCTAATATTAAAATTGCAACCTATAACGACCATAGAATGGCAATGGCATTTGCTCCTTTGGCATTAAAAGTGCCAATAATAATTGAAAATGGTGAAGTTGTTTCTAAATCATACCCTGATTTCTGGGAAGATTTGAAAAGTTTAGGTTTTAATATCGCTGAACTTACGGCGTAATTATCAATGTTTACGGGGGTAAACACTTGTCGCTTTGTTACTTTGCAATTTTGTATCTAAATTAAATAGCAAAACACTTGACAACGCCTATCTCACAGTCGTATATTTGCATTCTTAAATAAGTTTTACTATAGGGCTAAATAAGTAGGTCTTATACTAGAAACTTTTAAACAAAAATATAAAGATGAAATTATCACATTTTCAATTTGATTTACCTAAAGAATTGCTTGCAGAATTTCCGTCTGAACACAGAGATGAAGCTCGCTTAATGGTTATTGATCGTAAGAAACAAACTATCGAACATAAAACGTTCAAAGACGTTATCGATTATTTTGACGATGGCGATGTTTTAATTTTGAATAATACTAAAGTTTTTCCAGCACGTTTATACGGAAACAAAGAAAAAACGGGTGCGAGAATCGAAGTTTTCTTACTTAGAGAACTAAATGCTGAACAACGCCTTTGGGATGTTTTAGTAGATCCAGCTCGTAAAATCAGAATCGGAAATAAATTGTATTTCGGAGATGATGATTCATTAGTAGCTGAGGTTATTGATAATACTACTTCTCGTGGAAGAACATTGCGTTTCCTTTACGATGGTTCTTATGAAGAATTCAGAAAAAAATTGACAGAACTTGGAGAAACTCCAATTCCAAAATACATAAGTAGAGATGTTACTCCAGAAGATGCGGAGCGTTACCAAACAATTTATGCTAAAGAAGAAGGAGCTGTAGCGGCACCTACTGCAGGATTGCACTTCTCTAAACATTTATTGAAAAAACTAGAAATCAAAGGAATTAAATTTGCTGAGGTGACACTTCACGTAGGTTTGGGAACATTCAATCCTGTTGAGGTTGAAGATTTGTCAAAACATAAAATGGATTCTGAGGAATTAAAAATTACTCAAGCAGCCTGTGATATTGTCAATGACGCAAAAGTAAAGAAAAAACGTATTTGTACCGTAGGAACTACTTCTATGCGTGCTGTAGAAAGTTCGGTTTCTTCACATGGAACATTAAATCCTTTTGATGGTTGGACAAACAAATTTGTTTTCCCTCCTCATGAATTTACAATTCCTACCTGTATGATTACAAACTTTCATACTCCAAAATCTACTTTATTAATGATGGTTTCTGCATTTTGCGGACATGATTTAATGAAAAGAGCCTATGAAGAAGCAATAAAAGAAGAGTATAAATTTTATTCTTATGGTGATGCCATGTTGATCATCTAATAAAAATAAAAGGTTAATTCACAAATCTCGTCAGTAATGGCGAGATTTTTTTTTGGGTGTGCCCCAAAAGGGTCGGGCTATTTGTTACAATCTTTTTATAATTCCGCTAGCGCTTCATTATAAAAAAGGATTTCCACTTCACACGAGCGATAGCGAACTGACGAAGCAATCCCTCACGGGACTCTCAGTGTAAAATAATATTTTTTTTGAAAAATCTAATCCACCTGATACACTAATTTTATTGTAATGGTGGCTGTTTTGTTTTTAGAATTGGTATTAAATGAACCGCCATAAGAATAATCTTCAGAGGAGTTTTGAGCTATAATTTGGAAAACCCCCATATCTGATTTTTTTAAATTACCCAAAGTAGCATCAGCATTCTCAGCAATGCTTTTGGCTCTTGAACTGGCATCTTTTGTGGCTTCGGCAATCATTTTGATTTTTAATTCGGCTAGTTTTGTGTAGTAATATTCAGGAGCATTAGAGTAAAACTCAACTCCTGTGTTAATTAATTCGCTGGATTGTCTCGAGATGTCTTCAATTTTATTTACGTCCTTAGACTGAATACTGACATTTTGGTTTAAGGTAAAACCAGTAAATAAAGTTTGTCTAACGGTTCCGTTTGCATTATAACTGGTCTCGTAGTCTTTATTGAAACTAATAGCTGAGAAAATAATATCAGCAGTAGGGATTCCTTTGCTCAATAAATAATTTTTAATTTTTTCTCGGTCAGCATCTAAAGATGCGTAGGCCTCTTTCAAGGTGCTGCTTTTTTTAGAAAAAGATCCTTTCCAAACAATTAGATCCGATACGAAATCTGTTTTCCCTAATCCGGTTACACTTATGGTGTCACTGCTTTTATTTCTGTTCTGGAACGCGTTTGAAAACAAAAAAGCAGAGATGACTACGGCTATCGCAAGAATAATTACGTTTAGGCTATTTTTAAGCATGTGACTTGAATTTATATACAAGTAAATGTACTTAAAATTTAGGGGTTAAATGATTTGCCTTAACGGAATCTTCCAATTGGCATTTAACTTTATTTAACTTGTTAAATAAAGCATTGGCACTTTGCGCAGCAATAAATATTAGTTATTTTTACAAAACTAAATTATATCCATGACTTTCGAAAATACTAAGGAATTTGCAAAACAACTTGATTCACAAGACAAATTAAATAAATACAGAGATGAATTCATTTTTCCAAAAGTGAATGATAAAAAAGTAATTTATTTTACCGGAAATTCATTGGGCTTACAGCCCAAAAGAACAAAAGCCTATGTCGATGAAGTAATGGATGATTGGGCAAATCTAGCGGTTGAAGGACATTTTTATGCCGAAAAACCTTGGTGGGATTATCACGAGCGTTTTGCTGCGCCATTAGCTAAAATTGTAGGTGCACTTCCGTCAGAAGTTACCGTGATGAATACATTAACCGTCAATCTTCATTTATTGATGGTATCCTTTTACAGACCTACAAAAAAGAGATACAAGATTATTTGTGAGGAGAAAGCATTTCCTTCAGATCAATATATGTTTCAAAGTCAGGTGGATTTCCACGGATACAAAACAGAAGATGCTATTGTAGAGATTAAGCGACGCGATGGAGAGCATAACATCCGTTTAGAAGATGTCTTGGCTAAAATTAAAGAAGTTGGTGATGAACTGGCTTTGGTTTTAATTGGCGGAGTGAATTATTATACGGGTCAGGTTTTTGACATGAAAACTATAACTGCTGCAGGACATGAAGCTGGTGCAGTAGTTGGTTGGGATCTTGCACATGCCGCTGGAAACATAAAATTAGAATTACACGATTGGGATGTTGATTTTGCTGCCTGGTGTAGTTATAAATATATGAATTCAGGACCAGGAAATGCTTCGGGATGTTTTGTACATGAAAAACACCACAATAATCCAGATTTACCGCGATTTGCTGGGTGGTGGGGACACAACAAAGAACGCCGTTTCAAGATGGAACCTACGTTTGATCCTGTTCAAGGAGCAGACGGTTGGCAAATAAGTAATTTGCCAGTACTTTCTTTGGCGCCTTATTTAGCTTCGGTTGAAATGTTTGATGAAATAGGCATGGACGCGATAATTGAAAAAAGAGATAAAATAACGTCCTATTTAGAATTTGTTCTTCAGGAAATCGACAAGGAAGTTGACAGTAGTTTTGAAATAATTACACCAACGAATCTTGCTGAAAGAGGATGTCAGCTATCGGTTTTACTTCACGGAGAAGGACGTAGTTTGTTTGATTATTTGATGAAAAATGGAGTGATTACAGATTGGCGTGAACCTAATGTAATTCGGTTTGCACCAGTTCCATTGTATTGTTCTTTTGAAGATATGTATGATTTTGGACAAATATTAAAAAAAGGAATTCGAGAAGTACACTGATAGAATTAAAAACCCATTGACAAGTTAAATATTTTATTCGTCAATGGGTTTTGTTGTTGTCTCGTCCTATGACATTTATAAATAAATTCAAAGGGACTAAACACGGTGAGTTTTTATTTAAAAAATGATTTTGTTGGAGTGTCTTTTCTAGCATATTCAAAACGGTCAATTAACTTGGGTAAGCAATAACCATCAAGGCCATTTAATGCGACTACATTTCCTTTTTCTATTTGTAGCCAACCATCTTCATGTCTTAGGTTTTCGTCAAAAAACAGCTGTTCGATAGAGGCAATAATATGAATGGTGTCATTTTCTTTAATGTAATATTCATTTACATATTTACAATATAATTGCACCGGACTACCTTTTGTAAAAGGAACACCAATACCTTCTTTCCACTCTTCTTCAAGATTTGTTTTGTTAAATTCAGATACTCCACTTTCATAATTAGCTGATGTATGATGTGCATCAACAATCATAGCCTCTGTAACGTGATTTACAGTAAAATGCCCTGTGTCTTTTATGTTTTTGTAAGTGTCGCGCGGAACCGTTGTGGGGCGCACAATAAAACCTATCAATGCAGGATTGCTTCCTAAATGGGTTATGCTGCTAAAAATCGCAACGTTACTTTCTCCAACTAATGATTTTGTAGCAATTAAATTTGCTGATTTGTAACCCGTGCAAGAATTAATTAAATTTAATCGTTCCACTTTTTCGAGTTTAGAAAGATCATCTTGAGAAATTGCAGTCATAATGGTTTATTTGAATATTTTGTTTAACAAAAATACAATATTAATAAACAATATTGTTATCCTTATTAGGATTTGATTGATGATAGGATGTCAATTGTCTGTTTTACTTCAGTACGAAGGGTATAGTTTGTTTGAGTAATTAATGAAGAGCCTTAGAATCTCATGTTCGTTTGAATTGTTCTTTTGAAGGTGGTTAGATTCTAAAAAGTGTTGTTTTGAAATAAATTAGGGTATTATGGAGATTTAAAATTACATCCTTTAATTGATTTAGATAATCGCATCTTTACTGTGAATTATATAATAAATACTTGAAATTATATAAGTTGGATGGGGGCTTTTGGCAGTTTCTTTGTAAATTATTAATTCTGAATTCTAAAATTATGAAAGCATTATATTTTATAGCACTGTCTCTGTTAATTGTTTCTTGTAAAAATCAAGGGAAAATGGATTTAGAGGCTGCCAAGAAAGCGACTGTTGACTCTATGGAAGTTGCAATTGAAAAACAAAGAGTGATTGACTCCATGCAGGTGGAAATGACAAAAGTTGAAATGCAAAAAGAAACTATTATAGTTAATCAGCCAGGAAATAACACAACGACTACTACGACAACCACTACAGAAAAGAAAGGTTGGAGCAGTACAGCGAAAGGAGCTGTAATTGGTGCAGGAGTTGGTGCGGCTACTGGTGCGATTATAAGTAAGAAAAAAGTGCAGGGAGCGATAATAGGTGGTGTTGCTGGAGCTGGAGTTGGAGCAGGAACTGGTGCTATTATTGACGGAAGCAAAAAATAAAAAAACGTAGTTGATTGAAAAAAGAGTGTTTGGATTCCAATTTGGAATTTAAACACTCTTTTTGATTTTAAACATTTGCAGATTTCTGGTTTAACGCATAAGAATGAAAAGCAATTCGCTCAAATACATGTGAAATTATTTATATTTGTTAATCACAAATTATAAAAATGAAAATAGTCAAAAAAAGCCTCTTAGTTTTAGTTTCAATAATTGCGATTCTAATTGTTGGATTGGTGTTTTACGGTTTTTATCTAAAGCCTAAATATGAAGGTAAAGTGGAGCTGAAAAGTATTCACGATGAAACAACAGTATATTTTGATGGTTTTGGTGTACCTCATATCTATGCCAATAATGCTATAGATGCAATGACTGCTTTGGGTTATGTTCACGCGCAAGATCGTTTGTGGCAAATGGAATTAATGCGACGTATTGCACCGGGACGATTGTCTGAAATTTTCGGAAGAGTGGCTTTAAAGAATGATATGTTTTTTGCTGGTCTTGGAATTGAAGAAGCTTCAGAAAAAGCGATTGCTGGTTTAGATATAAATAGTGAAAGTTATAAATTGACAGAAGCTTATCTGGATGGAATCAATCAATATATGGATGAGGGGGTGACTCCAATCGAGTTTCAGTTGGTTGGCGTGAAGAAAGATAAATTCACGATAAAAGATGTGTATAATATCTTCGGTTATATGTCCTTTAGTTTCGCCATGGCACAAAAAACGGATCCGTTGTTGACTGATATTCGTAATAAATATGGAATGGACTACCTAAAGGACTTTGGTCTTGACGGGGAATTTAATACTACTATAATTAAAAACGCAAAAGAAAAGCCACAAGAGTTTTTAGCTATTTCAAAATCAGTAGCGGCATTATTGGATAATTTGCCTATTCCTCCTTTTGTGGGAAGCAATAGCTGGGTTATCGCACCAAAGAAAACTAAAAATGGAAAAGTAATTTTTGCAAATGACCCGCATATTGGATTTTCGCAACCGGGAACATGGTACGAAGCCCATATCGTAACTCCTGAATTCGAATTATATGGTTGTTATCTGGCAGGAACACCTTTCCCCTTGTTAGGACACAATAGGGATTACGCTTATGGTTTGACTATGTTTGAAAATGATGATATTGATTTATACCAAGAAGAGAATAGTCCTGGTAATGCCAATAAATATAAAACGCCAGCAGGTTTTAGTAATTATCTAATTAGAAAGAATGTTATAAAAGTAAAGGATAGTGCTGATGTAGTACTGAACGTAAAAGTGAGTCGACACGGTCCTATCATGAATAATTTAATAGTTGGTTTAGATAATAAGAAACCGGTGGCCATGTCTTGGATTTACACACAACAACCCATTCATATTCTGGATGCGGTTTATGCTCTTTCTCATGCTGAAAGTAAAGCTGATTTTCAAAGAGGGGTAGCTCTTATTTCGGCTCCAGGATTAAATGTGATGTATGGAGACGCTAAAGGAAATGTAGCCTGGTGGGCAACAGGTAAATTATACAGACACAATGAAGGAGTAGACACGAATTTCATCTTGGATGGTTCCTCTGGAAAAGATGATATTACGGAATATTTGGATTTCTCCCAGAATCCTTCGGCAGTAAATCCAGAATGGAACTACGTGTATTCAGCAAACAATCAGCCTGAAGCAATTGATGGTTTTGTATATCCTGGTTATTATCTACCAGAAGACAGAGCGAAAAGAATTACCCAGTTATTAGAGCCAAAGTCAAACTGGGATAAAGAATCTGTAGGTAAGATGATTACGGATAATACATCATCAGTAGCACCGGATGTGGTTAAGAATTTAATTTCCAATTTAGATGCGAATTCACTTTCAAAGAATGAAAAAGAAGCAGTTGCTATTTTGAAATCGTGGAAAGGAACAAATAATACAGAGGATGTGGCGCCTACAATTTACAATAAGTTGATTTATATGTATCTAAAAAATACTTTTAAAGACGAGTTAGGAGAGGACGGATTCAAGCAGTTTTTAGCTACGCATATCATGAAGCAGCTAATTGCCAAACAAATCACAAATGAAAAATCACTGTGGTGGGACAATATAGAAACTAAAAACAGAAAAGAATCCAGAAGTGAGATTCTTTCGAAATCTTTTAAAGAAGCAATTACTGCATTAGAAATACAATTAGGAAAATCAGTTCCCGCTTGGACTTGGAGTAGGGTACATGTCGTGGAGTATGAGCATCCTTTAGGAAAGGTGGCTATGTTTAGGAAAATATTTAATGTAGGACCTTTTGAAGTTTTAGGTTCTAATGAGGTAATTAACAATCAAATGTTTGATTATACAAATGAAGCAAAATATGTCGTAAAAGGAGGCCCGTCCTCTCGAAGAGTGATTGATTTTTCCGATATTGAAAATAGCTGGAATGTACTGCCTACTGGACAATCCGGAAATCCATTAAGTCCGCATTATAATGATCAGGCAGAAATATACAACGCAGGAAATTTTAGAAAAATGATGCTCAATAAGGAAGAGATTGTTAAAACTTCAACAAAATTGGTTTTTATCCCTGGTAAAAACTAAAGGTTTTTAAAGTCCTTAAAATAATAAATCAGTAATTTTGCTTAACTTTTATAGAAAATAATGCAAACTCCAAAAAAGATAGCAGTAGTAGGTTCCGGTTTAGTCGGGTCTTTATTAGCTATTTACTTACGCAGAGCAGGACATACCGTTCATATATACGATAGAAGTCCTGATATTAGACAAATTCAGTTCTCAGGACGTTCTATTAATTTAGCAATGTCAACTAGGGGCTGGAAAGCACTAGATGGCGTTGGCGTAGGGGATTCGGTTCGTGAAATCGCAATACCCATGGACAAACGCGCCATTCACTTGGTTGACAAACTTAATTTTCAAAATTATGGTCAAGAAGGAGAGAGTATTTACTCTATTTCCAGAGGGGATTTGAATAGAAGAATGATTGATTTAGCTGAACAAGCTGGTGCAGAATTTTTCTTCGAACAGAAAATTTGGGACGTTACCTTATCTGAAGCTACTCTACACATTGGAGAAACGGAAAGAGGAGCTTGGAAAGAAAAGAAATACGATATGGTTTTTGGTGCAGATGGTGCTTTTTCGAGAATTCGACACCGCATGCAACGCCAGAGTATGTTTAACTATTCGCAGGAGTTTTTAAATATTGGATACAAAGAATTAAATATCCCTGCAAATCCTGATGGTTCTCATAAGTTGGATAAAAATTCATTTCACATTTGGCCTCGAGGGGAATATATGTTGATTGCACTATCCAATTTAGACGGTAGTTTTACCTGTACTTTGTTTATGCCTTTTGAGGGAGAGAATTCTTTTGCATTGCTCGAAAATAGAAAAGATGTAGAGTTGTTTTTTGAAAAAAACTTTCCTGATTCGATTGATGTAATTCCAAAATTAGCCGAAGATTTTTTTAAAAATCCAACAAGTACATTAGTAACTATGAAATGTTACCCTTGGACTTATAAAGATAAAATTGCCTTGATAGGGGATGCTTGTCACGCTATCGTGCCTTTTTATGGACAAGGTATGAACGCCGGATTTGAGGACATTTCGATTCTAAGTGAAATGATGGAGGAATACGGGGATGATTGGGAAATGATTTTTTCAGAATACGAGAAATCACGTAAGCCCAACGCTGATGCTATTGCAGAACTTTCATACCGTAATTTTATGGAAATGAGTTCTAAAACAGCAGATGATAAATTCCTACTGCAGAAGAAGATTGAAAAATGGTTTTCAGATAAACACCCTGATAAGTGGATTCCACTTTATAGCAGGGTCACATTTAGTGATCGTCCTTATACTGAAGCCTTAGCAATAGGAGATGATCAAAATGCAATTATGGAAGAAGTTTTAAAAACGGAAAACATAGAGGCTGTTTGGGAAAGCAAAGAGATTGAAAATAAGATTTTAACCCTTTTACATGAAAAAGAAACAGTCAAGAACTAAAGTTTGAATCTTGACTGTTGTATTTACTATTTGAGATGTACTTTGCGAAAGTCTCATTTGAAGGCACCGTAACAATTTACGGATATAAGGTTATTGTACTAGTAATTGTTCGGGATTGATAATTTTAATCACACCGTGGCACTAGTCATTAGCTTCTCCAATTATTCGGATTTAGGCAATTCCTTATTATTCTTCATTACAACAAAGAACAAAATCGTAATTAAAATAGCAATCACAATTCCAATAATATCCGAGGTCACTATGTCCAATCCAAAACCTATGGTGGGATCATAGAAAAGGAAAGACCCGAGAACAGATGTTATGAAAAATGCAGGTACTAGCGCAATAATATAAAGGGTTTTTCTTTGGTATAAATAAACGGTTCCAATCCATAAAGCAATTGCCGCGATACTTTGATTTGCCCAGGAAAAATATCTCCATAGAAGTTGAAAGTCTATTTTAGTTAGAACAAATGCAATAACAAAAAGTGGAATTGCAATCATAAAGCGGTTTTTAAGAGCCTTCTGATCAATTTTTAGATAATCTGCAATAATCATTCTCGCTGCTCTAAAGGAAGTGTCTCCTGATGTTATTGGTAAAACAATAACACCTAAAATAGCAATTGTTCCGCCAATCGTTCCTAAAAACACCGTTGCGATTTTATGAACCACTCCAGGAAGTCCTTCATTTGCTAGTAAAGTACTAAGTCCTTCGCCACTCATAAGACTCATTGCAGCTGCAGCCCAAACCATTGCAATGACTCCTTCAACGATCATCATTCCGTAAAATATTTTTCGCCCATCTTTCTCATTTCTAATAGTTCTGGCAATTATTGGAGATTGGGTTGCGTGAAATCCAGATAAAGCACCACAAGATATCGTTAAAAATATTACAGGGTAATACGGAATGTCTTTAGGGTGCATGTTGGTCAGCGTTAATTCTGGAATTGGATTTCCATACATAAACATCCCTATTGCAACACCTACGGCACTCAATAATAATAGAAGACCAAGAATAGGGTATATTTTTCCAATGATTTTATCGATAGGCAATATTGTAGCGATGATATAATATGCGAAAATTGCAATTACAATTAAGGTGAACATATTTAAATCTTTGCCTATTAGGTCATCTATCATACTTGCTGGTGCAGAAATAAAAACAGTTCCTACTAAAAGTAGTAGAAGGACGGTGAAGAAATTAACGACGTGACTAAAGTATTTACCTAAAAATAATGAAGCTAATGCAGGCAAATGAGCGCCACCATATCTCATAGAGATCATTCCCGTCAAATAATCGTGAACTGCGCCCGCAAAAATGGCGCCAACTACTATCCAAAGAAAAGCTACTGGCCCGTATAGAGCTCCTAGTATTGGACCGAAAATGGGTCCTACTCCTGCTATATTTAAAACCTGAATCAAGGAGTTTTTATTGCTGTCCATGGGAACAAAATCTACTCCATCTGCGTGAGTGTAGGCAGGGGTAGCTCTGTTAGCATCCGGTTTAAATATGCTTTCGACAAATTTACCGTAAAAAACATATCCCAATACTAATAAAACTATGGCAGTAATAAATGTTATCATAATGCTGTATTCAATTAATTAAAATTCTTTAAGAGCTTGAAGTTAATATTATTAATAACATATATAGGTCTTTGATATATTTATTATTCTCGATGCACTTTAGTGAAGTCAAATGCAGGCTTGCATATCGCTATATACTCACATGGTTTGTCAAATGGATTTGAGTATTGGACTCGTGTGTTTTTCTCTATTTTTATGGATTGTCCTGCTTCCAGAACAATAGTTTCGTCGTCAATAATAAACTGTTTTTTACCTTTTATGATGTAGGTGTATTCTTCAAACTCTGGAGTCTGAAATGGCTCGCTCCATTTAGGAGGTGCGATCATATGAGCAATTGATATTTCGGGATTGTTTGTTGTTGCTAGTCCGTGGTGTTCTTCGATTAGCTTTCCGTCAGTTGTAGGAACTATAAAAGGACTGTCTTGTATGAAGTATTTTTTCATGATCCTGAAAATTAAGGAACCTCTCCTATTAGTTAAGAGAGGTTTTAATTAGTTTTATTTTTTGAATATTTTTGTCAGTACACCAAATACTCCTCTAATAAAGGTAGCGCTAGTAAGTACTTTAATAACCGACTTACTTACAGCACTGCTTGTGGTACTTGATTTAGTAGTTCTGGTTTTTGTTGCCTTTTGTTCTGCTTTTTCATCTGCTTCTTTTTGAGCTTCCGCCGCAGCTTCGGTTTCGATGATGGTGATTTTCTTATTTAGCATTTCATAAGCACTCTCACGATCAATAAGCTCGCTATATTTCTTGACTAATCTGGAGTTGTTATTGATATCTTGAATTTCACTTTCAGATAAAACATCCATTCGGCTCATTGGAGCCCGCATCATAGTAGCCACGAGGGGAGTTGGAATTCCTTTTTCGCTTAAAGCGGTAACCAAGGCTTCACCAATTCCTAAACTTGTTAATACTTCGCTTGTGTTGTAATAATCAGATGTAGGATAATTGTCTGCTGTCAATTTTATGGACTGTCTGTCTTTGGCAGTAAAAGCTCTCAATGCGTGTTGTATTTTTAGACCTAATTGTGCCAGTACGCCACTTGGAACATCCATTGGATTTTGGGTTACAAAGTAAATTCCAATTCCTTTTGAGCGAATCAGCTTTACAATCATCTCTATTTGATCCAATAATGCTTTACTGGCTTCGTTAAAAATTAAATGTGCTTCGTCAATAAAAATCACTAATTCAGGCTGTTCTGAATCACCTTTCTCTGGCATTTGCTGATATATCTCGGCAAGGAGACTCAACATGAAAGTGGAAAATAATTTTGGTTTGTCTTGGATATCCGTTAGCCGAATTATGTTAATGTATCCTTTTCCATTTTCATCTATTCGCATTAGATCATCGATATCAAAGGACATCTCTCCAAAAAACAGTTCTGCTCCCTGTTGTTCCAATTCGATTATTTTTCTAAGAATGATTCCCGTTGTCGAAGTGGAAATTCTTCCGTAGTTTTTCGTTATTTCATCTTTTCCTTCTTCTGTTATGAAATTAATTACTTTTTTAATGTCTTTAAGGTCTAATAAAGGCATTTTGTTATCATCACAATATTTAAATATTACTGACATGACGCCAGCTTGAGTGTCGTTCAAGTCTAAAATTCGAGAAAACAATACCGGTCCAAACTCGGAAACAGTGGCGCGCAGTCGTACTCCGTTTTGTTCGGATAGTGTTAATAACTCTACTGGAAATTTAGCTATACTATATGGTAGGTTGATTTTGGCATGCCTTTCGGTAATAAATGATTTTTCTTCTCCTTCTTTGGCGATACCGCTAAAATCTCCTTTTATGTCCATCATTAATACTGGAATTCCAAATGATGATAGCTGTTCTGATAAAACTTGAATAGTTTTGGTTTTTCCAGTTCCGGTGGCGCCGGCAATTAAACCATGTCTGTTAAGTGTTTTTAATGGGATTTTTACATAGGCGTCTGCTATTGCCTCACCATCGAGTATGGCTCCTCCTAGAATAATACTTTCTCCTTTGGAAGTGTATCCCGCGGTGATATGCTTTATGAAATCTTCTTTTCTGTTCATAACATTGATTGTGTTGAATTTACTTGCAAGATATTATTATTTTTTGAAATGAGGTAATTTTGAGTTTTACTGCAGTTTTATTGCTCTTTTGTTGCTAATAGTGGAAAAACTTATTTTAATGTATTAAATTCTGTTTGTTATTAGATTAGCTTAATTTTTCATAAAAAGATGTTTTATATATCAAAAAATAGTAAATTTGTTTAATGATATTGATTAAAATTCATATATTAAAAAATATTGGTTTTTTTTTGAATAAATTAAATTCGAATAAAATTAAAAAAAGTTTTTTTATTTGAACTAAACATATAAATTTGCGGGACTACAAGTTTATTACAACTAAAATAAATTATTTAAAACTATTAAAATTAAAAAAAATGGCAAACGTTAAAAAAGAAAGCACTTCAAACGGTGGTGGAATGGTTTCAGGACTTATTATTGTTGCGTGTATTGGTGTTGGTGTATTGATCTGGAAATTTATCATGGGTAATCCTTCGAATTTTGAAGGAGGAAATGTTGAAACAGGACATCCTTTGAATCTTTTAGGTCAGGTTTTTCATGGAGGTGCGGTTGTACCAGTATTATTAGGAATGTTATTGATGGTTCTTGTTTTTTCTATCGAAAGATATGTTGTTATATCTAAGGCAGCTGGTAAAACTAAATTAGATACTTTCATGACTAAGATACAAGCTAGTATCAAACAAGGTGAAATTGACGAAGCTATTGCAGCTTGTGATAAACAACAAGGTTCTGTAGCAAATGCAATCAAATCTGCATTATTGAAATACCAAGCAGTGAAAAAAGAAGGATTTAATAGCGAAGAAGCATCAGAGACTATTCACAAAGAAATCGAAGAAGCTACATCTCTTGAAATGCCAATGTTGCAAAAGAACATGACGATTATTTCGTCTTTAGTTTCTTTAGGAACTCTTATTGGATTATTAGGAACTGTATCAGGTATGATTAAAGCGTTTGGTGCCTTAGCAGCTGCAGGTACTCCTGATCAAGCAGCTCTAGCAAATGGTATTTCTGAAGCACTTATTAATACTGCAACTGGTATTGGAACTTCAGCGGTAGCAATTATCTCTTACAATTTCTTTACTTCTAAAATTGATGATTTAACTTACTCAATCGATGAGGCTGCTGTTTCAATTGTAAATACTTACAGAAGATTCAGAGGAAGTTTGAAGCAATAATATTTTGATATTTATATCAAATAAAAAACAAAAAGAATGGCTAAAATAAAAATAAAAAAAAATCCGGGGTCTACGGATATGACTGCAATGTGTGATGTTGCATTCCTTTTGCTTACCTTCTTTGTAATGACTTCAACAGCCAAAATACCTGAAGCGTTGCCAGTGGATACTCCATCTTCAACGGTTCAGACTAAATTGCCTGAAACTGACTTAGCTACATTAACTGTAGGAAAAGGAAAGGTATTCTTTGATTTGAAAGGAAAAGAAGTTCGAATTAGAACGTTAGAGTTAATGGCAGATAAGTACGGTGTTACTTTTACTGACGCTGACAAAAGTACATTCTCAAGGATGGATGATTTTGGTGTGCCAATTCTTAATCTTCAACAAATTATTGAAATGAAGGCTTCTGATAGAAGTAAAGCAGGGCAACCTGGTATACCTACAGATTCATTAGATAATCAATTGAAGGAGTGGATCTATAATGCGCGTATTGCGAATATAGAGGTGAACGACAAAGAATTGCAGGTCGCTATTAAAGGTGATGCAAAAGAAGAATATCCAGCTATTAAAAAAGTAATGGATATTTTACAAGAGCAAAAAATCAATAGCTTTAGTTTAGTTACTGGTTTAAGAGGAAAAGATTTTTAATAAAAAAAAGACACTAAAATGGCTGAATTAAATACCGGCGACGGTGGAGGCGGAAAAGGTGGTAAAGTAAGAAGTAAAAAATCAAACGCAAAAGTAGATTTAACTGCTATGGTGGATTTAGCTTTCTTATTAATCACATTCTTTATGCTTACCACGACGTTGTCTAAACCTCAATCGATGAGCTTGGGGTTGCCAGATAAAGATCCTAACAAAGACAATGTGGATATGAAAGTTGACGAAAATCGTACTATGACAATTTTGTTAGGTGCTGATAATAAGTTGGTTTACTATGTTGGTTTGTTGGCTACTCCAATTGGAGGTCCTAAAGATTTGGCTTTTGGAAAAGATGGTATACGTAAAGAATTGTTGACTAGACAGCAATCAGTTTTAGCGTATTCTGCAGCTAAAGGTAAACCTAAAAACGGATTGATTGTTATTATCAAACCAAGTAAGAAATCAAATTACAAAAATTTAATTGATATACTTGATGAAATGGCAATTGTTGGGATAGGAGATTTTGGTAATTACGCTATCGTTCCTGAGTTTTCTCCTGAAGAACAAAAATTGTTAGAAGGAAAATAAGTTTATTCTTATTCCCCAATAACCTAATAATTAAGAAAAATGAAATTAGATATATTAAAAAACCAATGGCTTGATATCGTATTCGAGGGACGTAATAAAACTTATGGAGCTTATGAATTGAGGAAGTCAAACAGAAAAACTACTATTAAAGCTCTTATTCTTGGAGCTATAGTATTTAGTGTTGCTGTGGCAGCTCCTCTTATTCTAGACTTAATCCCTAAAGGTGATGAGCAAGAGATTGACAGAGATATAAAAATCACTGCGATTAAATTGCCGCCTAAGAAAGAAGAGCCTAAATTAAACGTTCCACCACCACCACCACCACCACCTAAAGTGGATGTGGTTAAGTTTGTGAAACCAGTAGTTGCAAAGGCAGAAGAAGTGACTGAAGACCCACCGAAAATTGTCGAGATTAAGGAAAAAAAGATTGGTGCCGAAACTATAAAAGGAGATCCAGATGCTGTTTTATCTGTTGCTCCAGTAGGTCCAGGTCCAACAAAAATTGTTGAAGAAGACAATCAAATTTACAACACAGCAGGTATCGAAGTAAAACCTGAATTTCCAGGTGGTATGGATAAGTTCTACAGCTATGTAGGTAAAAACTATCGTGCGCCAGAAGAAGAAGGTCTTAAAGGTAAAGTTTATGTTACTTTTGTAGTTGAAAAAGATGGTTCATTAACAGATATCAAAGTATTAAGAGATATTGGTTATGGAACTGGAAAAGAAGCTATCAGAGTTTTGACTAAATGCCCAAGATGGAATCCAGGAATTCAAAATGGAAAACCGGTTAGAGTACTATACTCTCTTCCGATTACTATTCAAACAGCGGATTAATGTTGAAAAAAATATTTAAAAATATTCAGAAGAAATCGCTCAAAGAGCGATTTCTTCTCGTTTTGGCGATTTTGTTTTTCATGTTTTATTTGGTCTTAGGATTATTTATTATCTTTATGAAAGAATTTCCTTTAGATATGGCTATGGGTTATAGGATTGCATTTGGAATTCTTCTCATCGTGTATTCTATTGTAAGAGGTGTACGAATTATAAACGAGAATTAAGATTAGGGTATGAAAAATTTCGGAATACGTCCTTATTATGTATTAGTGCTTTTTATTTCAGTATTATTTTTTGGTTGTAAAAAATCAGAAGGTGAAAAAGAGACTATACTTAAAGGTACAGCCACTATATTAGTCGATGAAACTCTAAAACCTTTATTGGAAGATGAGATTGCTATTTTTCAAAATGGATATAATGCCAAAATACTGATGGAGGTAAGGTCTGAGAAGGGACTGATGCAAGCATTTCTTAAAGATAGCTCTCGAATTGTTGTTTTGTCCAGGAAATTAAATGAAGAAGAGGCTAAGTATTTTGAACAACTTAAAATAAAGCCTAAAACAACTATGATAGGTACTGACGCAGTTGCTTTTATATCTAATAAGTCTAATAACGATACTTTGATTGCCTTGAAGGATATTATTCTTTTCATGCAAGGGAAACCGCAAACAAGAGTTAAAGGTCTGGTGTTTGATAATCCAAACTCTAGTACGGTTCGTTATATGAATGAGTTAGCAGGTATAAAGGAAACGCCTAGTGAGGGAGTGTACTCGTTTAAGTATAATAATGACGTTGTGAAATTTGTATCTGAAAATGATGGTATGATAGGTGTCGTTGGGTTAAACTGGTTGTATCAGCCATCACCTGACATGAAGAATCTTATAGATAAAATTAACGTATTAAGCGTTAAAGGTGAGGGTAATGCGGAGTTTGTAGCACCTACGCAAAACAATTTAGCTGAAGGAAAGTATCCTTTGGCACGTGATTTGTATATAATTAACTGTCAGGGATCTGTTGGTTTAGGGATGGGGTTCGCTTCATTTGTTGCTGGGGACATAGGACAAAGGATAATTTTGAAAGCGGGACTGTTGCCTGTAAGGGTGCCTCCAAGAAAAGTTATATTTAAAAACAAATCAAATAAAGAAAATGAAAATGAATAAGAATAAATCAAATAAAGTTAAAATGAACAAATTTAAAATTTTAAGTGTTGCCTTTCTGGCCACGGTATCCGTAATGAACGCTCAGGATATAGATCAAGCTAAAAAAGCAATTGACGCCGAACAATTTGAAAATGCTAAATCGACTTTAAAATCGATAATCAAATCTGACCCATCGGAAGGTAAAGCGTATTTTCTTTTAGGAAACATATATCTTTCTCAAAAGGTATCGGATTCAGCTAAACTAACTTATCAAAATGGTTTAACTGCTAAAAATGATGAGCATTTTAATTATATTGGGTTAGGGCAAATGGACCTTAATAAAGGTGATGTTGTTGCGGCAAAAGCTAAATTTGAATTAGCTAAAAAAGAAATGGGTAGAAGGGATTTTGGAGAGTATGTGTATATCGCTCGTGCTTACATGAATGCTGATAAACCTGATTTTAAAGCAGCGCTTCAAACTTTAAACCTGGCTAACGAGAGAAATGCAGCGGAGCCTCAAGTACTTTTGGCTTTTGGAGATGCACATTATGGTGATAAAAACCAAAATGCTGCCTATTCAGCTTACCGTAATGCTTTTCAAGCTGACAATTCGTTGATTAGAGCAAAAATGCAATTAGGTGTTTTGCTTAAAGGAGCTAAAGCATACACAGAGGCTGTAAAAGCTTTTAATGATGTTATTGCTACGAACCCTAATTACGGACCACTATATCGTGAATTAGCTGAAACATATTACTATTGGGCACTTAATGTTCCTTCTAGAAATGATGAATATATGAAAGAAGCATTGTCGTATTATGAAAAATACATGAGTCTTACTGATTACTCGTTGGCTTCACGTATGCGTCACGCTGACTTCTTGATTGTTGCGCACGATTATAAAGCTTTAGAGATTGAAGCTGAAAAAATGAAACAGATTGATAAAGTCAATCCTAGAATTTTACGTTATTTAGGTTATTCTGCTTACTATAATGATAATGTGGACGTAGCTATCAAGTCGTTACAAGATTATACTGCAAATACTACTAATAGTGTGATTTCTCTAGATTATTTATACCTAGGTTTAGCTAATATTAAAAAAGCTACTATGGGTGCTGACGTAACTGCTGCAGAGCCGGTATTGTTTAATAAAGGAATTGAACTTATCAAGAAAGCAGTTGCTATGGAAAGTGCTGTTGTGAATGATTTAAGCGAGGCAGGTAAAGGGCTTTATGAGCAAAAATTATATAAAGAGGCTGCTTCAGTTTTTGAAATATCAACTTCAAATAAAGAATCTAAAAATTTCTTACTTGACAATTTCTACTTAGGTAACTCAATTTATTTTGACAATACAAAAGCTGGTGCAGTGAAAGATATTATTGCTTTAAGAAAAGCAGATATTGCTTTTGGAAATGTAATTGAAGCATCACCAGCAACTCAAGATGCTTATGTTTATCGCGCAAGAACGAATACGTTGATAGGAGACGATGCACAAATGATTAACTATTACCAACAGTATATTGATATTGTAACTAAGAAAGGTC
The DNA here is from genome assembly GCF_963974175.1 of uncultured Flavobacterium sp. Classification (GTDB taxonomy): domain Bacteria; phylum Bacteroidota; class Bacteroidia; order Flavobacteriales; family Flavobacteriaceae; genus Flavobacterium. The sequence goes on from NZ_CAXBBR010000006.1 coordinate 246,502, forward strand.
CTGAAGAAATGGCTAAGGCTGCAGTGAAGGGTAAATTAATAGAGGCTTACAATACAATGGCTGCAGGTTATGCAAACACTGATAAAGTTAAGGCTATTGAATTCTTTAATAAAACACTTGCTATAGATCCTGCAAATGGATATGCACTTCAATCAGTGGAGATGCTTAAGAAAAAATAAATAGGATTATTTTATAGTAAAAACCGATAGTTGAAAAACTATCGGTTTTTTTTATGCAATTACTTTTCGTTAGGAAAGCGGTTTAGCTGCTTGCTCTGGACTAAGTGAATTTATGGTGGGTTCGGAACTGTTAATAGTGAAAGTTACACTGCTCATTTTTGTGTTTTAGTACCTCGAGTTTTTAATTTCGCGCAATCAATTTGTTAATATTAATTTAAGTCCTTTTCAAATGACCTATCTTTGCATTTTAAATTACAATAATGTTATCAAAAGAAATACAATTAGAAGTTAATAAAGGCGCAATGCTTCCTTTGATGGAAGAGTTTTATACAATTCAAGGAGAGGGTTTTCACACTGGAACTGCTGCTTATTTTGTGAGAATCGGAGGTTGCGATGTAGGTTGCCATTGGTGTGACGTTAAAGAAAGTTGGAATGCAGAATTGCATCCGCCTTCAAGCATTAATCAAATTGTGGATAATGCAAAAAAATATGCTGAAACAGTCGTCGTGACAGGAGGCGAGCCATTAATGTGGGATATGACCTTGTTGACACAAACACTAAAGGATAATGGACGAAAGGTTCATATTGAAACCTCAGGTGCTTATCCACTAACCGGTACTTGGGATTGGATTTGTCTTTCGCCAAAGAAGAATAAATTACCTACAGAAACCGTTTATGACAATGCACATGAATTGAAGGTTATCATATATAACAAGCATGATTTTATTTTTGCGGAAGAACAAGCAGAAAAAGTAAATGGTAACGCGATTTTATTTCTTCAGCCAGAATGGAGTAAGAAGGAAGAAATGACTCCGCTTATCGTGGACTATGTTATGAATAACCCGAAATGGAGGGTATCGCTTCAAACACATAAATATCTTAATATACCTTAGAGAATTGAGAGTGAATGAAAAAAGCCAAATAACAATTGTTATTTGGCTTTTTTCATTCAATTAACAGAGTTAATTAACTCCAGTTTCTTTTCTTTTTTAATTCAGTGATATGTGCTAGGTGGTGATTTCCATGCCATGCATACGTTCCTATTTGTTCTTTTATCGATACAATTTTATTATGCTCTGGATGTGTAAAGGTTTTCTCTAAATCTATTTCAGATAAATTTTTCATAATATACGCTAATCTAAAGTGTAAGCCCTCTAGTAGTGCTATTGTGGCGGCGATGGGCATTGTTAAATTGTCATTAAAATCAGACCAAAGTTCCTCAAAATACGATTTTATTACAGGATTGTCTTCCGTTAATGCCCATTTTATTCTGATATAACAATTCATATGACTGTCGGCACAATGGTGAATTACCTGTCTAATGGTCCAGCCGTCTTTACGATAGGGCGTGTCGAGTTGGTCAGTTGTTAGGTGAAGTGTTTCCTCTTTTAATTTAGCAGGAAAGGATTCTATTTCAAATATTTTTTCAGAGAGATAGTCTTCGGTGTAGATAGTAGGAGTTGTAAATTGTCCGATCGGATAACGTAATTTTTCTAATGATGAATTTTCCATTTTACTATTTATAGATTTATTCGAATGGTTGCATATCGCGTGCTATTTTTCTTTTTTTTTGTATGTAACTTCTAAATTGAAAGCTTCGCTAAATAATCATAATGTTCTCCTTCAAGAATTAATTCAGCTTGTAAGTCATTGGCGAAAGCTGCATTTTGCAAAGTATTGTAGTCAATATACATCCAGTTGAAAGGTTTTTCTTTTTCACCTTTGTAGCCAATGTTAAAAACTACTTCCCCATAATATTCATTGTCAGATGGAATCCATTTTCCTCCGTCTTCATCATCATCAAACATGTATATAATATCAGAACTGTCTAATAAAATTTGGCCGCCTGGATTCAATAGTGATTTTAGTTTTATAAGGAAATTTGGAATATTTTTTAGTTTTCCACACATTCCTGCGCCATTCATCAGTAATAAAATCGTATCGTATGTTTCATTTTCTAATGTCATGACATCCTGTACACGCGCATCTTTGATTCCACGAAGCGAACAAGCTTGTATTGCATTTGACGAAATGTCTATTGCAGTTACTTCTAAATTCAATTCGTTCTGTAAGTACAAACTATGGCTTCCTGCACCGCAACCTACATCCAGAATCTTTCCTTTGGCAAGCTGTAGGGCTTTTTGTTCCATTGTCGGCATTTCTTTGTAGGAACGAAATAAATAAGCAACACTCATTTCGTCTTCTTCAGATATAGTAGTTTCTGTAATTAAATCCTCAGGAGAATTATTTGTTTGATAATCTAGAATGGCTTTGCCAAAAAGGTCTTTCATCTTTTTTGTTTAAAGTTTCGTGTTTCAGGTTGCAAGTTTGTTACTTTTGTACTCAACTTTAAACTTTAAACTTGAAACACATTTTAAACAATCTTCCTAAAGAAGCCAAAGATAAGCATATAGAAAGCAAAAAGTATTTCGATAAGCTTAAAAAGAAGACGCCTAAAAATTTAGATTATGTAATGCAAGATTTGCATGATGCTGAATTTAAAAGAACGGATTGTTTAAAATGTGCTAATTGTTGTAAAACTACAGGGCCTTTGTTTACGTTAGCCGATATTGAACGGGTGTCGAAATATCTTAAACAAAAACCGCAGCAGTTTATAGCGCAATATCTTCGTGTTGATGAAGATCAAGATTATGTATTGCAAAGTGTACCTTGTACTTTTCTCGACCAAGAGAATGCTTGTATGATTTATGATGTGCGACCAAAGGCATGTAGAGAATTTCCACACACTGATAGAAAGAAGTTTCAGCAAATAACAGATCTTACTTTGAAGAATGTTGCGATTTGCCCCGCTGCCTTTAATATTGTAGAAGAAATGAAGAAAAAATTGCCGTTGTAGGCAATGCAAATAATTTGCTATGTCTTTTCTAATAGATTAAATATTTCTTTCTCATTTTCTTAAATTGGTCTAAGCCTTTCTCCCAGCTCTTTCTGATCTCAGATTCGGATACTCCGGTTTCGATCTGTTGTTGCAACTTGCGTGTTCCAGCTAGTTTTGTGAAAAACGGATTAAAGAATTTTGATTTGTCGGTTGTGTTATTATACGCTTTGATCAGCCATTTCAATTCCAGTTGGTGTATTTCAGTTTGTGAGGACAAATCTTCGCCAAAACAGGTTATTCCATTGTAAACTGGATTTTGTGCTCCCATATTTGGTTTTGGGACAAAGCTAAAATTGCTTTTTGGCAAATAAGGGGAGCCGTAAATTTGAAATTGTTTTTCAGTTCCTCTTCCTACACTAATATTTGTTCCTTCAAAAAAGCACAGGCTAGCATATAGATTGATAGATTGATCGTTCGGTAAGTTAGGAGAAGGTTTTACAGGTAGACTGTATTTCATTTTTCTATTATAAAAAGAACATGGGATTACAGTTAGTTTGCAACTGATTCCGTTTGTTAGCCATTGCTCTCCATTAATCATTTGGGCATATTCGCCAATAGTCAGTCCGTGCAAAACTGGAATTGCATGCATTCCTACAAAACTGCTAAACTCTTTTTCTAGAATTGGCCCGTCAACAATACTTATATTAGGGTTGGGTCTGTCTAAAATGATTAAAGGGATGTTGTTTTCTGCACAGGCTTCCATTATGTAATGCAGTGAAGAGATGTAAGTGTAAAATCGAGCTCCCACATCTTGCAAATCAAAAATCATAATGTCGATTCCGGCTAATTGTCCTGAATTTGGTTTTTTGTTATTGCCGTAAAGCGAGATAATAGTTAATCCAGTTTTATAATCCGTTCCGTCGACAACATGTTCTCCAGCATCTGCAGTGCCTCGAAAGCCATGCTCTGGTGCAAATATTTTTTGGATATTGATTTTTTGATCTAATAAGAAATCAACTAAATGGATTTGCTTTTTTTTACTCTCGATATTTATAGGAGATTGTTCTAATAGAACGATACCTGATTGATTGGTAACTATTCCTATTTTTTTGTCTTTTAAAAGAGGTAGATATTTTTCAGGATTATCAGCACCGGTTTTAATCGAATGTATTTCGATAACTTTATCTGGTAATGTTGCTTCTTTGGAGTAGATAGAGGAGACTGCGACACTATCTTTCGGTTTGTCCTGTTGTAATACTTTTGTTCTGTTGATTGAGCTGGAGCAAGAAAGTAAAATTACTGTTAGAATAATGGCTAATGGAATATTTTTGAAAATTGAAATCATATAGTAGATTAGAATAAAATTAGTGGCAATTAGCGTTATTCGTGTTTTAGCTGTATTTTTGGATCCAAATCAGATACTTAATCAAATTGAATTTAGAATACTTTATAGCTAAAAGACTTATAACTGCTAAAGATTATAAAAGTAGTATATCTGCACCTATTATAAAAATTGCAATTTCGGCCATTGCCATCGGCATGGTGATGATGATTGTGTCAGTGGCGACAGGAATTGGTCTACAACAAAAAATCAGGGAAAAAATTTCCGCTTTCAATGGGCATATTAGTATTTCTAATTATGATAGCAATCAATCCGAAGTCACCTTAGTTCCCATTTCGAAAAAACAAAATTTTTATCCCAAATTTAATACTGTAGAAGGGATAAATCATATTCAAGCTATCGCCAGTAAAGCCGGTATTATTCGAACCGAAAATGCTTTTGAAGGAATCGTCTTTAAAGGAGTAGGAGGTGATTACAAGTGGGATAATATAAAGGAGTATCTTGTTGAAGGAAAACTGCCTGATTTTTCTAAAAAGTTAAATGAAGATGTGGTACTATCGCAATTCCTCGCTAATAGGTTAAAACTTAAAGTAGGAGATGCGTTTAATACCTTTTTCATGAAAGAAGGTCAGAATAAACTACCTAATATCAGGAGATTTAAAATTGTCGGAATTTTTAATTCTGGTTTTCAGGAATTCGATGCGACCTATGTATTAGGGGATATACGCCATATGCAACGCATTAATAAGTGGAAAGCGGATCAGGTAGGAGCATTCGAAGTGTTTGTAGATGATTTTGATAACATAAAATCGGTAGGTGAAGAAGTGTATCAGCAAACGGGATCTACGCTTGACACGAAAACTATCATCGAAAAGTATAGTTATATATTTGAGTGGCTTCAGTTGTTTGATTTCAATATCATTGTCATATTAATAGTTATGATATTAGTTGCCACAATAAACATGGTGGTGGCGTTATTGGTACTTATTTTGGAGCGAACACAGATGATTGGAATATTAAAAGCGCTTGGGGCTAACAATTGGAGTATCCGTAAAATATTTCTGTACAATGCGTCCTATTTAATTCTTCGAGGATTATTCTGGGGGAATCTAATTGGTATAGCGATTTTGCTAATTCAGAAATATTTCGGAATAGTCAAACTGAATCCTGAAAATTACTATGTCGATCAAGCGCCGGTATATCTTAATTGGGGGTATATTTTATTATTAAACGGACTTACGATAAGTGTTTGTTTTTTGGTATTGCTAATTCCATCTTATATAATAACCAAAATTTCACCGGTTAAAGCAATTCGTTTCGACTAACAGATTATTCGGGCGTTTCCCATTAAAAAAAAAGAGGCTATACCTTATATAAGGAGTAGCCTCTTTTTTTATAATGGGTCAGGCTATCCGCTGCAAGTCCTCGTCTCGTCCCAAAAGACGCGACTGTGGGCTTTTCACTACTATCCCTAACGCAAACTAAAGAAGGTTAGAGGTACGTGGTTTTAAGTTAGAAGTGAAAAACACAACTTAAAAAAGGACGATTAGATGTCTTTGAGTATAAGGGCATTTAGGCGGATGCTTTATATCGTGTAAAAAGGAAGGTTGATAATCCAGTTGTCACATGTTGAAATCAT